>CADANY010000026.1 GCA_902789395.1 uncultured Bacteroidia bacterium | reverse complement strand
GGCTCCGGAAGAACAAGATTGCATCCCCGCTGGGCTACAAGGAGCGCAGTGGGTTCTGCCAGTACGAGCTCTACGCATTCCACCATCACGCGTAGAGTTACTTCAAATGAAGCTCACAATCTCCAAGTCAGCAATGGCTTGGAGATACTTGTGTCTATTGGAAATTGACTGACGTTCAACATCCGTTATGTAAGCGCCGTTAAATTCGGCGAGATACATCGGGATTTCACAGAAGCGGCCATGCTGACCGAGAATCCCTTTTCTTTTGACCAGGTATTTATTTGCTACTAAATCAATATTTTCGTAGATTTGTGTTCGACAAATCGGAATTCGAACTAGTTTTGAGGAAAGGGGCACGATAAATTCGGAGTTCTCGACATCTTTCCTCAGTTCCTTTGAGAAGAGTACTGACATTAAGCATTGTTAAGTGGCTCGGCGAGTTCTTGTAATGCAAGGATACGGTCCGGGTAGATTTTATATTCACCAGGGCCACTGCGCCATCAGTGCTTCTGCCATCAACTTATGCCCCTCCGCATTGGGATGGATGCCGTCCCGGCAGATAAACCTGAAATAGTCCGTCTGGACCAGGAAAGGGGTCGTCAGGTCAATGAGCGGGATGTCCATCTCCCGGGCGAGACGGAATACTTCCAGATTGTACCTCTCGTGCCAGTTGCCGATAAAATCCTTCTTTCCATCCATCCACCTGAGGACATTCTCCTTGCCTTCCACGGGAAGATCCCTTGTCACAAAATCAAAGAATCGCTCCGGCACCAGCGGCGGAAGGCTCATCATTACAGGCATGGCGCCCCTCTGCCGGCAGGAATGGACGATTGAGCGGTATGTATCGGTAAATGATTGAATCGGCGTAAACGGAAGTTTGGGAAGATCCGGATTCCCTCCAATATCCTTCCACGGGAAGTCGCAGTCGTTCCCGCCGAATTCCAGCGTCACGATGTCCCCTTCGGCAATACTGTAAAGATGCCTGTCGATAATCTTACTTCCCGTCACGATGGTGCTTCCGAAACGGGCCTGGTTGCACACTTCAAAGCCCATCGGCCGCAGACTCTGCTCCGGGAAGCCCTCCGGCAGCAGCGTATACTTCACGGCAGGGCCGTCGGACAGCACCGCCCCTTTCAGGATGGAATCGCCAAAGCCCCAGACCTTTCTCATTTGTACAGATAGCGTTTGATGCTCATCTTGGGTGTCTTCTCGAAAGGCCGGTCCACCAGTTCCACCTTGGCAATCCGGCTATACGAAGGAAGCGACCGGTTGGCCTGCGAGCGGATGAGCTCGGGAAGGTCGTAGAGCGTTTCCTTGTCCATCTGCTCCGGATGGTCGGGATATACCAGCGCCACAATCCTGCCACCCCGGTCCAGCACCAGTGATTCGGCCACGTTTTCACATCCCGCCAGTACGGCCTCCAGTTCCTCCGGATAAATGTTCTGTCCCGAAGAATTCAGGATCATGGACTTAAGCCGCCCCCGGATGAAGATATTGCCGTCCTCATCCATCAGCCCCAGGTCGCCGGTCCGGAACCATCCGTCCGCCGTAAAAGCCGCGGCATCCGCCTCCGGATTCTTGTAATAGCCGACGGTCATGTTGGCTCCCCGGGCCTGGATTTCTCCGGCAATGTGCGCCGGATCATCCGAATCAATGCGGATCTCATGGACCGGCTTCCCGCAGGAGCCCGGCACGAAGTCCTTCCACCACTCCCAGCCCAGGAGCGGGCATGCCTCCGTCATACCGTAGCCCACCATATACGGCAGCCGCATCTTTCGGAAACAGCGTTCCACCTCCGGACGGAGGGCGGCTCCGCCCATGATAAAGCAACGCACCCGGCCTCCGAATGCAGAGAGGATCTTCTTCCTGGCCGCGTTGTAAACCAAGGAGCCAAGGCCGGGAATGGCCAGCAGTCCCTTGCGGGCGTCCAAGGCCGGTTTGATGGCCGATGCATAAATCTTCTCCATCACCAGCGGCACCGTCACCACCATATAGGGGCGTACTTCCCGCATTGCAGAGAGCAGTGTCGTCGGCGAAGGTGTCTTCCCCAGGAAATAGACCGTCACGCCGTCGATGTTGGGGTGGATGAACTCGATGGCCAGACCGTACATATGCGCCAGCGGCAGCATCGACACGATGGTCTCTCCCGGATGGTTGGGGAAATGGCTGTTGCTGAAATCGTCCGTGTCGGACAGGGCTCCGTAGGTGAGCATCACGCCCTTGGGGTTTCCGGTGGTGCCGGAAGTATAGTTGATGATGGCAAGGTCTCCCTCGTTATCAGTAGGATAAGACACCTGTTCGGGACTCATGCCCTGCGGAAAACGGAGCCGGAATGCATCCACCCGGCCGTCCCAGGCCTTGGCAAGGTCTTCATCGCGGTACCAAAGGAGCTTCCCGGTCCGGACATTCACGGAGGCGCGGAGCTCCGGCATGTCCTCCGGCGATAGTTTCTCCCAGATGTCCGCATCAGTAAAAAGCAGGATGCTGTCCGAATGGGTGACCAGAGCCGAAATGCTGGCCGGATGGAAGTCGGAAAGCAGCGGCACCGCTACGCAGCCTCCCACGTTAATGCCCCAGAAGGTCCTCGCCCAGCGGGCGGAATTCCGTCCGCATAAGGCCATTTTCGTTCCTTTCTCTATACCGGCAGCGGCAAGGAAAAGGCGGAACTCCTCGATGCTGCGGGCTATGTCCGCGTATGTAAACTCATCCCCCTTGTAATCGCAGAGGGCTTTCTGCGTCCAGCGGCTGCGGACGGTATCTTCCAGTTTGCTGAGATAGTGCTTCATCGGTCCAAGGTTTTAATCCGTGATGCAAAGGTACTTCCTATGCACCGCTCCGGCGTTATCCCTTATTGATAATAAATTATCCCGTATTGATTAGGTTTGTGAAAATACCGCTTATAATATAGGAAAAACAATATCTTTGCATTGGCTTTATAGAAGAACAACATGCAAGACACCATCCATCAACTGGCGATTGGCGAGGTTAAGCAGCGCCTGGAATCCCTCACGCAGGGAAGGCCCTACTTTGCCCGCGAGGAATACTCCATCCACATGGACGTGGATCGGAGCGTACTGCTGGACATCCTCCGGCTGCTGCGTGTTCCGGCCCGTCTGTCGGAGAACCGCGTCGTGCTGGTCATGCGCGGCAAGGCCGACTTTACGCTGGACATGCTCCACTTCGAGGTGAAGGCGCCCTGTCTGGCCCTCTTGAAAGACAAGTCGCTCCTGCACATCCGCAACGTCAGTACCGATTTCCTTTGCCATGTCATCGCCTACGGAGAACGGTCCGTGCTGGATGCGGAAAAACAGACGGTCATTTCCATATCCAACGAAGAGCAGAAAGACGTGGAGCAAACCATCCGGCTTCTCTGGCGTTTCTGCGGCAAGGCCCCTTTCCCTTACAGCGTCGTCGGGCCGCTGCTGGAGTCCCTCTTCGAGCAGTATGCCCTCCTGGTGAAACGCTCCGCCCGCATAGAGGAAAAATCTCCCCGAGGCCGGAAAGAAGAAATCTTCCGGGATTTCCTGTCCCTGGTATCGGCCCATTTTCAGGAGCAGCGTGAACTGCGGTTCTACGCTGACACCCTTTGCATCAGCGTGCACTACCTGTGCGAAGCCGTATATGCCGCGGGCGGCCATTACCCCAAACACTATATCCATCAGTCCCTTATCTACGAAGCCAAATACCTGCTGGCCTATACGCCCCAGAGCGCCGCCGCCATCTCCGAAGAACTGGGCCTTCCCAATCCTGCCTGGTTCTCGCGCCTTTTCAAACGCGAAACCGGCCTCACCCCCGGGGAATTCCGAAAGCAGTTCAGGCGGTAAAACCTTCATTTCCTTCATATTCCGCTGACATCAAACAAGTCGGTTGTTTGGAAAATATCCTCGAGCAGGCCGACAGCCTTTTTCAGATTCTCATACTATCTTTTGAGCATATACTGGAAAATCCCATCGAAAGTGGTCCCCTCTTTCCGCACATAACTGACCCCCGTTAGTCTTTCCTTTCATCTCAACCTCAAATGCAGGCTGTAGCGACCAAAAACCGCTACAGCCTGCATTCTTTTGAGGGTTCCGCCTTCATGTCCAGGGGATCACGTTCCTTCGGAAGCGTGGTAGAAATGTGGTAGAAAAAATTGCAAGAAATTGGACATTCTCGAAATATCTTTGAGAGATTTATTGTAATTCGCTAAATATTAATTGAAAATCAATACGAAAATCGACACTTTTTCGAATTGCGCAGAACTTCGCAAATCATTGATAATCAATTAGTTGGGCGAGATTACTTACCGATGCAGAA
>CADANY010000025.1 GCA_902789395.1 uncultured Bacteroidia bacterium | reverse complement strand
GTTAGACGGACGCTCGGCGGACGGCTAAAAGACCGAGTTGGCAAGCAGAGCGAAATGACGAAGTTCGAGCCCCCGGACGAGCCATGAAGCAGGCGCCCACACCGCTCCGGGAACGTGCTCTTCTGCGGAAAGAGTTCAGGGGAGGAGAGTTAGAGGTAGTCTTCGAAGTACATCGTGACTTTGTCCATGAGGTGGACGCGGTCCTTGCCGCGGACGTTGTGCTCGTGGCAGGGGTAGGGGAAGTAGTCGACCTGGACGTTGTTGATGATACACTCATGAACGAAGCTGAGACTATGCTCCCAGACAACGGTATTGTCGATAGCTCCCTGGCAGATCAGCAGTTTTCCCTTCAGATCTTTCGCCTTATTGATCAGACTCGTCAGGGCAAAACCGTCCGGATTGGTCTCCGGATTGTCCATATACCGTTCACCGTACATGATTTCATACCATTTCCAGTCGATGACCGGTCCGCCGGCTACCGCCACCTTAAAGACTTCCGGATAATTCGTAATGAGTGAAATGGTCATAAATCCGCCATAGCTCCATCCATGGACACCGATCCTGTCCGTATCAACGTAGGGAAGATCCATGAGTTTCCGGATTCCGACCATCTGGTCCGCCATCTCTTCCTGCCCGCAGCGGCGGTTGATCGCCTTTTCGAAAGCCGCCCCGCGGTTCTGGGTACCGCGGTTATCCTGGATATAAACCAAATACCCCTTCTGGGCCATCAGCATCTCCCACATACGGATTCCGCCGAGCCAGGAGTCCTGGACCAGCTGGGAATGCGGACCGCCGTAGACATAGACGATAACGGGATATTTCTTCGACGGATCGAATCCGAGCGGTTTGATCAGCCGGTAGTAGTTCTCAAACTGCCCGTCCGCGCTCGGAACGGTCCCAAGGTCCACTTCGCACGAGGCCCTGCGCGAGAGAGGGTCTTCCGCTTCAAGAAGGCGCTCGATCCGCGTCCCGTCGCAACTTCTCAGATCGACGACGTTCGGCGTATTGAGGTTGCTCCAGGTATCGATGAAAGCCGTGCAGCTCTCGTTCATCGAAATCCTGTGCCATCCGCGGTCCGGTGTAAGTCTGGCGGGTTTACCAAAGGCTGATTTACGGAGTGTGGCACTTCCTGCGGCTTTTTTCCCTTTGAGAGAAGGTATCTTTACATCGATTCGGAACAGGTGATTTTCAACCGGGGAGACCTCTGCGGAGGTGTAGTAGACATACCGTCCGTCATTTCCGACGTACTGGACATCCGCATCGACGGCCGTGAGCCGGCGGAGGGTACCGAGCGTATCGGCAAGGTAGAGATTCCGGTATCCGTCCCGGTTGTCCGTCCGGTACAGGAAAAGATCCTTGCGCCCTTTGATGAATACGATCGGGTCGAGCGGCTCGATCCAGGCCTCGTTGTCCTCGGTCAAAAGGGTCTTGACGAAGTGACCGGTAGCTGCATCATACTGGTTCAGGCGCATATGGTGCTGGCTCCGGTCGAGAACCTGGATATAGACGTAGCGGCTGTCCGGGGACCATGCGATATTGGTCAGGTACCGGTCGTCTCCGAAGTCCTTGACGTCCATATAGACGGTAGACCCTGTCGCCGGTGAGAAGACTCCCAGGGTGATTCGCTCGGAGTCCATCCCGTTCATCGGGTACTTGATATTCCGGAGGGTTCCGGTACGTGTCGTGATATCGAGCAGGGGAAAATCGGTGACGAGGGATTCATCCTTCCGGTAAAAAGCGATCATGGATTCGTCCGGAGAGGGGAAATATCCTCCGTTGATGCCGAATTCATTGCGGCTGACACTCTGTCCATAGACGATCTCCGGATCATTGCTGAGAGCGACTGCGAGCGTATCCCCGCCTTTCGCGATCAGCAGGCTGTTCCCCTTGAAAACGGGCTCCCAGTGCTCCGTGGGGGTGATTGTCAAGCCCGGTTTCAATGCTGCCGTATGCCATTCCCGATTCTTGTAGAAAGCGTATTCATTATCGCTTCTCCAGGAACAGTAGATGCTTTCCGGATAGACGTTCCTTCCGAGAATGGCCTCCTGCATTGACAGAACCTTTCCGTCTGCGGGAGCGGCCGGATGGATATCGAGGATGCCCTCCTGGGCAAAAAGTGCGCTGCAGAAAGCTGCGGCGCACATCAGAGTCAGTATTTTTTTCATTACAGGAAGATTTCTTCGGCGGATGCATCATATGGAAGCTGGTACGAACCCTGTTCGACTGCTTCGTGACCTTCGACCCGGTCTACGACAGCCCGTTCATAGCCTCTCCACGGGAGGGCGCCTTTGTATTCTTTGAAATGGACCGTTACGCGCTGTCCCGTCAGGTTCTTGAGCTGCTCGGCGACCTCTTTTTCAGCCGAGAATTTGAAATTCTTGGACTGGACGGTACCCGCCGTTCCGGACTTGCCGGATTTGCTCCCGTATCCCGTCAGGATAATCTCTCCCTCATACGTCTTGAAGAGATATCCCGTATAAGTCAGCGTATTCAGTTCGCCGGTCTTGGTTCCGTCGCTGAAGACCCAGAAGAACTTATAGTAGCAGAAACCGGATCCTACCAGAAGAAGCAGGATGATAATCCAGGCGAGTGCCTTTTTCCCTTTGTTTGCCATAATCGAATTGAAGTTATGTTTAACGTACAAATATAACAAGTTTTTGTTACTTTTGTGTAAAATTGAATTGTATGAAAAAGTATCTTGCCCTCCTTCTCATTATGGCATGCCTTCCGCTTGCCGCCAAAAAGGATCCTGTCCGGATTGTTACGCCGGCATCCTGCGAACGGATTGTCTATGTCGGACGTACCCTTGTTGAGGGAGATCAGGTTTCCCTGGACTGGTCCGGAAGTTACCTTCGGATCGCTTTCCGCGGGGATTACCTCGCCATGAAAGTCTCCGACACGAAGAAGAATTATTATAATGTCTGGCTGGACGCGGAACCCGGACCGGAAGCGGATAAGGTTATCTCGACTTTCGGAAAGGATTCGCTGGTCGTATTGTATGATGAGGCCGCGTTTAAGTCACGCTACGGTAAAAAGGGGCCGGAGGTCCATACCGTCTGCATCCAGAAGCGAACGGAAGGGGAGCAGGGACTGACTACATTCTCTTCTTTCATTACCGCCGGAGAGATCCTGCAGGCTGAACCCATCCGTCCGCGCGTCATAGAGTTCATCGGCGATTCGTATACATGCGGCTATGGCTCCGAGAACAGCATCGCGACTGATCCCTTCAAGCCGGAGACGGAGAACCAGAATAAGACCTATGCAGCGATCGCCGGGCGTTATTTCGATGCGGATATTTATGTTATCGCCCACTCCGGAATGGGCATTATCCGTAACTACAACAGCAAACTCAAGGGGTACACGATGGTTCAGCGCTATCTGAATGTTTTCGACAATGGGTTCGACGAAGTCCCCCAGGCTCCGAAGTGGACCGCGGACCGGATGCGCGTTAAGCCGGCAATTACCGTTATCTATTTGGGCGCCAATGACTTTTCTGTCTCCCTGCAGCCAATCAAGAAAAACTTTATCAAGAACTACATCACGCTTTTGAAAGAAATCAAGGCCTTCTATGGAGAGGATCACCCGATTCTCTGCCTCTCTGCCAAACGCGACCCCGAGTTGGGTGAGTACGTCCGGGACGCCGCCTTGGAAAGCGGCATGAAGAATGTCGAATTCCTCGGTTTTTCCCCTGCCGTCCACTCTTCCTCCGAGCTCGGTGCCAGTTCCCATCCCTCTTACGCCGGCCACCGCAAACTTGCCTATGCCGTCATCCCCTATATCGCGACGATGACCGGCTGGCCTCTTACCGATAAACCTGTTAAATAATACGATGAAACGCTTATTACTTCTCTTGTCCCTGCTGCTCCCTTTGACAGCCTTTTCTGCGGAGACGGTCCGCCATACCTGGCGTTTCCGCGGCGAGGAGCGCACCTATTGGCTCTATCTTCCGGAAGGAGCGGACTCTGCAACCCCGATCGTAATCGTCCTCCATGGCTATGGGGGCAAAGCGGAAGGGTACTGCCCTGCCATGCTTGAGACGGCGCAGCGGGAAGGCTTTGCCGTCTGCTACCCCCAGGGAGAAAAGGACGGGCGTGGAAAGCCCTGCTGGAACGTAGGTTATCCTTTCCAGGAGGACCTGAAACGGGATGATGTCGCTTTCCTGTGTGCGCTCGTAAAGCACCTTCGCAAGGCTTATGGCCTGAGCCGGGATAATGCATTCCTGACCGGTATGTCCAATGGGGGAGAGATGTCCTATCTGATGGCTTACCTCCATCCGGAAGCGTTCAATGCTTTCGCTCCGATTGCGGGGCTGACGATGGAATGGACGTATAAGAAATATGCTCCGAAGGCGGCGGTTCCGCTGATGGAGGTCCATGGTACCCTCGACAAGACGTCGCTCTGGAACGGAGACCTTAAGGACGAAGGTGGATGGGGTGCGTATATCGGGGTGCCTCAGGCAGTTGCCCGCTGGAGCGCCGAGGCCCGCTGTACGTATGAGATCACGGAAGACCTTCCGAAGAAAAGTGAAGAGTCAAATCCGGTCGTCCTGCACCGGTTTGTCGGGTGCGATCCGGCCTGGAAGGGCGGTCCCGCTATCGAAGTCCGTCTGTATGAAGTCATCGGAGGCAAGCACTCCTGGGCAACCAAGGATATGGATACCTGTGATGCCGTCTGGGACTTTTTCAAACAGTATCTCAAGTAGAAACGAAAATCGCCGACCTCCCGGGCCGGCGATTTTTTTCCTCATGCAGGAAGGACTTATTTCCTTCTGCTCTTGTATCTCTGGTAGAACTGGTCCACGCGGCCGGCGGTGTCGACGAGTTTGACCTTGCCGGTGTAGAAAGGATGAGACGTATTGGAGATCTCAAGCTTAACTACAGGATACTCAACACCTTCAACCATAATCGTCTCCTTGGTAGGAGCGCAGGAGCGGGTGATGAATACGGTTTCGTTGGACATATCCTTGAAAGCTACAAGACGGTAGGTTTCGGGATGAATTCCTTTTTTCATTTCGCTTATCTTTAATTGTTAACAATTTTGGACGGCAAAGATAGGGATTTTATTTCGGCTTTGCAAGTTTCACGCAAGATTTTTATTTCATCCGGAAGGGCTGGTCGTCATAGAGCAGGTACCGTTTGGCTTTCCGGATCCATTTCTGCTCTTCCAGTTTGATGTGCTCCCGCACGATATCGAAGTCTATCTCACCTTTGATATATGCCTCCATGACCGGGTCGGCCAGTTTTAGGAAGAAGTCATCGTAGATTTCGAACTGGGGATAGACTTCCCGGAAATACCGGACCAGTTGCAGGGTATGCATGAGAGAGTGGTAGTTCTCACCGGGAACGAGCAGGATCTGGTAGCCGAAGCACCACTGTCCGGCGTACCGTCCCGCAGAGGGCGTGAACGAGCAGGGACGGAGCAGCGCACCCTCGGGAACAGGGAGCCGGTCCATCCGGCTCGGTTTGATGAAGGGTGCTCCTATATATTCATAGGGGCGGGCCGTGCCGATCCCCGGGTTGATGTTCGTGTTGTTCCAAAGTCCGCCGCCGCTGTAGACATAAGCGGAGAACAGGCCCGGAATATCCGATGCCGGGGGAATGGTCCATGGCATGAACTCCCGGGAGGTTCCGCTTGCCATCGCGGAGATGATATGGAGTGGAAACTTCGCGGAAATTTCGTTGTGGTACAGGTGGCAGAGTTCCCCGAGGGTCAGGCCATGCCTGTGGGCGACCTTCGGGACGAACATCTCGGACGAGACGGTCGGGATGGACCCCTCCACGACGCGCCCGGCGGGGTTGATATGGTCCACGATATAAAGGGAAGGGGCTTCCTCTCCGAGGAGGTTCAGGATCTCCATCAGGTGGAAAACATCCTTCGAGTAGTTGAAATAGCGGGAGCCGACATCCTGGATCTCGACGACGAGGGCGTTGAGGCCGCGGAGGCGGTCGATGTCGAACTCGATGTGGTTGGTTCCCGGGGTCAGTTCGGCTTCCCTGGGATTGAAGACGACGGACAGATTACCCCGCTCGGCAAAGATGTCGTACATCCATCTTCCCCGATCTGTGTCCCAGCAGTTCTGGGTGCAGAAACATCCGACTTTTCCGTCCCTGAGGGCTTTGTCCAGCTGGTCTTCCAGCGGTGTGGTCCGGAATGAGAACATGGTGCTATCCCCTGATGATCCGGTCCGCAACGGCGATTACCTCAGAGGCAAGCGCTTGTGCGGCTTCCCGGGTTGGAGCCTCCGCATAGATGCGGATGATCGGCTCGGTGTTGGACTTACGGAGGTGGACCCACTTCCGCTCGGATTCAAAACTGATCTTGACTCCGTCGACCGTGTTGACATCCTCGGAGGCATAGATTGTCTTCAGCTCTTGTAAGATCTTGTCTATCATGGATTTGTCAGATAGGTCAATCCGGTTCTTTGCAATCTCGTACTGCGGGTAGGTCTTTTTCAGCTCCGATACCTTCATCTTCTTGTGTGCAAGGTTCGAAAGGAAGAGTGCAACCCCGACCATGGCATCGCGTCCCGTATGGATGGCGGGATAGATAACTCCGCCGTTTCCTTCTCCTCCGATCAGAGCTCCCACCTCATGCATCTTGGTTGTGACGTTGACTTCGCCGACGGCCGCCGGATAATACCGGCCGCCATGGGCCTCGGTTACATCCCGCAGTGCCCGTGTAGAGGACAGATTGGAGACGGTTGCAATCGGTTTCCCTTCTTTTTCAGCCCTTTCGCAAAGATAGTCCGCTACACTGACAAGCGTATATTCTTCCACGAATGGCTCTCCGTTCTCGCAGATGAAAGCGAGACGGTCCACATCGGGGTCGACCGAAATTCCCAGGTCGGCCTTTTCCCGGACGACGGTCTCAGAAAGATCTTTCAGGTTGGCGGGAAGCGGTTCGGGGTTGTGGGCGAAATCGCCTGTCGGGTTGCAGTTGAGGCAGATACAGCGCACGCCGAGTCTTTCGAGAAGGCGTGGCATGATAATTCCGCCGACGGAATTGATCGCGTCGAGGACGACCGTGAAACCGGCTTCCCGGATTGCTTTCGCATCGACGGCTTCCAGTGCGAGGACGGCATCGAGATGGCGATCTGTAAAGTCTTCTTCTTCTATCGTCCCGAGGTGATCGACATCGGCGAAATCAAAAACTCCGGATTCGGCCAGATCGAGGATTTCCTGCCCCTGGGCTGCGGTAAGGAACTCGCCCTGGCTGTTCAGCAGTTTAAGGGCATTCCACTGGCGGGGGTTATGGGACGCAGTCAGGATAATCCCGCCGTCCGCCTCGGCAAAGAGAACGGCCATCTCTGTCGTCGGTGTCGAAGCGAAGCCGCACTTGACGACGTCCACTCCGCAGCTGACGAGCGTCCCGACGACGAGTTGTTCGACCATATCTCCGGAAAGGCGTGCATCCTTTCCTACAACTACTTTATAACGGTCCCCTTTGGGATTGGGAGAGCGGTGGGGGAGCGTTGCCGCGTATGCATAAGTGAACTTAACGATGTCGATCGGGGTCAAAGCGTTACCAGGAGTGCCGCCTATGGTTCCCCTGATCCCTGAGATAGATTTGATCAGTGTCATATATATTCTTGTTTATCACACAAAAATATTAAATTTGCTCGCTAAATCCAAAAACTATGCAGGGTATCTGGACCATTATCATGCTGATCTTTTCGAATGTTTTCATGACGTTCGCCTGGTACGGCCACCTCAAACTTCAAGAGATGAAGATTTCGACCGGCTGGCCGCTTATTCTGGTCATCCTTTTTTCGTGGGGAATCGCCTTTTTCGAGTATTGCCTGACCGTTCCGGCCAACCGTATCGGCTTCAGCGGAAACGGAGGTCCCTTCAATCTCCTCCAGCTGAAAGTGATCCAGGAAGTGATTTCCCTGACGGTTTTCACCGTCATCGTCATGTTCGTTTTCAAGGGACAGCCGCTTCAGTGGAATCATTTTGCCGCTTTTTTCTGCCTTGTCCTCGCCGTCTTTTTTGTTTTTTTGAAATAATTTTAAAAAATATTTGCAAAGCCGGTTTTTAATGCATACATTGCAACCCGATTTTCAATATGTGTCTCTTTCTCGCATATAAGCAGATAAAGTCTAAGCAACTGCGTCTCTTGTAATTTTACAATGAGACGCGACTGATGTGTCGCGGCAGGGATTGCCCCGGCACAACGCTCTCCGGCAGCGAAAGTCCAGATCTTCCGGAACACTTCAAATACTTTTTTAAAACCATCAATGCCTTTATTATGTCCAGAAGGTTAGTTTTTAGTGTGTTTGCACTCTTTATGAGTGTGATGTGTTTTGCACAGGCAGGCTCGATCCGGGGAACGGTTTATTCGGAAAGCGACAGGGAACCCCTTGCCGGTGCAGCTGTTATTGTCGAAGGAACAAGGCTTGGGGTCCAGACGGACACGGAGGGCCACTTCCTTCTCACCCAGGTTCCGCAGGGAGCACAGTATCTTGAAGTCAGTTTTCTCGGCATGCAGACCAGCAGGGTAAGAATCAGCGGGCCGGACATGACGATTTTTCTCCAGGAAGACGGGACCCATCTCGATGAGGTTTTTGTCGTCGCTTATGGAACAGCCCGGAAGAGCAGTTACTCGGGCAGCGCCTCGGTGGTCGGCGGTGACGCGATCCGGGATATCCCGGGATCCGGCTTTGAAAATGCCCTGGCCGGTCGCGTTGCCGGAATGCAGGTGACTTCTTCGTCGGGTCAGGCCGGTTCGGTCCCCGAGATCCGGATCCGGGGTATCGGCTCCATGAATGCCTCCAATGAACCCCTCTATGTCATCGACGGAGTTCCCGTAGGGAGCGGAGATGCGGGACAGATGAGTTCCTATACCTATTCGACCAGCAACCTGCTCAGCACCCTCAATCCGGAGGATATTGAGTCCATTTCCGTTCTGAAGGATGCCGCGGCATCGTCCCTTTATGGATCCAGGGCGGCCAACGGCGTCGTTATCATCACAACCCGTACCGGCAAGGAGGGACGCCCCGTCGTCCGGTTCAAGGCTTCGGTCGGTTTTACTCCGACCTGGGCTACAAACAATTATGAGGCCGCTTCGGTCCAGGAGCAGATCAATATGCTCTATACCGTTTTCCATGATTATGCGACGACGGGACAGGGAAAGTCGGAAGCCGCGGCGAGCGATGCCGCCATTTCCCGCCTCAACAGCAAATTCAATCGGCATGGTTATACCTTCAAGGCACAGGGGACGGATGCCTATGCCAATGTAGAGATTCTCGAATATGACGGTTCCGGGCGTCAGGGACGCTATTTCGACTGGAACGATGCGTATTTCCGTACCGCCGTGTACCAGTCCTATGACCTTTCGGTCAGCGGAGCATCGAACGGGACTTCTTACTTTGCCTCCCTTTCTTATACAGACGACCAGGGACGCCTCCGTGTCAATTCTTTTGACCGTTATTCGGGCCGGGTCAACTTGAATCAGAAAGTCGGCCGTCTTTTCGAACTCGGAACGAACGTCTCGATCGGGCGTACCGGAAAGAGCGGTTACAACGATACCCGTAACACGGGATCGAACAGTTTCATGCAGACCCGGAACCTGCTCTGGGGCCTTTATTGGCCGACCGATTACAAGACTGGGGAGCCATGGACAGCCCGTTACGGCAGCTATGCCCAGAACGGCGTCTATTATGACACTCAGTGGAGCAATGAGGCGACAACGACCGACGCCTCGATAACCGAGACGGCAGTTGTCCACTTTTTCCCTGGACTGGACCTGAAATCCGTCCTTTCCTATGACCATAAGGCTGTATCGGAGAGCCTCTATTACAGTGCCGACCATTTCAATGCAGCCTCCGTCGGGGGCCGGATCCATGAGATGCGGACAATCTATGAGACCCTCGTTTCTTCTACGACTCTCAATTTTGACCGGACTTTCGGGCTGAACCATATCGGCCTGATGGCGGGTTTCGAGGCCGAAAAAGCCCAGACGAATTTCACCCGGACGACCGGTGAGAACCTCCCGACCAGTACGCTGCATACGGTTGCGACGGCCGGTACGATTTCCGGCAACGGATACAGTTGGGGCCACTCAATGGTATCGGTCCTTGCAAAAGCGGATTATGACTGGGATGGACGCTACTATCTCTCCGCTTCCTGGCGGCGTGACGGTTCATCAAAACTCAGTCCTCAGACCCGCTGGGGCAACTTCTGGTCCGTTTCCGGAGCATGGAACCTGACCCGGGAAGCTTTCCTTCAGAATGTTCGCGGACTGGACCTTCTCCGGCTTCGCGCTTCTTACGGAATCAACGGAACCCTCCCGACCGACAATTACGGGTATATGAATCTGATGTCCTACCGGAGCGCGTATATGGGCAATCCGGGCGGAACCGTGATCTCCCCGGTCAATGATTCCCTGACCTGGGAAACCAATGCAACCGTCAACGTCGGCGTGGACTTTACGCTCTGGAGCGGACGCCTCAGCGGAACCGTCGAATACTTCTCGCGGAATTCCGAGAACCTCCTCCAGGATGTCCCGATTTCCATGGTGACCGGTTTCTCTTCCTCTCTGATGAACGTCGGACGGATCAATAACCGCGGCTGGGAGATCGATCTTTCCGGAGACATTATCCGGAGAAGAGGTCTCGTATGGTCGGCTTCGGCCAATGTGGCCCTTCTCAATTCCAGGGTCGTCAGCCTCTCCGAAGGCAAGGATATTATCTGGTATGATCCGACCGGCAGTGACGACCGGGCCCAGTTCCTCTACCGGGAAGGCGGTTCGACCCTCGATTTCTACGGGTATGAATGGGCCGGGGTCAATCCTGAAAACGGAAAGAGTGTCTATTATACCCATAATGACACGGAAGATTTCGTATTCAACGGACGCAGTGCGACATACGACTACAGGAAGGCGGATTATACCGTGATCGGCAGTGCCATTCCGAGGGCTTCCGGAGGCTTTTCGACGCGGCTCAGCGTCGGCGGATTCGATCTCGGTGCCGATTTCGTTTACAAGATCGGCGGCAGTCTATACGACGGTGCGTACAAGGATGTCGCGGATGACGGTTACTATTGGGAACGGATCCGTGCCCGGAGCTACTACGAGCAGATGTGGACCCCGGACCGCCGTGACGGCACCCAGCCGGCCCTTTCGGGCATGGACCTGGAGGATTCGATGCAATATACCTCCCGGCACCTGCACGATGCTTCTTTCCTGAGGCTGAAGACCCTTTCTGCGGGCTATACCCTTCCGGCGTCCCTGACCCGGAGAGCCTTCATCAGCCGGGCGCGGATTTTCGGGAACATTTCCAATCTCCTGACACTCTCTTCCTACAAAGAAGCGGATCCGGAGGTGAATGTCTACGGGACCCGGGGCTGGGAAACCCCGCTCGGAAAAACCTATGTCATCGGTGTTGAACTGCAGTTTTAATTTTGAATAGCCATGAAAAGAATCATTATATGGATCGGAATCCTCTTCGCAGCGGTATCCTGCGAGTCCTTCCTTGATATGCAACCGACAAGCTCGGCGAACGCCGCCCAGGCGATTCAGACTCCGTCCGACGCCGGTGTCGCCTTGAACGGGATCATGCGTTCCCTTACCTCTTCGAGCCTGTACGGCAGGAACCTTCTTCTGTACGCCGACGCCAAGGGAGGCGACCTGACGATCTTTTCGGCCGGGCGCGGTCTTGACGGTCTCTACTCCTTCAACCATTCCGCAACTTCTAATTCCTATTCCGGTTACTGGTCTTCCGGATTCTATCTTTTGATGCAGATCAATAACCTGATCGGCAATATCGAGCGTCTTGAGGAGGCAGGGGAGGGAGGCTTCGATTACTACATGGGAGCAGCCTTGACGCTGCGTGCCATGCTGGCATTCGACCTGGTCCGTCTTTACGGGGCGCCCTATACCCGGAATCCCTCCGCCTTCGGTATCCCCGATGCGGCTGTCATCCATTCTGCGGGAAGCGAGCCGGGACGGCTTACCGTAGCCGAAAACTACCGGCAGATCATCTCCGATCTGGAGTCCGGCGCGACTCGTCTTTCTTCGGATAAGTCCCGCCGTAACGGTCAGGTGGGCTATTATGCCAATCGTGCCCTTCAGGCCCGTGTCCGTCTTTTCATGCGGGACTATGCAGGCGCTCTGGCCGCTTCGGAAGAAGTAATCAACGATGGGGGATACAAGTTGTATGAGCCGCAGGAATGGGCGGCGTCCTGGTCGAAACAGTATGGCAGCGAGTCGATTCTCGAGCTCGGTATCGACACCGAAGCGGATCTGACAACGGCTTCCCTCGGGTTCTATTACGTCCGTTATCATCAGTTTACCAATGCCCAGGGCTGGTTTCTCGCAAGCGATTACTTCCTCAATCGTCTGGGAGAAGATCCCCAGGATGTGCGTTGGGGCGTGATGGACAGTGACGAGTCGGTTGAGAAAACCGGAGTTGAGCGTAAGGGCGCCTGCTACAAGTATGTGGGCGGCATTGCGGCGGCCGGTGACGGGAAGGAAACTCGTACGGCTGTCAATATCAAACTGTTCCGTCTCTCTGAGATGTATCTGATTTCTGCCGAGGCTGCTTTGCATTCCGCTTCGCCGGACCGTGCGCTCGCGGCATCCCGCCTCAATGCGATCCGTCGCCGCTCGCCGAATCTTGCTCCGGTCGATGCCGGTACGGTCAGCGACGCCTTGATTCTCAGTGAGCGCAGCAAGGAGCTGTTCGGTGAGGGGCACCGTTTCTTCGACCGGATCCGGGCCGGCGAGAGTATCGAGTTCAATGATGATTTCCAGGACGTCCCCGTCAGCGGACGAAGTAAGGTTATTACTCCTGATTTCCAGCGGATTATCCTTCCGATTCCGCAAGACGAAATCAACGCCAACCGCACCATTGCTTCCCAGCAGAATCCCGGGTATTGATCCCTCCACGACAAAAGCAGGTCCATTGTGGCCTGCTTTTGTAATAGAAGGCAGTGAATTTGGAATTTTATTATTGGCGGTTTAAGACATAATACTTATATTTATGTCCAAAAATTTTATCTTTTAAAGCAATCCCAATATGACATTCCTCAACTTCATTACAAACCACATCATTGACATTAACAACTACACCCAGCCCGCTATCCATTGGCGTGAAGGCCGGTTTGCCAATCCTGTCGGAAAAGCAGAAGCTACCCATGGCGATTTTGCAGAGGTCGTCCGGAATCTTCCTGCAGAGCTGTCACGTGAAGATGTTGTCAGATTCTTCCGGGAGGATCTTTACAAAGGTTTTGTAGCTACCGTCATGTGGGGCGGAATCAGCCGTTTCCTGGCTGAGGGAATTGCCATGAACAACGACCGCAACAGCACTATGCCCAAGCTGGAGCGTCTTGCCTCGCTGCTCCGTAACGCTGAGACCGACATCGAGAGAATTGAAAATGCCATTGCGACCTTGAAGAGAGGCGGTGAGAACTATTTCTATGGCATTGGCCCCAGCTTTTTTACCAAGTTGCTCTACTTCCTTGCCTATGACATGGATCTCAACATCCGTCCGCTCATCTATGATGAGAATATGAAGCCGGTGCATTTTGCCTTGATGCCGGAAGCCGGGCGGAATCCGTTCTTCTATTATGTTCCTGTCGGCAATAAAGTGAATTATTCCGAATTCACCTCGTTTGAGGATGTCTATTATGGCTATTGTGAACTGATGTGCAATACGGCCAGAGACTTAGGTACTGACGTCAGGAACCTTGAAGCATGGGTTTTCGGCTCTCCGGCACATATCAATGATCAACGGCAAAATCCGAGGGCCGTGGCGAAAACCGAGGTCGACCGGATGGCGGCAACAGGTCTCATCAGGCGTGCTTTCGGCGTGAAAGAACTGGACGATGCAATTGGCGCATCCCGCATATTCTATGACAACGGTATAGATGTCAAGGAATTGCTTGATAATAAAGAGGGCTTTCTCCCTATCGGAAACGACGAAGAGCACCCCATCCTTATAACCGAGACGGACGGATACGTCCACCTTGAATATGTCATTACCGCCATCCTGTTCCGGCAGTGGGATTTGGAATCGGAGATGATTTCCCAGTGTTGCATCGGAGTAGGGGAGAAGATGATGGACCGGCTCTGTTTTAAGGTAAAATCCGCTCAGGATAAGAAGCCTGAAGAGAGGAATGTGTATTTCGATATAACGGCGGGGTACAACACGCTCTAAGTTTATATTCGTGGAGATGGGCGGACTCGAACCGCCGTCCAAACGTCGCACCAGGCGGCTTTCTACATGCTTATTCTTCCTTTGGTTGTCGGGAGGGGGCTGCCGGAAGACGGGCCACCGAGTCCTTAGTCTCTGAATCTTAGCCGGTGTTAGAGACGTCTGCCGGAGCATCCCGCTTGAATGATACCCCTGGGCCGGAACAGAGCGGGCGTAAAGTCCGAGGGATACTCGTCGGCGCTGCAGCCTAGGCAGCGCGGATTAAGCTTATCGGCTTGGCCAGATTAAGCAGCGAGTGCGTAATTGTTGTTGCCAACTAGTTTTTCGGGATCTGAGATTTACGGGCAAGGTCCCAACGCCCGGCATGCTTACCGTCCGACATCAGCGCTGTCAAAACCAAAACATCCCCATTGTCAGACGAAAAAAGCGACTTTTCAGTCGCCTTTTGTACTGGGTAGGAGAATCGAACTCCTATTGCGAGATTGAGAATCTCGAGTACTAACCGTTATACGAACCCAGCATTTGGGAGTACAAAGGTACGAAAAGAATCTGAACTTGCAAATTTTTTTTCGGAAAACCGATTATCTTTGTATCTGTTATTAAGATGGAAAGCCATGGCGGACAATTATCTGGAAAAGAAATATGAAGAAACCTTCGGTGCGGATGCGAAGAAGAAGGTTATCGTGAAAAGGACCAACCCCTCTCTGGAGACACTTTTGCACCGGAACCGGAGTCATCGTGGATTCGATCCCTGTGTCTCCGTTCCCCGCTCGAAACTCGAGGAGATCATCTCTGTCAATTCCCTTCTTCCTTCGGCCGGGAACCGCCAAACCCTGCGTTTCCGTCCCGTAACGGGAGATCTGGCGCAGAAGGTGATGGAGCAGCTCCGTTTCGGAGCAGCCCTTCCGGAGCTCCACCTGCCTTTGGCAGGGGAGGAGCCGAAAGCCTTTATCATTATCTGCAGCACGGCTCCCGAGACGCGTTTTGTCGATATGGATCTTGGCATTTCCCTCCAGAGCATGGGCCTGAAGGCTGTTGAGATGGGCCTCAATGCTCTGATTGTCTGCGCATTTGACCGGGAAAAACTGCAGAAGGTTCTGGATCTTCCATATCTTCCGCTTGCCGTCCTTGCTATTGGAAAAGGAACGGACACGATCTTCCTGAAACCGGTCCGCTCAGGAGAATCCCTTGCGTATTACCGTCGGGATGGGGTCCATT
Organism: uncultured Bacteroidia bacterium; assembly: GCA_902789395.1. Classification (GTDB taxonomy): domain Bacteria; phylum Bacteroidota; class Bacteroidia; order Bacteroidales; family UBA932; genus Cryptobacteroides. The sequence continues at coordinate 151 of CADANY010000025.1, read as the reverse complement.
ATGTCCCGAAGATCCGGGCAGAGGACCTTATGGTCTGATGTAAAAACCGAGCGAGGTCGACTAAAAAGGGTCGGCCTCTTTTTTTGTTGTGCCAGAGCTCCGCTGCTGCAGCAGCTTGCCTCTTCGAGGACTCCGCTCGCTTTGCTCGCTC
>CADANY010000024.1 GCA_902789395.1 uncultured Bacteroidia bacterium | reverse complement strand
TAGACGCCCGCGAAGCGGACGGCTAAAATACCGAGTTGGCAAGCAGAGCGAAATCCCGACACCCTCGCCCCCGGCGGAGTCATGGAGCGAAGCGCCCACCCCTCCCCGAGAACGTATTCTCCGGAAAGAATGGTAGAGGGAGTAAGGGTTGGCGTATTATTTCGTCCAGCGGTCGAGCCAGTCGAAGTAAGAGCGGTGCCAGTAGAGGGCGTTCTGCGGCTGCAGGATCCAGTGATTCTCTTCAGGGAAGACAATCAGTTTCGAGGGAACTCCCATCATCTGCGCGGCGTTGAATGCTGCCATTCCCTCATCATAGGGAACCCGGAAATCACTTCCGCCATGGATACAGAGAATCGGCGTATGCCAATTCCTGACCAGCAGGTGCGGGGAATTCGTATAGTGGCGGACCGCCTTTGGAGCCGTGCTCCAGGGAGAGCCGCCCTGACGGAGTCCGCCGAAGGTCTCGCCATCCCCGCGGGGGCCGGTCTCACCGGCGTTGTAGGCATATTCGTGGAGGCCGCCGTTGTCCCAGTTCGGGAACCACATTTCCTCGGTCGTCATGTACATGTGCTCCTCATTGAAAATCCCGGCATGGGCGATAAAACAGTCGTACAGATCACCGTGGATACCAGCCATATAATACACGGAATAACCGCCGTAGCTGGCTCCGCAACCGGCAAGTTTTCCGACATAGGGTTCCGCCTTGATCATCTTGCCCGCCGCGATATAATCCTGCATGTTCAGACCGATATAATCACCGGAAATCTCTTCGCACCAAGGCTGACCGAAAGCCGTCGTTCCACGGCGGTTCGGCAGGACGACCACATACCCCTGGGAAGCCATGAGCCGGTAATTCCAGCGGTAGGACCATCCCTGGCTGAGCGTTCCCTGAGGGCCGCCGAGGAAGATTTCGATAGCGGGATAGGTCTTGGCCGGATCGAATTCCGGAGGGAAAAGGACCCATGTTACCATCTCTTCCCCGTCGACAGTCTTGACCATCCGCTGCTCAGTCTTATGGTCGGTAAGGCGGGAGAGAATGTGTCCGTTCTCGTCAGTCAGCTGGGTTGCGCCGGCAGCGCTGACAGAAACGATTTCGGTCGGGAAATCCATGCTGCACCACGTTGCCAGAAGGGTTCCGTCTTCGAGAATGCCGAATGGAGAAGAATAGTCATGCCAGTCTCCGTCAGCGGTGAGAAGCCGCACGGAAGACAGATCGGAAGGGGTCTCGTAGATACCCTGGACAGCCTTGTCATAAAGAGCCGAGAAGTAGAGACGGCTGCCGTCTGCGCTCCAGGAAGGAGCCTCGACATTGAACGGGAAATCAAGGGTACGGATGGCGGAAACCGTCGGATTGGCAGTCTGTCCCTCCCCTTCCTTCTCATAGACGAGGTCAGCGACCATCAGACGGATCTGGTCCGCTTCATATCCGTCCCGTGCCATGCTGAGGAAAGCCAGATGCTGCCCGTCAGGGCTCCAGACAGGTTCGGTATCGTAGCCGCCGCCGGCCTTGACGGTTGTTGTCTGACCGGTCAGGACGCAGTACAGGAAGATTTCCGTATTCGTCGAGAAAGCATATTCCTTGCCGGATTTCTTCTTGCAGGAATAAGCGATATAGCGGCCGTCAGGGCTCCAGGCGAGCTGTTCGATCCCGCCGAAAGGACCGTTCGGTAGCTGGAAGAGGACATCCGGACCTCCGAGGATGTCAAGCGAATTGTCCGGGCTGACGGGGCCGTTTCCGAGCGGAGCGACAAAGGAATGGGAGATTGTCTCTACCCAGTGGTCCCAGTGACGGTACATCAGGTCCTCCGTCGCATATGCATGGGCTTTGGAAAGCATCGGATCCGTATCGACAGGACGCTCGACGGCGCTGTGGACACCGCTGGCATAAAGGATCTGACTGCCGTCCGGAGACAGGACGAACTCATCGATTCCGGCAGGGACATCACTCAGGAGTACGCTCTTTCCCATCTTTCCGGCTTTATAAGGAGCTTTGTACAGCTGCCCGCCCTGAAGGAAGAAGATTTCACTCCCGTCCGGAGACCAGCGGGCGTTCGAGACGCTCTTTCCTTCGAAAGTAAGCTGGACCTTTTCTCCGCCCCCTGCGGGGATCGTGAAGAGATTCCGGACGCTGCGGTTTTCCTCAATGGAGGTATAGCTGACGCCGTAAAGGATCGTCTTGCCGTCGGGCGAAAGCTGCGGATCGGAAAGACGACCGAAGGAAAGAAGTACCTCCGGAGTCATTTTCCCATCCTCGATTTTCGGATCGGAAGGGCCGATATAACCGGGTTGCACTTTCATATCATCACTGCATGAAGCCATGGTCGCAAGGACGGCCATGGATACCAATAAAGATTTGAGTTTCATATCTGTTCATTTATACTAATTCAATTCCTGCCTCATGACAGAGGGTCCGCATGGTTTCCGGCCAGAGAGCCGACTGGATCTCCCCGATATGAGCCTTGCGGAGCAAGTACATACACAGACGGGACTGCCCGATACCGCCGCCGATCGTATAGGGAAGTTCCCCGGCTAGAAGGCGGCGATGGAAATAAAGGCTCTCTTTCCAGGACTGTCCCCGGATTGCCAGCTGGGTGCGGAGCGCATCTTCATCAACCCGGATTCCCATACTCGAGACCTCGAAAGCACATCCCAGCACTTTATTCCAAAGCAGGATGTCTCCGTTCAGTCCCCGGTAGCCCTCGCTGTTCGGCGTGCTCCAGTCATCATAGTCCGCGGCCCGGCCGTCATGGATCGTGCCGTCCGACAGAACGCCGCCGATACCGATGATAAAGACGGCTCCCCATTCCCGGACGATTTCGTTTTCCCGTTCTTTGGCGGTCAGGCCGGGGTACCGGGCGCGAAGGTCCTCCGAATGGATGAACCGTATCTCGTCGGGGAGTTCCGGAACGATCTGGGGAAATTCGACATAGAGCTTATTCTCCGTGACTTTAATCGCTTCATAGATCCGGCGAACCGTCCGTTTGAGGAAATCCAGGTTCCGGTCTTCTTTCCGGATCACTTTTTCCCAGTCCCACTGGTCGACATAGATCGAATGCAGGTTATCCAGTTCCTCATCGGGGCGGAGTGCGTTCATATCCGTATAGATACCGCGGCCGGGAGCGATCCCGAGTTCGCCGAGTTTCAGTCTTTTCCATTTCGCCAGGGAGTGGACAACCTCCGCCTCCCGTTCTTCCATTCCCTTGACCGGGAAACGTACCGGGCGTTCGACTCCGTTCAGGTCGTCGTTGATACCTGTCCCGGACAGGACGACCATCGGGGCCGTAACCCGCAGAAGGGTCAGCTGGGCGGAGAGATTCTCCTGGAACATATCCTTGACGGCCTTGATGGCCTTCTCCGTATGCTCGGTATCTCCGAGCAGGTTGCGGTAACCCTGGGGGATGATGAGTGACATAATCAATGCTTGTTATAAAGATCCAACGTTTGCTGTAATTGAAGGGTTACTGCGTTTCTGAGTGTCTGTGGTTCAAGTATTTCAATGCGGGGGCCATATTTGCAGAGTTCCATCGTAAGGCTATCCGTCGGGATCAGGTAGAGACGGAAGACGGCATAGCCGTCACCGGATTCTATGAGCGTCTGGCTGGGATGCAGCGGGAGGTCCTGGAGATAGGCCGCCTCCGTTCCATAGGCCTTCAGACGGATGATCTGCGGTTTGCGGCCTTCCGGAAGGTATGGACCGAAACTGAATTTGAATTCATCCTTCACGTCGAAGTTCCTGGGCATCCGGAACGTTTCTTCGGTAACCTGCATCTGTTCAATCCGGTCGAGTCCATAGACCCGCCCCTCTCCGCGCTCACGGCAGTAACCCTCCAGATACCACCGTTTGGCGAACTCCTTGACCGCATAGGGATGGATATGGAGGAAATCCGGATGCGGGCTCGAATACTTGCGGTACTGGATTGTGATGACGCGGTTCTCCATCATCGCCTCCATGATTCCCGTGAGGAAACGGTGACCGGACGGGATATCCTCAACGGAAACCCTTCCTGACAGACGTTCCTTGCCGGTAGTCAGCAAACTATTGACAGTAAATGTGTTGACCAGCCATCCGATGCTCTGGCGCGTATCGATGGCGAATTCGTCCATATGGTACCGGTTTGTACTGCGGTCGCAAACGACCTCGATTCCGAAGAGATCGGAAATCGCACTGCGGTGATTGTTGAATGTGCGGCGGGGATATGGCGTGCCGAAACGGCTCCCCCAGCGGGTGGCGATCTCCTCAAGAGACAATCCTCTCTCCCCCGCGTCGACGAGCGTCTGTATCAGCCACAAATATTTGTCGATGAGTTCCGAGACCATCTTCCTGCTGCTGTTTCTGCAAAATTAACAATTATCCTGAAAAATATCATTATTTTTGCAGAAACGAACCCGTGCAAATGCAAATCCGCGAAAACACAGCCCTCATGACACGGAGAATCCGGCGGATCCTCCTCGTTTGCAACAATTATGACCGTTTTTCCCTGGAAGAAGACGGACGGATCGAAGCCCAGATCACCCGGGAATATTCGGACCTGAACCTGAGCAATCCACCCCAGATCGACCGGGTCGAAACGACCTTGGACGCCCTGGCCCTCACCGCTGCCGGGCAAAAGTTCGACCTGGTTATCACGATGTACAATGTCGGAGAAGTCGATGTCTTTGATTTCGCACGGCGGATGAAAGGATACGCCCCCCAGACTCCGGTTGTCCTGTTGACATCTTTCTCACGGGAACTATACCGCCAGATGGAGTCCCGGGACCGCTCCGGAATCGACTATATCTTCTGTTGGAACAACTCTACGGACCTGATTATCGCTATCATCAAACTCCTTGAGGATCAACTGAATGCAGAGCACGATATCCTCGAGGCAGGGGTTCAGGCCATCCTCCTTGTCGAAGATTCGATCCGATACTATTCGACCTACCTTCCCCTTCTGTATAAGGTCATCCTCCAGCAGAACAGCGAGTCGATCCGGGATGCCCTGAACGAGACCCAGCAGATTCTCCGGAAACGGGCCAGACCGAAAATCCTGATGGCGACCAATTACGAAGATGCCGTAGCCCTCTACTCTCGGTACAGGAAGAATCTTTTGGGCGTCATCACGGACATCGGTTTCGTTCTCCACCGCAACGACGCTCCGAAGAATGAAAAACTGGACGCCGGTTTCGACCTCGTCCGTATGATCCGGAAAATCGATCCGAAAATGCCGGTGCTGATGCAGTCTTCCCAGGAAAGCATGCGAGACGATGCGATCGCCATCGGAGCCGGGTTTGCCGTCAAGACCTCAAAAACGCTGACGCAGGAGGTTACGGACTACATCGGCCGGGAATTCGGATTCGGAGATTTTGTTGTGACGGATCCCCAGACTGGCCGGGAATCCATGCGCGGACACGATCTTTATGAAGTTGAGAAAATCCTTTCGACCGTATCGGAAGGGACACTCCGGCACCTGATTTCTAAGAACTACCTGTCGAAATGGCTGATGGCGCGGGGCATTTTCTCCGTCGGAAATCTCGTCCGCCCGCTGGAAGAGGAAGAGATAGAAACGATCCGGAAAACAGCGATCGACGCAATCCACGATTTCCGCATCAATCAGGCCCTCGGAGTCGTAGCCGGATTCAATCCGGCGACTTACAACGACGCCATCCGCTTCTCCAAAGTCGGTGAGGGATCCCTCGGCGGAAAGGCACGCGGACTTGCCTTCATCAACCATATCCTCCAGAAATACGATCTATACGACCGTTGGGAAAATGTGCGTATCCTCGTTCCGCGGACCTTGGTGATCACGACTGACTATTTCGACCGGTTCATCATGGAAAACGGCCTGCAATACGTGATCAACTCGGAAACCAACGACAAGGAACTCCTGTCGGAATTTGTCGCGTCAAGCCTTCCGGCGGATCTGATCGAAGCGCTGAAGGTCTTTCTCATGACAAGCCGGAAGCCCCTTGCCATCCGGTCTTCATCGAAACTGGAAGATTCTTATTACCAGCCATTTGCCGGAGTCTATTCAACATATATGATCCCGGTTACGGACAACCTGGACCAGATGCTCCGTCTGCTCGGGAAAGCAATCAAAAGCGTCTATGCTTCCGTCTATTTTGCCGCCTCGAAAGGATATATTACGGCAACTGCCAATGTCATTTCCGAAGAGAAAATGGCCATTATTATCCAGGAAATCTGCGGCAGCGAGGAACAGGGCTATTATTTCCCCACTCTTTCAGGCGTGACGCGGAGCATCAATTTCTACCCGGTCGGCCCGGAAAAAGCGGAAGAAGGGATCGCCAAAATCGCCTATGGACTCGGAAAAGCCGTCGTAGACGGAGAGCAGGTCCTGCGTTTCTCTCCCTACCATCCGGCCCATGTCCTGCAGACCTCGACCCCTGAACTGACAATGCGGGATACCCAGCCGTTCATGTACGCCCTGGATCTGAAACCGGAGAAATTCAAAACCTCGGTTGACGACGCTGTGAACATCGCCCGGATCGACCGGTCCGACTGTAAACAGTTCCTCTCCTTCAACAAAGTCGCGACAACCTGGGATTTCCGAAACCAGCAGATGGTCGACTCCCCTTTCGCAGAAGGGCCGAAGTTCATTACCTTCTCCCATATCCTGAAATATGAGACCTTCCCGCTCGCGGACATTCTACGGACTCTCCTTGACATCGCGGCGGAAGAAATGAAATGTCCGGTCGAAATCGAGTTCGCCGCAGACCTGACCCGTTCCGTTCCGGAATTCGACGTACTCCAGATCCGCCCGATTTCCTCGGACAGCCGATTTGCGGATGTTGACTGGAAGAGTATTGATACGGATGGAGCCTTTCTCCTATCCGAAAGCGCTCTCGGCACGGGATGGATCGAAGGGATCCAGGATATCGTCTACCTCAAGACCGATACGTTCGATACCCTCCGCACGGAAGAGATCGCTGCCGAACTGACGCAACTGAATGACAGGATGCGGCAGGAAGGGCGGAATTATGTCCTGATCGGATACGGCCGCTGGGGCTCCAGCATTCCGACTCTGGGGGTACCGGTAAAATGGAGCGATATCTCAGAGGCAAGGGTCATTGTCGAATGCTCCCTGGAGAATTTCAGGGTCGATCCCAGCCAGGGCAGCCATTTCTTCCAGAATCTGACCTCTTTCAATGCCGGCTACATCAATATAGATACTTTTTCCCGTCCGGGCGAAAGACTGGATATGGCGCAGCTTGAATCCCTTCCCACCACGGAAGAAACGGAGTTCATACGGCGCGTAACGCTCCACTCCCCTCTTTCTGTCTGCATTGACGGAAAGGAGAACCGGGCCATGATTCGGATTCTTGAGAAATAAGGAACACTTTTCAGAAAAAATGCTTATATTTGCAGTCCTGTCCGCCCCTGTAGTTTAAAGGATAGAATAACGGATTCCGGTTCCGTTGGTCCCGGTTCGATTCCGAGCGGGGGTACACGCAAAAATCGCAAGTTGCTAATAATGAGTATCTTGCGATTTTATTTTATCCCTCGAGCCGGAAATTTGTGCCCGTATTGTGCCCGTTTATTTTGAATAAAGTCGCCCCAGCCTTTAAGAGACCAGGACGACTAAAAGGAATGAATTACATTCAAATCCAAATATACAAATAATATTCAAGATATCAAGGACAGCATCATTTTTGCATTTTTGCGCCAATATGAGCATTCACGGTCGTTCTCTCTAATCGCTTATTCCATAGAAGATGTCCATCTCGTCAATGTAACATTTTTGGTACGTCAATCTGGTATTTTGTTCAATGGTTGTGTCAAAGAGAGATACCTATATGTCGCAGGAAAGAATATGGGAACTATTATAGTCTTTTGCCATGGTTTGTGCATATAGTCGGTAATAACCGGAGGGTATATTTGGGGAGGTAGGTTGGTTTACCGTCCTGCGTTCATCCAAGCTGGAATAGCGAAGAAATAAGGCGGAGCATTCAGAAGAAAAGGAAAAAGGGGGGATAACGAAGGGATAGAACGATTTTTGCTATGAGCAATAAAGACCATGTGATTATATGCTTCATGAAACATTTTTTTATCATCATCGCGCTTTTTCTATCCATCCCCGCGCATGCGCAGGACTACGGGCCGCATGAGCCGGAGAAGTTCAGCAGGATATCGACCGCCCTTCCTCCGTCAACGAAATGGGTACTGATGCCCGGGACGGGAGAATGGATGACGCTTCCATCTGATGAATATAACGAGTATTATAAGAAACTTCCTAACAACTCTTTTGATAGGCACGGGAAGGAAGTCGTTCACGGATATTTCGAGGTTGATATTATCTCTTTTAACGATAACGACGGCGAGCCGGTTTACGCCATAAGATACAAAATTGGTGACGTGAAATATACGATGTTCGACAAGATGGGCGGGGAGTATAGTTATCACTATGACTTGTTCTATATATCAAAAGACGACCTGGAGAGGATAGCATATCTTAAAAACGGAGAAAAAGCCGTTGTGTTCCCTTACGGGAATGATCCATATTCCGAATCAGAAGACGGATATATCCAACACTTCCGGATGTACGGTCCTTCTTATCCTTCACTCCCGCAGCCTGGGAGAACTGAATGGACAATTACAGAAAGAGACGGGAAGGTAGTTGTCCGGTTTACTTTACCCTATGAGGCTTTTTCACAGCTGGAATCCGTGCTTGATTACGGCCCGTACTACGAAATTGAATACAAGTATTTCAGACGCTTCCAACGGTCAATTCAAAAACTCCTCAAAGGGAAGGGCGGTCGCCAGTTCGATGTCATGACTGTCAATATTAAGCCGGACTTGAAAAAGCTGGAAGATCCCACATGGCTATTGAATCTTGGTACTCTTGGTGCTTGGGGCAACTGACTACTCCCACAGTAACGGTGGGAGTAGTCAGTTCGTTGTTCTAATTGCCGACCCTCCGGAACTCGACGGAGTAATGACGCTCCGGATATGTCGCAAGCGACGGAAGAATCCTTTTCCATAGTTGTTCAGACAACCCAAGAATCGCAACTAATCTACAAAAACCCGAATAGCAGAGGGCGAAAATACAGTCCGTCATACTATTCGGGTTTTACTTAACCCCTATTCCTCTGTCGGGACCACAGCCCGATTCGGAGTAGGGGTTACTTATCATTCACTGCAAATATAACAACAATTTTGAAATGTGGACAAAAAAGTCAGAAAGAACTCTACTCATAAAAAAGTGTTAAGTTTTTTTTATGACACCCGCTTGTAATATACTGACAAAGAATATCTTCAATAATAGCCCACAAAAAATATTAATTAATTTTTTTAAACAATTATGAATCAGCCTGTTAAATAAACTATTTAAAGTGAAACTTTTATTTGCGAATTCAAATTTTATCACTTTTCTTTGCATCAGGTTGGGCCGAGATTTGGTACAAGCGCGAACCTCGTAAAACTCACCTTTTCAACGATGGTCATAAACAGCAATTTTATCTATCAGCTTTCCGGCGGAGATTTGAAAGACTTTGCCTTTGAAGTTGCGAGACAAATCAGAGAAGCCGGCACGCCGACTCCCGCTCCCACTCCGAGCGATGAATGGGGGACCCGCGAACAGGCGGCTAATATCCTCGGGGTATGCCTCGTCACAATCCACGGCTTAATGAATAAGGGTTTACTTGAGACCCGAAAAATCGGTCGCCGGACGGTGGTTAACCTCTCTAAACTGAGACGCGATCTCGCAGAAGGCAGGCTTGGACGATACAAAAGGTAGTTTTTATGGACAAAGAAAAAAGAGGAGCCCCTGCTATGGTGTATTGACATGCTTAAATACATGAAATAATAGAAGGGGGCGGGGCATTGGTTTGGCCCGCCTTTGCAAATTATTATTATCTTTGCGTTATGGATACACTTATACGGGATTTATTCTTTGCCGTTATTTTCGGTGCGGTCGGCTATATTCTTTTTATGGCCGTTTCATTGTTGTACTGGCGACATCACCACCGGAAGAACAAAAAGGACGAACGGGATTGATTTCCCATTCACCCTCAAATCTGCATTCAAAAAGCCGAATCTTCCGCTCAAAGCACAAGGCTGAGTAAGCAGGTATTTATTTGAAATAATCGTATTTATCGGCAAGTTTTCGTGCCGTTTCCATTCATCGGCCTTGATATACTTAGACAGCATCTTGACGCTTTGATGTCCCGTGATGGAGCAAATATCAAGGCTGCCAATCCCATCCAAAAACATAAGGGTTGCCCCGGTCCGTCTCGGCATAATTCTTACCGTAACCGAAACTGCCGGTCAGCCTGCCCTCGCAGAAGAGCGCAAAGATCTTACTGTCAAAAAGAGGCATATAACCCCTCAAAGCCAGGGCTCCTGCATAGGTTTCGCGACGGATATGTTTATTCTCAAGTTTCAGGATATTCAGGAGTTCGGCATGATTCAGGTCGAGGCTTGTATTTCCATATCCGAACCTCACGCCGAGCGAAAGATTATCCCGGAAGAACCAGGACAATCCCGCGGAGACATCGATCAGGGATTCCCGAGCCCCCGGTCCATGGCGCATAGGCCCGATGCGCTGAGCATGGCCCAGACTAAAACAAGTAGAACGTTTCGTTGCATTTCGAAAAAATTTGACGGCAAAAATAAGGGATTTATCCTATCAATCAAATAATAATTAGTATATTTGGAAAAACCATTGACCATGTCCCTGAACTTCAGATTCCCAGCTGTTCTGCTCTGCTCCTCTTTTCTCATTCTCACTTTCTCCTGCAAGGAACAGCCCACTCCCGAGGACCGGGCGGTGGGGCTGATCGCCCAGATGAGCATCGAGGAAAAGGCCTCTCTGATGATGCATACCTCCGCAGCCATCGAAAGGCTCGGCATCCCCGCTTACAATTGGTGGAATGAAGCGCTCCACGGAGTCGGCCGGAACGGAAAAGCGACCACATTCCCGCAGCCCATCGGCATGGCTGCCTCTTTCGACGAACCGCTGCTGGAAGCGGTGTTCACCGCTGTCAGCGACGAAGCGCGCGTCAAGCACCGTATGGCCTTGCAAGAGGGAGAATCAAAACAGTATCAAGGACTTACGTTCTGGACTCCGAATATCAACATTTTCCGGGATCCCCGCTGGGGAAGAGGAATGGAGACATATGGGGAAGACCCTTACCTGACCGGCAGGCTGGGGATGGCGGTCGTAAGGGGGCTTCAGGGGCCAGCCGATGCTCCGGTGCTCAAGACCCATGCCTGTGCCAAACATTTTGCGGTCCATTCCGGACCGGAATGGAACCGCCATTCCTTCGATGCGGTCGTTTCTGAGCGAGACCTCAGGGAAACCTATCTGCCGGCTTTCAAAGACCTTGTCACGGGTGCCGGCGTCCAGGAAGTCATGATTGCCTATAACCGGTTCCGCGGCGTTCCTTGCGGAGCCAATGATTATCTGATCAATACGATCCTCCGGGGGGAATGGGGATATAAGGGTCTGATTACCTCGGATTGCTGGGCTATCAGTGATTTCTATCATCCCGGTTTCCATGAATACAGTCCCGATGCGGCCCATGCCGTTGCGGAGGCCGTCCATGCCGGAACGGATACCAACTGCGGTTCTTCGTACAAGAGCATTCCGGAAGCGGTCAAAGCAGGCCTTCTCGACGAGGCGGATGTGGACCGCTGCCTGGTGCGTCTTCTTGCCGCGAGAATCCGGCTCGGAGAGTTGGACGGGATCGATCCCTGGTCCGGACTCGGCGAGGAGATCGTCGAAGGCCCCGCCCACCGCGAACTCGCCCGGGAAATGGCCCGGGAATCCATCGTTCTCCTGCAGAACCGGGATGGTATCCTTCCGCTGGATCCCTCGGCAAAGATCGCCCTGATCGGACCGAATGCGGATAACAAGGAAATGCAGTGGGGCAATTACAACCCGATTCCCGAGCAGACGATCACCCTTTCGGATGCGGTCAATGTCCGGATTCCGGGACTGGTCCGTTTCCAGGGATGCGGTCACCTGGACGAGCCGTATACAGGCGTCCCCGAGATGGACCCAGAGACGCTCTTAAAGAGATTGGAAGGAGTTGATATCGTGATATTTGCAGGTGGCATTTCTCCGCGTCTCGAAGGCGAGGAAATGAAAGTTGAGATGCCGGGGTTCAAAGGCGGAGACCGTACGGATATCCAACTTCCTGCGGTACAGCGCCGCATGCTCAGAACCCTTCATGAGGCAGGGAAAAAAGTCGTACTGGTCAATTTTTCCGGATCCGCCATGGGACTGGAACCGGAGACCCAAACCTGCGATGCGATCCTCCAGGCCTGGTATCCCGGTGAGGAAGGCGGGGCTGCGGTGGCGGACGTCCTTTTCGGGGATGTTCCCCCTTCCGGGAAACTTCCGGTAACGTTCTACAGGAGCATCGCCCAGCTCCCCGACTTCGAGAACTACGATATGAAAGACAGGACATACCGGTACTTCGGCGGCGAACCGCTCTACGCATTCGGCTACGGACTCAGCTATACCTCTTTCAAATACGGAAGGGCCAAAGTTAAAAAAGACCGAATCATCATCCCGGTAACCAACACGGGAGACAGGGACGGCGTCGAGGTTGTCCAGCTTTACGTCCGGAGGCCGGAAGATACGATGGGCCCGAAGAAAACCCTCCGCGGCTTCTGCCGGGTCACCGTACCCAAAGGGAAGACGGTCAAGGCTGTTCTCCCATTGACGGAAGAAACCTTCCTCGGCTGGTCTGAAGAAAAGGGTGATATGGTTCCCCTTTCCGGCGACTGGGAACTTCTTTACGGCGGCAGTTCAGACAACCTGCAGGCCGTTGGAATCAGAAGAAAAGATAATAAGAAATGATCAGGATTCAAGAAATTACTGCCGTTGTCAAGGCGGCAGCGGGATTGATGAGCCTGAGCGGCTTTGACATCATGCAGAAAGGAACGGTGGCCAATCTGGTCACGTCATCGGATATCGCCGTACAGCATTTCCTGACGGAGCGTCTCGGCAGACTGCTGCCGGGAAGCGGCTTCCTCTGCGAGGAGGAAGACGTTCAGGAACTCGCCCACGAATACGTATGGATCATCGATCCGATTGACGGGACGGCGAACTATGCCCGGGGACTCTCGGACTGTGCAATCAGCGTTGCCCTCGAGCATAAGGGAGAGATCATCGCCGGTGTCGTCTACAGCCCGGGCCGCGGGGAACTCTACACCGCGGAAAAAGGCGGCGGGGCCTTCTGCAACGGGCATCCGGTCCATGTAGCGGACCGCCCATTCGAAGCCGGGATTATCTGCACGGCCATGAGCACCTACAGGAAAGAATTCGCAAAAGCCTGCTCGGACATTATCTTTGATGTTTTCATGGAATGTAACGATTTCCGAAGATTCGGTTCCGCAGCGATTGAACTCTGCCTTCTCGCCGCCGGTTATGCCGACCTGTATTTCGAAATGAGGCTCCAACCCTGGGACTATGCAGCCGCTAGCCTTATCCTCCGGGAAGCCGGAGGCTTCATCTGCGGTTTTGACGGATCGCACCCTTCGCTCCGGAAAGCCTCCTTAGTCCTTGCCGCATCATCGGAGCAAGGCCTTTCACGTCTGCTTGCAACTGTCCATAAACACCTCCCCTCCCTTCCCTATTGAGCAACTGATAACCTTTGATATGAAACACGCCAGCATCCTTTTCTTATCCCTTCTTGCCGTAATCGGCTGCGCCCAGAAGGAAAAAACAGTCAGTCCGATCACTCCGGTCAGTTTCGCCGATGTCACGATCCAGGACGCTTTCTGGTCTCCCCGCCTCGACCGTCATAAAGAAGTCACGCTCCCTGTCTGCATCGATCAGATCGAAAACCAGACAGGACGTATCAGGAACTTCGAAAACGCAGCCCTCGGAAAAGGAGAGCATTCAGGCATTTTCTTCGATGATTCAGATGTGTACAAAGCTCTTGAGGGCATGGCATATTCCCTTCGGATCCACCCGGATCCCGTCCTAGAAGCAAAATGTGACGAATGGATCGACAAATTTGCGGCGGCCCAGCAGCCGGACGGATACATCAATACCTATTATACCCTTACCGGTCTCGAAAACCGTTGGGACGATATGGACAAACACGAGATGTATTGCGCCGGGCACCTGATCGAAGCGGCCGTAGCATATTATGACGCCACCGGAAAACGGAAACTGCTCGATGTCGGGATACGGATGGCGGATCACATGATGAGCATTTTCGGACCGGGCAAACGCGACTGGGTTCCCGGCCACGAAGAGATTGAACTCGCCCTTGTCAAGTTGTATCACACGACGGGCGAGCGGAAATATCTCGAATTTGCGGACTGGCTCCTCGGCGAACGGGGCCGGGGATTCGGATCCAGGGGGAAATCCGGCAAGCAATGGAAACCGGAATACTATCAGGACGAAGTCCCGGTCCGCGAGATGACGGACATCTCCGGGCATGCCGTGAGATCCATGTATCTCTTCTGCGGGATGGCCGATGTTACGGCTGAAACCGGTGACAAGGGATACATGGAAGCGCTCGACCGGCTTTGGGACGATGTCGTACTCCGCAATATGTATATTACGGGAGGAATCGGGCAATCGGCAGGAAATGAAGGGTTTACTGAAGATTACGACCTGCCGAACCTGACGGCTTACTGCGAGACCTGCGCCTCGGTCGGGATGGTTCTCTGGAATGCAAGGATGAACCGCTTCTCCGGTGATGCAAAGTACGCCGACGTGATGGAACGTTCTCTCTACAACGGTGCTCTTTCCGGCATTTCCCTCGCTGGCGACCGGTTCTTTTATGTCAATCCCCTCGAATCGAAAGGCGATCACCACCGCAAAGCCTGGTACGGCTGCGCCTGCTGTCCGAGCCAGATCTGCCGTTTCCTGCCTTCGATCGGCGGTTATATCTATGGGACGTCCGACAAGGCCGTCTGGGTCAACCTCTACATCGGGAATACCGCCCGCTTCCAGGTCGGCGGCACGCCTGTAACCCTTAGCCAGGAAACCCGTTATCCATGGAACGGAGAGGTCACGCTCAAGGTCTCCCCGGAGAAACCGATTACGACTGAAATCCGTCTCCGGATTCCGGATTGGTGCAAGTCTTATTCGGTTTCCGTAAATGGAACCGCTTTGGAGCCGGTCATCGAAAAGGGCTATGCCGTTATTTCACGGGAATGGTCCGATGGGGATCAGGTTACGCTTGCGATGGATATGCCCGTCGAGGTTGTCGAAGCACCTTCCCGCGTCAAGGGGAACCGTGGGAAACGTGCTATCCAGCGTGGTCCGATCGTCTATTGCCTGGAAGAGACAGACAACCCGGAGGGATTCGACGGGCTCAAGATTCCCGGCAACGCTTCTTTCGAAGCCCGGTTTGAAGAAGATCTTCTCGACGGGGTTGTCGCAATCAAGGCTGTCTCCGGCGATCAGGTCCTCCATTACATTCCCTATTACGCCTGGGACAACCGGGAGGCCGGAAAGATGAAAGTCTGGGTCGATTTCGATGCCTCTACCCAAAAGCCGGTCACTCCTAACTTTGTCCATCTCAAAACGTACGCAGAGGCCAACGCCGAACTGCCGGAGCCGGGCCGCAAAACGCGTCGGGTTGTCTTTATCGGCGATTCGATCACGGAACTTTGGGGCCATACCTCCGATCCTGAATTTTTCAGGAACGGGCGTTACGTCGAACGGGGGATCAGCGGCGAAGTGACGGCCCAGATGGTTCTCCGCTTCCGGCAGGATGTCATCGATCTCAAGCCATGGGCCGTTGTCATCAATGGGGGGACGAACGACATCGCCCTTAACCAGGGAGCCTACGACGAGGATTATACTTTCGGGAATATCGTGTCCATGGTCGAGATGGCCAAGGCCCATAAAATCAAGGTCATCCTGACATCGGTCCTGCCTGCGGCGAAGTACCGCTGGCGGCCGGAAGTGACGGACAGCAGCGAAAAGATCCTTGCCCTCAACGCCCGTATCGAAGCGTATGCCAAGGCCAACCGGATTCCATACGTTGATTACTACACTCCGCTCCTCGCCGATGACGGGAAGTCGCTCAATCCAGCCTATACCAAAGACGGTGTCCATCCGATCAAGGAAGGATACCTCGTCATGGAACCGCTGGTCGAACAATACCTCCGATAACCCCCATTTCCCACTCTTCCCGGAGAAAAATACGTTCTCGGGGAGGAGTGGGCGCTTCGCTCCATGACTCCGCCGGGGGCGAGGGTGTCGGGATTTCGCTCTGCTTGCCAACTCGGTATTTTAGCCGGCCGCTTCGCATCCGTCTAACCCCCTCGGTCAAGTCAGCAGCCGCCTCCGGCGGACGCTCATCCCTAGCCCTCGCCGGGAACCCCGGCTGCGTAAATTCCGCGAAG
>CADANY010000023.1 GCA_902789395.1 uncultured Bacteroidia bacterium | reverse complement strand
CCCCGATCCGACTTCTCCGGAGAAACGAGGACGGGAAGGGGTGTGCCCCGAGCGGAGATTGAGAGGAGCGGGAGTAAGCGGAACCGAGGGAGGATGCGTACCCGAAGGGACGACGGCGTGTGTCTGAGGGACGTTACAGGGAGACGGAGTCGGACTGTAAAAGGACCGAGTTAGCCGTCGAGCATCCGGACGACAGTGACGCCCCGCTCCGAACCATGGAGCTCGGAGCATACCCCTTCCCGGACAACAATTTTCTCCGGGAAGAATGGAGGTGGGGAAGGGGCTATTCGAAGTGAAGTTCGCCGAAGAATTCCGGACAGTGGAAAGCCGGTTTGGGGAGGTCGATCGGAGCCCAGGAGAGGAAGTGCGGCTTCGGAAGCAGGTCCCCGCACTTGTAGAAATTACCCCGCATAATCTTCCCGTCGAAATGGCGGACCGTATGATTGAACAGCGCAGAGGCCGGAATGATCTCTACAAGATCCCATTCCGTTGCGCCGGTTCTGCTCTCAAAGGTTTCCCGCCCGAGACTGCTCCATCGCAGCACGCTCTTGTAGACTTCAGCAGGAGCGTTTCCGCGGTCTGTCCCTTTCTTCCCGCCATGCAAAAGAAGCGTTCCGATACAGTTGCACTCAAAATTATAGTAATTGTCATCGCAGTCCGGCGATACGAAAAACTCGCAGCAGGCATCCTCCCAGACGCGTCCGTTATCCGCTGCGTTGACCGCTCTGCCCTGGATGTCGGAGACATGGAAATGGAGTATCACGCAATCCGAAGCATGCGCGATGCGGAAGCTGACCTCGGGATTGGCGTCGGACCAGTTCCAATTGTCGCAGCTGACCGGAGAGAAACCGATGCCGAGACGGTCAAAGAGTGCAGGAATATCCTGAGGAAGGGTATTCTCCGGCAGGGTGATCTTGGGAATAAAAAGCGTTTTCATCTCATTGTCCGAGTTCGTGGATAATCCGCTCCATGCGGCGCCGGCAGGCGTCTTCGGGAGCAGTGAGTACGTAGAATAAGACCGCTGCGACGCAGAGGCAACAGGGTAGCCTCCACCAGGAGCCGAAAAAGGCCAGGATGGAGGCAATCATACAAATAGCGACGGACGAAGTAACGATGCAGCCTGTGCGGGTGAGACTGTTCCCTTCCTGGAATGAGGCGGCATAGCCTTCTCCAGAGGACTCGACACGGGCGGTGACAATCCGGTTGCGCCAGGTCCCGGAGGCATCGAGGAGGGCTTCGCTATCGCTCATGCGGCGAACGGTTCCACCCTCTTTCCCCATCTCTGTCATGACCTTATTGAGCGCTCCGGAAAGACCGCCTTCCGCTTGGAACCGGGCGGTCCCGCTGTCCATCAGTTTAACTTTTTTTACCGGATCCATATCTAAAATTCCGTTAGGATGGGTAAATGTATGAATTTTTCCTGTAATTTTGAGAAAAAATAAACGAAATGTCCCTACGACGTCTGGCTCTGACGATTCTCTCGTTGATGATGTGCTTTTCCTGCCGTCCGGTCCGTGAGGGCAGTTTGCAGGACGAATCTCATGCCCGGTGGTTCTCGCTGGACAGCAATGCTGTCGTGCTGGTTTCTCCTTTCGACGGATCGAGGGATACGATACCGACGGAACGTCCGATGCGGAGATTGGTCTGCATGTCGACCTCCTATATCGGCTATCTATCCTCTTTCGGCGCCGAAGATGCCGTTGTCGGCGTCTCGGGGCTGCAGTATGTTTCGGATTCCTCCGTACGTGCCCGGGCGGTCGATGTGGGGTATGATGCCTTGCCGGATTATGAGCGGATCCTTTCCCTCAGGCCGGACCTGTTCGTTGCTTATTCGGTATCTTCGGTACAGCCCCGGTACCTCGGGGTTCTCCGTTCGCTCGGCATCCGGGTCGCCCTTGTCAGCGACCACCTTGAGTCCCATCCGCTCGCCCGGGCTGAGTATATCCGCCTTTTCGGTGCCCTGACCGGCCGGAGAGCCGAGGCCGATTCGGTCTATGCCGCCGTTTGCGAGTCGTATCGGGCAAGGATGGTTCGCAATGGACCACGGAAAAAAGTGCTCGTAAATATGCCTTATGGCGATCAGTGGTATATTCCGGGAGGAGATAATTACATGACCCGGCTTATCATGGATGCCGGGGGAGAAGTCCTGGGAGCCGTGCAGGGAGAGAGCGAATCCTCCGTCATCAGTGTGGAAAAAGCCTATTCCCTGGCCCAGGATGCTGATTTCTGGATCCATCCGGGCAGTTCCCGTACCCGGGCAAATCTGCTCTCGGCCCATCCTCTCTTCGACGCGTTCCCCACAGGAAAGATGCGGATTTTCAATAATATCCGGCGGATGGAACCCGGAGGAGGCAATGATTTCTGGGAAAGCGGCGCGGCGCGGCCGGATCTTGTGCTGGGCGATCTGGTCCGTATCTTCGGCGGAGAAACCACCGACAGTTTATACTATTACCTGGAACTCAAATAAGGGCGTTCCGTCGAGCATCCCCTTGATCCGGAGGTCACCTTCGCTTCGCTCCGCAAGGAAGGCGGCAGGGCTGAGTTCAAGGCAGACCATATCCCCGGTCCGGAGGTAGATATGCGAACTGATATGGACAAGGGAAGCCTCCAAAGCGTTCCGGGATCCCCCATTCCCTTGGAAAATCTCTTTCCCATTGCATTCAATCCGATAGACTCCTCCGAGAGGGATCTCTGGTGCCGGATAGGGGAGGAAGGATGTTCGGTCAATGCAGGAAGCTTCTGAAAATGAGGTCAGTCCGCCTTCTTCAATCTTTTCGCCATCATAGAACAGGAGTCCATAGCCAGCGCAGTCATAATGCCGGTGGGCGAACCGGGGGACAATCGACCGGCCTGGCTTCAGGATACGGGCATAGAGCACCGGGGAAAAATACAGGCGGGAGATATCATCCTGCGGGTAAAAATCTCCTCCGTTCTTTTCCCAAGTCGTATCCGGCCGGTAGGTGACCCGGTGGCCGGGATGTTCGACGAGAATATTCATCAGAACAATTTGCCCGTGTTGAACTTGCTGGCGAGGGAAGCCAGTTCGTCATCCGTTGCCGGGCGGTTGAGTCGCTCCTGACGGGCGTGCCAGGCGTCTCTCTTTTCCTTTTCAAAGCGCTGCTTGAGTAGCGAGAACTGACGTTTGGTGTCGAGGGTGAACTCGCCTGTTTCTATCCATGCGAAGTAGGACGGTTCGCTTAGGTAGACTTCCTTTGCCGTCTTTCCCTTGTGCTTTCCGAAACTGATGACGGGTTCTCCGTTTTCGCCCATGATCAGCCGGCCGGCGTAGTCTACGGTTTTCGGTCTTCCTGCTACTCCGGAAAGGAATTCGACGTCATTCTTGAGGCGGTCTCCGTACATATCCAACTGCCCCTTGAGAACCTCATAAGTCGCAATCGTGTCGGCTTCTGCCGTGTGGGCGTTGTCGAAATCCTTCCCGCCGCAGTAGAACCGGTAAGCCGCCTTGAGGTTGCGGGGTTCCATGAAATGATAGATATTCTGCACGTCGACCATCCGTTTTTCATGGAGGTTGATGTCGATCTGTTTCCCGGTGTATTTCCGGACCCGCTCAATTTCTTCCGCCAGCATCGGCAGGTCGAATTTCGAAGAGTTGAATCCGGCGAGGTCGCTGTCCCCGATCCATTCGATCACCTCGTCGACTTTATCGCAGAAGCGTGGACAGTCTTTCAGGTCTTCATCCTTGATTCCGTTGACGGCAGAGGCTGACGGGTTCATCGGATACTGCCTTCCGGCGCCATTGTTGGCACTGTAGTCCCATGGTTTGAAGCGCCAGGTTTTGATGCGAGTCTCGCCGCCCGGCAGGGCCTTGACAAAACTGAGTTCGGCAATGCAATCGGTGGCGATATTCAGGCCGGTGCTCTCAATGTCGAAAAAGAGCAGCGGCCGCTCAAGATTCAGTTCCATACGCGTTTAGGAAATCATGATAGGCATAAGGATGCCGCAGATCTTTTCGCTCTCGGCTTCTTCTTCGGAAGGCAGGAGGAGGGCGGCGCGGCGGGAATCGGCAAACTTGATGACGAGATTATCGCAACTCATATTGCTGAGAATCTCTGTCAGGAAGGTCGACTTGAATCCAATCGTCAACTCGTCTCCCTTATAGTCGCAGGCGATTTTTTCGTATGCGGCCAGGGCGAATCCGAGATCCTGTGCCGTCACCTCGAGCTGGCCTTCCTTGAGATCGAACTTGATGTGGTTCGAGGCCTTGTTGGAGCAGACGGCGACACGGCGTACGGTATTCAGAAGCAGGGTTCTGTCGATTTTCAGGATATTGGAGTTGTTCTGCGGGATGACATCGCGGTATTTCGGGTACCGTCCGACAATCAGGCGGCAGACCATCGTCGTGACTCCGAAGTTGAAAACGACCGTGTTGGCATCAAACGCAATTTCGACCGTCTCGATATCCTTTCCGATAATCGAACGGAGAACGTTCGCCGGTTTTTTATGCAGGATAAAGGAGGACTTCTCAGTCGCCTTGACATCGGTTGTCGTATAGCAGATCAGCTTGTGGGAATCGGAGGCGACAAGGGTCGTCGAGGCCGTGTCGATGTCGAAGAAGATACCGTTCATGGCAGGACGGATCTCATCGTCGGCCGTTGCATAGACAGTTCCGGCAATACCTTCAAGAAGTGACTGGGCCGGGAAAGAGACATGCTGGGCGTCTTCGCCGGTCGTCTTGATCTCCGGATAGTCGTCCGCCGGGAAATAGGGGAGGACGGAATTGCCGCTGGCCCAGCTGCATTCGAAGGAACTCTCGCCGATCGTGCGGATTTTCAGCGGCTGGTCGGGAAGCTCTTTGAGCAGGTCGATCACATGACGGGCAGGAACGGCGATGCTCCCTTCTTCCTCGGACTGTTCCACCGGGATTTCGGTGCGGAGGGTCAGCTCGGAATCGGAGGCGGTAACCTGCAGCTTGTCACCTTTCAGGACAAAGAGGAAGTTTTCGAGAATCGGCAGGGCAGACTTGGCCGGAATCGCTTTTGAAACGTCCATCAGTCCTTTGAGAAGGTCAGTACTGGAAATGTTGAATTTCATATCTTAATCTTTTTTAGTTTCTGTTTTGTGTCAACTCACAAATATAATAAATAAATCTCTGGGAATGGCATATATTTTGAAAATTTTGTGCCGTTGCCATCCCTGACGGATGGTGCCCGTGTGCAAAACAATAAAACAACTATAGTATGAAAAAAGGTTTCTTTGTAATGCTGTTATCGGTCCTTCTGAGCGGACTGACAGCTTATGGCGTAGTTAAGGCCAGTAATAAAATTGACGGTCTGGTTTCTTCCGTCAGCGGCGGTGAAGAGTCGTCCCAAGGTGGATACAATACGGTGAAAACTGTCAATTTGGCAGAAACGGACTATCCTGATTTCACCTATGCGGCCGAAGCTGCGGTTCAGGCTGTCGTCTATGTCGAGGTGACGGTAAAGACCCGTCAGCAGTACCAGCAGATCGACCCGTTCTTCCGCTTCTTCTTCGGAGACGAGTATGGTTATGGCCAGCCGCAGTCCCGTGAGCAGAAAGGCAGCGGTTCGGGTGTGATTATCCGTTCCGACGGCTATATCGTAACGAACAACCACGTCGTCGAGAATGCCACGTCGATCAAGGTTACCCTCAATGACAACCATGAATATGATGCGACCGTCATCGGAACCGATCCCGCGACCGACGTCGCCATCATCAAGGTCAATGCGGACAACCTTCCGACGATCCCCTTCGGCAATTCCGACGAACTCCGTCTCGGCGAGTGGGTCCTTGCCATCGGCAGCCCGCTTTCCTACAACCTGCGTTCGACCATTACGGCCGGTATCGTCAGTGCGAAAGGCCGTTCTATGCCGAATACGACCGGTGAGTTCCGGATCGAGTCCTTTATCCAGACGGATGCAGCTGTCAATCCGGGCAATTCCGGCGGCGCCCTCGTCAACAAGAAGGGTGAACTGGTCGGCATCAATACGGCGATTATCTCCCAGACCGGTTCGTACAGCGGATACTCCTTCGCCGTTCCTGTCAATATCGTCAAAAAAGTGGTTGACGATCTGATCGATTTCGGATCGGTCAAGCGCGCTGTCCTCGGTATTGTCATGCAGCCGGTTGATGATAAAATTGCGAAAGAAATGAAACTTTCTTCCACAAATGGCGTATTAATTAACGAGGTTTCGAAAGGAAGCGCCGCGGAAGAAGCCGGTCTGAAGAAGGGCGATGTGATTGTCGCCATCAACGGAGAGCATATTACCGACGGCGCTTCTGTCCAGGAAAAAGTGAACAATTTCCGGCCGGGAGATACTGCTGAGATTACCTATGTCCGTGATGGAAAGCAGCATACCGTCCAGGTAACGTTCCATGGAGCCGCCGCCGCTACGGGCGAGGTGAATGTGGACGGGACTACCGTATTTTACGGTGCCAACCTGAAGGCCGCCGATGCCGAGACGCTCAGGGCCTATGGACTCAGGGGTGGCGTCAGCATCGTTTCCGTAGGAAGCGGCAAGATGGCGGAAGCCGGAGCCCGCGGCGGAATGATTATCACTTACGTCAATGACGAGCCTGTTTCGAAGCCTGAAGACGTGATTGCCATTGCGAAGAAGGCCAAGAGGGCTATTTATATCCAGTGTCTGGATGAGAACGGTAGGTCTACTTTCTTCGGCTTTGGCAAGGAGTAGGAACAAACCGTTTGTTATACAATGAGACAACTAAAGATTACAAAGTCGATCACCAACCGCGAGAGCGCATCCCTGGATAAATATCTCCAGGAGATCGGCAGGGAAGAGTTGGTGACCCCGGAAGAGGAAGTCGAGCTTGCTCAGCGGATCCGGAAAGGCGATCAGGTCGCACTTGAAAAACTGACCCGAGCGAATTTGAGATTCGTCGTTTCCGTAGCCAAGCAGTATCAGAATCAGGGCCTTTCCCTGCCCGATCTGATCAATGAGGGAAACCTCGGTCTGATCAAGGCAGCCGAAAAGTTTGACGAGACCCGTGGATTCAAGTTCATATCCTATGCGGTATGGTGGATCCGTCAGTCGATCCTGCAGGCCCTTGCGGAACAGTCCCGTATCGTCCGCCTTCCTCTGAACCAAGTCGGATCTTTGAATAAAATCAATAAGGCGCTGTCCAAATTCGAACAGGAGAATGAGCGCCAGCCGTCGAACGAAGAGCTTTCGGAAATGATTGATGTCCCGAAGGACAAGATCTCCGATACCCTGCGTGTCTCAGGACGTCACGTGTCCGTCGATGCGCCGTTCGTAGAAGGGGAAGACAATTCCCTGCTGGATGTCCTGCCGAATGATGATTCGCCCAGCGCAGACCGCGGACTGGTCAACGAATCGCTCAATACCGAGATCGAACGGGCCCTTTCGACCCTGACCGACCGGGAACGCGAGATCATCAAGTCCTTCTTCGGCATCGGATGCCAGGAGATGACCCTTGAAGAGATCGGGGAGCGTTTCGGACTGACCCGCGAACGGGTGAGGCAAATCAAGGAAAAGGCGATCCGCAGGCTGAAAAGCCCCAACAGAAGCCGGCTCCTCAAGGATTACCTGGGCTAATTGATTTTATTTTGCAGATGACACCTGAAATCTTTATCCAAGACAAGGCCGCACAGGCCATCAAAGCCCTGTATGGGGCGGAGGTTGAAACCGCATCCCTGCAGGTTTCCGTTACAAGGAAAGAATTCGAGGGAGACTACACACTGGTAGTCTTCCCTCTTCTTCGTATATCCCGCAATACGCCGGAAAATACCGGCAATGCCATCGGAGCCTGGTTGACGGAGCATGTTCCCGAGATCGCATCCTTCAATTCGGTAAAGGGGTTCCTGAACCTTTCCTTCTCGGCCGTTTACTGGGATGAAATGTTCTCATCCATTGCTTCTGACCCCGCTTTCGGCCAGCTTCCCGCGACCGGACGGAGGATTATGGTCGAGTTCTCCTCTCCGAATACGAATAAACCCCTGCATCTGGGGCATATCCGGAACAACCTCCTGGGCGACAGCGTCTCCCGTCTTCTGAAAGCTTGCGGAAACGAAGTTATCAAGGCGACTCTTGTCAATGACCGGGGGGTCCATATCTGTAAGTCCATGCTGGCTTGGCAGAAGGCTTTCGACGGCCGCACGCCCGCCTCGACCGGCATCAAGGGAGACCATCTCGTCGGGGACTGCTATGTCGCTTTCAATGACATCTACCAGAAAGAGGTCGCGGACCTGGTCGCTTCCGGCATGGACCCGGAGGAGGCAAAGAAAAAGGCTCCGTCCCTCACCGAGGCCCATGAGATGCTGGTCAAATGGGAACAGGGTGATCCCGATGTGCGGAATCTGTGGAAAACCATGAACGGGTGGGTTCTGGACGGTTTTGCCGAGACGTATAAGGCACTCGGCATTTCTTTCGACAAGGTCGATTTTGAATCGGATACCTATCTCCTCGGAAAGGAACTGGTCCAGAAAGGCCTCCAGATGGGCGTTTTCGAAAAAGAGCCTGACGGATCTGTCTGGTGTGACCTGACGGCCGACGGACTGGACCGCAAGCTGGTCCTCCGCGGGGATGGCACTTCCGTCTATATCACGCAGGACCTCGGAACGGCCGAGCGCCGTTTCTCCCAGTATAACCTGGATTCCCACGTCTATGTCGTCGGGAATGAGCAGGATTATCATTTCCAGGTCCTCAAACTGATCCTTGGAAAGCTCGGATTCAATTGGGCTGACCAGATTTTCCATCTCTCATACGGAATGGTGGAACTTCCTGAGGGAAAGATGAAATCCCGTGAAGGGACGGTCGTCGATGCGGATGACTTGATCCAGAAGATGTATGAGGAAGCGAAGCGGACTTCCGAGGAAAGCGGCAAACTGGCCGATGTCAGCGAAGAGGAAAAAGAAAAACTCTACAGGATGATCGGCCTCGGCGCCTTGAAGTATTTCATCATCAAGGTCGATCCGAAAAAGACGATGCTCTTCAATCCGAAAGAATCGATTGATTTCAACGGAAATACAGGTCCTTTCATCCAGTATACCCATGCCCGGATCCGGTCCATTCTCCGGAAAGCGGCTGAGCAGGGCATCGAATTCGGCCCATCGGATATCACAACGGACCTCGTCCCTTCCGCTAAGGAAATCCGGCTGATCAAGCTGCTCAATCTTTTCCCTTCAAAGGTAGGGGAGGCTGGCAGTGCGCTCAGTCCGGCCATCATCGCCAACTATGCGTTTGACCTGGCAAAGGAATTCAATCAGTATTACCACGATACACCTATTCTCCGCGAAGCGGATACGCGTGTCCTTACCTTCCGTCTGGTCCTGATCGGGACCTTGGCGGATATACTGGTCCGCGCGATGGGCATTCTCGGCATTGAACTGCCTGAGCGGATGTAGCCTGTATGGCCCTTGAATCGGCATATATGATTCCGACCTCGGCAAAGGAGGTCCAGGCGCTGGGATGGGACTATATCGACGTCATTATCCTGTCGGGAGATGCCTTTGTCGACCATCCGTCTTTCGGAACGGCTGTTATTGCGCGATGGCTCCAGAAATGGGGTTATCGCGTTGCCGTTGTACCCCAGCCGAACTGGCGGGACGATCTGCGCGATTTCCGGAAACTCGGAGCGCCCAGGCTTTATTTCGGTGTCAATTCCGGCGCCATGGATTCGATGGTGAACCATTATACGGCCTCGAAGCGGCTTCGCCATGATGATGCTTATACCCCGGAGGGGAAAGCCGGTGCCCGTCCGGATTATGCCGTAACGGTCTATACGGAGATCCTGAAGCGGCTTTATCCGGATGTCCCTGTGATCATCGGAGGAATCGAGGCATCACTCCGCCGGCTGACCCATTACGATTATTGGAAGGATTGCCTCATGCCGTCGGTCCTCTATTCGTCCGGAGCGGATTATCTCTGCTATGGGATGGGGGAGCGGCCGATGCTGGAACTGACCCGCGGTATCGAGAATGGCTGGTCCATCCACCGGATGCAGCAGATTCCCCAGATCGCCTTTTTCGTCAAAGGTACGCCGAAAAGCCTCCCCGGAAGGCTGGTCCTGCACTCATTCGAGGAATGCCTGAAGGACAAGGTCAAGTTCGCAGAGAACTTCCACTGGATTGAGACCCATGCGAATATGCTCCATCCCGATACCATCGCCGAGCCGGTCGGTGAGGGGTATGTCCAGATCAATCCTCCTTTCCCGCCGGCGACCGAATCCGAGATGGATTCCTTCTGGGACCTGCCTTTTACGAAACTCCCTCACCCCAGATACAAGGGGAAGCGGATTCCCGCGTATGATATGATCAAGTATTCGGTCAATACACATCGCGGCTGTTTCGGGGGCTGCAATTTCTGCACAATCGCCGCGCACCAGGGTAAATTCATCCAGAACCGCAGCGAGGCCTCGATCCTGAAAGAGGTCAGGTCGCTCAATGACTTGCCGGGTTTCGCAGGCAATATCTCAGACGTTGGCGCTCCGACGGCAAATATGTATGGAATGCATGGAAAAGACCTGTCCCTTTGTGAGAAATGCCGCCGGCGTTCCTGTCTCTTCCCGGCACCCTGTCCGAATCTTGACCGGAGCCATGCCCGGCTGCTGGACCTGTATCACCGGATAGACTCCACAAAGGGCATCCGTCATTCCTATATCGGGAGCGGCATCCGATACGATCTTTTCCTTTCCGAAAAGGGATATGTCGATGAAACCTCCCGGCCCTATCTCAAGGAACTGGTACTCGACCACACGTCAGGCCGTCTGAAAGTCGCACCGGAACATACAGAGGATCATGTACTTCAGAAGATGGGAAAGCCTTCCTTCCGGCTTTTTGAACGGCTTCGGAGTGAGTTTGACCATATCAACCGTGATGCCGGGACCCATGTCGGGCTCGTCCCGTATTTTATCTCAAGCCACCCCGGCTGCACGATGAAGGATATGCAGGCTCTTGCGTCCCATCCGGCCCTTAAGGGAATCTGGATGGACCAGGTCCAGGATTTTACTCCCACCCCGATGACGACATCCTCGATCATGTTCTACAGCGGGATAGACCCCCGGGACATGAAACCGGTCTTTTCCGAGCATGACATGGAGCGGAAGCGGCAGCAAAAGTCTTTTTTCTTCAAAAATTCATCAAAGAATGTGATGAATTCAAAAAAATCAGTTATTATTGCACCGCGAAACAGAAAGAACCATTAAACTGAACCGATCATGGCAACAGACAACAAGAAAAGACATGTAGTCAGCTACGAAAAAATGTCCGAAGAACTGGCAGAGGCATTTGCCGCCAAGTATCCGAAGGGTTTTTCCGATTATCTGGCTGACCTTGTAAAATATCCCAAGCCGGACGGAACCAGTTTCTATGCGGTGACCGTTGAGATTCCGGATGCGATCTACCTTGTCAAGATCAATGTCAAGACCGACGACATGGAAGATCTCGAGCGTTGGCTTGAAGGGGAAGAGGATGCCGGAAATGAAGCGGTTGCCGGCAGCAGCGCCGATGCTTCCGATGCCGGTGGCGAGACGCTTCCCGATGACAATATCTCGCAGTATTCGGATCCGTCCGAGGATGCGGGCGAATAGTCCGGGGCCATGCCGAACAATGTAGTGGTAAAATATCTCTGGGCCCCTTTGCGGGCCCTTTTGCGTAAGCTTCCGGAGCGGGATGTCCTGCTGGTCCTTTCCCTGGTGGTCGGTCTCTTCTGCGGTGCAGCCGCCGTGCTCCTCAAATTGGCGATCCACTATCTCCAGGCTTTTCTTGCCGGAATCGGCTCCCACTATACGGATCTCTTATGGCCGGGAACCGGCATGCTGCTTTCCCTTCTCCTCCTGAGATTCGTCGTTAAAAAGGATATCGGACACGGGGTTACGAAAGTCCTTGTCGCCATTTCCCGGAATGAATCCCGGATCGACCGTCACAATATGTGGTCTTCCCTTGTAACGAGCGCCCTGACGATCGGGTTCGGTGGTTCTGTCGGAGCCGAGGCTCCGATCGTTTATACCGGTGCAGCCATCGGATCCAACCTGGGTCGCTATATGGGACTTTCCTACCGCAGCATGACGATCCTTCTCGGCTGCGGTGCAGCCGGTGCGGTCGCAGGCATTTTCAATGCGCCGCTCGCAGGAGTCCTGTTCACGCTGGAAATCCTGCTTTTCAATCTGTCCATGACGTCAATCCTTCCTTTGCTGATCTCGACTGTTTCGGCAACGATGGTCTCATATATCTGTCTTGGGCAGACGACGCAGTTCGTCGTATCTTCAACCCATTTTGCCATAGGAAGTTTTCCCCTGTATATCCTGCTTGGCGTCTTTTGCGGATTCTGTTCCCTCTATTTCCTGCGAATGACCCTTCATTTGGAGGACCAGCTGGGAAAGCTGAAGAATCCCTGGGTCCGCTGGTTCCTATGTGCCGCGGCACTCGGACTCCTTGTATTCCTTTTCCCCCCACTGTTCGGAGAAGGCTATGATGCCGTCGGAGCGCTTCTCCGGGGAGACGTTGCTTCCGTGGACGGGGGTACCGTGCTCTCCGCGCTGATGGACCACAAATGGTCCGTGCCGGTTTTCTTCTCGTTGATTCTGCTGCTGAAGGTCTTCTCGATGACCTTTACCAATGCCGGAGGGGGAGTCGGCGGTACGTTCGGCCCGACCCTTTTCTCAGGAGCCATTGCGGGTTTCGTGCTGGCTGCAACAATCAACCTGATCCGTCCCGGTACCGCTGAAGTAGCGGATTTCGTGCTGGTCGGCATGGCCGGTTTGATGGCGGGAGTCATGCAGGCCCCGATGACGGCCATCTTCCTGATTGCGGAGATTTCCGGCGGGTACCAACTCTTCCTTCCCCTGATCCTGACCTCTGCCATTTCCTATGGAACTATCCGTATTTTCGAGAAATACTCCATCTATACCAAGCGTATTGCGAAGACGGGTGATTTGCTGACCCATGACTCCGATCAGGCTGTCCTGACCCTATTGAAATCCGATTCCCTGATAGAGACGGATTTCCTCCCGGTCCGCATCGATGCAACCCTCGGAGAACTCGTCGATGCTGTTTCTTCCTCTCACCGGAACGTTTTTCCGGTCCTCGATGCGAAGGGCCGTTTCCAGGGATTCGTTTCGCTTGAGGATATCCGTAAGGATATGTTCATTCCGGACCTGTACGAGAAACGTCATGTCTATAATTATGTCCGTTCCGCTCCGGAATATGTATTCGAAGGAGAGACGATGGAGAGTGTCATGCGTAAGTTTGAAAAAACGGGAGCCTGGAACCTCCCCGTCGTAACTTCTGAGGATCGTCATTACATCGGATTCCTATCCAAGTCAAAGATTTTCAACGCTTACCGGGAAGAACTCCGGGATTTCTCCCAAGACTGAGAATATGAAAGAGATTTATACCCGATTCATCGCGGATACCTTGGGTGTCCAGCAGTGGCAGGTCGAGAACTGCGCAGAACTGATTGCGGACGGTTGCACGGTCCCGTTCATCAGCCGTTACCGGAAAGAGCGGACCGGCGGACTGGATGATGTGGCCGTAGCGGAGATCAAGCATTGGACCGAAGTCTTTGCTGAAATGGAAAAAAGGAAGGCAACGATTCTTTCCACCATTGAAGAGTCCGGCAAGCTGACGGCTGAACTGCGGCGGAAGATAGAAGATTCCGTCCGCTCGGATGAATTGGAAGACCTATATCTGCCATATCGCCCGAAGCGGAAGACGAGAGCGACGGAAGCGGTCGCCAAAGGACTGGAGCCGCTGGCTGATGCTATATGGAACGGCAGAACGGCCAGACCGGATCTAGAGGCCCAAAAGTACTTGGGAGAGAAAGTCCGAACGGTCGAGGAAGCGCTCTCCGGAGCGCGGGATATCATGGCCGAGCGCCTGAGCGAAACGGCATCGATTCGGGAGGGGCTGCGGTCGATCTACCGTTCCCGCCGTGTCGTTTCGAAGATGACCCGTTCGGCAAAAGATAATCCGGAAGCGGCTAAGTATAAGAGCTATTTCCAGTTCACGATGCCGCTCGAAAAGATTCCGTCCCATAACCTTCTCGCCCTGTTGAGGGCAGAAAATGAGGGTTTCCTGAAAGTTTCCGTCGATGCGGATCCTGAACGCTGCGGGAAGAAAATGTATTATGAGTATGCCCAGCTTTGCGGTTATCCGCCTCAAGGAGCCGCCGAGCAGGTCCGGGAAGCGGTAGAAGACGCTTATAAACGCCTTTTGGAACCATCCATCACAGGAGAAATCCTCCGGGAGGCCAAGCAGAAGGCCGATATCGAATCCGTCCGCGTCTTTGGAGAGAATCTCCGTCAGCTGCTTCTGGCTCCTCCCCTTGGCCAGAAGCGCGTGATGGCAATTGATCCGGGCTACCGGACCGGCTGCAAGGTCGTCTGTCTTGATGAACAGGGCAACCTGCTGCACTTTGAAACGATCTATCCGCATCCTCCGCAAGCGAAGAAAATTCAGTCCGTCATGACGGTCTCCCGTCTGGCGGAAGAGTATGGTATCGAGGTGATTGCGATTGGAAATGGTACGGCAGGGAGAGATACGGAAGAGTTTATCCGCCGCGTCGGTCTGCCGGAAGAAATCCGGATATTCTCAGTCAGCGAAGATGGAGCTTCGATCTATTCGGCTTCCGATATCGGTCGGGAAGAATTCCCTGATCAGGATGTGACGGTGCGGGGTGCCGTTTCTATCGGACGTCGTTTGATGGATCCCCTGGCTGAACTTGTCAAGATCGATCCGAAGTCGCTGGGCGTCGGACAGTACCAGCATGATGTCGACCAGAACCTCCTCCGTGAGAAACTCGATAATACCGTAGAGAGCTGCGTAAACAGTGTCGGTGTGAATCTCAATACGGCCAGCCCTTATCTCTTACAGTATGTTTCCGGGATCGGTCCGGTCCTTGCCGGAAATATCGTATCCTACCGGAAAGAACATGGCCGTTTCGAGTCCAGGGAGGAGTTGAAGAAAGTCCCGAGGCTTGGGGAAAAGGCCTTCCAGCAGTGTGCCGGCTTTCTCCGGATCCGGGACGGGCGCAATCCTCTTGATAATTCCGCGGTCCATCCCGAAGCTTACCATATCGTCGACCGGATGGCTGCCGATCTGGGCGTCACTGCCGAGGTGTTGGTGGGGAACGAGTCGCTTTGCTCCGGAATACCGGCGGATAAATATGTAGAGAAAGAGTTTGGTCTTCCTACGGTCCATGATATTCTGAAAGAACTGGCAAAGCCCGGGCTGGATCCGCGTGAAACGGCGCACGAGTTCCGTTTCGCGGAGGATATCCACGTTATCGAGGATCTGAAGGTTGGGATGGAACTCCCCGGAATCGTTACGAATATCACAAATTTCGGAGCCTTCGTCGATATCGGGATCCATGAGAACGGATTGATCCATGTCTCCCAGATGGGACGAAAAGGACCCGTCGATCCTTCCAAGATCCTGAAATTACATCAGCAGATCCAGGTCTCTGTCGTATCTGTCGACCTCGATCGGAACCGTATCGGTCTCCGGCTGCTGTCTAATCATACAGCTTGAAGAGGCAGACTATAATCAGGATTGTTTTTGCTTGCGGTGGAATTTCCGGAAGCGGAGTTTAATGACTCCCCAGAATGCCTCGCCGAAAATGCCGCCGCTCATCTTGGAGGTGCCTTTCTGCCGGTTGATGAAGATGATCGGCACTTCCTTGAGCTTGAAACCGAGTTTGTAGGCCGTATATTTCATCTCAATCTGGAATCCATAGCCTTTCATCCGGACATCATCCAGATCGATCGCCTCGAGAACCCGTCTGGTGTAGCACTTGAATCCCGCCGTTGTGTCGTAGACCTTCATCCTAAGGACCATCCTGACATAAACCGAGGCATAGTAGGACATGACGATCCGGCTGATCGGCCAGTCTACCACGCTCACTCCATGGCAATACCGCGATCCGATCGCCAGGTCGGCACCGTCTTCCGTGCAGGCCATGTAGAGTCTGATCAGATCCTCCGGATTATGGGAAAAGTCGGCATCCATCTCGAAGATAAAGTCGTATCCCTGGTCAAGCGACCATTTGAAACCGGTCAGATATGCGGTCCCCAGACCTTGTTTTCCCGATCTCTCGATCATGAACAGACGATCCGGGAATTCCTCCTGCACCTGTTTGACGATCGTTGCGGTCCCGTCCGGAGAACCGTCGTCGATGATCAGCACATGGAAATTCCCCTCCAGCGAGAAGACTTTCCGGATAATAGCCTCGATATTCTCCTTTTCGTTATAGGTTGGAATGATGACAATCTTTCTGTTCATGCTTATTTCTGTTCAATTTCTTTCAACATTTCAGCAACGGCCGCTTCCAGCTGGAGGTCACGCCCCTGGAGTACCGATGCGGGATCATTGTAGACCAGGATATCCGGTTCGATCTGGAGATTCTCAATATACCGACCGTCTTTTACGCCCCAGTTACCGACCTGCGGGATACCGAAAACGATACTGCCGTTGACCTGGGTCTCCCACCAAACAGCGGTCATCGTGCCCGGTACAGGGGCGCCGATCAGTTTCCCGATGCCGAGAGAACGGTATGCATAAGGGAAACCGCAGGCATCGGAGTAGTTGTCTTCGCCGATCAGGACGCAGGAAGGTTTCGTCCATTTATTGAACGGTTCGTGACCGATATACTGCCCCCGTGGCGTGAACAGGCAATACTCCTTCCCGCCCAGGAAAGTGACGAGATCGTCATGGAGCCAACCGCCCCCGTTGTGACGGGTATCGACGATCAGGGCGTCGCACCCCCTGTATTTCCCGAGCGCCTTGGAATAGAGCTCCCGGTAACTGGGGGAGTCCATCCCTTTTATATGGACATATCCGACACGTCCCCCGGAGAGTTTGCTGACCATCTCTTCCCGCTGGCGCACCCAGCGCCGGTAGAGCAGGTTGGCATCGGAGGAGGAGGGCTTGACGATCAGATCCGTCTTTTTTCGTTTCTTCTTGATTGTCAAGATGATCTGCTTTCCGGCCTTATCGGTCAGCAGCTTGATCCAATCCTCCCCGGCTTTGAGTTCATGGCCTTCGATCGAAACGATGATATCCCCGGCTGCGATTTCCGGATCGGCGTTGTTGAGTGTTCCGCCGGGCAGAACTTCCCGGATACGCAGCCCGTCTCCGGCGTAGGTGTCATCATAAATGACTCCGAGGTATCCCAGGCTCTTGCCGCCGTTCCTGCGGAACCGTCCGCCCGTATGGGAACCATTGAGTTCGCCGAGCATTTCGGACAGAAGGTCCTGGAAATCAAAGTAATTGTTGATATAGGGAAGGAATTTCCGATAGTTATCATGGTAGTAATCCCAATCGACACCATGCAGGTCCTGGACATAGAATTTTTCCTTGACCTGTTTCCAGGCATGTTCGAAAATATATTCCCGCTCCGGCCCCGGTTTGAATTCGAATTCTCCGGAGAAGGAGATGGTCTTGGTCGCTCCGCCGGCCAGGGCCATGCGGTTGATACTTCCGGCGGAGGTGAAATAGATGAATTTTCCGTCGGCGGATGGAACAATCTGGCCCGATACCCCTTTCCGGACGACTTTGACGC
The DNA here is from genome assembly GCA_902789395.1 of uncultured Bacteroidia bacterium. Lineage (GTDB taxonomy): Bacteria > Bacteroidota > Bacteroidia > Bacteroidales > UBA932 > Cryptobacteroides. Next base: position 3,566 of record CADANY010000023.1, on the reverse strand, counting down.
CACCTTCCTGCAGGTCTGCGACGCAGAGGTCATACCCCCGCTCGAGCCGCTGGGTAAAATAAAGCTTCTTCCCGTCGGGCGTCAGGTAGTGGTCTCCCATCATGTTGGAATGGGGGGTCAGCCGTACGATCCTATCGTCCCGGTTCTCCAGGTCGAGAACGAGTTTCGGGACTTTCTTCTCAGTCTTTGTGCTGTCCTTTTCTTCTTTCTTGGCTTTTCTGTCTTCTCCTGCAAGTATCTGGGCGATTTCTTCCTGTTCCTTGCTGCGGCCGAATTCGGAGAACGCCTTTCCGTCGAAGAACATGATATAGATATCCCCCTCAGCGCCCCAGCTTCCGTGGCTGCGGTATCCGTTCTTATCGGACTCCCAGGTCATGGCCTTGCCGCCGAGGGCCCATTTGAATCCACCGTCGGAATAGCCGCTCCGGGTCAGGTCCGTGATTATGCCGGTTTCGATTTCAACCAAAGCGATATCTTCGTTGTTCCATCCTCCGTCTTTCTGCCAGTTACAAAGGATATAGCGGCTGTCCGGACTCCACTCGAACGACTGGTCCCCGTCGGAATAAGAATAGTTAACATCCTTGAAAAGAGACTTCTCCGTCCCATTTTTCAGGTTCTTCACGACAAGCTCCGTCCGGTTCCGGTAATAGGCGATCCATTTGCCGTCAGGAGAAACATCCGGCTGGAAGCAGGTCTCGCCGGGCGTTGAGACGATTTCTTCCTTCATAGACGCGGCATAGACGAAATACTTATCTTTCTTGTCGGTAAGGGAGGTCTTGTAGATGCTCCAGCATCCGTTTTTCTCAGCCGCGTAGTAGAGCTCCCGACCGTCCTTGGAGAAACAGACCGAGCGCTCCTGCTCCGGGGTATTGGTAATCCGGCGGGTCGTATTGTAATCTACGGATGTGACGAAAATGTCACCCCTTATGGCGAGGGCGATTTCCTTTCCGTTGGGGGAGACGGAAAAATTGGATGCACCTCCGCGGAGGCTGAGGTTGTACATTTCCTTCTGGTCATCGTCCCGGAAAACGGAAATCGAGACTTTCTCGGGCTTTCCGCCTTCGCGGAGCGTATAAAGGTCCCCGTTGTAGGAATAGCAAAGGAGCCCGTCATTGGACACGGAAAGGAAACGGACCGGATTCCGGGTCTCAAAGGTCAGCTGGACGGATTGCTGCGGGGCGGAAAGGGAGCTCTTGTAGACGTTGGATGTCTTTCCATCCTGCTCGCTCAGGTAATAGAAGGTATTGCCGTCAGGAGCGAACACCGGATTCCGGTCTTCGCCTTCGTAGGTCGAGAGTTTGGTGAACGTTCCGTTCTCATATTTCCAGATGTCTTTTGTGACGGAGGATGTGTGATGCTTCCGGAGCGGATCCTCATATCCTTTGTAATCCTCGTACAGGGCAACACCGTCTTTGTTGATGCTCAGGGCTGCAATCGTCAGGGACGTGACCAGACGCGGCCGTTTCGCCTCGAGGTCGGTTTCATAGAGCTGCGGAGTGCCCGGGAACCCGTCGAAACCTTCGCTCATGAGATTCTGGATGTAGGATGTAAAGAGGACTCTGCCGTCAGGCAGTACAGTCAGAGGCGTTTCGTTTCCCGGAAGGGATGTCAGTTGCTTTGGGGTTCCGCCGTCCGGGGTTGTCATATAGATATCTTTGGTATCCTCCCGGAAAGAGGTGAAAAGGATATGCTTTCCGTCACAGGTCCATAAAGGTTCGGATTCGTAGGCCGCATTGGTCGTAACCTGGCGGGCCTCTCCGCCCTTGGCAGGAACGGTATAAATATCGCCTTTATAGCTGAACGCAATCGTCTTTCCATCTGGGGAGATGGCGTTTTTCCGGATCCATGTCGGGGTCTCCTGGGCGGAGGCAAGTGCCGTCAGCGTGAGGGCGGCGAGAAAAGCAAATACTTTATTCATAATACCTTTTTGGCGTTTAAGGGATAAATATAGCGTTTTTTTTATAAATTTGTGGGTAAATAAATGAAGAATATGAAAAGAATCGATTGCTTTATTCCTTTCCAGGAGGATAATCAGGTCTCCACGACCCTTGCTAATCTTACCCGTGAACCCGAAATCAATCAGGTTATCCCTGTCTCGGAATCCATGAAAAAAACGGAGACGCTCCGTCAGGTTGCATCCCGGGCTGAGGCCGAGTATACAATGATCTATACCAAATATACCGATCTGAGTTTCGGCCTGTTCGCTATCGAAAGGATGCTGGCGATTGCTGACGATACGGGTGCCGCCATGGTATATGCGGATCATTTCAATGAGTCCGGCGGAGTCCGCAAGGAGGCCCCGGTCATTGATTACCAGGTGGGTTCCCTCCGGGACGATTTCGATTTCGGATCCGTACTCCTGTATCGGACCTCCGCACTGAAAGAGGCGGTATCCCGGATGGATGTGGACTATGAGTTCGCCGCCTTGTACGACCTTCGGTTGAAAGTTTCCCAGAAAGGGGCCCTGGAGCATATCAATGAGTATCTCTATTATGAGATTGAGACCGACAACCGCAAATCCGGCGAGAAACTCTTCGACTATGTGGACCCGAAAAACCGCGGCGTCCAGATTGAGATGGAACAGGCGGTAACCCGGCACCTCAAGGATATCGGCGGCTATCTTGAGCCCGTCTTTAAACCGGTCCATTTCTCCGATGAATCTTTCGAGTACGAGGCATCGGTGATTATCCCTTGTAAAAACCGCGTCCAGACCATTGCCGCAGCGATCGGTTCGGCGCTCAATCAGAAGACTTCTTTCCCTTACAATGTCATTGTCGTGGATGACAATTCCGATGACGGTACGGTCGAAGAGATCAAGAAGTTCACGGACAACCCCCGTCTTATCTATGTCGCCCAGGACAAGACCTACCATGCCATCGGCGGCAACTGGAATGTCGCGCTTCATCATCCCAAGTGCGGCCGGTTTGCCCTCCAGCTGGATTCCGATGATCTGTATTATGATGAGAATACGGTCCAGAAGTTCGTAGATGCATTCTACGCACAGAATTGCGCGATGGTGGTAGGAACCTATCAGATGACGGATTTCGATCTCAATCCGCTCCCGCCCTATGTCGTAGACCACAAGGAATGGACCCCTGAGAACGGACGGAACAATGCGCTTCGTATCAATGGACTCGGTGCTCCGCGCGGATTCTATGTCCCTCTTCTGCGGACGCTGAATTTCCCGACGACCAAGTATGGTGAGGACTATGCGGTAGGCCTCCGGGTCAGCCGTGAGTATCAGATCGGCCGGATCTGGGATGTGATGTACAGCTGCCGCCGCTGGGCCAATAATTCGGATGCCTCCCTGGATATCTTCAAGGTCAATGCCAATAACCTCTATAAAGACCGCATCCGCACCTGGGAACTTAAGGCCCGGATCGCGATGAATAAGAGGTAATCGGCGGGATAAAAATAGGTATTTTACTTAAGTATTTGATTCATACCCACTTGTCAAATTGGGTTAAAAGAATCGCGAAAATAAATGCAAAAAAGTTCGAAAAAAATTTGGAGATTGAGAAAAAAGGCGTACCTTTGCAATCCCGTTCGGAAACGACGGGATTTTT
>CADANY010000022.1 GCA_902789395.1 uncultured Bacteroidia bacterium | reverse complement strand
AGGATGAAAGCATCGAAATAGTGGAAGAAATTGACAGGGCCATACTTCTCTGGTGTGTCCGACTCTTTTGCTGCACGACCGACCACTTCTGCAAGCTGCTTCTTGATCTGTTCCTTGGATAACTTGGCGTTATTCGCTTCAAGGGTGTCGAACCTGGACGAAATTGCTGCGATCCTGGAATTAATGGTATTGAAAGGCACTTTGCGGGCATTGCTCGCGCCATGCTTCACTTTCATCTTTTCGTCATCCCACTTTTCGGGGCTGATGCTATACCCGATGCTGGAGCAGAACCTGCTCCCGTTCAGATAAATGGAAGTGTAGATCGGATGGTCGCCTTTCTTGTCCGGTCTCGTGAAGAGATAGAAGGTTACAGCCATAGCTTGTAAATTTTTCTTACAAGACAAAAATACAAGCTATTTTCCGAAATAGCAAGCACCACCTAAAAAAGTCTAACAACAGCAACTAGCTAATTGTTAGACTTTTCCAATCTTAAGAAATGCTCGAAAAACCTCAAAAACATCTCTAGGTGCCCCGGGCGGGAATCGAACCCGCACGGCCGTTTCGGGCCAAGGGATTTTAAGTCCCTCGTGTCTACCATTTCACCACCAGGGCGTTCGGGGAGCAAAGGTAATCATTTTTTTCGTGATTCTTTGCGACCCCGGATGATTTGCTAAGCCTTTCCGAATTTCTCCTTGGCCTTGTCAGCGAGGTCGGAAGCTTTTTCTGCGGCCTCTGCATAAGCGTCTTTGGCCTTTCCGGCGAACTCGGTCGCTTTTTCGGAGGCCTCTGCATAGACTTCCTTGGCTTTGTCAGCTGCCTTTCCGTAGATGACTTTTGCATCTTTTACGGCAGCCTTCGCGTCGGTCTTGATGTCTTCGATAGCCTTTTCGACTTTTTCCTGAGCCTGATTGACTCCGTACTGAACTTTCTCAGAGAAGGTTACTTTGCCGTCTCCATTGAGATCACGCGGATCCATTTCTTTGTTTTCGCACATGGTATTAAGGATTTAATGGTTGATTATCGGATTGTTACAACGGCTTCGGGAAGAGCGTAAATCATCGCGCCCGCCGGTTTTTTCTGAAGGATACGGAGCATGGGCCGGAGTTCTTCCGGCGTTTCGATCGAGATCAGCGGTTCCTTCTCGGGTTTTGATGAGAGGAGGTCCTTGATATTGAAAGATTCGTAAGCGGGATAGGTTACGAGTCCATACTTGCTCCCGAGCCCTGCCTCCTTGGCGACATATTCGATGGCATCCGTCAGGGTTCCGATCTCATCGACGAGACCGATGCCGATGGCATCCCGTCCGGCCCATACGCGGCCCTGGGCGATGGAATCAACGGCTTCGACGGTCTTGCCGCGGCTTTCCGCAACGGAGGATACGAAACTCTCATAAACGGATTCGATGCTGGCCTGGTTCCATTCCAGCTCTTTCTCGTCGAGGTCGCGGACGCCGGACATCCCATCGCTATGGGCATTGGTTCCGACGGTTACGGGGTTGATGTGCAAGTGCTTCCGCAAGGCTGCTCCATAGGAAGGGATCATTCCGAAAACACCGATGGACCCGGTCAGCGTTGTCCGGTTCGCGAAGATCCGGTTGCAGTGGGAGGAAATCAGATAACCGCCGGAGGCTGCATATCCGCCATAACTGGCGACGAGGGGTTTGGCCTTTTTGAGAAGGAGAATCTCGCGCTTGATCAGCTCGGAAGCGACAACCTCTCCGCCGGGGGAATTGACCCGGAAAACGACGGCTGCGATACTCTCGTCCTGCCGGACCTGGGCAAGGGTGCGGGAGAGCTTGGTCCCGGAGACGTCGCTGCCCTCCCCGATTTCGCCGTTGGCATAGACGACGGCAATCTTTTTCGCCCCGGAAACCTTATCGGCCTTTTGTGCATAATCGCTGATTGTCACGAACTTAACGTCTTTTATGTTCTTCTTCCCAAAGGTCATGCAGAGGTATTTTTCCATCTCGTCACGGTATGCCAGTTCGTCAACCAGCCCGTTATCTTTCCAACTCTGGGCAGAGCGGAGCGTCAGGTTGTCCGCCAGGGCGTCCAGCGCCTCGACCGTTGTTTTCCGTGAGGCGGCGATATCTTCCAGCAGGGAGGTCCATATGGAACGGAGCATGACGGTATACTGTTCGCGGTTCTCCGGACTGATATCGTTGCGGATATAAGGCTCTCCGGCGGATTTGTATTTTCCATGGCGGATCAGCTGCATGTTCAGTCCGAGCGTGTCCAGCAGGTCTTTGTAGAACATCATTTGGCTGGAGAGACCCATGAAGGATCCTTCACCGGCGGGGTTCATGAAGACTTTGTCCGCAACGGAGGCGAGGTAGTAGTTGCCCTGTCCGAGATAGGTGCTGTATGAGACGATCGGTTTGCCGCTGGCGCGGAATTTCTCGAGGCTCTTCCGGATTTCTTCTGCCGCAGCCGTGCTGCCGGAAAATTGATCAGGAGTCATGAAAATCATTCCGATGCTCTCGTCTTCTGCGGCCTTTTCCATGGCCTTCTCAAAAGCGAGGATGGAGAGAGAGGATTTGTTGGAGATGCCGCTGAGGCTGATCGAAGGGGAGGAGCCGGTCCTTTCTCCGATTGCTGTCCGGAAGTCCAGTTTGAGGATTTTGCCCTTCAACGGAGCCTGAGCCGTGACGGCTGTGCTGAAGAGCACCAGTGAAGCAAAGAGGAAAAGAATTCGTTTCATTTCGTTATTTTTTATAGATGACTTCGTAATGATCGACTCCGATTCCATGCAACTCCCGGACCAGAACATCACTGACACTGACTTGGAACTTCTTGGAATGGAACTGAATACGATATTTTGTTTTCGGATCGAAGAGGTAGATCAGCAGCGGCTGGCTGCCCTGATGCCTCTTTACGATATGGAGAAGGTCCTTTTGGAAAGAAGGGGTCAGCATCCCGGTCGTCAGGTCGATAGCGAATCCCCGGAGGAAATCGTCTGTGATGTTCCCAAGGAGGTTCATCTCCTTGATCCGGAAAGTGTAGGAGGCTTTTTTCCCGCTTGCCCGTTCTTCCGGGGAAAGGCGGAACCGTTCCATAATATCTCCCTCAATGAACAGATTCTCATGGAGATTCGTGTACGACATATATTTTTCGTAATCCTTTCCGAAAAGGGCCAGTTCATAGCTTCCGCTGTAGTCTTCGAGCATGACCTTGACAAACGGTTTTCCGTTCTTTTGGATCTTCTGCTCCGTCCCTGTCACGATGCCGGCGATGCGGACCCCCGGCTTCGGGGTCTGGGCGTCTTCGCAGCCTGTGATCGTTTCCTGCAGGCGGGCTAGTTCGCAGTTGGTAAAATGCTCAATTTGGAAGGAATACCGGTCGAGCGGATGAGAGGACAGGAACATCCCGACCAGTTCCTTTTCCTGCTGCAGCAGGGCAAGAACGTTTTCCTCTCCGGCCATTTCCGGCATTTCCGGGCGGACCGGCTTCATCTCCTCAATATCTCCGAAGAGGGAGGCGCCTGCGTTCATCTCGTCGTTCCTGTAATAATCACAGTAGCGGACCAGTTCATCGAGGAAGATATTCCCGCTCTTGCAAGGGAGGAAGAATTGCGTCCGTTTGTAGCCGAAACTGTCAAAGGCGCCCGCATAAATCAGGGTTTCAAGGGATTTCCGGCTGATCGATGAAACGGGCTTGAGGGTTTCCTGGGCTTTCCGGTTGTCGTAGTCGCACATCCGCTCCACGAAATCGTAGATGTCCTTGAAGGGGCCGTTTTCCTTGCGTTCGGCGAGCATCGCATCGACGACGTTCGCGCCGAATCCCTTGATTCCGCTGAGCGCGAACCGGACGTCGCCTTTTTTGTTGACGGAGAAGTGCGCGTCGCTTTCGTTGACATCCGGACTGAGGATATTGATCGAATGGCTCCGGCAGTCGTCCATAATCTTCTTGATTTCGTCCATGCTCTTGGCACAGGTCAGACAGGAGGCAAAGAATTCGGACGGATAGTGACACTTGAGCCAGCCGGTCTGGTAGCTGACCCACGCATAGCAGGTCGCGTGGGACTTGTTGAAGGCATACTGGGCGAATTTTTCCCAGTCTTTCCAGATCTTGTCCAGTATTTTTTCCGGGTGTCCATTGGCGATGCCGCCCTCCATGAACTTGCCTTTCAGGGAGTTCAGGATGTCGATTTGCTTTTTACCCATCGCCTTGCGGAGCTTGTCTGCCTCGCCCTTTGTGAATCCGGCAAGTTTCTGTGAAAGAAGCATGACCTGCTCCTGATAGACGGTGACGCCGTAGGTGTCGTTGAGGAACTCTTCCATCTCGGGAAGATCGTACTCAATCGCTTTCAGCCCGAGTTTCCGGTCGACAAAGTCCGGGATATAGTCCATCGGGCCCGGCCGGTAGAGGGCGTTCATAGCGATCAGGTCTTCGAAGCGCTCCGGATGGAGTTTCTGAAGCCAGGTCTTCATTCCCTCAGATTCGAACTGGAAAACGCTTGTCGTGTCGCCGCGTCCATAAAGTTCATATGTCGGCTTATCGTCGATCGGGATCGCTTCGATATCGATATCAAGGCCGTGATGCTCCTTGATAAGGTCCAGGCAGGTATGGATGATCGAGAGGGTAATCAGGCCGAGAAAGTCCATCTTCAGCATGCCGACATCCTCGATGTAGTGGCCGTCAAACTGGGAGGTGCGGACATCCTCACCCGTTTCCTTATCCTTCGAAAGGCAGATCGGCAGGTATTCGGTCAGGTCGCCCCGGCCGATAATCGTAGCGCAGGCATGGACCCCGACCTGCCGGATACATCCCTCAAGGGCCTTGGCATACCGGAGAACCTCCTTGTTGATTTCGGGGCCGTTCTCCAGTTCTTCCTTGAATTCCGGGACGAGCCGGAAGCAGTTGGCGAGGGTAATCTTTACGTCGACATCTTCCATGCCCTTCTGGAACTGCTTCTTAACGAGGATTTTCTGCCCGTCGTGCTCCTCTTCGACCTCTTTTTCGATTACCTTGAACCCCGGTTTCAGTTCATCCAGCTTGGGGTTGTACGGGTACTCTCTTTCTTTCTTTTCGCTGAGCCGGTCCGGGACCATCTTGGTCAGCCGGTTGGACTCGTCGATGCTGACGTGGCTGATCCGGGCGACATCCTTGATGGCGCTCTTGGCCGCCATCGTTCCGAAGGTAATGACGCGGGAAACATGGTCGGCGCCGTAGCGGCGCTCTACGTACTCATGGGCCTTGGTCAGGTCCTCGAAGTCGACATCGATATCCGGCATGGAGATTCGGTCCGGATTCAGGAAACGCTCGAACAGGAGCTGGTACCGGATCGGGTCGAGATTCGTGATGCGAAGGCAATAGGCGACGACCGATCCTGCCGCCGATCCACGGCCGGGACCGACCATGGACCCCATTGCCCGGGAGGCCATGATATAATCCTGGACGATCAGGAAGTAGTCCGGGAATCCCATGCGGGAGATTGTTTTCAATTCGAAATCAATTCTTTCCTGCTGCTCCTCGGTCAGCGTCTCTCCGTACCGTTCGTGGGCCCCCTTGAAGGTTAGGTGGCAGAGGTAAGCGACCGAATGGCAGAATCCGTCGCCGCGGTAGTTCCCTTTTTTGTCACATTTTCCCGCCTCGATGATATCTTTGTAGCGCTCCAGATGAGCGTCGATATCCTTCATGAAAGCAGGGTCGATTTCAAAGACCGGCAGGACGGGATCCCGGTCGATACTATAACTCTCTATCTTGTCGAGGATCTCCTGGGTGTTGTCAATCGCTTCCGGGTGGTCCGGGAAAAGGGCCCGCATCTCCTCCTCGCTCTTGAGAAACTCCTGCTGGGTATAGCGGAGACGGTCCGGATCATCGACATAAGCATTGGTCGTCAGGCAGATAAGCCGGTCATGGACGGGACCGTCCTCTTTCCGGACAAAGTGCACGTCATTGGTTGCAATGACCTTGACGTTATGCTTTTCTGCCAGCTTGAAGACCCCGGGTACATAGACGCTCTGTCCCTCGTAGACATCCTGGGAGAGTCCTGGCACTTCTGTTTTGTGGTACATGACCTCGAGGTAGTAATCGTCCCCGAAGACCCGCTTGTGCCACTCTACGGCCTTGTCTGCCGCCGCCCAGTCTTCTGCGAGAAGGTCCCTGGCAATCTCTCCGGCCATGCAGGCGGAAGAGCAGATCAGATCCTCGTGGTATTTCTCTATGACCTCATGCGAAACGCGGGGCTTGTAGTACATTCCTTCGACATGCCCCGTGGAAACGATCTTCATCAGGTTCTTGTACCCGTTGTAATTCTTGGCGAGGAGGATGAGGTGGTAGTATTTCCGGTGTTCGTTGTCCTTGATGCGGTGGTCGTAATGCTGGGTGACATAGACCTCGCAGCCGATGATCGGTTTGATGTCCGGATGCTTCTTCGCATACTTGAAAAACTCCTTGACCCCGTACATGTTGCCGTGGTCCGTGATGGCGAGGCCCTTCATGCCGAGTTCCTCCGCGCGGTCGAAGAGATTGTCAATGGAAGACTGACCGTCGAGAATGGAATATTGGGTATGGACATGAAGGTGTGTAAAGGCCATGGTAAAACAGTTTATGTTAGTTAACAAAGTTACGTATAAATTCTTCTTTCGGGCAAAATTTTTTGTGTAGTTTTGCAAAGTATTTTTCAAGAACTTGATTATGAGAAGATTTTTACTCGCTGTGGCCCTTTTGGCCGTTTCTTCCGCCGCGGCGCGGGCCGATGAAGGGATGTGGATGGTGCATCACATTACGGCCGCACTCGAAAAGAAAATGCAAGAAAGGGGACTGCAACTTGCTGCTGGTGAGATCTATAATGCTGACGCACCCGGGGCGGCCCTGACAGACGCCGTTGTCAGTATCGGCTTTTACTGCACCGGGAGTATGATCTCCCCGGAGGGCCTGATGATTACGAACCACCACTGTGCGTACAGCGACGTTTCAGCCCTGTCCACTCCAGAGAATAATTATCTCGAAGAGGGGTTCTGGGCCTTTACCCGGCAGCAGGAAATTCCCCTTCCCGGCAAGAAGGTTTTCTTTCTTAAGCGGGTGCTGGACGTGACCGATGAGGTCGCGGCCCTGACAGAGGATCTTCGCCGGAGCGGCCAGCCCTTCGGCTCCCGGAAGATCAGCTCCCTGATGGAAAAGAAATATGAAGAGGAATCCGGCCTGGAAGCGTCCCTGGATGTCATGTGGGCCGGAACGAAATACTACCTTTCGCTCTATAAAACCTACGAAGATGTACGGCTGGTGGCGGCCCCGCCGGTGACGGTTGCCGCTTTCGGCGGCGACGAGGATAACTGGGAATGGCCCCAGCACAAGGCCGATTTCGCCCTGTACCGGATCTATGACCACGGAGAACCCCTCCGTCCGGAAAAATATCTGAAGATCGCCCCGGAGCCGCTCAGGGAGGGTGATTTCACGATGGTGCTCGGCTATCCCGGCAGCACGGACCGGTATAGCTCTTCCTTCAAGGTCGACCATATCATCGAGGTCGAACATCCTGTCGCGAACCGGCTCCGTTCGCGTCAGATGGAGATTCTGCGGAAATGGATGGACGCGGATCCCGCGATCCGGATAAAGTATTCCGACCGTTTTTTCTCGCTTTCCAATGTCGCGGAACTTCAGGAAGGAGAGGTGGAGTGCTGCCACCGGTTCCGGGTTGCCGACGGGAAACGAGCCCTCGAGGCGTCGATGGTTGCGGACCGGCCGGAAATCCGCCCTGTTCTGGAAACGCTTTCTGCCGAATATGATTCGATCCGGACAATGGAGCGAAGGAAAGCTTATTACCGGGAAACCCTGATCCGGGGAAGCAAACTCGCTCCGTACCTGCTCAGAATGAGCAACCGGACCTCCGATCCGGCCCGGGTCCTTGCTGAAATCCGCCGTGAAACGGACCCTCGTGTCGAGAAAGAACTCTTCGCGATGATACTGCCCGAGTACTATAAAGGGATAGGTCCGGACTTTCTCGGCCCCATGCAAAAACGCCTCCTGCATGAGTGCAAGGGTGATTTCAATGCAATCAATGAGCGGCTTTGGGAAAGCTACGACACCCTTGCCGCCTTTATCCGGGACGTCTCCATCCGGGAGTTCAACGACAGGGTGCCCCACGCAGGGGATCTTTTGGAACTGCAGCGAAGCTATATCCGGGGTCTCTATGCCTGGAAAGACGCGAAAGGTGAGGTCCAGTACCCCGATGCGAATTCGACCCTTCGACTTACCTATGGACGCGTCTGCACCCTCGATCCCCGGGACGGGGTCCATACCCACTGGGCGTCTACGACCCGCGGCCTGGGGGAGAAGGATGATCCTTCCCGGCATGATTTCTCCTTGCCTCCAACTTTCAGAGCACTTGTCGACAAGGCCGGAACGATGACCGTCAACTTCTTGACGGATAATGATATAACAGGAGGGAATTCCGGATCTCCCGTGCTCAACGCCCAGGGCGAACTGGTTGGTCTTGCTTTCGATGGGAACAAAGAATCCCTGGCCTCTAACTATAGCTATACCGACGGGTACAACCGCTGTGTCTGCGTCGATATCCACTATGTCCTCTGGATACTCCGGAGCTACGCCCGTCTCGACCGGATTCTGACAGAAATCGAAACTCCTGCCCAGCCTTAGCTTATTGTCCGGAGGGGTCTGTCTGTTCGTACGGGGCGGGGATATCTCCCTGAACGTCGATTCTTTCTGTCGGATCACAGGAGGTAAACAGTGCCGGAGCGATTGTTGCCAGACCGAGCGCGACACCGGTAATGCGCGTCGCCCGCCCCAGCCTCTTTCTCTCAGCGAGCTGTTCTTCCAGATAGCGGATTTCCGCCTCACACTTCGGACAGGTACCAAGGCAGGATCCTTTGTGCCGGCATTCCCCGGTCACAAGGGCGATATCATTTTCCAGGGCGATCTGTCGCCGTATTTTCCGGAGTTGCCGGCAGATTCTTTTTCCTTTCTCCATTCTTCGTATAGGTAAATAAATCAATATCTGTAAAACCCATCTCCCGGACCTTCCGGACACTTTCGGCTGTGGCTTCTTGGGAGTTGAACTCCGGGATGAGAGGGATGCGGATGGTACACCGGGAGGCCAGACCTTGCGAAACCAAGAGCGACAGGTTGCGGAGAACGGCTCTGTTGTCTGCTCCTGTATAGAGGCGGTAGGTTCCCGGGTCCATGTCTTTGATGTCGATATAGAGATGGTCGAGAGCCGGAAGAACCTCGCGCAGAGCCGTTTCCGGAACGTGCAGGGATGTCTCCGCATTGATTTTCCACTGGGGGCCGCATTCCTCGCGGAAGGATCGGATAAAAGAGGCATGGAGCAGGGGCTCTCCTCCTCCGAAGGTTACTCCTCCGCCTGTTGCCAGAAAATACAGTTCATCTTGCCGGATTTCCTCGAAGAGGGCCTTGGGAGAGAGAAGCCGGCAGGGACAATCCTGTTCCAGGAGCTGCGGATTCAGGCACCACCGGCACCGGAGGGGACACCCTCTGAACGCGACAAGCGTCGTAACGCCCTCGCCGTCCCATCCCATTCTCAGCCGGGAGATCGCTGCTATCTCTGTCTTTTCCATCACCAATGAAATCCCAGCCTATGTAAAATCTTGCATCCGGGCCTATTGGGCGTCGCGGATGCAGCGGACTTCGGTGCCGTTGAGGTAGCCGCTGAACGGTACGTTCAGGCGCCCTTCCTTATAAACAGACGTAAAGGTCGACATCAGGGCGAAGAACTGGATGTTGGTCGCCGTCGCATTGTAACCGGTTGAGGAAAGAATATAGTTCATCCTCGGTTTGCCCATGTAGGCTTCTACGGTCGATACGGAGGAATCGACGATCAGCTTGTTGTACGAACCCGTTGCCGTAGCGGAACCCTTGATTACGCAACCGGTAAAGGCGAAGTTGAAACCGTCGGCGTCCAGCGTCGTGATCCGGCCTGCGCCGTACTCCTTGTCGTAATAAGCGGCATTTTCATTCACGGGAGCGGCGCTCTCGTCCGTTGCCTTGTTGCTCAGGCCGACGAGGTTGAAGAACTCGGTCCGGGTCGGGATGTGCCAGCCCTTCGGGCAGATGCCCTGGGCGCCCTCGAAACTCTTGTAATTGTCATTGGTAATCTCTGCTCCGAGGGCGGTGGCGGCATCGTAGAGATAGCCGTTCTTTCCGTCTGATGCGGGCGTAACCGTCTTTCCGTCAGAGGTGTAGGTAAACCAGATACCATTGCCGTCGTTCGGATCGGAGGACGGGGTCTTTCCTTTCGGGAGATAAGCGAGCGGCTGGGCCATCCACCAGTTCCCGTCTTTCAGCTTGACGACATTGTAACGGACGTTGTCGTAGGTGAAATACCCGTCGGCGAGCTTCTCTTCGAACTGCACGCCACCGCCGATTTCGCCGCCTTCTCCCCAGTTCTCAATTTCTCCGGCGAGGACGACCGCGATCTTGGTATCGGTAACGATGACATTGATCGAGTAGGATTTTCCGGCTTCCAGGGTTGCATCGAGGGTATTGTCCGTCAGATCGACTCCGGCAACGGAAACGCCGACCGTAATGGCAGCTTTCTGGGGCGGAACGATCGCCGAATAGGAGGTCCCGGAACCGAACGGTTTGATTTCGGCGGCGGCAGCGTTCGCGTCGACCGTAGCCTCAAGGGTTTGGGCGTCGATCCGGGCGGTCGGAATAAGTCCTTTGAGGGAAACGGCTCCGACTTCTTTGGTCGCCTTGTTGGTCAGGGTGATATTCAGGCGGGAAAACTTATGCTTGAAGACCATCGTGACGGCCTCTGCCGTCGGTTTGACCCCTTCCTTGACGGACGAGAGAAAGTCTGAAGCCGACGTCCCGGCGCTCTGGTCAGTCTGGACCGTAAAGGATGCCGGGAAAGAACTGCTATACGGATAGTAAGCCTTCAGGGTCGCGGTGACATCTCCGTCGCCGTACCAGTTGAGAGCGCCTTTGAACTGGGAACCGTCATAGGTAAGCTTGGCATTGTCTGCGAAAGATCCGGTTTCCCGGATGACGGAGAGACCGATTGCGTCTCCGGACTCGAAATTCGTTTCCGTCGCACGGGTGATGACGGGGGAAACGGTCAGGGAATACTGGGAGTAATCCTCTTTGACGTTGTCTTTGTTGCAGGCCGCTAAAGCGAGAAGGGCAGCTGCGAGATAAATACTTCTTTTCATATCTTTAAACATTAAAATTCCAATCCAAAATGAAGGCCTCCCATGATCCGGGCTCTCCCGTCCAGATACGCCAGACGGAATCCCCGGACGAGCGATCCTTCTCCTTCTGCATAGAACCCTTTCCCGAAGTTATACCGGGCCGCAAGGCGCAGACCGCATCGCGGTGCCAGACGGAATTCATGGCTCGGAAGATACCATTCCGTCAGCCGGTAAGGCTCCGATCCGGCGGCCGTTCCGCCGTCAGGGAGCATCTCCAATGAATCCTTATCGAACAGGGAAGACCTGAAATTTGCTCCGAGCGTCATGCGCCATGGGCCGAAACTGTGCCAGATGGAAAAATTCCCCTCGGCAAGGACCTCGCGCGAGCGCGCATAATAAGGGAACATCAGGAAAGACCGACGGTCATATCGGGCTGCGGCGAGATGGAGGAGGAAGCCGCTTCCTCCATGTGTGATACCCTCTGTTTCCATGGACAGGCGGTCCTTCCGCTCGCGGTAGATCCGGTTCTCTCCATAAATGACGGGAAGGGTGATCCCCCCGGAGGAAACCCGGTCGAGGACCGTTTCATAATTGGACAGGGAGCGCCCTTCGTAGCGGATTCGGACCCACTGGGTGATCGAACCGCCCCATCGGAACTCGACCATGGCCGAAAGCGTGTTTTCCGGGAATCTGAACCAGGTAAATCCCTTTTCTCCCGCTTCGCCCTCGGAGCGGACATAAGCGACCTCCCCGCAGAGTTTTTCCATCAGGGATGCCTGGAGGGCTCCTCCGTATGAGAGAATCGTAACCGGGAAGCGGTTTAGTCCGGTCTCGGCAAGGTGGATTCCGCTACCGTTCCAAACCTGGCTTGTTCCGTAAAAGAGTCCTTTGTCAAGGAACGCATAATAAGAGTCCGCCGTGGCGGAGCCGATCTGCTCGGCGGAAACGGATTCGGACTGTTTTCTCAGGAGGAGACTCGCACCGAGACGGTAGTCATCATGTCGGTAGAGGACGGAGGGCTCAAGGGAAAGATCGAGTCGATAGTTGGTATGCCGGATATCTTTCTTTTTTGCGTAATTCGCTGATTCAAAGCTCATTTTGCCTCCGATGGTCCATGCTTGGCCGAGCGTATGGGCAAGCCCGCCCGTAATGGCGTACGTCTGGAGTGTCTTTCCTCCAGGGGTAAATTCAAAAAGATCGAAGGGATAGGAACCCGGGGTAATGAACATGGATCCGCACGTCCCGTCTCCCCGCCGTTCAGAGAAAGAGAAGGTTCCGAGCATGGAGGTCTTGGGGAGATGGACAAGGGTCCCGGCCCGGACACCGGCGCCGTAGGCAAGGTCGGCATCGGAAGGATCATGGAACCGTCCGGATTCGATCCCGGCCCGGAGCTCTGCGAAGGAAATCCCTCGCCTTGCCGAGTAGAAAGGGATCTCCCGGATGCCGCTGATATTCCGGCTCTGCAGCCAGAAATCTTCCTCGACTTTTTCCTCAAACCGGGTTTGAGCCCCGATGGGGAGAGCCAGGAAGAAACTAAGAATGAAGACTTTGACGTTCACTTTCATAAAAATCCTGGCTTGAGTTGTTGGTGTCCATAAGGACTTCATATCCTTTTTCCCGGCTGGCGTTTTCGTCGGTGTGCCGGCGCAGGGAGTGGCCCTTGAACGGTTCGGACTGCGTAACGAATCCCGCATCGATCGTAGGGGAGAGCCGCTTGTTATTGTTTCCGGACCGTCCGTCAAATACCTCTACCCCGTCGAGGATCCATCCGTATGGAACCCGGACGACGACGTCAGCCGCATTGCCGGGGGTAACGAGGATGTTGTCCGGGACGGCAATATGCTCTTCAACCGTTACGCCGCGTGCTTTAAAGATTACGAAGGTCGGAGAAGAGATCGAGACCGTATTGGCATTGGTCTGTCCGGTCTTGACGGCAACCTCGAGAATATGGTCCTGCCGGATCCGGTCTCCCGGAGCGGGGTGGTAGGTCGTATTCGGGAAATAGGTCGGATTGTAACAGACAAAGCAGTCCGGACGGTTCAGGTTGACGGAATTCGGGTACCGGGCGGCATGGTCGATCGCCCCGCGGAGGCAGATAACGGCATCTTCTCCCGGCGCGAGCGGGTAACTGCGTCCGTTGCCGGGAAATTTCCAAACGACGGTTACGACCGGGGCGAAATCGGGATAAAGGATTCCTCCGGTCCCCGGGTCGCGCGCAATCCAGTTATTCTGGCTGGTACTGTTGTATGGGGAGAGGGTCCCAAAACACAGGCTGTCCAGCCAGACCGTCTCTTCATCGTTATTGTGCAGAAGCACATACTGATCGGACTGATAGGTTCCTTCTTCCGGCTCCTTGCTGCATCCGCCGACGTAGAGTTCCTTGATGACAAGTCCGCCGGCCCTGGAATGGACAAGGCTGATTTCGACAAACTTATCGCTCCCGGCGAGAACGATATTATCGGCGGATCCGTTGAAAATATCTCCTCCGCTGCGCTCATGGAACGAAATCCGGTAGATCCCGTTCGGGAGGGTCGCAACGGCTTTTCCCCCCAGGACCGAAACCCGATAGGAGTCCTTTGACGAGACGTTCTCGATCCCGATCTCCCCGCCTGCGCCGTTCCCGGCCCCGTCCGGATAGAGGAGGGATACCGTCAGGGTATTCAACGGCTCCGGCCACCCTTTGACCGGGGCTGTACAGGCGGCAAGGAAAAGGAGCGCCGAGGCTGTTATGACCAGGATCCGTCTCATCTAAAACTTTATTCTGCAGGTCAGTCCATAATAGAACGCCGGAGTGAAAATCGCACCGATGCCGGTGGCGCGGCTCGTCACATACTTGCGTGCGTTCGTGAAATTATTGGCAAAAAAACTAAGGGAAACATGGTCCCCGATTTCTTTCGTGATGCTCAGGTTAGCGGAAAAGTACGGATTGTAGCCGTCTTCTGCGAAAAGATACATATTTCCGGAACGGAGGATAAGGCGCGACAGGCCAGGGTCCGATGAATCGGCGTCCGTCCAGGCATGCTCCACCCCTTCCGTATCAAGGTAGGCGACAGGGTAGACGGCGGTGTAAGAATCACCGTTATAGATATTTCCGCCAGTCGGCTCATAAGAACCGGCCGTAACGGTAAAGGCCCTCTCCGAGGTATTCCGGGAGGTTCTGACAAGGGCTCCCTCAAGGCGGCAGGTGATGACGAGCCGGGCATCGGGAATATGTGTAATTGCCGTCAGGTTGGCATCGAGAGCCCCTGTTTTCCGGCCGCTGGCGATCGATGTCCCGCCGAGATAGATGCCGGCGTACGGGAAGGAGTGGCCGGCGAGGGTCGGATGGGACCAGCCGTTTTGGTAATACGCATACCGGTTCCGGTTCTCGGTCTGCGTATGTGTCCATGACGCGTCCAGCCGGAGCCGGGTTCTCAGCGCCCGGATTTCCGGGAAATCGGCGGTCAGTTCGAGACCGGTCCGAACGATGGGAGCGCCTCCCTGCTGGATTGTCGAACCGACGAACGTTCGGTCCTCGGCCAGCACGTTCATCGGCGTGAAATACTCATCGCCGGATCCTCGGATAAAGACGTCTCCCGTCTGACTGTCGACGACGGTCTCCGGGTTCTGCGGCAGGGAGAATCCTTCCGGCAGGGAGTGCATCCGGACCGTGACGGGGGTATAGACGCGTCCGATTTCGTATGGATTGTCAGTCCGGTTTCGGAATCCGACGAGAGAGAACTGGAAGCCCTTGATATCCAGTTCTATCCCGACTTCTGCATTCGTGTTTTTCTGCCATTGCAGGTCGGGATTGAACGTCATTTTGTACGGTTCCGTACAATAGATATAGGTCGCCTGGTCTCCATGGGAGAAAGCGAAAGTCAGGATGTCCCGGTATTCCTGTCTCGGATAGAGAATATAGAAGGAGGGAAGCTTCCGGGCGATGCCCCAGCCGCCACGGAGCGCAACGGCATCGCTGATTTTCCATTTCGCGTTGAGCCGGGGAGAAAGGGTCCGGAGGTTCTGGTACTCGCTTCCGGCGACAATCGCCTGCTCCAGCCGAAGTCCGGCGGAAAGATTCAAGACCGTCCGGCCGACGGGAATGTCCAATTTGTCTTCGGCGAAGAGGGCGAGATTATGCATGTAGGGATATTCGGAATAGGGCCGGGGCCGATAGCCGCTTGCAGCAAGGTCTGTATCCTGGTAGTATTCGCCCTGTCCGACGTTTCCATCCGCTTTCCACTGGATCCCGGCCTTGAAGATGCTCTTGACCGGCCCGAAGTGGTGCAGCCAGTCATATTTCAGGGACAGGTTATAGTCGAGTTCCCGGGAATCGGTAATCCGGTCGGCATAAAAGGTGACGGGGAGAAGGTCCGCCGCAAAATATCCTTGCTGCTGGGAATGGACGGCCGGCTGGACCGATCCGAAAGAGTTGTAGATATGTTCATGGGTCCTGCGGTCATGGTAGTAAACCGATCCTTCGAGTGAGATGTTCGTAATCCAGTCCCGGTTCAGGAGAAGGACGGTTTTGAAGTGCGGGGCGAGTATGTTGTCGTTCTCCCGGGCGTATTCGTCCGAAAAGACATCCGGGTCGTTCCGGCTGTCCATCCCGCCGATGTTCCCGGTCAGACCGGCCTCGAAGCGGAGGATCCGGCGGAAGGTGTTGCTGTATTCAGCGGTGAAACCGCGCCGGGTATAGGACGTATAGGGGGAAGAGAGTTTCGCTGTCGCCCGTGTCCATTCCCCGCTGATGTTGAGGACTCCGCTTCCGAGGTCCATTCCCTTCGACACGGAGGCACTGTATGTCCTCGGATTGACGGAAAAAACGGCATGGACAGGCGTCCGGCCTTTCTTGGTAATGACCCGGACCATCCCGCTGCCGAGGTCGCCGTATTCCGCGGAAGGAACGCCGGCGATTACCTCGACGGACTCGATGTTTTCGACCTGGAGACTGCGTGTCGGAACGCCGGACAGCCCTCTGAAATCCGCGTTGTCGCCCATCCGTACGCCATTGACCTCGACCGCTGTCGAAAAGGCGGCGTTGCCGGACGCAACCCCCCCGGAGCGGAGCGAGATCTCGTTTTGTGACGTCAGATCGGGATTGACCGTCTTCCCTCCCGGAAGAAGAGCGGAGATATCCGAAAGCCCGGAGGCCTGGAGGTGGTCGAGCGCACTCCGTCCAATTTTCCGGGTTGTGTTGAGGTTGTCTTTTGACTGTTCGGCCGTGACGACGACTTCGTCAAGCGCGAGGGAACTGACGGAGAGGCCGATCTTCCCGAGGTCCGTGTCTTTGGATAAAGAGATCTCACGGATGAGGGTAACATACCCGAGGGACGATATCTCGAGGCGGTATTGTCCTGCCTCGACGCCGTCAATCACAAAACGTCCATTCTCATCGGTTACGCTCCAGTAGTTCCGGTCGATCATGACGGCAACCCCGGGAAGAGCTTCTTCGCTCTTGGCATCGACCACTCTTCCACGAAGCTGGAACCGCTCCGCAGCCTCCGCTCCGAAAAAGGAAAGCAGCGATAATACAACCAATAAGAATCGTCTCATCAACGCAAAGATAATAATAAATAACGGGATGAGAATCCCTATTTATAGGGATAAAAAAAGAAAGAGACCGGTCATGCGGGCCAGTCTCTTTCACGGAACAAACTGTAGAAATTATTTCTTGGCCGCTTTCTTTGCTTTGGCGCGGATCGTTGCATCGTACATAATCGGGGTACCGATCATGATGGAAGCATACGTTCCGATCAGGATACCAAGGCAGAGAGCAACAGCCAGACCGCGGATGGACTCACCGCCGAAGATCGCAATGGCGAGCATCGGAAGGAGGGTCGAAACGGACGTGTTGACCGTACGGGTCAGGGTCGCGTTAAGAGCGGTATTGGTCGTATACTTGAAGTCATCGTTCGGATGCAGGTTGCGCTGCTCACGGATACGGTCGAAGATAACGACGTTATCGTTGATAGCGTAACCGATGATTGTCAGGATAGCGGCAATAAACGTCTGGTCTACATCGAGGTTGAACGGAAGGATTCCGTTGAACAGGGAGAAGAAGCCGATGACGATGATAGCCGTATGGGCGAGGGAGACGACACCGCCGAGACCCCAGGTCCAACCCTTGAACCGGAGAGCGATATATCCGAAGATAACAAGAAGGGCGAGGAGGACGGAGATAATAGCGCTCCGCTGGATGTCGCGGGCGATTGTCGGACCGACCTTGTCGGAGGAGATGATACCGTTCGGATTCTCGAGGGTAGAGGTGAAGCTGTCAAGCGTCGTTTCCTCGGCATAGAAGCCCTTGAGGGCCTTGTAGAGGAGGCCTTCGATTTCCGTATCGACAGCGGTATTCTCATCGTTGTTCTTGTACTGGGTCGTGATCTTCATCTGGCTGTCACCACCGAACTGCTTGACCTCGACGGAATACTGGTCGATGCCCTGCTCGGACGCGGCAACCTGGAAGGTCTCCTCGACGGCGGCACGGACGTTCTCAGCCGTGACGGCCTGGTCGAAGCGGACGACATAAGTACGGCCACCGGTGAAGTCGACACCGTAGCTGAAGCCCTTGAAGAAGATCGAGCAGAGAGACAGGAGGATCAGCGCTCCGGAGATAATATAGGAGTACTTGCGAGCTCCGAGGAAGTCGATCCTGGTATTCTTCAGGAAGTTGCGGGTAAACTTGTTGGAGAGGGTGACGGTCTTGCCGCGGGCAATGCGATCGTCGAAGATAAGCCTCGTGATAAAGATAGAGGTAAGGACGGAGGTAATGATACCGATAATAAGGGTCGTTGCGAAGCCCTGGACCGGACCGGAACCGAAGATGTAGAGGATGATACCGGTAAGGAGGGTCGTCACCTGGCCGTCGATAATGGCGGAGTATGCATTCCTGTAACCGTCAGCAACCGCTTTCGAGAAGCCCTTGCCGGCAGCAAGTTCTTCTTTGATACGCTCATAGATAATAACGTTGGCATCGACAGCCATACCGAGGGTCAGGACGAGACCTGCGATACCCGGCAGGGTCAGGACGGCGCCGAAGGAAACGAGCGTTCCGAAGAGGAGGAGGACGTTGCAGAGAAGAGCCACGTCAGCGATCAGACCGGCGCCCTGGTAGAAGAGCACCATGTAGATGAGGACGAGGACGAATGCGATAAGGAAGGAGATCAGACCGGCGCGGATCGAAGCGGAACCGAGGGACGGACCGACAACCTGCTCCTGGATGATCGTAGCCGGAGCGGGAAGTTTACCGGACTTGAGGACGTTGGCAAGGTCTTCCGCTTCCTGGAGGTCGAATTTACCGGTAATGGAAGAGTTACCGCCGGTAATTTCGTTCTGGACGTTCGGATAGGAATAGACGAGTCCATCGAGGACGATGGCGATTTGCTTGCCGATGTTGTCCTTGGTGAGGCGGGCCCATGTGCTGGCGCCTTCCGCGTTCATGGACATCGAAACGGACGGAGAACCGCCCTGGTTCGTGTTGAATTCGGTACGGGCATCGGTAACGGCAGATCCGTCGAGCGGAGCCTTGCCGTCACGGGAGGTGGCCTTGATGGCTACGAGTTCATAGACATTGCTGCCCTGGACATACTCGGACGGTTTGACAGTCCACATCGGGCGGAAGCCCTGCGGGAGGACGTCCGTCGCCATGGCGAGGTACTTGTTCACGGTAGCGGTATCAACACCCTGTGCGAAACCGAGGCAGGCCGTGTTCCATCCGCTCGGAGAGAGGACGGCGAAGAGCGGGTGCTGCTTCTTGAACGCTGCGGACTCGGCGGAAAGGGTATCCAGAGCCTCGGTAGCGGTGCTGTCATTCAGGTTGCCGAGGATCTCGGCGACGCGGGCGTCAGCGGCGTTGAGGTTGACTTCATTACCCTGGAAGGTAGGCCAGAATTCGAGGGAAGCGGTTCCCTGAAGGAGCTTACGGACACGTTCCGGATCCTTGACACCCGGAAGTTCGATGAGGATCTTTCCGGAGTTTTCGATGCGCTGGATGTTCGGCTGGGTTACGCCGAAGCGGTCGATACGGTTACGGAGGACGTTGAAGGAGTTGTCAATGGCGCTCTTGGCCTCGTTGCGGAT
This sequence comes from uncultured Bacteroidia bacterium, assembly GCA_902789395.1. GTDB lineage: Bacteria > Bacteroidota > Bacteroidia > Bacteroidales > UBA932 > Cryptobacteroides. Next base: position 2,869 of record CADANY010000022.1, on the reverse strand, counting down.
TACGTTGAGGACTTCGGCGTCGGTGGATTCCGGCTTGACCTTGTCGCGGAGTTCATAGGTACCGAAGATCTCGGCGAGCCTTCTGCCGCCGGCGTTCTGGGCCCATGCATCGCCGAAGAGGGCGATGAAATCCTGGCTGGAATTGACATTATTTGCCTTTGCGGTCTCCATGGCCTTCAGGAAGGTCGGATCCGTGCTGCCGCCGGCGAGGGCGCGGACGAGGTCCTGAAGCTGGACCTGCAGCATGACGTTCATACCGCCCTTGAGGTCAAGACCAAGGTTGATTTCCTTTTCCTTGACTTCCTTGAAGGTATACCACATATAAACCTTCTGCGAATTGATAGAGTCGATATAGGCTCTGTTCCTCACGTTGGCCACTGAGTCGAGGACGAACTCGCGGACTTCGGGATTGATATTCTCCGAAGCAACGAACTGCTGGGCCTTGGCTTCTGCATATTTGGCCGCTTTCTTCTCCTGGAGGCGGGTAACCGCGGTGAAGGAAAGCTGCCAGATGCAGGCGATTGCAAAGAGAATCGCGACCAATCTGATTAAACCTTTGTTCTGCATTGCTTGTTTATGTTTATAATATTTGTTTCTTGCACTGAGCAAAATAAGGGTACAAAGTTACAATTTTTTTCCTATAATCATACTTTCTGCAACTTATTTCTTATTTTTGCATGCTGAAACAGGGTGGTTAGAAGTGAACGCTAGGTTATTTTCGATGTTCGCCGCAAGTCTTGCGGCTCTCGTGCTGCTGCAGCCGCTTCCGGCGGTCGCAGCAGAAAGTTCCCTCTTCCAACAAGATACGCTTGTTATCCGTAAGGGAAAAATCGACATAGAGCGCGGAATCCTTGCGCCGGGCGCAGATACCGTCATTATCCGGATCGACTCTGCCGCTCTCTTCGAAACGCCCGTCGTTGATGCACCGGATCTTTCCGAACTTTCTTTTGGTGAACTCCTCACAAGGGGCGATGAGCTCCGCCGGGATTATGAATTCAGTAAGGCCCTCGAAACGTATCAGGCTGCCCGGGAAAAAGCGGCCTCGGAAACGGACCGGACGTCGAGCGGGCGGAAGATCGTCATGGCCCAGCACGGAATGACCCTTTCCGAAGCTTGCCGCATCCCCAATGTCGTTGCCAAGCAGCGCTTTTCCCTAAAGGATTTCTTCCTTTTCTATCCCTTGGAAGGCGGGAGTTGGCGGGCTGCTCCGAATTCGCTTGATCCTGCCCCCGACAGTCTTGTCGGCGCTACTTTCTTTCCACGCGAGGCGACGTCTGTTTTCTTCTCGAAGGCTGACGAAGACGGATTCAGAAATATCTATTACACAGAGGCTTCCGGGAAAGAATGGACCTTCCCGCGACAGACGGAAGAGAATCTGCTCTCCCAGGGGAACGAGATCTACCCGATGCTGTCTCCGGACGGATGGACCCTCTACTTCGCCTCGGACGGCCTTTACGGTATGGGCGGATACGACCTTTATTATTCCGTGCGCGCGGATGACGGCTCCTGGGGCGAACCTGTCAATATGGGCTTCCCCTTCTCTTCACCGGGAGATGATTTTCTGCTGATCGACACCCCCGATGGGAAATATACCTTGTTCGCCTCGAACCGGGAATGCGCGGCGGACAGCGTCTATCTCTACGTGCTTGAACAGGACCCCGCGCCCATCCGCCGAGCGGTTACGGACCCCGCGGAACTCCGGGATCTATGTTCCCTGTCCCCGACGGCGGATCCTACCAGAATGGACACGGCATCAGCGATTTCCGATGAAATTCCGGACAACGACAATACGCGGCTCTACCAGGAAAAAAGTGCGGAGGTGAGCCGGCTCCGCGACTCTGTATACCACCGCGAACGCGCCCTCGATGCTCTCCGGAAAGAACTTTCGGGCATAACCCTTCCCGAAGAGCGCCAGGCCCTTGCCGATCGGATCTCTCAGCAGGAAGCTGCCTTGGCCCCCTTCCGTGAAGATCTTGCCAAGGCATCTGCGGAAGTCCAGGACATCGAGATGAATTTCCTTCGTACCGGTGTTGATTCCAAAGTGCGCCGTACCGCTGACCGCGAGGTGGTAGGTGCCCGCTCCGGATATGTATTCGCCAAAAAATCCGCCGGAGGAAAACTCTCCCTCCGTCTCGCAGACGCACCCGTCGATTCGACCGATGTATTTCGGATCGCTCCCATAGGCCGTTTCGCCAAGGACAATGCCCTTCCTGACGGAATCGTCTACCAGATCCGTCTCTTCTCCAGTCCTACCCACGCCTCTGTTGAAGACCTGCAAGGGCTGACGCCTGTCTATGAGCGTCTTACCTCATCCCTGCAATTCACCTATGCGGCCGGCATCTTCCGCACATACTCCTCCGCCCTTTCCCACCTCGCAGCCGTTCGCCGGCTCGGCTTCCCCGAAGCAACCGTCATCGCCTTCATCGGCGGCCGCCCCGTCGACACCTCTACCGCCCGTGAAGCCGAAGCCTACGCCGCCCGTCGCGAAACCTCCCAACCCTAAGCCGCGAACGTCTGTCCAGGTTGTTCTGAGTAAGAACAACCCAAACCCCGATTTCCCAACCTCGAACCCTCTCCGTTCAGGTTGTCATTCTGAGTGATAACGAAGAATCTCCCTCAAAATTTTTGCGAATCCCGAAAAACATCGTATATTTGCAGTCCGCTCAAGAAGCGGAAGTTTCGCCATTATGGCTCCCGGAGAGGTGGGTGAGTGGCTGAAACCAGCAGTTTGCTAAACTGCCGTACGCTATCCGTGTACCACGAGTTCGAATCTCGTCCTCTCCGCAAGGCTAATTGATTATCAATTAGTTACGACAAAAGCCCCAAAAATGGCCCCAATTTTACGGCTGTTTTGGGGCTTTAATCGTTC
>CADANY010000021.1 GCA_902789395.1 uncultured Bacteroidia bacterium | reverse complement strand
GGTTCCTCCTGCGGTTGGCGGCCTGGCGGCCCGGAGCCTTGGCTACATAACAAAAAAGAGAGGGTGACTATCGGTCTTTCGACTTTTTAGTCACCCTCGCTCTCGTTAGAAGTATCAGTCTCCGGAATCGTTTCATTCTTCCGGACGGTATTCGAGAATGTCACCGGGCTGGCAGTCCAGGGCTTTGCAGATCGCGTCCATGGTCGTAATCCGGATGGCCTTGGCCTTGCCGGTCTTGAGTATCGATAGATTGGCCGGAGTGATGCCGATCTTCGCTGCGAGCTCGAGGGAAGACATCTTCCGCTTGGCCAGCATGACATCAATGTTGACGATAATCGGCATAGGGCTTATTCTTCAGGGGTGGTTTTGGTCTCCTGCTGGTCGGGACCCTTCAGGTAGGACGGCAGGTTCATGCCGGCCATATTGAAGAGTTCATTGAGCGGGGGAACGGATTTCATCATCCCGGAGATAAAATTCGAGGTCGCGGTCTTTCCGTCGGTCCCGTTGCCGGTATCCCAGACGGTAACCTTGTCGATGTTGATGCCCTTGACGGCTTCGACCTGGGTCTTGACAATATCCGGAAGCTTGTCTGCGATCATCATCAGGACGGCCTTCTGGGCATCGCCCTCGGCGGCACCGACGAGCTGCTGGAAACCGCTTGCCTGCTTGGTCAGGATCTCGAGGATACCACGGGCCTGCGCGTCCATCTTGGCGTAGATAGCGTCTGCTTCACCCTTTGCCTTGCGGCGGATCTTTTCGGCCTCGGCTTCGGCATCGATGATTGCTTTTTCCTTCTCGATCTGGGCAGGGACGACGATATTGGCCTGCTGGGTAGCCTGTTCGCGCTCTGCACGGGCAAGTTCTGCGTCACGTTCGGACTTGTAAGCCTCCTCAAGGGCTTTTGCGGCCTGGACCTTTTCGGCGGCGACGGCAACACGGGCGGCCTCCGCTTCTTTCTCACGACGGGCAGCATCGGAGTTCGCGATCGCAATCTTCGAGGTATTCTCACCTTCTACGGCGAGGGCGTTGGCTTCCGCCGTCTTGATACGGGTATCACGGGTCGTTTCCGCAATCCGGATATCCTTGTCCCTGTCGGCCTCTGCCTTACCGATCTCACCGAAACGGTTCTGCTCGGCAACGCTCTTCTTCGCGTCGTTGATTGCCTTGGCAGCCGCTTCCTTACCGAGTGCTTCGATGTAGCCGGACTCGTCGCGGATATCGGTCACGTTGACGTTGATCAGTTTCAGACCGATCTTGCGGAGTTCCGCCTCGACATTGGTGGAAACGTTCGCGAGGAATTTATCACGGTCGGAGTTGATCTCTTCAATGTCCATCGTAGCAATGACCAGACGGAGCTGGCCGAAGAGGATATCTGTCGCGATATTCTGGATGCTGTCGATGGAAAGCCCGAGCAGACGCTCTGCAGCGTTTGTCATGTTCTCGGGTTCGGTAGAGATACCGACGGTGAACCGGCAGGGAACGTCGACGCGGATATTCTGCTTCGAGAGGGCGTTCGTCAGGTTACACTCGATCGAGATCGGTTTGAGATCGAGGAACGCATAATCCTGGAACACAGGCCAGATGAAGGCGGCGCCGCCGTGGATGCATCGGGCGGAAGAGATGGAACCGGTGGGGTTTTTGCCGGTTTTACCGTAGATGACAAGAATCTTGTCGGAAGGGCAGCGGCGGTAGCGCTTCAGGATGGCCGCCAGCGTCACGAATGCGACGGCGATAATGATAAGGATGAGATAGATCTGTTCCATATTATACGATATAGGAGTTGATTTCTTCGACAAGGAGGGTGCTCTCGTTGATGACCTCCGTTACTTTGATCGGCGTGCCGGTCTTGATGGCGTCGCCGTCGGTCTGGGCATTGTATTCCCGGACGGCGCCCTGGATCGAAATCTGGACTTTCCCTTCACCGGTCCTGGCTTCGGGAATCGTCAGGTAGACCTTTCCCTGGCTGCCGACGGCAGACTTGAAGACGTTGATATTGCCGTTCTGCTGCATGCTGCTGAGCCACTTGAACATATACATGACCAGCGTGACAAGTCCGGCACCGACAAGGACCGATACGATAATCAGTACGGCCGTCGAGGAGATACTGTTGCGGAGGAGGATGGCGCTCCATCCGAACCCGAGGCAGAAATTGACGAAATTGCGGAAGGTGTAGAGGTTGGATCCGCCCTCGATATTGGAGAGTGTCGGGTCCATGTCTACGGAAGTGTCGAAATCGGTATCGAAATCTCCACCGGAATCCGCACCAAGGAAGGTCATCACCGTCTGGATGATGAAAATCAGGGAGGCCGAAAGGGTTACGGCCCAAAGGATCTTCATTGCGGGGCTGAGTGCCGCCCACCAGGTTGCAATCATGGCTTCAAATGTTAAGTTTCTGCAAATATAGAAATAATTATTGAAAAACAATAAATATTGTCAAAAAATCGAAAATTATTTTTCGTTAAACCAATTCATCACCGATGCCAGCAGCCGTTCCGCTTCTTTTTCGGTCGTCAGCGTCTCGATGGGGAAACCGAACGCAACGCTCCGATAGGTCCCGGCATCATAAGCCGTTCCGGCGGTGACTTTCGTATCGTCATATTTCATGATGGCGAAACTTCTCTCATTGGCAGGAAGGATTCCGTCCGGATTCTCTACCTGATAGACCCGCCGCCCGGTCCCGGAGAGGCAGTCCCTGACATAACGGTATTCTCCGCCGAGCCGGACATAGGGATTGGTATATGGGATCATCCGTCCGGAGCGGGATCCGAAATTCGTCACCCATTTGTAGCCGAGGATATTCTGTATGAATGCAGTGGCTTCGCTCCGGTATGTGTCGTTCGGAGCGACGTCATAGACTTTGTCCGAAGCGTCTGTTCCGATATAGGCGCCCGAGATCAGTATGCTGCCTCCGGCTGCCGTAAATGCGGTAAGGGCCTTTCGGAAATCTTCCGGAAAAACAGGGTATTTATTTTCGACTGCCCCGCGCCCGACGAGGGTCGTGACCTGCTTTCCGCAGATAATATCAGCGGCCATATATCCTTGGGGGAATATCCTCGGGAACGCTTTTGCACTCGCTGAGGAGATGGCATAACCGGCTTTGAGGAGGGCGCGCCCGTGGAAGGCAGGGAAGTCGAAGGTATTTCCCGGGATCAGATTCCCGGCCTTGTCTGCGAAGGATCCGCCGAAGCCCGGATTATCGTCATCGGTCCACGGATCCGCACGGCGGAACTGGAAGACTTCGCCGATGAAGTTGATCTCATCCCCGTATGATACCCCGCTGTCTGTTGCGTCCGAGAACCCGGCATACGTCGGAGTGTCGAACCAGGCCGGAGGGGAAAGACGGTCGAAGTTATTGACAATCAGTACTTTCTTCGATTCTCCCGTAGGGGCGCCGACGGCGAGTGTTTCTGAAGGAAAACTTTTGCCGCCCTCGTTGAAAGCAACGATTCTGTAGCTGTAGAGGTGCCCTTTTTCAATCGGGACGCTGACGCTTTCCACGCTGCCCTTGGACCTGACGTTATTTAGCACGACTCCGTTGTCGAACCCCCCGTCGTCAATCCGGGTATAGAGGATATAGCCGGTCGGTGCAGCCGTCGGTTCGCCGGGATCCGGAGTCGCTTCCCAGCTCAGGAGGGCCTTCCCGTTGTCGAGTTCGGCGGCGAAGGACCGGACCGGCAGCGGCTGGACTGCATAGGTGCAGCCGTACCGGTTGCTGAGGTATTTGAGCATTCCCTTATAAATCGCACGGGAGACGGTGAACCGGAAGGTCGGATCGAGTCCGTATTTCATATCGGCGAAATTCTGATGGGAAAGGAGCTCCAGGAGCATGGCCGGCACGGAAGGGGTCCGGGATTCGCTGTAGGATCGGTTCCAGAGCTGTCGTCGGGTCCAGTCGGGCTCGAAGTCTCTCCGGACGTCTTCGACGATCTGTGTCTGGACGAGATCTGCCAGTTCACGGCCGTTGTAGCGGCTCTCGCCGCTGGGAAGGCGGTCGCTGCCCTCGCAAAGGAGGGTATAGATGGACAAAGTGCCGACAATCCGGTCGTCCGGAGTCGTTCCAGCATCGGTATGGAAGGCCAGCGAGAGGTCGAAGGGAATCCCTTTCCCTTCCGCCCGGGGATTCGCCCGGGACCCGCCGCTCAGATATGAGACCCACTTTCCGCGTCCGGCATAATCCTTCGTATAATCCGTTTCCCACTCATCGAGAAGGTGCATGTCCATCCCGCTCCACTGCATGCTGTACATCGCCCCCTCCGCAAAGCAGGGGAGTCCGGAGGTGGTCCATTCCGCCGGGTCCGTCGTATCGAGGCCCCGGGCAATCTTCCCGACGCCGCCGCCGAAACGGACCGCATCAGCGGTAACGACGCTGCCTCTTATGAATTTATGCCCCCGTGCCGGCCGGTTGTCCAGCCGGACATAGCTGCCGGGGCCCATCTCGAAGGTTCCGAGATACATCCAGATCCCGCCGCCGATTTTCTGGTTGACGCAGAAATGGCTCTCCCCGCCGAGATGATGGACCGTATAGGAGGCGGCATCCGTGCTTTCAGGTACGCTCTTGTAGGAGATATAGACAGCCAGTTTCCGGGGCGCATCGAAATCCGGATACCAGTGGATGGATGCGGATCCTGCGTCCCTGGACGTCATTTCGATCTGCCGGGCGGAGCCCATCGTGAACGGATTGTCATACCCGGAATAGACGGCCTTCGCATCCGCAAAACCAATTCCGGCGTCTTCCCAGTCTCCTTTTTCGACATACCGTCCTGTCTGGCGGATCCCTTCTCTCGGTCCGGAAAAGGCCGGATCATTGTCGCAGATGACCTCCTCGGAGGACGTATCTCTTTCCCGCGGGGTCATGACATAGGCCCCGGCATTTTCCAGCATGGGAATGAGAAAGGGAAGGACATAACTCTGGGTATACATATCCTCGACTGTCCGGTGGAGGGCTGCGCGCTGCCATTCCCAGCGGTCTGTCTTGGCTTCGAAATAGCGGCCATGGCTCTGCCAGAGGGCGATATGCCGGCCGTACATGCCTTTGGTGAATTCCTGTGCGTCAATGTCTTCGATGACGGGACGTCCCTTGGGATCCGATACCCGCATCGTATTGGAAACCGGTTTCCCGTCGTGGCTGAGGGCGGGCATTACGAGATCCTTCAGCGGAGTGCCGCCGGCAAATATCTCCCCGATCGGGTAGCTCCTGTACGCAGGGGGCGTTTGTTTTTTGATCTCTCTCTGGAGCCATTGTACGTCTTCCTTCCGCCAGGGATAGTCGCTCAGTTCCGGGGTAAAGTAGATGTCCAGGACGTTTTCCCGGTGCATGACTTTATCGAGCCGAAGCGAAGTTTTGACGGACGTGCGCTCTTCAAGCAGGGTTTTGAGCGAGTCGGCGACGGGTTTATAGGCCTTGACGATCGGGCTCTGTGCGGAAAGGGGGAGGGCAAGGAGCCCGCAGAGAAGGATGCTGAGCGATCTTTTCATGATTTCTTTTGTTTGCTGATATCGATAAGGAGAACGATGAGGGAACCTAAGATAATGGCGAGAAAATCGGCGATGAAATCGTTCGGGTCCCCGCTCCGATAGGACAGTCTGGATTGGATCAGTTCGGTCCCGGCAGCCAGCAGACAGCCTGCTGCGCAGGTCAAACCGGTGTAGATGAAGGATTGCCTGGGGCTTTCCGTATACTTGTCGAATGCGAAGAAAGCCAGGATCGGGAAAGGCAGGAACATCAGGAAATGGACAATCTTGTCCATCGGAATTCCGAGCATGGACGAAGGCAGTTCCGACGACCCGCTGAACTTCCCGAAACAAAGGATGCAGACGGTGATGATATAGAGCAGGAAGAGGATCCTGGCTAGCGTACGGCGTTTTCGGGGCATATCAGAGACTCTGCATATCATTCAACTTCTTGTAATACCCTCCGAGGGCAAGAAGATCTTCGTGGCGTCCCCGCTCCACGATCCGGCCTTCATGCATAACGATGATTTCATCGGAGTTCTTGATGGTGGAGAGGCGGTGTGCGATGGCGATCGTCGTGCGGGAGGACATGAGACGGTCGAGGGCCTCCTGGACGATCCGTTCTGATTCCGTATCGAGGGAGGCCGTTGCTTCGTCAAGGATCAGGATCGGCGGGTTCTTCAGGATTGCGCGTGCGATGGAAATCCGCTGGCGCTGTCCGCCCGACAGTTTGACACCGCGGTCGCCGACGTTGGTCTGGTAGCCCTCTTCTTTTTCCATGATGAATTCATGGGCATTGGCGATCTTGGCGGCCGCAATGACCTGCTCTTCGGTGGGGTTTTCGACACCGAAGGCGATGTTGTTGAATATCGTATCGTTGAAGAGGATGGGGTCCTGGTTCACATTGCCCATCAGCGCGCGCAGTTCCGTGATGCCGATGTCCTTGATCGGGACGCCGTCGATTTCGATGGAACCGGACGTGACGTCATAAAACCTGGGAATCAGGTCGACAAGCGTCGATTTGCCGGCACCGGACTCGCCGACGATGGCGATGCGCTTGCCTTTGGGAATCTCCAGGTTGATATCCTTGAGGACTTCCCGTCCGTCTTCGTAGGAGAATCCGACATTCCTGAAGGCGATCCCTTCGCGGAATCCGTCCGGACGGACCGGTTCGGCTTTCTCGGTGATCGGATTCTCGGCGTCGAGGATTTTGTTGATCCGCTCCATCGAAGCCAGTCCCTTCGGAATGCTGTAGACCGCTTTCGAGAGCTCCTTGATCGGCTCGATGACCGAGTAGAGGATGATCAGGAAGAAAATGAAGGTAGGCGCATCGATGAAAGAACCTCCGAAGATACTTTTCCCGGTAATGATCATGGATCCGCCGATGCAGAGGACAATCAGGATCATGATCGTTCCGAGAAGTTCGCTGACCGGATGGGCCAGGACCTGCCGGGTCGATACACGGCTGATTTTTGCCCGGTAACTTTCCGTCACTTTCTCAAAACGGGCGGACATCTTCTTTTCGGCGTTGAACGCCTTGACGATCCGCAGCCCTCCGAGGGTCTCCTCGACCTGGGACATGGTATCGCTCCAGAGCGTCTGGGCCTCGACGGATTTCCGTTTCAATTGCTTGCCGATGACTCCCATAATCCAGATAAAGGCGGGAACGAAGAGAATCATGATGAGCATCATTTCCGGACTGGTATAGATCAGGATGCCGAAGTAGATGACGATCAGGATCGGATCTTTGATGATCATTTCGATCGAGGCCGTAATCGAAGTTTCGACCTCGGAAACGTCTCCGCTCATTCGGGCGATGATGTCTCCCTTCCTTTCCTGGGAGAAGAACCCGATCGGGAGGTTGAGGATCTTGTTGTAGATGCGGCCGCGGATATCCTTGACGATGCCGGTCCGGATCGGAATCATGACGGCGCTGGATCCGAAATAACAGGAGGTCTTTAGGACGGTCATGACCGCCATGGCGGCGCTGAGAACGAGCAGGGCTGCGATGGCTCCGTGGGCAAGGGTATAGTTCTGGACGGTCCAGTAAGCATTGTTGATCAGGATATCCTTGGTTTTCATCCCTTCCGTACCCCAGGCGATAAAATCATAGTGGGTCTTGTCGATGTTGAACAGGATATTCAGCATCGGTATGATGACGGCGAAGGAGAATACATTGAAAACGGCAGACAGCATGTTGAGGATCACAGCCCCGCCGAGATATCCTTTATATGGGGAGGCGTATTGCCTCATCATCCGCACAAAATCTTTCATGAATTACGTAATAATAGTCATGCAGTCTACAAATTTAATCTTTTTCCGTATCTTTGCAAAGATAAAAAAGCAATAGATTATGGATATCAAGACAGCTGATCTCGCAATTCTCATACCGACGGCACGCCTTACCTTTCTCCACAAAACCCTCCGTTCCCTGGCTTTCCAGTCAGACCGGCGTTTCCGGGTCTATGTCGCGGATGATGCTTCCGGAGAAGACCTGGCCGGCGTCGTCGCAGAATTCGAGGATTCTCTCGATATACGCTGTCAGACTTTTTCCCCGAATCTCGGGGGAACATCCCTTGCCCTCCATATCGAACGTGCGCTCGACATGCTCCGTGAGGAAACCTTCGTCCTCGTCCTTTCCGATGACAACGAATTGTCTAAGTTTGCTGTCGGAAGATTCCACAAAACCGTTGCCCGTCATCCCGATTTCGATGTGTATCATTGGAATACGGAGATTATCGATGAAAAGGGAAACGTTCTGGAGACGCCGAAAGGTTTTGGCCGCAAAGAAATGAACGACCGTCTTTTCAAGGACCTCTTCTTCAAGGGAATTCCCGCTCCGCTGTCGTCCTTCGTTTTCAGACGGAATGTCTTTACGGAGAGGCTTTTCCTGGATGAGACACTGCTCCGTACCGGTCTCCAGACGATCTTTTCCGCCTCGGCGGAAAAGGGAATCCGCCTCATCCGGCGGGGAAAACTCCGCTGGCGCCGTCACGATCAGGCAATGTCCTCGAATCCGGCTCTCCGCCGCAAGATGATCTTCTCGATGCTGGGCTTTTTCAAATGGTCCGAGACCTTTTTCGGAGACAACTATCCCGTTTCTGCCGGAGAGCGGATGGAACTTTTTGCTAAATATGCCGCCCGGCTGGTCCCGGAAAGCAAGCATGAGGATATTAAGGAACTTTACATGCAATTTGCCGTCTTCAACGGTCCGATCCGCAGGATGAAAGGTTCGTCAATCATCAAGCGGGCGATCAAAGACCGGGAAGACTATCTCAGAGAAAACGCCTGAGCCAGTAATAAATCAGCAAAATCCGTTTCCGCAGTACCGAGGTGTTGATGGTCTCTGCGGTATCGGTCGTTTTATTATTGTTCATCGTGATGCCGGAGGTGAAAAGGACGGACTCGATTCCCTCATCGAGAAAAGCCTTCTGATCACATACTTTCCGGAAAAACAACCGGGTAAAGTCCTTGCTGTCATAGTAGGAGAAACCGATATCCAGTCCGATCCGGTTCTCCAGGTCGACGGAGGTCAGGGGAACCCTTCTCCGGCTCTTCTCGTCCGAGAGCATGATGATATAATCCTTCCATACGGGGGACAGCGGTGTCAGGTTGCATCCGATCTGGTCGATGTTGACCATCAGATCGACGTCCTTTTTCGAAATCGGATCCCATGTCTGGGGATCCAGGAGCAGGCCGTCCCGGAGGCGGGACGCCAGATCGGCTGAGCCGGCCATATTGGACCCCTTCCCGTCAAAGGCGACGAAAAGGATGCTTTTTGAGAAAGGGCGGTCGATACTTTTCATATAGGCCAGCATCCGGGCGAGCTGGATCATGCAGACGACACCGGAAGCGTTGCTGTCGGCCCCGGGGTAAAGAGTCCCGCCGAGGGTGCCCTGGTGATCGTAATGGGCACCGATGATGATATAGCGTTTTCCTGATTCGGCTGTCCCGGGAAGAAAACCGACGACATTGTGTCCGGTTGTGCCCGTGGGGGTGTTGAAACTGTGGAAACGGGTCCCGTTCAGTTTGTTGAGGCCGGCGGATTCAAACTGGTTGGCAATCCACATGGCTGCGAGCTGGGCACCGGGAGTTCCGGTCCTGCGGCCTTGGCAAAGAGTATCGGACAGGAATTTTATATCGAGGTAGAGATCCTCTTCGGAAAGGATATTTTCGGCATTCGCCGGGCTGATCCTGGCACGTCGCTGGGCCGTGGCAAAGGGGGAGAGGAGGCTCAGAAAGAGTAGGAGTGCAAATATTTTTTTAGCCATCGGCGGTTTGGGCACAATAAATGTTTATCTTTGTATGATAAAAGATTTCGGACTTCAAAATTAGGCATTTCAGTCCGTATCTGAAAATTTTTTTGATTGAAACGTTCAGTCCGCATATCCGCTCTGCTCTCCGGCTTCTTTCTGCCGGTCTTCCTTTTTGTGTCGTCTGCCATCGATGCGGCTGCCCAGTATGACAAGGATGTGTTCTCCTTCCGGGGCCGGAATGCCCTCGCAGACGGGAAACTGTCCGAAGCGATAGCGAACTTCAATATCCTGGCCCAACTCGACTCGACGGATTACTGGACTTTCTTCTACCGCGGGATCGCCAAATACAACCTGGGCGATGTGCGGGGTGCCCAGAAGGATTTCGATACCGCCGTCCGGCTGAATCCGGTGTTTACTTCCGGATACCATTACCGGGCGATTTCGGAAAACCGGGGCGGCCAGTATGATGCCGCCCTGAAGGATCTGGAGAAGGCGATCTCGCTCCGTCCGGGCTTTACGGGCCTGTATTTCACACGAGGTGTAACCTATTTCCTTGCCCAGCAGTTCGAGCCGGCAATCAAGGATTTCGATAAGTATATCCGGAAAGAGCCCAAGGATCCCTCCGCCTACCTGAACCGGGGCGCATCCTATCTTTTTCTCGGCGATACCCTCAAGGCGATCAATGACTACAACAAAGCGATCAAGCTGGACCGCTTCGAGCCGGAAGGATTCGTCCGCAGGGGACGCCTGTACGCGGCCCAGGGGCGTTTCGAGGAGGCAATCTCCGATATGAACAATGCGATCAGCCTCGATACGGCCAATACCTTTGCGTATTTCAACCGGGCGCTCATGTACTATGAAAAGTCAATGCTCAATGAGGCGATGACGGACCTGAACAAGGTCCTTGAGCATGAACCGGGCAATGCCCTGACGCTCTATAACAGGAGTCTCATCCATGCCCAGGTCGGAGATTATGAGAGTGCCCTCTCGGATATGGACCGGGTCATCAACATCAACCCGAAAAACGTCCTGGCCTACTACAATCGTGCGGCCTTCTTTTCCGGAATGGGCCGTTGGGAGGATGCTCTGGCTGATTATAACAAGGCGATCGAGCTCTATCCCGATTTCGCCAAAGCCTATATGAACCGCTCTTATGTAGAACTCCAACTCGGAATGAACCGGGCTTCCCGGGAAGACTATAAAACCGCGAACCGGAAGGTCCAGGAATATAGGAACAAGTCCGGAGAGGGGAGTGTCTCATTTGCCGATACAACGCGGAAATACAGTTCCCTGCTGGCTCTGGACGCAGATTTTGCAAAGAAAGATTTCGATGACGAACTGCTCCAGCACCGCGATGTCGATATCAACCTCAAACCGCTCTACAAGTTTGTCCTGACTTCCCGTCGTGACAATACGCTTTATGCCCTTGAGCGAAAATATGAGAATCCGCTGCTGGACCGCTTCATCGCAGGGCTCTCCAGCCCGGTCCTAATCACCAATGACGAGCGCTTCCTGTCCGGACGTGAGTCGGATTCTGGAGTCGATTTCGTTCCTTTCGACCTGGATAAGGCCAGTCCCGCGGAAAAGGAATTCCTGCTGGCGCTTTCGGATATCGATGCCAAGCTCTACAACAGCGCGCTCGTGCACTATCAGAATGCCATCAAACTTGACGGAGACCGCTACCAGGACCTCTATAAAGCTTTCTATTATATGAACCGGGGCGTCCTTCGGGCGGAAATGATCGATTTTATCGCATCGATCGAGACGAATGTCCAGACCCTGTCGATGGATGATAAAGGGAATACCCGGGCCCGTGTTCGCGACCAGGTGACGAATACCTATGATTATTCCGAGTCCGTGGCGGATATGGAAGCCGCCGCGGCAATCCTTCCGAATATCCCGTATATCCATTTCAACCTCGGCAACCTGTATTGTCTTTCCTCACAGCTTGTCAATGCCCTGGGAAGCTACGAGTCCGCCATCAAGCTCTATCCCTATTTCGGCGACGCTTATTTCAATCGTGGTCTTCTTCTTATCTATCTGAAAGATAAGGAGAAAGGATGTATTGACCTTTCGCGGGCCGGCGAACTCGGCGTCGACGGGGCATACAAGGTCATCTCGAAATACTGTATCGAGGAGGAGCATTGATGGTCCGTTTCCTGAGTTTCTCTTCCGGCAGCTGCGGCAATTGCAGTCTCTTGCTGACCGATTCCGGGGAAAGTCCGGCAGGCCTTCTGATCGATGCCGGCGTCAGCATGCGGCGCCTCAAAAGAATTATGAGCGCCAGCGGCCTTTCGACGGATTGTATTAGAGGCATCCTTGTCACCCACGATCACCTGGATCATATCCGTCATCTCGGTTCTTTCTGCAAAAGTCTTTCACTGCCTGTTTTTGCGACGGAATCGCTGCACGCCTCCCTTGCCGTCCACCCGTTTACACGCGACTGGATCGTTCCGTGCAGGAGAGTCCTCCGGAGCGGCTGGCAGGAACTGACCTCCGGATTTGAGGTCCGTTATTTCAAAGTCCCGCATGATGCGACAGATACGGTCGGCTTTGCCATCCGTACGGAAGGACATCGTTTCCTGTTCATGACGGATCTTGGGGAAGTTCCCGGCGAGGCTATGGAACTGGCCGGACAGGCGGACACGATCGTCATCGAGTCGAATTACGATATCGGGATGCTGCTGGGCGGCAGTTATTCTTATCCCCTGAAAATGAGGATCAGCAAAGGATGCGGTCATCTGAGCAATGACGATTGTGCGGAGGCAATCCGCTCGTTCTATCATCCGGGCCTTCGGAACCTTTTTCTCTGTCACCTCAGTGCAAACAACAATACCCCGAGGCTGGCCTATGATTCGGCCGCGAGGACCCTCTCCGAAATCGGGGTCCCTGCAGGATCGGTCCATCTTCGAATCCTGCCAAGGGGGGAAGCGACACCGCTTTTGGATCTTTGCTGATCAGAGGATTCCCTTCGCTATATCGGCGGGCATTTCCGGCATGGCTCCTGCCTTCGTACAGACGTAGGCGGAGACCCGGACGGCGAGTTCATGGGCCTTTACGATCGGCAGTCCTTTCAGGATGCCGGCACAGAAAGCCCCGCTGAAGGAATCGCCGGCCCCGACGGTATCGACAACGTCGACTTCCGGAGTAGGGAGGAAACTTTCAACGCCGTCTCCGTAGACGTAACTGCCGTCGGTCCCGCATGTCAGGATAAGGGTAGAGAGGTTGAAATAACTCCGCAGGCGGCGGCATTTTTCCGCGTCGGGAAGGTAGTCGATATCGAACATCAGTCCTACTTCCTTTAGCTCCTCGTCATTGATTTTCAGAATATTGCACTTTTCGAGCGATGTCTCGACGACCTCTTTCGTATAGAAATGCTGGCGGAGGTTGATATCGAAGATCTGCATGGCATCGGAAGGCATCGCATCAAGGAAGGCGAGGATTGTCTCCCGGGAGACGGCATTCCGCTGAGCAAGGGAGCCGAAGCAGACCGCATCGCATTTGGACGCCATTTCAATCAGGCGGGGTGTCGAAGGAATATTGTCCCAGGCGACCCCCTCCTTGATCTCATACCGGGGGACGCCGTTCCCGTCCAGACTGACCTGAACCGTGCCGGTCGGATAAGGAACCCGTTCCATGAAAATATCCATCTTCTTCCCGAGTTCCACCTCCGTACGGTCTCCCAGTTCATCTTCCCCCAGTGCACTGACGGCAACGGACGGAATGCCGAAACGGGAGACATGGTATGCGAAATTCGCAGGGGCGCCCCCCAGTTTCGCTCCGTCGGGGAAAATATCCCATAGCGCTTCGCCTATGCCGGCGACCAGCAGATCTTTGGCCATAACTTTTTAATTACCCTACGAAATTAGCGATAATTCTCAAAAATGGCAAATCAATCCTTCCCATTAGCTATTTTTAGGGAATCTCCGGTCCATTTCCACAAACAATAGGGATAGTACAAAACCGCCATCCGGTGTATTTTTGCAGCGGTTTCGGAATAATCCGGATGGTTAGTGGCTATGAAGAAGAATATGACGGCTGCCGTGCTGTCTTTGAGTTGTATCGCGGCATCGGCGCAGATCGCGTCGCGTTTCCCCGGCCTTAGCGTCGGAGGGTATGGTGAGGTCGCTTTGACCCGCAATTTCTACAGTGACAATGTCTACAGGTATTCGCATCCTGACAATTACCGGAATGATCCGGGGCATGGGCGGTTTGACATTCCGCACGCCGTCATCTATCTGGGATATGATTTCGGAAAGGGATGGGCCATGCAGACTGAAATCGAGTTCGAACATACCGGTACAGGTTCCGCCGTCGAAAAAGAGTATACGGAAGCGGGCGAATGGGAGACCGAAATCGAGAAAGGCGGAGAGGTCGAACTGGAACAGTTCTGGATCCAGAAGTCCTTTTTCCCGCAGGTGAACGTCCGGATGGGCCACCTGGTCGTCCCCGTCGGCGGCCTGAACAACGCCCATGAACCGCTGAACTTTTTTACGGTCTACCGTCCCGAGGGAGAATATACGATCCTCCCGTCCACCTGGCATGATACGGGCATCAGCATCTGGGGGAAGGCGGGCGCCTGGCGGTATGAGGCGCTCCTGGTCGCCGGACTGGATGCCTTCATGTTCGACCGGGACAATTTTGTCCATGCTGCAGCGGGTTCTCCTTATGAATATAAGGTCGCGAACAATTGTGGTTTTGCCGCTCGAATAGACAATACATCTTTCCGAAACCTCCGTCTGAGTTTCAGCGGTTATTACGGTAACAGCATGCATAATTCTTACCCGAATGACATGCATGGTACCCGTTATGGTGACATCAAGGGACAGACCGCAATCGGAGCCTTCGATTTCGCATACAACGGAAAATACCTGATTGTCAGGGGAAATGCGGATGCCGGATTCGTTGACGATGCGGCGACGATCAGTACAGTCAAGAGGAATCTCACCTCCAATAACGCTCCTTACAAAAAGACACCTGTCGGAAAGGCAGCGGTTGCAGCCGGCGTAGAAGCGGGCTATGACATACTGCATCTGATGCATCCTGCCGCGACGGAGAAACTCTTCCTTTTCGGCCGTTACGAGTATTATGATCCGTATATTCCTGCCGCTGACCAACAGGATTATCCCTATACTGACAAGCATCGCTTGGCACTGGGACTCAATTGGTACCCGATCCCGCAGATTGCCGTCAAATGTGAGTGGTCCAAGCGATGGCTGAAAAGCCAGTACAACAATGAGCCGTCGGTTTCCGTCGGAATAGCCTATATGGGATTCTTTAACAAACAATAAAAAACATGAATTGTAAAATAATTCTTGCTGCCTGTGCGGTAGTTGCCGCTGTTGCAGCGTGTGAAAAGTCTTCGAAGACTGTCGATGGTCTTACTTCAGAAGAACAGGAGATGAAAAAAGCTGTGGAACAGTACGTTCCCGGTGTCGTATATGCCACCTATGGCGATCTTGCCAAAGAGACGGGAGAGTTGTATGACCTGCTTGCCGCTGCCTCGAAGAAGGGGCTGAACAAGGTCTCCCAGTCTGAAATAGACGCCATCTGCGCCAAATTCCTCCAGGCCCGCCAGTCCTGGGAAGAGTCTGAGGCGTTCCTGTATGGGGCTGCCACCGATTTCGGGATCGACCCGCATATCGATACATGGCCGCTTGACGTCGACGCCCTGGCTACCTCGCTCAGCAATGCGGAGCAGGTCGCCGCACTCGAAGGAGAGGACGGAATTGCATACGCGGCCGCGAAACTTGGTCAGGAACTTCTTGGTTTCCACGGGATTGAATTCATTATCTTCCGTGATGGACAGAACCGGAAAGTGGAAGCCCTCCGGGCGAACGAGACCCATGAGGCCTTTGCCGGGAAGACCGTTACCGGAGCCCAGGAACTGATTTATGCGACCGCCGTCGCCGGCGATCTCCGGGACAACTGCTATCGCCTTTGCGTGGCCTGGAATCCGGATGCTCCGAAGGCCTATCAGGACCGCTGCGAAGAACTTGAGGTCGCCGTGACCCTGACGGGATCCGATAAGACCTACGGCGAGAACATGCTTGGCGCTTCGGAGAAAGGCAGCACCTATGCGACCTGGCAGGAGACCCTGTCGTCCATCCTGATTGCCGGATGCTCCAACATCTGCAATGAGGTCGCCAATGTGAAGATGGGAAATGCCCATTCCGGAGAGGATGTGAACTATATCGAGTCCCCTTACAGTAAGAAGTCCTTCCAGGATTTCATCGACAATATCCTCAGCATCCAGTATTCCCTGTATGGCAAGGCCGGTGCGACTTCCGCCCAGCCTCAGTCCCTGATGACCTATTTCAAGAATCACAATTATTCCGGTGCTTCCGATATCCAGAAGGCTCTTGACGATTCTATCGCTGCGCTCAAGGCATGCCAGTCCAAGGGTGCTTTCGTAGATATCTTCCGGGATGCGTCCGTCCAGAAGGCAATGGATGCCGTCAATGATCTGGATGAACAGCTGAATAAAGCCGCTGAATGGATTGTTAAACAATAAATT
The DNA here is from genome assembly GCA_902789395.1 of uncultured Bacteroidia bacterium. Classification (GTDB taxonomy): domain Bacteria; phylum Bacteroidota; class Bacteroidia; order Bacteroidales; family UBA932; genus Cryptobacteroides. The sequence continues at coordinate 6,635 of CADANY010000021.1, read as the reverse complement.
ATGAAAAGATTCGTTATTCTTGTCGCAGGGTGCGCCCTTGCGCTGACTGCGTGCAATGGAAACCGGACGGTTCCCGATCCGTCTGACAAAAGGGAACCGGACGCCAAGTACGTCGGACAGGCCGTCGCCAATTTCTCGGCAGAGGAATGGTATCCGGGCGGCATGCTCGGGACCACGGACAATGTGACCGAGGGCTGTTACGAGGACGAAACACCGGCCGTAACGGCGCAGGGGCTCGAGCGGGCTTTCAATCTCGGTGAGGCCGCCTTTGAGCGCAAGTTCACCATCGGTACCGAGCCTTTCAAGGGGCTGGGACCTGCCTATCTGCGCTCCTCCTGCCTGGACTGCCATCCCGGATATGGACACGGGAAACGCCAGACGGCCTATACGTCGACGTTCGGAAACGGCTATCTGCTGGTTGTTTATCATCCGGCGGACGGCGCTAACAGCGACGACGGTCCGTATGTCGCGGAAGTGACCGGTATGCCCCAGACGCTAGCAACCGCTCCGTTCCTCCCTCCGATCGACGAGACGAAGATCCAGATCTCCTGGCTGCCTGTCTCTGCGATGGAAAGCGGACTTCCGATGACCTTTCCCGACGGGGAGAAGTATGAACTTATCTATCCCGAGGTGAATATCCCTGAGGATGCGTTCAATACGAATCCGACGCCGTACCAGACGGGTGCCGTCGCTTTCCGTCTCGAATCGACGATCGGCATCCCCGGAACGGGTCTTCTGGATGCCATTCCCCAGGATAGCATCCGTGTCCAGTACAGGAAAGAAGCCCCTTATGTAGAACTCAATCCGGCGTTCTGGGACAAATCTTCCAATGATTTCGCGCCTACAGCCTGGTATACGCTTGCAGAAGGGCAGTTTGCAGATGGAACGCCTGCTCCTGCGGGAACTAAAATGGTAAAACGGTTTACTTATGCGATGACCCGTGCATCCCTGCAGGACGGTGCCGGCGCCAATGCGATCTGGAACATCACCAACGTCAGCCGCAGTGACCGTCATTTTCTCTATACGACCAAGGCATGGGCCAAGGCCATGTCTGAGAACAAGGATGTCATCGCCGCCATCCAGGCTGATCCCACTTCTCCGTATTATGCGGACGGAACTGCCGAAGGCATTGCCGACGCCGTCCTCCATCTGCTCGATCCTTCTACGGATCAGTTCAATAACAAATGGCACAATTTCAGCCCGGAAATGAGTGATGAACAATATTATAATTTCCTCGTCTGGCACCGTGGCCTTTCGATTCCCCGAGCCCGCAACCTGAACCGGAAGGAAGTCCAGCGCGGCAAGGAGGTCTTCACTCAGATCGGTTGCGCTTCCTGTCACCGTCCGAAATGGCAGACGAAAGAAGATAATTATTGGGCTCCGTCCATCACTTCCGGCAAAGCTCTTCCGCGCTATCAGAACCAGACAATCTATCCGTATACCGATATGATCCAGCACCGTCTCTATATGAAAAACGGAATCCATGGATCCTGGTGCCGTACGACGCCGCTCTGGGGACGCGGACTCTCCCGCGCCAATACGGGCGCCGAGGACCGGATCCATGACTGCCGCGCCCGCAATGTTATCGAAGCGATCATGTGGCACGGGTACAGCAAAAAGAGCGAAGCCTATTCCTCGACGGAGAAGTTCTATAATCTCTCCAAGGAAGACCGCGACGCCGTCGTCGAGTTCATCAACGCTATTTAATATTGAAGAATCTGAATACCTTCTTAAAAACAAGTTCTTTCGGTACGATGGCAGTCCTCATCCTCGCGATGATGGCTGCCACCGTTATCGAAAAAGTGGCCGGAACTCCCGAGGCCTTTTCGCTTGTTTATCACAATCCGCTCTTCTTCATCCTGTGGGGCGTTGCCGCTGTCTCCGGCATTGTCCTCCTGCTGAGGAGCGGAGCCGGAAAGAAAGTGGCGGTGATGGGGATCCACCTATCGTTCGTCCTGATCCTCTCCGGGGCACTGGTTACGTTTCTGACCGGAGAGAAAGGAACGGTACGGCTGGAAAAGGGCGTTGAAACGAGTCGGTACCAAAGGCAGGATGGGACGTCGGTCCCGCTGGGCTTCTCCCTGACCATGACGGATTTTTCAATCCCCCTGTACGCCGGGTCTGCTGCTGCTTCGGATTATGTCACGCAGATCGGCTGGAAGGACGGTCCCGAAGGTGGTAAGGCGGAGATTTCCATGAATCATATTTTCCGCTACAATGGCTATCGATTCTATCAGGCGGGGTATGAACAGGACGGGAATACCTCGATTCTGTCAGTCAATCATGATCCTTGGGGAATCGGACTCACTTATGCCGGATATCTTTGCCTCCTGCTTTCCATGATCGGATTCTTATTCCGGAAAGACAGCCGTTTCCGGCTCGTCTTGAAGCGGGTCACCTCGGTTTCGGCTGTACTTTTCCTCTTTTTGCTGCCCCAGCCCTCTTCCGCCAGGGAATCCGATGTACCCCCGGTGGTGCCGGAGGATGTCGCCGAAGCCTTCGGGCAGCTCTATGTCTATTACAATGACCGGGTGGCGCCGATGGAAACGATGACCCGGGACTACTGCATGAAGGCCTATGGAAAGCCCAGCTGGAAGAGCTATTCTGCCGAGCAGGTCGTTACAGGCTGGCTTTTTTATTATGACTGGTGGAATGTCATCCCCTTCAAGCTGAAAGCGAAAGACCGCGGAACAGTCAAGGAGGCGGAGAAGGAACGGATCCGGATGGATGTCGCGACCGGTAAAGCCTTCAAGATTTTTCCCGTCGCTCTTCCGGATTCGCTGGTCACCCGGAATCCGGGCCTTCAGAAAATTGTCTGGTTCTCCTGCGACGATCCCCTTCCGGAAGGCATGGACTATAACCAGTGGGTCTTTATCCGTAAATCCCTCGATCTGGTCCATGATGAAATTCAGGGTGAGAACTGGGATGAGGTCATCCGCATTCTCGGACAGATCCGCAAATATCAGGAAAAAACAGCATCTGAAGTGCTGCCTCCCGCGAGAAAAGTGCGGGCAGAGCGCCTCTATAACAGAATTTTCCGTCCCAGGATTCCTTTCATGGCCACGATAACCCTCGGGCTGATCCTGTTCGTCCTTTTCGGAATCTCGTTTGGGAAAGGCCGGCCGGTCCGGAAGGGACTGCAGCATTCGGTTGCCGTCCTCGCGGCTCTGTTATGGCTCTATCTGACTGCGGTTCTGGTGCTGCGCTGGTATGTCTCCGGGCATGCACCGTTGAGCGGAAGTTATTCCGTCATGATGCTGATGGCTTGGCTTTCAACTCTTTCCATCCTGCTTCTGTACCGTAAATTCCCAATGATCGAGCCTCTCGGTCTCCTCGTCGCCGGTTTTACGATGCTGGTCGCTTCGATGGCAGGGGCCAATCCCCAGATTACCCACCTGATGCCGGTCCTCCAGTCGCCGCTCCTGAGCATTCATGTCCTTAGCATGATGATCTCCTATACGCTCTTCGCCCTGGTGGCGATGAACGGGATCATGGGCCTGGCGCTTCCCGGAAAAGAAGCCTCGCAGCGGTTGATGGACATCTCGCTTGTCGTTCTCTATCCGGCCGTCTTCCTGCTGACCGCGGGAACCTTCCTCGGCGCGGTCTGGGCGAATGTTTCATGGGGAAGCTATTGGGCCTGGGACCCGAAAGAGACATGGGCGCTGGTCACGATGCTGATCTATGCGGCTGCACTCCATGGCGGATCACTCAAAGCATTCCGCAGGCCGCGGTTTTTCCATACCTTCTGCATACTGGCCTTCCTGGCCGTACTGGTCACGTATTTCGGGGTCAATCTCTTCCTGGGAGGAATGCATTCCTACGCTTAAGCTTCCCGGGCAATCTTCATCAGGGCAGGGGAGATGTGGCAGTACCCTTCCGGGTTGTTCTCCAGATAATCCTGGTGGTAATCCTCGGCCGGGTAGAAGCAGCGCAGCGGTTCCAGTTCGACGGCAAGGGGCTGATCGTACTTCCCGGCTTCCTCCTCATAGACTTCCCGGATGGCAGGCAGGTCTGCCGGATCCGTATAGTAAATCCCTGTCCTGTAGCGGGTCCCGATATCATGGGCCTGCTGGTTCAGGCTCAGCGGATCGATGGTCAGGAAATAGAGTTTCAGCAGTTTCTGCAGCGAAACCGCTTCCGGGTCATATTCGACCCGGACTGTTTCGGCATGGCCGGTCGTGTCGGTATAGACTTCCTTGTAGGTGGGATGCTCCGTATGGCCGTTGGCGAATCCGGTTTCGGTGAAGAGTACACCCTTGATCTGTTTCATGAAGTGCTCTGTTCCCCAGAAGCACCCGCCGGCGAGGTAAATCTGTTTGCTCATTTCTTTCCTTTTGATTTCTGCAAAGGTATAATACTATTTGCAAAAATGGATGAAAATGATTTAATTTATACCATGATTAATCATTCGATTTGAGAATATGGAAAAAACCTGGAGATGGTTCGGCCCCAAGGACAAGATAACTCTTCCGATGCTTCGTCAGATAGGCGTGGAAGGGATCGTTACGTCCCTGTATGATATCCCGAACGGTGCGGTATGGCCGCTTGAAGCCATCCGGAGTCTGCAAAAGTATATCGAAGAGTATGGTCTCCGCTGGTCCGTTGTCGAGAGCCTTCCCGTTGCCGAGTCGATCAAGTATAACGGTTCTGACCGGGATCAGTTGATTTCCAATTATATCGAGAGCCTTGCCCATCTTGGGGAGTGCGGCGTACGGACTGTCTGCTATAACTTTATGCCGGTTATTGACTGGATCCGTACGGATCTTGAGCATCCTTGGCCCGACGGAACGACAAGCTTGTATTTTGACCTGGCAGAGTTCGCCTATTTCGATATACGGATCCTTCGGAGAAAAGGAGCGGAAGCAGATTACGATGCCGGAGTCCTGCAGCGTGTTGATGCCCTTGCCGGTCATGTCGACGAGCAGAAACTCATTGAGAACATCATTGTCAAGACCCAGGGTTTCGTCAGCGGCAATATCACCGAAGAGGACAAAGATCCCGTCGGTCTTTTCCGTCAATTGCTCTCTCTCTATGAGGGGGTTTCAAAAGAGGATCTCAGGCAAAACCTCAAGTATTTCCTCTCTGCCGTCATGCCTGTATGCGAAAAGTATGGGATCGGTCTCTGTGTCCATCCCGACGACCCGCCCCGTCCCGTGCTGGGGCTTCCCCGCATCGTGACATCGGCGGAAGATATCGACTGGATGCTCAAGGCTGTTGACAACCCGCATAACGGATTGACTTTCTGCGCCGGAAGCCTGTCGGCGGGGGCGCAGAACGACGTCGTCGCCATGGCCCGGAAGTTCGCCTCCCGGACGCATTTTGTCCACCTCCGCAGCTGCGATGTCCTTCCGGGGGGCAATTTCATCGAGGCTCCCCATACGGCCGGCAGGGCCGATCTGGTCGAATTGATCCGAATCTTCGAGAAACAGAATCCTGCGCTCCCGATGCGGGTCGATCATGGCCGGAATCTGCTCGGAGATGAGAAAATGGGATACAATGCCGGATACGGATTTCATGGACGCATGCTTGCCCTCGGACAGGTCGACGGTATGATGGCAGCTGTTCGGAATGAATTGAAAAATAATATGATATGAATGAACTTTTCTCGCTGAAAGGCAAGGTCGCCGTCATCACGGGGGCGGCCGGGGTACTGGGCGGATCGCTCGCCCGCCACTTCGCTTCCCAGGGAGCGGTCGTCGCCGGTTTGGTGCACCGCCCCGAACAGGTTCTTCCTGTCCATGAAGAGCTCGGACCGGAGTCTGTCGTCTATGCATGTGACGTGCTGGACCTTGCAGAATTGGGCCGGATTGCTGCCGAAGTGGCCTCCCGTATGGGCAAGATTGATATCCTGATTAATGTCGCCGGCGGCAATGTGCCCGGAGCGACCGTGATGCCGGATGCCCACTTCTATGACATGAATCCGGAAGACTGGCAGAAAGTCGTAGACTTGAACCTCAACGGTACTGTCTATCCTACCATTGCTTTCTCGCGCATTTTTGCCCGTCAGGGATCAGGATGTGTCCTGAATATCTCTTCGATGGCGGCCTATGATGCCTTGTCGCGGGTTGCGGGTTACGGTGCAGCGAAGAGCGGCGTATCGAATTTTACGAAATGGCTGGCCGCGGAAATGGCGATGAAATACGGTGACAAGATCCGTGTCAATGCCCTGGCCCCCGGCTTTTTCATCGGCAAACAAAATCGTTCGGCGCTTCTGAATCCGGACGGCTCGTATACGGAACGCTCCCTGAAAGTTCTTGCCAAGACGCCAATGGGAAGATTTGGTTACATCGATGAACTCAACGGGGCGGCGCAGTTCCTCTGCTCGGATGCTGCCGCTTTCGTCACCGGCGTCGTCCTGCCCGTCGACGGCGGTTTCTCCAGCTTCAGCGGCGTCTGATCCCGCCCCCTTCTCTTGCCCTCTCTTCCCGGAGAAAATTGTTGTCCGGGGAGGGGTATGCTCCGAGCTTCATGGTTCGGAGCGGGGCGTCACTGTCGTCCGGATGCTCGACGGCTAACTCGGTCCTTTTACAGTCCGCCTCCGTCGCCCTGTAACGTCCCTCAGACACACGCCGTCGTCCCTTCGGGCACGCATCCTCCCTCGGTTCCGCTTACTCCCGCTCCTCTCAATCTCCGCT
>CADANY010000020.1 GCA_902789395.1 uncultured Bacteroidia bacterium | reverse complement strand
GTGCCCCGAGCGGAGATTGAGAGGAGCGGGAGTAAGCGGAACCGAGGGAGGATGCGTGCCCGAAGGGACGACGGCGTGTGTCTGAGGGACGTTACAGGGAGACGGAGGCGGACTGTAAAAGGACCGAGTTAGCCGTCGAGCATCCGGACGACAGTGACGCCCCGCTCCGAACCATGAAGCTCGGAGCATACCCCTTCTCGGACAACATTTTTCTCCGGGAAGAAAGAGGTTATCGGGGACGGGCAGGGGCGGTTACAGCAATGTTGACGGTTTCGTCGATCGGAAGGTAATACTTGTAGAAAGCGTTGTCTCCGAGTTTGGAATAGCGCGCGACAAGTGCATTCAGCTGAGGCTCCAGATATGGAAGCGTCTCCTCCCAGACCTTCTCCGTCGCCGTAATCCCATCCCGCGTCCGCGCGAAATCGCGGAAGCGCCCGACAATACCGACCTTCTTCAGGAACGCATCCATCTCGTCGAACGACTCGATCGTCCGCAGCTGTTCCGTATACGTATCGAACATCCAGGATGCAAAACGCATCTGGGTCGCTTTGCGGTTGCAAGCGATAAACAGATCGGAGGCACGCGTCGTATCGATCGGGACATATATGTCCGGCATGATTCCTCCGCCGCCGTAGACCGTACGGCCAGCGGCCGTATAATGGATATCTTCCCTGTTGATCTTGGCACTGTCCGCATAGAAGACCTCCCCATCCATATAGCGATCGTACATGTCGGTCCCATAAACGTCATACGGCTTTTGGATACAGCGTCCGGACGGCGTATAATACCGGGATACCGTCAGACGGATCCCGCTCCCGTCCGAGAAATCGATCGGCTCCTGGACAAGTCCCTTTCCGAAGGAACGGCGGCCGACAATGACCCCGCGGTCATTATCCTGAATCGCTCCGGCAAGGATTTCGCTCGCAGAGGCAGATCCCTCATTGATCAGGATCGTGAGCGGAAGGTTGCGCATCGTTCCGCGCCCGTCGGCGCTGTAGACCTGCCTGGCACGATGCATTCCCTCCATATAGACTATCATGTCCCCCTTATCCAGAAAATCATTGGCGACGAGGACGGCTTGATCCAGGAAACCGCCGGTATTGTCCCGAAGATCAAAGATCAGATGGTCCATCCCCTGGCTCATCAACTGGGCCACAGCGGCATAATACTCGACATACGTTGTCCGCGAGAACTTCGAAAGGCGGATATAGCCGGTCGTATCATTGATCATGAACGCAGCATCGACACAATGGACCGGAATCTTGCCGCGGGTAATCTTAAAGGGAATCTCCTCCCTGCCCCGCTTCACGGTTACGACAACCTTCGTTCCGGCCGGACCTTTCATGCGACGGACCATACTGTCCTGCGGAAAACCGACGCCCGCGATGACCTTGTCGTCCACCTTCAGCAGCCGGTCGCCAGGAAGAAGTCCCACTTTCTCAGAGGGACCGCCGGGGATCACCTCCAGCACGACGGCCGTATCGTTCGGCACATTGAACTGGATCCCGATACCGTCGAAATTGCCGGCAAGCTGGCTGTCAGACTCCTGCTTTTCAACAGGAGGCATATAGACGGAATGGGGATCAAGTTTCGCGAGTGCAGCAATAACGGCCGCATCCGTCATTCCCTTGAAATCCAGGGTGTCTACATAGTTTTTCTCGACTTCACTGAGGATCAGGTTCAGTTTTCTCCATTCTCCATACATCGCCTTCTGGCCACGGATCCGATCCCGGACCTGGAAACCGAACAGCGTGACGAAGACACCGAACAAGACGCCCAGCGCAATCTGAAGCAGCTGGATCAGAGAGGACTTATTCGAGGACATATAAACTTAATCTACTTTCTCAACTTCGATTCCGGCCCGCCGGAGCAAATCGATTCCGTCCGTCAGCCGGTACTCGTCCCGATAGACGACCCGCTTGATGCCGGACTGAATAATCAGTTTCGAGCACTCCAGACAGGGAGAGGCCGTAACAAACAGGGTCGCACCGTCGGAACTATTCCCGGACTTCGCCACTTTAGTAATCGCATTAGCCTCAGCATGAAGGACATACGGCTTTGTCACCCCGTTTTCGTCCTCACAGATATTCTCAAATCCGGAGGGCGTGCCGTTATAACCGTCGGAGATAATCATCCGGTCTTTGACGATAAGGGCACCGACCTGGCGGCGGCGGCAATAGGAATTCTTGGCCCAAACTTCGGCCATCTCCAGATAACGTGCGTCGAACTTTTCCATGCTATTTTCTCTGGTACAGATAACGTTTGATGCTCTTTTTCGGGGTGCGCTCGAAATCTTCCGGCATGAACTCGATCTTCTTGATCTGCGCATAGTTCGGAATCTGCTGGTTGATTGAAACCAGGTAGTCCGACATCCTGGATTCCAGATCCTTGCGCGTAAGACCGTCAAGCTCGCCTTGGTGATAGTCCGGATAGATCAAAGCCGTCAGTCCGCCGTCATCCTCGATGACAAGGGACTCGACAACGTAATTGTAGTTGTTGATAACCGCCTCGAGTTCTTCGGGGTAGATATTCTGCCCGGAAGGACCGAGAATCATGCACTTCGAGCGGCCGCGGAGGAAGAGGTAGCCGTCCTCGTCGATAATGCCCATATCGCCAGTCTTGAACCACCCGTCACTGGTAAAGGAATCACGGGTTGCCGTCTCGTTTTTATAGTAGCCAAGACAGACATTCGGACCGGCAACCTGTACCTCTCCCGGAATGTTCCTGGGATCCGGAGAATCGATTCGAATCTGCATATTCATGGCGGCACGTCCGGCAGAACCGACTTTTACCTTGTCCCAGTGGGCATATCCGATAATCGGGGCGCACTCAGTCATACCGTAGCCGACGGTATAGTGGAACCCGATCTTGTTCAGGAACTTCTCGACTTCGGGATTGAAAGCCGCGCCTCCCAGGATAACCTCCTCGAACTTGCCCCCAAAGGAATTCGTCAGTTCCGTGCAGAACTTCTTGGCAATCACCTTGTCGAGAATCGGGATGGACATGATCATCTTGTTCTTGTCGATGATCGGCTTAAGCTTGGACTTGTAAACCTTCTCGATAATCAGCGGTACAGCGATGATGATATCCGGGTGGATCTCGGCGAAGGCCTGCATGATAATCTTCGGACTCGGGACGCGCGTCAGGAAATGGACATGCATACCGATCGTCATCTCAAAGAAGAACTCGAACATCATTCCGTACATATGGGCCGTCGGGAGCATGGATACACAGTTCATTCCCGCACGAAGCTGCGGTTCAGCATCCTTGATAGCGAACTCGATATTGGAATACAGGGCCCGATAAGGGATCATGACCCCCTTCGAAAAGCCGGACGTCCCTGAAGTATAGTTGATCAGGGCAAGTTCCTCTGCGCTGTCCTCATAATAATCGAGGTCTTCCGGACCGAAACTGTTCGGATACTTCTTTCCGAAGGATTCATTCAAATGCTCGCGGACAGCGGCATACTCCTCATTTTGTGCATACAGGAACTTGAATGTATTGATCTGTACGACAACTCTCAGTCCGGGCATCTCCTCGGCGGAGAGTCCCTCCCAGATCACATCATCCACAAACAGGACACGCGCCTCGGAATGGTTGACAAGATAATGGATATTTCCGGCCTTGAATTCATGAAGGATCGGAACGGCCACGGCACCGTACGTAAGGGCGGCAAGGAAACTGACACCCCAGTTCGCCTGGTTGCGGGAACAGATTGCGACCTTATCCCCTTTCTGGAGTCCGCACTGCTCGAAAGCGATATGCAGTTTGGCGATCCGCCGGGCGACATCCCTGTAGGACAGGGTCACGCCCTGATAATTGGAGAGGGCGGGAAAATCCCAATGATCCCTGATACTCTTTTCCAGGATCTTGTTGACTGACTTGAATTCCATATTATTTCTTTTTTATCTTTTTCAATATCTTGGCGGCCTCTTTTCCGGAAAGGGGCGCTCCTCCGTTCAATCCATACACCGCCGGTCCGCCCGATGTCCGGACCAGCCAATATTTCTTGCCGGAATGCTCGACCGGCTCCGGAAGGTCCTTAAAGAACTCCCCGGATGTCATCGTCTCCCATCCTTCGGCCTTTTGTCCATGGAGATTGTATAATTCGATCGTGTTATCCGTATGGAGCACGAAGGCCCTGTATCCTCCGTCCCCGGTAACATCGCATACGGACGGTCCCAGAAGAACCTCCTTTCCGAGTTCGGCGGGGAATCCGGAGACAAACCGGCCGAGCCTGTCGATCAAATAAAGCCGGCTGCCGGCGGCAAACAGATACTGGAGCCTTCCATTTCTGTAATAATCAATGGATTCCACCCGCCCGCAGAAACGTTCTTTGAACGAAATTCCCCACTGGTCCTTCCCGTTCTCATCCTGCAGGCAGATAGAAAGATGCTTGTTCTGATAGAGTTTGTTCTCCTTTCCGGTCGCACTGTTCATGACCGTGAACGGACCGTCCGGCACGACAACGACCGTATCCCGCACGGCGGCTATCTCCCCATCCGGCAATGCCTTTCCCCGGAAAAGCGAGACCCCTGCAGAAGGAGCCCCTCCGGATACTCCGGCATAAGCGAGCGCAGGACCGAACGGGGCGTCTCCGAGATAGGATTGGACAGCAGCCGACACCGGTTTGGAAAAAGTTGATTCAAGGAAAGACGTTCCGGCGGCAGCATAACAGACGACACCGGCTCCGCCGGGAAGGGAAAGTCCCGCATCCGAAAGAAAACTCTTCAGCGGATATCTCAAGAACTGTTTGTCAGAATAGGCCTTGATAACGGGCGACGGTCCCAGGACAAGCCACTTGCCGACCTGCAGGCATAAAGAGTCGGAAGAAGTCGAGAATGCCTCTCCGAAACAGGAGGAAAGACTCTTGCCGGCAGGATTCGGATGGAGTCCTTTGGAAAGTTTCATATCCTTGCCCGGAAGAACGAAAAGCGCCTGCTCGGGATGTCCGTTGACATCCAGAACGGCAACGGCAACTTCCTTTACATCCGCCTTTTTGATCCATTCATCGTCCAATACCCGTGAGCCCGATACGGCATCTGCATACCGCGCATAATCTTCCAGATACGCAGTCAGATCCGATACCCGGACCGAGCGGGCCGACAAAACGGAATAAGGGAGCATCTCGGCGAATTGGGCCTGCCCGTCCCCTTGACGGAGGAAAACATCCATATAATTCAAGCCGGAGGTCGAAGCAGTCCCGGTAAGGACGGCCTTATCCCGGTCAAGGTGATCGAAAGAGAGGACTGCCCACCGGCAAAGATACTTAGCGCGCGAAGCTTGCCTGCGCTTGGGCGGAGCTGCATAGATCTGATACATCTTGCCCGCATACTGCATCGAAGCCATCAGGAAACAATCCCGCGGGGCCTTTTCCAGCGCATCTGAGAAGCCCTCGGAATCCAAAACGGAATAACCTTCCTTCAGGTGCCTGACCGCCGTATTGACAAGGGTTTCCGAACGCGAAGACAAGAGCAATCCGGATTCTCCGTCATAAGAAACGGACATACCCGCTTCTGCAGCTACGGAATAAACCGAAGACAGGGAAGAAGTGTCAGCATGGGGATAATCCGAAACGACAAGAGGGACCAGGGCGCCGCTGTTATGCAGGGAAACCGTTGTCCGGGAGCCCCCGACCTTGGACAGATAACGCATGAGCCCGGGATTTCCTTCCGGAGCAAGCAGGGCTTGCAGGAGACCCGTCGAATCGGCCAGCAGCCGGCGGGCCTGGCGGGAGCCGTCGAGACAGAGGACCACGGCGGCATCAGAAGGAACCGCTTTCAGCAGTCCGGCAGAGGGAGACTGGACCGGACGGTCTTGTCCGGATGGCTCTTCCCCGGAAAAAAGAGAAGAGGTTGCCCAGATAATGCCGGCGGCCATAATAGCAAGGGCCGAGACGGCTATGATAATACTTTTTTTACTCATTATCAATAACTTGCAAACTCGACTCGTGGGGCGAAGCGCGCCTTGGTGGGGCGAAATCCGCTATAATGCGGTCGAATCCAAGTTATGCAAAGATAATGATTATTTACAAGACTGCAAAGAATCCAGTGCGGAACGGACACGATCGAACGGGAAAGTGGCGATGATGGCATCCATCCGGGATGCCACGGCATCATTGCAGAGATGGCCGATCGATCCCTCATGCGTATGGCAAAGGGCCTTCCCGTCATAATGGAAGGAACCGTCCATAATCTCCTTCCCTACCTTCTTGTACGCATCCCGGAAGGGAACGCCGGAAAGCACTTCCCGGTTGACAGCCTCAACACTGAAAGCACTCTGATAGAGCGGATTGTCCATCAGTCCATCCGTTACGGTCATCGAAGAGGCGGCAAAATCGGTAATATCGAGGATGTCGTCCATCACATCAAAGATCGGGAAGAAAACTTCTTTCGTTTCCTGCATATCACGGGAGTACCCGGAAGGCAGGTTGGATGTGATGTTCCGGATCATCTCCGGGACGGCCATCAAACGGTTGCACTTTGCCCGGATCAGTTCAAAGACATCCGGATTCTTCTTGTGCGGCATAATACTGGAGCCTGTCGTCAGGGCCGGAGGGAGGGAAATGAACCCGAAATTCTGGCTATTGAACAGGCAACAGTCCATCGCGAAACGTGAAAGGGTCTCGGCGAGGGACGCATAAGCGGAAGCGACAAGGCGCTCGGTTTTTCCGCGGCTCATCTGGGCATATACAGAATTTACGTCCATGCCGGAAAAGCCGAGAAGACGGGTCGTCATCTCCCTGTCGAGGGGGAACGAAGATCCATATCCCGCCGCGGATCCGAGCGGATTCCGGTCGACGACATCCCAGGCCCCGCGCAGAATCGACAGATCATTGACAAGGCTCTCGGCATAGGCGCCGAACCACAGGCCGAAAGAAGATGGCATGGCGACCTGGAAATGCGTATATCCCGGCATCAGGATATCCTTTCCCTCCTCGCTCCGGCGCTGGAAAGTCTTGAAAAGCGTAACGACCTTCCCGACCGTACGGATCATCCGGTCCCGGATGAAAAGTTTGATATCGACGAGCACCTGATCGTTCCGGGAACGCCCCGAATGGACCTTCTTACCCACATCCCCGAGCTTCCGGGTCAGAAGGTACTCGACTTCAGAATGGACATCCTCGATCCCTTCTTCGATCACGAACGAGCCCTCTACGGCACTCCGCCAGATCGCCTGCAGTTCCGGCAGCAGAAGAGAAAGCTCTTCCCCGGAGAGCAGGCCCCGGCTTTCGAGCATCCGGACATGGGCCATCGTACCCAACACGTCAAACGGGGCCAGCATCAGGTCCAGTTCCCGGTCTTTTCCAACCGTAAAACGCTCGATCCGCCCGTCAATCTCAAATCCTTTGTCCCAGAGTTTCATATTTGCAATCCATCCAATAGTTCCACATAAATCCGTATTCCCTCCTCCAATTCCGGAATCCGGATATACTCGTCCGCCGTATGGGAACGGGCCGAATCTCCGGGACCGATTTTGACAGTCGGGAAGGGGCAGAGCGCCCGGTTGCTGAGTGTCGGCGACCCGAAAGCAGGAAGGCCCATTCTCTTTCCCCGCAATACGGCGGGATGGTCTTCCGGGATCGACGTCCCCTGAAGACGCGTCGACCGGGGTACCACCTCGCAGCGGACATGGTCCCGGATGATCCCGAGGAGTTCCTCGTTGGAGTACATTCCGTTCGGACGGACATCGACGACAAAGCGGCACTGATCCGGAACGACATTATGCTGCTCTCCTGCGCCGATTACCGTCACGCTCATCCGGACTTCGCCGAGAAAAGGAGAAACCCGTCCACTGAAGTGCCGGAACCAATCGATATCGTCCATTGCTGCGTAAATGGCGTTGACACCTTCATCCCGCGCAGCATGACCGCTTTTCCCGCGGGCCGTGCAGTCCAGGACCATCAGTCCCTTCTCCGAGAGGGCCATCCGCATTCCGGTCGGCTCCCCGATTATACCGAAACCGACAGGCCCGACTTCCGGGAAGATCAGCTCGATCCCGTTCCGGCCGCTCACTTCCTCCTCTGCTGTCGCACTGAACACAAGACGGTAAGGCTGCGACCTGAGAGACAGGGCCTCATAGGCAGCGAGGAGACAGACCAGCGAACCGCCGTCATCATTGCTACCGAGCCCATAGATCCGGTCCCCCTCCCGTATCGGAGAGAAAGGATCCCGGGTATAGCCGGAAGATGGCTTTACCGTATCGATATGTGCATTCAGGAGCAGGGTCGGTTTGCCGGAAGGGGGCTCGGACTCGCACCAGAGGTTATGAAGGGTTCGATGAACCGCATGGCCCCGGGCCGACATCCAGTCTTGAAGGAAGTCGGCGGCAGGGCCCTCTTCGCGGCTCAGGGAAGGAATCGCGATCAGGCTCTCCAGAAGGCCGGTCCATTCGCTCATAGCTCCGAAGCAATCTGGTCCGCTTCGTCGGTATGGTTGGCATAATAGACGCGGAGCGGGGTTGAAGAGACTTTGATGAAGCCCTTTGCATCTTCGGAGGTCCACCCCTTCTGCATCTCTCCGTATTCGCCGAGCTTGGTCTTTACCAGATCATTGGGGCTGTCGACCCCGACAAGCGTAAAGGCATAGGGACGGAGTTCGACGATCACTTCGCCGCTCACATTCCGCTGCGAACTTTCCAGCATCGCTTCTATATCCCGCATAACGGGCTCCAGGAACTGACTCTCATGCAGGAACATACCATACCAGGTCGCGACCTGTTCCTTCCAGTACTGCTGCCACTTCGAGAGCGTAAACTTCTCCAGGAACTTGTGGGCTGCAATAATCAGCATGGCTGCAGCCGCCTCGAAACCGACACGCCCCTTGATCCCGATAATCGTATCGCCGACATGCATGTCCCTTCCGACGCCATAAGCCGAAGCAATCGCCTCCAAGTCCTTGATTGCCTGAACCTTGTCCGAATAGGCCTTGCCGTTGATCCGTGCGATTTCGCCCTTCTCAAATCCCAGTCTGACCGTCTCGGATCCGGTTTTTACAACCTGCTTGAGATACGCCGACTCCGGGAGACCCTGCTTCGAATCGAGGATCTCTCCTCCGCAGATAGACGTACCCCAAAGACCGACATTATAGGAATACTTCAGCTTGGTAAAATCGGCGTAATAACCGTTCTTGTTCAGGTAATCGACCTCTTCCTGACGGCTCAGGGCCATATCCCGGGTCAGGGTAATGATCTCAACGCCCGGCGCCATGACCAGGAAGGTCATGTCAAAACGGACCTGGTCGTTACCGGCTCCGGTAGAACCATGGGCAATGGCATCAGCCCCGATTTCCTTGGCATACCGTGCAATGGCCATGGCCTGGAAAATCCGCTCCGAAGAGACGGAAATCGGATAGGTTCCATTCCTGAGCACATTCCCGAAAACCATATACTTGATGCTCTTCTCATAATACTCGGCAGCGACATCAAGGGTCTTATAGGCCTTCGCCCCAAGCTTGTACGCCTTTTCCTCATTCTCAGCGAGCTGGGCCGGACTGAATCCGCCCGTATCCGCACAGACCGCATAGACTTCGTATCCCTTTTCCTTGGACAGATACATGACGGCGAACGAGGTATCGAGCCCGCCGCTGAACGCCACAACAACTTTCTTTGCCATATTATACACTACTTTAAATTTCTTTGGAAGATATACCCGGAAAAACTGCTTCCAGGAGATGGATCGGGGAACCGGTTCCCCGGCGCGTAATCAGCAGAATCGTATCATCTCCGGCTATCGTGCCCATCAGACCGGGGACGGAAGCGCCATCGATGCGCGATGCAATCATACCCGCGTACCCGGGATGCGTTTTAATAACGGCAAAAGGATCCGAATATTCAAAACTGACAATTCCGGGATCATGCCCGGCGGGGATATATCCGACACGGCTTGAATGGGGAAGAGAATACCGCGGGAAGCCATCCATATCCGTCCTTTTGACGATATTCATCGCCCGCAGATCCCTCGAAAGAGTCGCCTGCGTTGTATGGATTCCCATTTTTTTCAATGCGTCGATCAACTCGCCCTGATCTGAAACCCGGCTGGAGGAAACGATCTTGCGGATGGCATCCAGTCTGTCCAATTTTGCGCCCATCTTTGTATATTTTTCAAATAATATGCGAATATACAACAAAAATCCGATATATGCAAGGAAAATGCAAATATTATTTACCATATATTCCGATTCTTCTATTCCGCCCTTGCTTTTCTAAATTATTCGTATATTTGTCAGATTTTTGAAAATGTAAACATGAAAAAATTTCTGACGCTCGTTTTCCTGATGCTGCTCGGCCTGGGAGCCGGAGCCCAGGAACTTCATTGCACTTTTACCCAGGACAAGACGCTCAAAGCCCTCAATAAGGTCATTCCCGGAAAAGGGACCGTCACTTTCAAAGCTCCGGACCAGCTTGAAATGATCTATTCCGAACCGCAAGGCGAATATCTCATCATCGAAGGAGATCAGATGAGAAGTTGCGTCAAAGGGAAAGAAATCAAATTTGACACATCCCGGAATGCCCGCATGCGCAAAATGCGCAACACACTGCTGGACTGCATCAACGGCAGTTATGAAAAAGCAGCCAAAGACAACGATGCCACCCTCGTCGTGGAAGACAAAGGGAAAATCAAATCCGTCGCCATTCTCGCCAAGAAACAGGAAGTGACCGGCTACTCTAAAATTCTCATCGACTACGATAAGAAAGGACTCCCCGTCCGGCTGGTACTGGACGAGTTCACCGGCATCTCAACCGAATATATCTTTACTTACTGATTCTTCCGGGGCATAATGCTCCGCCGATAGAATCCCCACCGGAGCATCTGGCGGAAAATAAACGGCTCGAGAGAGTACGTAAGGAGGATTGTCACCGCCATTCCGATTAGGGTAATGATGCCGATCGAACGGATCGCAGGATGGACGGCAAAGATCAAAGAGGTAACGACT
Source organism: uncultured Bacteroidia bacterium (assembly GCA_902789395.1). GTDB lineage: Bacteria > Bacteroidota > Bacteroidia > Bacteroidales > UBA932 > Cryptobacteroides. The sequence goes on along the minus strand of CADANY010000020.1, from coordinate 20,821 downwards.
ATCGCGAGCACAAGGGCTGAGAATACAATCGCAACCTTGTGATAGGCAAGCATTTCCCGCGTACCGGTCCGAGCCTCCCGCAACAAGCCTTCCATGACGAAAATACTGTAATCGACCCCAATCCCGAAAATAAAGGTCGAGATAACGATATTGATCAGGTTGAATTCCAGCCCCAGTACCGCCATCAGTCCCTGCAGCACATACCAGCTCAGGAACATCGGCAGGAAGGCGATCAGTGCGGTTATGACATTCCGGAACGCTATCAGAAGGACCAGCAGCACGAAAAGGGAAGAGATCCAAAGTGTCGTACTGAAATCATCATGGACGATCTCCACCATATCCCGGCAATAATAGAACGGCTCCAGAATCAGCGTATGCGGTCCCGCGACAAGCGCATCCGTGACGGCATCCGCATCCTCCGGTAAGAAAGACACTTCGGTAAATATCATATACCGGCCACTGCCCTGATACTCAATATAATTGGAGACCAGTTCCTCCGGGAACACCCCGGCTTCATACAGGGATTCGGGCTGGTACGCTGCCTCGAGCATGGAACGGAAAGGGAGGAAAAGAGAGGCATCGAGCCCGTTTTCCTTTGCCGCTGAACTGATATTACGCCAGGCAAGCGCCTTCCGCTCCGGAGTCCAGAACGCATTCCATGCATCGATCCGGACCTGCTGGTCCGCCTCAGACTGGAACAGAAGGGGAACGAGGTTTCCGTAGCCCTTGACAAGGCCGGCCTTGGAAAGCGAATCCAACCTGTTGAAAAGGAGTTTGTTATAGACAAGCGCCTGGTCCAGGTCTTCATCATAGGCGGCAAAATACTGGCTGCTGAATCCACCGGCATTTTTCTCATAATACAGTTCCTGGCTCTCCGTCAGAAGCGGATCGTCATAATCGAGATTCCGTAAATCGCTGTCGAACCGGACTTTCGGGCTCATGACAACCCCGATGACAATCATCGCAAGCAGGAGGATGAGGACCCAGCGGTTGCGGTCCCACGGCAGGTCGTTGATCTTGTCTACAATCTTGAATCCCTTGTATTTACGGAACTTCACCTGCTCCGGTCTCATAAAATGCGGGAGGAAGAAGAGGGCAAAGAATGTATTGCCGAGAAGGGCGAAGGTCGCAAAAAGGCCGAAATCGCTCAGCAGCTCGCTCTCGGTAAACATCAGTCCCATAAAAGCACCGACCGTCGTAATGCACCCCAGGGAGACCGGCGTCGATTCTTCCCGGAGCATCTGGGCCACATCGCCGACATAGTAGTGGTGGATCAGCACATGGAGACAGTAACTGATCGCGACACCGAGAACGATGGCCCCCAGACCGAGCGCCATCAGCGACATATACCCCTTGATCCAGTACATACAGGCAAGGGAGAAAACGGTCCCGTACACAACCGGGACAATCTGCTGCCAGATAAAGGTCCAGCTATGGAAAGAGAGGAGCAGGATAAGAAGGATAACAAGGAGGGAAATCCCGACGGTAAGGACCAGGTCCATACGGATCGTACTGGCATTGGAAACGCTACCAAGGGGCGTTCCGTGGAGCAGGACCTTGACTTCCGGGTGGGCCGCTTCGAGTTGTTTCCGCTCCTGGTTGAGCACCTTGTAAAAATGGCGGGCGGCCTGGGAATCGAGCGTCGGGAAACTGGGGGCGAGGAAGGCGATGGCGACCGTCTTGTCGGGGCAGAAGAAATGCCCGTCCTCGATGGTGTACCCGCCGACGGACTCCCCTTCCCCGGGCATGATCTTCGCGAGAAGGATGTTCCGAAGTCCCAGCGGGTCCATCGAAACCATCTGGGTATCATCTCCGGTCTCATCCGCTTCGAGGAGGGCCAGGTTTTCCCGCATAGCCTTATCCACGGCCTCCTTTTCGAGAGCTGCTTCGAAGGAAGCGTACAGGGAGGTATCGATAAAACTCGGCAGGTGGGCGAACCCATAATCCATGGCCGAAAGGGCCGTACCCATGTCCAGGGAATAAAGGATTCCTCCGATGAAGCGTCCGGCTGTGTCCCGCTGCAGGAGCGCTTCGGAATACAGGTCCAGACAGGCAGCCAGTTCGCCGGGGCTGACAGGATGCAGGGAATCGGCGGAGGTAACCTGGATAAAGACCTTATCTTTTAAACTGATATCGCTGAAAGCCAGCTCATTGTCCGTGCTCGAACGCGGCAGGAGCTTGACGATGTCTTCTTCGTACCGCAACTTCGCTCCGAAAAAGAGGAAAAAAACGAAACTGACCGCCAGAAGGACATACAGGAAGGCCTTGTGGCGCTCGAAATAATGATACAGGGGCAAAAAAATCCGATGCATCGCCGTTGGATTGGTTTCACTTAAACAACAAGAACTCCCCTGAATCCAGAAGAGTTCTATACCTGTAGCCCGAAGGGGAATCGAACCTCTATTTAAAGTTTAGGAAACTTCCGTTCTATCCGTTGAACTATCGGGCCATCAAAAAAGTCGTCAAATGACGACTTTTCAACCTTTAGGGAGGAAAGTCTTACTCAGCGCTCTTGACGATGATCTGACGACCTCTGTAGTAACCGCACTCAGGGCAGACCCGGTGGTACATAACGGTAGCACCGCAGTTCGGGCAGACACTGAGGGTCGGAACAGGAGCGAAGTCATGCGTTCTTCTCTTGTCCCTTCTCTGCTTGGAGAGTTTGTGTTTCGGATGTGCCATGTTCTTATATTTTAAATATTATTATTTTCCGTCAAAAAGTCCTTTCAGGGAAGCGAACGGGCTGTCCGAGCCTTCCGTTTTCCCTTCATTCCGACCATTCAGATACTTCAGCGCTTCCGGATTGCATCCGCCATCTGCATGCACCCGTACCAGCGGGAGGGAGATGTTGATGAAATCGTACACAATCTGGCCAAGGTCCAGGTCTGTATTGGAATCAGGGAGCATGATGATTTCACGATCCCCTTCCATGAGGTCCTCTTCGGACGGGGAAGCCCCGAACTTCACGCTGAATTTCGGAGATGCTTCCACAGGAAGATCAAGATCCTCCAGACACCTGTCGCAGGAGACAGTCACATGGCCCTTCAAGTCCACGTCAACGCCTATATACCGGTTCGATTTCTCAACCGTTATCAGAACATCGACATCGGAATCGAGGATTTCTGCATTGTCGAATGATTCAAAGAACTCTTTCCCCACCTTCCGGCGGAACTCCGTCCTTCCGGGGGTCAATCCATTCATAGGTATTACAAAAGAATCTTTCATAAGGCCCAAACAGATTAAGGGATGCAAAGGTAATAATTTTTTTCCTAAAATCAATCCTCGGAGGAAGAATTTCTCTTCCGGTCAAGCGGATCGAGCAAAATCTTGCGCATACGCATGTGGTTCGGCGTAATTTCTACCAGTTCGTCATCCTGGATATACTCCAGCGCTTCCTCGAGCGAGAACTTGATAGCCGGAGGGAGGACAACCTTCTCGTCACTGCCGGACGCACGGACGTTCGTAAGCTTTTTGGTCTTGCAGATATTGATATTCAGATCCCGGTCGCGCGTATGCTCACCGACGACCTGACCGCCGTAGATTTCCTCGCCCGGCTCGACAAAGAACCGGCCCCGGTCCAGCAATTTATTCATCGAATACGCAACCGCCTCACCCGTTTCGAGGGAAACCAGGGATCCGTTCGTGCGCATTTCAATTTCTCCCTTGTACGGCTGGTACTCCTTGAAGCGATGGGCGACCACTGCTTCTCCCTGGGTCGCCGTCAGCAGGTTGCTGCGAAGGCCCATCAGGCCGCGGGTCGGTATTTCAAACTCCAGCAAAGTCCGGTCTCCGCGGGGTTCCATCCTCACGAGGGCACCTTTCCGCCGGGTAGAGAGTTCGATCGCGGCACCGACAAACTGCTCGGGGACCTCGATGGACAGATCCTCGATCGGTTCGCAGCGCTGCCCGTTGATCGTCTTGTCCAGCACCTTCGGCTGCCCGACCTGGAGTTCAAACCCTTCGCGGCGCATCGTCTCGATCAGGACGGAAAGATGGAGGACACCCCGTCCGTAGACGACAAACGAATCCGCATTGACACCCGGCTTGACCCGGAGAGCCAGATTCTTCTCCAGTTCCTTGTCGAGACGCTCCTTGATGTGGCGGGACGTCACATACTTGCCGTCTTTCCCGAAGAAGGGAGAATTATTGATCATAAAGAGCATCGACATGGTCGGCTCGTCGACGGCGATCGGCGGAAGCGGTTCCGGATTCTCGAGATCGGCAATCGTATCGCCGATCTCAAACCCTTCGATTCCGACGACGGCACAGATGTCGCCGCAGCCGACTTCTTCCACATTTGCCTTGCCGAGGCCTTCAAAGACCATCAGCTGCTTGATCTTGGATTTCTCAATGATATCGTAACGCTTGCAGAGACTGACCGGCATGCCCGTACGGAGCTTTCCGCGGGTAATCCGGCCGACGGCGATCCGCCCGACATAAGGCGAATACTCCAGCGAGGAGACCAGCATCTGCGGGGTCCCGTCAACCTGGGCCGGCGCTGGGATTTCTTCGAGGATCGTATCGAGAAGAGCCGTGATATCCCCTGTCGGCTGCTTCCAGTCATGGGACATCCAACCCTGTTTCGCACTGCCGTAAATCGTCTTGAAATCGAGCTGCTCTTCCGTTGCATTCAAGGAGAACATCAGGTCGAAAACTTCTTCCTGGACCTCATCAGGACGGCAGTTCGGCTTGTCGACCTTATTGACGACGACAACCGGTTTCTTGCCCATCTCGAGGGCTTTCTGCAGCACGAAACGTGTCTGCGGCATGCAGCCTTCGAACGCGTCTACAAGCAGCAGCACGCCGTCGGCCATATTGAGCACGCGCTCGACCTCGCCACCGAAGTCGCTGTGGCCCGGAGTATCGATAATATTGATTTTGACGCCCTTATATGTCACCGAGACATTTTTGGCGAGAATGGTGATTCCCCTCTCCCTTTCCAGATCATTGTTGTCGAGGATGAGATTGCCCAGATCCTCGGGACGGCGTACCAGATTCGCCTGGTAGATCATCCGGTCCACGAGTGTGGTCTTGCCGTGGTCGACATGCGCGATGATCGCTACATTCCTGATTTCCATACACTAACTATTAAAAACTTGCAAAAATACAGAATTATCACAAGAAATGAAGTATTTATTTTATATTTTTGTACTCAGAATACGAAAACGTATGACGGAAAAAATCATTATTCTGGATTGCGGTTCCCAGGTGACCATGCTGATCGGACGGCGCCTGCGGGAACTGAATGTCTTCTGCGAAATCTATCCGTTCAACAAGATACCCGTTCTCGGGAATGAGGTCCGCGGAGTCATCATCTCCGGCAGCCCGTGCTCAGTCCGGGATCCGAATGCTCCGCAGATCGATCTTTCCCTGCTGAGAGGCCGCTTTCCGCTGCTGGGAATCTGCTACGGAGCCCAGTATCTGGCCCATACCGGCGGCGGAAGCGTTGAAGGATCCCTGGCCCGCGAATACGGACGCGCCCAGCTCCGGGTGACCGATCCGACCTCTCCCCTTCTGAAAGGGGTTTCCCAGGAAAGCATCGTATGGATGTCCCACGGGGATTCCATCGCCCGCCTCCCGGAGGGGGCAAGGAGCATTGCTTCGACCCCCGACGTCGTCAATGCCGCCTTTTCTTTCGAAGGAGAACCGACTTATGCCGTTCAGTTCCATCCCGAAGTCTACCACACGGCCGAAGGGCTCAGGATTCTCTCGAATTTCGCGCTCGGGATCTGCGGATGCAAGGGGGACTGGACGCCGGATGCCTTTATCGAAACGACCGTCCGCGACCTCCGGAAGCGGATTCCCGAAGGGGAAAAGGTTATTCTCGGACTGAGCGGCGGCGTCGACTCGACCGTTGCAGCCGTTCTGATGAACAAGGCGATCGGATCCCAGCTGACCTGTATTTTCGTCAACAACGGACTGCTGCGGAAAAATGAATTCAGGGATGTCCTTGCGTCCTATCAGGACATGGGACTGAACGTAATCGGTGCAGATGCCGAAAAAGATTTCCTGGCCGCCCTCGCCGGAGCCTCCGAACCCGAAGCGAAACGCAAGGCGATCGGACGGGTTTTCGTCGAAACATTTGAAAAATACGCCCGCCGGATCGAAGGGGCCCGCTGGCTCGCCCAGGGGACGATCTATCCGGACGTCATCGAATCGGCCGGCATCGAAGGGATCGCGTCCAAAATCAAATCCCACCACAACGTCGGGGGACTTCCGGAAAAGATGGACCTCCGGGTCGTCGAACCGTTACGGACCCTCTTCAAGGATGAGGTTCGCCGCGTCGGCCGCGCCCTCGGCATCAAAGAAGAACTGATCGGGCGCCATCCTTTCCCGGGGCCGTCCCTCGCGATCCGGATCATCGGTGAAGTTTCCGAAGAGAAACTCGCCATTCTCCGGGAAGCGGACGATATCTTCATCCGCGGACTCCGCAACTACGACTGTTCCGCCCTCCACCTGCCCTCTGCGGCAGAGCCCTCCCGGGAAGCCCGGACCCTGTACGAGGCGATCTGGCAGGCCGGTGTCATCCTCCTTCCGATCCGGAGTGTCGGTGTCATGGGTGACGAGAGGACGTACGAATTCCCCGTCGCCCTGCGTGCTGTCGTCTCAACGGATGCGATGACCGCCGACTGGTTCCATTTCCCTTACGATTTCCTCGCCGACATCAGCAACGAGATCATCAATAAGGTCCGCGGGGTCAACCGCGTCGTCTACGACATTTCTTCCAAACCACCGGCAACGATCGAGTGGGAATAATCTTCAATTTCTTAAAAACTGCGATATGAAAAAAGTCTTTGTATTTCTGAGTGTTTCGGCTGCCGTCTTTGCGATAGCAGGATGCGGCCCGAAGGCGAACACGCTGACCAAGGCTGAGGAGGCCGACGGATGGCAGCTGCTTTTCGACGGGGAGACCCTCAACGGATGGCGCGACTACAATGGAACCGAACTGAGCGGTCCATGGACCGTCGTCGACGGAACCATCGAAGCAACCGGCAAGGGCGATGACGGCCACGGCTACATTGTCACGGACAAATCCTACGAGAACTTCGACCTCAAATGGGAATGGAAGATCTCCAAGGGCGGCAACAGCGGCATGCTCTATCATGTCGTCGAGCGTCCCGACTTCAAGGTTCCTTATGTAACCGGTCCCGAGTACCAGCTCATCGATGATGAGAACTACGCGGAGATGAACGATGGATACGTACTCGAACCGTGGCAGCGCTGCGCGGTCGATTACGCGATGTATGTACCTGATTTCGAGGCCCGTGACCTAAAGCCCGCCGGAGAGTGGAACCAGTCTGAAATCATCTTCGACAACGGCCATGTCACCTATCTCCTCAACGGAAAGGTAACCGTCGAATTCGACGCATGGACTCCGGATTGGTTCGAGCGCAAGAACAGCGGCAAGTGGGAGAATGCACCGGAGTACGGTCTGGCCCGCCGCGGCGTCATCTGCCTCCAGGACCATGGCTATCCCGCCTGGTTCCGTAACATCAAGATCAAGGAACTCCCCGCAAAGAGCGAAGAAATCGAGCTTTTCAACGGTAAGGACCTGACCGGCTGGGTTCCCTATGGAACGGAACTCTGGTATGTCGACGAGGAAGGCAACCTTGTTTGCGAAAGCGGTCCCGACCAGGCTTACGGCTATCTCGGAACCGACAAGTATTACAATGATTTCGACCTGAGCCTCGAGTTCAAGCAGGAAGCGAACGGCAACTCCGGCGTCTTCATCCGCTCTACCGTCTCCGGTACGAAAGTCCGCGGCTGGCAGGTCGAGGTAGCCCCGAAGAACCATGACACCGGCGGTATCTACGAGTCCTACGGTCGCGGCTGGCTGATCCAGATTCCGGATGAGAAGGAAGAGATCCTGAAGGAAGGCCAGTGGAACACCATGCGGATCCTCGCCCAGGGCAACCGGATCCAGACCTGGCTCAACGGCGAGCAGATGGTCGACATTACCGACGAAAAGATCGGTGCCGGCAATGGCCGCATCGCCCTCCAGATCCACGATGGCGGCGGTATCAAGGTCCGCTGGCGCAACATCAAACTCAAAACCCTCTAACAGAGTTTTTGGTTGATTCACTGACATAAAAAAACCGGAGAATTGATCTCCGGTTTTTTTATGTCGGGATGACTCGACTCGAACGAGCGACCCCTACGTCCCGAACGTAGTGCGCTACCAACTGCGCTACATCCCGATTATCAGTCTCCCTCGGGAAAGCTTAGGAAAGCTTGTTGATGTAGACTGCGAGACCGCTCTTGAGGTTGGCGGCTTTGTTCTTGTGGATAACACCGATCTTGGCGAGTTTGTCGATCATGGAGTAGACTTTCGGTGCATTCTCCTCGGCAGACTTCTTGTCGGTGGTGTTACGCAGGTCGCGGATCGCGTTTCGCGTCGTCTTTGCATAATACTTGTTATGCAATCTGTGCCTCTCACTCTGACGAGCGGCTTTTTGTGCAGATTTTGTGTTTGCCATTATTTTTTCTTTTTTATTTTTGGTAGTGGGTAGGAGAATCGAACTCCTATTGCGGGAATGAAAATCCCGAGTACTAGCCGTTATACGAACCCACCATTAGTTAGGGAGTGCAAAGGTACGAAAAAAATTTAATTGCGCAAATAAATTTCTTTATTTTTTCCCTTTCTTCCACTCGAACGAAAATAACAGCGATTCTACTTCCCTGAGGTACCGCCGTTTATCATATTTCGGAGCATAGACAAACGCCTCGAGGACGATAATATCTTTCCCGTCCTTGCTGTAGAATGAATGCGAGACGAAGGGACCGCCCATATAATCATTGTAGACCTCCCAGAAACCGCGGGTCTCCATAAACTCAATCCCGTGGTACTTTTTCGAAACGGTCGTCGGTTCGATAGCCGTCGATGTCGTCATATACGTATTCTCGAACATTCCCGGAACATTGTCTTTCATGATCTCGTTCCGCTTGGCGATGATATTCTCCAGCGTAAAAGGATTATCCCCGGTGACCGGATACTTATAAATAAGGACGGTCTGGTTCGTGTACTGCTTCTCATCGGCAATCCAGAGGAAATGATCCGTCGCTTTCTTAAGGCGGTATCCGCTCGGGAAGTGGATCACCCCGCCGGTCAATGCCTCAACAGGCTGGCGGAGAGAGAGTTCTTCATACTTGATCGAGTTCGCGATAATGCGTCCACGTTCCGCCTGCTCGAAAAACTCCCTGATCATCTCCCCGTTCTCCTTCAGGATCGCAACGGCCGAAGTCCGATCGAAAGCATTGATCTGAGCGACGGACTGAGGACGGGCCCACTTATCCTGCTGATAGATCATTCCTTCTTTCTGGAGCTGCGGATCGATATTGACGATCAGGATGTTGCGGTGGATCTTGAACATATTGTTAAAATTCCCCTGGGGCACGTTCGCCAGCGAGTAGAGAGGTTCCCGCTGGGCCAAGTACTCACAGTCGGAAGCAAGCAGGTCACGGATTCCGCTGCCCAGGTCTCCTTCCCAGGAATCCCGGTCGATAACGACGATAATCTCCCCTGCCTTGCCGCTCACATTCGGCAGCAGAGCATTGCGGGATGCCTTTTTCCCTGCGCATCCCGAGAGGGCCAGAACGACCGAAAAAATGGCCATGAATCGATATATGTACTTCATAAGGCTATAATTATTTATCTTAACAATCTGCCGATATCATTGCCGAAAGCCAGCATCATCAGGAGCAGCAGGAGCAGCATCCCGATCATCTGCGCTACGGCCATAAACCGGTCCGAAGGCTTCCGTCCGGTCAGCATTTCATAGAAACAGAACATGATATGTCCCCCGTCCAGGGCCGGGATCGGAAGAAGGTTCATCACGCCCAGCATAATCGACAGGATGGCCAAAATATTCAGGAACTGGTACCAATCCCATGCCGACGGGAATACCTGACCGATGGCGATGAAACTTCCGACGGACTTATAGGCCTCGGTCCGGGGCGTAAATACGAGCTTGAGGTCCCGGAGATAGCCTCCGATCGTCGAGCCGGTCAGCTTCAGCCCTGCCGGGACCGCCTGCGCAAGGGTATAGGTGCGCCGTTCGACCCCGGGCATGACGGTATAGACACCGATCCTGCCGAGGGAGTCGACCTGAAGGTCCATCGAAAGCGTGTCCGCGCCCCGGAGAATGAGGGCGGAAACAGTGCCGCCGGCATGTTCCTGAAGCACCTTACGCGAATCCTGGACATACGGAACCGCCTCACCGGCAATGGACAGGACCCTATCCCCGTGGACCAGACCCGCTCCCGCATTCGGGGACGAAACCATCACCGTATCGATCATGAACGGTACGGCAAGATCGAACATCCCCGGGGTATTGAGCACTTCCCCGATCATGGACTGGTCTATATAAATATCAAGGGTATCCGTTCCCCGGAGCACCGTTGCTTTCCGGACGTCCCGCCGGGCAAGGTCTGCCTGCAGGCTGCCGAAGTCTTCGGGGACATAATCGTCGAAAGCGAGGATCCGGTCTCCGGTGCGGAAACCCATCTCGTAGGCCAGGTCATTGACATAGATCCGGCTGTCGTCATTGCGGATATAGGCACTTCCATAGATCGCCATGATGGCGATATAGAGCAGGATGGCAAAGATAATATTATAGAGGACCCCGCCGGCCATGACCAGAAGCCGCTGCCAGGATTTCTTCGTCCGGAACTCCCAGGGCTGGGGTTCGGAACGCATCGTCTCCAGATCCATCGACTCGTCGATCATGCCGCTGATCTTGCAGTATCCCCCCAGTGGAAGCCACCCGATGCCGTACTCGGTCTGCCAGGAAGCGGCCTTCGGGACGAGCCGGGTAAACCACCCGGACTTGGTACTGAAGAGTTTTTTCCCTCCGATATCGAAGAAGAGGAAAAATTTGTCGACCCGGATGCCGAAGAGTTTGGCAAACGTAAAATGGCCCGCCTCATGGATCACGATGAGGAGGGAAAGGGCCAGGATAACCTGGAGCGTCTTGATAAGAGCTACCATCTGCGGATCAGTTCGTCTGCCCGGCGATAAACGGCATCATTCGTTTCGAAGATGTCTTCCGGCGACGGTTCCGCTACAAATTCCACGCCATCAATACACTCCGAGACGATCCCGGAGATGTCGTAAAATCCGATCCGGTCCTGGAGATAGGCAGCGACAGCGGCCTCATTCGCGGCATTGAGGGCGGCGGGGACATTCCCTCCCCTTCCGATGGAGTCAATCGCCAGGCCGAGGCAGGGGAACTTTTCGAGGTCGGGTTCATAGAAAGAGAGGGACCCGAGCGCGGCGAAATCAAGTTTCTTATTGTTCAGAAAGAGTCTTTCAGGATAGGAAAGGGCGAGTTGGATCGGTTCCCGCATATCCGGGCAGCCGAGCTGGGCGAGGACCGAGCCGTCACGGAACTCGACCATCGAGTGGATGACCGATTCCGGATGGACGACGACATGGATCTTCGTAGCGGGGACGTCGAAGAGCCACTTTGCCTCGATCAGTTCGAACCCTTTATTCATCATCGTTGCCGAATCGATCGTGATCTTCGCCCCCATCGACCAGTTCGGATGCCTCAGGGCCATCTCCTTGGTCGCCCCGGCGATCTTCTCCCGGGACCAGGTACGGAAAGGCCCTCCGGACGCAGTCAGATGGATCTTTTCGAGCGGGTTCTCCCCGGCGCCCTGGAGACACTGCCAAATGGCGGAATGTTCTGAATCGACGGGACGGATCTCGACGCCGGCCACCCTGGCACGGTCCATCACGACCGACCCTGCGGCAACGAGGGTTTCCTTGTTCGCCAGCGCAATCGTCTTCCCGGCGTCGATTGCGGCAAGGGTCGGGCGGAGGCCGCTGAATCCGACAAGGGCGGAAAGAACGATATCGACATCCCCCGTAACGAGTCCGCAGACGGAGTCCATGCCGGCATGGACCTCCGTTCCCGTACCGGAAAGGGCGCCGCGTACCTCCTCCCACTTGGAGGGGTCGCAAATGACAACATCGTCGGGACAAAACTCAAGAGCTTGTTTGATAAGGAGTTCCGAACTGGAGCGGGCTGTCAGGAGAGCAACTTCGAAACGGTCGGGGTGCAGGCGTACGACATCAAGGGTCTGCCGTCCGATCGAGCCGGTCGAGCCCAATAGGGCGATTCTGGTTTTTTTCATGTTAAAAGCTTATGTATTTGGCAGGATCGACCGCCGTTCCCCGGTACCAGAGTTCAAGGTGCAGGTGGTCTCCCGTCGTCAGGGAACCCGAGCCGCCGACAAGGGCGACCGGCATACCGGCCGTCACGCGTTCCCCGGTTCCTTTAAGAAGTTTCTGATTGTTTTGGTAGATTGAAAGGAGGTCTCCGTTATGCTGGATAGCAAGCGTATAACCGGCATCTTCGTCCCAGTCCGAAAAGACGACGGTCCCGTCGAGAATGGCCGTCACGACCGAACCCGCCGGCGCGGTAATGTCAAGGTATGGATGCTTCCTTGCATCGAATCCTTGGGAGATAACGCCTTTGAGGGGGGTGAAAAAGTGGATCCCTTCTATCGGGAGATCCCGACGCGACTGGGGGATCCTGAATTGCTCTTCTTCCTGGACCCGCGCCCTCAGGAGCGAATCGCGGGAAGCCAGGAAAGCCGGATCGGCGGCTTCCCGCTCCTGACTGATCCGCTTGATCAGGCTGTCGAGCCGGACAGGTTCCTCACCCGAGACGACCCTTTTCAGATTTTCCGTATAAAGTTCCCACTGGAGAATCTGCGTCTCCAGGGAATCAATCCGCATGGCATTCTGGATCGCCTGGCGCTTTGAGCGTGCATCCGGATAGCCCGGAATAAAGGTCCGGATCGGCGTAAAAGCAATCAGGCAGAAGATCCCGATCAGGAGAACGACCGCGGCAGAAATGACCGTTACCAGAAAACGCACCCGGGAGAAACGACGGAACCACAGGACCCGGTGGGTCATATCGTCGACGAGGGATAGCCTGAAATTCTCAACTTGATTATCTTTCGTGTTATTCGGTTTCTCCATAAAAAATATTACATTTGCATCAATGGACAGACTGATCGGAATAGATTACGGGAAAAAACGCACCGGCCTTGCCGTCAGCGACCCCTTGCGTATCTTCTCTTCCGCCCTTGATACGGTCGATACTGCAAAGTTAATAGATTATCTCAAAAATTACGCGCAAAAAGAGACAATCGAACGTTTCGTCGTCGGTTATCCCGTAAATATGGACGGCACTCCCTCGGAGGCCGCCGCGGACGTCAAATCCTTCCTGGGCCAGCTTGAAAAGGCATTTCCCGGCATCCCGGTCAGCCTTGAAGACGAACGTTTCACCTCCGTTCTCGCCCACCGGATCATGATCGACGGAGGGATGAAGGCCTCAGACCGGAAAGACAAGAAATCCGTCGACCGCATCAGCGCCGCCATTATCCTGCAAAGCTACCTTGACCGTGCAAAAGGAGCGGTTTTTGCAGTAGACCCCGAAGCCGTTCCTGAATCCTTGTCCAGGAGGGTGACAAAAAGAAAAAGAAAATAAGATGATACAACCTATTTATTTATATGGTTCGGAGGTACTCAGAAAAGTAGCCGAACCGGCCGATATCAATGATAAAGAGGGCATAGCAACGCTTGTCCAGGATCTGAAAGACACCCTGAAAGCGTCCGAAGGCTGCGGACTTGCCGCCCCCCAGATCGGGGTCAGCCGCCGGGTCGTCATCGTCGACGGAACGGAAATGACCGACGTCTACGACTACCTGAAAGACTTCCGCCGCACCCTCATCAACCCGGAAATCATCGAAGAAAGCCAGGAGCGATGTTCCTATTCCGAGGGCTGCCTCAGCATCCCCGGGATCTACGCAGACGTCGTCCGCCCCAAGCGGATTACCGTCCGCTACTTCGACGAATCCCTCCGGGAAGTTACGGAGACTTTCGACAATTTTGCCGCCCGGATGGTCCAGCACGAACTCTCCCACCTCGACGGTGACCTTTTCACCGACCTCGTCGCTCCGATCCGGAAGAAAATCATCGGCAAGAAACTCGTCAGCATCGCCCACGGCAAAGTCCACCCTCACTATAACTCGAAAATCAAATAACCAATTCCATGGGAGCATTTCACGCATATGACATACGGGGAATCTATAACGTAGATTTCGACAAGGAAACCGCCTACAAGGTAGGATATTTCCTCCCCGCCCTTCTTGAAGCCGACAAAGTCCTCGTCGGCCGCGACTGCCGTGTCTCTTCCGACGAGATCCACGACAACCTGATCAAAGGCATTACCGATGCCGGAGCCGACGTCTACGACATCGGTCTGTCGACGACTCCGATGGTCTATTTCGGGACCGCCAACTATGGATTCAAGGCCTCCGTGCAGATCACGGCTTCCCACAATCCGGCCGAGTACAACGGAATGAAGGTATCCCGGGGCGACGCCCTCCCTGTCGGGCTCGACACCGGTCTCGGAACGATAAAGGAATGGATCGACGAAGGCCGTCCCATGCCGCCGGCAGCGAAAAAAGGTTCCGTCCACCCCAAAGACATCCGGCAGGACTACCTCAACTTCCTTCTCCGGTACCGCGGCGACCTGACCGGCCTGAACATCGCTTTCGACCTTTCCAACGGCATGGCATGCCTCTTTGCCCATGAACTCTTCGGCGAAACCCCCGCCTATATCTTCGACAATATGGACGGACGCTTCCCGAATCATGAGCCCAATCCCCTCATCCCCAAGAATGTCGAGGCCCTTCAGGCCCTTGTCCGGGAAAAAGGAGCCGATATCGGGGTGATTTTCGACGGGGATGCCGACCGCGTCATGTTCGTGGACGAAAAGTCCCGTTTCATCTCCCCGGACCTGATCATCGCCCTGATGGGCCATTATTTCATCGGCGAACGCGGCTTGAAGGGGATCGTACTCCAGGACATCCGCTCCTCCAAGGCCGTCGGCGAATACCTGGCCCCGATGGGCGCTAAAATGCACACCTGGAAGGTCGGACGGGCCAACGCAGCCCTCAAACTCCGGGAACTCGACGGGGTCTGGGGCGGAGAACTGGCCGGTCACTACTACTTCCGGGACTTCTTCTATTCGGACAGCGGCCTCCTCGCTTCGCTGATCGTCCTTTGGATCGTCGCCGAACTCAAGAAGAAGGGCATTACCCTTTCGGAAGCCATGGACAAAATCGCCCGTTACCAGAACTCCGGCGAAATCAACTACCGGATCGTCGACAAGCAGGGCGCGATGGATGCCGTCCGCGATCATTTCATGGCTCAGGAACAGGCGACCGCATTCATGGACTTTGACGGTTACCGTGTCGAATTCCCCGACTGGTGGTTCAACATCCGCCCTTCGAATACGGAACCATACCTCCGCTTCATATGTGAAGCAACTTCCGAAAAACTTCTCGCAGAAAAGATCTCGGAAACGGACAAAATTCTTCGCGAGAAATTTAACGCTACAAGGTAATAAGATGAATTTCAAGACGATACTGACAACCCTAATCCTATTCCTTCCGCCTCTTGCCCCGGCATTCGCCCAGCAGGAAACGGATTCCCTCCGAAGGGCTTTCGGCAAAGAATCGGTCCCCTCCTCCATCGGAACGGGAACGCCCGAAGCCGATACCCTCGAAACGGGGAATCCCGGCGTCAAGGTTATCCTTTTCAGCAACCACACCTGGCGCTATATCAAAGATCCGAAACTCGTATCGGACAGCAAGGTCTTTTCCGAAAACTGGGATTCAAAAACGACCAATCCCTACCGGGACGCCACGCTCCCCGAGTCGGTTACGCTCTGGATCGTAGACACCCTCGACTCCTACTGCTGCCCGAACCAGACGACGCCCTCGTCCAAGTTCGGATACCGCCACGGACGCGCCCATACCGGCATCGACCTGCCGTACCCAAAAGGGACACCGGTCTACGCCGCTTTTGACGGCAAGGTACGCCTTTCCGACTATGTCGGCGGCTACGGGAACCTGATTATCCTCCGCCACGACAACGGTCTCGAGACCTTCTACGGTCACCTGTCCGAGAGCAAGGTCCAGCCCGGCGACTGGGTCCATGCCGGGGACGTCATCGGACTCGGAGGCTCGACCGGCCGCTCTTCCGGTCCCCATCTCCATTTCGAAACCCGTTATAAGGGCCACGCCTTCGACCCCTCATGGCTGATCGATTTCCAGACCGGGGCCCTCCGGCACCGCCTCTTCCGCTTGAAAAGCAGCTATTTCAACCCGCACAGCCGTTATGTCCAGACGGAAGAAGACGAAGATGAGATCAACAGCGCCGACGAGAAAGACCGCATAGAAGCGGAAGAGAAAGCGAAGAAAGAAGCTGCCGCCCGGGAAGCAGCCGCCCTTGCGGCCATCAAGTACCACACGGTCCGAAAAGGCGACACCCTCTCCGGCATCGCCGTCAAATACCACACTTCCGTCAGGACGCTCTGCCGTCTCAACGGCATCAAGGAAACCAAGACCCTCCAGATCGGTCAGAAGATTCGCGTAAAATAATATGATGAAAAAAATTCTCACTACCCTTTTCCTGGGCCTTGCCGCCATCTTGGCCGTTTCCGCCCAGACCCGCTATCCGAAAGAAATCTATTCCGGCGCCTGGAATGCAGGCCATGTCCAGGGCATCACCATCGACCGGGATGGATACCTGTATTTCTCTTTTACGGACGTCATTGTCAAGACGGACCTCCAGGGGCGTCTCATCGGAACCGTGACCGGTCTCCTCGGGCACCTCGGCTGCCTCGACTATAACGAGGAAGACGGCCTGATCTATGGTTCCCTGGAATACAAGGACGACGTCATCGGGCAGAGCATCCTCAAACGGAACCAGTCCGACCTCAAATACAGCAATACGTTCTACATCGCGATCATAGACGGGTCTAAAATCGTACGGGAGAACATGGACGCGCTCAAGGACGGGATCGTCCGCTGCGTCAATCTCCCTTCTGTCGTCTCCGACTATGAAGCCTCCGTCGAGGTTGGCGGGAAGACCCTCGAGCACCGGCTCGGTTGCAGCGGGATCGACGGCGTCAGCTTTGGACCGGCCTTCGGCAAAAAGGGCGGAAAGACTTACCTGACTGTCGCTTACGGCGTCTATGGGGATAACGACCGCCCCGACAACGATTACCAGGTCCTTCTTCAGTTCGACGTCCGGAAATGGGGAAAGAAATACGCCAAACCCCTCGAGGTCGGCAATATGCACAAGGACGGCCCGGCAAAACCGAAACGGACCTGCTATGCCTTTACCGGCAATACGACCTGGGGCGTTCAGAACCTGGAATACGACCCGGCGACGGGATATTGGCTCCTTTGCTGCTACAAGGGCAAAAAGCCCCAGTATCCGAACTACACCCTCTTCGCCGTCGACGGCAGTGCGAAGCCGGTTCGCCAGGCTCTTCAGGGAGTGCCCTATATTAATAAGGGGCTCGTCGTACCTCTGGCCGAGGCCGGGAAAGAGAAAGATGGCATCCGCGGCTGGCGTTTCAAATACGGCTCGACCGGCATCCATTCCCTCGGAAACGGTCTCTTCTACATTTCGGAAAACAGCAAAAACGCCGACGGGCTCCAGCAGACGACCCTTCGGCTATACCGGTGGACCGGAGATCCGGATCAAGCTTTCATTCCGGAACCATAACGACTCAAAAGCACTTATAATCAATTAATTAGCCCTCTCCAAGCCCCTTAGAAACGGCCTTGTGAGAGGGCTATTTCTATCTTTTCTTTACAATCGGAACCTTCTGCCATTTGACGGTTGGTCACGATTGATGTATTTTATTCAAAATCAGCATTTTATATTAAAATCTATAATTTTTTTACAAAATTTTAATATATTTTTCAATTTTAAAGGGCAAATATATAGATATAATTTTATATTTTTGTTCTTTGAAAATGCCGAATTATTAACCAAATAATGCCAAATTAAGCCAAATTTAAGAATTGAAATAACACTTTATAACCTTATTATTAATTATTTACAACCAATCTTATGAAAATCAAAAAGCTTTTGACTCTGACATTGTCATTGCTTTTCGCGGCAGCTATGCTGTCCGCGCAGAACCGCACCGTCACCGGTACGGTCCGCGACGCCCAAGGTTCACCCCTTCCGGGCGTAGGAGTCCTCATCGACGGGACAACCCGCGGCGCAATGACGGACATCAACGGAACGTTCTCCCTGAGTGTTCCGTCCGGTGATGCAGTCCTCGAGATTTCCTCCATGGGATTCGTGACCCAGAAAGTAACGGTTCCCGCAGGGCAAAACAAGATCAATGTCACGCTCCAGGAGGACATTACCGCCCTTGAGGAAACGGTCGTCGTCGGTTACGGTACCCAGAAGAAGGTCAACCTGACCGGTGCCGTCTCCTCCGTAGAATCCAAGGATCTGGAAAACCGTTCCGCCCGAAGCCTCGGCTTCATGCTCCAGGGTACGGTCCCGGGCCTGACCATTTCGACGTCCCAGGGCCGTGGCGGCCTCAATCAGGACCCGTCCATCAACATCCGTGGATATACCTCGATCAACGGCGGTTCCCCGCTCGTCCTTATCGACGGTGCGATCGGTGACCTCAACCGTATCAACCCGAACGATGTCGAGTCCGTTTCCGTCATCAAGGACGCTGCCGCCGGCGCCGTCTATGGTGCACGTGCCGCCTACGGTGTCATCCTCGTAACGACCAAGAGCGGTTCCGCTACCGACGGTGAAGCCACTGTCCGTTACAGCGGCCGTTTCGGATGGGATGCTCCGACGACCTCTACCGATTATGTAACAAGCGGTTACGAGTCCGTCGTCGCGACCAACGCATTCCGTTACAACTGCCTCGGTTCCAACTATATCCTCTACGATGACGAAGATATGGCCGCCCTCTATGAGCGCCGTAACGACAAGGTCGAGGACCCGTCCCGCCCCTGGGTCGTCGAAAGATATATGAATGGTAAGACGATGTGGCGCTACTACGGTAACAACGACTGGTGGCACATGCTCTATCGCGACGAACGCCCTACCCAGCAGCACAACATCTCCATCTCCGGTGGAACCAAGAAGATGAAGTACTTCCTTTCCGGCGGATATGACCGCCGTATCGGTATTATCCGTCAGGCTCCGGATATCTTCAACAAAATCTACCTCCGCTCGAAACTGGACATCGAACTCAACAAGTATGTCAGTATCAGCAACAATACCTCGTATTTCCGTACGAAGTATAACTACCTTGGCGACGGCTCCGTCGAGAACACCATTGCCTACTCCTCCGCCCACGCTCTCCCGGTCTTCCCGTTCAAGAACCCCGACGGCAGCTGGCTCTATACCCCGGCGTCCGGCATCCTCAACGGTTCCTACTCCGTAGCGAACGGCCGTCATATCATCATCGGTATGGGCAAGCACACGAACTTTGAGAACCGTGCTGAATTCTCCAATACGACGGAAGTTAAGATCAAACCGACCCGGAACTTCACCCTCATCGGTAACTATACCTACCGTAACAGCGAATTCAAGTTCTCCTCCCGTTCCGTCAACATCCCTTACCGCGACCTCCCCGGTGCAGCGATGAAGTATTATTCGACCGGTGCCGGTCTTGACGACTATCGGGAAAGAATCCAGATGTATGATTGGAATTCTGCGAATATTTACGGCACATTCGAGGATACCTTCGGTGGTCACCACCTCACCCTCATGGCCGGTACGAACTACGAAGGCTACCACTATAAGAGAGTCGGCGGCTACGGAAAATATCTCCTTACCGAAGAGCTGAATGACCTCGCCCTTATCGGTACCGATGAGAACGGCGAACCGGCAGTAGAGGTAGAAGGCGGACAGTCCGCTCACGCCCTTCTCGGCTTCTTCGGCCGTCTCAACTATGACTTCAAGGGCCGTTACCTCCTCGAGGTCTCCGGCCGTTACGACGGTACCTCCCGCTTCGCCCGCGGTCACCGCTGGGGCTTCTTCCCCTCCGTCTCCGCCGGTTGGCGTATCTCCGAAGAGCCTTTCTTCGCGCCTCTGAAGAGCACGGTCAACAACCTCAAGCTCCGTGCTTCCTTCGGTACCCTCGGCAACCAGAATGTCGATGACTACCTCTGGGCCCAGACCATTAGCATTGGGAAATTGAGCGATAATTATAATTTCGCTCCCGGCGGACTCGCTGCCAAGTCCTCGAGCATTTCCGCTCCGAACTCTGACAACCTGACCTGGGAGCGCTCCGAGCAGTACAACCTCGGTCTCGATGCCGCCTTGCTCGGCAACAAGCTCGAGTTCACTGCTGAAGCCTATATCCGCGATACCAAGGACATGCTTACCGAGGGCGTCGCCCTCCCGGCCCTCTACGGAACCTCCGCTCCTCAGGAGAACACGGCCGACCTCCGTACGAAGGGTTTTGAAATCTCCATCGGCTGGCGCGACCAGGTCATGCTCGGAAGCCGTCCCTTCGGATACAACATCCGCGCGACCCTGAGCGACAATATCTCCCACATCACCCGCTACGACAACCCGAACAAGACCTTCGCGAAGTCCTACTATGTAGGCAAGACGATCGGTGAAATCTGGGGATTCGAAGTCGACGGCCTCTTCCAGAGCGACGAGGAAGCCCAGGCTTATGCCCAGGAAGTCAACCTCGGATACGTCAACAAGCGCGTTCCGGGAAGCAAGTGGGCAGGCGGTGACCCGAAGTATATCGACCTCGACGGTGACGGAAAGATCGGTATCGGCGAGAACAGCGTCGACAACCCTGGCGACCGCAAGATCATCGGTAACTCCAGACCGAGATACAACTATGGCCTCACCCTCGGCTTCGATTATGCCGGATTCGACTTCTCGATGTTCTTCCAGGGCGTCGGCAAGCGCCAGTACTATTTCCCGAGCACCAACTGGGCA
>CADANY010000019.1 GCA_902789395.1 uncultured Bacteroidia bacterium | reverse complement strand
GGACGACGGCGTGTGTCTGAAGGACGTTACAGGACGACGCAGGAGGACTGTAAAAGGACTGAGTTAGCCGTCGAGATCTCGGACGACAGCAACGCCCCGATCCGAACCATGGAGCCCGGGGTATACCCATCACCGTACAAAATGAATTCTTCTTCCGGAAGGATACGGGAAGCGAAAGAGTGTGAGAATTGTTATCCAAAGGATAAGAATATGTCAAAAAAGTATTGATTTTTGAAAAGAATGCATATATTTGTTTCCAAACTAACAACCATTTATGTCGAACGTCCTGTCTGAAATATCGGAGCTATCGGAGAAAGACTGCTTTTACATTGTAGAGCGGCACAAGAATAAGTTTACCTATCCCCTGCACAACCACAGGGAATACGAACTCAATTTCATCTGCAATGGCGCAGGGGTCCTGCGCATCGTCGGAGACAGCGTCGACACGATCGGAGACTATGAACTGGTACTTGTTACCGGGGAAAGGCTTGAGCATGTCTGGGAACAGGGCAGTTGCCACTCAAAAGATATCCGGGAGATTACGATCCAGTTCTCTCCTGAATTGTTCGACAGCAACCTTCTATCCAAGAACCAGTTCGCATCGATCAAACGCATGTTTGAAAGGGCCGGCCGCGGGCTGGCATTCCCGATCGAGGCGATCATGAAAGTCTATTCCCTCCTCGATACGATTGCGGTAGAGGAGGACAGTTTCAAACAGTTCATGCTCTGTGTGGAGATTCTTCACGAACTGTCTCTCCACGAAGGGAAAGTGCTTGCCAGCAGCTCTTTCGCAAAGGCTCCGAGAAATTCCGAGAGCCGAAGGATTGAAACGGTCAAGGAGTATGTCGCATCCCATTATCAGGAAAAAATCAGTCTGGGGACGCTGGCGGCCATGACCAATATGAGTCCCTCGTCCTTCAGCCGCTTCTTCAAGATGCGGACCGGGCGCACCATTTCCGACTATCTGACAGATATCCGTCTCGGGAATGCAGCCCGGGCCCTTGTCGATACAACACAAGGCGTTTCTGAAATCTGCTATGCCTGCGGGTTCAACAACCTTTCCAACTTCAACCGGATCTTCAAGGCACGCCGAGGCATGTCTCCCCGTGATTTCCGGCAGCTCTATCGGAAAAAGAAAGTTATCGTATAGCAAAAAGTTTGCGATTTTTGACAAAATCGTATTTGTCCATACGCGCGTAAGTCTCTAACTTTGCGGCGTTACCGCGTAATGTATGCACATGAAAGCTTTTAAATCCGCCCTTTGTATCCTTTTCGGTCTGGCATGTCTCATGTCCTGCAAGCCGCAAAAGGCCGATATCCGTGTCTCGGAAGGTCATTTCGTCATCGGAGATGAACCCCAGTATTTCATCGGGGCCAATGCCTGGTATGCTTCCAGACTGGCCGTAGAACAGCCCGAAAGACTGATCGCCGAACTGGACTCCCTCCATGCCCGCGGCATCGATAATCTCCGGATCCTGGCCACGGATGAGAACTGGGAGGGAATGGATTTCGTCCTTTCCGAAATGCAGAAACGGAACATGAAGGCAGTCCTGTTCCTCAACAATGCCTGGGAATGGAGTCCGGATGGATACCGTTCCTACCTCGAGGCGGCCGGAGCAGGTCCCCAGCCGCATCCTGTCAAGGATGGATATACCGCCTACATGAACGGGATGAAGGAATTCGCCAAGAACGATCAAGCCGTAAAACTGTTCCAGGATCATGTGCGCCGGATCGTTACCCGGTACAAGGACTCGGACGCTATCTTCTCCTGGCAGGTCTGCAATGAGCCCCGTCCATTCAGCAAGGAGCAGGATACGGTCGATGCTTTCGTCAAGTACGTCCAGCAGACGGCATCGCTGATCAAATCCATCGATCACCGGCACTTGGTCAGCACCGGAAACGAGGGCGGGATCGGCTGCAACGACGGCGATTATGAGCTTTGCGAGCGTCTGAACGACTGTCCTGACATCGATTACATCACCGTCCATATCTGGCCATACAACTGGAGCTGGATCTCTGCCGACAGGGTCGTCGACGGTCTCGAAGAAGCCATCGACAGGACGGACGACTACATCACCGCCCATATTGAAATGGGCCGGAAGCTCGGCAAACCGGTCGTTATCGAAGAATTCGGCTATCCGAGGGATGGATTCGTTTTCGACAATACCAAACCGACAAGCGGGAGGGATATCTACTATGAATATATCTTTTCCCGTATCCTTTCCTCCGCCCGGACGGGAGATGTCCTGGCCGGATGTAACTTCTGGGCATGGAGCGGCCTGGCGAAACAGACTCCCGGCCACGACTTTTGGGAAGAAGGCGATGATCTGGCCGGCGATCCTTTCCAGGAAGCCCAGGGCCTGAACGGCGTCTACCTTTCCGACCGCAGTACCGTGTCCGTCATCACCGCTTATGCAGATAGTCTCCGAAAGGCGGCAACAGTTATCGGGCCTGCCCCCGAAACCTGGCTCTATACCGGTGAGGGCCCCTTTACCCTGGATGCGAAAGTATCCGGCATTGAAGTAACGGAAGTCAGTTTCCAAGCGGTCCGGGATATCGACATGATGGACCCGGCGGCGAAACCCGTCCTCTCCCTGAAGGAGACCGTCCGTCCGGAAGCAGGGAAAGTGGCGACCGTATCCTTCCCGCTGGAAAGCCTGGGACCCGGATTCTATCGGATCACGCTTGACGGAAGGCAGACTTTCAATATCGGAATCAACCCGGAAAAGATAGAGAGTCCCGCGGACAGCCGCGCGGACTTTGACCGTTTCTGGGAAGAGACGCTCGGCGAGCTGGCAAAGATCCCGATGGCCCCTCAGCTGACACCGGTTCCGGAGCACTCCGATTCGTCCCGGACCTGTTACCATGTCCGTATCCCTTCCTTCGGCGGAGGCACCATGGGCGGAATCCTCTATCTTCCCGTCAAGGAGGGACGCTATCCGGTCCGGCTCGAGTACATGGGATATGGAGCCGAAATCTACTACCGGGATCCGTCGTCCGATCCCGGACGGATCGATTTTCTGGTCAGCGTCCGCGATCAGGGAATCTTTAAGGATGAGAAGGCTTACTGGATCGACCGGGGGCTTTCCTCAAGGGAATCTTTTTATTATAGAGGTGCTTACTGCGATGCCGTCCGGGCTCTCGACTTTGTCCGAGCTCTCGATAAGGCTGATCCGGAGCGGATCCTGATCTCCGGAGAAAGTCAGGGAGGGGCTCTCGCATTCGTCGTGGCAAGTCTCGGGAAAGGCGCTAAGGCCCTTGCTGTCAGCGTACCTTTCATGGGTGATTTCCCGGATTACGGAAAGATCGTATGGTGGCCTGTCCATGAAATCCTGCAGTATGCCGCCGAAGAGGGACTCTCCCGCGATTCCGTCATGGAGATGCTCTCCTATTTCGACACGAAAAACTTCGCCTGCCGGATCAGCTGTCCGGTCTTGATGGCGTTCGGGCTCCAGGATCCTGTCTGCCCGCCGCATACCAATTTCGCGGCCTACAACCAGATCAAATCCGAGAAAAAATACCTATGCGTTCCCACCTGCGGCCACGGCATGTGGGCCGAGCCTGAATGGAACAAGGTACGGGAAGAATTTTTTAATCAATACTAATATTATTATTAACAACAAACTCAGGTCAAATGAAAAGTAAAATCCTTACTTGCCTATGGATGCTTGTAACGAGCATCAGCCTGATGGCTCAGAACGTAACCGTAAAAGGTGTCGTGAGCGATCAGATAGGCCCTGCCATCGGAGTCAGTGTCGTAGAGAAAGGCACGACCAATGGCACTACGACCGATCTGGACGGACAGTTCACCCTCAGCGTCAAGCCCGATGCCGTGCTGGTGATCTCCTCCATCGGTTACGCGACCCAGGAAATCACGGTCGGTTCCCAGAGGGAGTTCATCATCTCTCTCCAGGAAGATACGGAATTCCTCGATGAAGTCGTTGTCGTCGGTTACGGTACGATGAAAAAGAGTGACCTCGCCGGCGCCTCCGTTTCTATGAAGGAAGACGCCATCAAGGGGTCCATCATCACCAACATCGACCAGTCCCTCCAGGGACGTGCTGCCGGTGTCCAGGCTACGGCTACTTCCGGTGCTCCGGGTTCGTCTTCCGCGATCCGCGTCCGCGGACAGGCCACCATCAACGCCAATGCGGAACCTCTGTACGTCATTGACGGCGTCATCATGCAGGGCGGCGGACAGTCCGGTGCAGATTTCGGTCTCGGCGATGCCCTCGGCAACGGTGCCGTATCGACCATCTCCCCGCTTTCCACGATCAACCCCTCCGACATCGTCAGCATGGAAATCCTCAAGGATGCTTCCGCGACGGCGATCTACGGTGCCCAGGGTGCAAATGGCGTCATCCTCATCACGACCAAACGAGGCAAGAGCGGCGATGCAAAGTTTACCTATGACGGTATGTTCGCCCTCCAGCGTCAGACCCGCCGGATCGACCTTCTGAACCTCCGCGAGTTCGCAGAATACTACAATGACCTCTATTCCGTAGGACAGGTCGGAGAAAATGTCTATTATTCCGATCCCTCGATCCTCGGCAAAGGAACCAACTGGCAGGATGCCATCTTCCGTACGGCTCCCCAGCAGCAGCACCAGATCAGCGCACAGGGCGGTAACGATACGGTCCAGTATTATATCTCGGGATCCTGGATGGACCAGAAGGGTACCATCATCGGCTCCGAGTTCAGCCGGTACAGCATCCGCGCCAACCTTGACGCCAAGTTGAAAGACTGGTGGAAAGTCGGTCTCAGCGCGACCTATTCGAGCACCGACGAGAACATGAAACTCGCGGACTCCGACGAGGGTATCATCAACTACACCCTTACCTCCCTCCCGAGCGCTCCGATCTACGATCAGGACGGCAACTATTACAGCATTTCGATGGACCGGTATTCCATCGTCAACCCGGTCGCCATGGCCATGCTCGAAGAGATTCTCCTCCAGCGCCAGAAACTCCAGGGCAATATCTTCTCGGATATCACCCTGATGAAGAACCTTGTCTGGCATGCCGAACTCGGTTATGACATCAGCGCTTCCGCTGCACAGACCTTCAACCCGACCGTGAACCTCGGCGGCTACCAGCGCGCAGCCAATGAGATGCGTGCCCAGAAGAACAGCTCCCTGTTCTGGCAGCTCAAGAACTACCTGACCTACAACAACACCTTCGGAAAACACAGCCTCACCGCCATGGTCGGACAGGAAATGTGGGAAAGCACGTACAATTACATGTCGGTCTACAACACGGCCCTCCCGTCCAACGAGGTCCACAACCCGAATCTCGGAACCGGAACTCCGACGATCGGCTACGGTTACGGCAGCTCCGCCATGGCTTCGTTCTTTACGCGCGAAACCTATAATTATGACGACCGGTACATTGGAACCTATACCTTCCGCTATGACGGATCATCCAACTTCGGTCCGAACAAGCGCTGGGCTCCGTTCCATTCTTTCGCACTTGCCTGGAGATTCTCCAACGAGCCGTTCTTCCCTGCCGGACTGAAGGACGTCATCACAGACGGCAAGCTCCGTATCGGCTGGGGCCAGACCGGTAACTCCAACATCGGCGGATACCGCTGGGGAGCATCGATGACGAAAGTCGCGACCGGACTGGGAACCGGCTACCGTATGGCCAACATCCCGAACCTCTACGTCATGTGGGAGAAACAGCAGCAGCTCAATCTCGGTCTCGACCTCTCCCTCTGGCACGGTAAGGCCAACTTCGTCGCCGAATGGTATGACAAACGGTCCAACGACATGCTGATGCCGCTCCAGATGCCGACCTACATGGGCACCTCGGGCAACGGCTCCTCAGCCATGGCCGCTCCTTACGGCAACTATGGTTCGATCCAGAATACCGGCTGGGAGTTCACGCTGACCATCCACCCGGTCACGACCAGCGACTTCGAGTGGACGACAGAAGGACAGCTGTCCCTCAACCGGAACAAGTTGCTTGCCCTTTCGGGCACTGCATCGGCAGCCATCGTCGGTTATGGACAGTGGAACGATATCGTCAGCGAATCCAAGATCGGCGAACCGCTTTTCAGTTTCTACGGCTACCAGACGGACGGCGTCTATACCTCCCTTGAGGACCTGAAGAACTCACCGAAGACGGAGCACTATCCGGAGGATGGCGTTTCCTTCAGCCAGTACACGACTCCCTGGATCGGCGACATTAAGTTCAAAGACCTCAACGGTGACGGCAAGATTACGGAAGCGGACCGCACCAATATCGGCTCTCCGATGCCGAAGTTCACTTTCGGATGGACCAATACCTTCCGCTACAAAAATGTTGATCTCAATATCTTCATCAGCGGCTCCTACGGGAACAAGGTCCTCAACTATCTGAATATGAACACGGGCAACATGAAGTCCGCCTGGGCCAACCAGCCTTCCAGCGTCCTCAACCGGACCAAACTCGAAGCAATCGACCCGGAAAAGACCTACGACGGAACCGACGGTATCTGGAACTGGTACGACGACATCACCAATGTCCGTATCTCCAACCCGGGAGCCAAGCTTCCGCGTGCTACGACCGGCGACCCGAACGACAACGACCGGCTCAGTGACCGTTATATCGAAGACGGTTCGTATATCCGCCTGAAGAACATCACGCTCGGATATACCTTCCCGAAAGCGCTTCTCCAGAAAGTCAAGATCGACAATGTCCGCGCCTACATCAATATCCAGAACCTTTACACCTTGACCAAGTATACCGGATACGACCCCGAAATCGGTGTCAGCACGGCCTCTGTCAATGTCATGGGTCTGGACAACGGACGTTATCCTTCTCCGACAGTCTATTCCTTCGGTCTCAACCTTACTTTCTAAACTATGGAGGAAAAGAATATGAAAAAGACCATAATCCATATCGCAATCGCCATCTCCGCCGCTCTCAGCTTCGTCTCCTGTGACGCGTTCCTGAACCGTCCGGCGGAAGATACCTATAACCGCGACAATTTCTACCAGACTCCGGAGCAGTGCATCCAGGGCGTCAACTACCTGTACAACTCGCCCTGGTACGATGTCATCCGCGGATTCTACCGCGTCGGTGAATGCTTCTCCGGGAACTACTATATGGGAGACAGTCCTTATCTGCAGTTCTCCGTCAACGGATCCGATAAGGAACTCCGCGACATGTCCAGCTCCCTCTGGGCCGTCAACGCCCAGGCCGGCACGGTCTACAACCGGATCAAGGAGGCTGACGTAGACGAGTCTGTCAAGAACATGTGCATGGGCGAGGCCCTCGTCTGGAAGGCTTTTGCCAACTTCTTCCTCGTCCGCTCTTTCGGTGAAGTCCCGATTATCCATAACATCTCGGAGACGATCGCAGAAGGCGGTTACAATGAAATCTATAAAGCGACCAAGGAGGATGTGTACCAGTATACGATCATGCTGCTCGACAAAGCCATGGAACTTCTCCCGAAGAAGGTTGCCAACAAAGACGGCCGTATCGACTTCTACTCCGCCGAAGCGCTCCTCGCCAAGGTATATCTGCAGAAAGCCGGTGTTTCGGGCAGCCTCAACCAGGCTGACCTCGACAAGGCCGCCGAATATGCGAAGGACGTCATCCAGAACTCCGGCCGTCAGTTGCTGGAGAACTACAGCGACGTTTTCCGGATGCAGAACAACAAGAATCTCGAGGCGCTGATTTCCTGGCACTGGGATGCTTCCGCACAGCCCTGGACCGCCCAGAACTCCTTCCAGAGCGACCTTGCTCCGAAGGGTTTCGACGAGTTCGGCGACTGCTGGGGCGGCTGGACCGGTCCTTCGGTTGCCCTGCAGGACCAGTTCGGTGTCAATGTACTTCAGGATCCCGCACTCCGCAGCGACATCGACACCCGCCGCAAGGCTACGATGATGCTCCCCGGAGACAAGTATGAATACTTCTATACTTCCCAGGGCGGTTTCGACTATCTCCGGTTCTTCTATGACGAAAACTACGGTCCCAGCGGAACGGCCAATGCTTCTGACAAATCGCTGAACAGCGGTACCGGTGCCTGCTGCGTCAAGTTCCTTTACGGAGACGGACAGGATCATATGGCCGCTCTCGGCGTTTCTGCCAGCCGTATGGCTTACGGGCTTTCCACCCATATCCTCCGCCTGTCTGACATTTATCTGGTCTATGCGGAGGCGAAGCTCCATGGTCCGGGATCCGTTACCAACGACCCGCTTGCCTGCGAGTGCTATTTCAAGGTCCGCAACCGGGCGATCCCGACCTATTATCCGGCTCCCGCATCCATCTCTTTCGAGGATGTCTGGAAAGAGCGTAACCTGGAGCTCGCCCTCGAAGGCGACCGCTGGTACGACTATGTACGCGTCGGATACTACAATCCGGATTTTGCAGTCAATGATATCCAGTCCCAGCGTAGAAACAACATGAACAAAGGGACCGGTCTCGACAGCATCTGCAAGACCTACTATGAAACCGGTGTCTGGAATGCTTCCGGTACGGAATATAACACGGATGAGAATCCGATCCCGACCCGGGATGCCATTCTCGCCAAGATCAAGGCGCTGCCTTTCCCTTCTGAGGACGTCGTTTTCAACCCGCACCTCGAGGAGCCGGCGCAGTCCTTTGATTTCAGCACCATTACCTTTTAATCCTTAACAACGCATGAAAATGAAATCAATTTTCGCAAAAACAAGTCTCTACGCCGCCGCAGCACTTCTGCTCGCCCTGGGCTTCACCGCGTGTGAGGATGAACCGGACAAATTCGTGCTTTCCGACGGCCTTCCGACTGTCCATTATATCCGTCCCATCGACGTCAATGCAGCGGATTCCCTGCTTTCCGGCGCCTATATGGGTAACGGAATCTGCATCGTCGGCGAGAACCTCAAGAGCGTCCACAAACTGGTCTTCAACGACCAGGAAGCTGTTCTGAACAACAGTTACATCACTGACAACACGCTCCTTGTCGACGTCCCGAACACCATTCCGGGTGAAGTATCCGACAAAATCTACTTCTATAACAAGGACGGAGAGTCCTATACGTATGATTTCAAGGTTCTCGTACCCGGACCGAGCATCATGTCCATGTCGAATGAGTGGGCTCTGGAAGGATCGACAGCCACGATCTACGGCGATTACTTCATCGACGATCCGAACGTTCCGCTTACCGTTACTGTCGGAGGCGTCCCGGCTCAAGTCAAAGAGATTACCAAAGGAGCTGTATCTTTCATCGTTCCTGCCGGTGCACCGGAAGGCAAGATCGAGATTACGACTATCTACGGTGAAGTTGCCTCCAGCTTCAATTACAAGGATTCCCGCGGTATGCTCTTCACCTTCGACAATGACCCGCATCCGGCCAATCACGGCTGGCACGCCCAGGTCATCGAGACCGACGGAACGGCCCTGAGCGGCAACTTCCTCCGCCTCGGAGATGCTGCCGTAACCATGGGAGCAGCCGGCGATTGGAATGACGGAAACTTCTCGTTCGAGTACTGGCCTGGCGACTGGGACGATCCCGTCACCTATGCCGACAGCCCGAGACTGACTGACATAACCGACTTCTCCGATTGGGAGAACATGTCCCTCAAGTTCGAGCTCTTTATCCCGTCCTCCAATCCCTGGTCCGCCGGTTCGATGCAGCTGATTGTCGGCGGTATCGACAAAATCACCGGAGGTGCCGCAGGTGCGACGGATATCTATGGGAACACCCTTGCAGGTGCCAACAACACCTTCTTCAATAACAATGTACTTCCCCGCGGACTCTACACGCCCTGGTCGGGCAGCGGTTCGTTCGATACCGGTGACGAATGGATCACCGTTACGGTTCCTTACAGCAATTTCATCTATGGAATGGATGGCACCAAGGCTACCGGTACGCTCACCGCTTCCGATTTCTCCTCGCTTACGATCTTTGTCGTCAGCGGCGGCCTGGTCGGCACCGAGTGCCAGCCGATCATCAAGATCGACAACATCCGTGCGGTTCCTAACAAATAAAGACAGATGGACATGAAAAAGATAGTTAAATTCACTACCCTTCTGGCCGCCTGCGCCCTCATCGCCGCTGTCGCCGGCTGTTCCCGCGAAGAACTCGATACCAATCAGTTCGACGCAACGGGAGTCAGCCTCCAGGCCTATGGACCGCAGCCGGTCGTCCGCGGAGGAACCCTCCGATTCATCGGATCCAACCTCCAGGACATCGCTTCCGTAACCATTCCGGGCATCGCTCCGATCACCTCGATCGAAGTCGTCAAGTCCGGCGTCCCGTCCGAAATCCGCGTGACCGTTCCGAAGGACGGTCCCCAGCCGGGATTCGTCACCCTCACGACCAAGAGCGGTGCAACCCTGACGACAAAGACCCAGATTTCATACGACGAACCGATTGAAATTACGGCTATCACCCCTTCCTCCGTATATCCCGGAGAAGAGATCACCATCACCGGTGATTATCTCAATCTTATCCATGAAGTGATCTTCGCGGACGACGTTAAGGTCTCCGAAAAGGCATTCTCCAAGCATGACCGCTATTCCATCACCGTCACCGTTCCCGCCGAAGCCCAGACCGGGACCGTCGGACTCGGGACGATCGATGAAGGAGAGGTCGCAGATGAATCGCTTCTGAGCACCCTTAACATTGTCGAAGCCGAAACCGAACTGACGGTCAAGACGGCAGAAGGCAAACTCGCCGCTACCGCCCTGAAGGCCGGCGACGAAGTTGTCATCAACGGAACCCGCCTCGATCTCGTCACCGCAGTCAAGGTTGAAGGCGCCACCGTTACAGAATTCAGCAAGAGCGCGTCGAAGATCTCCTTCACCCTCCCTGACTCTGCAACGGACGGCGAAGTTTTCCTTGTCCATGCATCCGGCGTCGAGGTCAGTGCAGGAACGATCGGGACGGCCGTCCCGACCAACCTTACAGCAGCGCCCAGCCCGGTTAAGGCAGGCGGAGAACTCACGATCAGCGGAAACAATCTCGATCTTGTTACCGGAATCAGCGTTCCCGGAACGGGAACTGTTGAATATGCCAACGATGGCAAGATCGTCTTTACCGTTCCGGAGACCGCACAGGAAGGAGACATTACCCTCTCCCTGGCCAACGGAAAGACCGTATCTGTCGCTTACACCCTTGTCAAGCCGGCTCTGACCGCAGCCAACCCGAATCCGGCATCCGCCGGCAGCGAGGTTGTCCTGACCGGTACGGACCTTGACCTTGTCAAGTCCGTTACCTTCGGAGGCGGCATCGAGGTGGAAGCCGAACCGAGCGAGACCGAAATCGTCCTCTCTGTCCCGACGGCAGCAGAAACCGGTAATCTTACGCTGAATCTTATCAACGGGACCTCCCAGGAGAGCATCGAGCTGAAGGTTGACAAGCCGGCCGGTGCGTACATTGCCGTCTTCCCGGGCGAACTGTATTCCCCGGGCGACATGTTCATCATTGACATCGAGAATCCCGATCATCTGACCGAGGTCCAGGTCAACGGTGAGAAGGTCAATTTCATCCTCCACGAAAAGACGCTCTACATGCAGATCCCGGCATCGGCCGGAGCGGGCAGCCAGCTGACCCTCATCTCCGACAACGGAGCAGTGACCTACACCATGAACATCGATCCGGGCGACTTCATCGTCACGCCGATCTGGACGGGATCCTCCGCCATCTCCGGATGGAACGGGGACCAGAGCCTCGCATGGGGCGGATATGACTGGAGTACAGTCGCTCCCGGCACGATCCTCCGCTTCGAACTGGAGCCCACGGTTGCCGCAGGAAGCTGGTGGTGCATCAGCCTCCGCCATGGAGACAACTGGGGCGCCCTCGCCGGAGTCCCCGGACAGTATGACACGCCGGAAATGCCGATGGACGTCGTCCTGACCCGCGAAATCCTCGATGACCTCATCGCCCACAACGGTCTGGTCGTCACAGGAGACGGATTCATCATGAAGTCCATCGCCCTCGTCCAGGATCTCCGCTACGGGACGACCATCTGGGAAGGCGAGTTCAACTGCAGCGGCTGGAACGGAGACCAGAGCCTCGCCTGGGGCGGATTCGACTGGAGTACCGCCGCTCCCGGCCAGACGCTCTTCTTCCACATGACTCCGACCGTCACGGAAGGCGAATGGTGGTGCATCAGCCTCCGTCATGGAACAAACTGGGGCGCCCTCGCCGGAGTTCCCGGACAGTATGACACCCCGGAAAGCCCGATGGGCGTCAAGCTCACCCAGGAAATCATCAGCGACCTGATCGCCAACAGCGGCCTCGTCGTGACGGGAACCGGGTACATCCTGACCAAGGTTTCCCTGAAATAATTTATTCCGGAGGGGGCTGACCCTCCCTCCGGGATCCAATGAACCGAAACGGAATGAAAAGATTACGCTATTTACTGCTTCTGGCAGCGCTGTTGACATGGACTTCCTGCGAGAAGACCCCAACTGACGATCCGACTCCCGCAGATCCGGCGCCGACTGACATAACGCTTACCCCTTCCTCCCTATCCTCTTTTGAGAGCGGTGGTGCGCAGTTTTCCCTGACGGTGATGTCTCCTTCGCGTCCCAAGCTTTCCGTTCCGGACTGGATGTCTTTCAAGGACGGGACCTACGACAAGTACTCGATTACTTTCGCTGTAACCGTTTCCGCCAATACGACCTATGAAAGCCGTTCCGGAGAAATCACCGTTACGGCCGGATCTCTCTCCAAAAGCCTATCCGTCAGCCAGAAAGGGATTGAAAAACCTGTCGTTCCCGAGATTGACAAGAGCAAAATCGATTCCTCTCCCGTCACACCTTCCGCCAGTGCCGAAACCAAAAAACTCTATGCGTTCCTACTGGACCACTACAACCGGCATATTCTCTCCGGGGTCCAGTCGAGCATGTCCCATACCAATGATTTCGTGGATGCCGTCTATTCTGCAACCGGCAGCCATCCCGCCCTTGCCGGATATGATTTTATCTTCCTGCAGTTCTCTCCGACCCCTGCATCCTGGTCCTGGAAACAGGACTATACAGACATCTCGGCACCTAAAGAGCATTGGGCGAAGGGCGGAATCGTTTCTTATATGTGGCACTGGAACGTTCCTGACAGCGAAACCGTCTTCCGCGATGACAGCGATACAGACCATTACGGCTTTTATGTCAAAGGCGCCCATAACGGGAACGGAGAGACGGAATTCGACATCCGGGAAGCCCTGAAAGAGGGGACATGGCAGCACGAATGCATCCTGCGTGACATCGATGAGATCGCCATCACCTTCAAGGCCCTCCAGGAAGAAGGGATCCCCGTACTTTTCCGGCCTCTCCATGAAGCAGCCGGCAATTATACGAGATACAACCCCGGAGGCGGAGCGTGGTTCTGGTGGGGACGTTACGGGGCGGAGCCCTGCAAGGGTCTTTGGAATCTGCTGTATGACCGCCTGACAAATCATCACAAACTCAATAATCTGCTATGGGTATGGACAATCGACGTCTCGGCAGGATTCGAAACAGCTGCTGCAGAGTGGTATCCCGGAGACGACAGGGTCGATATCATCGGAGCAGACATCTATGAAAACACCCTTGATGCGAAGACGGTGCAATTCACCTTCATGAACAAGGTCTCATCCAGGAAAATGGCGACCTGCAGCGAATGCGGAAACGTCCCCGACCCGGAAAAATCCCTCACAGGAGGGGTTCCCTGGTCCTGGTTCATGGTCTGGCCCACAACGAACAACAATACAGTCGATATCAGTGGATATCCCCTGAATACTACAGCATACTGGAAAACCTTGATGGGCAATGAGTATGTACTGACCCGCGAGAAAATGGGAAATTGGAAATAACACATGAAAAGACTCTACCGATGCCTACTGGCGGCAGCCACCCTGCTCGGCGGCCTTCTTGCAGGCTGCAATCCCGAAGAAAAAAAAGAGCCGGTCATTCCGGACAACAAGCCGTCCTCGCTGACGGCCTCTCCTGCATCATATACGGCGGAAGCAGCAGGCGGAACGTTTGACTTGACCCTCAAGGGCCCTGCCCGCCCGAAGCTGTCAGGGATTCCCGACTGGATTTCCGTCAAGGATGGGACCTATCAGGATTACACCCTGCCCCTGGTGCTGACCGTGGCGGCCAACCCCTCTTATGACGACCGGAATGCGACCCTGACAATATCCTGTGACGGAGCTTCCTCACTTTCTTATACGGTCACCCAAAAAGGAAAGGAACGGCCGGTCGATCCGAAGCCCGGGACAAACGATGCCTGGAAGATGGCCTCGAAACTTGCCCTCGGATGGAATATGGGAAACCAGCTTGATGCGTTTATCAATTGGGATTCCGACCGGAAAGATTTCCCGGATGAGACCGTCTGGGGCAATCCCAAAGCAACCCAGGCGACCTTCGACGGAGTAAAAAAGGCAGGCTTCACGTCTGTCCGGATACCTATTACCTGGCTCCGGATGATTGGTGACGCCCCGCAGTACAAGATCGATGAGATCTGGATGAACCGCGTCGCCGAGGTCGTCGGTTATGCGGAAAAGGCGGGACTGAACGTCATTATCAATACACATCACGACGAATGCAACAACGACGGCCACTGGCTGGATGTGCTGGGAGCCTCAAAGGACAGTGCGAAAGATGCTGCGATCAAAGCCGAGATCACGGCCGTATGGACCCAGATCGCAGAGCGGTTCAAAGACAAGGGCGATTTTCTCATCTTTGAGTCTTTCAATGAGATTCAGGACGGAGGCTGGGGATGGAGCGACGAATTCCGTGCGGATCCGGCCAAACAGTGCAACATACTCAACGGATGGAACCAGACCTTTGTCGATGCCGTTCGCGCAACGGGCGGAAACAATGCCACCCGTTGGCTCGGCGTCCCGACCTATGCCGCCAATCCTTCTTTCGAATCCTATTTCAGAATGCCGTCCGATCCGGCCGGTCATCTCATGCTGGCGGTCCATTTCTATGATCCGAGCGAGTATACGATCGGAACGCAGCAGTACTCCGACTGGGGCCATACCGGCGCAGCAGGAAAGAAAGCCTCCTGGGGGGACGAAGACCATGTCAAGGAGACATTCAGCAATCTCAATACGAAATACGTTGCGAAAAACATCCCCGTCTACCTAGGAGAATTCGGCTGTTCAATGCGGAAAAAATCCGATACGCGTGCCTGGGGATTTTACCTATACTACATGGAATACGTCGTCAAGGCAGCGAAAATCTACGGCCTTCCGGCCTTTCTCTGGGACAACGGGACGGACGGAACCGGACAGGAACAGCATGGTTATATCAACCATGGGACCGGGAACTATATCGGTAACTCCAAGGAGGTAATAGACTTGATGGTCAAGGCGATGTTCACTGAAAAAGCGGACTATACGCTGCAGGATGTGTATGATAATGCTCCGAAACCATGAAATATCTGACAAAACTCTTCGTGCTGGCCGCCCTGGCCGCACTCCTTTCCGGATGTAACGGAAGAAAAGGGCCTAAACCGCCTGCAATCCAGCATGACAAGGCCGGAACGGAACTCGTCAACCGGCTCTTTGAGACCGTCAAGAACGGGAAAATCATGTACGGCCACCAGGATGACCTTTCATATGGACATGACTGGAGGGTAACCGACCCCGAATCAGACTCCCTGACCCGTTCGGACGTCAAGGATGTCTGCGGCCGCTACCCTGCCGTGGTCGGATTCGATCTCGGCGGGATCGAGATGGGAGACGACAAGAATCTCGACAGCGTTTCTTTCGTCCTGATGCGCAGGGCTGCGCTCGCCCATGTCGAACGCGGCGGAGTCATCACCTTTTCCTGGCATCCCCGCAATCCCCTGACCGGAGGGGACGCCTGGGACATTTCCTCGGACCAGGTCGTCGCGTCCATCCTTCCCGGAGGATCGAAATACGGGGAATTCCGCCAGTGGCTGACCCGGGTCGGTGATTTCTTCGAATCGCTGAAAGACGCCGGCGGGCAGCGGATTCCATTTATTTTCCGCCCTTGGCATGAGCATACAGGGAGTTGGTTCTGGTGGGGACAGAAACTGTGCACAAAAGAACAGTACCAGGATCTGTTCCGGATGACCTGGCTGTACCTGACCAAGGACAGGGGGCTGGAAAACATCCTCTGGTGCTACTCTCCCGGAGCGGGGGTAGATCCCGAAGGGTATATGGAGCGGTATCCGGGCGACGAGTTCATCGACCTTCTCGGCATCGATTGCTATGAGTATGTCGGGGAAGGCGGTCTGGGCGAGGCCGGTGTCGCATTTTCTGAACAAATCAAGAGAACCCTGACTTTCATGAACGTTCTCAGTACAGACCATGGAAAGCTGATCTGCCTGTCGGAAACGGGTCTTGAGTCCCTCAACGACCCGAAATGGTGGACGGAAGTCCTCTATCCGGCCATTAAGGATTATCCGATCTGCTATGTCCTGACCTGGCGGAACGCTTGTGACAAGCCGACGCATTTCTACGCCCCCTGGAAAGGATTTGAAAATGAAGGCGATTTTGTCTCATTCAGCCAATTGGAATCTATTACGTTATTATAAAATGAATTACAAAGAGAGAGAAGCATTCCTTCGGGAAAAGCATGAGCAGTTGATCGAAAGGAAAAATGAACCGATTGAAGGAAATGGTATATTCGAGCGATATGCATATCCAGTCCTGACGGCGGACCATGCTCCGCTGGAATGGAGATACGACTTCAACCCCTCAGACAATCCCTATCTGATGGAACGGTTCGGAATCCACGCCGTATTCAATTCGGGCGCCATCAAATGGAACGGGCTCTACCGGCTCGTCGCAAGGGTTGAAGGTGCTGACCGGAAATCGTTCTTCGCCCTGGCCGACAGTCCGACCGGCACCGACCGGTTCCGGTTCCATCCGCGTCCGTTGACAATCCCCGAATACGGCGAGCCTGCGACGAATGTCTATGATATGCGGCTGACCGCCCACGAAGACGGATTCGTCTACGGGATCTTCTGCGTCGAGCGGAAAGATCCGTCCGCGCCGAAAAATGACCTGTCCTCTGCTGTCGCATGTGCCGGGGTTGTCCGGACCAAGGACTTCGAGACATGGGAAAGACTGCCGGACATCTGGAGCCGTACCCAGCAGCGGAACGTCGTCCTGCACCCCGAATTCGTAGACGGAAAGTATGCCCTCTATACGCGCCCGCAGGACGGATTCATCGATACCGGGAACGGCGGCGGAATCGGATGGGCCCTGGTCGATACCATGGACGGCGCCATCATCGGGGAGGAGATAATCATCAGCCCCCGCCACTACCACACGATAATGGAGAGCAAGAACGGGGAAGGCCCCGCTCCGATCAAGACCCCGCAGGGATGGCTGCACCTCGCCCACGGAGTCCGTAACTGCGCCTCCGGTCTCCGGTACGTGCTCTATCTCTATATGACGGCCCTGGACGACCCGACCCGCGTCATTGCGGAACCGGCCGGCTTCTTCCTCGCACCGGAAGGAGAGGAATACATGGGAGACGTCATGAACGTACTCTTTTCCAACGGCTGGATTGCAGATGAAGACGGAAGGGTCCTGATCTACTACGCTTCCAGCGATACCCGCATGCACGTCGCCGTATCTTCCGTCGCGCGCCTTACAGACTACTGTCTCCATACGGAACCGGACGGATTCCGGAGCGGACTGACTGTCGAGAGACTCAACCGACTGATCGACAAAAACATGAAACAATTATAGCATGGGAATCATTAAAACCAGCCTCCGAGAGAAGGTCGGATACGGATTCGGCGACATGTCCTCGTCGATGTTCTGGAAAATCTTTTCCTACTATCTGCCTTTCTTCTACAGTAATATTTTCGGGCTCCGGCTCGACCAGGTCGCCCTCCTGCTGATCATTACCCGGATCTGG
This sequence comes from uncultured Bacteroidia bacterium, assembly GCA_902789395.1. GTDB lineage: Bacteria > Bacteroidota > Bacteroidia > Bacteroidales > UBA932 > Cryptobacteroides. The sequence goes on along the minus strand of CADANY010000019.1, from coordinate 30,607 downwards.
GACGCCGTCAGCGACCCGATGATGGGCATCATCGCCGACAGGACTTCGACACGCTGGGGAAAGTACCGTCCGTACCTTCTCCTTATCGCCGTTCCCTTCGCCTTGAGCGGCATTTTCCTGTTCACGACTCCCGCAGCCGGCCCTACCCTGAAACTGTTCTGGGCCTATCTCACCTATATCCTCATGATGACGGTCTACACGGGAATCAATGTCCCGTACGGAGCGATGCTTGGGGTTATGACGGATGACTCGGATACAAAAACGGTCCTGAGTTCTTTCCGGATGTTCTTTGCCTACGGAGGCAGTTTTATCGCCCTGTTCTGCTGGGAGCCCCTCTGCCGCTTTCTCGGCGGATATGATTCGCCGGCGGGCTGGCAGCATGCAATGATCGTCATCGCGGCAGCCTGTCTGGTTATGTTCCTGCTCTGCTTCGGCATGACCCGGGAGAAACTGCATACGGTCAGCACCGTTTCCGTCGGAAGCGACCTCAAGTCCCTTGTAAGGAACGCCCCCTGGTGGATTCTGATCGGTGCCGCCCTCTGCTCGAACCTGTTCAACACGGTCCGGGGCAGTACGGTAGCTTACTTCTTCAACGATGTCATCGGACAGGAGGTCCATCTCCATCTGGGCAGTTGGGGATTTCTCTTTTATGCCGGTCTCTTCCTTTCAATCGGCGAAGTCTGCAACATGATCGGTGTCGCCCTGGCGGTCCCGATTGCAGCCAAACTGGGAAAGAAAACGACCTACATGACTTCCTTTATCGCCCTGATTATCTTCAGTATCCTGTTCTTCTATATCCCCGTCAACGGGAGCGGATACTGGTGGATGATTGTCCTTCAGATTATCATCAGCATCTTTACCGGCATTATCTCCCCGCTGGTCTGGAGCATGTATGCCGACGTCAGCGACTATGCCGAGAACCGCGACGGAACGGCCTCTACAGGATTGATCTTCTCTTCGGCATCCATGGCCCAGAAATTCGGCGGAGCCTTCGGCGGAGCAGCCGTGATGTGGATCCTGCAAGCCTTCGGATATGATACGACGGCGGGCGCCGTCCAGACGGAAGGAGCAATTCTGGGGCTTAAGGTGCTGATGAGCTGGATACCGGCCGCGGTCGCCGCCCTCGCCGTCCTCTGCATCTTCTTCTATCCCCTGACCCGTTCCCGGATGGAATCCATCCAGAAAGAACTTGCGGGCAAACGCGGACTAACCGGAGAGACTGCCGTAGAAAAGCAGGAAGAAGCGACCGAGGCTGACGGACGGATATGGACCGGTCTTCCGGGCGTCATGCGGTATATTCTCATCATCCTCTCGGTCATACTGATTCTCGAACTGGTTTTCGTGATGGTGACCGGCCTGCAGAATCCCCTCTCCTGATCTGATATGGAAACTTTCGGTTATTTCGACGACCAGGCACGGGAATTTGTCATCACCAGACCCGATACGCCGTGGCCTTGGATCAATTATCTTGGAACGGAGGATTTTTTCTCCCTGATCTCCGGGACGGCCGGGGGCTATTGCTTTTGCCGGGATGCACGTTTCCGGCGTATTCTCAGATACCGTTACAACGGTGTTCCGATGGACAGCGGAGGCCGTTACTTCTATATCAAGGACGGCGATACCGTCTGGAACCCGGGATGGAAACCCTGCCGGACTCTGCTCGATTACTATGAATGCCGGCATGGAATGGGCTATACCCGGATTACCGGCGAAAAAGACGGGATCCGAGCCTCCCTGCTTTTCTTCGTCCCGCCCGGGAAACGGTGTGAGATCCACAAAGTAACCTTGACCAATACCGGAGATTCCCGGAAGCAGTTCCAACTCTATTCCTTCGTAGAATGGTGCCTTTGGAACGCCCAGACCGACATGGAGAACTTTCAGCGGAACCTTTCGACCGGAGAAGTCGAGATCGAAGGGAGTATGCTCTTCCACAAGACCGAATACCGCGAAAGAAGAAACCACTATGCCTTTTACGGTGTCAACCGGAAGATAGACGGATTCGATACGGACCGGGATACATTCCTGGGACCCTATAACGGATTCGACGCACCGGCTCAAATCCTCTCCGGCCGGAGCGGAAACTCGATTGCACACGGTTGGAGTCCGGTCGCATCGCACCGGATCGACTTTGCTCTCGAAGCCGGGCAGACGCAGGATCTGGTCTATGTTCTCGGATATGTCGAGAACCCGTCTGACAAGAAATTCGAAGCGCCCGGCATCATCAATAAGTCAGAGGCGAGAAACCTGATGGAAGACTTTGATACGGCCGGGAAAGCCGACGCCGCTTTCGAGGAACTCCGTTCCTACTGGGATGATATCCTCGGCCGGTTCCAGATCCGGACCCGGGAGCCGCGGCTAGACCGGATGGTCAATGCATGGAATCAGTATCAATGCATGGTCACGTTCAACATGAGCCGGAGCGCCAGCTATTTTGAAAGCGGAATCGGCCGGGGAATGGGATTCCGGGATTCGAATCAGGATTTAGCAGGGTTTGTCCATCAGATTCCCAGCCGGGCACGGCAGCGGATCCTGGACATCGCAGCGACCCAGTTCCCGGACGGAAGCTGCTACCATCAGTACCAGCCGCTGACCCGCAGGGGCAACCATGATATCGGGAGCGGATTCAATGACGATCCCCTGTGGCTCCTTTTCGGAACGATCGCCTACCTGCGCGAAACCGGAGATTTCAGCATTTTGGAAGAGGCCGTTCCCTTTGACAACGCTCCGGGCAGCGAAAAAAGCCTGCTGGAGCATCTGCAAATCAGTTTCGACCACGTCGCGAACCATCTCGGGCCGCACGGCCTGCCTCTGATCGGACGGGCGGACTGGAACGACTGCCTCAACCTAAACTGTTTCTCGGACAACCCCGATGAATCCTTCCAGACGACCGAGAACCGGACGGAAGGAAGCCGGGCGGAATCCCTGATGATTGCCGGACTATTCGTTACGGAAGGACGGGATTTCGCCGATCTTCTGGAGCGTATCGGAGCATCTTCTTCCCGGACGGAAGCCGTCCGGGAGGCCGTCCGGAAAATGGAAAAAGCCATCCGGGAACATGGCTGGGACGGGGAATGGTTCCTCCGTGCCTATGATTTCTTCGGCCGGAAGGTCGGGTCAAAAGAGAATGACGAAGGACAGATTTTCATCGAAAGCCAGGGATGGTGCACTATGGCGCGGATCGGAGCGGATGAGGGACTCTGCGACAAGGCGCTTGACTCGGCAGAGCGCTTGCTCGGCTGCGAACATGGTCTGGTACTCAACAATCCGGCTTTCAGCTCATACCGGATCGAATACGGAGAGATTTCTTCCTATCCGGAGGGGTATAAGGAAAACGCCGGAATATTCTGCCACAACAATCCCTGGATCATCATCGGGGAGGCCCTTGCCGGACGGGCGGGTGACGCTTGGGACCATTACTGCCGGATCTCCCCTGCCTTTATCCGGGACCAGCGTCTCCACAAAGTCGAGCCCTATGTCTACTGTCAGATGGTCGCAGGCAAGGATGCGCCCGTCCCGGGAGAAGGAAAAAACAGCTGGCTGACGGGAACAGCAGCCTGGAACTGGCATGCCGTGACCGAGTATCTTCTCGGGATCAAACCCCGCTACGACGGACTCCTCATCGAGCCTTGCCTCCCGGAAGGATTCGGTACATACCGGGTCCGCCGGATCTTCCGCGATGCCGAATACGACCTCACGATCCATCCGTCGACTCCGGGGAAAAGCCAGTTCATCCCCTATTCGCCGGGAAAGCACACCCTGGAGGTCATTCTCTGACCCCCGGCTTATTGAAGAGGGATTGAAAGTGTCTGGGGACCGATTCGAACGGTCGCCACGCCGGAGGCTCCCTCGAGAGAACGGACCAGAATCTGGACGCGTCCAGAGAAAGGCCTGACCGTCAACGAGTTACCAACCAAAGGACGCTCCACTTCCTTGAAGCCCGGGTTTCCGTTTCCCCAGCCGAGGAATTCGGCGTTTTCAACGCTGACTGGGAGTTCCTTCGCATCGGAACGGACATCCAGGATAAGAAGATCCTGGCCATCCGGCTTCAGGGATGACGCTGAGACCGTAATGACCGGTTCAGGAACAGGAGGTTCAGGCCAGACAGACCTGGCGGCGCGATGCTTTCCGATAAATCCCCGTGCTTCCACCCGTTCCGCCTTCCCGACGGTCCAGTCGAGATGCCCGTCTTCCGGCATGGATCTTTTCCCTAGACAGCGCCCGTCTGCATAGAGAGCGACCTTTTCGCAATTGGAATAAACCCGGATGCTTCCCCGGTAAGGGCCGCAGATATGGACCATCGGCTCCTCCTTCCAGACGGACCGGAGGTAGAAGGCTTCGTCTTTGGGGAAACAGCAATAATCCAGGATGCCGAACTGGGATCCCGTCGCGGGCCAGTTCATCGGATTCGGCTCGCCGCGGTAATCCTGCCCGGTCCAATAGAAAAGGCCGGCAGTCCATGGGCGCTCTTTATAAAAACGCCAGCCGTGCTCTATCACGTTCTTCCGGCCCAGGGTATCGATCCGGTTCAGCGGGAGCATCCATCCTTCCCCGGGAACGGTCTCATATTTCCCCCGGGTCCCGGCTCCTGTTGTCTCTTCCGTTCCGACAACCGGGTGGACGGGGTATTTCCGGTGATACTCATCTACCGGATTCTGGACAATATAATTATACCCGAAAACGTCGGACCCGAGGACCATCTCCCGGCCTCCGGCATTTCCGTAAGTCACTTTCCGTGAAGGATCCAGGCGGTGAGCTTCCTCAGCCATCAGGCGCGCAATCCTTTTCCCTTTCGGATTCCCTTCCAGACTCCATTCCTCGTTCCCGATGCTCCAGAGAATAATGCTGGGATGATTCCTGTCCCTGCAGATCATATGGGCAAGCTGATCCATCTGCTCCGCATTCGTTCCTACCGCGCGGTTTTCATCAATCACAAGGATTCCCATCTCATCGCAAAGGTCCAACATCGAAGGGGATGCCGGGTTATGGGAGGAACGGATCGCATTGAAACCCACTTTCTTCAGTTGTTCCAACCGATAACGCCAAAGTCTGTCGGGAACGCCTGTACCGACTCCTGCGTGGTCCAGATGCAGATTACATCCCTTGAGTTTGAGAGGTTTCCCATTCAGGAGAAAGCCCCTTTCCGGATCGAATGCGGATGTCCGGATCCCATGGCGGACCCGGTAGACGGCAGAAACCTGTCCGTCGTACAGAAGTGTTATTTCATACGTATACAGATAAGGATCTTCCGGGGACCAGAGATGGTCCATTCCCTCAGCTGTCTTTCCTTCCGCATCCAGGACCCGGACGCGTGAGGACACCTTCCCGGGATCGACGGAAGCATCCCGGAGTACGGTTTCAAAAACGGGCTCCCGGCCGTTCAGGTCGAGGGAATACGGTTTCATTGCGACGGGACCGGCCTTATGCAGCCACACATTGCGATAGATTCCCGCCCCTTCATAATACCAGCCCTCTTCGAGCGTAGCATCACAGCGGACGGCAATCACATTATCGCCCCCGTAGTCGAGATAAGGACTGAGATCATAGACCCGAGAGACGTATCCGCTCTTTTCATGGCCCAGATAGAATCCGTTGCAGAAGACCTCACAGTCCCGGTAAACGCCCTCGAACTCAATCCAAATCTGCTTGCCTTGATCCGAGGCGGGAATCTCCAGATGCTTCCGGTACCAGCCGACGGAGGCTTCCGGGTACTTCCATCCGATACATTTGTACCCGTGTGAATGACTGGCCTGACCGCTGAACGGAAGATCGACGGCCCAGTCATGGGGCAGACTGACCTTCCTCCAGGAACGGTCGTCGAATTCATTCATCGAAGGGGCATGGCTGTGATCGGCCGACCGTGCTTTGGAAAGGTAGGTAAAATACTCCGTTCCATGGGTATGGTCCCTTTCCCGGGAGGAAGCATCCCCCAGGGAGAACAGCCAGCCGTTATTCAGAAGGACAGACTCGGCCCGGAGAGACGGCGATGGAATGAGAAGGGCCGCCCCGAGGAGGAGGAGAAGGATGCGTTTCATGGCTATCGTTCCCAATTGTCAGACCGGAAAGGGAATAGCGGGAGTCCCATTGCATTGCCGAAATTCGCTTCCGGCCAGTTGCGGAAAGCATACCGCACTGCGACCGGTTCGGGAACATCGGGACTGCTCAGACAGACGCGGTCCCCCTTGACGGTGGCCTCTGCCGGATGGAAAATCCGGTCCTCTCCCGCAACCTCAAAGCCCCGGATATCAAGCATCCGGTTCACACCGCCTTCCATGTGGTCAAATGAGACATAGACCTTGCCCTCTTTCATTTCCATCTCCCGGAAAGAAGGGGACTCGCTTCCGAACGAGGTCATTCCGTAGGTCCGGTTCAGGGTCAGGTAGGCGAGGCGTTCCCCTACCTTGCGCTTCTGGGCGGGGTGGATCTGCGTCACTTCATACGGATAGACACAATCGGTCGTGCAGACAAGACCGCTATTCGGAATCATCCGGGAGGCCTTGAACTGCTGCTCCTGGAGAAGAGAAACCCATGTCCCGGATTTTTCATCCTCCGATCCATTCCCTCCGAACGGACAGATCTGCACGAAATGGAACGGGATATCCCCGAGACCGAATGCTTCCCTCCACTGCCGGACAAGAAGAGCAAGGCGCTCCGAATACAGGTCGCCCGGCGTTCCCACATTCGAACAGCCTTGATAGAAGAGAATGCCCTTGACGGTATACTTGAGAACCGGGTGGAAGGTACCGTTGCCCCAGACGAGGGGACGGTGCCATTCGGTGGGATAAACCCTTTCTATCCCTTCCTGATCCAACGGTTCCTTCGTAAAGGCTTCCAGATTCTCCTTGCTGAGCCACCCTTCGACACGGGTCCCGCCTTTATTGGCTTCGATAATCCCGACCGGGATACCCAGGCTGAGGAAAAGGCGGCGTGCAAAGAAATAACCGACTGCACTCGTCCATGGCACCGTGTCCGGAGAGATGACATTCCATTTCGTATCGGCATCATCCAGTGGAACCATACTGGTCACGGACGGGATTTTAGCATAGCGGATTGCCGGAAAGGCCGCCGATTCTGCGACCGCATCGTTGTACCCTTCCACAGGGCAGTTCCCGAAACCGCGGACCGGCATTTCCATATTGCTTTGGCCTCCTGCCACCCATACTTCTCCGATCAGGACATTGGTAATCCTGACAGGAGCCGAGCCATCCGAGAAGGTAATCTCATACGGAGTCATTCCAGCCGCCGGCGTATCCAGGAAAGCTTCCCACCGGCCATCCCGGTCCGCCTTGACGGTATAGGGCTTTCCGGACCAGGAAGGGGTAATCCGGACCGTTCTGAGCGGCTCTGCCGTTCCCCAGACACGTGCCCGCGTCTGCTGCTGAAGGACCATATTATCCCCGATCAGATGATGGAGAACTACTTTTGCCTGCGCTCCCGTCCAAAGAAAGGATATCAGGAGAAGAAACAATGCCAGTCTTTTCATAAACGCTTTCCTTTTGAACTCTTACAAATATAAGCAATTATCCTTATCTTTGCCATAGAAAAAGAAAGAGATGCGCGTAGTAATCCAACGGGTACGCCAGGCTTCCGTAACGGTCGCCGGCACCCTCCTCTCGGAAATCGGAAACGGTCTGCTGGTCCTGCTCGGAATCGGTCACGAAGACGACCGGTCAGACATCGGGTATCTGGTCCGCAAGATAGCCGGATGCCGGATTTTCGACGATCATGACGGCGTGATGAACCTGGATGTCCGCCAAGTGGACGGTGGGGTTCTCGTCGTCAGTCAGTTCACCTTGATGGCTTCGACAAAAAAGGGGAACCGGCCAGCCTATATCGGCGCAGCAGGCCCGGAAAAGGCCATTCCTCTCTATGAAGAGTTCTGCCGCGCCCTTTCCGATGCCCTCGGGAAACAGGTCGGCACGGGTCGCTTCGGTGCAGATATGCAGGTCTCTCTGATCAACGACGGTCCCGTTACCATTTGTATCGACTCCCGAAACCGGGAATAGCAAGCAATCTTATATGAAAACAGTCCTACGAACCCTGGCGGTAAGCCTCATCCTCACGGCCGCCTCAATTCTCCCCATCAATGCACAGACGGCCCCGGGGAACGGATTCCTGACGGCGTCCCAGCGGATCGACCCGCTCCGTTTCCTCCCTTCTCCACCGGATTCATCCGATCTCAGAAGTGCGGGAGACCTTTCCGCAAGCGCCAGAGCCGTCCGTTGCCTGAAGGACAATCCCGCCCGCGCTTATGCCGCAGAGGCGGAAGCCCGTATGGACCGTAAGGAACTGATCCAATATTTTTCGGCCGCCGCCAGTCTCTACCTGACGGAGAAAGAGACCCCGGAAACTTTCCGCCTTCTGATTCGTGTATTGGATGACGGGAGGACTTCGACCCTCACATCCAGAGACCGGATCGCCAGGAAAAACCCTTGTTCCCGTTCGGCCCGGAAACAACCGGTTGCGACGGTCGACACCGCTCTGTACTGCTATCCGTCTCCCGAGATAACGGATGCCTATCTCCTAGTCCAGGTTCTGTCACAGCTCCAGCCCGCCGCCATCGTTCCTCTGATGGCACTGGCCCGCAGCTACGCGGAAGGAAGGGTCCTGGAGCGTCTGCAATGGGAATCGGACATCCATGCCTCGGTCCTTGTCGCCGCTGCCGTTTTCGCCCGGCTGCAGTCCTCGGAAAGCTATCTGGCCGGGCTTGACAAAGCGAGGACGGAACTTTCCGAAAGAATCATTCCCGTTCCGAGACATCTCAGCAAGAAACCGGACCGCTTCCTCGACAGCGACGATATGCCGGACGGAAGCCGCTTCATTCCGGCTCCTCCGGAGTTTATGAGCGAGGCTTTCCTGGCGGATTACGCCTGGTACTTCTGGGGAAAAGAGCAGCGAAAAGATCCTTCCCGCGCGAAAGCGGCGATGGAGGATTACCTACTCGGGGATGTCGATTCGATGAATACGCGTTTCAACGCCTGCCTCCCAGTCCTCATCACTCCGCAGAGGACGCCTGTCACTTACCGCTTCATCTGCCGGACGGCAAACGACTCGAAAAAGATGAACACGAAGGCAAAATACTATTTCCACCGGACCCGTCCCTTCGTCATGTTCGGAGAGGCATCCATCTCCCCCGGGCACGATGACCTGATGAGCAAGACGCTTTCTTATCCTTCCGGCCATAGTATCCGGGGATATGCCTGTGCCTATGCCTTTGCTCTCTTGTTCCCCGAAAGGACGGAAGCGATCATGGCAAGGGCCATCGGCATCGCCGACAACCGCGTCGTCTGCGGACACCACTATAAAAGCGATACGGAACAAAGTCTCCCGACTGCCATGGCGGCTATCCTCCGCCTGCTGGCAGAGCCGGAATTCCAGCACTCCCTCACCGAAGCGAGGGCGGAATTGCAGAAAAAGAATTAGTTCTTGAGTTTGTCTTTGAGATCTGCATGGGAAGGATGCGCGCCGAGTTTTCCGCCGAGCTCCTTCCTTCTTCTTTCATAATAGGCATGCCGGGCCGGATTCTCAGGGAACCAGCCGCGGAGGACTCTCATTTCCTGGGACAAAATCTCATGAATCCCCCAGAAACAGGAGAAAGCGGCCGCTCCAGCAATCGTAGAAAGGACTGTATCGCTTAAAAACAATGAAAGAACGGAAAAGAGGACACCGGCAAGACATAAGACCCACCAGCTTTTTTTACCCCAGTAATACTCCATTTTAATCACGACAGGATGACAGATTCCGATGATCAGGAAAACAGCCATGCCGACCAGAATGCCACTGAAATTCATATAAGTTCTTTTTTGATGCGCCAAAGATACGGAAAAACCTTATATTTGCCAATAGACTAAAATGACTATGGGCAAAAGATGGTTTATGGCGGCAGTGGCCGCGTGGCTGACGGCATTTCCCGTTTCAGCCTATAAGGGGGAACTTCTCTCCTTCAAGATGGACGGATCGTCCATCTATCCCGGAACACAGCGGGAAATCCAAGTCTATGTCCCGTCAGAATACGACGGGAAAGTACCGGCCTGCCTGCTGGTGAGAATGGACGGCGGAGCCGCTTTTACGGCGGACGCGCTGGACGGGCTGATTGAAGAAGGAGCCATGCCCGTAACCGTCGGTGTTTTCATCGAACCCGGGAAAATCCGTGACAAGGAAGGGAATGTCATCCGCTACAACAGGAGCAATGAGTATGACCGGATAGACGGCAGATTCGCATCATTCCTCGAGACGGAAGTCCTTCCCCGCGTCAATGGGCTGACAACCGCCGACGGAAGGAACGTACGGATCTCTGAGCGGGCGGCCGACCGGGCGATCACCGGCGGCAGCAGCGGGGCGATCTGTGCCTTTAATGCAGCATGGCAGCGGCCGGACCTTTTTTCCAGGGTCTACAGCGTCGTCGGCACCTATGTCTCATTCCGGGGTGGAGACCAGTTCCCCGCCCTGGTCCGGAAAAGCGAGCCCCGCCGGCTGCGGGTCTTTCTTCAGGATAACATGGACGATACCTGGAACCCCCTCTTCGGAAGCTGGTTCGAATATAACAGGGTCATGCTCTCCTCTCTTGAATTCGCCGGTTACGACGTTCGCCATCAATGGAACGAAGGAAGGCATTCGGGGGCGAACGGGGACCGGATATTCCGGGATGTCATGCGCTGGCTATGGTCCGGTTGGCCCGCGGAGGTCCCGCTTGGAAAGAGCGCCAACAAAACGCTGGACGATATCCTTGATCCCGAGTCTGCCTGGATTTGTCTCCCCGGTGAAAATGGAGAAGAAGCGATGCTGCATCCGCTGACCGGGACGACCGTCCTTCTGAAAGATGGCAAGGCCAGCTGGGCCGTGTCGGAATCCGGAGAAAGGAATCCCGTCAAGGGAAAGGTCCGGGAGAGCGACCCCTATTCCGCCCTATACCCGGGCGGCAGCCACCTCGCCCGCCGCGTCGAGGGGAGCAACTGGGTTATGGATTATATTCTCGACGGGAAAGGGGAACCGGTCTATGGTCAGGAATTCTATTATCTCTATACGGATGCCGGGCAGATTCTCTTCGACAATGCCGGCTATCTCTACGTCGCTTCGCAGGTCGGAATCCAGATATGCGACCAGAACGGACGGGTCCGGGCCATTCTGTCCCTCCCGGGCGGAGAGGTCAGTTCCATCGCCTTCGCGGGGAACCGCCTTTTCGCACTCAGCGGAGGTAAACTGTATGTACGGCGTCTCCTTCGCTCGGGGACGCATGCCGGGACTCCAAAAAGCGAGGGGCAGGGATAGTCATTCTCCCTTGAATACCTTTCGTACAGCCTCCAGATACCCGAATCCATTGAGTTTGTCCGGGAGGAGATAGCTGCCTTCCACCCACTCGTTCCAAGCATTGATATAGATGATTTTGGGCTGGTCGGGATGGTTGTCGGCATACTCTTTCGCCGCTGTCAGGAATCCGGCAAAACTCTCTGGGGTATTGTGCCAGCGTGTCACGTGATCCTCCCCTTTCTCCGGGAAGCGGGGCGTATCGTCCCACCCGATAGAAACCGTAGGGAAAAGCGTGACGTCCACGAGTGAATCCCACTGCGCACGGATTTCTTCCGCATTCCGCCCATGGGTCATGTAATCGCAGTCGAAACCGCCCATATTGTAGAATGCGACACTGTTGGCGCCCAGGCTGTCAATCTCTGCCCACGGGCGTCCTTTCCGATCCTTGGAGGGCATAAATCCGCCTCCATAATTGAACTGAAGGTGCAGGTCGGGAAAACCGGCTTTCTTGACTTCATCGCGGAAATAGGCAATGGCTTTCGCCGTTTCGGCCCAGGTTCCGAATCCCTTTTTCAGCTCAGTGGCGCTGAATATGCCCATGACCGGGCAGCCGTCGATCTTTAGATAATTCGGGCGGGAGAAATACTGGCTTATGACCCTTTCGACAATGACCTTGAATGCATCCCAGTCGACGGTCGGAGAGAATAGCACGGACCGGTCGTCACCCCATTTGTGGTAGTTCCAGTAATTGTGGACGACCGTATGGTTCGCCCACATGATATAGAAGTTCATCTTCCCGTTGTTCCGGGCACCGAGGAAACCGTCGTTGAGCGCGCTCTCCAGATAGGGATAGTCCATAAACCAATACCAATCGTAAACGAAGGTATTGACTCCGTAGCTGACAGCCGTATCGATCCAACGTTCGACGACCGCGGGGTCATTGTCCATCTCATAGCCCCAAAGCGGCTGTTTAGGCTGGTAATGGCCGGGGAAACGGGGGTCTCCCTTTTTGATGACCTCCCACTCCCCTTCTCCGTCCTCCCAGAGATAGGCATGGGCAAGGGAATCATCATGACAGGAAGGCCATACATATGCAGCAACGACATACCCGTTCGTCGTAACGGGATAGGTCTCACGGACGGGTCGGGGGCCGCAGGCCACACAGAGGAGTCCGGCAAGAAGGAGGGTGCGGAAGAGGTGTTTCATGGTCAAGAATCTTATCAGGTCAAAGATAACGGAAATATTCCGAAAAGTTATCCGGATTCTGCATGAATTGCGTATTTTTGCAGGGCAAAAAAATTGTATCAGACCATGAACCTCTATACTGAGAAGAAACAGGTGCCGGTCCTGCTCCTTACCGGCTATCTCGGAAGCGGGAAAACGACCCTGCTGAACCGTATTCTTTCCAACCGGAAAGGGATCAAATTCGCCGTTATCGTCAATGATATCGGTGAAGTCAACATCGACGCCGACCTAATTGAAAAGGGCGGGATTGTCGGGAAGACCGACGACAGCCTCGTCGCTCTCCAGAACGGCTGCATCTGCTGTACGCTGAAGATGGACCTGGTCGCCCAACTTTCCGAACTCACGGCATCCTCGAAATTCGACTATATCGTCATTGAAGCCAGCGGAATCTGCGAACCGGCTCCGATTGCCCAGACGATCAGTACGATGCCGGCCATGGGGCCGCAATATGTCCAGGGCGCCATTCCCTACGTCGACAGCATCGTTACGGTTGTAGATGCACTCCGGATGAAAGAGGAATTCGACGGCGGCAACGCCCTCGGCCGGGATGATATCGGAGAAGATGACCTGGAAAGACTTGTCATAGAGCAGATTGAGTTCTGTAACATCGTCCTTCTCAACAAGGCATCCGAGGTTTCCCCTGAAGAACTCGGAAAACTCCGCGGCATCGTCAAGGGTATCAATCCGGGAGCGAAGGTCCTTCAGTGCGATTATGGTGACATCGATCTCGATGAGATCATCTACACAGGGATGTTCAATTTCGAACGCGTCGCCACTTCGGCGGCTTGGATCGCGGCGATCGAAGGCGAAGACGAGGAAGAAGCCGAAGGAGAGGCTCTTGAATACGGGATCGACACCTATGTCTATTTCCGTCGGAAGCCATTCGATCTCAATAAGTTCGACGATTTCGCAGCCCGCCGCTGGCCCAAGTCGGTCATCCGGGCTAAAGGTCTTTGCTACTTCTCTGACGATACCGACAAATGCTACCTGTTCGAACAGGCCGGGAAACAGAAAATGATCCGGGATGCCGGCCTCTGGTACGCCACCATGGACGAAGAAGACCTGCAGGAGATGATGGAACGCGACTGGAAACTCCGCCGGGACTGGGATCCCGAATACGGTGACCGGATGGAAAAGATCGTCTTTATCGGACAGCATCTCGACAAGGCGGAAATCGAGCGCCTTCTCGATGATTGCCTGGCAGACTAATCGACGAAATGCATCTCATCGAACAGGTAGGACGCATGTCCGATCTGTTCGATGTTGAAAAGGAGATACCGGATATCCAAGGAGATATTCCGGCAGATTTCCGGATCAAAATCGATATCGCTCATCGTTCCTTCCCAAACCCGGTCGAAGTTGATTCCGATCAGGTTTCCGTCCGCATTGAGGACCGGACTGCCCGAATTCCCGCCCGTGGTGTGATTCGTCGCAAGGAAACAGACCGGCTGACCGTCAAGACCGCCCTTCGCATAGAGATCCCGGAGCGTCTGGGGGATATTGTAGTCGTAAATAGCCGGATTATCCTTCTCGATGATTCCTTTCAAGGTCGATACCGGGTGGTAATAGATACCGTCAGCCGGAGCGTACCCTTCGACATGTCCGTACGCAACCCGAAGGGTCAGGTTGGCATCGGGATAGAAAGATTTTTCCTTTTCAAAGTCCATCTGGCCCTGCATGTAATCCCGATAGGCAAGGCGGATATCCCGGTTGGTCTCGTTGATAACGGGACGGAGATCGTCGTAATACCAGCGGTAGAAAGCCTCATAGATCTGATAGGCAGGGTCAGCGAGCACCGTTTCCCGGTCCGCTTCCGTCAATGAGGCGACACGCTGCGGATCCGTAAAAAGCGTACGGGCAAAAAGATCTTTCCGCCACGCTTCGACACTGCCGTAAGAAGCCAGTTTTTCCTTGAACCAGGCGGGCTTGAACTCCTCCTGGACTTCCCTGTCAAATGCGGTCATCATCGCAGTAAACACATCTTCGTCTATCGGCTGATAGTAGTCTTTGAAAAACGAGCGGGCGCTTTCTTTCAAGGCTTCAGGACGTCCTAATTCTCCTGCCACAGCGGAAGCGAACCGGAGGATTTCAACAGAACGTACCGTCTCGGTATAGTATTCATAGGCAAGATAATACGGATTCCGTGTCTGGTAGAGGGATGCCAGCCTGTCAAGGACACCTTCATAGCGGGTTCCCTTCGCCCAGGTCCGGAACGCGTTTTCATACTTTTGTTTCGCTTCAACCGTGTGGTTTTTCAAGATACCCTTTGCCTCTCCCTGCCACTTCTTCCATACATTCGCCGTAGAGGCATTCTTCGAGGCATACTGGATCCGGACGGCCGGGTCTGCGTTCATATACTTCTTTTGGATATCGAGCCGGAGCGTACGGAGCGCGATTTTCCGCGGATCGGAAACTTCTGCCGTATAACGGACCTCGTCCGAAGTGACATATTCCTTCGTACTGCCCGGGCATCCGTAGACAAAGGTGAAATCTCCTTCCCGGACCCCGGCACGGGAGATGCGGAAGGACTTTTTCGGACGGTATGGCACATTGTCCGGAGAGTAATCCGCCGGATTATTGTCTTTGTCGGCATAAATCCGGAAAATCGAGAAATCCCCCGTGTGGCGCGGCCACATCCAGTTGTCCGTATCACCGCCGAACTTCCCGATGGACGAGGACGGAGCACCGACAAGGCGCACGTCACGAAATACTTTATAAACGAAAAGGAAGTACTGGTTTCCATAGAAAAGAGCCTCCACACTCGCACGAAGTCCTTTCCCGCCGGCCACCGCCTTGGCAACCAGATCAGCGGAATTGACCCGGATGACCGAGTCGCGCTGCTTCTCGGACATCGCCGGACTATATCCCCTGAGCACGGCGCCGGTCACGTCTTCCATCCGATCCAGGAAACTGACGGTCAACCCTTTGTTCGGAAGTTCCTCGCTGCGGTTCATCGCCCAGAATCCATCTTTCAGATAGTCGTGTTCGATACTGCTGTGACGCTGGATATAACTGAATCCGCAATGATGGTTTGTAAAAAGCAGTCCCTCATCCGAAACAACTTCCCCTGTACAGCCGGACCCGAAGAGAACGACGGCATCCTTGAGGGAAGCTTGGTTGACGCTATAGATATCTTCGGCGGACAGACGGAATCCCTTTGACTGCATATCCGCAATCCGTTGGGAAATAAGGGAAGGCAGCCACATTCCTTCATCCGCGAAAAGGGGCTGGAAGGCCATCAGGGCCAAAATGGAAAGAAGAATCGATCTTTTCATAAGAAACAGGGTTAACGGGACAAAAATAAATAAAATATTTCATTATTTTTGTACTGACCAAATAAACCATTACCATGACGAAACTGGACAGAAGGCTTTTTCTGAAAGAAAGCGCTGCCGGCGTGATTGCCTTAACCCTCACCGGCGGAGCCGCATCTTCCTGTATTACCGAGTTCTCTTCCCCCGACGGCAAAAAGTTTAAACGCCCAACGGCCCCGGCCGGGGAATACGATGTGGTCGTCTGCGGTGGCGGGCCCGCCGGCTTTATCGCTGCCATAGCGGCTGCCCGGGAAGGAGCGAAAGTCGCCCTGATCGAACGGTACGGATTCCTTGGCGGAATGGCTACGGCGGGTTATGTCGCCCCCCTGAGCGTCTTCGCTTTCAAAGGCGATCTCGTTATCGGCGGGATTCCATGGGAATTTATCCAAAGACTGGAGTCGATGGGAGGAGCCTTTATCGAATGGCCCAAGGCCAATGTAGACTTTGATGTCGAACTCTACAAGCTATGCGTCCAAAGGATGGTCCTGGAGGCTGGGGTCGATCTCTTCATGCATTCCTCCCTGATTGGCTGCGAATGTGTCGGGAAACGGATTGACCGAGTTGTTATCCAAAATAAAAACGGCCTGGAAAGCCTTCAGGGAAAGGTTTTCATCGATGCAACCGGTGATGGCGATCTCGCTTGGATGGCGGGTGTTCCGATGCAGCCGAACCCGGACGGGACCCTGCAGCCCTCATCGTTCTGCTTCGTACTGTCCGGAGTCGATACGGAAAGCGAACTGCTCCGGAACTGCATGTACCATGACGGGGTCCGCGGTCCGAGCCAGTGCCTTCCGGTACGGGAAAGACTGCTCCAACTGAAAGCGGAAGGGATGGACCTTCCTGATTTCGGAGGGCCCTGGTTCAACAATGTCCTCCATTCCGGCAGCGTGGCCGTCAACATTACCAGGACGGCCGCCGATTCCTGCGACAACCGCAATTTCACGGCAGCGGAGTGCAAGCTTCGCGAAGATATCTTCACCTTCGTCTCAATCCTGAAAGAAGAATTCCCTGAATTCAAGGACTGTTATGTCGCTTCGACAGCTCCACAGGCCGGAATCCGGGAGTCCCGGCGGATCCTCGGGGTCCATACCGTTACGGCCGAGGAATATGTCAGCGCCGAACGCTATCCGGACAGCATTTCCAGAGGAATCCATCCGATCGATATCCACCAGAGTTCCGGCTCCGGACAGGTCCGGATCGATCTCAAACAGCCGGCCTATGTCCCTTACCGGGCCCTGATTGCCCCGGACTACCCGAATCTTCTCGTGTCCGGCCGCTGTATCTCGACAGACCGGCAGGCACTTGCCTCTCTCCGGGTCCAGGCCAGCTGCATGGGTACCGGACAAGCCGCCGGAGCCGCAGCGGCACAAAGCATAAAAGAGAAAAAGGCCGTCCAGGAAATTGATACGGATAGACTGGTAGAGACTTTGAAATCCTGGGGAGCCGTCCTGTAAGATCTATGAGTGCTGTACTGGTTGCTTTATTGATTCCCTTCTTCGGAACCGCCCTCGGCTCCGCTTTCGTCTTTTTCATGAAACGGGACATGCCCATTCTTGTCCAAAAGATCTTGCTGGGCTTTGCATCCGGTGTCATGGTAGCAGCATCAGTCTGGTCCCTGCTCATTCCCTCGCTGGAGAGCGGCGAGGGGCCGAAGGCTGTCATTCCTGCCGTTATCGGCCTTCTGGGCGGATTCGCCTTTCTGCTCCTGATCGACTACATTACCCCGCATATCCACGCGACGGGCAGCCGCGAAGGACCGCGCAGCCACTTGTCCCGGACCACTATGCTCGCCCTTGCCGTCACGATCCATAATTTTCCGGAAGGGATGGCCGTCGGTGTAGCGATCGCCGGAGCCCTTTCTTCCGAATTCAGCATGGCGGGAGCCCTGGCCCTGTCGCTTGGCATTGCCATCCAGAATATTCCGGAAGGTGCGATTATCTCCATGCCCCTCCGTGCTGCCGGAAACAGCCGGATGAGGGCCTTCACGATCGGCAGTCTCAGCGGAATCGTCGAACCCTTCGGAGGCGCGCTCGTCCTGGCCATTGCTTCGCTGGCGACAACCCTGATGCCTTATCTGCTCTCTTTCGCAGCAGGTGCCATGCTCTATGTCGTCATCGAAGAACTGGTCCCGGAAGCCTCGCAGGGAGAGCATTCCAACATTGCGACAATCGGATTTGCTCTCGGCTTCGCTTTGATGATGGTTCTGGATGTCGTCATGGGGTAAGGGCGGGGATCCGTTTCATTCTTGTTAAATTTTTTGATTATCGGAACAAAGTTTCACATATTTTAATACCTTTGTCACGATAAGCTAACGTTTACTAAGCCAAACGATTATGATGAGAAATATTTTCAAGACCTTTTTCTTGGTCCTCGGTGCCGCCCTTCTTCTGAATGCCTGCGAGGCGGCCGGAATTGATGATCCGGAAATCCCTGACGGGCCGGAATCCATCGTCGGAAGTTGGCATCTGCAGAGTCTGACGGTTGAGACAGAGACGACGATCAACGGATCGGTCCACACAAATTCAAGCGTTACCGACTTTACCAAAGAAAACTGCAGACTGGTGCTCGGAAAAAATCATTCCGCTACCGCCCAGTTCAACTTTGAGGTAGAAATCGGCGCATATTCATATGATCCGGAGACCTCGACCATCCGTTTCAAGAACGGACTCTCCGTCTCAGACAACGGAAAGGCTATGGTCCTGGTCAAAGATTATACCGTCGAGGTCGATGATATCACAATGGTCCTGATCCAGAAAGACCTCAGCATCGGTCTGGGATCCCTGTTCTCCGGCAACGAAAGGGCCATCTACCACTTCCGCAGGGAGAAATCAGATCAGTAATCCGCTTTAGATCAGCTCCTTATATTCCTTCTCGGACCTGTACCCTATCGGTTCAGGTCCGGCAGTTTTAGAAATCAATCACCACAGGTTCTGCCGTGAAAGAATAGATGGCAGCCTTGGCATCCTTGAGAAAATAGACGGCAGTATTGTCGTCATTTTCGTTATACATGCTCCTGAGACCGGGATTGGCATCCAGCATCGCTTTTTTGATCTCGACACGGGGGTCCTCGACGAGGGTGGCGGTAATCCGGATCCAACTGGAGCCGTCATAAGCGCAGATCGCGACTTTCGGGTTGGCGGCTATCTGACGGGCAACATTCTTGACATGTCCGGTCTGGATATAGAGTTTGCCTTCAATGATTTCGGCCGTACCGAACGGACGGACTTGCGGCTGATCGCCTTCTACCGTAGCGAGGAAATAAACGCCTGCTTTATGCAGGAAATCACGTACTTGTTGCATATTATCAGGTTTAACGGACTGATACTCGGAAGGATTGACCGCAGGGGCAGAACCGCCGGTTCCCGCGCAAGAAAAAAGAGCCAAAGATGCGGACAGGATAAGGATCAATTTTTTCATATCAAAAGAATCAATTATATCGTAACTGTCAAAGATACAAAAAGATCCTTATACTTCACTCATTTCAAGGATAAAAGAAAAAACCTCCCCCGAGGGGGAGGAAGCCGGAGCAGTCGACACGGCGGTAGTAAAGAGTACGCTGTATAAGTGCGCCTGTAAGCGGTACAAAGCCTGACAGTACTGTATGACATCGGCTCCGATTATCGCAACCAGACTGGGGTGACGGCTTAACCTCCTGCCGTCGAGGTGTGTCCGCCCTGCCCGCGGCGGTTAAAGCAAATCGGTTGTCCAGTTCGCCTGCTGCAGCTTCGAATCAAGCTCCCGGAGTGATTTCGAACGTTGATCGACCTTTTTCTGCAACTGAGCGACATCGACCGTACGGACGAAACGGATTTCATTGCGCGCATACCTGTCACTGCGCACCACAACCGAATCCAGTGCTGCACGAAGAACCGACAACTGCAGGGAGAGGATATCTTTCTCTGCAATCATCTCCGTCAGGGTACGTCCTTCCCAAAGGGTTTCCTGATTCGTTTTATTGATGCGGACAATCAGGTTCTCCAATTGGGCAAGTGATCCGTCCAGTTCCGAGAAAAGAGCCTCGGGAGCCTCCGCCGGAGCATCCCCCTCCTGGACCTTGACATTATTGATCAGTCTTTCCTTAAGTTGGGCGATACGCTTTTGCAAATCCGCCCTTTCATTCAATGCTTCCGCTAACTTCATAGTGATTTCGATAATTATGGACAAATATACCTCTTTTTTTGAATATATATCGCCGCCCCAGTTCAGGATTAAATCCCCTTCTCGAGTTGTATTTATGGAGGAATAATGCGAACTTGGCATCCTATTTCACAGAAATTGAGTAAATTTGACCTTGAAAACAGAATCCATCAAGAATATGACACTTGAACAACAAATCCAGAATGCCATCAAAGAGGCGATGAAAGCCAAAGATACGGTGGCAATGAATGCGACCCGCGCCATCAAGGGGGAAATTCTTCTATTCAAGACATCAGAAGGCGGAAGCAAAGAAGTGACCGATGCCGACATCCTCAAGATGATCCAGAAACTGGTGAAACAGCGTAAAGAAGCGGCAGAGCAGTTTGCGGCCGCCGGTCGTCAGGAACTCGCAGACAACGAACTTGCCGAGGCTGCCGTCATGGAAAAATACCTTCCCGCACAGCTTTCTGCAGAGGAAGTCAAGATTAAAATACAGGAAATCATCACCCAGGTAGGTGCCTCTTCCATCAAAGATATGGGCAAGGTCATGGGCGCAGCAAACAAAGCACTCGCCGGCCTCTCCGACGGCCGGACCATTTCAACGATCGTTAAAGAGCTGCTCGCCTGACGGACGCTACCGGCCGACTCCCTCCAGATAGGCCATATCTTCATCTGAGATAGTGAAGTCCAGTTGCGCATTGGACTTGATATGCTCCGGGTTTGACGACTTGGGCAGTGATACGGTTCCCAACTGAAGCGTATACCGGATGCATAACTGCGGAATGGTCACACCGTACTTCCGGGCGACCCGGGCGATCGTTTCGTTCTTAAGCGCCGCTCCATGGGCAATGGGAGAATAGGCCTCAACCAAAATATCATTCTGCCGGCAGAACGCCAAAAGCGAAGACGGCGTTTCTCCGATATGCAGTTTGATCTGGTTTACCATGGGTTTGATCCGGCAGTCTGACAGAATGTTCTGAAGGTCATCAACGAGAAAGTTCGAAACCCCGATGGATTTGACCTTTCCGGCCATATAAGCATCCTCAAGGGCTTTCCATACCTCTTTGTTTTCCTTGAAATACCGCTTGGTGCCGCGGAACTCCGCCCAGGGCTGAGGGCAGTGGATGATGATAAGGTCGGCATAATCAAGGCCCAGCTTTCTGAGGGATTCATCCATCGAATCGGCTGCAGCCCTGTAGGTTTTCAGTTCGGCCGCCACCTTTGTCGTTACGAAAATCTGATCCCGGGGAATTCCAGCTGCGCGAATGCCCTCGCCGGTCCCTCTCTCGTTGCCATAGGCCTGAGCTGTATCGATGTGCCTGTAACCTTGACAAATGGCTGAATTCACGGCATCAGCGACCTCCGAATCCGGAATCAGCCAGGTACCCAGTCCCAACTTGGGGATCCGGAC
Source organism: uncultured Bacteroidia bacterium (assembly GCA_902789395.1). Taxonomy (GTDB): domain Bacteria; phylum Bacteroidota; class Bacteroidia; order Bacteroidales; family UBA932; genus Cryptobacteroides. The sequence continues at coordinate 9,256 of CADANY010000019.1, read as the reverse complement.
ACCATTGGAAAGCGTAAAAGTCTCTTGAAGAATCATTTTCTCCCGATGTTTATAGCCAAGAAAAGTTTTCTTTTCCGACAGCGACTTCAAAGTGGTACTTCGCGATGCCAAGGTCAATGTTGGTGTAGCCTGCCATTGAGAAGAGCGTCTTTGTCTCTACCTTGTTTCCTTCTCGCAGGATAAATCTGAACTTCTGCTGGTTGATAGCGGTAGGAGCCAGCAGGGCCGCTTCCATGCCATCCAGGAACCACCGGGGAGGAATACCTTCAGCTTCGTAGAAGTTCTCCGCCGGCTTCCGGGGATGCTGTACACCGGGAATCGTACCATAGCCCAAGGCAATGACGCAGTGGACGGTGTCTGTATCCCGGAGGGTGAAGGTTCCCGGAATCTTCTTATAGGTCAGGCCAACCCAGCAGGTATTCAGTCCCAGCGTCTGCGCCAGCAGGACCAGTTTCTCACCATAGTAGCCGATCTTCTCTTCGGCGTCCTTACCCTTAGGCCCGGCCATCACGAAATAATTCCTCACACCGGAGAACTGACCGTACTTCCACATGCCGGAGGCGAAGGCCTTCGGCTCATCCAGTACCAGCTGGATGTTCAAGCCGTTCCGGGCGTTGACATCCTCGATGGTTGCCCTGATGACCTCCACCTTATCGGCCTCAATGGGTTTGTCCATGTATTTTCGCACGGAATGCCGTGCCTTGATAGCGTCTAACTCTGTCATCGTACGTATGATATGGGCACGAAGATACTGATTTTTCGGGAGAGAACAAACCATCGATCATTCTGGGCATATCTCATGGAAAAGATGTATATTTGAAAATTCTTTATCAGCGTAATTGACCATGACCGATATGACACTTATCCTCATAGCAGTAACCTCGCTCGTGAGCATCCTTTGCTTCACCGGGACATTGAACGGAAACAAGCTCCTGTTCAATGCCTATTCCGTATGGCACCGGAAAGAGTGGTACCGTATATTCTCTTACGGTGCAGTCCACGGTGGGTGGGGACATCTGCTGTTCAATATGCTCACGCTCTATTTTTTCGGGCCGGTGGTGGAGCGATATTTCGCGGCGGCCTTCGGAGAGCCGGCCGGACCGATACTGTTTGTTGTCTTATATATTACGTCCCTCGCCGTCTCAACCGTAGGAGACCTTATCAAATATCGTGACGACTGGAATTACAACGCAGTAGGCGCTTCGGGAGCCGTATCGGCCATATTATTTGCATCTATCCTTTTCGAACCCAAGATGGGCATCTACATTTTTATGGCCCCCATACCGATACCGGGGTTCATCTTCGCTCCCCTGTACCTCCTGTACTGCTGGTACATGGCCAGACGGAACATCGACAACATCGGCCACTCCGCCCACTTCTGGGGTGCCGTCTATGGGTTGGTGTTCCCGCTGGTGTGCAAACCGTCCATTCTTACCCATTTTCTGAACCAGTTGGGACTCTAAGTCAAAAAAAAGCCTGGGCACATTCCCAAGCTTTCTTGTAAATCATTGATTTTCAACATACATCAACTGACAATCCTGTTAATATTCTTCGTTAAAGATATTGTTATATATTGATTTCCAATGAATTAAATAAATTTGATGTCTATTCGGACAAACAAACTTCGTTTTCAAAGATTCTCTTCACAATGACAGCAATAACTATTATTATTGTTTTGTTCCAAACATAATGCTTTTTTCCAGACAAACATATTTTTCAAGGTAGAAAGTATCAAAACTCATCGGCAAAGTTAAATCGGCAGAAATGTTTAACTTTGTATTTGATAAATCGAAATGTGAACAAGCAAATGAATACCAAGAAACTGATTGTATTTCTCCTATGGGCGTTTGTCCCTATGGTGATTGTGGGATTGGTGATTCATTCCGGCGCGGCTTTTCTCGGAGGCCAGAGTGACGACGTGATAGATTCCGCCCCTGCCGCGGCATTGCGAGGACTTGTTTTCAGCGCCGGGGCTATGCTAATTCCCTTGTTGGCGGTCATCTTCACGCAGCTCATTTTCAAAGAACCGGTCCTGAAGGGACTGGGTATTTCCTTCAAGCTGAACCGCTGGTGGTGGCATCGCACTTGCCGTATTGGGTGTGACGCTGCTGATGCCGGGGGCCAAATGGACGCCGGACAGTGTGATGATGCAGCAGGCCATGCAGTCGATGCCGGAAGGAGTCGGCGTGTGGGGCGTCATCTGCATTTCTCTGCTCAGTGGACTGCTTATGGGAGTTACTCTCAATGCCTTTTTCGCCTTTGGCGAGGAGATTGCCTGGCGCGGCTTCCTGATGAAGAAGTTCAAGGGAAAGAAGTTCCTAACCGTAGCCCTGTGGATTGGTGTCATCTGGGGCCTCTGGCACGCTCCGATCATCCTGAACGGGCACAACTATCCGCAGCATCCTGTGGCGGGTGTCTTCATGATGGTGGCATTTTGTCTGCTGCTTACCCCGATGCTGATGTATTTCCGCCAGAAAAGCGGTTCGGTGATTGTTCCCGCTATCATGCACGGAACGTTCAATGCCGTGATGGGTGTCAGCGCTACGGTTGTCACGCCGGCAAACGACCTCCTTTACGGCGGCCCCGGCCTGGCAGGAATGATTGTTTTGCTGGTTGTAAATACCTGTTTGTATTTGTATGACAGGTATATTAGTAAAGAGAAGATATTCACAACTCTTTTATAAAATCCTTTATTTTTGGCTAACTACCTATGACCATTACCCTTCATAAATGAGCCTCCGCTGACAAGGAAGCGCTGATGGCGCTGTGCAATGCCGTGGACAGGACGTTTCTGTCGGACCGGCTGCCGAATCCTTATACGGAGGCGGATGCAGACTGGTAGCTGGGAATGGTGGCGGAGAATGAGGGCAAGGAAGGTGTATGGCGTTCCATCTGGGCTGATGGGCAGTTGGTCGGCAGCATTTCCGTGGAACGGAAGGATGAAGGTGGCCAGGCCATCGGCGAGATTGGCTATATGATCCTGACGCCGTGGTGGTCCCAGGGCATAGGTACGGAGGCGGTGCGGCAAATCTGCGAGATTGCTTTCCAGGAAATGGCGCTGGAGCAGATTATCGGCCAGGTGTTTCCAGAGAATGTAGCTTCGGCCCGGGTGCTCGAGAAGAATGGATTCCGACTGGAGGAGACGAAGACCGGGGCTGTTGTGAAGGGTGGAAAGGCGTTGGACGTGAGGTTATATCGCCTGGATTTCTGAGATTATTCCACAATCAGTTTATGGCCAATTCTTGGCGCTGGTACGCTGTTTTCTCTTAAAGATGACAGTCGAATACCGGCTGGCGAAGCCGGGGCGCGGAACGACCGCAAGTCTCTGACCGGAGCGCCCGGCGCGGAGGGAAGAGTCTTGCAGTGGAGCTGCCATAAGTGGAGTTCGAAGGGGCGCGGCAGTGCCCCGGAGGACGGAACCAAAGCGAGTGAGCGCAGCTTTAGCGGAGCGAACTGGCTTTGACCGATTTCTCCTATAACGGCTGCGGAGCAGACGTATCTATCGGCAAAAACATCGACCTTGTTCTGTTCCGTTCCACCCCCTGTGCGGAACAAGCGGAACAAGTGGAACAAAAACATCGTCATTATCCGCCCCTCTTGTTCCGGGTGTTCCACCTGTTCCATTCCCCTCTTGGAACGGAACAAGCAACAGATGTCTCGAATCTATCCAACACGAAACCTATCCGAAAGAATTACGGAAAACTACTAAAAAGATTAGGAGAATTGAGAGTTATCACTATCTTTGCATCGTAATACACAATAATCAACCATCGATGAAACAGAGACTAACTGCAAAAGAAGAGCAGCTCATGAACATCTTCTGGGCTCATGAGCCCTTGTTTATCAGGGATTTAATCAAGTATTTACCGGAGCCGAAGCCGCATTATAATACTGTTGCCACTCTGGTAAAGTTTCTTGAGGAAAAGGGCTTTGTGGAAAGGGAGCCTATGGCTAACTCTTTCCGTTACAAGGTAAAGATCAGTGAGCGGCAATACCACGGGGAAACGGTCTCTGAGGTAGTAGCTCGCTACTATGATAACTCCTATCTGAGCCTGGTTTCCCAGTTCGTGGAGGAGGACAAGATGGACCTGCAGCAACTGAAAGACCTCATCGCCCAAATAGAAGACAACCAGAAATGAGCCCGTTCCTTATCTATATCGCACGTGCAGGTCTCTATCTGAGCCTGTTCTACGCCTTTTACCTAATGGTGATGCGGCGTACCACTTTCTTCCGGCTTAACCGCACACTTCTGCTCTCCGGGTCTTATTTGTGTCTTTTGCTACCGTTTATCCGGCTTAGAAGCGTTAGGGTGGCCAGTACTGCAGCAGAATTGACGATGGTGGCCGTCAGCGCCGAATCAGAAGGAGTTGCGGCACCAGTCGCTTTCCCGTGGCATGAAATCTTACTTGGGGTTTATATCACGGGAGCCCTAGTAACACTGACGCTATATGGCATATCGGCCTGGAAGATGGGACGTCTGATTCGGAAAGGGGAAAAGACGAACTGCGAAGGATGTCGCTTGATTATCCTGGAGGAGGATATTTCTTCGTTCAGTTGGGGCCAGACCATTGTCATGGGCAGAAAAGACTTGCTGGAGAACCCTGCTATATTTACGCATGAATGGATGCATGTGCAGTGCCGGCACTCGCTGGACCTGCTGTTTCTCCTTCCCATCCAACTCCTGTTTTGGTGGAATCCGCTGGTGTGGATTACTCGAGAAGAGCTGCGACTGCTTCATGAATATGAGGCCGATGAAGGAGTGATCCAAAAAGGCATAGATGCAAAAAGTTATCAGTTACTTCTTGTTCGGAAAGCCGTAGGAGACGAGCGGTTTTCCATGGCCAGCGGCTTCCAGCACGCCAAATTAAGCAGCCGGATCACTATGATGCTGAAGCCCTCTTCTTCTGCGTGGAAGAGTTGGTCTTACCTAGCCCTTATCCCTGTACTGGCAGTGCTGATGTATGCCTGTAATGCTCCAAAGGAGAATTTGGAGCCGGATGAACCTTCAGCCACAGTGATCACAATCAAAAAGTCCGGAGGAATCACCGAGCAGGAAGGTATCCCTTACAGTCTCATTGAGTGCGCACCAAAATTTAACGGAGGAGACACGCAGGAGTTCTCCAAATGGGTAAACAGTCAGTTGAAGTATCCAGAACAAGCCAAGCAGAATGGCATCCAGGGTCGTGTAACCCTGCAATTCACAGTTGGAGTCGATGGAATGGTCCGGAACGTGTCCGTGCTACGGGGCGCACACGAGTTGCTGGATACCGAGGCGTTCAGGGTGATTTCCTCGTCGCCCAGATGGGAACCGGGCAAGCAACAAGGTGAAGCGGTTCCCGTCACATTCATATTCCCTGTCATATTCCAACTCCGATAATGAAAAGAACACTGCTGATATTGTTATGGATGGTGGTTTGCATCCCGCTGGGAGCGCAGATCACTCATCGAGACTCCGTGCTCACCCAAGCCCGGCACCTCAAGAGTATTTACCGCACCGATGACGCCATTGATATGCTGTCGACGCTGGTGCAGCCTGGCGCAATGGACGACGCCGTGCTCTCCGAACTGGCCGACTGCCACTTTCAGAGTGGGGATTACGAGAGTGCTTCCGGCACCTATTTCCTGCTCTCTTCGCGTGCGCCGGACAATATCCTTTATAAGATTCGGCTGATGCAGGCATACTTCCGTCTCAAAGCGTTTCCCCAGAGCGTTCAAGCCGGACGGGACATCCTCCAGTTGGACTCCATTCCTGCTGTGGTAAGCTATGTGGGTGACGCTTTTCGGCAGATGGAACAGGCCGATTCGGCCCTATGGTACTACCGCAAGGCGTTGGCATTGAAGCCGATGAATGAGTCGGTGGTGGCAAAAGCGGTGAATATTCTCATCACGAAGGCAGACTACGACGGGGCCGTCGCCGTCATGGAGCCTTTCCTCTCCGAAGATCCAGACAACACCACCATTGCTCCGCTGAAAGGCCTTGCCCTCTATCGGAAAGGCGATTACGAGGGTGCCGTACAAGCGTTCCAACGACAGGAGGATATCGGGAATGACTCTTACCCCATCCACTATTATCTGGGGCAGAGCTATTGGCATACACAGGTGACATACCGGGCCGAGAAAGAACTCATCGCAGCATGGCAGATTGATTCAAGCGATGTAAACCTGGCCTATTCCATTGCAGCCGTCAAATTGGAGGCATACCGTTCTTTTGATAATGAAATAAAACCCTGGCTTGATAAAGCTTGGGAGATGATTCAACCGGACCCAGCTTTGGCCTCCCGCATTCAGCAGCAATATGGCCTTGCCTACTACCGCAGGCAGGACTCCTGGGACAAAGCCATAAAGCATTACAAGGAAGCATACCGATATAATCCCAAATTCATTTCAGCCCTCTCCACCATTGCGTATTGCTACGAAGTCAAGAAGGATTACAAACAAGCGCTCCAATGGTACAAAAAATATCTGGAAGTAGCCCGCCCGGGAACACAGGGGTATGAATTCGCAATCAAAAGCGTAACCTTCTTGAAGGGTGAATTGTTTATGGAAGAACCGTAGTTTGAAAGATGAAGAAAATTCTGTCATTATATGTATTGCTGTTTGTAAACAGCCTTGCCGCACTGGCGCAAGTGTTTATCTTGAATGACAATGTATTCCAGGGCCGGATGAGCGAAATCAAGACCATGGTGCTGGACTCGCTCACCAATGAGCCGGTGGCTTTTGCGTCGGTGTACGTGATACCTTCCAAGGATACCACCATAACCAATTTCACCCTCACTGACGCCAAGGGCGAAGCCAAGCTGGACGAGGTGCCCTTCGGCAGTTATGTCTTCCACGTGGAGATGATGGGGTATAAACCTTTTGTGAAAGAGCGCTTCTTCCGCGAGGAGCAAGTGGATATGGGGACAATTCGGCTGCAGCAGGACGAACTGTTTCTTCAGGCTGCAACCATCACCGATATAGGTAACCCCATTGTTGTCAAACAGGACACTGTAGAGTTCAATGCCACCTCCTTCCGTGTGGGAGCCAATGCGATGCTGAAAGACCTGCTGCAGCGAATGCCGGGTATGGAAATAACCGAGGACGGCAAGGTCAAGTTCAACGGCGAGGAGATTGACAAACTCACTGTGGGCGGCCGGACCTTCTTCTTTAACGACCAATCCACCGCCCTGAACAACCTGCCCGCTGCAGTGGTGGACAAGATTCGCGTCATAGACCGTGAAAGCGAGCAGACCCGTGCATCCGGCATCCAGGATGGCCAACGGGAAAAGGTGTTGGATGTGGCGCTCAAGAAGGAATACGAAAAAGGATGGTTCGGCAATGTGGGTCTGAAGGGAGGCGCTACGCTTGGAGAAAAAGAGGGAGACGATGTACTGCGTGACAATCGCGGCCTGCTGTGGAACGGCAATGCCCTTGTATCAGCCTACTCCGAGAAAGATCAGGTGACGGTGATTGCCAATGGGCAGAATATCAACGACTCTAATGCGGTCGTCGTTGTCATCAGCGATGCAGGTGAGCGCTCCACGGCGAACCAGGGCCTGTCTACGGCTGCCCAACTGGCGGTGAATGCCAATACTTCCCGTATCAAAGACGTCGAGACTACCGTCAGCGTCAATTACAAGTACACGGATACGGATTCCGGCACTCGGGCGGACAGAACCACCTATCAAGAAGACGGGAACCTGTCATCCACAACGGAAGACATCGGTAAATCCTATGCTCACGGGCTGTCCGCCAACATGGAATTCGAGAAGGAAACAGGCAAGGTCTGGTTCCACCTTCGTCCTGATTTCCGTTACAATAGAGCAGATTCCTATGAGAGCAACCAGGCGGAGATCAGCCGTGAAGGAAGTTTCGTAAACAGATCCACTGGCACCACCCACAGTCTTTCGGAAAGGAAAAACGCATATTTTGATGCCGACGTGACTTTCCGCGAGATAGGTGGCAAACAAAACCGAACCCTCCAGCTGGCGATTGATCCCTATTACAGCAGAAATGACGGGGAAAGCCTGGAGTCTTCCCTCCTGACTACAAATGCCGGAGATGAAACCCGCTCGATGACCTACCACTCTAACGGCCTGTCGTATGGGATGGACGGGAGTGTCCGGTACACGGAGCCTGTTGGAGAGAAGTGGACGTTATCCGCCCAGGCACAATATGACTGGTCTCGTTCGGATGACATCCGGGATGCATTCGATGAGGCTGGCAGAAATGACTACTACTCCTCTGAAAGCAAGTCCGACTATCTGGAACAGCGATATGATTTGACTGCACAGTACAAGTTCGGACAAGGCAGCTGGGTTACTTTTGGCGGCCGGGCCATCGGGATTCTCAATGAAACCTTCTCCAAAAGCTATGGGATAGAGGAGACAACGGGGAAAGATGAGTGGAACTGGTTCTTTGCGCCCTCTCTCCGTTTCCAGTATGCAAAAGGAAATGACCGGATAACACTTTCCGCTTACGGATATGGAAGGCAGCCTTCCTCATCCCTGATGCTCCCGGTTTTGGGTATTAGGAATCCATCGCGTTTGAGCCTTGGAAACGTCTATCTGAAGCCTTATTCATATACCTTCATAAGTTCGAATTGGACCAGGAATAATCGGGAAAAGTTCTCTACGCTTTATGTTTATCTGTCTGGTCAGGTGAATTACAATCCCATTGTTTCCGCGCTCTGGTATGATAGCGACGGAATTATGTATTCCATCCCTGTGAATGCCCTAAAACCGAGCCTGACATCCAACCTGGTTGTAAACTACACTACGCCCCTGGACGCCAAGAAACTCTGGTCCCTGACCTTGAGCGGTGGCGCCGGTTATTCTTCCTCCATCAGCTATCAGGCAAAGACAACGCTCCCGGCACTTGATAAAGATACGTTTGATTATTCAGCGTTTATGACCGACTTCTGGGGAAATGCCGACGGTGACCAATTCTATGGAGGACAGAGCGGCTTTGCAGAGAGCAGGACACGTTCCTTCAGCCCTTCGGCCGGTTTCTCAGTGAAGTACAATCCAGGCCATTGGTCTGTAAGCGCGGGAGCCAGGACCGCCGGCCGCATTGCCCGTTATTCATTGAATCCCAAGGCCAACTTGAATACGCTGGACACCAGGTTTACTGCGAGTGGCACATATACCACCAAACACGAATTTGAATTCAATTCTGATATTGCCTACGTGTTCTACAAAGGCTATGCGGCAGGCTATGGCCAACCTGAATGGCAATGGAATGCGGAGATCTCAAAGAATATCGGTGCCTTCAATTT
>CADANY010000018.1 GCA_902789395.1 uncultured Bacteroidia bacterium | reverse complement strand
TACCTTTCCATTTAGCCGCAAATTCCTTTGCTGCTTTTTGCTGATTTGTGCCAGATCGCATATTCTATTATATCGGAGAATACACAAAAATAAGAAAAAATAAGTGGAATAGTGCTGTTCAGTACGAAAAAGGACACCCAAGATCAGGTGTCCAGTCAATTAAGCATGGTCGGAAGGGTCAGGGTTGTGAATTCTTTCGTTTTATAGAATCCGAGTTGTATTATGGAGAGGTTTCTCTGAAAGTGAATTCTAATTAGAAGTGCAACACACTTCAAAAGTTTAAGTTAAATAATTGTTCGCGCAGATGCAAATAAATCGCAAGACTTTATGTAAATTTGTACCAAGACTCTATGTACAGGAGTACAACGTGGAAATTATATGCTTACAATCGGAGATAAAATGCCGTCTTTCGAGGTCATGGACCAGAACGGCAATACCGTTAGGTCTGAAGACTTTATCGGTAAAGGAAAGAAAACCGTTGTTTATTTCTATCCGAAAGACAATACGTCCGGATGCACTTCAGAGGCCTGTTCCATACGGGACAACTGGGAGGCGCTTCGCGCAGCCGGGTATCATGTAGTGGGCGTGAGCAAAGATTCCGGAAAGTCCCATGCCGGATTTGCCGCTAAACACGCACTGCCCTTCACGCTTCTCGCCGACACCACAAAGGAAATGCATGAGGCATTCGGGGCCATCGGAGAGAAGAAGATGTACGGAAAGACGGTCATGGGTACGCTCCGACGGACATTTATCTTTGACGAGAACGGCATTCTGGAGCGTATTATCGAGAAAGTAGACACAAAAAACGCCGCCAAACAGATTCTGGAAGGATAGAACCCACGTACGCAGACCGCCTATGTCATTCAATTTTAAAGGAAAGACCGATGACGAAATCCTCATCAAGGCCATGGCCGACGGGGATATGGGGGCCTTTGCGAAACTGTATAAACGATATGCCCCGGCGGTGCTCCGCTTCGTAAAGGGCCTTATCAAAGACAAGGCGAAGGCGGAAGACATTGTGCAGAACATCTTTATGCGGATGTTGACGGCCAAACCTTCTTTTGAGAGTGTAGCCTCCTTTAAGAACTGGCTTTTTGTCTGTGCCCGGAACGAAGTCATCAGCATATTGAGATCAAAGTGGGAAAGCGACGTTGATAAGGTCCAGGTCTACCCAGACGTAGTCTCCGAAACGGTTTATCCCGATGTCATGATGCCCATCCTCCATTCCGTTCTGGAAAAGATGCCTGAAAAGCGGTCGGAAGTATTTAGATTGAGCCGGATTGAAGGACGGTCTGCCGAAGAAATCGCCGCACGGATGGGGATCTCCATCCGTACGGTCCAGAAGCATCTGGAACTCGCAAACCGGGAAGTACGGAAATATCTGAATTAATTTCGGAGAGAAATTACGTATTCCGCTCCCTTCATGCGTTTATATAATGAATGAAGGATCTCCTGCATAAGTATTTTTTCGACCGCCTCTCCCTTCGCGAAGAGAAAGAGGTGCAGGAATATATCTGTACCAACAAAGAGTCGGAAGAGCTGAACGCCGCACTGCGGGACCTTTTCGACGAGTGTCTTGTGCCTGAAAGAAAACGGGTTGGGCATTCCGTTCCCTGGGTCAGAATCGCCCTTGGCGGCCTGCCTTTTGCGGCTGCGGTTGCGCTCCTCATCCTCATTCCTGTATCATACAAGGCCGGCATGGACGCAGGGGTGAATCAAGTCGCCTCGATCGAATGGATAGAAGTAAACGTTCCGTTTGGCGAGAAACAGACCATCACGCTCTCGGACGGTACCATCCTTCATCTGAACTCGGGGAGCCGGTTGACGTACCCGGCCGAATTTACAGGGGAAAGCCGGACCGTCTTTATGGATGGGGAGGCTTTCCTCGATGTCGCCAAAGATCCGGCCCATCCTTTCACGATCAAGTCCCAGAATGTCGATATCACCGTTCTTGGCACCTCCTTCAATTTCAGGAATTTCGCACAGGAACGCACGGCCGAGTTGCTCTTGATGGAGGGCAGCGTGGAAGCCTGTGTGTCCATTCCGAATGATACCCGTACCGTCCGGCTCAAGCCGGGGGACAAGATGCGGTACAACCGGGAGGACGGCAAGATGGATATCGAACGGTTTGCTCCGTCCGGGTATAAAGCATTCTATGAAGATAATTCCCTGCATTTCTTCGATATGGAAATGGCCGACATCGCCAAGGAACTTTCTCGTCGTTTCAACTGCGAAATTGTGATCATGGACGAGGAACTGGCATCCAGACGGTATTTTTCCATCTTCACCAACAATGAGACGCTCGACCAGATTCTATCCGTCATGAGTTCTGACGGGAAGATGCGCGTCCGACGCTCAGGAAAGACTATTTATCTCCAATCAAAATAATTATTAACAACATGTTAACCAAGAACAAATCTATCAAACTGATTCTTCTGACGCTGACGGCACTGATGCTGTGCATCGGAGCAAACGCTCAGATCAACCTGTCTTTGAGGAATGTGAAGGTCAGCGATGCGATTACTGTACTGAACCGCACCCAAGGGTACTCCGTATCCGTCAATTCCGGGGATGTGGACCTCAACAAAGTAATCAGCGTCAATGCTTCCGGAGCATCGATCACAGACGTGCTGGACCAGATTTTCGCCGGCCAGCAAGTAACCTACATCATTGATGGAAAGAGTATTTCTGTCAGCAAAGGCGAGTCCACGGCGAAGCCTGCGCCGGTCACCGGCGTGATTGTCGACCAGAACGGAGAACCGCTGATGGGAGCCGGGATCCTCATTAAGGGCACCAATTCGGGATTCATCTCCGATACCAACGGACGTTTCGTCCTCAAAGACATAAAATTCCCGGCGACCCTCGTCGTATCCTATATCGGTTATACCGATCAGGAAATTACCGTCAACGGTAATGAGGGGGACCTGAGGATCGTCTTCACCGACTCGATGAACCTTCTCGATGAGGTCGTCGTTGTCGGTTACGGTACCCAGAAGCGGGTGAACGTGACCGGTGCCGTATCCGTCATCGACGGAGCCACGCTGAACCAGCGCCCTGTCACGAACACGGCCATGGCTATCCAGGGCGCCGATCCTTCCATCATCATCACGAATGGAAACGGATCCATCGAAGCTTCCGAATACAGCATGTCCGTCCGTGGTAAGGTCTCCCTGAACTCCGGCAGCCCGCTGGTCCTCGTGGACGGCGTTGAAGGCAGCCTGACACTCGTGAACCCGAATGACATCGAGAGCATCTCCGTCCTGAAGGATGCTTCCGCCTGCGCAATCTACGGTGCAAAGGCTTCCGCCGGCGTCATCCTGGTCAATACCAAGAGCGGATCCGGTGAGGAAGGCAGGGCGTCCATCAATTACAACGGCCGTTACTCGATCACCAGCAACACCACCTCAACGGACTTCATGACTACCGCCTACGACTACATCACAATGACCAACTCGTTCAATCAGGTACTCCAGGGCAACAACGCCTGGACATACTCGGACGAACAGATCCAGATGATGTATGACCGCAGGAACGATGTTACCGAGAATCCCGCACGTCCGTGGGTCATTCCCGACGTAACCAACACCTATACCTACCTGTACCTCGGCAACTTCGACTGGTACGGATACCTGTTCAAGAGGACCCGTCCCGAAACGGAGCACAACATCTCCATCAAGGGCGGCACCCAGAAAATGAATTACTATGTGAGCGGACGTTACCTCTACCGCGAAGGCTTGTTCAACCAGGGAGCCGAAGATAAAATCAACAACTACTCCTTCCGCTCCAAACTCAATGCGGAGATCACCCCCTGGCTGCACTACTCCAGCAACATCGCATATGAAAGGTCCAACTATAATTACGGCGGCTTCTGGGAGCAGGACGGACAGGCCGGCCTGGTCGACGCGGGTATCCTCTGGAATACGACGCAGAACGTCGGTCCCTTCTACGTACCTTTCAATCCGGATGGCACCGTAAACATTCAGCCGGGCTTCATGTACGGCGCGACCTCTCCTCTTTTCAGCGGCCGTGGCGGCGTATGGATGAGCGATTCCAACAAGAACGCCCGTATCCGGAACGCCCTCACGCTGACCAACCGGTTTACGTTCAGCATTGCGAAGGGTCTGAAATTCGTCGCAGACTATACCTATCGCCGGAATGACAACGTGAATACCTACCGCAGCCTTCCTACCGCCAACTGCTATGACAATGCGAACAAGCGTATGTATGTAGGCAACGGACTGACCGGAGGTTATTTCAGCAACGGTTCCGTTTACGATTTCTACCGGGAAGTCCGCTACTACCAGGACGGCCATGTTGCCAACGGTTATTTCTCCTATGACGGGACGTTCGGCAAGCACAATGTCGCCGCGACCCTGGGCGCCAACTTCGATGATTACCGTTCTTCGAACATGACGGTCCACCAGAAGGGTTCCCTGAGCGATGCACTCTCCTATATCAACCTGGCCTCCGCCACTGAGATTTCGACCCTGAACGAGAGCAACAGCGCCTACAGGACGCTCGGCTTCTTCGGCCGTCTGAACTACAACTATGCAGAAAAATACCTGCTCGAGATCTCCGGCCGGTATGACGGGACCTCACGCTTCCCCAAGAATCACCGCTGGGGCTTCTTCCCTTCCGCTTCCGTTGGCTGGCGCATCAGTGAGGAGCCTTTCTGGGCTCCCATGAAAAACACATGGAACAAGGCCAAGATCCGTCTGAGCTACGGTACCCTGGGCAACCAGCAGGTAAGCAACTACTACTATTTCGACACCATCTCCCTGGCCAAGCTAGGCTATACCTTCAATGGGACCGATGCCGCGCAGCGTGCGACGATGTCCTCCCCTGTCTCCAGCAACCTGACCTGGGAAACCGTCATTTCCTATAACGCCGGCCTCGATCTCGGTTTCTTCAAGGATCGGCTGAACATCACCGCCGACGCATATATCCGGGACACCAAGAATATGCTTACCAAGGCGATGACCCTTCCCAATGTGTACGGTGAAAGTGCTCCGAAAGAGAATGCGGCCGACCTGCGGACTACGGGCTACGAAATCTCCTTGAGCTGGCACGATGCAAAGAAAGTGGCCGGCAAACCCTTCCACTACGGAATCACCGCAACCCTGGGCGACAACATCACCAAGATCACCAAGTTCAATAATCCGACCAACCTGCTTACGGACAACTACGTAGGCAAGACCCTCGGCGAAATCTGGGGATACCATGTCATCGGATTGTTCAAGAGCGACGAAGAGGCCGCTAAGTGGGCCGAAGAATATGACCTGAGCGTCGTCAACAAGGCAGAACTTGCCTGCAAGGCGCCTTACAACAAAGTTCTCTCGGGCGATATGCAGTTCGAGAACCTGGACGGCGACAAGCACATGAAGGACGGCAAGAAGGCCATCAGTACGGGTTCCAATACCCTCGATGACCCCGGTGACCGCCGCGTAATCGGCAACAGCCAGCCCCGCTACCGCTACTCCATCAAGGGAGACCTCTCCTGGATGGGTTTTGACCTGAGCATCTTCCTCCAGGGCGTCGGCAAATGCGACTGGTATCCCGATGCCAACTGCGTCTATTTCTGGGGACCTTACTCTTACAGAAGAGCCACCTTCATTCCGACGTCCTTGCAGGATAACTGCTGGACTGAAGAGAATCCCTCCGGCTACTTCCCCCGCCAGCGTGCCCAGCTCGTCAAGAACAGCGTCGTCAACGACCGCTATCTGCAGAATGCAGCCTACCTGCGTCTGAAGAACCTGACCCTCGGCTATACCATACCGTTCAAGACCAAGGCTGTCCAGAAGTGCCGCCTGTATTTCAGCGGGGAGAACCTGTTCTACATGTCCCCGATGAAGAAATTCTGTAACACTGTTGATCCCGAAGTCGCGACAACTTCCGCCTACGGAGACTGTCTGTATCCTTACGCCAGGACCGTCACCTTCGGTGTTGACATAACATTCTAATTTTCAGGAGGAAAGAAATATGAAAAATATATTCAAAGTAGTGACGACAGCAGCCCTTGCGCTGACTATGACTGCCTGCGAGGACTTCCTAACGAAGACCCCCGAGACATCCCTCGCTCCGGAGAGTTTCTTCTCTTCCGAGAAAGAACTTGAACTCTGGACCAACTATGAGTATTCCACCCTTCTGAGTGATGCCACCTCTTATTCTGAAATCAAGGGCGACGATTATATCGGACGCAGCCTGAGCGCCATTCAGAAAGGGACCCGGACCAATGCCACGACCGGTCTCTGGTCACAGGGCCATTGGGGATACCTCCGGCATATCAATCAATTCTTCGAGAACTGCGGCAACTGCAAGAACAATGAGGTCCGCACCAAATACGAAGGCGTCGAGCATTTCTTCCGCGCGATGTTCTACTACCAGATGGTCCAGTATTATGGTGATGTCCCTTATTATGATTCCGTTGTCGGCTCCGCAGATGAAGCGGCGCTCTTCAAAGCCCGCGATCCCCGCGGTTATGTTATGAAAAAGGTCATCGAAGATCTCGATCTCGCCGCCAAGAAACTGCCCGACAGCTGGGCTGACGGCTGTTTCCGCATCAACAAATACGGTGCAATGGCCTTCAAGTCCCGCGTCGCCCTCTTTGAGGGAACGTTCCGGAAATATCACAATATTGCCGATGAGCAGTATACAGAGGCTGACGGCACGACCACGACGCTGAGCGCCGAATGGTTCCTTCGCCAGGCTGCCGAAGCCGCCCAGAGCGTGATGGCGTCCGGGAAGTACAGCCTGTATACCACCAGCTCCAATTCCAACTGGAAGGCTTATCGCGACTTCTTCCAGCTCGAAGATCTCAAGGGAAATCCCGAAGCCATTTTCGCCAAGCATTACGACGTCACCCTGTCCATCCGTCACGGACTTCAGTTCGACCTGAAGAACGAGACCTACAGTGCGACCCGGCGCTTTGTCAACCATTACCTCCGCTCCGACGGTTCTCCGATCCAGACCCGCGAGGGATGGGCTACGGAGCAGTATTACGAGCAGTTCCAGCGCAGGGATCCCCGTATGGCCCAGACGCTCCACGCTCCCGGCCATTTCGGCTATCTGGACCCGGCGATGAAAGGTGCCGTCGAGACGACAGACTTTGCACGGACGCTGAACGGCTACCGGATCATCAAGGGCGTCTCCGACGGCAGTCACGAAAACGCGACGACCAGCACGACCGACTGGGCATTCATCCGGTATGCGGAAGTCCTTCTGAACTATGCAGAAGCAAATGCTGAGCTCGGAATCCTGACCCAGGACATGATAGACCGGTCCATCAAATTGATCCGCGACCGGGCCGGAATGCCTAATATGACGCTTCCTTCGACCCCCGATCCCCTGATGGCCGAGTACTATCCCAACGCCAGTGGCGCACAGCTCGCCGCCATCCTGGAAGTCCGCCGCGAACGGGTTGTGGAACTCTTTGCCGAAGGATTCCACCAGTGGGACATGATCCGCTGGAAAGAAGGCGCTCCGCTGACGGCAGCCGGCAACAAGTCCGACAAAGCCAACCCGATCGATCCGGCCAGCCTTACCCCGGGATACAAGGGCATCTATATCCCCGCCCCCGGCGAGTATGACACCGACCATGACGGGAAGATGGACCTGCTGATCTATATCGGCCAGATGCCTTCTTCCGTCAGTTCCACCATCCCGGCGACGAACCGCATCCAGGTCGGCGCAAACTCCCTGACCCTGTCGGACGGAGACCACGGGTACATCACCCGTGACGCCGCTGAAGACTATGTATGGAAAGAGCGCGACTACCTGTATCCCGTCCCTCTCGGACAGATCCAGGCATACGGCGGAAAGTTAACCCAGAACCCCGGTTGGGAATAGTCCATGAAGCTTATCCGCCTGATAATCGAATCGGTTTTCCTCCTTGCCGCCGTCTCCTTACCTGTGGCGTGCGGCGGGGAGAAGAACCCCGTCGCCGACCAGTTTGAGGTAAAGCCGCAGTCCTTGACTGTGGATGCTCCGGGGGGCCAGGTTTCGTTCAGCGTTCTTAGTTCCGAAGACTGGATGGCCGCGATCGATCAGTCCTGGGCTAAACTGTTGACCGTCAAGGGGAGTGGATCCGAGACCGCCGTTTCTGTCAAAGTATCTGCGGCGGAAAATACGGAAGCCGCCCAGCGTTCCGCTGTCATCAAAGTCAGCACGCTTAGCGGAAAGGCCCAGACGGTAACACTGGTCCAGGCCGCCGGCAGCGGAGAGCCTACCGTGAAAGGCATCGCGACTGCCGAGGATCTGGTGGCGTTCGCCGCCGCCGTCAACAATGGCGGTGCGATCAGTCCCTTCATGGTCGACGGCGTCGTGACCTTGCTGAATGACATCGATGCTTCCTCCATCCATGAATGGATCCCGGTCGGATCGAAAGACAATCCGTTCCGTGAGAGTTTTGATGGAAAAGGGCACGCGATCAAGAATGTGAAATGGACTGTCGACACGGACAAGTATCCCGATGCCGGTCTGATCGGATATGCCCGGAATTCGAGAATAACCAACCTCGTTTTCGGGTCCGAGGGGAGCAGCGTTTCCTTCTCCGGGAACGCTGCCGGCACCATCGGAGGGATTGTCGGGAATGCAAACGGCGTAACGCTCACCAATGTGACCAACAAGGCAGCCCTGACCGTAACCCGCGGATCCGCCTCTCTGTCCATGGGAGGGATCTGCGGACGGACGGATGCAGCGTCCGTTCTCGGCGATCCGAACGCGAAGAAAAAGGGATGCGTGAACGACGGGGCCATTTCCGCGTCGTTCTCCTGCCGGAATGCCGGTCTGGTGGGTTACAATGAAGGAAAAGTTCATAACTGCACCAACAACGGCGCCGTAACGGGCATCGCCTCGGACGGCTTCGGTCCGGCCTGGGGGTGCGCCTTCAACTCCGCCGCCGACAGGTTCTCCGGCAATTTCGGTTATGGTTCCGTGAACGGACGTGCTTCCGTCCACGCTACAGCCGTATATCCCTTCAAGGCGTATAATCTGGAAACCAACACGGTCGACTGGACACAGGAAACCTATTATGACTGGGAGGTCCTGGAAGAAAAGCAGCTGCACCCTGGCGTGAAATACAGTCACTGCAGCTTCACCGGGATGCCCCGCCACATGCATATCCTCCAGATCGACCTCGGGAACCCGGCCGTCGAACTGACTGCGGCTTATGCCAACGAACAAGTACCGAACCCCAACGCCAACAAGAACAGCAACAATGGAAAGAATCTCCGGGAGACCCTTTCCGAAGTCTGTTCCCGAAGACGTTCGGAGGGACAGAACATCATCGCCGGCATCAACTCGGGATTCTTCGATTCGAACGACGGCATCTCCCGCGGGTATCACGTGGAAGAAGGGGAGCCTGTATATGTGAACAATCCGGCTGTTTCCGGCACCCTGGTCAACCATTCCTGGGCGCTCACAGTCTATACGGACGGGACGGCGGCCTGCGGAAAGAAGGCTCTGAGCGCCACGCTTCAGGCCGGCGGGGCCCAGTACTCCATCTCTTCCGTGAATGACACCATCCTCCGGCATGCCTCCGCCAAATATGCCGTCAATATGTACACGAACCGCTATAAACAGTATCCGCACGCTTCGAACAGGAACATTACGAACCCGCTGGCGAAGAACGTGTTGTACGTTGTCGCGGAATACAAGACCGACCGCGTGAAAGTGAACACCGGATGGGCCGAAGCGGTTGTGAAAGCCCTGTACAACGGGACCACCACTCCCCTTTCCGCCGCCCCGTATCTTTCGTCCGCGAACGAAGTGGCTTTCGCCGTCAGCGGTTCCACCGCCCAGGCCATGCTTGCTTCCTTGAAGGAAGGAGACACGGTCCGTCTGAAATTCGATATGTCCATCGACGGAGAAATCAAGCCCATCTATACCCAGACCAGCAGCATGTACAGGCTGATGGAGAACGGACAGGACGGCAGCAACTCCCCCGCGACCGGCAACAATCTCTACACGACCTTCGACCCGATGACCTTCCCTGTCGTCAGCCAGGACCGAAAGACGGTGTGGCTGATAGAGGTGGACGGCCGTCAGCCCAGTTATTCCTACGGGCTGAAGGGATATGAGATGTTCCGTATCGCGAAGAAACTCGGCGGGTGGAACATGACCCGCTTCGACGGCGGTGGTTCCTCCAGTATGTGGGTGTACGACCCGGCGGTATCCTCCGGTAAAACGGTCAGCAGCGTTTCCGATTCAAAAGGCGAACGCAGTTGTCTCAACTATATGCTTGTAAGAATTAAATAATTAATAATAACGACGAAATGAAAAACCATTTCAAACTGATCTGCGCATCATTTGCAGCCATGGCGATCGCTTCTGCCTGCGTCCGGGAGGCCGAAGAGCAGATTACATTCTCGTCAGATCCGGCGGCTTTGAACGAAGTTCCCTGCAAGGATCCTTCCGATCAGGTCCTGAATCTGAAGACCAACGCAAACTGGATTGTCGTGACCCCTTCCTGGGTCAAGGCCGATCCCATCTTCGGCAGTGGCAATGCCATTGTCAGCTTCTCCGTAGAAAGTACGTATATCAACGATAAGACGGATGTCCCCGCCCGTACGGGAGAAATCGTTTTCTCCGGCGGCGGCAAATCCTATGTCGTTCCCATCACGCAGCTCGGCTATTCCGTTCCTTATGATCCGTCCGCGAGCATCGGAGGTATTCCGGATGTGGATGAGTTCATGAAGTTCGTGGAAGCGGTAAACAACAACGACGGCACAACCCGCTGGCAGAACGCCTCTAAGGAAATCCAGCTGCTGGCGGACATCGACCTGTCCGAGTTCAAGGAATGGACCCCGATCGGAAATCCTGAAACGGTCAGCAACGGGAACTATGCCGGAGCCTATACCGGGATTGCCTTCAAGGGCGTATTTGACGGCGGCGGACACACGATCCGGGGATTCAATCCGACTGTCAAGGTCCCGGCCAACGGCACCTTCGGACTCTTCGGCGTACTCGACGGCGCAACCGTCAGGAACCTGAATATCCAGACGGACCTCAACATCTCCGCCGAGGCACAGGCCGATGCCGGCGTCCTCGTAGGAACAGCCATTTCCTCGACGATCCAGAACGTCCAGATCAACGGAAAGATTACGTCCGCAGGTACGGAAGCTTCGAAGCGTTTCGCACTGGGCGGCCTGGCCGGATTCATATTCAATACGGGCAGCGGGATCAGTATCGTCAAGGATTGTACGGTCAACCTCAATGTCCAGGCGGACTGCGGCAAGAATACGGCGAACGGAGCCACCGGAACCATGTACGGCGGTATTGCCGGATTCGTAACTACGGCCCAGGATGATTCTGCGAATAAGATCGAGAACTGCGTCAACAATGGCCAGATCAACGCCAGGATCGGGCGCTGCTCCGGTATTGTTGCAACGGCTAATTACGGCGGTCATTTCCTGAACTGTACAAACAATGCCAATCAGGTCAACACCATCGCCAACGGGCGTATCGGCAACGTCGTTTCGGTCCTCTACAAGAATGCCGTCGCCGAAGGGCTGGTCAACAACGGAAACCTCACGACAACGGCACCCGATACGCACGCCGGTGCCATTGTCGGCTTCTTCAATGATGACAAGATTGTCATGAAGGGCGGCAGGAATACGGGAACGATCATCTCCGCGAATACCAACCAGAGAGGTCTTCTCGGCGGAAATATCAGTAAGTTCGGTTCCATCAGCGGCGTTACCGTCGGCGGACGGCTCGGAATCTATAAGGAGGACGGCAATCATGAGATGATTGACGTGAATGCGGGGAACTTCACCGAATACATCGGTGCTGTTTCGGATGCGAACCGTGAGAAGATCACCGACCTCACCTGGGACGGCGCTCCGGCTCCTCCGACCGTGAAGGGCATCGGGTCTGCTGCGGACCTGAAGGAATTCGCAGAATTGGTCAAAACAGGCGGCGATGTCAGCAAGTTCCTGGTGGACGGCGTCCTTGCCCTGGGGGCAGACATTGATCTCGGCGGCGAAGAATGGATCCCCATCGGAGCCGGTTCTGTAACGAATGCGGGTGTCATCACGGCTGGCGACGTCCCCTTCACGGGCGTTTTCGACGGACAGGGCCATACGGTCGACAACTTTAAGATCAGCGTTCCCGCGGATGCGCCCGCAGGTTATGCCGCAGGTCTCTTCGGCATCCTCAGCGGTGCAACCGTGAAGAATGTAGTCATCGGCCCCAAAGCTGTCCTGGAGGGGAAGAGCGCTTCGATGTCCTTCATCGGAGGCGTGGCCGGTTTCGCGCTCAACTCTACGATAGAGGGATGCACGAACAAGGCGACCCTGAGCCTGACAGCTGCGAAGGACGCCACCCGCGAGTGCCTGGCAGGCATTGTCGGTGAGGTATATACGGCTGAAGGAGATTTCGCCAGCTATGTCAAGAACTGTGTAAACGAAGGCTCCCTCACATCAAAGAATTCCGTCAACACCAACAATGGCGGCAACGGGCTTTCCGTCGGCGGCATCGTCGGCTTCTCTGACGGAAAGAATTACACTTATATCCAGAGCTGCACCAACAAGTCGGCAATCGCCGCAGAGGCCACCCGTCTGGCAGGAATCGTAGCATCCGCCAATGCAAAGACCAAGGTCGAGGATTGCGTGAATGAAGGTAAGATCTCCGGTCTGGACGTCAAGGCCAGCAACAGCCGCGTAGGCGGCATTTGCTCTGCCGGAAGCACAGACGACGTATTTACCCGCTGCATCAACCGGGGCGATATCGTCTTCGACAAGGCGGGCGACACGGCCCACGGCTACGCCGCCGGCATCCTGGGCCAGGCCAACAACCCCATCACCATCGAGGCTTGCGAGAATTACGGAACCATTCAGTCCGACATGATCAAGGCCAGCACCGTCTATATGGGCGCTATCCTCGGCAATGCCAACAATAAGGCGGTCACGATCAAGAACTGCAAGGTAGGCGGCAAGGTTGGGCCGTTGACTCCCGACGCCGACTACCAGGTCGTCACCCTGACCCCGGACAATTTTGAAAAGTACATCACCCTTGCCACCAGCAAGGCGGGAAGCTGTAAGTTCGAGGGAAACGTCTGCGGGAATTAATATGAAACCGATTTGCACAAAAGCTGCCGCCACATTCCTGTCGGCGGCAGCTTTCCTTTTCGCGTGTTGCTCCAAACCGTCTTCCGCGGAAGAAACCGTCAAAGATAAGATGGCTTTCCGGCAGAATGAACTCACCGTATTTGTCGGGGAAGAGGTTGCCGTTCCGGTTTCCTATCAGGTATTTGACAGGGGCGTCTATGTCGACGGGGACTATGATTTCAAAACCAATCCCTACGATGTCAAGATCAACTCTTCGGCTCCTGAAGTCGTGTCCGTCTCCAACGGCATGATTAAAGGAAACGCAAAGGGCTCCGCGGTACTGTCCCTGTCTTCGGACAAAATCAAGACAGGCGGGCAGCTGACCGTGACTGTCAAGCAGAATGAGGTAACGCCCGGAGCCAAGTTCAATCAGGACATCACCCAGCCCCTGACGGCCGACATGATCGCCCTGCCCCTCGGCCTCCAGACAGGCATGCAGAGTTTCGACATTGACAAAAGGGGACGTTTCTACATGTCCACAGAGGATAACACTTCCCAGAGAGTCTGCGCCTTGAATATGGACGGATCCAAGGTAGGGTCCGACATGGTGCTGCCCAGCGGCGGTCACGGGGACGGATTCAGCATCGAGTATAACTCGGACGAAGTCTATTTCTGGACCAGTGGCACCATGGGCGAGCATACGGACAACGGAGGGTATGCCGGCGGGAAAGCCAACAACTCCGACGTCCGCCTGATCTGCCGCCACAAGTTCAAGGCGGGAGCCACGGAATATGCCGAAGATGCCGTCGAGCGCTTTTATCTGAACGATAACGGGGCCCGTTTCGTTGACATAGACACCGAACATGACGTGATGGCATTATGGACCTATGAAAACGGGAGCGATTATATCTACGTTTACAGACCCTCGGAGATCCGTAACGCCAGACAGATGACCGTGAGGGTAACGCGTACTTCGCACAACTCCGGGAAAAGCGTAACGGCCTATAATCTGAATACGGTCAAATATGTCGCATGTTTTCCATGGAAACGCAAAGGCGTTACCACGGGTGAAACAAACAGCGGTGCCGTCCAGGGACTCTGCGTGTATGACGACCGGATCTACGTAACTTCTGGAGCCAAAAACGACGAAGCGACCCTGATGTCCGTCATGGACTTCAACGGGAACATCCTCCAAAAACTCGTAAAAGTGGGCGTGTCGGCAGACAAACAGCAACTGATCAAGCTGAACCTGTCATCCGACGGCACCTTCGAGCCGGAGGGACTACATATCCACAACGGCCAGATGTATCTCGGCTTCGTGGGGGACTACCCTACCTCCGGATCCAAGAAACACACGTGCGTTATTAAACTGAAATAGACCGTCTTTTGACCAGCCGGAATCAATCTCGGAAATAGACCCCCTCGGCCCTGAGGGAATCCTGGAGCTTCCGGACGTCAAGTTCCCGCGGCTGCACGCCGGAAAGCGCACAAAGGGCAGCGGCCTTTCCGGCAGCCTCCCCGAGACACATCGCCGGTCCCATGACCCGCACGGAGGCAAGGGCCAGATGGGTCGCGGAGATGTTGCGCCCGGCACAGATCAGGCCGTCAACCTTCTGAGGGACAAGGGAACGGTATGGGATATCGTAGCAGTCCGGGCACCACATCAGTGTGCAATCCCCTCCGACGGGATGATGGAGGTCGACGGGATACGAAGCGACCCCGATCGCATCGTCGAAACGGGCGCAGTTGAAGATATCATCCTCCGTCAGGACATACTCTCCGACAATCCGCCGGCTTTCGCGGATGCCCATGAACGGCGCGACCCGGTCCATATAGGCATTCTCGAATCCTGGGATGAAGGTCTTAAGATAGCGGACGATTTCGGCATTCTGGCGGATACAGATTTCCTCCCCGCGCGTATACTGCTCGGGATCGGTCGAATCAATACCATTGACCCGGGACATGTTCACCCACCATTCGTCCGGGGCCATTCCTGTCATGAAAATGGTGCGCTCGACGGGCAGGTTGAACCCCTGCTCCCGCGCCTGGCGGATCTGGTTCCGGAATCCTACCATCGTGCAGTTGTCATCTGCACGGAAGAACTCATTGGGGATGAAGTCGATATCGTAAATGTCGGGATGATCGGCTACGGCATCGCGCAGTTTGCGGGAATCGACACCGCGCATGGAAAACATCAGGGTAGGAGGCTGGGCTATGCCGTTTTCATTACCGTAAGCCATCGGAGCGCCGGCCCGGAAGGCGACATCCCCGTCCCCGGAGCAGTCCACTACAACCTTGGCCAGGATGGCCTCCCTTCCCTTCTTGGACTCGATAATCACACCCTTTACCTCGTCTCCGTCCATGATCGTATCGACGCAGAACACGTACATCAGGACCTTGACGCCACATTCTTCCATGATCTCCCAGGCGAGACGTTTGGTCCCTTCCGGATCGATCATCGTCAGGCTGACATGGAGAGGGCAGGCGCGGTGATGCGTCGCCTGTCCGCGCTCCCGGAGCCGTTCGACAAAACGCAGGGGCAAGCCTTTGATGATTTCATTCCCCTTCCGTCCCAGAAAGCCCAGCAGCGGAAGGCCCTGGGTCATATTGCCTCCCAAGGAGCCACGGCTCTCAATCAGCATGACACGGGTTCCTTTTTCCAGTGCTGCAGCCTGGGCCGCCATCAGTCCGGCAGGGCCGCCGCCGACAACCAGGACATCAACCTCATCCCTTACCGGGATCTCCTTTGCAGGTTCATGAATCGTCTTCATCTCTTTCATTTTCATTTTTCCGAAAGATAGCGATTTTTGCCAGTAATTTTGTATTTTTGTGAAGATAAAACACGAAAACCGGATAACCAAAACAAAACTTAAGATGGACAGAAGACATTTCATGGGCCTCACGGCCATCGGAGTGGCAGCAGCCGGAATGGGGCTTGGCTGCGTTCCCAACGGGAAAAAACAGATTCCCAAGCTTCCTTCCCAGACCGCCCTGGCTGAAAATGGCGCGATACGGTCCATCTTACTCCACCTGGGCAACAACATGTGGTGCGACTACCCTTCCGTAGCCATGGGAAAGACCCCGCAGGAAGGATCCGCCTTCCTTGAAAAGAAACCCGATCTTTCCCTGATCTGCTCGGATGAGGCCTGGCGGAAAGCTACCGACCGCGCTGCGGAGAAAGGGGTCAATCTGATTGTCGTCGACCTCGGCGAAGGACTGTTCTATCCGAGCCATCCTGAACTTGCCATCGAAGGAACCTGGAGCATCGAAAAGATGCAGGCGGAAATCGTGCGGCTGAACGCCCTGGGTATTGAGGTCATCCCCAAGCTGAATTTCTCCACAACCCACAACGGATGGATGGGAGACTATACCCACATGGTATCTTCGAAACCCTATTACCGGATGTGCGAAGAGGTCATTGCCGACGTCATGGAGATCTTCGGCCATCCGCGTTTCTTCCACATCGGCTGCGATGAAGAGCGTTCCGACTTCCAGGAGAAGCACGGTTACAAGTATGTCTGCACCCGGCTTGACGACTATTGGTGGCATGATCTGTTCCATCTGGTAGATACCATCGAGAAGCACGGAGCCCGTCCCTGGATGTGGAGCGACCATCTGTGGTACCATCCCGATTTCGTCGAGCGCTGTCCCAAGAGCGTCATCCAGCAGAACTGGTTCTACGACAGCCAGAACGGCGGTTTTGACCTGGAGACGAATACGACCTCGGAACTGATCCGCCTGCAGAGTTTTCTGACGCTGGACCAGGCCGGCTTCGATCAGGTTCCCTGCAGCACAAATTGGGTCGGGGGTAAGCGGAAGAGCCTCGGAATCGGCGCCGATGATGTAATCGGCAAACTTGTTCCGTTCTGCCGCGAACATATTTCTTCCGAGCATCTGATGGGGTTCATGATGGCATCCTGGGCCCCGACGGACACGCCCGAACATCTGGACCATATCCTCCGGGGTATCGACCTGTTCTCTAAAGCACTCGGACAATGAGAAAGATCGCCGCCATACTGACCTTCCTGTCGTGTATCTTCTTCTCGTGCAGCAGGAACAACCCGGACGATAGCGGTCAGGGAGAAAATAGTCCATGTACAACGAGGGGGTATTCGGAACTGACGGAGATTTCCGTCAAACTGTCCGGGTATGCCGATCCGGACGGAGATCCTTCCGGAGTGGAGTTTGGGTTCATCTATTCCACCGACAAGACGCCTTCGCCCGGGAACGGGACGATTATCCTATCGGAAGACGTGATTTCACACCGGCAGTTCAGCGCCTTGGTTGAGGGACTTCTTTCGAATACGGCCTACTACTACCGGGCCTTCTTCCGCAGCGGAGGGACCTATACCTACGGCGAAACCAAGACATTCAAGACAAAGGAGATAAAAGCTACGGTAACGACAGGCTCCGCCAAATCAATTACTTCCAGCTCTGCTTCGCTGACCTCTTCCTGCTCGTTTACCGACAACGTCCTGCCTTCTTCCCGGCTTATCTCAGGCATTTTCTATCATGTCAGCGACAAAGTATCGGACCCCGAAGCCCTCATCGGAACCGGGCTGCGCGTGGAAGCCGATCCCAGGAACGCCGAGGCGAAACTCTCCGACCTGAAGGATGGGACGGTCTATTATTTCATGGCGGGTTATTCCATTTCCGGTCTGACGCAGCCTGTCTACGGAAAGGTAAACAGCTTCACGGCCTCTGACTCACCGGCCGAAGTCCTCCACAAGTGTTCGGAGACAAAGATCGTGGATGAGATGATCTTCTCCTCCTCTTGCGCCAGGACCTTGACATCCGTCCAGCAAGGATTCGACTACGACCCTGTCGACAACACCCTCTATTTCTTCCAGCTCAACCGCTGGTACAGGAATATCATCGGATGGACCAAGCCGGAAGTTACCCTCAGCACGGAAGTGGCTCCGCACTATATGGGCCTCCGGTGTTTCTCTCACGGAAACAACATCATCATCGAACGCACGCCTGGCGGAGAAACTTTCGTCTGGGCGCCCAATTTCGGATCCCGTGGCGACGGTTCGTACGGGAATCCATGGATCGTCTCCCGGATGCCCCTGAAAGAGACGACAACCCTGAGCCAGGATATTAAGAATACCGACCCGGATGAGAATTATTATTTCGGCGTCAGTCCCTGCTGGCCTGCCATCGACTTTGATGAAGATCTCATCGCGATCTGCACGTACAAGAAAGTATACGTCTACCGGCTGAGTGAAATCCAGGCTCTTCCGAAAACGACGGTCAGGCTGCCCGCAAAGATTACCTATGGCGGGATCATGACGAGTTCCTCCAGCTCGACAACGTATGACACAGGTATTCCGGAGTTCACCGGTTACCCGGAAATCGTTGCCCGGGACGTAACGAAGATCAAGCCCCTGATCGAGTTCGACAGTACGTACAGCAAACGCGGCCTGCACTGGCAGACCTTCTGCATCGACAACGGGAAAGCTTACTTCCTCAACATGGGAGACGTGCCGGAGAGTAGCATCGTCAAGCACGACACCTATGTAGAAGTATATGATCTCAAGACCGGGAAACTCCTCCGGGAAAAAGTCCGCCAGGAGTATATCCAGGATGTCGGGGGATTGGCCTCAAGAGGCTATGTAGAAAGCGATTACTGCTATGTAGAGCCCGAAGGGATCAAGGTCATGGGCGATACCATGTATATCCTTTATACCTGCCGGGGAAACAAGAATCTGACTACACGCCGCCCTGTCATTTTCAAACTTTCTTCGGATATCTGATCCGTAAGTATTGCAATTTTAAAATATTTTAATTATCTTGTCCGTGGTTTTTTAGTAGTGTAATCCTATGGACAAGTTAACCCAACAGTATGTGGATGGGATCATGTCCGGTGTCATCGCGCGCAACCCGGGAGAGAAGGAATTCCATCAGGCCGTCCGCGAGGTCGTCGAGAGTGTTTCCGACTACATCACCGCTTCACCGCATCTGATGAAGCTCAAGATCATGGAAAGAATGGTTGAACCCGAACGCGTCGTCATGTTCCGCGTTCCCTGGATGGATGACCACGGAGAGATCCATGTCAACCGTGGATACCGCGTCCAGATGAACAGCGCCATCGGCCCGTACAAGGGAGGCATCCGTTTCCATGAGAGTGTCAACCTCAGCATCATGAAGTTCCTGGCCTTCGAACAGACGTTCAAGAACAGCCTTACAACGCTTCCGATGGGCGGGGCGAAAGGCGGTTCCGATTTCAGTCCGAAAGGCCGCTCCGACGCGGAGGTGATGCGCTTCTGCCAGAGTTTCATGACCGAACTCCAGCGTCACATCGGACAGGACAGAGACGTCCCCGCTGGCGACATCGGGGTCGGCGGCCGGGAAATCGGCTATCTCTTCGGACAGTACAAACGTCTCCAGGACGAGTTCTCCGGAACCCTGACCGGGAAAGGGCTGGGCTGGGGCGGCTCCCTGCTCCGTCCGGAAGCGACCGGTTATGGACTTTGCTATTTTACGGAGCAGATGCTCGCCACACGGGGCGATTCTTTCAAAGGGAAAACGGTCCTCGTTTCCGGAGCCGGGAATGTCGCTCAGTATACAGCTAAGAAAGCCATGGAACTCGGGGCAAAGGTCGTCACCCTCTCCGATTCCAACGGGTTCATCCATGATCCGGACGGACTGGACGAGGAGAAATGGCAGTACGTCTATGAACTGAAGAACTACCGGCGGGGACGGATTAAAGAATATGCGGACCGCTTCCGGCATGCAGTCTACTATCCGAATCAGCGTCCATGGGGCATTCCATGCGACATCGCCCTTCCCTGCGCCACGCAGAATGAGATCGAGAAAGAAGATGCGGAAAAACTGGTAAGCGGAGGGTGCCGCTGCGTCGCGGAAGGAGCGAATATGCCTTCTACGCCGGAAGCCATCCGGATCTTCCAGTCAAACGGGCTTCTGTATGCACCGGGAAAGGCTTCCAATGCCGGCGGAGTGGCGACATCGGGTCTCGAGATGACCCAGAACTCTATCCGTCAGAAATGGACGGCAGAGGAAGTGGACAGCCACCTGCGTCGGATCATGTCCGACATCCACGCCGCCTGCCTGAAATACGGAACGGGCTTTGACGGGACGGTCAATTATGTCAAGGGAGCCAATGTCGCCGGGTTTATAAAAGTAGCCGACGCAATGGTCGACCAGGGTCTGGTCTAACTTTTTCCGCTCACTCTGCGTTTTATGACAAAAGATTGCTAACTTTGAGGGAAGTTGGGGATTCCGTCATGAAACGTTTCTCGGCAAAAGTATCATTTGCTTTTCCCATCCTTCTCGCCTGGATACTGGCCTTTGCCGTATCCTGCGGGCGGGATGAGATTACTGTAGAGATTCCGGAATTCAATCCGAACCGCCAGATGATCCCGGCCAATATTGACCAGAACATGCCGGTTGTTTTCATAACGACGGAGAATGAGGCGAAGATTGCCAGCAAGGAAGAGTATGTGAAGGGAACAATCGTTTTTGCAGATTCCCGGCGGAAATATTCGGACACGAAGATTCTTGAGTGCCCGATGCAGATTCGCGGACGGGGTAATACGACGTGGAAATTCGAGAAGAAACCCTATAAGATCAAACTCGATGAGAAAGCGAAAGTCTTCGGCATGGACAAGAACCGGGACTGGGTGCTCCTGGCGAACTACTGCGACAAAACCCTGCTTCGGAATGTCATCGCGATGGATATCTCCCGGGAACTGGGATTTTCATGGACCCCGGACATGATTCCGGTCGAGGTCTATCTGAACGGCCGGTACGAAGGGGTCTACTGCATCTGCCAGCATAAGGAGGTGGCGAAACACAGGATCGATATCGGAGAGGACGCAGTCCTGTTCGAAATGGACAAAACGCACGACGAACATGTCCATTTCCGCTCTGCCGTCTGCAAGATGCCGGTCAACATCGCCTATCCGGACGTGCCGTCCGATTCTGTCTCGAAATGGGCCAGAGACTATTTCAAGGATTTCGAAACCGCCCTGTACGGGGAGCGCTTCACCTCCCCGGAAGAAGGGTACGCCAAGTACATCGACGTCGATTCCTTTATCAAGTACTTCATCATCGAGGAACTTTCCTACAATATCGACGGGAAATGCTGCAAGAGCACGTTCCTGACAAAGGAAAAGGGCAAGAAGATGGAAATGTATTTCGTATGGGACTTCGATCTGGCCTTCGGGAACTGCAATTATTTCCACAACTATTATCCCGCACTGAACAACGGTCCGACCGGATTCCATACGCGGGACTATCTCTCCCCCTACTCTTCGGGCGGCGTCGAATACGGCGGTTACGGGAAAGGATGGTACTTCCGTCTTTTCCAGGATCCCGGATTCGTCAGGCAGGTCCAGCGCAAATGGAATGAGGTTTATCCGTTCCTGCAGACCATCCCCGACCTCATTGACGGACACGTCAAGGCAATGGGAGACAATCCGGTCCGGCGGAATTTCGAACGGTGGCAGATTCTCGGAAAGTATGTCTGGCCTCAGCCCGAGCCGTATCCGGCGACCTATGGAGAAGAAATTACGAGACTCAAAGAATTCTATGCCGCCCGCCTGCGGTGGCTGAACAAAGAAATCAATACCATGACCGTCAATTCCCCTACCAGCCTATGAAAGAAACAACCGTCAATTTCTTCCTCAACGTTCTCTCCGTGATCCTCGGTATCGTCATTACTTTTACGATACAGGGGATGATCGACCGGGCGGGAGACAAAAAAGAGGTCCGTTCCGCCCTGGAACTCGTCCGTTCTGAGTTATCGACCAATCTCGGGGATATTTCCATCATGACCGACTACCTGGCACAGGAACGGCAGTCTGCGGATTATTTCCGCCGTCATGAAAAGGATCTCTCCCGATGCCCGGCCGATTCTGTCCAATACCATAGCGGCATTCTCTTCGCGGAAGCCTCTATTACCGCCAGCAACGACGCACTGGAACTTCTGAAAATGTCCTCCCTGTTCCAGAAAGTCGGAAATAACGCCCTCTCTATGCGAATCATCCGCGCATACGACTGCTGCGCATCGATTGTCACCAACCTGAACCGGCATATTTCGACCCGGAATACCCGTTTCGAAGAGGTTGGCCGTATCGACGTGAAATGGCTTTCCGCCCAGGCGGATCCGGCCTTGTTCGCCGATGTGAGCGACATTGAAGAAGCAATTGCCGCCATTGATGCCTATCTGAAGAAACATTAATCCTTTTCATAGTATGAAAACAGTAAAAAACCCATCCAAAGTCGTTATCATTCCCCGTCCTCCCGTTTCTGACACCAAGGACACGACCACGCCGAAACAGAAATCGGAAGAACAGGAAACTCCTGTAGAAGAGGTTCAAGAAGAAACAGAAGAAGAAGGGAAAAAATACGACACTCCTTCTGCTGATTTCGAATAAGAAATGAAACGGATCAGCCTACTCATTCCGGTCGCAATCGTTCTCTTGTATGGATGCGGCCCTACCCTGCAAACGCCAGTCACGCTGGATCAGGAAGTCGATATCGGATACGGAAAAACGACCAAACGAAACACGGCGACGGCGGTATCTAACGTAAGGATAGACGAAAACATTCTCGCAAATTACAGCAATATCTACGAGTATATCGCAGATCATACGGCCGGCGTCGAATACCGGAACGGTCACCTGATCATCCGCGGGATCAACTCTATCCATTCCAGTACGGAGCCCCTCTACGTCGTAGACGGCATAACGGTCAACGACATCTCCTATCTCAACCCCAGGGATGTCAAATCGATCGATGTATTGAAAGACGCCTCGGCAGCCATCTATGGCTCCCAAGGCGCTAACGGTGTGATTCTGATCAATACGAAGAAGTAGCCTACTTCTGGAGCGGCCGGCCGCTGGTCATCATATGCACTTTCTGACGCACCTGATCCAGGACAGCCTGATATTCAGGTGATTCAAGATCAGCGGCATGCTGAGCGACAGCACCGAGCACCGTATCGATCAATTCGACAATATCGACCATATCCTTTTCGATAAAGCCGCGCGAGGTGACGGCCGGCGTTCCGATGCGGATACCCGACGTCTGGAAAGCGGACCGGCTGTCGAACGGGACCATATTCTTGTTGATCGTAATATCGGCCTTGACAAGTTCCTTCTCGGCCATCTTGCCGGTCACCTCAGGGAATTTCGTACGGAGGTCGATCAGCATCAGGTGATTGTCCGTACCGCCGGAGACAACCTTGTATCCCCTTTCAATGAAGGCCTCGCACATCGCCTGCGCATTGGCCCGGACTTGTTTCTGATAGGCAACGTATTCCGGCTGCATCGCTTCATAGAAGGCAACGGCCTTGGCCGCAATCACATGTTCGAGGGGACCGCCCTGAATCCCGGGGAAAACGGCGGAATCGAGGATCTGGGACATCTTCTTGACGACACCTTTCGGAGTGGTAAGTCCCCATGGATTATCGAAATCCTTGCCCATGAGGATGATACCGCCACGCGGCCCGCGAAGGGTCTTGTGCGTCGTGGAGGTAACGATATGGGCATACTTGACAGGATTCTCCAGCAGACCGGCGGCGATCAGGCCGGCGGTATGGGCCATATCGACCATCAGGAGGGCTCCTACCTTGTCCGCAATTTCACGCATCCGGGCGTAGTCCCATTCGCGGGAATAGGCGGAGGCGCCGCCTATGATCAGTTTCGGACGGGTCTCGAGGGCGATCCGCTCCATCTTGTCATAATCGATCCTGCCGGTGTTCTCGTCGAGGCCATAGGCAACGGCCTTGTAGAGGATTCCGGAGGCATTGACCGGTGAGCCGTGGGTCAGGTGTCCGCCATGGGCCAGATCCAGTCCCATGAATGTATCTCCGGGCCGGAGAACAGACATTTCTACGGCCAGGTTGGCCTGGGCCCCGGAATGCGGCTGGACATTGGCATACTCGGCTCCGTAGATCGTCTTGAGACGGTCGATGGCAAGCTGTTCGATCTGGTCGACGACTTCGCATCCGCCATAATAGCGCCGGCCGGGGTAGCCTTCCGCATATTTATTGGTGCAGACTGAGCCCATCGCTTCCATTACCTGCTCGGAGACATAGTTCTCGGAAGCAATCAGTTCGAGTCCGGAGGACTGCCTGTCATGTTCCTTTCTGATAAGTTCGAATACCTGAAGATCTTGTTTCATGGTTACAATCATTTATTATAGCCACAAATATAACCATTTTTCCTATCTTTGCAGGCATGAGAGACAGGAAATTGTTAAATATCGAACTGGGCAGGGTTTCCCCGGAGGCATACCGGGAACTCCCGGAGAGCGGGGTTGTCGTCGTCCTGGACAATATCCGGAGCGCCCATAACGTCGGATCGGCTTTCCGGAGCGCCGATTCGTTCAAAATCGACAAGGTTTTCCTCTGCGGCATCAGCGCTGTCCCTCCCTCCCCGGAGATCCACAAATCCGCCCTCGGTGCCGAGGACAGCGTCCCATGGGAGCACATCGGTGATACGCTGGAGGCCGTATCGCGCCTGCGCGATGAAGGGTATGAAATCATCAGTGTCGAGCAGACGGTCTCATCCGTCAAACTCGACACTTTCAGAAGGATTCCTTCACGGAAATATGCCTTGATCTTTGGGAACGAGGTCAGCGGTGTCCGGCAGGATGTCGTAGATGCCTCGGACCATTCCCTTGAGATTCCTCAATACGGGACGAAACATTCCCTCAACGTTTCCGTTTCGGTCGGTATCGTCCTTTGGGAATTTTCCAGACAGGGGCGCTGATTACCAGCGGTCCCGATGGATCTTTTCCGGTTTCCACTTATCTTTCGGCTGAGGATTTTCAGCCGGATGGCCAAGTGCCAGCACGGTCAGGGGCATAACCGTTTCAGGGATGCCCAGTTTTTCCTTGACCAGTTCATAGCGGTCAGGATAGGGATAGCAGGCTGTCCATACGCCGCCAAGGCCCATGGCATGGGCGGCAAGCATAATATTCTCACCCGCCAGGGAGCAGTCGACTGCCCAGTTCCCATTCTCCGTCTCAACCGGTTCTCCTCCGTCAGGAGAACGGCGGACCCAGTTTGTCTCTCCGCAGACAACGATCAGGCAGGGAGCTTGTGCGTACATGGTATTGACCCGGCCTGAAACCAGGGAGGCCCTGACCTCGGGATCCGTCACGACTATAAAATGCCATGGCTGGTAATTGATGGCCGTCGGGGCAGCCATACCGGCTTTCAGGAGGGTTTCGATTTCGTCCTCGGTCAGCGGCGTTTCCGTGAACTGACGGATGCTGGTACGGGTCGCAATGTTTTCAAGGACGGCGGATGCCGGATCCGAAGCAGGGGTACTGTTTTGGCAACTCATGGCAATACATGCTGCAAAAAAGAGGGCTGCAGCTGCCTTCAGCGGGGTTTTCATGATGGTTCGTTATGGATATACATTAAAAGACAAGATGGGTAATGACTCCGTCCATGGTAGAGGCCAGCACATGATGGCGTCCCCCCTCATCCCAGACCTCCAAGGGATTGACAAGGGCGAGCGCGATCTTATGTGCCCAAAGCAAAGAACCGTCTTCGCGGGAAAAGGCGAGCAGGTTCCCTTTGTCGGAAGGATACAATACGGCATTCCCGATTTCGGATAACGGGGTCGGAGCGATCTCATATCCGGCAAACGTTTCGGCGGACCATTTCAAAGAGGCATCTGCCGTAGAAAATGCGAAGAGTTTATGCCACATAGACTTCGTATAGACGGTCTTTCCGTCGCGGGAGAGGCCGATTGCTTCACGGGCCGTCCGGGGCTGCTCAACGATTTGTTTTCCGCTGACCGCATCGATAGCATACATACTCCTGTCGGGGACAGCGATGAAAATTTTCCCGTCAGCCTTGACCGGCCAGACGGCAGCAGGAGAATACATCCGGGAGGGTTTGGCGCATTTCCAGACCCACTGTAGGGTCCCGTCTTTCGGATCCAGGGAATACAGACGATTCGCCCATGTCCCGAAGACTACCTGCTCCGCATCGACATAGGGTCGGCACTCGACGAAACCTTCTACGCCATCGAAGGACCAGACCGGTCTGCCGGTCTTCAGGTCCAGGGCCCGGAAGGATCCGTCGGAAGATCCGGCGAAAACTTTCCCGTCAAAGATCACAGGAGAAGCCAGAACCGACTTCCTGGCGGCAAAAGACCATAGCGTCTTGCCGCTGCGGGCATGCAGGGCGTAGACATATCCGTCCGTACAGCCAAAAACGAGGTACTTGCCCGAAATCGCAGGCGTTGAAAAAATCTTTCCGGGGAACTCCCTTGTCCAGAGCCTTTTCCCGGTCTGCACATCAATTGCACGGACCCAGCCGGAAGCCGTCGTATAATAAGCACGGTTTCCGTCCCGTGCAAAGCCGGCGACAATATTGCTGTTATCCCTGAATTTCCATTGCTCCCGGACTTCGGGATACTTCTCATTGACATCGTACCTCATCCACGGATAGGAGGCAGCGATCCCGTCTGCATCATATGTAACCGTATCGGCAACCGGTTTCAAGGCCGTTTCGTACCAAGGCTCGAACTGAACATCGGAATGAGGGAAAAGCCTCCTCTCGCGAACGGAAATCCTGTCCGGCCAAACGGTAAAGATATTGTATCCGGCCGGTTTCCGGGCATCCGCCATACTGGAACGGCCGAGAACGGCCGGAAGGCCGTCATAATTGAGGACCCTGTTCTGATGCCAATGACCGCCGATTTCGAACTGGATGCCGATCCGTTTCAGTTCCTTCGTAACATCAAAATAATTCAGGACAGAGGTATCCTGGGGATAATGGTTGAAGAAGATACTCTTTTTACCACCTTCGAGAGAACGGAGCCACTCCATACTCTCCTGGGGGATCAGAGCGGGGGCCATCCGCATATCCGGCCCGCAGTTGCAGCCAAGGAACCGCCACCCTTTTTCTTCAAATTCGAAATGCTCATAACCGAATACCTTTTTGAAGGTATTGCATCCGCTTTCCGACCACTTGGCATCGTGGTTTCCGGCTACGACATAGTATCGGATGCGGAGGGAGTCGAAAATCGTTTTGACCGCTGCGATCTCTTCATCAGAACCGAAATCCGTTATATCTCCGCCGAAAACGACGAAATCAAGGGAATCCTGCCGGTTGATATCGGCAATACAGCGGCTCAGATCCCCGACGGAGTGCGATCCGAAGGAGAAATGATTGTCGGTAATGAAGGCAAAACGGACCGGTTCTTCGGCATAGGATACCGCTGAACAGAGGGTCAAAAAAAGGAAGAAAAGTCTTCTCAGGCGCATAGATCAGATGATTTCAATGTCGGAATGGCGGATCCAGCCCTGGCGGCCGTCCGCAAGTTCGATATTGTCCCACCCTCCGACAGAATCGAGCAGGCGGACTTTCGTCCCTTCGTGAAGGATGAAAAGGTCCTTTGCCGTATCGGCGGAAGGAGAACTCTTGACAGAAGAGACAGGCCTCATGACGATGGCACTGTCATTCCGCCGGAAAGCATTGTACTGGCCGCGGGCGAACCCGAAAGAAGCCAGGAACAGGAGCAGCAGGGCTATCGCCGTAAAGAATCCGGTTTTCCGGATGAGGGAACTGCGCCCCAGCAGAAAAAGCAGAACCATGGCCAGCATGCCCGCGAAAAAGAGAACCGACAGCACCGCCCATGCATTCGAACCCATCCAGTAGCTGATCTTCCGGATCCAAGTCTTGAGGAAGAACTCCGGGACGGAATCGATCCGGTCCTGGGTCATGCTGCGGGCGAATTCCAGATTGTAACGTACGTCCGCATCGGAAGGATTCAGCTTAAGGGCCCTCTCATAACAGAGAATCGCACGGGCCGTTTCTCCTGTTTTAAAATAGGCATTCCCTTGATTATAATACAGTTCTGCCGATGACAAGCCCGCATCGGAAAGGGACTGCCAAGCCTGCGCCGCCCCAGCCCAGTCGCCGGCGGTATACGCTTCCGTGCCGGCTTTCCAGAGCGAGTCCGGATAGGAGGTCTGTGCCTGTATCAGGGACGGGAAGGCCAGCAGGAGCACGGCCAGCAAAGCGGCGGTTCCTTTGGCAGAGGTAGATCTTTTCATATTGGAATCGATTGCCGTGATCAGTTCGACGGCTTTCTGATAATGGGTGTTCATGGAATTATGGTCAGAATCCGGGGCATACCTGGCGTACTCGCAGGCGTCCAGCAGATCTGTGAATTCGTCTGTCAGGGACTGCGGGATCCCGTGCTCCAGCAGGGAAGCTGAGATTGTTTCTTTGTTTTGATCGGTCTTGTCTATCGCCAGCTTGTCCGAAACGAAGCCGAGAAGAGCCCTGTGGAGTTCCTCATAGAAAGCACCCTGAAGATTCTTGGAGAGGAATTCGCCGGAGAGTTTCAGCCGTTTCAAGGCCATCTTGGCCGCTTTCCGGTTCCGCGTGCCGACGACATCCGCTTTCAAGGCAGCTACCTTCCGAAGGGCGAACCAGATGGCAGCGGAGATTGCAGCCAACAGGGCGAGCAGGATGGGATAGAGGGGTTTCCCGACCAGGAATCGATCTTCACTGCTGAAACCGGAAGACCGGGTCTTGATAAAACGGATATCCTCGCCGAGGTTCTTGACTCCCTTCCGGTCAACTGTCAGTGTCTGCGCCTGAGGTTCGGATACTGCGCCGGATTCTCCCTTAGCGACACGCAGGCGGAGAGAATCGGTCGATGCCGTCGCATACCGCTTCGTCTGCACGTCATAATAGCCATAGCGGATAGGATCCAGAACGAATTCTCCGTGGCTCCGGGGGATGAAGGGATACTCGAATGTCTTGGACCCGGAAGTCCCGCTCTTATCGGTATTCAGCGTCGACTTGACGTCATAGACCTCAAAATCAGGCGGGAAATTGATCTTCGGAGCTTCGAGAAGGGAGATATTGCCTTTTCCGGAGACCGTTACGATCAGGGACGCTGCTTCATGGGTCTTAAGAGAGTCTTTGCTCAGGGAAGCGGAGACCTTGTAAGTACCGACGCCGCCTCCGAATGTAGAAGGTGCTCCGCCGGGAAGCGGAGAGACCCGGACAGTCGCCGGAGCGGTCGTCAGACGTTTCCGGACCGTCTCATATCCGTCATCGAAGAAGTCTTCGAAGATACTTCCGGAACTGGAGCGGCGGGTCTGGACATTGAAAAGACAAACGATCTCAGCCGGATCGATCGTCAGGGTCCCGGACTTCTGCGGGATCAGGACCCAGCGGCGCAGAAGGGCCGCATCGTAGATTTTGTCTCCGATGGCCTCGCGGCGGAATTCAATATTGGAAGGGGCATCCGTCTCCTTGCTCCAAAATCCATTGAAAACAGGGAAACGGGCATTCTCGAACCCGACGATATTAGCCCGCTGATAGAGTTTCAGCGTCGCGGTTATCGGCTCGCCGATAACGACATCGGTGCGGCTCAGGGAAAACCGCATGAACATGTCTCCGTCCCGGACGGCATCCTGCCGGCCTTGGGGCGAATCTCCGGAGGGAGCACCGCCGCCGGAGGAAGATCCCCCTTGTCCGGAAGAACGTCCTCCCTCATCTTTGACGACCTCAATGGAAAAAGACTTGGAAGAAAGGCTCTCCCCTTTTACTTTGGCTGTCGCAGCAGGAAGATGGAACGTACCCGTCGACTTCGGCAGAAGGATATATGTATACGTCGTCCGGGCGGATTTCGAGACCTTTCCATTGATGATCTGGGTACTGCGGGAAGAGCCTTTCTGGGGGCCCCAGACCAACTGGAAATCTTCTGACGGCGCCCATTCGAAATCGGTCGGAGCATGCTCGCCGTCAATCACGAAAACGACATTGAAACGCTCCGACACGCCTACGACATTGGGGACTTCAACACGGATGGTACCCTGAGCGGCAGCCGCCCAGGCTGCCGTAAGGAAAGCCCATATAATGATCAATCTTTTCATACTACCAATTCTTCTCTTTTTGTCTGGACTTCAAGACTGCCGCTTTCTCCTTTTTCACCTTGTCCTGGGTCTGTTTTTCTTCTGCCTGGATGGCCTGAAGAAGCTGTTGGGCCTGCTGGGGAGAAATGCCCTGCCGCTGTGGGTTTTGATTCTGATCCTGGTTCTGGTCCTGATTATTGTCCTGATTATTGTCCTGATTCTGATTCTGATCCTGGTTTTGGTTATTATCCTGGTTCTGATCCTGATTCTGGTTATTATCCTGATTCTGGTTCTGATCTTGATTCTGATCTTGATTCTGGTCCTGGCCGCCGCCGTTCTGCTGCTGATCCTGCAGCATCTTCTTGGCATAGATATAGTTTTCTTTCGCATCGATATCGTCCGGACGGATTAGAAGGGATGCGGCAAAAGCCTCGACTGCAGCCTTATAATCTTTCTTCTTTAAAGCGACATCGCCGGTATTATAGAAATAATCGGCCGCATGGGGCGTGGCAGGCGCCGTCTGTGCAATTTTCCCGAGCTGACTGCCGGCCTGCTCGAAATCTTCTTCCCGGAAGAGGGTATTGGCCAGATTATAATGGGCAGCGACAGAAGTACTGTCGGCCAGGAGCGCTTTCCGGTAGTGGATGTCCGCCGCCGGATAATTCTCTTTACGGAACTGACGGTTTCCTTTCCGGACATCTTTCCTGTCCGGCTGGGCGAAAGCCGTCGCTGCCATAACCAGTAGCAGCAGTATCGTAGTCCAAATCTTCATATCAGAACAACTTTTTTCTCCATCTTCGTTCTCCGATCAGCATCTCGATAAGGAGCAGTACGAGGGCAGCGGCGAAAAAGTACATGTACTGTTCATCGAAATCCTCGAACATGATGCTTCCGAATTCCTCCTCCTCCATCCGCCGGATATCATCGATGATCGGGTTCAGTCCGAATTCTTCGTTCCCGGCGTGGATATAAGCTCCATTCCCTGCCCGTGCAACCTGCCGGAGGGCATCCTCGTCAAGCCGGGTAACGACAATATTTCCCTGTTTATCTTTAAGCAGTTCCCCCCCGACGGGAATCGGCTGCCCTTCGGGAGATCCGACACCGATCGTATAGACCCGGATCCCGAAATCGGCCGCCTGCTTGGCCGCAGCGACCGCATCATCTTCATGGTTCTCTCCGTCAGAGATGACAATGATGACCCGGCTCTTCTCGCTCTGCGCGCTGAAACTCTTGACTCCCAACGTGATCGCCTCTCCTATTGCCGTTCCCTGGACCGGTACGGATTCCGTACTCACACTCGACAGGAACATCTTGGCGGATATATAGTCCGTGGTGATGGGAAGCTGGACGAAAGGAGTCCCGGCAAAAATAATCAGACCGATCCTGTCATCCTGGAGTTTGTCAGTGAGACGGGAAATGGCCAGTTTCGCCCGCTCCAGCCGGTTCGGGGAATAATCCTCGGCCAACATGGAATTTGACACATCCAACGCGACCATGACTTCGACTCCCCGGGACTTGTGCTCAGCCAGTCGGGCCCCGGTCTGAGGGCGCGCCATTCCGATGGCGAAGAAAGCAAAAGCGAGCGCGAAAAGGATGATCCTGACCCACCCCTTCGTCCCGGACCAGGAAGGCATCAGTTCTTTCACGAGGATTTCGTCCCCGAACTTCCGGATCCGCTGTCTGCGGAAATACCGGATCAGCCCATAGGCGGCCGGTATCAGCGGGACCAGCAGAAGGAGATACAGATAGATGGGTTTAGCGAAATATAGCATGGTCTAAGGCATTCTTCTTAACAAAACGGCTAACAGCATCTCAAGCAGGAGACAGACCAGGGCGATCACGCCGTAGCGTGGGAAAAGGTCCTTGTAGACAGGAAAACTGTCAACGGTCGTCCGGGTCTTTTCCATCCGGTTGATCTCCGAATAGATTTCTGCCAGTTTGGTATTGTCCGTCGCCCGGAAATAGGATCCTCCGGTTACGGAAGCAATCTCCTTGAGCAACTGTTCGTCGATTTCGACTTTCATATTCTGTACGTCCGGTCCCCACGGGGTCATGACCGGATAGGGAGCCTCTCCATTGGCGCCGACTCCGATGGTATAGACCCGGACCCCGTAGGTCTGGGCAATTTCGGCGGCCGTCTGCGGAGTGACTTCTCCCATGTTGTTAACACCATCCGTCAGCAAGATGACGACCCGGCTTTTCGCATCGGAATCCTTCATCCTGGCGACAGCGGTAGCCAATCCGTTTCCAATGGCAGTGCCGTCCTCGATCAGTCCTGTTTCAACATCCTGCATCAGATTGATCAGGGTCGCACGGTCGGTCGTCAGCGGACACTGGGTATAACTCTCACCGGCGAACACGACAATCCCCATCCGGTCGGACGGGCGCTGAGCGATAAATTCGACGGCAATATCCTTCGCAGCACTCAGGCGGTCCGGTTTGAAATCACGGGCCAGCATGGACGTAGATACGTCCATCGCCAGAACGATATCGATCCCTTCCGTATCCACCCTCTCCATTTCGCTCTTCGAGCGGGGCCGCGCAATCGCGACGATAATCAGAGAAAGAGCGGCCATCCGCAGGGCAAAAGGAAGGTGGCGTATCACATCGAGGACCGAACGTCCTCCCTGTTTCCAAGGCACGACGGAGGATACCCGCAGGTGGGGCTTTTTCTCTTTCAGCTCCTGGTAGACATAGCGCGCAATCAGGAGCAGCGGAAGCAGCAGCAGGAAAAGCAATTTCGGATACTCAAAGAACATAGCCTATTCCTCCTTCTTTTGCGCCTGGGACTCTTCTTCGGCCTCGATCTCCGCCTGGTAGGTTTCGGTGATGAAACGCACGGCCTGGGGCAGGACGGAAGCATTGTCGTCCTTCGGGGCGACATATTTGGCAAACTTGACGAAATCGGCCCGTTCGAAGAGTTCCTTCATTTCCTTATACAGGTCCTCCGGGATATCGGCGGATTTGAGCTCCGAGAAGATTTCCGCCGTCGTCATCTCCATCGCACCGACGCCATACCGGGCAGCCATGTACTCGCGGACAGCATCGGTCACGCCGGAATAGAACTGTTTCTGCCGCTCGGGCTCCCAGAATTTCTCTCCCCGGAACTTATCCAGTTTCCTGAGAGCCGTAATATGGGCGGGTTCATTATAGGTCTCTCCTCCCCTGCGATTCTTCCGGATAATCCAAAGACAGACGGCTGCCGCGACAAGACCGGCAAGCAGATAGAATCCGACCAGATAAGGGAAAATCTCCTTGAATGTTACGGGATAACGGATCTGCCCTTTGATGTCGTGCGGGACAAAGGTCGCCGTATCGATCTGGATTGTCGTGACATCAAGGACTTGCGGATTGAAAAGGAGGGTATCTGTGGTTTCATCGCGCCCGATCCGCTCGACAAATAGGGGCGGGAGCTCATATCTTCCGGGTTCGAACGGGGCGATAACGATCGAAGAGACAATATCATATAGTTTCCTGCCGGTCGAACGCACCTTATGGACCTTGACCGTATCGGTCTGCCAGGGGCGGACGGTTACCATGTTTTCCATGAAAGGCTGCGCGATCTGCGGGTAGACCAGCCGGGTACTGTCCGGGACGGAATTCATCCTGATTCCGTAGACGATTTGGTCGGCGATGAGGATGGAGTCCCGTTTCTGGAGCTGTTCCACAAAGGATCCATCCATACGGATCACCTGCCCCTGAAGCGGGAGCAATGCGCTGATCACGAATGCCAACAAACTATATCTCATACTTTTATCTCCTATGGAAAAGATTCATCAGTCCACGCACATAATCTTCGTCCGTTGCGATATCGACGCTGTCGACCTGATAACGGTTGAATAGTTTCGCGGCAGAAGCAGAAACCGTCCCGAACCAGGCGGAATATGCGTTCCGCACTTTCCTGGAAGAAGTATTGATCCATGCCCCCTCTCCCGTCTCGGAATCCTTGACATGGACCAGCCCGACATCCGGAATCGTCCGTTCGCGGGGATCATGGACCCGGATGACAGAGATATCATGGCGGTTCACGGCAACTTTCAGCGCGTCTTCGTACCGCGGGGTTCCATTTCCGTCGACATCCAGCATATCCGAAAGGATAAAGGCCGTACATTTTTTCTTGACGGCACCGGTCAGGAAACGGAGTGCCTCACCGATATCGGTTCCGGTCGATTCCGGTTCATGGTCAAGAATTTCGCGGATGATATGGAGAAGGTGGCTGCGCCCCTTTTTCGGCGGGATGAACTTTTCCACCTTGTCACTGAAAAGCAGGGCCCCGACCTTGTCATTATTCAAAATCGCGGAAAATGACAGAACGGCAGCAATCTCGGCAATCTGGTCGCGCTTGGTCTTTCCTTCCGTTCCGAACAGGCCGGACCGGCTGATATCGACCAAAAGGACGACGGTCAGTTCTCGTTCTTCTTCGAAGACCTTGACATACGGGGCGTTCATTCGCGCCGTTACGTTCCAGTCCATGTTCCTGACATCGTCGCCGTACTGGTATTCACGGACCTCACTGAACGCCATTCCCCTTCCTTTGAAAGCGGAATGGTATTCCCCCGCAAAGATCTGATGACTCAGAGCCTTGGTCTTGATCTCGATCTTCCGGACCTTTTTCAG
This sequence comes from uncultured Bacteroidia bacterium, assembly GCA_902789395.1. GTDB lineage: Bacteria > Bacteroidota > Bacteroidia > Bacteroidales > UBA932 > Cryptobacteroides. The sequence goes on along the minus strand of CADANY010000018.1, from coordinate 6,816 downwards.
GAGGTCATTGGGCGTGAGGCGGGACATTACGGGACAATTACGGAATTGATGACTTTTTCAATGATTTCTTCCGGCGAGACATTCTCGGCTTCAGCCTCATACGTCAGGCCGATCCGGTGCCGAAGCACCTCATTGCAGACGGCCCTGACATCCTCCGGGATGACATAACCGCGCCGCTTGATGAAAGCGTAGGCTTTCGCTGCCATGGACAGGGAGATGCTGGCACGAGGGGATGCGCCGTATGAGATCAGGTCCTTCAGTTCTGAAAGATTGTAGTCCTGGGGCGTACGGGTCGCATAGACGATATCCACGATATACCGTTCGATCTTTTCGTCCATATACACGTCGCGGACAACTTCCCGGGCCCGGACAATATCCTCCGGCGCAATGACGGCATTGGCCCGGGGGAACTCTCCCTGGTTGTTCATCCGGATAATCTGGCGCTCCTCGTCCTTCTTGGGGTAGCTGACAACGACCTTGAGCATGAAACGGTCGACCTGGGCCTCCGGAAGCGGATAGGTACCTTCCTGCTCAATCGGGTTCTGCGTCGCCATCACAAGGAATGGCTCCGGCAGACGGTATGTCCGGTCGCCGATCGTAACCTGACGCTCCTGCATAGCCTCCAGCAGGGCGGACTGAACCTTTGCCGGAGAACGGTTGATTTCATCCGCCAGCACGAAATTGGCAAAGATAGGGCCCTTATGGACCTCGAAAGATTCATTTTTCTGGGAATAGATCAGGGTTCCGATCACATCGGCCGGGAGGAGGTCCGGCGTAAACTGGATCCGGCTGAATTTGGCATCTACCGCCTGGGACAGCGTATTGATAGCCAGCGTCTTGGCCAAACCGGGAACGCCCTCAAGGAGGATATGCCCATTCGCCAGGAGACCGATCAGGAGATTATCTACCAGGTGTTTCTGGCCGACAATAACCTTCCCCATCTCCAGGGTCAGCAGATCGACGAACGAACTTTCCCGCTGGATCCGCTCATTAAGTTCTTTGATGTTTACACTTTCCATATAATTCTTTATTTTTGCATTGTCAATCTTCTCCAGGCCATGCGATACGCAATCACATTATCCTACAACGGCGGCCGCCTGTGCGGCTGGCAGGTCCAAAACGAAACCCCGACAGTCCAGGGAGTACTCCAGCAGGCGCTGGGAACGCTCCTGAGAACCGACGTGGAAGTCACCGGGGCTGGCCGGACCGATGCCGAGGTCAACGCCTGTGGTTATGTGGCTCACTTCGACCGGGACGGCGGATTGCCGATGGACCCGAGCCTACTGGCCTGCAAATTAAATGCCATCCTGCCCCCGGAAATAACGGTCCATTCCATCCTTCCGGCTTCGCCGGATTTTCATGCCCGTTTCGACGCAAAGAGACGCGAGTATACTTATTTTCTTCACCGGAAAAAAGATCCTTTCGTAGAGGCCTTCTCTTATCGGTGCGGTTATCCCGATCTGGACTTCGAGTCCATGAACAAGGCCTGCGCATTCCTTCCGGGAACGCGTGATTTTTCCTGTTTCGAAAAAACGGGAGGAAACAACAAGACTTCGATCTGCACGGTGACAGAGGCTTTCTGGGCCCCATATACCCCTTCCTACCTGTCCGTCATGGGGCGCACACCTGACACGCCGGGACAAGCCTACTGGTATTTCCGTATCAGTGCCGACCGCTTCCTGAGGAATATGGTTCGGGCCGTCGTCGGAACCCTGATCGAGATCGGGCGCGGGAAACATGATCCCGAATGGATGCTGGAACTCCTGGAGAAAGGGACACGCAGCGATGCCGGAGAATCTGTCCCCGGCCATGCGCTTTTTCTCAGCAAGGTGCTCTACTAATAGTACTGATAGAACAAGGCGATCGATTCCATGCCGGCGAAAAGCTGCCGGAGCAGGTAACTCTCATTCGGAGAATGGATTGTATCTCTTTCCAATCCGAATCCCATCAGCAACGGATCGATTCCCAAGATTCGCTGCATATCGGCCAGGATCGCGATACTGCCTCCCCCGCGGGACGGAACCGGTTCTATGCCATAGACTTCCGCCATTGCCTTTGACGCAGCCTGATAGGCGTGGGAGGTGATGGGGATCAAGAACCCGTTCCCGCCCTTGCTCCGCTGGACTTCCACCTTGACGTAAGGAGGAGCGATGGCACGGATATGGCGCTCAAAAAGCTCGGTGATCTTGTCAGCCGTCTGATTCGGGACCAGCCGCATGGAAATTTTCGCATGGGCCGTTGAGGGCAGGACCGTTTTGGACCCGACGCCGGTATATCCTCCCCAGATACCGCAGACATCCAGGCACGGACGGATTCCGGTCCGCTCAAGCGTCGTATATCCTTTTTCTCCCTTGACTTCCTTGATATCCAGGAAAGCTTTATACTCCTCCATATCGAAAGGTGCCCTTGCCAGATTGGCCCGATCCTCTTTCGAGAGTTCGACGACATCATCATAAAAGCCCGGAACCGTGATGCGCCCATCCTTGTCAATCAAGCTCGAGATCATATCACAGAGCGTATTGATCGGATTGGCGACAGCTCCGCCGTAATGGCCGGAATGGAGATCCTTGTTCGGTCCTGTGACCGTCACCTCCAGATACGCCATCCCCCGCATGCCGCAATTGATCGAAGGCACCTTTTCCGAAATCATGGTCGTATCCGATACCAGGATTACGTCGGCCTTTAAGAGATCCTTATTCGCCTCTACCCATGCCGGAAGCGAAGGACTTCCGATTTCCTCTTCTCCTTCAAAGATGAACTTGACATTATGCTTTAGTTTTCCTTCACGGAGAAGATACTCGAAAGCCTTCAAATGCATGAAAAGCTGCCCTTTATCATCATTCGCACCACGGCAGTAGATCGCATCCTCTCCCGTCTGGGGGTCCTTCGAAAGGACGGGCTCGAAGGGATCCGTACGCCACTTTTCAAGGGGCTCCGGCGGCTGGACGTCATAGTGGCCGTAGACAAGTACGGTCTTAGCTGAGGGGTCAACCGTCTTCTTTCCGAAGACAACGGGATTCCCTGCCGTCTCAAAGACACCGGCCTCGTCTGCCCCGGCTTCTTTCAAGAGTTCGGTCAGCCGCTCTGCACAGCGGTACATATCGGGTTTATGCTCTGGTTTTGCGCTGATGGAAGGAATACGCAAAAGGGAAAACAATTCTTCAAAGAATCGCCTCTTATTCGTTTCAATATAAGGTTTCATAGACAGGAAGGGAGTTATTTCATAAAAAAATTGGTCAAACTCTTGCAAATATAACAAAAATCGTTGTATATTTGCAATCCAAATCGGGGTATTAGCTCAGTTGGTAGAGCGTTTGAATGGCATTCAAAAGGTCAGGAGTTCGATTCTCCTATGCTCCACAAAAATCCCTCTCAGAGTAGTCTGAGGGGGATTTTTCGTGTTTTATATCCCAAATAATATCCCATTTTCGTCTCAAAACAAGTTCAAAAAGTTATGGACAGTTGTGTATAGGCACAGTGTGTCCGTTCAGCGCGGATTCTCCAGCGCATGTGAGCAATTTGGGAAGCCTTGTGGTGGGTTTCGACACGCTTGTAGTAGGATTCCACATTGGAGTTAAAGAATGGAAACATTATATTTGCAGACAAAGACATGCGAATTAATCTTATGAAGCAGTTCAATCTCTTCCCCACTCTCATCCTCGCGACCGTCATGATTCTCGCGATGGCCTGTTCCTCCACGCCCAAATGCACCATCCATGGTGTCGTTACATCGCAATTGGACAGCCTCTGGCTTATCGATATGGAAGAGAATCCTATCGATTCCTGCGCCGTGAAAGAAGGGGCATTCACCTTCACGACCGACCAGAGTACCACGTTAGTCTATACAATCATGCCCAAGGACCAGTCGGCCAGGCTTCCCTTGATCCCGGACGCCAAGGACATCCAGGTGACGATTGGCGACGATCCGGCCGCCGTAACCGGCAGCCCCCTGACGGAAGGATTAGTGACACTCCAACAGTGGATCATGCAGCAGTTCAATGACGCCAACGAGAAAGCCATGGGACATTATGCGGATGGGAAGGCCGAAGAGGGCGCCGCCGTCATGGAAGAGATGCGCAAGACGCTCGCCGACCACTGCAAGGAAGTCTACCTCAATCACTTGGAAGATCCTGTCGGCAACCAGGCAATGACCTTCCTGATGGACGGCGTCATTCCGGATGAAGAGTTCATCGACCTGTACCAAATGGGCGGCGACCTGATCAAAAACGACGCCAGCCTCGGCGGATACTATGAATCCCTGATTCTGTCCGGTACCACCGTTATCCAGCTCCAGGCTGACGGCTCCTTTACCGAAAAAGAAGGCACCCTGGATGACTTCATCGGCCAGGGCAAGTATGTCCTGGTCGAATTCTGGGCTTCCTGGTGCGGTCCCTGCAAGAAAGAAACGCCGTTTGTGGTGAAAGTGTACAACGACTTCAGGGGCAAGGGCCTGATCGTGCTGGGCATCCCCGTGCAGGACAAGATAGACGGCACCAAGAAGACCATGGCCGATCTGGGCATCTACTACCCCCAAATCCTCGATCCGAAGCAGGAACTGTTCAATCGGTTCGACGTCCATGGCATCCCGCACCTCTACCTCCTCGACCCCGACGGCCAGATTGTCAAGCAGGGCATGCGCGGCGAAGAAACAGACGCGCTGCTGAAGACGATCTTCCAGTAATCGCCAACGAAAAATGCACTATATTTGATTCTGTAAATCAGAATCTTGACGTTATATGAAAAAGCAGATTCTTATATCTTTCATCGTTTTGCTGACTTCCTGTGCCGAAAAAGCGCCAGAGAATGGGGCATTGATCCTTGGACAAGCCTCGGGATTGGACCCCGATGAAATAATCACTGCCGTGTTGTTCCAGCACGAAGGACGTGTAGGAAAAGGTATTCAGACCGATACCTTGAGAAACGGGCGTTTCTCCTTCCGACTTGATTCACTTGCTGAAGCGGACCATTATATGATTTCGCTTTTTCGCCCCCGACAGGGCTATGTCGATGTCATCAATTACGGGCCGGAAATATATCTTGAACCGGGAGCCTTTGTCCGAATAAAGGGAGAAGGAAAGCATTTTAGGACCGCCCGGATAGACAGTCCCGTCAAGGATCAGAAACTGCGTCAGCTATTCTTGAAGAAGATGTCCCGGGAAGACTGGAATGCGCTGGATGATATTCTGGCACACCGAAATCTGGTTGTCAATGAACTATATTATGGAGAGGTTCTGACCCAGGAACAGAAGGATTCCCTGAGGGTGATGGCACAACAGGATTTGGATGCCAGCCATGAGATCAATGACCGACTTTCGCAGCAAGAGTTGAAAATACTGGAAACGGAAGAAATCGGAACCTTCGCCCTCGATAGGATCCTTTCACTGGCACTTCAAGTATCCTTGGGAAAAAAGGAGAACCGCGAACCCGTGCGGCACCTGTATGAACGGCTGTCAGACGAGCAGAAAACCTCCAGGGCCGGAATGGAGGCACTAAACTATCTCAATCCCGTTAAAACTGTGAGTGCTGGATCACCCGTTCCGTCTTACGAGTATTTTGACAAGAATGGTAAATCTGTCCGTATCTCTGATTTTGCAGGGAAGTGGGTTCTGGTGGATTTCTGGAGCAGAGGCTGTGGCCCCTGCCTAAAAGCCGTCCCTGAACTCGGTGCAGTAAGCAATGAATTCAAAGAGAAACTCGCCGTCGTCAGCATCAGTCTGGACAGCGAGAATCCCTGGAAAGAAGCGTCAAGAGAGCATGGGATCTTCTGGAATGATTGGAATGATCCCAAAGGTACCTCCGGTAGCGTCCGGGCCTTTGGAACCAATGGGATTCCCACCTTTGTCATCGTCTCTCCCGAAGGCATTATCGTCGATATTATAACCGGCTACAGCGAAGGAATGCTGCGAAACAAAGTACAAATAGCGATGAATTCAGCAAGCGAGTGAGGTATTATCTCGACGATCCGTCGCCCGATACGGGAAACTATCGCATCCTTGAGGATTCCGCCACCTTCGGAGGATCCATCCTCCTCACGCGGTGTGCGCATGAGAGCATAGATAGTGGAATCGGAACAGCCGAGTTCCACAGCCAGGGCGTGAACCCCGAGGGCCTTCTGTCCTGACGGAGAGGGTGCAGTTCCCGTTCCATTGGAAAGGGAAAGAGCATATTGAGTGAGCTGGCAGTACTCTTCCCCGGTCATCTGCCAAAGGGGCTTTTCAAGCAGCCCGTTGATGTTTATTTCAGTACTCATTTCGCTTACAGTTTTTAGCGTTAAACTGTGGCACATTACCAGTAGTTTTGCCGGATGGGTTTTAGTCCGTTTTTGCCGCTTTCTCAACCGGCAATGTGCCATAAACCTAGGGATTATGGGTCAACTCCCTGATTCAAGTTAGGAAGAAAATCTTACTTGCAAGAGCCCACGCGCCACTTTTTACGGATTTCCGGGGTTTTTCTCGAAAAAAAGTGAATGTTTTTGGAAATGGTACTCTGAAATGGTACTCTGAACGTTATGATTAGCCTCAAATCGTCCTTTTAGATGTATAAGATGAATGCCCAGAAAGGAATGTGTTTTTGATGTATTCTGCCACTGCATAACAGCACCTTTGTACATAAAATGCCACCCGACTTGAGTGGCAAAAGACGAACAGAATGAGGGCCATCGTCAATGAAAAACAAAAAGAGGACTTAGGATTGTCTTTTCACATAATTGTTGTATTTTTGCGGAAATAAACTAATAATAGTCGGCGGAAATAAACTAATAACGCCCGGAAGCAATAAACTAATTATGGCGACATTGCAGGAAAAACTCGCTGATTC
>CADANY010000017.1 GCA_902789395.1 uncultured Bacteroidia bacterium | reverse complement strand
CACACGAGAGCGGTAAATGGCACACGAGTGGCACACAAAGTTGATTACACCCCAGGAAGAGCTGTAAATCAATATCTTGATGGTAAAAAGAAAGAGATCTGGGGGACTGGCTCGTCGTCATCAAGAACTATGACATAGCAGTGTTTATCGAAGACGGAACATTCTATCTGCGCCCCCATATCGGTAAGTTTTTGTGCCAAACGGCCTTTTTCTTGGCACACGCTGGCACACGTGTGCCACGCTGTGTGCCAAAGCGCCCTCTAGCTCAAACTCCTTTTCGGATTATGAATTTCAGCTAGTTTCAACTGAAATTAGTTAAAGTTGAACTTTAGTCAGAAAGTCGTAACTAATTGATTTACTTGCCGATGCAGTGATTCATGAAAATATGATGTAGGATGTCTTCGGAAGTGACTTCACCGGAGATGGAGCCGAGGGAATTGAGGGCGAGGCGGAGGTCTTCGGCGATGAGGTCAGATGGGGCGTTGTGCGATAGGGAATAGTAAGCCCTTTTCAGTAAAGAGGAGGCTTCATTTAAAGCAGAGAAGTGACGGAAATTTGTTACAAAGGTCGAATTTTCTTCGGGGATATTATCTTTCTCTATCTCGAATAGATATGATTTCAATTCTTCAATGCCTTTTCCTTCTTTTGCTGAAATAATTTTTATATTAATTTTATTATCAATAGACAAAACAAAATTGTTTATAGCTAAAACTTTTTTGTTATAATCGTTTTTCGATAATAAATCAGCTTTATTCAAAAGCAATATAATATGAGAGGAATCGGAATCTAACTTAGGTATAAATTCCTCAAGAATTGTCAAAAGGACGGATTCAGGAGATGTCAAATCCAGAACGAACAGAACAATATCTGCTTGTGAAATTTTCTGATAAGAGCGTTCGATCCCCATCTTTTCGACCGTTTCTTCCGTTTTTCGCAAACCGGCAGTATCAATGAAACGGAAGGGGAGTCCACCGATGTTGACGACTTCTTCAATCGTGTCCCGGGTTGTTCCTGCAACCTCAGAAACTATGGCCCTATCCTCATTCAGGAGAGCGTTAAGCAAAGTGCTTTTCCCCGCATTGGCAGGACCTGCAATGGCGACATGTATGCCATGGGTGATCGCATTCCCTTTATGGTAGGTATCAGCCAGTGAATCTATTTTATATATCGTCTCGAGGATTAGGACGGAAAGCTTGTCACGTCCGGCAAATTCTACATCTTCTTCGCTAAAATCCAGTTCGAGTTCAAGGAGTGAACACATCTCCAACAATTCAGCCCTCAAAGAAGAAAGTTTGTTTGAAATACCACCCCTCAATTGATTGATTGCGACGCGGTGAGAAACTGAAGTAGAAGATGATATAACATCCGCAACGGATTCAGCCTGAGCAAGATCCATTTTCCCATTCAGAAAAGCACGCTTGGTGAATTCTCCTGGTTCTGCATACCGGGCACCAGCATGAAGAAATAGTTTGATTATCTCAGATACGATATAAGAAGAAGCATGGCATGAGACCTCGACGGAATCTTCACCGGTATATGAATGGGGGGATCGGAAAACAGAAACCAAAACCTCATCCAAAAAACTGCCGTCAGATTTATACACACTTCCGTAATGAATAGTATATCCATCTGATTCAGACACACTTCCACGCTTTAATGAAACTACTTCATCAACTAAACAGAAAGTTTCTTTTCCACTGAGTCGGATAATGGAAATAGCCCCTGTACCAGGAATCGTGGCCGGGGCTATGATTGTATCTTGAAAGAGATTCTTCACTTCGTTTCAGAATGACATTTTGTTTAGAATGACACGACAATCATAATGAGACTTTCATAATGATTCACATTCACAGATGAATCGTCACATAATGAATAGTCATCCCAACTAAAGACTATTCGTAACGACTGAATTTGGACATGTTGTCGATCAAGTCCTTATTCGTCTTGAATTCATCCATATGCTGGAGCATCCAGTTCATGGCTTCTACAGGATTCATATCCGAGAGTAGTTTGCGGAGAATCCAGATACGGTTGTTCGTATAAGGATCGTACAGAAGGTCATCGCGACGAGTACTGGAAAGAATCAGGTTGACAGCAGGGAAGATTCGCTTATTGGAAAGATTCCTGTCCAATTGAAGCTCCATATTGCCAGTACCCTTGAATTCCTCGAAAATAACGTCATCCATCTTGGAGCCGGTCTCTGTCAGTGCTGTCGCAAGAATCGTCAGGGAACCGCCGTTTTCGATATTTCTGGCCGCTCCGAAGAAGCGTTTCGGCTTCTGAAGGGCATTGGCGTCAACACCACCGGTCAAAACCTTTCCGGATGCGGGCTGAACGGTATTGTATGCACGGGCAAGCCGGGTTATGGAATCAAGCAGAATCACGACATCATGACCACATTCTACCAGTCTCCGGGCTTTGTCCAGGACCATGTTGGCAACCTTCACATGACGCTCGGCAGGTTCATCGAAGGTAGAAGCGACGACTTCTGCCTTGACGCTCCGCTGCATATCTGTCACCTCCTCAGGCCGCTCGTCAATCAGCAGGACAATCTCATATACCTCGGGATGATTATCGGCAATGGCATTGGCTATCGCCTTCAGCAGCATTGTCTTACCGGTTTTCGGCTGAGCTACGATCAAACCGCGCTGTCCTTTTCCGATAGGGGTGAACATATCAACGATCCGGCAGGAAACATCCTTTTCATGTCCATGACCCAGAAGGTCGAATTTTTCAGTAGGGAAGAGAGGAGTCAGGAAATCGAAGGGGACCCGGTCCCGGACGAATTCGGGAGTACGGCCGTTGATAAACTTGATTTTAACCAGTGGGAAATACTTATCTCCCTCGCGGGGCGGACGGATTTCTCCGGTCACGGTATCGCCGTTTTTGAGGGCATTCACCTTGATCTGCTGCTGGGAAACATAAATATCATCCGGAGAATTCAGATAATTGTAATCTGAGGAACGGAGGAAACCATACCCGTCGGGCATAATCTCGAGGACTCCGGTCGCTTCCACCGACCCTTCGAATTCAATCGGTTTCGGTTTCTCCTGGTTCTGATAGGGCTGAGAGGCCGGCTGTCCCGGCTGGGGATTATTATTGTTCTGTTTCTGTTTTTTCTGGCGTTTCTGCTGACGCTGCTGGGCCTGACGCTGCTCCTCCGCCTCGTCCTCCTTTTGGGCATCGTCATCACTGAGTTCATTGAAAAGATTATGGATAAACTCTTTCCCGTCAACCGCCTGCGCTGCAGCGGGGACTGCATCTTTAGGAGCCGCATCGGATTCTGCCGGTTCTGCCTTGGCCGTTTCTGCCGGCTTTTCTTCCGGGCGAGCCTTGGGTTTGCGTCCACGCTTTTTAGGAGCATTGGCAACCGGTGCAGAGACTTCAGCTGCCGGTGCTTCTGCCGCAGGCTGCTGCTCAGCGGGCTGATCTTGTACAGCGGCCTCAGACGCAGTCTTTTCGGCCTGCGGTTTCCGGCCCCGACGGGATTGTCCGGCCGGTTTCTTTTCTTCGGCTTTAACTTCATTATCCGAAGAGGCAGGCTGGGCGGCAGCCGGTTGCTGGACCTTTTTGGGTCTCCCGCGCTTTCTGGGCTTATTATCCGGAATCGGTTTCAATGATTCCAGTCTCGCCTCCTCATCCAGAATGGCAAAACCGAGGTTCGGCCGATCCAGTTTCTTTGCATTTTTGATATTCAGGGATTCTGCGATACTCCTGAGCTGATCTTCGCTCATCGCGTTCAGTTCCAATAAACTGTGTGGCATATTAGTGTTGGATAGGTCCGGAAACCGGACGATTGTTCATGATGGCTCTCCGGATCGGAAAGCTGGTGCAAAGATAAGCATAATAATGGGATTCTGCAAATCAATATCCCATCATATTGTCCATATAACTCGAGCTCTTCTTGAACCGGAGAAGATCGGCGAGCGAAGCAGCATTCGCCGCAATGATAAAGCTGTAAGACTGCCAATTGCCGGTCGGAACCCATGACACGGAAATATTGAAGCAATGGAGGTCATAGGTCGCCGCAATCTGCGTCGTCGTAATCTTGGCCGCCATTACATCGAAACCCGACGTCAACTGAAGGCTCAGCCTGGGGGTCAGTTTCACGTTTCCGTTCATCTGGATAGTTTGCGTGATCCTGTTGTTGTGGATCAGCTTGTTATTTGCCGCGGAAAAACTATGGGAATAGTTAAATGAATAACTCAAGTTGACTGACCAGGGGGCATTGGTATTCATATAATACACATAACCGCCGGGAATATACTCACCCGTAATCGGGTGATAATAAATCCGCTTGTAACTATCTGCAGGTGAAGAGCCCCCACTTGAAGAAGAGGAAGAACTGCCACCGGAGGAATTCTTTGCTCCATCATCTCCCCGCGTCGCACCTTTACCGCTGAAAGAATAGGAAACGGAAGCGCTTGCATTGGTCAGGTTGAAGAGTTTTCCCGTTTCCAACACATTGAAACGGTTAATACGTGTCGCACGCCCGGATTCCGGGTCCAGTATCGTGGCATACGGATCCAGATTGGCGTTGGCATTGAGGCTCACCTTGCCGAAAATGGAAGTAGACATGGAGATACCGATGTTGCTCATTTTGAATTCCTCGGCAAGAAAGTTATAGCTTCCGTTCAGGGTCAGCTGGTCGATCAACTTGACTTTCTTGTTTCCAGTGCCGGTCGTATCGCGAAGATCCCGCACCTTCGCCTCCAGATTATTGCCGAATGAAAATGAGAGACCGCCGTTTTGGCCCTTTCCGGGAGGAGAGTTCATCTGTCCCGCATAGACGTTGTAATCCAGGTGTTGCTTCTCTCCGCTGGCATCTGTGTATTCCAGCGTCCTCCATCCATTGGCATATGTGCCCAGTTCAGGAGAATAATTGATAGAAACAGAAGGGGTTATGACGTGCCGGATCGCCTGGATCTTGCGGTGCTTGCCAAAATTGAACATACCGTACAGACGCGTTGAGCCCGACAAACTGTACGAGCGGTCCTGCGTAATGCCAAAAGCTCCGAACTGACCGCTGTCGACATCGACGACCTTGTCTGTCTCCGGGTCATAAACCTTCTCCGTCTTCCGGAAGAACCAATTCTGTCCATAGCTGACCCCTGGGGAAAAGTTCAGGTACTTGAATAAGGTAAAGGCCGGCAGTCCGATCGAAAAGTTATGATTCATGCCGCTTTGGAACTTGTCCATGAAATCGCGGTTGACGGCGAAATCACGCCCCTTGAAATTGACCTTGTTCTGGAACGCCGTGTTGTATCCGAAGGATATTTTTTCATAAAATTTTTCCTTGCCGACACGATTCTTCTGCTTGAAGGGATAGAACGTATTGACAGAAAAGGTGATGTTCGGCAAGGTAACGGCATAACTCGTATCACGGGAATTCTGGCTGTGGAGGGCGTTGATCGAGAGGTTATACTTTCCGTTCCAGTTATGGGAATACGAGATGGAAGACGACATCTGATTCTGCAGGGCCTCCTGCACCGACCGGGAGTTGTACCGGCTGTTGGAGGGGCTGGAGAAGTTCACTGAGGCACTGAAAGAAGTCCCGGGATGCATTTTGGAATCCTGTTGGTGAGACCACTTGACTCCGAAATTTCTGCTTTGGAAGAAATCCGAGCTGCCACGTTCTCCGGTCTGGTCATTGGAGTAGTTGAAGGAAAAATTGCCGTTAAACTTATAATTGACTTTGTACCTGGAGTTTATATTAGCACTCCAGGATCCGAGGGTATAGATGTCCCCGGTCATGGACAGATCGAAATAATCGCCGATGACAAAATACATACCCATATCCCGGAGATAGAATCCGCGGGCATTCTCCTCTCCGAAAGTCGGCATCAGCAATCCCGTCGCGCGCTGGGGCTTTTTCGGAATGAATCCGAAAGGAAGACCGATCGGGAAGGGGACATCCTCAAAAGTCGGCCAGGCCGGCCCGAAAACCGTTTTCTGGGAAGGCTTGGTGATGACCTTGGCGTTATACAGGTTCAGCCAGTAATGGGGGTGTTCCAGGTCGCAGACTGTATACATACCGTGCATGAGGCTGATAGACTGGTCGGAGGCCATATTGATGTCCCGTCCCTGGAGGATCCCTTCATCCTCTTTCGTCACCATGTTCTTAATCAGCGCTTTACGGGTATTGAAGTTATACCGGAGTTCTTCCATTTTATAGCTGTTCCCGTCCTGTTTCATCTCAGGCTGGCCGACCCATTCCTCCGCGATCGGATCATAACGTCCTTTCGCGAAGACCGTTCCGGAATTCATATCGTACTCCATGAAATCAGCCGTCAGTTCCATGTTCTGGTACTGGACGGTGACCCCACCATAATAGAAGATCTTGCGCTGGCCGTCGGAGAATACTTCCACGATCGAATCCCGTGCTGTAGAGAAGGCGGGACGCTCGAGGGAACTCTTTCCCAGCAGGTCCAGGGAATCGCGCCGTGCAATCGAATCGGCCCGGTGCAGGGAGTCCCGGTATGCAATGACGGAATCCGGAAGATGAAGAGTGGAAGTATCGATCTTCTGGACCTCCCGGCGATTTCGTCCCAGACCTAAAAATCCCCGTCTCTGGGGCTGCTGGGCAGACAGGTCACCGGCCAAGAAGATGAACAGACAGACCGTTATTATATAATTCCAAACTGGCTTCATTCCAATTTATTCCCTCAGGGAACAATGAAAACAAATAATATTTGTTAAATTTGCAAAGTACAAAAGTACGACTATTTTCAGATAATTCAAAAACAGATGAACCCGATCAGGACTCTACTGTGCGTATGCACCGCATTTCTTGCAATTGCCGTGCCTTCCCGCGCGGACGATAATCCGATCCGCCTGAAAACCGTAGTTATTGATCCAGGACACGGAGGCCACGATGCGGGGTGCATCAGCAGGGATAAGAAAACTTACGAGAAAAACCTGGCGCTCGATATAGCCAAGCGCTTTGCCGGGAAAATCAGGAAGTCCTTCCCGGATGTCAATGTAATCATGACCCGGGATGACGATACCTATGTAACATTAAGCGGCCGTGCGGATATCGCCAATGACAACCACGCCGACCTGTTTATATCCATCCATATCGACGCCCAGGCGGGTGGTACAAACGCAAACGGTTTTTCGATCCACTGCCTTGGTCAATCCTCCAAGCCCGGCAACGATCTGTATGAGAAGAATCTGGATCTTTGTAAGCGGGAGAATTCCGTTATCCTGTTGGAAGAGGACTACTCGACAAAGTACCAAGGATTCGATCCTTCTGACGTTCAGTCATATATCTTTTTCAGTCTGATGCAGAACTCCAACCTCGAGCGTAGCCTTGCATTCGCGGACAATGTCTTGAAAGCCATGAAAAAGGGACCGATCGTTCACAACCGGGGCGTATGGCAGAGTCCGCTCTGGGTTCTGTGGCGGACTACGATGCCTGCCGTTCTCGTCGAATGCGGATTCATCTCCAATCCCCAGGACCTGGCCGTGCTGCGCTCTGAAAAGGGGAGGGACCGCATTGCGGAAAACCTTCTGAATGCTTTTTCTGCCTATAAATCACGCTCCGACAGTGCTTTCCCTTCTACAAACTCCCAGGAGAATCTGCCCCGATCGGATGAACAGACGAAAGCACTTCCTTCATCATCCGTAATGTACGGGACCCAAGTCCTCGCGACTGGACGGAAAATGGCTGCGGACGATCCTTTCTTCAAAGGATATGAACCCATTTCAGTCAAAGGACCGTCTTTATATAAATATGTATTGGGATCCTCATCCGATGAGATGGAAGCCAGAAAGATTTTCAATGATATCCACAAAAAGTTTCCGGATTCTTTCCTGGTCCGAATAGAGGGAGAAAAGGTTACTCGGATAAAATAAGATTTTTCTCCTATACAAGGCCCTGCATAAGGGATAAAACCAATTCTTGTAATTTATAATATTTTAAAATTACAAATCGGGTTATCTTGCTGTAAACGCGGCGATTTGCTTTATAACGAGCTGTTTTTCAGAGAGTTATAAAATATACAAAAACAGGGGTTATTCTATTAATTTTAATTCAAAAAAATTTTATTTGCAATAGGCAAAAAGATTTTTTATTCATTTTTTTCCCCCCAATTTTGCAATTGAAACAAGGCTTAACCCGTTTCTAATTGCCAACCCGAATGCAGGTAAACGAAAGACATATCGCCGTATGGAATAACTGTCTGCAGATCATTGCGAACAACATTGATCCGCAGCAGTTCGATACCTGGTTCAAACCGATACGTCCCGTTTCTCTTGTCGAGTCGAAACTGACGGTAGAAGTTCCTTCAGAGTTCTTCCGGGAATATGTGGAAGATGCATTCCTGCCGCTTCTCAAGAGTACGCTGCGCCGGGCAATCGGCGCGGATGCCCAGTTGGCTTATATGGTCCGCCCGGTGCGTAACCAGCAGGCTATGGTCTATCCGGCGGCCGTCAGTAACACGCCAGTTAATCCGACTGTTTCAATCAGCACTTATCACCCTTCAGAGCACCCGAGTCCTTTTGTTTTCCCGGGGACACAGCGTGTCCGGATCAACCCCCGCCTCAAGGCGGAATACTGCTTTGAAAACCTCGTCGCCGGAGAATGCAACAAGATGGGCATTACGGCAGGGGAGAGCATTGCGATGGCGCCGGGAAAAACCCCTTTCAATCCGCTCTTCATCTTCGCAGGGCCGGGTCTGGGGAAAACGCACCTGATTCAGGCGATTGGAAACGAAATCAAGCAGAAATATCCCGAATTGGTCGTTCTTTATGTCACGGGCAATGAATTCAAGACCCAGTACATGGACGCGGCCATGGGGAACAAACTAACGGACTTCCTCGCATACTACATGCGTATAGATGTCCTCCTTGTCGATGATATCCAGGATCTTCAGGGACAGGGCTCCCAAAATGCTTTCTTCAATGTATTCAACCACCTCCACCAGTCCGGGAAGCAACTGATCTTCACATCAGACCGGGCACCCGTGGACCTGCAGAACTTTGAGGAACGTCTCCTTTCCCGTTTTAAATGGGGACTCTCCGTCGAACTGTCCCGTCCTGATTTCGCCACCCGTCTGTCCATGCTGCGCTCCCGCAGTTTCCGAGAGGGGGTTCCGGTCAGCGATGAGGTTCTGACCTATCTTGCCACCCGTATCAAGTCCAACTTCCGGGAGTTGGAAGGGGCGCTGATTTCCCTGACGGCCCATGCCACCCTCGCACATAAGGAGATTACGGTAGAACTGGCAGAAAGCATAACCGACAAGATCATCGGCGAAGAGCAGAACGATATCTCGATTGACAGGATTATCCATGTCGTCTGTGATTATTTCAATATCACGCGGGACGATATGCTTTCAAAGAGCCGCAAGCGCCCGATTGTACAGGCCCGTCAAATCGCCATGTACGAGTGCCGCAACCTTATCCAGAACTGTTCTCTTTCTACGATCGGAAGTGAACTGGGCGGAAAGGATCATGCAACAGTTCTCCATGCATGCAGCACGGTCCAGGATCTGATGGCGACCGACCGTGCTTTCCGCCAGTATGTCGATGATATCGAGGACATGCTTTTGGTTGCCGTACAACGTTAGGATTTCCACATTTCAGTTTTTTTGACTATTTTTACGGAACTAAAGTTTTGTAAAAATGGATTCAAGCAGCGTACTCTCTTTCTTCAAGGAAATTACCCGCATCCCGAGGGAATCGGGACATGAGGGGCCTATGACGGCCTATCTGCAGCAATTTGCTGCCAGCAGGAACTTGACTTGTAAAACTGATAAAATCGGTAACGTCCTGATAATCAAAGGAGGGACGCCCGGCAGAAAACATATCGCTCCCATTGTTCTCCAGGCCCACCAAGATATGGTTTGTGAGAAAAACGGATCATTCAAATTCGATTTTCTCAAGGATCCGATCCCTTATGAAATAGAGGACGGCTGGATGATCGCAAAGGAAACGACCCTCGGCGCGGATGACGGAATCGGAATTGCCGCCTGTCTCGCCCTGCTTGACAGCGATCTACCGATGGGAAAGATCGAATGCCTGTTTACGATTTCAGAAGAGACCGGCATGGACGGAGCCTTCGCTTTGGAAAAGGGCTTTTTCGACGGAAAAACCCTGATCAACCTTGACTCTGAGGATGAAGGACAGCTTTTTGTCGGCTGCGCCGGAGGAATGGACACCCATGCGGTCATCGAATACGAGACAGAGCCTCTCGAAGAATTCTATAAACCGCTGCGCCTGAAAATCTCAGGAGGAACCGGAGGACATAGTGGAGACGATATCAACAAAGAAAGGGCGAACGTGCTCCAGCAACTCTGCCGCTTCCTCTATACACAGCTCCAGTACGACTATCAGCTGATCAGTATTTCCGGTGGCAACAAACCCAATGCGATCTGCCGTGAAGCGGAAGCGGTTATCGCCGTTCCAGACGATGAATTCCAAGATATGGTGACTGATTTCCAGGCATTCAGCCAGGTTGTCAAGGAAGAATTCAAGAATACGGAACCCGGTCTGAAATTCGAATCCAAGGCCGTCAAGTATACTGGAGAAGCGATTTCATCCGACTATTCCGGCGATATCATCGCAACCTTGAATGCCTGCCCCCACGGCGTTGTCGCCATGAGCACTGATATTCCCGGCCTGGTTGAAACTTCAACCAACCTCGCGGCCGTAAAGATGGAGGATGGGAACCGCCTGACCGTCATCACAAGCCAGCGGAGCTCGGTCGGAAGCGCCCTCCATGCCATAGCGGAAAAGGTTGAAGCTGTGTTTATTCTCGGAGGATTTGAAGTCGAGCACAAATCTGAGTATCCGGGATGGAAACCGAATCTTGAGTCCCATATCCTGGAGCAAAGCGTCATGTCCTACCGGAAGCTTTTCAATACCGAGCCCGAGGTCAAGGCGATTCACGCGGGTCTGGAATGCGGCCTCTTCCTTGAAAAGTTCCCGGACCTTGATATGATCTCCTTCGGACCGACTCTCCGCGGGGTCCATGCTCCAGGCGAAAGGCTCGAGCTTGCCTCTCTCGATAAATTCGTAGAACTACTGAAAGATATCGTAACCAATTTTGTCTGATATGGTTCTCGTTGCTCCTTCGATGCTGGCAGCAGACTTTCTCCGCCTCGAAAAAGAGGTGGAATTGGTCAACCGCTGCGGCGACCTTTTCCACCTCGACATCATGGACGGGACTTTCGTCCCAAACATCTCTTTTGGCTTTCCGGTTGTCCATGCAATAGCCGGCGCAGCGAAAAAGCCGATGGATGCTCACCTGATGATCGTCAATCCCGGGAAATATATTGAACGGTTCGCCGGTGAGGGTATTTCCATGCTGAGTTTCCATTTAGAAGCGGCACGGGAAGAAACCGGCGCGCTCTTGGAAAAGATCCGCGGATTCGGGATGAAAGCCGGTCTTGCTATCAACCCGGACATCCCTGTCGAACGACTTTTCCCTTATCTGGATTCGCTCGACTATGTTTTGATTATGAGTGTCTTCGCTGGATTTGGCGGTCAGAAATTCATGGCTGAATCCCTCGATCGGATCAGAACAGTCAAGGAAGAAATCCGACGCAGGGGACTGGACGTGCAGATCGAAGTAGACGGAGGAATCGGGCGAGACAATGCAGCGGCCCTGTCTGACGCAGGGGCGGATATTCTGGTCGCGGGCAGCTCCGTTTTCAAGGCGGAAGATCCGTGTGCGGCTATAGAATATATCCGAGTTCCTTAAAAGCAAACAGTCGCTCTCCGCTTCCGGTATGCAAGACAGCCCGTCCGTCCGGAGCGATACCGGTCAGGATACCTTCGAATTCCTCCCCATGGAGGAGATCCCGGTAATTGCGTTTTTCGCCTTTTCCGAATAGATTTTCTTCATACCGGGAAAGGAGTCCTGTCCCGTCACCCTCCAGGGAATCGACGATTTCCCGGACGATCAGTCCGGACAGGATTTCGAGGGCTTCGTCCACATCCGTTTCAAGTCCGGTCAGGCATTTGACCGAGGTCGCGTTAGCCAATGCAGGGAAATCCGTCTGGTTCAGATTCAGTCCGAAGCCGATGACGGAACTGGCTATCTTTCCTTCGGACAGGACATTCTCGATCAGGACTCCGCATATCTTTTTCCCCTTCACGTAGATATCATTGGGCCACTTGATGACAGCGGGGATGCAAAGGCTTGACAAGTAAGCCTGCAGAGCCAGGGAAAAAGCCATATTCAGTCGAAAATACGCCTTGGCAGGGAGGGCCGGGATCCCATCCGTCCCGAAACGGATCAGCAGCGAGGCCGTCAAGTTGCGGCCGGGTTCCGTAAGCCAGGAATTTCCCCTTTGTCCCCGCCCGGCCGTTTGGTCACGAGCGGCAATAACTGACAAATTGTCAAGGTCGTCCAAATGCCTCTGGACCTCATTCTGTGTGGAATCTAATGATTTATGCCAGATTATATGGATCTTGTTTTCCATTGGTTCAGATTTTGATTATCTTTGTTTCGGCAAATGTACGCCAAATAAACGGAAAGATAAAATCAAGACCATTTTATGATTACCCATGACCTCCGGCTCATTGCTGATGCGATTTTAGACAAAAAGGGCCAGAATGTAATTTCACTCGATTTACGGAAACTGGATGGAGCGATCGCTGACTTTTTCGTCATTTGTGACGCTTCCAATACAACACAGGTCGGTGCCGTCGCGGACAATATCCGTGAGAAGATGGAAGAAGAAGGGCACCGGTTGCTCCGCTCCCAGGGCGAAGAGAATAATTTCTGGATTATCCAAGACTATGGAAATATCTTGATTCATGTATTTCTCAAAGAGTACCGGGATTTCTACCGGCTTGAAGATCTCTGGGCCGATGTTCCCCGGAAAGAATACAAGGAAAGGAAGAAAGCAACGCCGAAATCAGACAAATAATGGCAGAGAATAACGACAATAAAAACAAAGATAAAAAGGGGAGAGGTTTCGGCTTTACGATCAACCTGTCCACCGTCTTCTACATTCTCCTGTTGACCGGACTCGGCTGGATGCTCTTTGCCCGCGGCGGGAGTTCTTCCCATGCCGTCAAAGTGGAATGGGCGGAAGTAGAGACCATGATCAACAATGGCGACGTCGCGGAAATCGATTATGTCCGCAACGATTACCAGGGGCAGGTCAAGATCCGTCCCGAACGTTTGGCCAAGTATGCCGACCGGTATCCGGGAGGGATTCTTCCGAAACGTTCTCCGCACTTTTTCTTCTTGGTTTCCAATAAATTCGATCCGGAAACGACCTTTGGTCAGCTGAATGACGGACTGGATGCAGGCAGCAAGTTCAAGGTTGTCATGCAGGAAAACGATCATCTCTGGGAAGGTGTGCTCCAACTCATCGTCCCGTTCATTTTCTTCTTCCTGCTTTTCTTCCTGATGACCCGTTCCATGTCCCGTTCCATGGGTGGCGGCAACGGCGGAGGGATGATGAACCCGTTCAACACCGGTAAGTCTACCGGCAAGCTCGCCGACAAGAATGAAGTACAGGTGACATTCAAGGATGTCGCCGGACTCTATGGCGCCAAGGAAGAGGTGATGGAGATCGTCGATTTCCTGAAGAACCCGAAAAAGTACACGGCGCTCGGCGGCAAGATTCCCAAGGGAGCCCTCCTTGTCGGTCCTCCGGGAACAGGCAAAACCCTTCTGGCAAAGGCGGTAGCGGGAGAAGCAAACGTACCTTTCTTCTCCATCTCCGGTTCCGATTTTGTCGAGATGTTCGTCGGTGTCGGTGCCAGCCGGGTCCGCGATCTTTTCCGCCAGGCAAAGGAAAAAGCGCCTTGTATCGTCTTTATCGATGAAATCGACGCTGTGGGCCGGGCACGTGGGAAAAATGCCGGTTTCTCCTCAAACGATGAACGGGAAAATACGCTGAATCAGCTTCTTACCGAGATGGACGGCTTTGGCAGCAACTCCGGTGTCATCGTCCTTGCGGCAACGAACCGGGCTGATATCCTCGACAAGGCTTTGATGCGCGCCGGCCGTTTCGACCGTCAGATCCATGTCGAGCTCCCCGAACTCAAGGAGCGGGAGGAAATCTTCCAGGTCCACCTCCGGGGGCTTAAGCTCGCAGATGATTTCAATGTTGAATTCATGGCGAAACATACGCCAGGATTTTCCGGAGCCGATATCGCCAATGTTTGCAATGAGGCTGCTCTTACGGCTGCACGCCGGAACCATGAGGCGGTCCGCCAGGAAGATTTTCTGGAGGCTGTTGACCGCATCATCGGCGGACTGGAGCGGAAATCCAATACCATTATGACGCCTGCCGAAAAGCGTACGACGGCCTATCATGAGGCCGGTCATGCACTCGCCGGCTGGCTTCTGCCGTATGCCGATCCCGTTTTCAAGGTCAGCATCATTCCGAGAGGCAATGCCCTCGGCCTAACCTGGCATCTCCCCGAAGAACGCAAAAACTGGTCTAGATCCATCATGATGGACCAGATGTGTACGCTGATGGGAGGACGTGTCGCGGAAGAAGTCCTGAACGGAGAGCCCAGCACAGGCGCCCTGAATGACCTGGAACGCCTCACCGGGATGGCTTACAGCATGGTCCAGTTCTACGGGATGAGCGAAAAGGTCGGAGCCCTTTCCTTCTACGATTCGACAGGCGCACGAGGCTACGAACTGACCAAGCCCTATTCCGAGAAAACGGCCGAACTGATGGACCAGGAAGTGAAAGAGATCGTCCGGGAGGTCCATGACCGTACCCGTCGCCTGATTGAGGACCACCGGGAGGGTTTCATGCAACTGGGTGCCTTACTTCTCGAAAAAGAAGTTATCTTTGCAGAAGATATTGAGCGGATCCTCGGACCGAAGGTCAAGCCTGCCGATGACGACCGCTTTGAAACGACTGCTGAAAATGAATAATACTGTCAAAAGATCCTTGTCAGGAGTTCTCTTCCTGGGCGTTGTCCTCGCGGGACTCCTGATCAACAAATACCTCTTTGCCCTGCTGTTTATCTTTATGGAAGTCTGCATGCTGGCGGAATTCTATAAAATGACGATGGGGGACAGGTATCCCAAGTCCAGGCTGTTCGCCATCTTCATTGCCGTCCTGACTTTCTGCATTATTTTCTCGATCTACTCGTTCCATATTCCGATCAAGTTCACTGCGGTCATCGCCCTTGCCCTGGTCGGACTGATGTCCTCCTCGTTGTTCGTCAATGACAAGGAGGATTTCCATCTTTTCTCGAATCTGTATACCGGACTGTTCTATATCGCTATTCCGCTGGCGCTTTCCAACCTCATCGTATTCGATGCGCAAGGGAATTTCAGCGGCATCCTGATGGTTTGTTTCTTCTGCATTATCTGGGCTTCCGATGTCGGGGCTTACTGTTTCGGCCTTCTCTTCGGGAAAAACGGGAAGAAACTCTGTCCGAGCATTTCTCCCAAGAAATCATGGGCCGGATTCTGGGGTGGCCTCCTTTCCGCCATCCTGGTTTCTGTCATCCTCAAACTGACCGGACTGTTCCCGCATCCGATGGTCCATTGCATCATCCTGGCCATCATCATGGACGTCGCGGGCGTATTCGGAGACCTGTTCGAATCCCAGTGGAAACGGATTTCGGGTATCAAGGATTCCGGATCAATTATCCCGGGCCACGGCGGGATGCTTGACCGTTTCGACAGTACGATTTTCGCTATTCCGGCCGGGACAGCGTATCTGGCTATTCTCGGACTCTTATAATCCCCCCATTATGCATTGGATTAAAATTGACAGCGACTCCTACATGACAATCCTTGTCAGCTGGTGCATCTGTGCCATCCTCATCTGGATCGTCAGCCATTTTATCCACAATTCCTGGATATCGCTTCCCATTTCCCTGTTCCTGATCCTTTTCATGTTCTTCATTACCTGGTTTTTCCGGGTTCCGAACAGAACGATTCCGTATGCTCATGATCAGCGACTGGTAACCTCTGTAGCAGACGGGAAAGTCGTAATCGTGGATAAGGTTTATGAAAAAGAATACCTGAAAAGAGAATGTATTCAGGTATCCGTTTATATGGACTTCTTTGATGTCCACTGTAACTTCTGGCCGCTCAGCGGCATGGTCACTTACTATAAGTACCATCCGGGCAAATACCTGCTGGCCTTCCTCCCCAAATCATCGGAACTGAATGAACATGCTTCCAGCTGCCTGCAGAATGAATACGGCGAAGTATTCTTCAAACAGATAGCCG
This sequence comes from uncultured Bacteroidia bacterium, assembly GCA_902789395.1. Lineage (GTDB taxonomy): Bacteria > Bacteroidota > Bacteroidia > Bacteroidales > UBA932 > Cryptobacteroides. The sequence goes on along the minus strand of CADANY010000017.1, from coordinate 65,091 downwards.
GCACCTTTGCCCGAAGGATTGTCTGTTACTCCGAGCCCGGTGACATGGAAAACAGGGGAGAGCAGTGCGGTGTCATCAAGTTCGGCAGCCGCGTTGACCTTTTCCTCCCGCTTGATGCGGATATCCGTGTCAAAGTCGGTGACAAGGTGAAAGCGGTCGAGAGCATTATCGCCCAGCTGCCGGAAAAAAAGGAAGATTAGCGTCGATCCGCTTCGATCAATTCGACGAGTCTGTCTACCGCCTCCGTTTCGGGAACATGGCGAAGGACAGGCTCTTTTCCTTTATAGATCGTGACTTTCCGGTTTCCCTCGCCGACGTACCCCCAATCTGCATCGGCCATTTCGCCGGGACCGTTGACGATACATCCCATAACGGCGATAACGACATTTCCGAGATGGGCCGTGCGCGCCTTGACCGCCTCAAATGCCTCCTGGAGATTGTACATCGTCCGTCCGCAACCGGGACAGGCGATATACTCCGGCCGATAGAACCTCCTTCGGCATGCCTGGAGCAGTTCGTCTGAGAGATAATCAGAAAAAGCCTTGTCGATGCTGACGGGGCATCCGTTATCATCCTGATAGGTACCTTGAAAGGATACTTCGTCCAATTCTCTGTCCAGCAGTCGTTTACCGAAATCGCACGATAGATCCAGAAGCAGTCTCTCACGGGACGGGGCCGCATAAGTCGCGATGGCTTTCCGACCCTCAATCGAAACGGCCGTCAGGGATGAAAATACCTTCTGGCGGTAACGGTCGGCCAGATAGGCGGCAACCGGAATCTCATGGACAGGATCCTCTGTCAGGGAGACGCGGATCGTATCCCCGATCCCCTCTGAAAGAACAGTGGATATGCCGACACAGGATTTGATCCTGCCCGAATCACCGTTCCCGGCTTCCGTCACACCGACATGGACAGGGAAGACATATCCCTTTTCTTCCATCATTTTCTCAAGCAGCCGGTAAGCTTCGACCATGACAAGGGTATTACTGGCCTTCAGGGATACGACGACGTTGAAAAAGTCCTGATCGATGCACATCTGAAGCCATTCCATAGCCGCCTTTGCCATAGCCAGCGGCGTATTGCCGTACAGATCGGTAATATAGGCACCGAGGGATCCGTGGTTCAGTCCGACCCGGACGGCAGTCCCATACTCCTTGCAGACATCCAGGAAGCGAAGGAATTGTTCCCGGGCCTGCTGGTGGTCTTTGTGGAAATTGCCGGGGTTGATGCGCACTTTTTCAACGATCCGGGCAGCCGCAATGGCGGTTTCGGAAGAAAAATGGATATCCGCGACAAGCGGAGTCGAGACACCGGCCTCGCGCAGCCTGTCCCGGATAGCCTGCAGATGGGGAATCTCATTCAGTCCGGGAACTGTTATTCTAATCAACCGGGCCCCTGCATCCCGCATCCGGATGCACTGGGTGACCGTTTCTTCCACATCATAGGTATGGGTATTGCACATCGTCTGGACAACGATGGGGGAGTCGCCGCCGATCTGCACATCGCCGGCGACCGCCGTAAGTCTTTTACTGCTCATGAGCAATCTGTTTCGCAAATCGTTTTAACTGATTCCGGGTATATCCCCGCCTCGGCGTCAGCTGGTAATAGATACCGGCCGTTACCATCACATCGAATGGATAGGCGAATCGGTAATAATACGGGCTGAAATAATCGGCTTTATAGTAGGATTCCCAGCCCCATTTGACAAGCGCGTTGACATGGAACTCGAAAGGGGAGAACATAATACCGAATCCCAGTCCGCCCTCGAAACCATAGTCCCAGCGGTTGTCCGTATCCAGGAAGGCATACCGGATGCTCTCATCGACGCCCTCTCCAATCCGCTCGATCTTCGTCCGGTAGCCGCCATAGATACCGGCCTTGGCGAGAATCTTGAAACTGTCGCCGATATCGAGGTGTCCGACCATGAGGAACGGAACCTCCCAGACTTCAAGTTTTGCCTGCGTAGCTCCTTCCAGCGTCCTTGTAATGCCGGTTTCCTTGTTTGTCTTGAATTTATATCCTTCGAAGGTATGCTGCACTCCGGCCTCCAGCCCAAAAAACGGCATGAAGCCGAAAAGCTTTCCATGGATGGTCAGACTGGCCCCGAAAACAGGCAGGTTGGTGAACATTTCTGATTCCCACCGCGGATTGAACGACGTATTGTTGATCACGCCGCCTCCATAGACGCCAAAGAGCAGATAGTCATTGATCATACCGTCGAATGAAGCGGTATTGATGGAGTCCAGATACGCATCGGTTATTTGATCCGGCAGCCGGAAAAAGGATGTATCGATCTGGGGCCTGGTTTCGTTATTCTCCTGAGCACAGAGCGGGAGAGACCAGGCTATGAGGCAGAACAAAAAGATGACTTTTCTCATTGGAACAACTCGGCTAAATTGATTTCCTGCTCGATTTCAGCCATTTCCGGTATCTCGATCAGGAAAGAGTCATTCTGCTTGTAAAAACAGACTTTTTCCGGCTGGCGGTGCCCAAGAAGTGATCCGGTATCGACGATACCATTGCGGTTGACATCCTCTGTGAACCGGATGCAATACTTGCCGGATTTCAGATAAGGAAGGACGACATTCCCATCATTGTCTACGATAAAGCTTCGGATAATCTTGTCTCGCTTTTCTGTCAGCAGATCGATGATGTACCGGTTGTTTACCCCGGAGAGCGCAAGCGTCATGGTACTGAGTTTCTCATCCTTCGGAAGGGACACCTTTACCTCTGTACTATCATTATAGAAACCATTAATATCACGGAACTTACGATATGGAACCTTCAGAAAATATTCAAATCCGGGCAAGAGTTTATCCTGCGGCAGTACGGAAAACCGGCGAAGGTTGACGCTGTCCGGAATGACCTTGTAACGCTCTATCTTTTCCTGTTGTCTGGGATTGACCGAACGCAGGACGAGGGAATCGAATGCGCTTTCTATGAGCGGATATTTGAATTCGATGGAGAATCCATACTGTTCCACCGTCTGCGGATCGACCTCGGCCGAGAAGACCGCGATCGTATCTTCATGACTGGACGGCTGGGAGGCCTTCCGCATCATCTCTCCACGGAGTTTCTTATCAAAAGCCAGCTTTACGACTTCATCGGTCGGAACAAGATTGCCCAGCGAATCCGTCTTGTCGTAATTGATCATCAGGAACAGGGTATCGGGCATCCGTTTCCGCTGATCATTGACCCAGATCTCAAGACTGTCCTGCATCTTGTTGAACTGCGTTATCAGTTTTTCCTTGGGAAGTCCCCTGACCCGCATGGAATTGATTTTGGCATAAGGAGCCATGAAAGTAATGTAGGCCGTACGTTCGCCGACCCTTTCTTTCTTGACAATGAATTGTTTAGATGGTTTCTCACGGAAAAGGCTCAGTTCGATGTCGGTTTTACGGGCAAGGCAGGCGGCCGTATCCTTCATATCAAACTTGAGGAACTCATACAAGGTATCGGAGACAATCCGCTCCGGACGGACCAGCGAGTCCAGAAAGGCGATCCGTTCGTTGTCCGGATCGTACATATTATTGTTGTTCTCGTCCTTGATGGCGTAGGCCCGGTAAAGGGTATCACGGATATTCCGGATGGCGAAATAGCCCCAGTCATCCGTCTTGGCGGCAGCGTCCGGCCTGCGGAGGAAGACGGCGGAGTCGGCCTGATCCCGATAAAGGAGCACGGTGGCGCCCTTGACCGGCATCATGTCCGTACTTCCGAGCACCTGTCCTGTAATACCCATTGAGTCAATCTTTTCGCCCGTTGAAAAAACGAGGGTATAGCCCGGGAAAAGATTCCCTTCATTATTGTCCCCGATCGCTCCGGTAATATCCAGCGTATAGGTTCGGTTGCTGTCGAGATCGTTTTCGAAATAGACGACGATGGATTTACCCTTTATCTTAAACTTCGGCGCTTTCTCAGTTGGAGGAGAGAGGAAAATGTTCTTATTCTCCTTCACGACGACATACTCGTTGAAAGGGAACTCGAACTGGGATTTATGGCGTGGAATATGGACGGCGCCCTGCTTCGGTTTCATCTTGTCATACCGGAGCAGTGGCGGAATCGTATCTTTCGGTCCACCGGTCGGAGCCTGGGTCGTATTGGCACAACCGGGCGAGAAAATCAGCATGCCGAGGATCAGGCCTGCAGGAATCAGCGGAAAATATTTTCTGAACAATCGTTTCATCTTCTTACAAATCAGTTCTGATAACGCTCTGGATGCCGTCTATACCCGAGAGTTTCCGGACCATCCTGTCAAGCACGTCCTTGCTGCTGACATAGACGTCGAAATAGCCCTCGAAGATTCCCTGGTCGGCAGAAAGCGTCAGGTGCCGGATATTCACGCCCATGACCAGGGAAATGAACCGGGAAATCTCATTGAGAAGCCCCACGCGGTCGATTCCCTTGACGGAAATCCGCACGGGGAAAGACCGGTCCTCAGCTGTTTCTTCCCACTTCGGGACAACCACGCTGTCTCCCTGGGTAGTCGCGATTTCCTCGGCAACCCTGCAGGTTTTCTTATGGACCGTAACGGTCCCGTCCTTGGAACGGAAACCGACAACGGCATCGCCGGGAATCGGATGGCAGCAATCAGCAATCACGAATTTCGTGCCATCCCCCGATCCGACGATAATGACATCTTCCGAGGCAGCCGCTTTTGTCTTCGGGTCACGCCGGAAAAGCAAGCGGAAGATCCGGCTGCTATAGGAAGACTTTTCGGCAGACTTTTTCAGACTATCGGCAATCTGAGCGGGGGAGAGGACACCCATACCGATATTGAAATACAGGTCATGTTCGTTATTGACCGACTGGGCATCCATCATTTTCTGGAGGGACGAATTGTCCAGTTTTTCACCAATGGCGATGAGCTGCTCTTCCAAGAGCGTCTTTCCTCTTGCTTCCGTGGTCTTTCGTTCAGAGCGGAAGTAATCCATTACCAATGACTTGGCTCTTCTTGTCTGCAGGAAAGAAAGCCACTCGCTTTTCGGATGCTCGTCTTCCGCTGTAATGATTTCGACCTGATCGCCGGTTTTAAGGACATAACTCAACGGCACGAGGCGCATATTGACTTTTGCGGCAATCGCCTTGTTGCCGATCTCCGTATGGATCTGATAGGCAAAATCAAGGGCGGTAGCCCCTTTCATAATCGACTTCTGCTCGCCTTTCGGCGTGAAGACCATAATCGTAGAACTGGTCAGGTCGTTATGGATAATGTCCAGCAATTCCAGGGCATTGACATCGGGATTGACGAGGATTTCCTTGATCCGCGTCAGCCACTTATCCATCTCGCTGTCATTCTCGCTGATATAGCCGCTCCGTTTATAGGACCAGTGGGCGGCTATACCCTTTTCTGCGATATCGTCCATCCTCCGGGAACGGATCTGCACTTCGATCCAGATACCTCCGGGGGAGAGGACCGTACAGTGAAGTGCCTCATAGCCATTGGCCTTCGGATGCTTGACCCAGTCACGAAGCCGGTCAGGCTTATAGCGGTACTGACTGGTGATGATCGAGAAAATATGGTAGCATTGGTCACGCTCCGATTCATGGCTGAGCGGATCGGCGTTGAAAATGATCCGGACCGCATAAAGATCGTAGACCTGCTCGAAAGGAATCTGCTTGGTCTGCATCTTGTTCCATACCGAATAGGGCGTCTTGATCCGCTTCTTGATCTCGAAATCAAATCCGGCCTCCCTGAGGGCATCCCCGATCGGATAGATAAAGGCGTTGATCTCTTCCTCCTTTTCGACGGCATTGATCTGGATCTGCCTGCTGATCGAATCATAAGCATCCGGCTCTTTGTATTTGAGCCAGATGTTCTCCATCTCAGACTTGATGGCATACAGACCGAGCCTGTGGGCCAGCGGAATGAATACGAACATCGTCTCGCTGAGAATCTTGTCACGCTTGTGTTCAGGCATGAACTCGATCGTACGGCAATTGTGGAGCCGATCGGCCAGTTTGATCAGGACAACGCGCACATCATCATTGAGTGTCAGAAGGATACGCTTGAAATTCTCCGCCTGAAGACTTTGCGAGAAGAGATGGCTATGCTTGTTTTTATCTTCATTGTCGAGAACGACTTTGATTTTGGTCAGGCCATCCACAAGGGAAGCGATCTTGTCGCCGAACAGATTCCGAAGGTCGTCTACCGTATAGTCCGTATCTTCTACCACATCATGCAGAAGGGCGGCTGCGATCGACTTGTATCCCAGCCCGATGTCGCTTACAACGATCTTTGCAACGGCAATCGGATGCAGGATATAGGGTTCTCCGCTGCGGCGGCGGACATTTTTATGCGCTTCGTTTGCAAATTCATAGGCTTTCTGGACGACCGCCAGTTCATCCTCATCCGCACATCGCCCGGCGGCGGCCTGCCTCAGGTCGTCGTATTCTCTCGCGATGACAGCGTAGTCGTCGGGTGTGAATTCAGAAAAACTCATATCTGTTTATTATCACTGTTATCTGTTCGCTGCTGCCTTTTCTCCCGGATAGCCTCCTGATTCATCCGGTCGATTTCCTCGACACTCACATGATGCTTGTCCACATTCTGGAACGCATACGAAAGTTCCGCCCCGTACAGGATCACCGTCCATCCGATATTCAGCCAAATCATAAAAAGGGGCAGGGCGGCGAGTACGCCGTAGACCGTACCGATTTTCGTGACCATGACCTGGGTTTCAAGGTAAAGGTACTGGATGACGGTGAAGGCGATACCTGAATAAACAGCAGCACGGGAGGCGTATCGCCACAAAACTTTTGTCCCCGGGATGTATTTATACATGGCGGACAGCACCAGAATGGACACCGCTGCAAAAACGGCCCATCCCAGGAAAGATTTGATCGTAGCCGTAATCTCCGTATCCCCCGGGACAACCAGATCCAGCACGTGGGTATAGACGATCGAACCGGAAAAAAGGATGATCAGGATAAAGGGGGAAAGGATCAAGATGCCGAATACGATGCCTACCAGACGCATGAACCGGGTTTCTTTCTCTACTTTCCAGACGTTGTTGAAAACACGCCGGACACAGATCATCATCCAGACGACGATCCATAGGAAGGTCAGCATACTGATCATACCGAATAGGCCGGAAGAGGCCGTATGCAGGATGTTGTCTGCCGCATTCATCATGCTTTCGATCAGCCGCTCATTGCTGATATTGGCGTAGAGGAAGGCACTGATCTTGTCGGAGAGTCCGATCCCGCTCGTCAGATAGATCGCTATCGCTAAAAAAGGGATGATCGACATCGTCGTCTGGTAGCTCAGCGCCGTCGCCTGGAAACCAATTTTCTGAGAGGAGAATGTATTGAGGGTCAGTGTAATGACTTTCAGGTCCTTAACCAGCCGGGCCGTCCCTTTTTTGAAATCCTTCTGATCCATCCGCCACATGTCAAGGGTGATGAACTTGACGATACGGGTAATCCAGATAGAAATCCACCGGAAAATTACTTTGATCTTATGCTTCAGCTTTCCGAACATACGGCCTAAAACAAAGATAACTGTCCATCCCCTTCGGGAATCGCATCCGGTTCCGGTTTCCCGGGCAGAAGGGCGTAGAATTCATCTTCTCCGATAACCCGAATACCGAGTTCGCCGGCCTTCTTTATCTTTTCGGGACCGGGTTTCGATCCGGCCAGAAGATAGGTTGTTTTCCCGCTTACGGAACTGCTGTTTTTCCCGCCGTTTCTCTCGATCATCGCCTTCATCTCATCACGGGATACGGAGAAGTTTCCACTGATAACGATCGTCATGCCGGAAAGCGCATCGGAACCGCGTTCGGCAGGGGATTCAACCGTCATGTTCAGACCCGCAGCGCGAAGGCGGGCGACCATGTTCAGGTTGACGGGATCCCGGAAGAAGCGATAGATGCTTTCCGCGATGACTCCGCCTACTTCCGGAACGGCGAGCAAGTCTTCTTTCGAGGCCGCAGCGATCGCATCCATGCTCCCGAAATGACGGGCCAGGTCCCGGGCCGTCTGTTCCCCGACATAACGGATTCCGATCGCATAGAGTACACGCTCGAAGGGGACGGAAAGGGATTGTCGCAGGCTGTCCGCAAAACGCTGGGCTGACTTTTCCTTCCATCCGTCCAACATCAGGAGGCGGGGAATTGTCAGGTCATAAAAGTCTGCAGGAGTCCGGACGAGATCCAGGGCATACATCTGCTCAACCGTTGCATCGCCGGCAATGACATTCATGGCCTTTCGGCTGAGGAAATGGACCAGCCGGCCCTTGATCTGGGTCGGACATCCGTCAGGATTGGAGCAGAACCAGCGAGCCTCACCTTCCGGGCGGAACAACGGCGCTCCGCAGTCCGGGCAAGTTGTCGGAAATAGCGGACGGAGTGCTCCCGGGGTTCGTTTCGAACGTTCCACCCGTGTAATCTTCGGAATGATCTCGCCCCCTTTTTCGACGTAGACATAATCGTGTTCCCGAAGATCGAGCTGTTCCATCCAGTCGGCATTATTCAGCGTTGCGCGCTTGACGACGGTTCCGGAGAGCTGGACCGGTTCCAGATTCGCAACCGGAGTGACGGCCCCGGTCCGGCCGACTTGATAGTCGATGCTCAGGATCGGCGTCAGGGCCTCTTCAGCCTTATATTTATAAGCGACGGCCCATCGGGGAGACTTGGCCGTATAGCCGAGTGTCCGTTGAAAGGCCATCTCATTGATCTTGATAACGATCCCGTCCGTAGCATAGGGGAGGGTCTTCCGGGCCGTCTCCCACTTGGAGATAAAAGCCTCGATGCCATCGATTCCATCACAGAGTTCCCGCTTGTCGGAAACAGGGAGGCCCCAGGAAGCCGCGGCCCTGAGAGCCTCATCATGGGTCTGGAAATCAGCACTTCCGTCCGGGATATGATAGAGCGTACAGATCAGTCCGCGACGTCCGACTTCTTCCGGGTCCATCAGTTTCAGGGACCCGGAGGCTGCATTCCGGGGATTGGCAAATGGCGGTTCGCCAGTTTCCTCCCGCTCGGCATTCAGCCTGTTGAAGGATTCGAACGGCATCAGGATCTCGCCCCGGATCTCAAATTCATCCGGATAACCGGTTCCGGCGAGACGCTGGGGGATATTCGGGATGTGGCGGACATTCTCCGTCACATCGTCCCCCACAACACCGTCACCACGGGTCAGGGCGCGATATAAGAGGCCCTTCCGGTAGGTCAGGCAGATCGCCGTTCCGTCGAATTTCAGCTCGCAGCAATAGGTGAACCGGGTACCCAAAGTTTTTTCCGCCCTGGCTGCAAATTCTTCTATTTCAGCCAAGTTGTAGGTATTCCCGAGAGAGAGCATCGGATAACGGTGGGGGACTTTTGCGAAGTCGCTGCGCACATTGATCTCGGTGGCAGGACCGGCTGACAAGTCTATATCACTGCCTACCCGGCGGGTCGGGGAATCATCGGTCGCATACTCGGGATACGCAGCCTCGAGTGCTTCCAGCTCATGCATCAGCTGGTCGTACTCGTAATCCGACATGACGGGAGCATTATCGACATAATACTTTCGGCTGTTCTCCCAGAGAATAGCTTTCAGTTCTTCTATCCGGTGCTGTGCTTCAGATCTTCCCATATAAATACAAATATAATCATTTTCCATGAAGAATCTTTGGAATCAATCGGAAAATCCATTTTTTTGAAAATGTAGAATCGCGAATGCCCTGAAACAGGGGGATGCTTGATTCTGGCGGCTCCGTATATGATTTCTCCTGGAAATTAACTATATTTGCAAAATTGATTTGACTTACAGTTATTCATTTTACATTATGAAAGATTCCATCATTATCCTCTGCGGCGGCGGCCCCGCTCCGGGCATGAATACAGTTGTATTCAGTGTTGCCAAAACCTTCCTTTCCAACGGTTATCGCGTTATCGGCCTGCACGGCGGTTACTCCGGTCTTTTCTCCAAGAATCCGCGCATTGAAGATATCGATTTCTTCAAGGCTGACGCCTATTTCAACCGTGGCGGTTCCTACCTCCAGATGAGCCGCTTCAAGCCGACCGACAAGGATTTCGAAGATAACTTCAACCTGGGACTCTTCCAGGAGAATAACATCAAACTGCTCGTCACCGTCGGTGGCGACGATACGGCATCGACAGCCAACCGCATTGCCAAATTCCTGGAAGCCAAGCAATATCCGATCCGCAACATCCATGTTCCGAAGACGATCGACAACGACCTCCCGCTTCCGAACAATACGCCGACATTCGGTTTCAATTCAGCAAAGAACGAAGGCGCCCATCTTGCCCGCACGGTATATGAAGACGCCCGCACGAGCGGCAACTGGCTTATCATCAGTGCTATGGGCCGTTCCGCCGGTCATCTTGCCCTTGGCATCGGCGAGGCAACTCACTGCCCGATGACAATCATCCCCGAAATGTTCAACAAGACAGAGATTACCCTTGACAAGATTGTACGCCTTGCCCTTTCCGCCATTCTCAAACGGAATATCCTCGGCATTCCTTACGGAACCGTCGTCGTCGCGGAAGGTGTTTTCCATGATCTGAATCCGGATGAAATCAAGAACGCCGGTGTCAGCCTGACCTACGATGAGCATGGGCATCCGGAACTCGGCAAGATCTCCAAAGCCGTCCTTTTCAATGATATTCTCGGCAAGGAATTCAAGAAACTCGGTCTCAAGGTAAAGACCCGTCCGGTCGAAATCGGATATGATGTCCGCTGTCAGGATCCGGTCGCCTATGACCTGACTTACTGCTCTGAACTCGCCATGGGCGTCTACGAACTCTTCTCCAAGGGCGAGACCGGCTGCATGGTCTATGTCGATGCATTCGGCGAAGCTAAACCGCTCTATCTGAAGGATCTCCAAGGAGCTGACGGTAAGATTCCGCCACGCCGCGTCAATATCGAAGGAGGCACCTCCCAGAATTACTACGGTCATATCTGCCACTACATTACCGAGGCCGACTACGAGGCGGCCAAGAAGTATGTGGCCAACCCGGCAGACTACGATTTCAAGAAGATTTTGAACTGGTAAAAGTCCATAAGCTGATGATCGGGCGCCTCCGTTTGGAAGTGCCCGATTTTCTTTTTACATTTGTCCATAAGGAGAATGACAATGGACAGAAAGAATTTCCCCAAAGTAGCCCAGCGCTATCTTCGCCAGCTGGCCGATCTCCGGGAGCACATCGATACCGATGCGGCCGCCCGGCAGATCCAGAGCGGCATCTGGTTCAAGGGGCCGAACGTATGGATCCTGGCTTTCTCCATCATCATCGCATCCGTCGGCCTGAACGTCAATTCCACGGCCGTCATCATCGGCGCGATGCTTGTTTCTCCGCTGATGGGTCCGATTATCGGCATCGGTCTTTCAATCGGGACCGATGACATGGATCTGCTGAAAAACGCAGCCAAGAATCTGCTCGTCATGGTCATTATCAGCCTCATCGTTTCGAGCCTGTATTTCCTGGTTTCCCCGCTGCGGCAGAACAATCCGACCGAACTCCTGGCCAGGACTAGTCCGACGATTTATGACGTTCTCATCGCCTTTTTCGGCGGCTGCGCCGGCATTATCGAGAATGCCCGGAAAGAAAAAGGGACCGTCCTCTCCGGCGTTGCCATCGCTACGGCCCTCATGCCTCCGCTCTGTACGGCGGGATATGGCCTTTCCCACCTGAATTTCCATTATTTCTTCGGGGCCATGTACCTCTTCCTGATCAATGGAATCTTCATCACGATGGCAACGTATATCTTCGTCCGCTACCTCCATTTCAAGAAGCATTCGGAAGGGGATTTCGCAGGGGATAACCGTCGCCGGAGACTGGCATCCGCCCTGCTCGTCGCCTTTATCGTCCCGAGTGTTATCAGCGCCATCGTCATGATCCGGGATAATAACTTCGAGCGGAAAGTCGATTCTTTTATCCAGGAAAACCGGATTATCGGAAAAACCTATATCTATGATTACAGGATCGAGAAGGGCCGCGGACGCAAGGTCGAACTCCGCATTGCCGGAAGGCCCATGTCGGGGACGGAGAGCAAGCAGCTGATGGATCTTGCGCAAAGCTATGGGATCAAAGACACGCAGATCTCCATGCGGGAGCATTCGATCGGCGTAACCCGCGAGGACCTGGACGCTTTCGCATCCTCGATCTATAGCAAACTCGCCACCCTGATCAGCAACCGGGATACCACGATCGCTTCCCTTAAATCCCAACTCGATTCTGTCAAATCTCTCCTTGAAGCGAGAGATACTTCCTTACAAAGCACAGATGCAGAAAAGAATCCTCTATCAAATCCTACCCAGGCTGTGGAATAACAGCAGCCATTTTACCGGGAAATTCAGCGGTATCGACGCTGAAACCCTTGACTATCTGTCGTCTCTCGGAGTCACGGACGTCTGGTATACCGGTATCATCCGCCATGCCACCCTCTGCCGTGAAGACGGTTGTACTCCGTCGGACAAGGCCTTTGTCAAAGGAGATGCGGGCTCTCCCTATTCGATTACCGATTACTATGATGTGAATCCGTATCTAGCTGACAACCATGAAGAAAGGATGTCCGAATTCGAGGATTTGATCAGGAGAACACATGCAGCCGGCATGCGGGTCATCATTGATTTTGTTCCGAACCATGTTTCGCGGGACTACAGCAGCCACATCAAGCCCTCCCTCGGAGAGGGAGATGACACCTCCGTCCACTGGGCGCCCGGAAACGATTTTTTCTATTACCCCGGCCAGCCGCTTGTGCTGCCGGAGGGGCGTTTCTACCCTGAGAACCCGGCCAAGGCATCCGGCAACTGCTTCTCTTCACACCCGGGGATCAACGACTGGTATGATACGGTCAAGCTCAATTACTGCGATTTCCATACGGCTACTTGGGACAAAATGTACGGGATTCTGCGATTCTGGGCCGGAAAAGGAGTAGATGGATTCCGATGCGATATGGTCGAACTCGTTCCGCCGGCCTTTTTCCAATGGGTCATCCGCAGGATCCGGCAGGAATTCCCCGATCTCACATTTATCGCAGAAGTCTATGAGCCGAATCAATACCGTTTCTACAGGGATGAGGTCGGCTTTGACCTGCTCTATGATAAATCCCTTCTCTATGATACCCTCCGGGCCATTACGGAAGGAAAAACTCCGGCCTCGGATATTACGGGAGTATGGCAACGGCTAGGGGATTTGCAGCCGACTATGCTGAACTTCCTGGAAAACCATGACGAGCAGCGGATTGCGTCCGATTTCTTTGCCGGGAAAGCAGAAAACGGGATGGCTGCCCTTGCCGTCAGCCTTCTACTCAATACAGCTCCGTTCATGCTTTATTTCGGACAGGAAGCCGGGGAGCGGGGAATGGACGACGAGCCCTTCAGCGGGATCAACGGGAGGACCTCGATTTTTGACTGGTGGAAACCGGAAGGGATCATGGAGCTATGCCGATGGATCCATACAGGGAAGGGAATGAATCCGGATCGTCTTGCCGTCCTCGCACGGTACCGGGAACTGCTGAAGCTGGTCACGGAAAGGGAAGCCTTTGGCAGTGAAGGGAAAACCTATGATCTTTGTTACTGCCAGGAAGAGGGAGAATTTGACCGGAACTCGCTGTTCGCTTTCCTCCGGGGAGTAGGGGAGGAGGTCTTCCTCATCGTCTCTAATTTCTCTGAAGGAGATAGGACAGCCTGCATCAGGATTCCTTCCGAGGCGGCAGACTTCTTTCCGGAAGCCGGTCTTCCGGATCGTATAACGGTTGAAATAAAGGGGAAAGACGATACCCTTATCGGCCTCTCCGGCGAAACTCGGCGACCGTAAGTGCCGTTGCAACAGCGGCATTGAGCGATTCTGAACCGGGATCATCAGGGGGATAAGGCGGGATAAAAAGCCGTTCCGTAACCTCCGCCGCGACAGAAGCCGAGATGCCGTTCGACTCATTCCCGACAAGAATCAGCGAAGGGCTTTCGACGCCCGGGTCAAGCGCTTTCTCATACATATTCTCTCCGTCCAGGAAGGTCCCGTAGACCTGTCCGCCGTTTCCTTTGACCGCCTTGCACAAAGCCGGTAAGGAAGTATAGTGGAAGCGAACCCGAAAGATAGCGCCCATTGTCGCCTGAACGACTTTCGGATTGAAGAGATCGACCGTATCCAACGAAGCATAAACCGCATCCACGCCGAACCAATCCGCGATTCGGAGGATCGTTCCGAGATTACCGGGATCCCGGATCCCGTCAAGGCCCAGGAAAAGCCCCCTTTTCGGAATAGCCGGAGCGTCTAGAAGAAGCCCATCCGGTTTCCGGACCGTAGCGAGAACAGGCGAGGGAGATGACAGGGATGTAATACGATCCATAGCCTGGTCGCCGATTTCATCCCGTTTATAGACATTCTCCACGGAGAAACCGGAACGAAGGGCTTCTCCGACCATTTTCTCTCCTTCGACTACGAAAAGACCCGCCGCATCCCTGTATTTTTTATGGGCCAGGGAAGAGAGGAAACTGATTTCTTTCTTACTGATGCTCATGGATGCAAATATAAGGAATTATTTGCCGGAATGGGCCGAAAATGTTAATTTTGCATTTATGAAATGGACCGGAATCCTCCTGCTGCCGCTTTGCGCCGCCCTCCTGGCCGGGTGCAGCACGACCCGTTCTCTGAGGGAAGGTGAATTCCGACTGGCCAAGAATGAAATCAAGGTTGACGACAAAAGTTTCAACCAGCGTGAGCTCCAAACCTATATCAGCCAGCAGCCGAATACCTATTTTATCTTTGGATGGAACCCGTTTCTGAATCTATATAACCTTTCCGGTCAGGACGGAACGAAGCCGATCAACCGTTTCCTGCGGAAAATCGGTCAGGCGCCCGTCGTTTACGACCCGACCAAGGTTGACGCCTCTATCGAGAGCATGCTCAACCACCTCGAATATATCGGGTACTACGGTTCTGATGTAGAGAGCGACGTCCGGGTCCATAAGAAGAAAGTATACGTCACCTATTACGTCGAACTCGGAAAACGATTTGTCATTGACTCCGTCAGTTACAACCTGCCTCCTTCCGATGAGTTCCGCAAGGATTTCTATGACGATCAGCCAAACGTTACGGTCAAAAGCGGCCAGTATCTGGCTGCGTCTGCCTTGGAGGCGGAAACGGAACGGGGTTCAGCCTATTTCAGGACAAAAGGCTATTACGGATTCGACAAGAGCCAGTATGTGTTCGAGGCCGACACGCTCCGCGTTCCGGGACATGCCTTCCTTAAAATGTCCATTCTCGAGCATGGGCGGAATGAGCCCGAGGAGAATTCCGTTCTTCCGGTGAAATACTCGATCGGAGATGTCCGGATCTCATACAGCCAGGACCTCAGATTAAGGAAATCCCTGCTGGAGAACCTGAACATGCTCCGACCGGGAGAGCCCTATAATGAACTGGCTGTCAACCGGACCTATTCCCGGCTGACCTCCCTCAATCTCTTCAGCGGAGTCAATATTTCGATGGACAAGCGGGACAGCGCGATCGTCGACTGTAACATCCGCCTCCGGCACTCCCAGCTCCAGGGATTCAAGGTCAACCTCGAAGCCTCGACGAATTCTTCCGGCCTGATGGGTATCTCTCCGCAGATCACATATTACCACAAGAATATCTTTAAAGGAGGAGAGCGGCTCAATATCGGTTTGAAAGGCAATTTCCAGTTCAAGCCGAAAGATCATGTCCGGTCGACGGAATTCGGTACTTCAACGAGTATAACCTTTCCTAAATTCCTGGGACTCCCGACCCGGTTTTTCCCTCCCAGCAGTACGGTTCCCAAGACCGACGTGGCGACCTCTTTCAATTACCAGAACCGTCCTGAATATACGCGGACGATTATTTCCGGTTCCTTCGGATACAGCGGTTCAATGGGATCACGGTTTTTCTTCCAGTTTTTCCCGGTCCAGGCCAACATCGTCCGGATGTTCGACATCGATCCGGACTTCCGCGAGGAAACCGATCATGATCCATTCATGCGCTATGCCTACCAGAGCCATTTTGATGCCGGTCTCGGCACAATTCTGTACTACACGACCAATCCTTCTGTCAATCCCCAGGATTCCTACCACTATTACCGTCTCGGAATCGACATCTCCGGCAACGTCCTGAGTCTGCTGAACCGCTATTGGCCGACCGACGCCGCCGGTGCCCACCTGGTTTGGGGATCACCGTACTCGCAATACGTCCGGAGCGAGATACAGATCGGACGGACCTTCGTCTTCGGGAAAGGGGATTCCCAGGCATTGGCATTCCGCATTCTGGCAGGGGCCGGCTATGCCTACGGCAATTCAAATTACCTTCCTTTCGAAAAGGCATTCTACGCCGGGGGGGCCAGCAGCCTACGCGGCTGGCAGGCTCGTACATTGGGGCCTGGCAACGCACCGATGAGCGAGTACTTTATCATTCCGAACCAGACAGGAGACATGAAACTGGAAGTCAATGCGGAGTATCGTTTCCCGATGTTCTGGAAGTTCGATGGCGCCCTCTTCTTAGATGCCGGAAATATCTGGTCGCTATATGCTTCCGCTCCCGATGAGGCGAAGTTCAAGCTTTCCAACCTTCCCCAGAGCATTGCAGCCGACTGGGGAACGGGCCTGCGGCTTGACATGGATTTCATTCTGATCCGTATCGATCTGGGTGTACGGCTCCATGATCCCGTCCGTGCAGCAGGAGACCGATGGATCAATCCGTTCCAAAAGGCCACCTGGCAGAATCCCTCCTCTGTCTTCGCCCTCCACTTCGGCGTCGGCTATCCCTTCTGATCCCGCACACCCAGAACCCACCTGAGGTAAACTTCACACACATCTTTCCGGAGAAGAAAATTGTCCGGGAAGGGGATGTGCTCCGAGCTTCATGGTTCGGAGCGGGGCGTCACTGTCGTCCGAGTGCTCGACGGCTAACTCAGTCCTTTTACAGTCCTCCTGCGTCGTCCTGTAACGTCCTTCAGACACACGCCGTCGTCCCTTTGGGCACGCACCCTCCCTCGGTTCCGCTTGTTCCCGCTCCTCTCAATCTCCGCTCGGGGCACATCCCCTTCCCGTCCTTTCTTACTCCGGAGAGAGATCGGACTGGAGCGGTGTGGGATGCCTGCGGAGATTGCGAGTCCGGGGTTCCCGGGGGTTAGACGGACGCTCGGCGGACGGCTAAAAGACCGAGTTGGCAAGCAGAGCGAAATGACGAAGTTCGAGCCCCCGGACGAGCCATGAAGCAGGCGCCCATACCGCTCCAGGAACGTATTCTTCTCCGGGAAAAAGACGAATGGACGGTAGGATTATTTCTTCGGATAGTATTTCGGCCAGCAAGCCTCTAGGTAGGCACGGAGCGCAGCCTCATGACGGTTCTCTTGGGGCTCATAGAAAACGGTACCGGCCGCTTCGGAGGGTAGGAATTCCATATCGGCGAAATGACCCGGGAAATCATGGGCATACTTATACCCGTCACTATAGCCGAGATCTTCCATCAGCTTTGTCGGCGCATTCCGGATTGGGAGCGGAACGGGCAGGTTACCGGTCTCTTTGACATAGGAAAGTGCCTTATCGATAGCGAGATACGAAGCGTTACTCTTCGGTGATGAAGCAAGGTAGACTGTGCATTCGGCAAGGGGAATCCGTCCTTCGGGCATCCCAATCCGATTCACGATCTCAAAGCACGCATTGGCAAGCAGCATCGCATTCGGATTGGCAAGTCCGATATCCTCGGCAGAAAGAATGCAGAGGCGGCGGGCAATAAAAAGCGGATCTTCTCCACCATCGATCATACGGGCCAGATAATAGACGGCTGCATTGGGATCCGACCCCCTGACGCTCTTGATGAAGGCGGAAATAATGTCATAATGCATCTCTCCGTCTTTATCGTAAATGGCCATATTCTCCTGGATACAGTCGGTAACCGTCTTGTTATCGATAATCACGGGGGAGCGGCCCGCAAAGGAATCGACTACGATCTCCAATACATTAAGCAGTTTCCTAGCGTCACCACCGCTGTAGCGGAACAAAGCCTGGGTCTCACGGATCTCGATCGTCTTCTCCTTCAGCAGGACATCCTCTTTGACGGCACGATCCAGAAGTATCTGCAAATCAGCAACATCCAAAGATTTCAGGACAAAAACCTGACAACGGGACAGAAGGGGAGTGATCACCTCAAAGGAAGGATTCTCGGTTGTTGCACCAATCAGCACGATCGTACCGGACTCAACCGCTCCGAGCAAGGCATCCTGCTGCGCCTTATTGAAGCGGTGGATCTCATCTATAAAAAGGACCGGAGCGGCCTTCTGGTGGAAAAGCGAGGCACCGCGGGCACGGTCGATTACATCCCGTACATCCTTGACGCCCGCACTGACAGCCGAAAGGGTATAGAATTCCCGATCCATTCGTTCGGCAATGATATGGGCGAGGGTCGTCTTCCCGACCCCGGGAGGGCCCCACAGGATAAAGGAAGAGAGCACCCCGCTCTCAATCATATTCCGGAGGATACATCCAGGGCCGACCAAATGCTTCTGGCCGGCATACTCCTCCAATGTCCGGGGGCGCATGCGTTCCGGAAGGGGAGGGAGCAGGGACGGACCCGTCTGTTCAGATTTGCTTGCCATAGACCCGTCTCCGGCGTTGGAAATCCTTCTGGTAGAGATCCCATTGGTTCTGGACTTTGTTATTGTCCTCCAACTCGGCGTTTGATTCTCCGTACTTGAAGCCGCCTTTCTGGAGCCTAGGGATTATCTCATTGAATATCATAGCATTGACCCCCATATTCCGGTACTCGGGAGCCACACCGATAAGCATCAGTTCAAGAGCCTCTTCATGCTTGATATACATCGATTTGACCAGATGCCACCAGCCCAGCGGGAAAAGATACCCTTTCCCTTTCTGCACGGCACGGGCAAGGGAAGGCATCGTAATGGCAAAGGCAACAAGATCCCCTTTGTCATTCTCTATCAGGACAACATAATCCATGTCCAGTAGTCCGAGGAACGTATCGATATAGGAATCAACGACTTCCGGAGGCATTACCGTAAAATCGAACAATTCGCAGTAGGTCTTGTTGATCAGATCGAAAATCTTGTGTCCATAATCCTCTTTCCGGACCTCCTTTTTCGTGATATTCCGGACATGAAGATGGTACCGCTCCGCGATGATCTTGGATATCCTGGAAACCTTATCGGGAACCTGTTCGGGAACATAGATCCTGTATTCCAGCCAATCGATAACTTTCTCGAATCCAAGCGCTTCCATATGCTCCCTATAATAGGAATAATTGTATTTGAGCATAAAGGAACTGATTTTATCGAAACCTTCTACGACCATTCCTTCGGAATCAAAATCCGTGAACCCGAGCGGACCCGAAATCTGGGTCATCCCATATTGCTTCCCGAAATCGATCACTTTTTCGAGAAGAGCCTGCGAAACTTCCCGGTCATCAATAAAATCGAACCATCCGAAACGGACTTCAAGATGGTCCCAGTCCCGGTTTGCTATCTCATTGATAATGGCTGCGACACGTCCGACGACCTTGCCGTCTTTGAGAGCAAGGAAACGGGCGAATTTGCTGTATTTGGCCATGGGATTCTTTTCCGGATCGAGGGTGCTCATCTCGTCGATATAGATACTCGGCACATAATAAGGGCAATCCTTATAGAGACGGAGCGGAAACTTTACAAATTGGCGCAGTTCGTTTTTGGACTGTACCTCTTTGACAGTAACAGACATAAGAGGTTGGTTTTAGTTAATTACATCACAAATATAATGCTTTTTTCCCTAAACTACAACTCAGCAGAAGGGGAGCGTGCTGTTTGATAATTCCGCTAAAATACGTAAATTGGCACTTTGGAATGCGAAAGGCAGCGCTCATATTGTTTCTCTGGATCCTACTGCTTCCCGGAAAGGCGGATGCCCAGCTCCGATCCCTCGGCGGTTATTATTCCTTCAAGGGTTTCGGTGCATCAGCCCTGTATGGGAGAGAGGGGAGTGAAAACCTGATCTCGGTAACGGCCATGATGGATGTGACCAGCATCCTGTACCGGGAAGAGATGATCCGCGTTCCCGGAAGCCAATTCCGTTTCAGTTACGATTATTATCTCAAACACTGGACGATTCCTGCAACGGGGACGTCTGTCGACTGGTTTGCGGGTCCCGGTGTGATGGTCGGATACATGCGGGATGTCGACAAGAAACATGGCCTGACCGTGGCAGCGACAGGGGAGACCGGACTCCTGTTCAATTTCGTCAAGGATTGCATCATCTCCCTTGTATTCACCGTTGATCTAGGGGTCCATTATGGAAAGAGAAGCACATACGAGGACATCAACCGGTATGACCCGACGATCGACCCGTATAAAAACGGAATCTTCCGCATTCCGTACCCGGAACTTAGAATCATGAGGAGGTTCTGAAATGAAGAAAATCGCCCTTGCAATAGCCTGTATGGCCATTTTTATTCTTCCGGCCGCCTCGATGGAACCAGGGAGACGGCCCGTTCTAGGCGTAGAATGGGCCTCCGGACTGACCTTTCATACATTCCATACTTACAACTATCTCCGAGCCGATGGAACGCGCATACAAGGGTCTGACCATCAATTTATTACAAATCTAAATGCCTCGATTCTCTTCAAAGGCGGATACGATCTCGGGACGCGTTGGAACATTTCTGTTATAACCGGATATGAAGGAATTAATGACCGTTTCCGGATCATCCCGCTCGGCACACGGGGAACCTACTTTTTCGGAAATGGTCAGAACAAGGACGGATCCTTTATCTTTATAGAACCAGGAACAGCTTTGTTCACATCTGCGGATAATTGGGTTTTCTACATGCGACTCGGCTTTGGCAAACGATTCGAACTCAGTCCTGCAACCGTATTCGATATCTCTCTGTTTTACCGGCTTACGCACAGCTGTCCGGAACTTGTCGATCCGGATGAGGAGATAGTCGACCGATTATTCTCAAATAATATCCTGACCGGTTACCTGGGCATCAATATGTCTTTGAATTTCCAGTATTCACTCTTCAAACGATAAATTTGCTGCAATATGTCAGTTCTATCCCCTTTTTACGTCATGTTATACAATTTATATTATGTTAAGTTACGGGGATATAAAACTGTCCCCTGCTTCGGGGACAGCTATTAACTAAAATCAGATAACAGAATCTTTGATCGTCTGGACGATATACCGAACGTCGTCATCTGTGACATACGGACCTGAAGGAAGGCACATTCCGTGCAGGAACATTTCCTCAGATACGCCGTTGACATAAGCCGGTGAATCGGCATAGACCGGTTGCCTGTGCATCGGTTTCCATAGCGGGCGCGCTTCAATGCCGGCTTGATCAAGGATAACCCGCAGGGCTTCGACCGCCGGAACCGGTTCGCAATCCGTATGAGGCGTGGCGCTTTGATGAACAACCCCGGCCGCTCCCCCGACGGCTCCCTTAACGACTGATTGATAGGCATTTTCCTCTCCGCGAACATGGATATCAGGGTCCAGGATAATCGTATTCAGCCAGAAATTGCTCTCACAGCGCGCATTGGGGTTACCATGGACCGAGATGCCGGGAACGGAGGCGAAGAGATCCTTATACAGGTCAAAAACGTGCCTGTGATGGGCAAGATGCGCTTCCAGGACCGTCATCTGTCCCCTGCCGATACCGGCGCAGATATTCGACATCCTATAATTATAACCAATCGCTTCATGCTGATAGTACGGATAGGATTCCCGGGCCTGCGTTGCATACCACATCGTCTTCGCCTTGGCCTCTGCGTCTGGACAGATCAGTGCACCTCCTCCGGAGGTTGTAATCATCTTATTGCCATTGAAACTCAGAATCCCATACCTTCCGAACGTGCCCAGAACCTGTCCGTCGAAACGGCTGCCAAACCCTTCGGCAGCATCCTCGATGACTGGGATCCCATACCTGTCAGCTATTTCCATGATCTTATCGATCCGGTACGGCATACCGTACAGCGCAACGGGAATGATCGCCTTCGGTTTCTTCCCCGTCTTGGCGATCCTGTCACGGATCGCTTCTTCAAGCAGATCGGGATCCATATTCCAACTCTCACGCTCAGAATCCACAAAGACCGGCGTTGCGCCCAGATAACGGACGGGATGGGAAGATGCGCAGAAAGTAAAGTCCTGGACAATCACTTCATCTCCCGGACCGACCCCGCAGAGGATGAGGGCCAGATGGACAGCCGACGTTCCGGATGAGAGGGCGACAATCTCACGGGAAATATCCTTTCCGCTTTCCACGAAAGTTTTCAGGTCATCCTCAAAACCGTTAACATTCGGTCCGAGCGGAACGACCCAGTTCGTATCAAACGCCTCCTGGATGAATTTTTGTTCATTGCCCGACATGTGGGCGAGGCAGAGATAGATTCTTTTGTTCATTATCTATTTAATTATCATTCATTTAATAGCAGACACAAACGGGCTTTTCGAGCAATATGCGTCTTTCTGTATCCTGCAGGAGCCCCGTCCGGCTATCCCGTCGGAAAATCTGGATCCCGTTCGAATCTCGGCAGGCTACAAGGAGGAACTTTCCGTTCGGCGTTATATTGAAATGGCGCGGATGGATTCCGGTTGGCTGATAGCCGGCTTCCGTGAGCGTTCCGTCCTCACTTACCTTGAAAATAGCAATTCCGTCATTCCGAAGCCGGATGCTGGCATACAGGAACTTTCCGTCCGGAGAAAAATGGATGTCGGCGGCTCCCCTTGCTCCGGTAGGATCGGCGTTGATAACTTGTTTTCGGATCAGATTTCCGTCGTTATAGTCAAAGACGGTAATCGCTCCGGAAAGCTCTCCTATCAGATAGAGGTGCTTCCCGGAAGGATCGAAAAGCAGATGACGCGGTCCGGTATCGGGATCTGCGTCCGCAGCCTTGCGATAATTACGGATTCCGAGCGGAGATAGATCGCAGACCCCGATCTCATCCGCACTGAACTCGCTGAAAAACAGATATTTCCCGTCTGGAGCAAAGACGGCGCAATGGACATGTGGAGTCCCCTGCCGACGAAGGTCGGGACCTCCTGCTCCGGAGAGGATCAGAGAGTCCGGCCGGACGACAGCCCCTCCTGGCTGGACCCGGTAAAAGGCCATGGATCCCCCGGAATAATTGGCCACGGCCACATACCGCCCGTCCGTCGATACATAGCAGGGAGCCGTGCCCGCCTCACCTCCGGTCGGTGCGGAAGCGACACACTGAAGGGAATCTCCCCAAAACTTCCATGACCAGACGGAGGCAGTTGAATCCGACATCTCGCTGACGGAATAAACCATCTCTCCCCTGCGGGTAAGATAGGATGGATTCGGCATGCACGCCTTGGCGAAAGCCCCCGGAGCTTCCGGAAAAGAACCTTCGGAAACAACCGCCCCTTCCTCCTCATCAAACGAATAGGCATAAAAACCATCCGTATACGTGCCGATGAAAAGGGTCAGCAGATTACGATTCTGTGAACAAGATACGGAAATTACCGCCAGAAGGAGTAGCATCCATTTTTTCATATTAACAAAGTTATGAATATTTTGTAAATTTGTAAAATTTAAAGAGAAAGTATGTCCAAGAAAAAAACGGATCTCGTTCTTGAAAATGTCCGAATCGAAGCCGTGGCCGCCGAAGGAAAGGCACTAGCCCACGTAGACGGACAAGTCGTATTCGTCGAATTCGCCGTTCCCGGGGATGTCGTTGACGTCCGCATCTTCAAAAAAAAGAAAAATTATATGGAAGGTTTCACCGTACGGATGGTCGAGCCTTCTCCCCACCGACTCAAGCCGTTCTGCCCCCATTTCGGATTCTGCGGAGGTTGCAAATGGCAGCCGCTCCCCTATCCGATGCAGCTTGAAGCCAAACGGCAACAGGTTTGGGACCAGCTCGTCCGCCTCGGTCACCTCGACGTCCCTGAAATCCGGCCGACCCTTCCCTCGGAACGGGAACAGTACTACCGCAACAAACTGGAATTCACGGCCTCAGACAAGCGTTGGATCTATAAAGACGAAGACCCGGATGCGCTCTCAGAAAGCGAAAAGATGGGACTCGGATTCCATGTCGGGAAATTTTTCGATAAAGTTCTCGATATTAAGGACTGTCATCTCCAGAAGGAACCATCCAACGCCATCCGGCTCTTTATCAAACAATATTGTATCGAACACGGATATGAATTCTTCAATATCCGTGAGAACCGGGGGTTCTTCCGGAATATGTTCGTCCGGACAACGGAAAGCGGGAATGTCATGCTGATTCTCTGTTTCTTCCATGAGGATGAACCCCGTCGCACCGCTCTCTTGGATGCTGTCGCCGGGCGCTTTCCGGAAATCACGTCTCTCTATTACGTCGTCAATACGAAACTGAACGACTCGATCTCAGACCAGACCTGTATCCTCTACAAAGGAGAGGACGCGATCTATGAGGAAATGGAGGGACTCCGGTTTAAAATCGGTCCGAAATCATTTTATCAGACCAATACCCTGCAAGCCTACCGCCTCTACAGTGTTGCCCGGGATTTCGCCGGCCTCAAGGGAGACGAAACGGTCTACGATCTTTATACGGGAACCGGAACAATTGCCCAGTTCGTCGCTTCCCGTGCAAAAAAAGTCATCGGAATCGAATATGTCCCCGAGGCGATCGAAGACGCCCGCACCAACGCGGAAGCGAACGGTATCGAAAACTGCACTTTTTTCGCCGGAGATATGAAAGATGTTCTGAATGATGACTTTATCCAGGAAAATGGCAGACCGGACGTCATCATCCTGGACCCGCCGCGCGCCGGCATCCACCCTGATGTCGCAGAGGTGATCCTCCGGGCCGCCCCGGACCGGATGGTCTACGTCAGCTGCAATCCCGCCTCCCAGGCACGTGACCTGGCAATTCTCTGCCGGGATTATACCATCACGGCCGTCCAACCCGTCGATATGTTCCCTCATACCCAGCACGTCGAAAACGTATGTGCACTGGTACGCAAGAATACATCAGAATTATGATTACACAGATTCTCATTCTCATAGCAGGTCTTGCCCTGATCATCTTCGGTGCCGATTATCTTGTCGACGGAGCATCCGCCGTCGCCCGGAAAGCCGGAGTCAGTGAGTTTGTCATCGGTCTGACAATCGTCGGCATGGGCACATCGGCCCCTGAATTTGTCGTCAGCATCATCGGAGCCCTCGCCGGGAATTCAGACGTAGCGGTCGGAAACGTTCTCGGTTCGAACATCTTCAACACACTGCTCATTCTGGGATTGACCGCCATCATTCTGCCGATCGGTATCACGCGTGAAAACCGGATCAAGGATATTCCGATCAATATCATCATTACTGTTCTTTTCCTCGCCATGGGACTGAGCATGACCTTGTTCGGACTGGGGAATGCGGATGTTCTTTCCAGAATGGAAGGTATTATCCTGCTGGTACTTTTCGCTATTTATATATGGTCTTGCTTTAAGTTCAACAAGCCGGATGCCGATTCCGACACCCAGTCGGATACCAAAGAGAAAAAAGTCCTGGTCAGCATCTTACTGATTATTGGAGGCCTGGCCGGGCTGGTCATAGGCGGACGCCTGTTTGTAAACTCCGCGACCTCGATCGCATCCATGCTCGGAGTCAGTGACAAATTTATCGCCGTAACGATCCTGGCAGGCGGAACGTCTCTGCCTGAGCTGGCAACTTGCGTTGTAGCCGCCGCCAAGAAAAAAGGCCAGCTGGCACTTGGTAATATCCTCGGATCCAATATCTTCAACGTTCTACTTATTCTCGGAGCATCTGCCGTCATCTCTCCCCTCTCTTTTGCCGATATCAATCTTCTCGACGCCGGCGTTCTCCTTCTCAGTTCACTCCTCGTCCTGACAAGTATCGTAACGTTCCGGAAGAACCAGATCGACCGGGCCGACGGAACCATCATGGTCCTTATCTGGATCGGATATATGGCTTACCTGATCCTAAATCTTTAACAAATCATGCTGCCATCACAAGATACCTTGAAAAACGGAACGGAGCATATTATCGATACGCTCTCGACATCCACTCCGACTGAAATCCTTCACGAACTCCTGCATGAACTCCTGAACTTCGGCCTGAAGGTTCTGGCCGCCCTCCTGATCTATCTGATCGGAGGATGGATTATCCGAAGGATCCTCCGTATCATCCGTCGGGGATTTGAGCGGAAAGGGACCGACCGCACGATCGTATCGTTCACAACCAGTCTGGTCTCGATCGTCCTCTGGGTTATCCTCATCATCGTAACCATCAGCACCCTCGGGATCAACACGACCTCCCTCGCTGCCCTGCTGGCGGCAGGCGGCGTGACTTTCGGGATGGCCATGAGCGGGACTGTCCAGAATTTCTCCGGCGGAATCATGATGTTGATTTTCAAACCCTTCAAAGCGGGAGACTATATTGAGGCACAAGGATTTGCCGGAACCGTCCAGGAAGTCAACATTGTCAATACGAAACTCCTCACCTACGACAACAAAGTCCTCATTCTCCCGAACGGAGCCCTCTCGAACGGAAACATAACGAACTATTCTACCTGCCAGCTCCGCCGGGTCGACAAGGTATTCAGTGTCAGTTATGGTTCCGACATCGATACCGTCAGGCGTGTCATCCGTGAGATTGCCGCAGCGGATTCCCGGATTCTCGACAAAAGTACCCCGGGAGCGGCCGATCTTTTCATCGGTATTTCCGAACTCAATACCAGCAGTGTGGATATCAAGGTCCGCGCCTGGGTTAAGCGGGAGGACTATTGGGGAGTCTTCTATGACCTCACGGAAGCCATCTACCGCAAACTCCCTGAGAACGGTATTTCATTCCCGTTCCCGCAGCTCGATGTCCATCTGAAACAGCAGTAAAAAAGGAGCCGGTCTTACCGGCATTCATCAGCCTCTGCATATTCACGGGTCATCACCGGATTCCCGTAGATACGAAGGAAGATATCCCTGAGTTCATTACGGTTCAGGGTCGGCTCAACTTTGTCAAGTTGCTGTTCGGTATAAAGAATGAACTTCTCCATATCTTCCGGTGAATACCGGTCGGCATACTTGAAACTATGATTGACGAGATCATAGGCGATATAGTTCGTCTTCCACAGACGATATCCCTGAATAACACGCCGGTCGATAGCATGACGGATCGACTGGTAACGGTCGTTCTTGTCAGCCTCGGCTGCCGCCCGGATCTCATCCTCATTCAGCGGATCGCCGAAATTCAGGTGGACATTCCCTTTCTGCTGCTTGATTCCGACCATGATGCTCTGCAGGTCCTCATTCTCCGTCTTGACATATTTCCGGGTACGGGAGATCAAAATCTCGCGGGCCTTCAACACATCGCAAGGTTCATACTCATAGGAGATACTCAACGGCACGATACTCAGTTCCATAAAATTATGGACAAAATCACCGGTTCCGCTCATGTCAAGCATCTTCAGGAGACCCTGCTCGGTCACATCGATACCATCCTTGGTACGGCCCTGTTTCTGGGCGATCCAGACGGAATTCTTCCCACTCGTCACCGTCGAACGGATATACTCGGAGAGAACTTTGGAGGAGAGATAAAGCTCCCGGGCAGAGATACCGCGGATGACCTTGATCATCCGGTTGGAACGGATCAGGTATTCGATCGTCTTGCTCTGGAGCAGATTATCTCCCACACAAATCTCGGTGAGTGGCATCTTGTTCCGGAACAGGATTATATTGGTAAAAGCAGGGTCCAGGATGATATCCCTGTGATTGGACATGAACAGGTTTTTTCCGGGAAGTTCCTGCAGCTTTGAAAAGCCGTCATATGAGAAATTGCGGACCGTCGTGTTGATGACCCACTCAATTGCCTCCGACATGACCAGACGCTGGAATTCATCTATGCTTTTGATTCCCTTCAGGATATCACGAAGATAGGTTTCCGGCTGGTTCGAGAAGATATACTTGGAAATCCAGGGTACGGAAGGATGATTTGCCACCCTGCCGAGAGCCGCAACGGCCTCTTCATCGGTATAGGGGGCGATATTTTCTACATTATAGGTATTCTCGTCCATATCAGGTTCGGTTTTATTAGCAGTGCAAAGCTACGTAAAAAGCAGGATAAAGGCAAATCCTA
The DNA here is from genome assembly GCA_902789395.1 of uncultured Bacteroidia bacterium. GTDB lineage: Bacteria > Bacteroidota > Bacteroidia > Bacteroidales > UBA932 > Cryptobacteroides. The sequence goes on along the minus strand of CADANY010000017.1, from coordinate 37,060 downwards.
TCCCCGCCTTTCAAGGAGGGAACTGTCCCCATAACTGAGGAAGCGGAATCCATGGGAGAGCGCATAATCATAGATTGTACGCCAGTCCCCGCCGACGAAGGCGGAGACAAGCAGGATCAGTGTGCTCTCCGGCTGATGGAAATTGGTGACCATCCGATCGACGATACGGAAAGGGAAGCCGGGGACGATAATAATCCGGGTCCCGATCTTAAGTTCTTGAAGTCCATTATGTTCCAAATAGCGCACAAGGCCTTCCAGGGCTTCTTTTGTAGAATACGGATAATCCTTTTCATAAGGGGCCCACTGAGCGACATCTGAAACGGCCCCGGTCTCGAGATACTCCGCACCGGCATAATACAGTGACTCCAACGTCCGTACCGATGTCGTTCCGACAGCCGTGACCGTTTTCTCGCCGCGGGAAAGTTCACGAAGAAGATCCAGAGATACACTGAAAGGCTCCCGATGCATCGGATGGCCTGAAATCAGGGAAGATTTGACAGGAAGGAAGGTCCCCGCCCCGACATGGAGACAGACACGGCGGATGCCGATTCCTTTCTCTGCTACGGCATCCAGCACGTTCTGGGTAAAATGGAGCCCTGCCGTCGGTGCGGCCACGGATCCCCGGATCCTGGCGTAAAGGGTCTGATAACGCTCTGTATCAATCGCTTCAGAATCCCTGTTCAGATATGGAGGGATTGGAATGGTACCGCACCTCTCCAGAACGGAGGAGAAGGGAGAGCCGTCCGACCAGGAAAAGGTAACGATTCCGGTCTGCCCGTCCCTTTGCTCCAGTTTGGCCCTGAGGTCCATGGCCCGGATGTCATCCCGATTGTCGGGATTATAGAGCAGAAGGATATCCTCTTTCCATCGTTTCGCGTTGCCGATAACGCATTTCCAGGAACAGGAATCCGTAGCAGCAAAAGAAAGGTTGTATTCGACCGGGTGTACGGGTTCGAGACAGAAGACTTCAATATGTGCACCGCTCTCACGCTGAAAATGAAGGCGCGCAGGGACGACCTTCGTATCATTGAAGACCATCAGCGAATTCTCAGGAAGAAGTGAGGGCAGATTTCTGAAAACAGATTCGGAAACTACTCCGTCTTTATAATGGAGAAGTATTGAGCTGTCCCGCTCTGGAAGTGGATATTTTGCTATGCGTTCGGATGGAAGCGGATAATTGTAATCTTCAATACGAATAACAGGTATCATGTTAAATTCTTAAAATCCGTGCGAAGATACACAAATCTCTGCAGATTCCGAAATCTCAGCAAGTATTCATTTCCATTCACTTTGCATTCATTTATCGCGTTACAAATGTAAACAAAAATCATAATAAGAGTGAATCGACGGACGGTGGCAACAGGCAGGTTATAAGATTTTTTTATAACAATATCTATATTATTATATAATACTAATAATCAACGACTTATATAACTTACCTATATTTTTATATAATATAAACAAACAACATTGCGTACATCCTGGGCTGATATTGTGCCAAACAAGTGGCACAATTGATATTTAATAAACTGAAATTCAAATATTTAAGTATTGTTATCTAAATATTTAAATAGCAAATATTCCATGCCGGAAATCTTCTATTCACTCCCCTATCTTTCAATCATAAGAATTGGAAAGGACATTTTAATTATTTACATTTGTACAACAAGTAAGATAATCATGAACAAACGCCTCCAACAGTTCCTTGATGCCGAAAACATCACACAATCCCAGCTGGCAGACTCACTCGGCGTGGCAAGGGCCGGCATCTCCCATATTCTCGCAGGACGCAACAAGCCCGGATTTGACTTCATCGAGAGTCTCGCTACCAAATTCCCCACTCTCAGCCTCGAATGGTTGATTACGGGTAAAGGGCGCATGTACAAATCGGAAACACAGGCGATCGCAGATCCGGAACCGGAAAAAAGGATCGTAAAAGTCGTCATTTTCTATGATGACAACACATTCAAGGAGATATTTTAGTATCTTTGTTAATCAGTAAGGCACAAACGCGATGAACGAACGAGTCTTTCATAGAATCCTCCAGTTTCGAAGGCTGATCCCCGGAGCGTCCGCCATTCAGCGGTATCGCAGCAATCGGCAATATATGTCACGTCCCCGTGATATCTTTGCGATCAACTTTCGGAACCCGCTGGGATTGAGCGGAATGGATCACGATGGAAAGTTTTTCAACCAACTCTCCGATTTTGGATTCGGCTTCGTGGCCATCGGCCCCTTCAGTACAAAAGACAACCGTTCATCTATCCTTTCTGCCGTCAGGGAAATCCGCTCGGCGCCGGTACGGACCGTTCTGGCGGCCTCGCTTTCAAGGGATCCGTCCCATACCGACGAAGAGGATATCCTGGAAGACTACCTGATTCCCTTCACCCTTCTCTATGACTTCGTGGATATGGTCATCGTCGATATGTTCGCCCCTGAACCTGAGTCTATTACAGATATTCTCGACGAACTCCTGAGTCTTCGTATCTGCTATGAGAACCACCTTCCGATCATCCTTCGGATTCCCCGTAAACTACAGGGAGACGACCTGAAACAAACGCTGGATTTCGCTATGTTATCAGGAATCGACGGCATTATCATGACAGGGGTTGAAGGGGTCAAGATTGCCCGCCAAATAACGAAAGGACGTGTGCCGGTTATCGGTTCCCTTATGAAAAAGACTCCAGAAGAAGCCGCCGCCATGCTCGAATTGGGAGCCGATTTGATCGAAATCGACGGGAAAACGGCGGATAACTGCATCCGCCTTCCCCGGACGATTATGAAATATCTCTCTGCCAATCAAACCCAACCATGATACAAGCTTCTATTTGCACGATCGGAGACGAGATTCTGATCGGCCAAATTATCGACACCAACTCTTCCGGCATCGCATCCAAACTTGGAGAACTCGGCATTCAGGTTACCCGAATGCTCTCTATCGGTGATGCCCATGATGAAATCGTCCGGTCCCTCAGGGAAGAACTGACCCATCACGAAATCGTTATTTCGACGGGCGGACTGGGGCCGACGAAAGACGATATTACGAAAGCAGCTCTTGCTGAGCTATCCGGCAGCAAACGATATGTACGGAATGAAGACCAGGCCAGGATCATTACGGAATTCCTGCATGGCAGAGGACTCGACGTACTTGATATCAACCGGGCACAGGCGGATGTCCCCGAAAATTGCGAAGTCATTCTGAACCGACTCGGAACGGCTCCCATTATGGTATTCCGATTCCCTGAATCAACCTTCGGTCATCCCGCTACCCTCTATTCCCTGCCGGGGGTACCCCATGAAGCGATGGGAGCCCTGCCGGATGTTATGGACGATATTCTCCGGCACAATCCGCTCAGCGGCATCACCCACAGGAGCATCATGGTTTTCGGACTTGCCGAATCAGCCCTGTCCGAACGGATTTCCTCCTGGGAAGATGCCCTACCCGAAGACATGCATCTTGCCTATCTTCCCAACATGCTGACCGGCGTTCGTCTGCGTCTTTCTGTTTATGGCGGCGACAGGGAGTCCAACCTCCGAAGAATCGAAGCGGAGATCGACAAACTGCGGCCCATGCTCGGCGAATTGATCTACTCGCTTGAAGATGACACGCTTGAACATACCGTCGGGGTACTTCTGAAATCGTCAGGAAAGACCCTCAGTGCCGCTGAATCATGCACGGGCGGCAATATCGCCCATATGATCACCTCCGTTCCCGGATCCAGCGATTATTTCCTCGGTTCGGTAACCTCTTATGCCATTTCCGTCAAGGAGAAAGTGCTCGAAGTCCCGGAGGAGACGATATGCCGTTATGGGGTCGTAAGCGGCGAGGTGGCAGCGGCCATGGCCGAAGGAGTCCGGCGCCTTACCGGAAGCGACTATGCCGTAGCAACAACCGGACTCGCCGGTCCTTCAGGGGACGGAGTGAATCCGGTTGGTACAGTATGGATCGGTGTAGCGGGTCCGGATGGGACGGTCACCGAGAAAAAGATTTATCACAACGACCGCAAACGCAACATTGAGCGTTTTACGGCCGCATCGCTCGATCTTCTCAGGCGAACCCTACTTCGTACCGTAGGGAGCCAGTGTTGATTTAAGAATCTGGGAAATCTTGAATTCCGGGGAGCCGTTGTAATAAACAGAACTACCGCTGGAAAGATCAACCGTCAAGAGTTTTGACGGAGTCAGGGTGATACTGCCTGAATTCATAGTCACTTCAGCCTCTTCTACAGGCATATTCAGTGCATCGATGTTGCATGAACGTGCCCCCTTCGCTGTCAGAGTAGAGGCCGTGCCATTGAGTTGGAGCTTGGAGCTTCCTGCACATGAGACATATACCCTTCCCGAATTGGAAGAAATGACCGAAGAGGAAGAACCGTCCGTATTGACCGTCAGGGTACCGGCGTCACTCGTGACATTCTGCTCGGAAGATCCGGAAGCCGACAGGCTCAAGTCTTTGCAACTGCCTGATAGCTGGAGTTTTGCGCTATTTTCAGTAGAGACGACAATATCCGTGACTGCCGTTAGGGTAAGATTCGCCTGCGAGTTCTTTTTCATCGAGACATTCGCCGTCGTGCAGTTGACACTCAGGGCGCGGACGACCGACTTGTCTGTCATGCTGAGCATGAAACTGCCGGACGGATACTCATCGGGAACCGTCAGGGCAGCCTGGTCAGACATGACGACGGATTCAAGATCAGGGGTATAGACGGTTGCCCGCATAATCGGGGTCATGCCGTTTCTGCCCTTGTAGAGTTTCTTGACATCTTTGGGGACAGCCTTCTCATCCAGGAAAAGATAGAGCGTATGTCCCTTTACATAAGACTTCACATAGTCGGAAAGCAGGGCATCGACAGTCACTTTGACGCTATAATTGCCCTTTGTCACGGTAACTTCGAAATCGTCCTGAATATCAATCGAATTGAAGGAAGAAAGTTCATGGATGTCTTCCTTGGTCTGGGCGGAAACGCCTTGAGCGGCTAAACCGAAAGCGATTATCGAGATAACAACCCCGAACATGCGATTAATCAACGTTTTCATATCAAAAAAATCTTTATGATTCAAATTGTTCTGAAAGGGTCCCCCATTCATCTGTCATGGCATCGGAACTCCTTTTATTCTCTAAATACTCACGCGTCAGTTCCATAATATCATCCGTCTCCCCCGGATTCGAGAGAATCTTCTCTATCTCTCCCTGGCGGGTCTCCAGAAGTCCGATCTGATCTTCCAGGTACTTGATCCGGCTGCGGATCTTCCGCAGTTCCTTTGTCTGGGCCTTCGTCTGCTCGAAAGAAGGAGATGGTTTTGACTCCTGGGCAGCCGGCTTGACAACCTTTTCTTCTTTCCGTTCCAGTTCCTGAAGGGAATCTATCTTCCGTTTATTCAGGAATTCGGACACACTCCCCAGATGCTCTTTTACCTTACCGCCTCGGAATTCATACATCTTGTCGACCAGTCCGTCCAGGAAGTCACGGTCATGGGATACGACAATAAGTGTGCCGTCAAAGCTTTGCAGGGCCTTTTTCAGGATATCCTTCGACCGGATGTCCATATGGTTCGTCGGTTCGTCCAGCGCCAGGACATTATGGGACTCCAACATGAGGCGCGCCATGCCGAGCCGCGCCCGCTCTCCTCCGCTCAGGACCGAAACCTTCTTGTCTATATCCTCTCCCTTGAAGAGGAAAGCCCCGAGCAGATTCCTCAGTTTCGTCCGGATCTCTCCGACGGCAATACGGTCAAGCGTACTGAAGACCGTCTCATTTTTGTCAAGGATATCCTCTTGATTCTGAGCATAATAGCCAATATTGACATTGTGCCCGACCTTAGATTCGCCGGACAGGGGGTCCAATTCGCCGGTAATGACGCGCATCAACGTTGTCTTTCCCTCTCCGTTCCGTCCGATCAGGGCTACTTTTTCCCCACGCCTGATCTCGATCTCTGCATCCTTGAAAACAACCTTACCGGGATAACCGACCGTGAGGTCATGTCCCTTATAGACAACATCACCACAACGTGAGGCGGGAGGGAAACGGAGGTTGAATCCGGAATCATCCACTTCGTCAATCTCGATCCGCTCCAGTTTTTCCAATGCTTTGATCCTGGACTGGACCTGGTTGGATTTCGTCGGCTTATAACGGAACCGATTGATAAAATCTTCCGTTTTTTCAATCATCCGCTGCTGATTCTCATAAGCAGCCGTCTGCTGGGCAATCCGCTCTTCGCGCAGGATGACATACTGGCTATACGGAACTTTGTAATCATGGATATGTCCTACCATGATCTCCGCAGTGCGCGTTGTTACATTGTCCAGGAAGCGCCTGTCATGGGAGACCAGAAGAATGGACCCACGGAAGGCTTTCAGATAATCTTCGAACCACTCAATCGATTCAATATCAAGATGATTGGTCGGCTCATCAAGCAGCAGGACCTCCGGTTTGGAGAGAAGGATCTTCGCCAGTTCGATCCGCATGTTCCAGCCCTGGCTGAACGTTTCGGTTTTACGGTCCCACTCATCCGGCATGAATCCCAGGCCCGTCAGCGTGCGTTCCGCCTGGGCCCGTGGAGACACACCGCTCTCAAGCGCCAGACGGTCATTGATCTCATTCAGGCGGTTGATCAGCGATTCATATTCTTTAGACTCATAATCAGTACGTTCCGAAAGTTCTGTACTGATCCGGCGGGTCTCCTCATCGAGTTCACGGAGGTGATCGAAAACGGTCATGGTCTCTTCCATGACGGATCTCCCCCGGTGATGTTCCATGATTTGCGGCAGATAACCGATCCGAATACCGGCGGGTCGATCGATGGACCCTGAGGTCGGACTTTGCTCTCCGGTAATCAGTTTCATCAGCGTAGACTTCCCCGCTCCGTTCTTTCCGACCAGCCCGATTTTGTCATTGTCGCTGATATGCAGGCTGATATTGTCCAGAAGGGTAAAACCACCGAAGGCTACGCTGATATTATTCAGTGAGATCATGGGATTCTTCCTCCTCGGGATCGGCTGGTTTACAAATCAGAATACTGAACTCATATAGTCCATAGAGCGGAATCGCAAGGACAAACATCGAGAAAGGATCGCTCGGGGTAATCAATGCCGCCAAAACCAAAACTACGATGATCGCGTGCCTGCGGTACTTTTTAAGGTCCTCCCGATGGATAATTCCGAGATTTGAGAGAATCATAATCACGGTCGGGAACTCGAAAATGAGGCCGATCAGGAATACCATCGAGACAAACATCGAGATATAGGACTGCAGGGAGATCGTGTTCTCGACAGAGTCGCTGACAGTATAATTCATGAAAAACATCAGACAGACCGGGAGCACGACGAAATACCCTACGGCAACGCCGAGATAAAAGAGGAAAGAAGACATCTTGAATGCCCTGCCGACCGCCACTTTCTCATTGTCATAGAGAGCCGGAGCGATAAACCTCCAGACCTCATAGATAATATAGGGGAAAGCAATGACGACTCCGCAGAGAAGGGACATCTTCAGATGGACGAAGAACTGCGCGGAAATGTCTATATTGATCAGGCTCATATTGAAATCGAGCCCAAGCCAGCGATACAGGATAAAATCCGGTGTCGCCGGCCAGAGGACCGCCTTGAAAAGGGGGCCTTTGATCGACAGGAAGATGACCGAAAGGAGACAAACGGCCAGAATCGAGCGGAACAAGGTTCCTCTCAACTCTTCAAGGTGGTCCCAGAAGGACATCTCTTTACTTCCCGCAGCCACGATTCAGCAGGCTATTTCTTTTCTTCGTCTTTGTCGAGGTCGTTGATTTCTTCTTCAACCTCTTTCATGCCTTTCTTGAAACTCTTGACACCCTTTCCGAGGCCATTCATGAGCTCAGGAATTTTCTTACCGCCGAAAAGAAGAAGGACAACAAGTACAATCGCTACAATTTCCCATGTACCGAATGCGAGAGGATAAATCAGCATCATAACAGTAAGTATTAAATTAACGGTCATTTAATCTATTTTCAATCAATTTCGCCAGTCTTTCAGGGCACCGGACAGGACGGAACGTCTTCGAATCGATGAATCCGAGAAGAACAGAGCCTTCCGCACAGATCTCGCCCCGCTGGTTGCAGACTTGCTGCCGGATCGTCAGCTTCGCCATCGGTACACTGTCGATGGCGGCCGAGACTGTCAATACATCCCCCATCCGGGCCGGATGCTTGAAGTGGCACTCTACCGAAACGATCGGAATCATCACGCCAGCCTCCCCTTCGCAGACTTCAATCGGGAATCCCCCATCCGCCATCATCATATTACGTGCCGTTTCAAAATAACGGATGTAATTGGAGTGATGGACGACTCCCATTTGGTCGGTTTCATAATACCGAACGGGAAAACTGGTCTCAAAATACATCATAACAAAAATGTTATAACACTTAACAATCTTGTTTTATTTGCTATTTTTCAATGCTTTAATCTGAGACTCGAAGCTTTCTATCTTGGAAAGGCTATCGGCCTCTTTTTTACGCTCATTGGCGACGACAGCCTCCGGGGCATGGGCCGTAAAGCGCTCATTTGAGAGCTTGGCACGGACTCCGGCGAGGAATTTCTTCTGATATTCGAGCTCCTTTTCCAGCTTGGCGATCTCTTCTTCTACATTGATCAGTCCGGTCAGGGGAACGAACATCTCAAACGTCCGAACAAGGAAACTGACGCCGTTTGATTCAGAGAATCCGGAGACGATTTCAACTGATGACGTATTGGCCAGCCGCTCGATGACAGGAATCGCTTTCGCCGGGAAATCTCCCTTGACCTTAAGGGCGAGGGGCTCACGCGGCGAGAGATTCTTCTGGTTCCGGATTCCGCGGATTCCGTTGACAGCCTCTTCTGCCATCTCGAAAGCGGTGATGACGGCAGGGTCGAAAGGACGGGCTTTCGGCGAAGCCGCATACATAATCGTATCGCCATCTTTCCGGTCTTCCATATTCTGCCACAGTTCCTCGCTGATGAAAGGCATCACAGGGTGGATCAGTTTCAAAAGCGCCTCAAAGTAGCGGAGTGTTGCATCATACGTCTCACGGTCCATCGGGAGTGCCTTGCCGTCGACAAAGGCAGGCTTAATCGCCTCGAGATACCAGGAGCAGTAATCATCCCAGAAGAGCTTGTAGATCGTCATCAAGGCATCGGAGATGCGGAACTTAGAATAATGATCTTCGACAAGCTCGATTGTCTGGCTGAGTTTAGCGTCAAACCACTCGACAGCAACTTTGCATACATCAGACTGTTGCGCATTCTCATCTACAGTAAAACCTTTGATGAGTCGATAGGAATTCCAAATCTTGTTGCAGAAGTTTCTCCCCTGCTCGATCTGGCTCTCATCGTAGAAGATATCGTTGCCTGCAGAAGAACAGAGCAACATCCCGATCCGGACCGCATCAGCTCCATGTTTTGCGATAAGGTCGAGCGGATCCGGAGAATTGCCGAGCGTCTTGGACATCTTCCGTCCGATCTTGTCCCTCACGATACCCGTCAGGTAGACATTATGGAACGGCTCTTTTCCCATGAATTCATTGCCGGCCATAATCATACGGGCAACCCAGAAGAACAGGATATCCGGACCTGTGACAAGATCATTGGTCGGATAGTAGTAGGAAAGGTCCTTGTTGGGAGTATGTTCCGGATGGCCGGGCAATTCAGGATCGAAAACAGAGATCGGCCAAAGCCAGGAACTGAACCACGTATCGAGAACATCCTCATCCTGACGAAGGTCTTCCGGCTTGATTGAAGGATCAATAGCCTGAGCTGCCTTAAGGGCCGCTTCAGCATTCGGCTCGACTACTACGCTTCCGTCCGGAAGATACCAGGCCGGAATCCGCTGTCCCCACCAGAGCTGACGGGAAATACACCAGTCACGCACATTCTCCATCCAATGCCGGTAAGTATTAATATACTTATCCGGAATCAGACGGGTCTTGCCGCTCTCAACCGTTTCCAAGGCAAGCTCGGCCATCTTGTCCATCTTCAGGAACCACTGGGCTGATAGCCTCGGCTCGATGACTGCATTGGTCCGCTCGGAGTAGCCGACGGGCGATGTATATTCTTCCGTCTTGACGAGATTGCCGGACTCTTCCAGCATCTTGACAATCTTCTTCCGGGCGACAAAACGGTCTTCTCCGATAAGAATCTGAGCTTTTTCATTTAACTTTCCATGCTCGTCGATAATATCAAGAACAGGCAGATTGTGACGAAGGCCGATTTCATAGTCGTGGACGTCATGTGCAGGAGTGACCTTGAGACATCCGGTTCCGAAATCCATTTCAACATAGCTGTCTTCAATGACGGGGATCTCCCGGTTGATCAACGGAATCAGAACTTTCTTGCCACGGAGCCAGTGATGGCGCTCATCGGCAGGATTCACGCAGATTGCAGCATCCGCCATAATCGTCTCAGGACGGGTTGTCGCGATAACAAGGAAACGGTCCGTCGGATGCCCGTTCCCGTCTGAAATATAATAACGCAGATGGTAGAAATGGCTCTTGGTATCTTTATGGATCACCTCATCATCGCTTACCGCAGTCAAGGCCTCCGGATCCCAGTTGACCATCCGGACTCCCTTGTAGATCCATCCCTTCTTATAAAAATGGACAAAGGTATTGATTACGGCCTCGGAGAGATCCGGATCCATTGTGAACCGGGTGCGGTCCCAGTCGCAGGATGCGCCGAGCTTCCGGAGCTGCTTGAGGATGATCCCGCCATGCTCTTCCTTCCACTTCCAGGCGTGCTGAAGGAATTCTTCGCGGGTCAGGTCCTCTTTGTTGATCCCCTCTGCTTTCAGCTTGGCGACAACCTTGTTCTCCGTTGCAATCGAAGCATGGTCGGTTCCCGGGACCCAGCAGGCATTCTTCCCGTCCATGCGGGCTTTGCGGATCAAAACATCATTGAGCGTATTATTGAGCACATGGCCCATGTGCAGGATACCGGTGACATTGGGCGGCGGAATAACGATCGTATACGGTTCTTTCTCATTCGGTTCCGAATGGAAGAACTTGTGCTCCAGCCAATAAGAGTACCACTTATCTTCAACCTCAGCGGGATTGTACTTTGCGGACAGTTCCATATCTATCTTTAATTGCTATTTATCATACAAAAATAACGATTATTTCGCAAATAACAATAAAGAAAGGAGGCGACCCGAAAGAGCCGCCTCCCCTGACCGATGATCCGGAGGGATCAATATGCCTCGGGCACGAAAGAAGCGTTCAGGAGATAATCGATACTCTCCTTTACGCCATCGATGATGCTCGGATTGTCGGAACCTTCCAGTTCGACGATGATAAACTCGGTACCGGCTTCGGCAATGTGGTTGAAAATCGCGTCGAAACCGACCATACCGCTCTGTCCGAGTTCATGATAATCCTTGATATGCAGCGCCTTGAAACGGCCCGGATACTTCTGGAAGTACTTGACGGGAGCGACGTTGCCGTATACAGCCCAATAGACGTCCATCTGGAAGAAAACCAACTCCGGATCGGTATGCTGGATCAGGTAATCATACATGACGACATCCCCGATCTTATGCTTGAACTCATACGAATGGTTGTGGTAGCCATACTTCAGGCCCTCCGCCTTGCAGAGTTTGCCCACTTCATTGAAATACTTGCAGTAAAGGGCAAGGGTAGGCTCGTCCGGGGTCTTGGGCATGCCGGGCGTCACGATGTAGCTGCAACCGGCGGCCTTATGGTCAGCGATGCACTGTTTCCACCACTCAAGGGCAGCCGTAAGGTCACCGCTCGCGACTTCCTCTGCACTTAAATAGTGGCTCACGTGACAGGAAATCGCTTTCAAGCCTGCTTCATCGAGTACTTTCTTATACTCCTCAGGAGTCAGTCCGAAAATCTTTCCATCCTTATAATTTGCGGATTCTACCGTAGTATACCCCATATCCGCGAGCTGTTTCATGATCTCGCCGAGCTTGGCGGCATCTCCGTTGGCGTCCTTGAGTACGCTGCGGATCGAATAAAGCTGCAGACCGATTTCTTTTTTCGGTTTCACTTCCTGCTTCCCGTTACAACCGGAGACAAAAGCCATCGCTGCGACAGCCGTCGCAGCGATAAGCATTAATCTGAATACCCGTTTCATCAGTCAAGTACTTTAATCCGGATATTTCTGAACCATACGTCATCGCCATGATCCTGGAAACCGATGTAACCCTCATGATCCGGACCGCCGCAATTATTCAGCAGGTCGAACGCGATGGGCCATTTTTCCTGGCTGAACTTGCTGTTCTGGAGCATTTCAGTCCATTCAGGAGTCCAGAGGTGGTACTCAACGACATTGACATCATTCTGGGAGTGGACAACCGTACCCTTATAGACCATGATGCCGCCCTTGTTCCAGTTCTCGAAGGGATTCTGGTTCTGCGGCTTGGCAGGAATCATATCATACAGGGAAGCGCTCTGGCGGTTGCCGTCGACTCCGAGAAGGGCATCCGGATGATTCGCGTTGTCAAGAACCTGATACTCAGGAGCAGAGAGGTAGATATGCTCATACTTCTTGTTTCCGTCCTTCTCAGACTGGACTTCCTGGGCAAGATAGAAGACACCGGAATTGCCACCCTTGGAGACCTTCCATTCGAATTCAAGCTTGAAATTCTTGAACTTGTGGGCGAAGATGATATCGCCGCCTTCGAGAGTCTGTCCCTCACCGGAACCGGTGCCCGAGAACTTCAGGCAGCCGTCCTCGATAGACCATTTCGAAGGGACTGCATCCTTTCCATAACCGCGCCACCCGTCGAGACGGGTACCGTCAAAGAGGATGTAATAGCCGTCCTTGTCGACAGGAAGGCTGGCCAGATCGACCTGAGGTTTGGTAATCACATCATACTCAGGAGCGTCCGGATTGGCGACATGGACTGTCGTCGTTTCTTCGCTGAGGAAGGTGACAGGACCGACCTCGGCTTTCTTGTTGTTGCCGCCGCAGGAGCAAACAAAGGCTGCGGCCGCTGCACATGCACTAATCAAAACAATTCTGTTCATATTAGAGATAATTAAAGGTTATTCGGGAAGTTCCGGAAGGACATAGCCGTTCTCGTATACAGGCTTGATCAGTTTCGCGGCAAACTCGCGTGCGTTGACCGGATCCGTCCATTCCTTGTCAAAGGTCGGGTGACCGTCAGTAATCTGGAAACCGTCTTTCTTACAGATCTTGATTTGGGCATCGGCAGGAATATTGGTGAATTCCATCTTCTCCCCATCCCATTCAAGGATCTGGTTCAGGCCCTGCAGACGGACTGCGACGACACCCATGGCAACCATCTCATTGAAAGGACCGGCCTTGGCGAACTCGGAAGCCGGCATGACGCGGTTCTCGGGATCTTCCTTGCAGGCGCGGACCCAGTCCATCTGGTGGGAAAGGGTAACGCGACGGACCACCTTCGGAGCATCAGGGACTCGTCCGGATACGAGGTACGGATTACGTCCATAGCAGCCGCAGACCAGGATATCCTTCGTGCCATAGAAAATACAGGCACCGCCGGAATCATTCAGGTTCTTGCCGGCTTTCAGGATTTCAGGACGCTCCGGCATAATGCCGCCGTCATACCAGTAGACATCAACCTCAGGCATCGCGACCTTCGGCATATTGTCACGGGCGGGGAAAGTATATTTAATATATTCCGCATTCGGGGCGCAGTCATTGAGCAGCAGCGTCGAGGAGCCCTGTACTTTGATCGGGTACTTCAGGTTCAGCGCCGTAAAGACCGGGTGCAGGATATGGCAGGCCATGTCACCGAGGGCACCGGTACCGAAATCCCACCAGCCGCGGAAGTTCCATGGATGATAGATCTTGTTGTACGGACGTTTCGGGGCAGGTCCGATAAAGGCATCCCAGTTCAGGGTCGAAGGGATTTCATCTACCTGCTCGGGCGTAGAAAGGCCCTGGGGCCAGATCGGACGGTCCGTAAAGGTCTCGACTTTCGTAATCTCGCCGATCTCACCATTCCAGATCCATTCGCAGACTTTTGCAACTCCTTCGCCGGAGGATCCCTGGTTGCCCATCTGGGTTACAACGTTGTATTTCTTCGCCAGCTGGGTCAGGAGACGGGACTCGTAGACCGTACGGGTCAGCGGCTTCTCGCAGTAGACATGTTTTCCGGCCATAATAGCCTCCGCAGCGATAATCGCATGCGTATGGTCAGCCGTGCCGATAACGACAGCGTCCGCTTCCGGCAGCAATTCGGCATACATCTTCCGGTAGTCGTTGTATTTCTTCGCATTGGGGAAATGATCGAAGACACGCTGTGCGTACTTCCAGTCGACATCACAAAGACCGATAATGTCCTCGCTTTCGAGGGCCTTCAGGTCGGCAAAACCGCGGCCTCCGACACCGACACCGAGGATTTTGAGCTTTTCAGTCTTGGGGTAGACCGGTTTTTTCTTCTTGTCTTTTTTTGCAGGGGCTGCATTCAACACCATAGCCGGAGCTGCGGCCATGCCGATCGCAGCAGCCGTACCGCTGCGCAAGAAGTCTCTTCTGCTAAATTCTTTAGCCATAATACTGGATTTTAGAGTGGTTATTGTTTATGGTAAGATTAATAATTGTTATCTTATTTTGTTATCAACAAATTTAAAGGGATTTCCCGAATTATGCAAACATTTTATTAACTTTGCGACATGGACAACAAACAGAACCAACCCCAGAACCAAATCAGCCTCGAGCTGAAGCCTGAAATAGCCAAGGGTTCTTACTCGAACCTGGCGATTATCTCCCATTCCCACAGCGAGTTCGTCATCGATTTTGCGACGACGCTTCCCGGAATTCCGAAGCCGGAAATCGGCAATCGGATCATCATGACCCCGGAACATGCCAAACGCCTGTTAAACGCCCTGCTCGACAATATCAGCAGGTATGAAGCCCAATTCGGCCAGATCGACCTCGTCGGGAACGGCCCCAAGAATGCCGGCGGCACGTTCAATCTGGCGGATTTCGGCCCGATCGGAGGCGGCAGCAAGTCGTAGATGGTCGATTTCAAAAAAATAAAGGCTTTTGCCTTTGACGTCGACGGCGTCATGACCGACGGCGGTATCCTTTGTGACCTCGAAGGGGAACTCTTCCGCACGTTCGATGCCAAGGACGGCTTCGCCATCCGGATGGCTATCATGAACGGCTACCCTGTTGCAGTCATTACCGGCGGGCGCTCCGGAAGCATCCGGGCCCGTTTCCAGACCTCCGGCATCCCTGCGGAGAACGTCTACCTCGGTTCCCGGGACAAGATCGTCGACTTCCAGGATTTCTGCCGGCGGTTCGGGCTCTCACCGGATGAAGTCATGTATTTCGGGGACGACCTGCCGGATCTCGACGTGATCCGGGCGGCCGGAATCGGAGCCTGCCCGTGCGATGCGGCCGAGGAAGTCCTGGCCGAGAGCGATTACATCTCTCCCCGCCCGGGCGGAAAAGGCTGTATCCGGGACGGTTTCGAGAAGGTCATGAAAGCACAGGGGCGCTGGAATTTCAGCGTCGGAGAATACAAGAAAAGATTTTGAGATGGACCTCAAAGGAAAACGGATTATCCTTGGAAGCAACTCCCCGAGAAGGCGCGAGTTGCTTTCCGGTTTAAATATTGATTTCGAAATAGATACAGACAATAATTTCAAGGAGAGCTTTAGTCCTGATACCAATTACTCCGAGGTGCCTGGACTGATGTCCGAAGGGAAATCCCTCGGCTTCCACCGCCCGCTCTTCCCCGACGAGATCCTGATTACCGCCGATACGATGGTCATCCTGCCCGGCGACGGAAACGGTCACGGCGAGATCCTCGGAAAACCCCGGGACCGCTCGGATGCATTCCGGATGCTGCGTGACCTCTCCGGCCGCGAACATAAAGTCATCACCGCTGTAACCTTACGGGACATAAACCGGATGGAGACCTTTTCCGATACGACCTACGTCTGGTTCAAAGAACTCTCAGATACAGAAATCAACTATTATATTGACCATTTCCAACCATTCGACAAGGCCGGAGCGTACGGAATCCAGGAATGGATCGGCTATATCGGGATTACCAGGCTGGACGGATCCTATTTCAATGTCGTTGGTTTTCCCGTCCATCGGGTTTACGATGCCCTTCTTCGTTTCCTGTAGCAGAAGACAAAAAAAAATGAGTCGTCGACGCTCCCGCGCGGACCACTCATACTAACCACATAATTAATAACACTAAAACTAATAACCAATAGACTGATTCCGACAGAAGAACTCTGCTTCCTCAATCCGAATACAAAGGTACAACATTTTTTTTGTTTTGCAAATTTTTTCAAAAGATTTTTTTGAAAATTTTTTAATTTTTAGACAACATACTGACAATCAATTGATTATAAATAAGCATTCCGGAAACTCCTCTTAATCAAGCATTTTTCATTGGGCCCATTACAAAACACAGGATGCCATATTAGGCACCCTGTGTTTTGTATAATAGAAGGATTAATTTCAAAATGAAAGCAATTATAATAAAAACGCTTTCAAATTGAAACCAAATAAGGATTACTCTATTCCAAACTTTTTCCGGAGCGAAACGATCATGTCGTCGGTCATCGAATCAAGATCATAGGACGGAGCCCAATCCCACTCGGCCCGTGCGCAGGAGTCATCCAGCTTGTCCGGCCACGACTGGGCGATCTCTTCCCGCATCGGATCCACTTCGTAACGCATCCGGAATTCCGGGATACGGGAACGGATCTTTGCGGCAAGGATCTCCGGATCGAAACTCATGGAAGCCACATTGAAAGAATTCCGGTGGATCAGGCGTGAGGGGTCCGCATGCATGATCTCGACAGCGGCCTTCAGGGCATCCGGCATATACATCATATCCATAAAGGTTCCGGCCGCTATCGGACAGACGAACTCCTCCCCTTTCACTGCGGCATAATAGATCTCGACGGCATAGTCCGTTGTTCCGCCACCGGGCAGGGTCACATTGGAAATCAGTCCGGGAAAACGTACGGAACGGGTATCGACACCATATTTATGATAATAGTAATCGCTGAGCAGTTCTGTAGCGACCTTGGTGACACCGTACATCGAGCGGGGACGCTGGATCGTATCCTGGGGCGTATTGACCTTAGGGGTTTCGGGTCCGAAAGAGCCGATGGAACTCGGAGTAAAGACGGCACAACCTTTCTCGCGGGCGACCTCAAGTATATTGAGCAGGCCGTTCATCTGGATATCCCAGGCAAGGAGCGGCTTCTTTTCTGCAACAGCAGAAAGAAGGGCTGCAAGATTATAAATCGTATCGATCTTATAGCGATCGACTATCGAAGACAGCTGCTGACCGTCACGGACATCGGCGATTTCGGAAGGGCCGCTTTCCAAAAGAACACCTTTCGGTTCAGCACCCGGTATATAACCGGCAACTATATTTCCTTCAGGGATCTCGCGACGGAGTTTCATAGTCAGTTCGGAGCCGATCTGCCCGGTCGAACCGATGACAAGAACATTCTTCATTTCAGTGTTATTTCAATTTGCGGCACAAATTTAACACATTTTAAGGAAATACTATCCGTTTGTTTATTTTTTTGGGTAAATTTGGGACATAAAACTAATCAACTGCATTACACCATGTACGGAAAATTCCAGCAATACCTGCAAAACGAGCTCAAGGCGATCGACGAAGCCGGGCTCTACAAGCATGAACGCAACATCGCGTCTCCCCAGAGCGCTGAAATCACGCTTGAGGACGGAAGCAAGGCCCTGAACTTCTGTGCCAACAACTACCTTGGACTCGCCGACTCTCCGCGTCTTGTCGCCGCGGCGGAAAAGGCTATGGAAGCCCGGGGATACGGCATGTCCTCGGTGCGCTTTATCTGCGGGACCCAGGATCTCCACAAAGAACTTGAAAAAGCCGTTTCCGACTACTTCAAGACGGAGGATACCATTCTCTATGCGGCTTGTTTCGATGCCAACGGAGGTGTTTTCGAACCGCTCCTGACAGCAGAAGACGCCATTATCTCAGATTCCCTGAACCATGCCTCGATCATCGACGGCGTCCGTCTCTGCAAAGCCCAGCGATTCCGCTATGCCAACGCGGACATGGCCGATCTTGAAGCCAAACTACAGGAAGCCCAGTCCTGCCGTTTCCGCATCATCGTTACGGACGGTGTCTTCTCGATGGATGGAAACGTTGCCCCGATGGACAAGATCTGCGACCTCGCAGAAAAATACGAAGCCCTTGTCATGGTCGACGAAAGTCACTCAGCAGGTGTTGTCGGAAAGACCGGCCACGGCGTTGCCGAACAGTTCGACTGCTACGGCCGCATCGATATCTTTACAGGAACCCTCGGAAAGGCCTTCGGTGGTGCCGTTGGCGGTTTCACGACCGGCCGGAAGGAGATCATTGACATGCTTCGCCAGCGCAGCCGTCCCTACCTTTTCTCCAATTCCCTGCCTCCGATGATTGTCGGTGCCGGTATCGAGATGTTCAAGATGCTCAAGGAAAGCGACGAACTCCACGACCGCCTCGTCGAGAATGTCAATTATTTCCGCGACAAAATGATGGCCGCCGGATTCGACATCAAACCGACCCAGTCCGCTATCTGCGCCGTCATGCTTTATGACGCTAAACTATCCCAGGATTTCGCCGCCAAGATGGCTGAAGAAGGCATTTTCGTTACGGGATTCTACTATCCTGTTGTTCCGAAAGGGCAGGCCCGCATCCGTGTCCAGCTCTCCGCTGCCCACCGCCGCGAGCACCTGGACAAGGCAATCGCAGCCTTCATCAAAGTCGGCAAGGAACTGAAAGTCATCTAATCCCATTTACCGAAGAGGGTTGCCCCTCTGAAACCGCCGCTTCGCGGCCCCTCCCAAAGAGCACCCCAAGAATCAAAGATTCTCGGGGACCCCGCAAGGGGCCCCTCCCTCTT
This sequence comes from uncultured Bacteroidia bacterium, assembly GCA_902789395.1. Classification (GTDB taxonomy): domain Bacteria; phylum Bacteroidota; class Bacteroidia; order Bacteroidales; family UBA932; genus Cryptobacteroides. Next base: position 18,193 of record CADANY010000017.1, on the reverse strand, counting down.
ACAATGCCGAGGGTGGCATGGGTTTCAGAGGGGCAACCCTCTTCGGTAAATAATTAGATTACTGTAAAATAGCCTCGGCAAGTGCTTCCAACGAAGGGATATCGCTCTCCTTCATACGGCTCCGGATCGTCACAAGGGGCTCGACAAGCGTAATATCCTTCATCGCCCCGAACATCTCCTTCATCACCTTTCCTGCGGAAGGTGCCCAGGAACCATTCTCAACAAGGGCGACCTTGCGCTGCTGATAAGCCTTCATCTGCAGCACGTGCAGGAAATTCCAAGCCGGCGTAAACAGCCCGGCGTCATAGGAAGCGGCCGCAACGACCATCCTCCCGTACCGGAACGCATCCTCGACGGCTTCCGCCATATCGTCCCGGGTCAGATCGGACAGGGCTACCTTCGGGCAGCCTTTTGCTTTCAGGATCTCTGCCAGTTTCTCCGCAACCTCAGCCGTGCCGCCGTGAATAGAAGCATAAGCGATAAAAACGCCCTCTGACTCAACGCCATAGGAACTCCAAGTCTGATAGAGACCGAGATAGGAGCCAAGCTCTTCGCGGAGAACAGGGCCATGCAACGGAGCGATAACTTCCGGAGCAAGCGGAAGGACCTTTTTCAGAAGAATCTGGACAGGAAGGCCATATTTTCCGCAGATATTGAAATAATAACGACGGGCCTCGCAAGCCCAGTCACCGTCCTCTTCTCCAAAATAGCCGCACTTTGAAAGAGCACCGAACTTACCGAAGGCATCGGCACTGAAAAGAACTCTCTCCTTCTGCTCGAAACTGACCATCACTTCCGGCCAATGGACCATCGGGGCCATCAGGAAACGAAGCGAATGGGTTCCGAGCGGGAGTTCCTCCCCTTCCTTAACAATCCGGATCCTGCCTTCAAAGGGAACGGCATCGAAAAACTGGCCGAGCATTGCCGAGGCCTTAGCGGATGTCACGAGGAGGAGTCCCGGATATTTCTGCATCACGGCAAGAATCAAGGCGGAATGGTCCGGTTCCATGTGATGGACAATCAAATAGTCCGGCAGGCGGCCCCCCAGGGCATCATCCAGATTCCGGAGCCAGTCATCCCCTTTCCGCCGGTCGACGGTATCGAGGATGGCAACTTTATCATCGAGAATCACATAGGAATTGTACGACATTCCCTCGGGAACGATATACTGGCTTTCAAAAAGATCGAGATCGATGTCATCGACCCCGATATACTTGATGGAAGAAGAGATAGCTTTAATCATATATATAATCTATTTGGATGCTGTGAGATCAGCGATTTTCTGCTGGACGGCATTGATCCGGTACTGGGCTTCAGGATAGCCGGTTTCCAACGCCTTGGTATAATAGAAGATCGACTTTTCGTACATTTCACGGGTGAGGTCCATCACCTTTTCCTTGTCCTTACGACGGCGGACAACCGGGGAATCATCCCCTATGTTCTCGAAATCCACTCCCGCCTGGAACAGCATCTGGGCTTGCTCGGCAACAGCCATCCGCAGTTTCTCCTGCTGCGAAGAAATCGTCTCATTCTGGGAGGAAATCGTTCCCGACTGACGGGTAATCGTCTCATTCTGCTCGGTAATCGTATCATCCCGGCGCTGAATCTCACCTTTCAGGTTCTCGATCTCCTGTTCCTTCTCATCGATGACCTTCCTCAGGCTTGTAATCAATTTCCGGTAGGCTGCATTCTCCTTCGTAATCATGTCCAGTCCGTCCAGTTTCGTTTTGATATCCCCGATCCGGTTCTCAATCTGCTGGACCTGGGTCAGCCGTGCCGTACCTTTTTCCATATCGGTTCTGAGCACAACCGTACTGCCGGAAACCTGGGCCAGTTCCTGAAGGATCTTGTCCATGGCCTCAGCCTGTTCAACATACTGCTCACGAGTAGCTGCGGAACTTTCTTTCAACTGCGTATATTCCTGCCTGAGATCATCATAATCCGTCTGGGGAACATAACCCTCCTTCGGTCCTCCCACGCAGGAGACCAGCAGGCAAAGCGGGAGAGCGACTCCGATTATCTTGTCAATTCGCATACGATACTTTCCTTTTCAAAACGAATCGTCGTTTTGTCTAACTCGGGTTTGTATGCTGCAAATCCCGCGCCGAGTTCATCGGAGAAAACACTTCCGTCCTCAGAAAAGGAAAACGAATAATGCATGAGGCCGTAGACGGTAACCCTGGCAATGGCATAGCGGTCATCGGCGACCCGCTTGACGGTCGCACTCGTATAGTTCGTCTCCCCACCGGAAACCATCTTCATGGAATAGTTTCCTTCGAGGTGCTCAAGGAACTGCATATCAGCTGGTTGAGTTTCAATAACGGGGACCTCTTCAGGAGCCTTCTTTCCGGAGAACCAGAACCATGCCGCGCCGCCCGCGATCAACAGGGCAAGCACGAGTACGATATAAAAGACTGTTTCGTTCTTTTTCTTTTCCGCTTCCATTTTGAAGAATCCCCCACAGACTTGCTGCGAGGGATTTCTGAGGTGACTAGCAGAATCGAACTGCTGTAGCAGGTTTTGCAGACCTGTGCCTAACCACTCGGCCAAATCACCATTGGGGCTACAAATATACAATCAAATCGCGATATGTGCAAATATTTTTTGTTATTCGACATACAGGAGAAGTCCCTTCAGGTACTCCCCCTCGGGATGATAGATATTGACGGCATGGTCCGCCGGCTGATTCAGTCGGTCCAGGATCCGGACACTCCGTCCGGTTTCCGCGGCCGCAGAGAAGACAGCCAGCGCGAAAGCCTCCTTGTCAACCACCTGGGAACAACTGAAAGTAAAGACGAAACCACCTGGTGCAACCTTGGAAATAGCGGCCGCATTCAGACGCTGATAAGCCCTGAGGGCATTTTTCAAAGCTCCGCGATGCTTTGCAAAGGCCGGAGGATCGACGATAATCAGATCATATTTTCCATCAGGAAGATTTCGGACAAAATCGATTGCATCTGTGCAGAAAGAGCCGTGGAGGGAAGGATCGAATCCGTTCAAGGCCACATTACGGTCGACCATATCCATCGCTTTCCGGGAACTGTCGACCGAATCGACATGGACCGCTCCCCCGGCAAGGGCATAGATTGAGAACCCACCCGTATAGCAGAAAAGGTTCAGTACATTCCTCCCTTTTGCGAGGCGTCCGACAGCCGCCCGGTTCTCCCGCTGGTCAAGGAAAAAGCCTGTTTTCTGACCTTCCGTCCAATTGACATAGAAGCGGTTCCCGTTCTCCCTCACAACCTGTTCATCATCCATAAAGCCAGGAGCACGGTAGAGATACCCGTCGACCAGTTCCAGTCCCGCCTTGAACGGGGCCGTTCCGGAACTCTTGTCATAAATCGCCTTAAGGCCGTTCCCATAGATTTTAATAAGCGCCTCCGCTATCTGGGACTTGCAGCGGAACATGCCGACAGAGTGGGCCTGCATGACGCAAACGCCGTCGTAATAGTCAATGATCAGCCCCGGGAGATTATCCCCTTCCCCATGGACAAGCCGGTAACAATCCGTCTTGTCGCTGCCATGCAACCCCGCAGCGATCCGAACCTGCAGGGCCCTGGAAAGCATTTTTTCAAAAAAATCCGGGGCTAGCACATCCTCATCGAAACTCAGGACGCGGACCGCGATGGATCCGATCTGATAATGGCCGTAGGCCAGAAAATCCCCCCGGGAAGAAAACACGCCGACAAGATCGCCTTCAGCCGGACGGCCGGAAACCTGGGCGATGGCTCCGGAAAAGACCCAGGGGTGGAAACGCAGCAGCGACTCCTCCCGACCGGGCTTCAATATAACTTTATCCATACAATTTCAGATACATTTCACGGCAGACCCACGCATCGGTCGCCGCATAGCGCTTCTGCGGTTCGGAAAGCGACTCGGCCTCCCAGTTTGAGAGTTGTTGCGCTTTAGAAATCTTAAATCCTAAAATAATAGCCGTCAATTTCTTAACTGCTTTATCCTGAATTCCGAATTCAGGTGCGACCTGCTGCAGATCGACGAAAGACTGAGCGACAAAACCATGGACCTTTTGCAGACCGCGTATATCGTCATTGATCGCAGCTCCGACTTTGATGATAGCCGGATTGGCCAGAATCGAACACAATCTTTTCGGCATTCCGATCTTTTTCAGCCGGAAAAGGTAGGCCTTTCCAGGGCCGGATAACTGAAGCAGGGACGTACCATAATGCGGCTGATCGGCATTGAAACAAGGCCTGGACTCTGTATCGAAGCCCAGAACTTTCTGACGCTTCAGGTACCTGAGTGCCTCGCCGAACTCCTCCCCGAGAGAGTCGATGACGATAATCTCACCCGGAAAGGACTGAAGCTCCAACTGTCCTATTTCTTCTCCGCTGATGGTCGGTCTGAACATATCATTGATTCATTTGGGCCTGGATATCGATCACCCGGGAATTCGTAGTAGTAATATAACGGTCGCTTACCCTTACAAGGACCGGTTCGCCGAGAAGCGACTCCTCCAATTGATAGTACATCGCTTTCGGATAGGCAATATCATGGGTAAAACGGTTTTCCCTGCGAAGGAGGCGGTAACAGCTGCGGACAAGGGCATCGGTCATGTTGATAATCTTGAAATCCGGCGAAAGGCTCTTCAGAAGGGTCTCGTCCCCTTCTGCCACATCCTGCCGGATCTGGCGCAAGGTCTCCATATAAAGTGCAACCGTCCCGGCATCTTCGTCAAGAAGAATCCCGTTCAAGGGATAGCGTTTGCCCAAATTGGCGAAATTCCGGAGGCAAGCCCTCAGGTCGTTGCCCATTTCCGGATAAGGCAGGATATCAATGGTCGCGCCGCCGGCGGACAACCTTTTAGCCACAGACTTGAAAGCCTCCCTGGAGGCAACCGGATCCGAAGAAATGGCCAGCAGATGCCCGGAAGGGATCCCGTCTCCGAAAGCTTCCTCAAGCAGCGCATCGACAGGATCGATCAGACTGATCCGTTTCTGGGCCATGGAAAACAGCGTATCAACATCGAAACGTCCATACTCCGCCTGCAGCGGTGATGAAAGGATCACGACCTTCGAAGGAGACTTACGCTGGTAGGATTCCGAATCGAAAGGATCGGTAAAGCTAAGGGTATCAAGAGCTTGCAAGACATAACGGACGGTCAGTTCACGCAGGCTGTCGGGATCGCTCGTCAAGAAATGGCTGTACGGCGAGTATAGGGGGTCCATGCAGATCTGGAAAGACTCTCCGGCGAAATCGGGAAGCCCGTCTTTTTTCACTTTTCCGTCAATATTGTCATAGATATCCGACTCAAGGAAGGCGCGTCCCAGACGGAGTACGGATTCCGGGGAGCCGAAAAGAGCGATCGAACCGGCGGAACCGGTTTCGGCATAATCCTTAACGAGGGAAAAAGTCCCTGCAGAATCTGCCGCAACCTGACGCACGAATGGAATCGTCTCCCGACGCGGGGTCTTGCTCTGCTTGCAGCCAGGGAGAAGAAGCAGCGCGGCAAGGGCAAGAATGCCGGAAATTACTTTATAATTGCACATAATGGGCAAATTTACGCATTCTCCGCTATTTTTGCAATCAAGATTTCGCGGATTTTGGGGATTAAAAGGGCAGAAACATACGTTTCTTCCATAAAATGAGTCCCCTCATATAATTTATAGCTCTCCTTACCGAAATATTTCTCCCATAAGCGGACGCTGACAACCCCGCTTCTACGGTAATGGTCCCGGGTCCCGAAGAAAGCAAAATACAAATCCTCCTGTCCATGCTCCCGGATATGGGCAAGGGCCGCCTTCTCATGATTCCTGTACTTCCGAAGGATCTCAGGTCGGAAAATAAGCTGCTGACGGTCACCCTCACGGGGATGCCATATCCAGCCGCATAAACGGGGAACGCCCGGAATATAAGCCAGGAAAGAGAGCGTGTAAAGGTATTTAGGCGCACCCAGGGATGGAGAAACGAAAAGATGCGGGACGCCACCAAGGCGAAGGGCATGGATCGAGCCGAGCGACTCCCCGATGACAAGAGCGGGATGCAATTCTTCCATCCAGGCTGCTATCTGGTTTGCGGCAATTTCCGGATCGAAAGAATAGGTCCTGACAATGACCTGCACATCGTCCATCTGCTCTTTCAGGAGACGGGGAATCCGGCTGTCTCCCCCGCCGCCCATTCCATGGATATAGAGAATGTTGGTCGGAATTATCGTCATATTGATTGCAAATTTACGATTAATTGCTAAATTTGTGTTATTGAGTTGAAACATATTAATACTTAACGAAATGCGTATCAACACTCTCCTCCTCACGGCGCTTGCAGCCGTCGCCATCCCTGCTGCCGCATCTGCACAGGCCAGGCCGGGTCAGCCGAAATCTGCTGACTATCAGTTCACTAACGTAATTGAAATTCCGATCACATCGATCAAGAACCAGAATCGGAGCGGTACCTGCTGGTGCTTCTCGGCCATCTCCTTCCTCGAATCCGAAGTCATCAAGGCCAAAGGAATCAAAGACCCCGCCGCCTATCCTGACTTCTCCGAGATGTTCGTCGTCCGCAACGCCTATCACGACAGGGCAATCAAATTTGTCCGTCTGAACGGGAAACTGAACATGGCTGCGGGCAGCGATTTCGGCGATGTCCTCGAGGTTGTCCAGGACTACGGGATCGTACCGCAGAGTGTTTTCTCCGGAATGAATTACGGTACCGAACTTCCGGTCCAGGGAGAGCTTGACGCGGTCCTGAGGGGCTATGTCGAAGCAGTCGCCAAGAACCCCAACCGTACCCTGACTCCGGTATGGAGCAAAGGTTTCGACGGTATCCTCGACGCTTATCTCGGCGAGATCCCCGCGGAATTCACGGTTGACGGAAAGACCTATACCCCGGAATCCTACCGCGACGCAATGGGCATCAATCCGGACGACTATATCAGCATTACCTCCTTCACCCATCACCCGTTCTACAAACCCTTCGCCATCGAAGTCGAAGACAACTGGCGCTGGTCCCCGTCTTACAATCTCCCGCTTGACGAGTTCATGGCCGTCATCGACAATGCCGTAGAGAACGGTTATACCGTCCTTTGGGGAGGCGATGTCAGCGAAACCGGTTTCACGCGTGACGGTCTCGGCGTCCTCGTTGATGCCAAGGCGATGGTAACGACCGGCTCCGACCAGGAGCGCTGGGTCGGCAAGGCTGAAGACAAACCCGCCGAGAAGAAGGCTGCAGGCCCGGCTCCTGAAGAGACCGTAACCCAGGAGAGCCGCCAGCTCATGTTCGACAATAAGCAGAGCACTGACGACCACGGAATGCACCTGTTCGGCACCGCCAAGGATCAGAACGGCAACAAGTATTATCTGATCAAGAACTCCTGGGGCGAATCCGGTGCTTATAAGGGCATCTGGTATATGTCCGAGAATTTCTGCAAGGCCAAGACGCTCAACTATGTCGTCAACAAAAAGGCCATCCCCGTTGAGATCCAGCAAAAACTCGGCATCGTCAATTACGGAAAGACCAACCGCAGTAAGAAATAATGGGCATAATCAAGCACATTCCCAATACAATCACTTCCATGAATCTCCTCTCTGGGATCATGGGAGTGATTTTTACTCTCCAAGGCCGGCCGGACATCGCTTTCCCGCTGATGCTCGCTGCGGCCGTATTTGATTTCTGTGACGGGTTGGCCGCACGGATGCTCCATGCATACTCAGACATCGGGAAAGAGTTGGACTCCCTTTCCGACATGGTCAGTTTCGGAGTTCTTCCTTCCTTGATGCTTTATAAGGCTATGGATGGAGTCTCCCCTGCCTGGGTTGCCTACCTGCCACTGTTCCTGGCTGTTATGTCTGCTCTGCGGCTGGCGAAATTCAATATCGACGAGCGCCAGAGCCTGAACTTTATTGGCCTGCCGACACCTTCGGCTGCCATGATCTGCGGCTCTCTCGCCTATTTCATTGCAAAGACGCCGGACGGAATCCTTGCCCATTGGGCGGAAACTCCGGTTTTCCTTCCCCTCCTTGCCATTGTTCTGGGACTGCTCCTTGTTTCGGAAATCCCGATGTTCGGGATGAAAATCAAGAAAGGCAATACACTTCTCGACATGAAGCGTACTGCCTTCTTTACCATCGCTGTTATCTGCCTCGTTGTTACCGCAGTCCTGCGGTTCAACTGGAGCTTTGCGATCCTGCTCGTTTTCTCGGTCTATGTCCTCGAAAACTGCATTTTCGCCTTGTTCAAGGTCGATCAATAATTCGACGGGCGGAGCATGAAATAGCTCTTCGGGTGCTTGCAGACCGGACAAAGTTCCGGAGCTTTCTTGCCGATCACAATGTGACCGCAGTTCGAGCACTCCCAGATCATATCCTCATCCCTCGAGAATACGAGTCCTCCCTCGATATTCTCGAGGAGTTTTCTATACCGCTCTTCATGGGTTTTCTCGATAGCACCGACTTTCTCAAAAAGGAAAGCGATTTCATTGAAACCTTCTTCTTTCGCTACGGCAGCGAATTCGGCATACATATCAGTCCACTCATAATTCTCTCCGGAAGCGGCATCTGCAAGATTCGCCTCGGTAGAAGGGATAGCGCCGTCATGAAGGAATTTGAACCAGATTTTGGCATGCTCCTTTTCATTCTTGGCTGTTGCTTCAAAAATTTCAGCAATCTGGACATATCCGTCTTTCTTCGCTTTGGAAGCATAATAGAGGTACTTGGTGTGAGCCTGGGATTCGCCGGCAAAAGCAGTTTTAAGATTGGCTTCGGTTTTAGATCCTTTCAGTTCCATATAAATATCGTTTAAATGTTCGTTGTTCAGGGGCAAAGTTAAGAGTTTTTTCTTAATTTTGCAGTAGATAGATTGCTTTTTTAGTGAATCTTTTCAAAACATTGACAATAAGTGAATAAAACAAATAAGTTAAACAAGGTAACAAAAAAGTTAACCCCCTCTAAAGGAGGAAAACGGAAAAAATCCGGCAGAAAAAAGCCGAAAAAGGCGGGGACTCGGAGCGGCTGGATTATCTTCGGAGCAGTAACCCTGATCTTGATTGGTCTTACCATAGGCAGGCTGATTAAAGAGACGGAAGATCACAGCGAAACCGGCGCAGCCATTCCTTCCGGAACCCGGTCATTCTGTATCGACATCTCCCATCACAACGGAGAAAAGATCATCTGGGATTCACTGAAAGTAATGATCAACCGGGACGGCAGGACGGTCCGGTCGATCGATCAGGCGATTCGGATCCTACCGGTCGAAGCCGTCTATATGAAAGCCAGCGAAGGTGAAACCATGCGGGACCGCCGCTTCCGCGTCAACTGGGAAGAAGCCGGCAAAAGAGAGATCCGTCGGGGAGCGTACCACTTTTTCTCTCCGGCCCGTAATCCCGTGAAGCAGGCAGATAACTTTATCCGCTGCGTAGGAACGCTCCGCCACTCTGATCTGCCACCGGTACTGGACATTGAAACCCTTCCGCCCAAGGTGACGAAAGAAGAACTGAACCGGAATGCCCTCACCTGGCTCAGACTGATTGAGAGGCACTACGGAGTAAAACCGGTTATCTATGCTCCGGACAGTTTTATCCGGGACCTGCTTTCAGACGAACTGACGGGGAACTATCCGCTGTGGGTAGCCCACTACGAAGTCGATGCTCCGGTCTGCAAAAGATACAGCATGTGGCAGTTTACAGACCATGCGGTCATCCACGGAATCCCGGGATTTACCGATCTATCTGTGATCAAACAACTATAACTCTAATTATATGAAACGACTGACAATCATTGCATTCTGTATCCTTATCGGAACTTTTGCATCAGCCCAGAAAAAACCGCTGGACCACTCTGTCTACGACGGCTGGCAAAGCGTAGGGCAAACCGTTCTCTCCCCTGATGGACAAGTCCTTGTCTACCAGATTGCACCGCAGGAAGGCGATGCCGTCCTTTGTATCCGCACTTTCGGGAAAAAACCGCAGACGATTGACATCCCGCGCGGATATGCTCCTGCCGTTCTCGAAGACGATTCCCATGTTGTCTGCCTCATCAAACCCGAATTCAAAAAATCCAGGCAGGAAAGGATCCGGAAAACCCCGCGCGACAAGATGCTCAAGGATTCTCTCGCTATTGTCAATCTTGCCAGCGGAGAGATCAGGAAATTCCCGAATGTACTTAGTTTCAAGGCATCCCGTCACGGGACAGCCGCTATCGCCTTTGCGACGGCAGATACTACCTTCATTCCTAAAAAAGAGCGGAAGCAGAAAGACCTTGGGAATCCTCTTGCCGTTTATCATTTCCAGGACGGAATAATCGACACCCTCAAGCATATAGACAAGTACGAGTTTGCAAAAGACGGGGCAACGCTCTCCTTTGTCAGGAAAACCGGGAAAAAGCACTCGGTACCGGGCTTTTTCCGGATAATGGACGGGCGGACGACAGAGATTCAGGATACAGCGACATTTGTATCCCTGCCTGAATTCAATGAGACCGGAACACAGGCCCTCTTCCTGACGGCCAAGGACACCGTCGAGACGGGAAGCCGCCATACAGAACTCTTCCTTTTCGACGTCTCCAAAGGATCATCAAGTAAGATAATCGATAAAGATAACAGAAAGAATCTCCCTGACAATTGGGGACTTACGGAAAACAGTAATCCTTCTTTCAGTCGTGACGGAAAGAAGATTTTCGCAGGTATCCAGCCCTTCAAGGCCCCGAAGGATACGACACTGGTTCCTTTCGAAACCCCTGGAGTAGATATCTGGAACTGGGATGCCTACGAACTTCCTCCTGTCATGAAAAAGAATGTCCAGCGGGACAGCCGGAGAACCTATCCCTGCCTGGTGAAAGACGGGCAGCTCATCCCCCTGTATACGGACAAGACCGGTCGCCTGATGACCGGCGACAACGGCAATGCCGATGTTGCGCTATACCTTGAGACCGTCCGCCCGATCGAAACCCAGTGGAATTCCCAGACGGATATCCGGATCAGCACGGTCAACGTAGGAAATGGAAGCAAAAAACTCATCGCGGAAGGCCTGTATGGACGTCCGAACCTCTCTCCGAAAGCCAAATACATCATCTGGTGGGATTATCAGAGAAAGTCCTGGACGATCCACGACATCGCGTCCGGAACGACCCGCGACCTTACCGACGAGATCCAGACGAATCTCTGGGACGAGGAAGACGACCACCCGATGCTTCCTGGATCGTACGGGATCGCAGGATGGACCGCAGATGACAAGGACGTCCTGCTTTACGACTTCTACGACATCTGGAGAGTCGAAACTTCGAGCGGCAAGGCCGTCCGCCTGACCGACGGACGCGAGCGGGGAAGAACGTACCGCTATATCAATACGAAAGATTACGAAGACGAACAGGGGATCCTTCCAGGTGAGACGATCCTTCTCAGCATCTTCGACAATACCACCAAGGAGAACGGGATCGCTTCCCTGACATTCGATAAAGCCAAATCCCTGAAAGACTTGACATTCGGAGGATACTCCTTCCCTTCGGTCATCAAAGCGAAAAATACCGGCATCTATGCCTACCGGAAAGGAAACTTCCAGGAGCCTTACGACGTCTACTACAGTCCTGCCGGAATCGGCGGAAAGAAAGATATCAAACTTTCTTCCATCAACCCGCAGCAAAAGAATTATAACTGGGGAACCGTCGAACTCTACCACTGGAACGCTTATGACGGGACACCGCTCGACGGACTCCTTTTCCGTCCGGAAGACTTCGACCCTCAGAAAAAGTATCCGGTCATGATCTATTTCTACGAAAAGAACTCGGAGACTCTTTTCAATTACCGCGCACCGGCGCCAAGCCGTTCGACCGTAAACATTCCTTTCTATGTATCAAGAGGTTACGTAGTCTTTATCCCGGATATTGTCTATACTCCCGGACTCCCGGGCGAGTCTGCCTACAACTGCATCGTCAGCGGCGCGGAATCCCTTGGGCAGTTCGATTGGATCGACACGGAAAACATGGCAATCCAAGGTCAGAGCTGGGGCGGTTACCAGGTCGCCTACCTCGTCACCCGGACCGGCCTGTTCAAGGCCGCCGGTGCAGGCGCTCCGGTTTCGAACATGACTTCCGCATACGGCGGAATCCGCTGGGGGACTGGCATCAGCCGCCAGGGACAGTATGAGAAAGGCCAGAGCCGGATCGGCCGGGATCTCTGGCACGGGACCGAACTGTACATGGAGAACTCCCCTATTTTCAAGCTTCCCGAAGTCACGACGCCGCTTCTGATCATGCACAACGACAACGACGGTGCCGTTCCATGGTACCAGGGCATCGAGATGTTCATGGGCCTCCGGCGCCTCGGAAAACCGGCCTGGCTGCTGGAATACAACGGAGAGGAGCACAACCTCGTTGAGCGCCGCAACTGCAAGGATCTTTCGATCCGTCTCCAGCAGTTCTTCGATCACTACCTGAAGGGTGCCCCTCTTCCCGTATGGATGAAGGATGGAATACCTTCTTCCGAAAAAGACTTTAATTTCGGCTACGGAACGGCAGATTAATCCTGCTTCTTCAAGGCGACGTCCGCCTTGGCTTCATATGAACCTTTAAACCAGCTGTTATCCCCCTTCTTTGATTGGATAACCGCTGGTTTTGCTTCTGTTTTCTGGAACGGACCTCCGTTCTCCTCTCCGTCAATGTCTTCGAAGACTACTGTCACATCCTCGGGAACAACAGGTATTTCTCTTCTGAGCTGATAGCGTCCATCCGCATCCGTATAAAGTGTATCATCTTCATACCAATCGTTCCGGTCTAACCCCACAGAAGAAAAATGACGATGCTGGCGAATGGCGACCCGGATTCCCTTGACCGGCTTTCCAGCTTCATCCGTAACCGTCCCCAGCGCCTTGAAATGCGCATAGGGAGAACCATACATATCCAGACCAAAACCTATTCTTTCGCAAGAAGCAAATCCAAGAAGACCGAGCACAACGCCAAAGAACTTTGCGAGCAAACCATTGAATTTCATCCTCATAACAAGTCTATCTATAGAGTTTCTTTAAATTACATTGGATCAAGTCTCCATGCTCATCCCGAAGGTGCATGCCGTTCCCCCGACAATATTTCCAATACTTGCATTCGGCGCACTCCCCTTTTCTCATCCATTCCCTGTCCCGATAGGGATGATAGCGATGGGTCCATACCTCCATAAAATCATCTTCATAGATGTTTCCCTGGTGATAATCCGCCCGGATGCTTGGACAAGCCGAAATCGAGCCGTCAGCGAGCACGGATCCGACCGTCACGCCGGCATTGCAAAAAAAGAAATGGTCCCGGATATCGCCCTCATAATTGCCCATAAAGCCTTCACAGCAATAGGAAGCTTTGATCCGTCCCTCTTTCCGAGTCGATTTGATAAACTCCATCAGCCCCTTGAACTCTTCTGCATCCAGTTGCAGTTCAGGATCTTCTGCTGCCCTTCCGACAGGAAAGATCGTAAAGAGCCGCCACGACTTCAGCCCGAGACTGATCAAGAACTCCTTCAACTCTTCCAGCTGCTTATACGAGCGCTTATTGACACATGTCACGACATCGAACTCAACCTCGCCGGAATCGATAACCATCTTAATCGCGGATGAGGCTCTCTCGAAAATTCCTTTCCGCCCCCGCATCCAGTCATGGTTTGCTCCGAGACCGTCGAGACTGATCGTCATCGCCCTGAGACCGCTCTGCAGAAGACTTTCATAGCGCCTCGGTGTCAGAGCAAGTCCGTTCGTCACCATTCCCCACGGAAATCCGCGCTCATAAATCACTCTCCCGCAATGCTCCAGGTCCATCCTCACCAGCGGCTCGCCGCCTGTCACATTGATCATAACCTTATGGGGATCATATACTTTTGCAACCGAATCAAGCGCCTTGCAGAAATCTTCGACCGGCATATCCTTTACGGCCGACTGGACCCGGCAGTCACTTCCGCAGTGACGGCAGCTCAGATTGCAGCGCAGCGTACACTCCCAAAAGAGCTGCCTGAGCGGATGTTCCCGGATCAAGTCCTGATGGAGACGGTCGACAAGATCCAGCGCAATACGGCGGCGAAGGGAAAGACCTGACATAGCACACGGATTATTTCTTTCTCATGGTCGCGTCTACCTTGATAGTGAAAGCCCCGAAGTCCCATGCTCCATCTCCTTTTGAGGTCTGGGTAATATCAGTTTGATAGACCTTATATGTAGCATTCGCGAATTCGCCTCCATTATTTTCTCCGTCTACATCTTCGAAAAGGAGGTCGGCTCTCTTCGTATCAGGAAAATCATTTTTCGTCCGGCCGATGATAAAGGCTCCCTTGCTGTCGGTATAGGTCGTATCGTTGAGATAAGTTTTTTTTTCGCCTTGCGGGCGGAAAATGACGCGGATCCCCTGGATCGGTTCGCCGGAATCGGACTTGGCAGAACCGATCACCTTGTATTCTGCATGAGGCTGGCCGTACATACACAAGTAGTTACCGTTCCCATCTATAATATCAGAGATTTTCTCACAGGAACCAAAGCCCAAAATGCCCATAACGAGAGCGGAAACGGCCCGGAAAAGTTTGTTTATCCTCATTTTCATCTCAAAAAATTCTAACTTTTTACCGTATAAATCCAATTCATTTCCAAATCTTGCACAAAAATACAAAAAAAAGAGCGACCCGCAAGGAGTCGCTCTGGAAGATAGGGTTCTGCGCGAATTACTTCGTGATGACCTTGGCCATTTCGAGAACCTTGTTGGAATAACCCCACTCGTTGTCATACCAGGCGCAAACCTTGACGAAGGTAGGATCGAGCTGGATACCGGCCTTGACGTCGAAGATCGAAGTGCGGGAATCGCCACGGAAATCGGTAGCGACGACAGCCTCATCAGTGTAGCCGAGGATACCCTTGAGTTCGCCTTCGGAAGCGGCCTTCATGGCAGCGCAGATCTCGTCATAGGAAGCAGCCTTCTCGAGCTCTACCGTAAGGTCAACGAAGCTGACATCGGAGGTAGGGACACGGAGGGACATACCGGTAAGCTTGCCGTTGAGTTCAGGAAGAACCTTGCCGACAGCCTTGGCAGCACCCGTAGAGGACGGGATGATGTTCTCGAGGATACCGCGTCCACCGCGCCAATCCTTCTTGGAAGGACCGTCAACGGTCTTCTGGGTAGCGGTAGCAGCATGGACAGTCGTCATGAGGCCGCGCTTGACACCGAAGTTGTCATTGAGGACCTTGGTAAGCGGAGCAAGGCAGTTGGTGGTGCAGGAAGCGTTGGAGATGATGGTCTGGCCGGCATAGGTCTTGTGGTTTACACCGTAGACGAACATCGGGGTCGCGTCCTTGGAAGGAGCGGACATGATAACCTTCTTGGCACCCGCCTTGATATGAGCGGAAGCAAGTTCCTCGGTGAGGAAGAAACCGGTGGATTCGACAACGACGTCGACACCGAGGGCACCCCAGGTGATGTTGACAGGATCCTTCTCGCAGAAGACCTGGATCTTGTTGCCGTCAACGATAAGGTAGTTGCCTTCGACTTTGATGTCGTGGTTGAACTGACCGTGGACGGAGTCATACTTAAGCATGTAAGCGAGATAGTCGGGATCGAGAAGGTCGTTGATACCGACAACGCAGATGTCGTTTGCAAAATTCTCAACAGCTGCACGGAAAACCATCCGTCCGATACGGCCGAAACCGTTAATACCGAGTTTGATCATGATAAATTAAATTATTGTTGTATGTTAAACAAATACCTACTAACATAAGGCTTGTTTTCCAAGCGTCGCAAATTTACGAATTTTTCTAATATTTCGCTATATTTGCATTGAATTTTTGACCAATATGAATCATGAAAATACTGATCAGCAACGATGACGGCTACCGGTCCCCCGGAATCCAGGTCCTGGCAGACTGCCTGGCCCCTTACGGAAAACTGACCGTGGTCGCCCCGAAATATCATCAGAGCGCCATGTCGATGTCCGTCTCGCTCGGATTCAAGAAACTGGCCTACAAACCGCTTCCCGACTTCAGCCCGGGCGACTGGTCCTATCTTGATGGAACCCCGGCGAGCTGTGTCAAGTTCGGTCTGGAATATAAATATGAAAGGAGGAATCCGGACGTTGTCGTCTGCGGTGTCAACCACGGTTCCAACGCCGGAACCGCCGCCAACTATTCCGCCACCCTCGGCGCCACGGCAGAAGGGGCACTCAATGGATGCAAGGCCATCGGCGTCTCGATCTGTGACTACCGTCCCAATGCCGATTTCAGTTCCGTCCGCGTTTTCTTTCCCAGTATTTTCGAATGGTTGATGGACAACTGGCCCGAGAACCGGTACGGTCTTTTGTACAACATCAACTTCCCCGCCCTTCCCGCGGAAAAGGTCAAAGGGATCCGCTTCTCCCGCCAGGGGCGCTGCCACTGGATCCGCGAGTTCAAACCCTGGAACGATTCGATCCTGGAAAGGGCCAAGGAATTCGAAACCTACTCCTGGGGAATTTATGACATCCCCCTCGAAGAGGGCGAAACGGCCTTCACGATGGCCGGAGACCTGATCGACGACGAGCCGGAAACCGGATTGGCCGACCACCGGCTCAATGACGAAGGATGGATTACCATCACCCCCAACCAGCTCGACAGGACCGATTACAAGGAACTGGAACGGCTCAAGACCATGGAAATACCCTTCAGGCATTGAAATACTATATCATCGCAGGAGAAGCCAGCGGAGACCTTCACGGATCGAATCTGATGCGGGGGATCTACGCCAAAGACCCGGAAGCGGACATCCGATTCTGGGGTGGGGCTCTTATGGATGAGGTGTTCCATGCCCACCAGGATGGCCTGGGGATGGTCCAGGATTACAGGGACGGGGCCGTCATGGGCTTCGTCGAAGTAGCTCTCAAAGCCCGGAAACTCCTCGCAAAGGTTGACCGTTGCAAAAAGGACATTTTCTCATGGAACCCGGACGCGGTCATCCTGATCGACTATCCCGGATTCAACTTCAAGATCGCATCCTTTGCCAAAAAGGCCGGATATAAAGTATTCTACTATATTGCCCCGAAGGTCTGGGCATCCCGCGAAAACCGCCTCAAAAAGCTTCGCCGCGACGTCGACATGCTCTTTATCGTCTTTCCCTTCGAAATTCCCTATTTCGAGGAAAAAGGCATTAAGACAATCTACAAGGGCAATCCGCTCATCGACGCTATCGACGCCTCCCCTGCCATGCAAAAAACAAGGGATAGTTTCCTGCAGGAAGCCGGACTCGGCGAAGCGCCGTATATCGCCCTTCTCCCCGGTTCACGCAGCAATGAACTGAAATACATGATCCCCCGCCTCGCCGCGCTGGCCGACCGTCTCCATGCCGACCCGGTCTACAGGGAGTTCCATCTCATCGTCGCTGGGGCCCCGGCCCGGAAAGAAGAAGATTACCGGGTCCTCGTCGAAGGCCGCGAGACCTTTGTCCATGTCCTTTTCGGACAGACCTACGCCATTCTCCGACATGCGGAAGCCGCCGTCATCAATTCCGGCACCGCCTCCCTGGAAGCCGCCCTGATCGGAACCCCGCAGGTAGTCGGATACGGCGTCGTCAGCAAGATCTCCTTCCTGATCGGGCGGACGATCATCAAGACCCCGTTCGTAAGCCTCGGAAACCTGATTCTCGGCCGGTCCGCCTTCCGGGAACTGCTCCAGTATTATATGACCCCGGAAAACCTCGAAACGGAGCTCCGGCGGCTCATCGAAGACAAGGCCTACCGCACCCGGATGCAGGCAGACTATGCCGAAATCCGCACCCTTCTCGGCGGAAGCGGCGCTTCCGAAGCCGTTGCCGGGTCCATGATCAGCCTCCTGAAACAAGCATAACACGATATGAAAACGATCCGTCTCTTCCTGCTGCCTGCACTTCTGGCGGCGAGGGCGGGGTCGGACGCATGCTCGCCGATGATGCGGAAGTGTACGCCTATTACGAAGAGGTCAAAGGCTTTCCCTTCATTCCCGGAGTCCAGGGGGAAGGGCTCAGTGATGAACAGTATATGGAAAAGAACGGCATCTGGTTCCCCTCCATGAGCACCCGTTCTTCCCGCCCCACCATCCTCTACAATCACTTCGAATAACCCCAACCCTCCCGGAAGAAGAATTCATTTCGTACGGTGACGGGTATACCCCGGGCTCCATGGTTCGGAGCGGGGCGTTGCTGTCGTCCGAGATCTCGACGGCTAACTCAGTCCTTTTACAGTCCTCCTGCGTCGTCCTGTAACGTCCTTCAGACACACGCCGTCGTCC
>CADANY010000016.1 GCA_902789395.1 uncultured Bacteroidia bacterium | reverse complement strand
GCTCACCCACGCCGATGGTACTGCCCCACCAGGTGGGAGAGTAGGTAGCTGCCGTTCTTCGAAGCCCTGATCAGATATCTTCTGGTCAGGGCTTTTTGTCGTTAATGATGAGTGCTCGGTCATATTCATATTCGTGTATATTTTTTTCTGTAATTGTCGAAATATTTGGATATTATTTGCAAATTATTTAATTTTGCCAAAAGAAATAGCGAATAAATGAATATTTATGAATATTATTGTAAAAGTGGCGGATGATAGCCACGCTGTCTATGCGGAAGAGATCTGCCAGGAGATTTACCTATCCTCCCTCGAGCGGAAAACCGGTATTGCCAAGCGTACGCCTGAGTACATCATCGACAAGATGTCGTCCGGAAAAGCGGTTATCGCCTTGACGGAAGACGGCGAGTTTGCCGGTTTCTCATACATTGAATCCTGGGGCGGCAAGAAATTCGTAGCCAATTCCGGATTGATCGTGGCCCATAAGTTCCGCGGTCAGGGCATTGCCAAACGGATTAAAGAACAGACTTTCATCCTTTCCCGTAAACTCTTTCCGGATGCAAAGATCTTTTCCATTACGACTGGCGCGGCTGTCATGAAGATGAACTATGAGTTCGGTTTCCGTCCGGTCCCCTACAACGAACTGACCGACGATCCTGAATTCTGGAAAGGATGTGAAGGATGCCGTCATTTCGACATACTCTGCAGCCATGACTATAAGATGTGCATCTGCACGGGCCTTCTCTATGACCCCAACGAGCACCTCGAGATCCACCATCCGGGAGAATAGGCCATGGTCAAGATTGGAATCATAGGAGGAGCCGGTTATACGGCCGGGGAACTGATCCGGATCCTTGTCTCCCATCCGGAGGCAGAGCTTGCCTTTGTCCATTCCGAGAGCAACGCCGGGAATCCGCTTTGGTCGGTCCATGAGGGGCTTTTCGGGGATACGGACCTTGTTTTCGCGTCGGATTTCGACCTGGAATCCGTCGACGTCCTGTTCATGTGCTCCGCCCATGGAAAAAGCCGCTCTTTCTGGGAATCGCATCCGCGCCCAGAAGGTCTCAAGGTTGTCGATCTGGCCCAGGATTTCCGGGATGAATCTGAGGGATATGTGTATGGACTCCCTGAATGGCAGCGGGACCGGATCAAGGGTGCGGATTCCGTCGCAAATCCCGGGTGTTTCGCGACGGCGATCCAGCTCTCACTCCTGCCCCTTGCTGCGGCAGGACTCCTGAAAGAGTCTGTCAGCATTACAGCCCTGACCGGATCGACAGGAGCCGGGGTCAAGCCTTCGGCAACGACCCATTTCAGCTGGCGTAATAACAATGTCTCTGCCTATAAAGTATTTGAGCATCAGCATCTTATCGAGATTAGAAGGAACCTCGGCTTATTGCGGGGTGACGCTCTTCCAGAGCTTCAGTTCGTTCCGCTCCGGGGGGATTTTGCAAGAGGTATTTTTGCGACGCTCCATACGGCGTGTCCGCTGTCGGAAGAGCAGGCCAAAGATCTCTATCAGGCGTATTACCAGGATACTCCCTTTACTTTCGTTTTTCCGGGAAACGTCGATCTCAAGCAGGTTGTCAATACGAACAAATGCCTCCTCGGACTTGAAAAGCACGGAGACCGTCTTGTCATCACATCCGTCATTGACAACCTGATCAAAGGTGCGGCGGGACAGGCAGTCCAGAATATGAATCTTATTTTCGGCCTGGACGAGGAAACAGGCCTTAATCTCAAAGCCAGCGCGTTCTGATGAATCTTTTTGAAGTATATAAACTATGGGATATCGAACCGGTCAAAGGGCTCGATACGACTCTTTGGGATAAAGACGGGAACGAGTATACCGATCTGTATGGCGGCCACGCCGTCATCAGTGTCGGGCACTGCCACCCCCACTATGTCGAGGCCTTGACCCGTCAGGCAGCCACCCTCGGTTTCTATTCCAATGCCGTCAAAAACAGCCTGCAAACAGATCTTGCGGCGAAACTCGGCAGGGCCAGCGGATACGACGATTATGCCCTATTCCTCTGCAACAGCGGAGCGGAAGCGAATGAGAATGCCATGAAACTGGCTTCTTTTGCGACCGGGAGGGCGAAGATCCTGGCTTTCTCCAAGGCTTTCCATGGCCGGACTTCAGGGGCGGTCGAAGCGACCGACAATCCTAAGATCCGGGCGCCTTTCAACGTAAGCGGCCATGTTACCTTCGTCCCTCTGAACGATCTGGAAGCGGTGGACAAAGAGTTGGTGAGCGGATCCTACGCTGCCGTGATTGTCGAGGGCATCCAGGGTGTTGCCGGTATTTATGAGCCGGATGACGAATTTCTCCGGGGACTCCGGGACCTCTGCGACAAGACGGGGACGCTCCTGATTGCGGATGAAATCCAGTCCGGATATGGCCGTACTGGCCTTTTCTATGCCCATCAGCATGCAGGTGTCCGGGCTGATATCATCACATCAGCCAAAGGAATGGCCAACGGATTCCCGATCGGAGGCGTCCTGATCGCTCCGTCCATCAAACCGCAGTACGGGATGCTCGGGACGACCTTCGGAGGCAATCATCTCGCCTGCGCGGCGGCGATCGCCGTACTCGAAATCATGGAAGCCGAGAATCTTGTGGAAAATGCAGCCCGGGTCGGCGATTATTTTAAAGAAGCATTTACCGGGGATAAGGCGATCAAGGAGTACCGGGGACGCGGTCTGATGATCGGCCTGGAACTGAAAGAAGAGTATATCGGTCTCCGCGACCGGCTCCTTTTCGAAAAACATTTCTTTACCGGAGCGGCGGGGCCCGGCGTAATCCGTCTCCTCCCGTCCCTGACCCTTTCAGAAGAAACGGCAGGCCGGTTCGTAAAAGCTTGGAAAGAACTGACAGCATGAAATCATTTACCTCCGTCAAACAGCTCGGGGATCTTCAGAAGGCCTTCGAAGCAGCAAAATATGTAAAAGAGCATCCTTTCGCCGATCAGGCGCTCGGGAAGAACAAGACCCTTCTCCTCGTTTTTTTCAACAATAGCCTCCGGACCCGTCTCAGCACCCAGAAAGCGGGGCTGAATCTCGGAATGAACGTCATCGTTCTCGATGTGAATCAAGGAGCATGGAAACTTGAAACCGAGCGGGGAGTTATCATGGACGGGGATAAGAGTGAGCATCTGCTGGAGGCGATTCCGGTCATGGGTTGTTACTCTGACCTCATCGGTGTCCGTTCCTTCGCTCGCTTCGAGAGTAAGGAGGATGACTATAACGAGGTGATTCTCAATCAGTTTATCAAATATTCCGGGAAACCGGTCTTCAGTATGGAGGCGGCGACGCGCCATCCGCTCCAGACCTTTGCGGACATGATTACGATCGAGGAGCACAAAAAGAAAGCACGCCCCAAGGTTGTCATGACCTGGGCTCCGCATCCAAAGGCCCTTCCGCAGGCTGTCCCGAATTCCTTTGCCGAGGGGCTGAATATGACGGATTATGAATTTGTCATCGCAAATCCGGAAGGCTATGATCTCGCTCCTGAATTCGTCGGGAATGCAAAGGTTACCCATGACCAGGACGAAGCGCTCGAAGGGGCTGATTTCGTCTATGCGAAAAACTGGGCGGCTTATGAAGGGGAGAACTATGGGAAAGTTATCAATAAGGACATGGGGTGGACCGTGACGAAAGAGAAAATGGCGTTGACGGACCATGCTTTTTTCATGCATTGTCTCCCGGTGCGACGCAACATGATTGTCAGTGACGACGTGATTGAAAGTCCTCAGTCACTGGTTATTCCCGAGGCGGCCAACCGGGTCGTCTCCGCCCAGACCGTCCTTAAAATGCTGCTTCAGAGCCTATGATCCACGTAGTCAAAATCGGAGGGAACGTAATCGACGATCCCCGTTCACTTGAGATGTTCTGCCAGGCCTTTTCGGCCATGCAGGGGCCACGGATCCTGGTCCATGGAGGTGGTGCCCTCGGAACCCGGATGCAGGCGCGTCTCGGGATTGAGCCGGTCCGTATCGAGGGCCGTCGCGTGACCGATGCTGAAACGCTCAAGGTTGTCGCGATGGTCTATGCCGGTTGGTGCAATAAAAAGATAGTCAGCTTGTTGCAGGCGGAAGGATGCCCGGCAATCGGCCTTTCAGGCTGTGACGGAAATGTGATCTGTGCGGCGCGAAGGGCGCCGATCGAGATCAAAGGGGAGATGATCGATTTCGGCTATGTCGGCGATGTCGACAAAGACTCGGTCCACGTAGAACTTCTGGAAGGGCTTCTCAACATGGGCTTTGTCCCTGTACTCAGCCCGATCAATCACGATGGCTGCGGAACCCTTCTCAATACCAATGCCGATACCGTAGCCTCAGCCGTTGCGGCTGCCCTCGGAGCCCGGTTGACCGTCTGCTTTGAGAAGCCCGGTGTCTTGCTTGACGTCAATGATCCCGAGAGTGTGATCCCATCCCTCGATCCGGAATCATACCAGTTACTGAAGGACCAGGGCAAGATTGCGGACGGGATGGTCCCGAAGCTGGAAAACGCTTTCCAATGTCTTCGGGACGGAGCCCGGCAAGTAACGATCAAACAGGTTTCTGCGCTGCTTAAGCCCGAGGCCGGAACGACGGTTTCCTTATGAAAAAGGCCCGTTTCATACTTTCGGACGGTCACGTCTTTGACGGATGGAGTTTCGGGTATGACGGACCTGTCAGCGGGGAGACCGTCTTCTCGACGGCGATGGTCGGATACCCCGAAAGCCTGACGGACCCGTCCTATGAAGGACAGATCCTTTGCGTCAGTTATCCGCTTGTCGGGAATTACGGTGTCCCTTCTGACCGGAAGGATCAATGGGGTATCTCGACGCTTTTCGAGTCAGAGCGGATCCATGCCCGCGGCCTTGTCATTTCCGGGTACAGCGATAAATTCAGCCATTACGATGCGGTCAAAAGCCTCGGGGACTGGCTGAAAGAAGAAATGATACCGGCAATCTGCGGTATCGATACGCGGGAGGTGACGAAGCTGCTCAGGCAGAACGGGTCCATGACCGGGTTTATCGTTCCGGAAGGGTGTGACATCCCGGAGCCTTATGACCCTGATACCGAAAACCAGGTCGCAAAAGTCAGTTGCCGGGAAGTCCTGACCTATGGTGACGGGCCGAAGAAGGTCGTCCTGGTCGACTGTGGCGTCAAGCATCAGATTCTTCGCTGCCTTGCAGCCCGGGGGGCGACGGTCCTGCGGGTCCCCTGGGACTATGATTTCAATGCCCTGGATTGGGATGGACTCTTTATCTCCAACGGACCGGGCAATCCGGTCTATTGCCGGGAAACCGTAGACCATCTGAAAGTTGCCCTGCAGGGAAACAAGCCTGTTTTCGGAATCTGCATGGGCAATCAGCTCCTGGGACTTGCCGCAGGGGCGAAGACCTATAAACTGAAATATGGACACCGGTCCCACAACCAGCCGGTCCGTCTCTGCGGAACCGACCAATGTTTCATTACCTCCCAGAATCATGGATTTGCGGTGGATGAAAAGACCCTCGGCACCGACTGGGAACCCTATTTCATCAACCTGAACGACGGAACCAACGAAGGGATCCGGCACCGCTGCAAACCCTTCTTTTCCACTCAGTTCCATCCCGAAGCTTCCAGCGGCCCCGTGGACACGGAATTCCTCTTTGACCAATTCATTTCGATGCTATGACCCCTTCACTCAAGAAAGTGCTCCTGCTCGGATCCGGCGCCCTGAAGATCGGGCAGGCCGGCGAATTCGACTACAGCGGATCCCAGGCGCTCAAGGCCCTCCGGGAAGAAGGGATTGAAACGGTTCTTGTCAATCCCAATATCGCTACGGTCCAGACTTCGGAAGGAATTGCCGATAAGGTCTATTTCCTTCCGGTTAGCCCCTATTTCGTCGAAAAAGTCATTGAAAAAGAACGTCCCGGAGGCATTTTTCTCTCTTTCGGCGGTCAGACCGCGCTCAACTGCGGCGTGGAGCTATTTCGAAGCGGAGTCCTTGAAAAATATGGTGTACAGGTATTGGGAACGCCGGTCGGGGCCATTATGGACACGGAAGACCGGGAACTGTTCAGGGCCCGGATGGATGAGATCGGCGTCAAGAGCATTCGCTCCCATGCTGCGACATCCTTTGCCGAGGCTGCCGCAGCGGCGGAAGATGTCGGATATCCGGTCATCGTCAGGGCTGCCTATGCCCTCGGCGGGCTCGGATCCGGTTTCTGTGACACGCGCGAAGAACTTGAGGCAACGGTTGCAAAGGCCCTCTCCTTTTCCTCCCAGGTCCTTGTCGAGAAATCCCTTAAGGGATGGAAAGAGATTGAGTATGAGGTAGTCAGGGACCGTTTCGATAATTGCGTGACGGTCTGTAACATGGAGAATTTCGATCCCCTTGGGATCCATACGGGGGAGAGTATCGTTGTCGCCCCGTCGCAGACCCTGACCAATGACGAGTATCATTTCCTCCGGAAACTGTCCATCGCGATTGTCCGCCATCTCGGCATCGTCGGAGAATGCAATGTGCAATATGCCTTCGATCCGGTGTCGGAGGATTACCGGGTCATCGAAGTCAACGCCCGGCTCAGCCGTTCTTCCGCCCTCGCCTCCAAGGCAACCGGTTATCCGCTCGCTTCCGTTGCGGCAAAACTGGGTCTCGGATATGGTCTTTTCGAGCTGAAAAACAGCGTAACCGGGACGACTCCGGCCTTTTTCGAGCCGGCGCTCGATTATGTTGTCTGTAAAATCCCGCGCTGGGATCTTGCAAAATTCAAAGGTGTATCCCGGATGCTGGGGTCCAGCATGAAGAGCGTAGGGGAAGTGATGGCAATCGGAAGGAATTTCGAAGAAGCGGTCCAAAAAGGCCTTCGGATGATCGGACAGGGAGCCAACGGATTCGTTTGCAACAAGCCTTATGTCGTTGACGATCTGGACGATGCGCTCCGCAACCCGACCGATACCCGTTTTTTTGCCATTGCAGCCGCTTTCGAGTCCGGCTATTCCGTAGACCGGATCCATGAGCTGACCCGTATAGACCGGTGGTTCCTCGACCGTCTCGATAATATAGAAAAAACCTACCGGGAACTGGAAGCGTGTCCCTCGCTCGGGGAAACCGGCAGGGAATTGCTTCTGAAGGCGAAATCCCAAGGCTTCTCCGATATCCAGATCGGTCGGGTATTCGGCGTCCCGGAGGTAGACGTGCGGACTTACCGATATTCGCTCGGACTCCATCCCTGCATCAAGCAGATCGATACCCTTGCGGCTGAATTCCCCGCGGTCACGAACTACCTCTATCTGACCTATAACGGTGTCGCAAGCGACATCCCTCCCGCGGAAGGGAACCGCAGTGTCGTCGTCCTCGGCTCCGGCGCATACCGGATCGGGAGCAGCGTCGAGTTCGACTGGTGCTCCGTAAGCGCCGTCAAAACCCTGTCGGAGAATGGCTTCGGAACGATTATGGTCAATTACAACCCGGAGACCGTATCGACGGACTATGATATATGTGACAAGCTCTATTTCGATGAATTGTCTCTTGAAACGGTTCTTGAAATCTGCCGTTTCGAGGATCCGTACGGGGTCATCGTCAGCGTCGGAGGACAGATCCCGAACAACCTGGCAATGCCTCTTCACGAGAACGGAATCCGCATTCTGGGTACTTCAGCTGAAGATATTGACCGCGCCGAAGACCGGAATAAATTCTCGTCGGTCGTCGACCGGCTCGGCATCGACCAGCCGAAGTGGAAAGAGCTGACGACGATGGAAGCCGTCGATGCCTTTATCACCGAAGTCGGGTTCCCTGTCCTGGTCCGTCCCTCCTATGTCCTCTCCGGAGCTGCGATGAACGTCTGTTACAGCCATGAAGATCTCGGTCAGTTTCTGGCGAAGGCGGTTGAGGTGTCGGAGGAGCATCCGGTTGTCATCAGTTCTTTCATGCGCCGATGCAATGAGATCGAGTTCGATGCTGTTGCCGACGGAGGGGAGATCCTCAGTTTTG
Source organism: uncultured Bacteroidia bacterium (assembly GCA_902789395.1). Classification (GTDB taxonomy): domain Bacteria; phylum Bacteroidota; class Bacteroidia; order Bacteroidales; family UBA932; genus Cryptobacteroides. The sequence continues at coordinate 67,569 of CADANY010000016.1, read as the reverse complement.
CCATCTCGGAGCATATCGAGTTCGCCGGAGTCCATTCCGGAGACGCAACAATCCAGTTCCCTGCCCAGAAACTTTATGGCGTAACGGCGGCCCGGATCCGGAAGATCTCTGCCCGGATCGCTGCGGAACTCCATATTACGGGTCCGTTCAATATCCAGTTCCTTGCAACGGACGATTATATCAAGGTCATTGAATGTAACCTCCGAGCTTCAAGAAGTTTTCCGTTTGTGTCAAAGATCTTGAAAGTCAATTTGATAGATCTGGCTACAAAGGCGATGCTCGGCCTCCATCCCGCCCCATGCCTGAAAGAGGCTTTCGAACTGGATTACGTCGGAGTCAAGGCTTCCCAGTTCTCTTTCTCGAGGCTTAACCAGGCCGATCCCGTGACGGGGGTCGATATGGTCTCGACCGGGGAGGTCGGCTGTCTCGGCGATACCTTTGACGAAGCCCTCCTCAAGTCTCTCCTTTCTGTCGGACTGACGATTCCGGAGGGGCCGGTCCTGATTTCCTCCGGCGACGCTCTCCAGAAAGCGGATCTGCTGCCGGCCTGCCGCCGGCTCTCGCAGCGGGGATATACGCTTTACGCCACCTCCGGGACCTGGCGCTATCTCAATGAACAGGGCATCCCCGCCCTTCGTGCTTTCTGGCCGGACGAGACTCCGGACGGAACGGAAGGCGGAGAGAAGGCGATGGACCTGATCGGGCAGCGGAAAGTCTCCCTCGTTATCAATGTCCCTAAGAATTTCTCGCGGCATGAACTTACGAACGGATACAAGATCCGCCGCGCCTCGGTCGATCACAATGTCCCGCTGGTGACGAATGCCCGGCTCGCTTCCGCTTTTGTCGAGGCGTTCTGCAAGCTGAGTCCGGAAGACTTGAAAGTTAAAGCCTGGGACGAAATCAGTTAAAACCGCTCCTTGACGTTATAGTCGTTGCGGTTCTGTGATGATCGGGCAATCATTTCGCCGATAAAGCCGGCAAGGAAAAGGAGTACGCCCAGAATGACGGCAACAAGGGCCAGGTAGAAAAGCGGCTGGTCGGTCACGGCGCGGTAGCGTACGCCCTGCGCCTGATGGACCAGTTTCGCAACGATGATCCATACCGTCATGATCCCGCCGAGGAGGAACATGAAAATCCCGCTCGTCCCGAAAAAATGCATCGGTTTCTTTCCGAAGGTCGACAGGAACCAGAGGCTCATCAGGTCCAGCACTCCGTTGAAGAATCGTTCGATGCCGAATTTGCTGGTCCCGTATTTGCGTTTCTGGTGGTGGACCGGTTTTTCCGTAATCTTCCCGTAGCCGGCGTTTTTGGCGAGATAGGGGATATACCGGTGCATCTCACCGTAGACCTCGATGCTCTTGACGACCTCATTCTTATAGGCTTTCAGGCCGCAGTTCATGTCGTGGAGTTTGATTCCGGTGACTTTCCGCGCCGTTGCATTGTAGAGTTTCGAAGGGAGATTCTTGGTCAGTTTGTTATCCTGGCGGTGTTGCTTCCATCCCGAAACGACGTCCCAGCCCTCCTCAGTGACCATCCGGTATAACTCCGGAATTTCGTCCGGGGAGTCCTGGAGGTCTGCGTCCATCGTGATGACGACCCGTCCCTTTGCCGCCGCAAACCCCTCATACAGGGCGGCGGATTTTCCATAATTCCGCCGGAAGGAGATCCCATGGATATCCGGGTTCTCTGCGGAAAGTTCCTTGATTTTTGCCCAGGAACCATCGGTGCTGCCGTCATCGATCATCAGCAATTCATAGGAAAGGCCTTCCTTTTCGAGGACGCGCCGGATCCAGGCGGTCAGTTCGGGGAGGGATTCTACCTCATTGTAGAGGGGAATGAGGATGCTGATGTCTTTTGCGTATTCCATATCTTATTGGTTGTCAATGTCGTCGCGTTTATTAAGCTGATCCAGCATTTCCTGGATCCGGGGGTCCTGAGGGATACTCCGCGAAAGGAACGAGGAGACGAGGATGCCGTAGATCCAGCAGTAGAGGAACTGCGAGAAAAAGACGAGACCCGGGCTGTCGGAAAGGTCCATTTCCGAGAGGATGGCGGGATCGAGCATGGAGGAGTAATTCTGTGAAAGCTCCTGGAAAGATTTCTCAAACAGATTGTCAGGAACATACAGGACCAGGAAGACCAGGGCCGCTGCGAGAATCAGTGAAGAAAAGAGGCAGGTCCGTTTCCCGAGGGCATAGGTATCGAGATTCGTCGCGTCCGGGTTTTCTTCGACATAGCGTTTCATGAACCGTCGGAGCAGCCAGATGCATCCGACGAACTCCAGGGTCCACAGAACGATCCCCGCTCCGGAGACGAGAGCCGGCGAACTGCTCAAGGCGGAAAGTTGCTTGAGCGCAAGGCATACCGTGGAGAACATCCCGAGGAGGATGCCGTTTTTCGAGGCCAGGTTCCAGATCCGGCCGTTTTTTTCTCTTTCGTCCATTCCTTGACAGTCTGTGTGGACAAATATACGGAAAAAATCCTTATCTTTGCATGATTACAACTAATGTAGTTAAGGACTTGGTATGTAATAAGCTTATTAGTTCATTTTAAATCAAATCATTATGATGATCAACATCAAGTTCCCTGACGGCAGCGTCAGATCTTATGAGCAGGGAGTGACCGGCTATGACATCGCCATGTCGATCAGCCCGCGGCTTGCAGCCGAAGTACTGGCAGTATCAGTGAAGAGGCCGGGCGAGCCCGAAGGCACGAAGGGAACTACCATCGATCTGCTGCGTCCGATCAATGAGGACGTGGAACTGAAGCTCCTCAAGTGGGAAGACGAGGAGGGAAAGAAAGTCTTCTGGCATTCTTCGTCACACCTGATGGCAGAGGCCCTCGAGGCTCTCTATCCCGGTGTGAAGTTCGGAATCGGCCCTTCCGTCGAGAACGGTTTCTACTATGACGTGGACCTTGGCGGCGCAACCCTTTCCGATGCCGATTTCTCCAAGATTGAGAAGAAGATGCTTGAACTGGCCCGCGAGAAGCAGGATTTTGTCCGCAAGGAAGTCTCCAAGGCCGATGCCATGGCTTATTTTACGGCCAAGGGCGACCAGTATAAGCAGGAACTGATTTCCGAGCTTGAAGACGGAACGATCACATACTATACCAACGGTGCTTTCACGGACCTCTGCCGTGGACCGCATCTGCGCAATACCGAGGTTATCAAGGCCGTTAAGATCATGTCCCTCGCCGGGGCTTACTGGAGAGGGGATGAGACCCGCGGCCAGCTGACCCGAATCTACGGAATCACCTTCCCGAAGAAGTCCATGCTGGACGAGTACCTGCAGGTCCTCGAGGAGGCTAAGAAGCGGGATCACCGCAAAATCGGCAAGGAGATGGAACTGTTTACCTTCTCCCAGCGCGTCGGTCCGGGCTTGCCCCTGTGGCTGCCCCGCGGCGCCGCCCTCCGCAATACTCTCGAGAATTTCCTCCGGAAGAAACAGGCCGAGTACGGTTATCTTCCGGTCGTAACCCCGCATATCGGCGGTAAGGAACTCTACGTCACCTCCGGCCATTATGCCAAGTACGGAAAAGATTCGTTCCAGCCGATCCATACCCCGCAGGAAGGAGAGGAGTTCATGCTCAAGCCGATGAACTGTCCGCACCACTGCGAGATCTACCGCAGTGCGCCCCACTCCTACAAGGAGCTTCCGCTCCGCTATGCCGAGTTCGGTACGGTCTACCGCTATGAGCAGAGCGGCGAACTGCACGGACTGACCCGTGTCCGCGGTTTTACCCAGGATGATGCCCATCTGTTCTGCCGTCCTGACCAGATCCAGGAAGAATTCGAGAAGGTAATCGACCTGATCCTCTACGTCTTCAAGACGCTCCATTTCGACAACTATACCGCCCAGGTTTCCCTGCGCGACCCGAAAAACCCGTCCAAGTACATCGGATCCGACGAGAACTGGGAGAAAGCTGAGGCCGGCATTATCGAAGCGGCTAAGCACAAGGGACTTCCGTATGTCATCGAAACCGGTGAGGCTGCGTTCTATGGACCGAAACTCGATTTCATGGTCAAGGACGCCATCGGCCGCAGCTGGCAGCTCGGTACGATCCAGGTTGACTATAACCTTCCGGAGCGTTTCCAGCTCGAATATATCGGTGCCGACGGTGAGAAGCACCGCCCTGTCATGATCCACCGCGCCCCGTTCGGATCTCTGGAGCGTTTCGTCGCCGTTCTGCTCGAGCATACGGCCGGTCACTTGCCGCTCTGGCTGCATCCGGACCAGGTTAAAGTCCTGCCTGTCAGCGAAAAATACACAGATTATGCAAAAAAAGTTGTTAATCTGCTGAATAATTCCGATATTCGCGCCTCAATGGACGACAGAAACGAAACGCTCGGAAAGCGAATCCGCGAAACTTCGCTCAAGAGGGTTCCGATTCTGGTCATTGTCGGCGAAAAGGAAACTGCCGACGGGACTGTTTCCGTCCGGAGAGAAGCTGTGGATCAGGGAACGATGACTGTCGAGGGATTGGTGCAGTATATCCGCGATGCAGTCGCCGAGGAACTGGCCCAGTAATATTATGTTTAATTTTTTATAGGAGGAAAGACCTATCGCAGCACCATTCAAACCTGCCCCGAGACCCGCGGGCGCAAGACCGAAGCCTTCCCAGCGCCAGAATGGCCCGAAGAAGGACGAAAATGAACCGAGGATCAATGAGGAAATCACTGCTCCCCAGGTACGCCTTGTCGGAGAGAACATCCCCGAACCGGGCGTCTATCCGATCTCGAAAGCCATGTCCATGGCCGAAGAACTCGAATTGGATCTTGTTGAGATAAGTGCGAAGGCCGATCCTCCTGTATGTAAGATACTCGATTATCAGAAGTATCTCTACCAGCAGCGCAAGAAGGCCAAGGAAATGAAGGCCAATGCCGCCAAGGTCGTCATCAAGGAGATCCGGTTCGGTCCCAATACCGACGAGCATGACTTCCAGTTCAAACTCAAGCATGCCCAGGAATTCCTGCAGGAGGGATCCAAGGTAAAGGCCTCGATTTTCTTCCGCGGCCGGTCGATCCAGTTTGCAGAGCAGGGCAAGAAACAGCTCCTTCGCTTCGCCGTCGAACTGGAAGAGTACGGAAGGGCCGAGAGCATGCCCGTCCTCGAGGGAAAGAGGATGCACATGATGCTCGCACCCGCCAAGAAGAAATAATCCGTCGCATGACGGAAATGTATAATTATTAATTGTTTAACAAATGGCAAAGCTTAAAACCAACTCCGGTGCCAAAAAGCGCTTCACGCTTACCGGAACGGGAAAGATCAAGAGGAAGCACGCTTATCACAGCCACATCCTCACCAAGAAGACCAAGAAGCAGAAAAGAAATCTTGATCATTTCGCCATCATCGAAGATGTCGACATCAAGAGAGTAAAGGAGATGTTGGTCCTGTAAAATTCATGTTTAACTGGAACGCAGTCGAAAGAGCTTCTCAGGGAAGCCACTGCCTCCAAAAAAGTAAAAATTATGCCAAGATCAGTCAATTCAGTTGCCTCAAGGGCACGCCGCAAGAAGATTCTCAAGAGAACCCGCGGTAACTTCCTTTCCAGGAGAAATGTCTGGACGGTTGCGAAGAACACCTATGAAAAAGGTCTCACTTATGCATACCGTGACAGAAAAGCCAAGAAGAGAGAATTCCGTTCCCTCTGGATCCAGCGTATCAACGCTGCCGCACGTCAGTACGGACTTACCTATTCCCAGTTCATTGGCCGCATCGCGAAGCAGAATATCGGCCTGAACCGCAAGGTACTGGCAGACCTCGCCATGAATAATCCTCAGGCATTCGAGGCTATCATCAACTCTGTAAAGTAGTCCTGCAGCCATGAGCTTGAAAGAAATCATCCGTAACCGCTGGGTAAAGCTGGGATTCTGGTCCCTGCTCTATGTGGCGTGGGTGATCTGGCTCGGAAACTATTGGTGGCTCCTCGGCCTCATTATTATCTTCGACCTCCTGATTACCAAGAAGGTAAAGTGGCTCTTCTGGAAAAAAGAGTATAAGGAAGGGGAGAAGCATAATGTCTGGCTTGACTGGCTCGATGCAATTATCTTCGCTGTCGTTGTCGTGACGTTCATCAATATTTTCTTCTTCCAGGCTTTCAAGATACCTTCCTCTTCGATGGAGAGTTCCCTCTATACGGGAGACCATCTCTTCGTCAGCAAACTGACTTATGGACCGCGCGTCCCCGAAACGCCCCTGACGATTCCTTTCACGCACAATGTCTTTATGGGCCGTGAGTCTTATTCGACTCTGATCCACAATGATTACCGTCGTCTGAAAGGCCTCAGGAATGTCAAGAGGGGAGACTATGTGGTTTTCGGGTTCCCCAATGGCGATACCGTCCTCCGGAAAGCTCCGGCCGACGACTATTATGCTTGGGAAAGAACCTCCGGCAGGGACTATACGATTTCCTGGCTCGGCCCGGTCATCGTCCGTCCTACCGACAAGAAAGACCATTATGTCAAACGCTGTGTCGCTCTTCCGGGAGATACCCTGTCCGTGCGAGACGGACTCGTCTGGATCAACGGGGAGCAGCAGGAAGTCTATCCGGGCGTCCAGCTGACCTATCGGGTCATCACGGACGGCCATAAGATCAACGCCAAGATCCTTGAGAAGCTCCGCCTCAATCCCGGCGACTTTTCCTATGATTCCCGCCTGCCCGGTTATCCGGCCATGCCGCTGACCGCCAAGGCCTTGGAGCAGATCAAAGGACTTTCGAACGTAGTCAGCGTCGAACCCGCCCTCGATACCTATCCGTCGCAGATGGATTCGTATCTGCTGATCTTCCCCTTTACGGAGAAGACTTGCTGGACGAGGGATTATTTCGGTCCGCTCTGGATCCCCGAGAAAGGAGCCACAGTCGAACTCAATCCGGATACCCTGCCGTTCTATGAGCGGATCATCCGGGATTATGAGCACAACGACCTCAAGGTTTCCTCCGACGGTATCTTTATCAACGGAGAGAAGGCGGAAAGCTATACTTTCAAGCAGGATTATTATTTTATGATGGGAGACAACAGGCACAACTCGCTCGATTCCCGGTATTGGGGCTTCGTTCCGGAAGACCATATCGTCGGACGGCCGGTCGTGATTTGGCTCTCTACGGACAAGAACCGGAAATTCCCGAACAATATTCGGTGGAACCGTTTCTTCAAGTTTGTTTAATAAATTAAAAAAGATAAAATTATGTCAAAGGTTTGTCAAGTTACCGGAAGAAAGCGGATGGTCGGCAACAATGTCGCCCACTCCAAGCTCCGCACCAAACGTACCTTCGATCTCAACCTCAAGACCAAGCGTTTCTGGTCTGAGACCGAGCAGCGGTACATCACCCTCAGAGTGTCCTGCAAGGGCATGAGGATCATCGAGAAGAACGGCCTCGACGCCGTCCTGAAGGATGCACAGAAGAAAGGATATGTTAACCTTGTTTAATTGAACGAATTATGGCAAAGAAAGCGAAAGGCAACAGGGTGCAGGTCATCCTTGAGTGCACCGAGCAGAAAGCTAGCGGTGTTCCCGGTATGTCCCGGTACATTACCACCAAGAACAAAAAGAACACGCCGGAGCGTCTTGAGCGCATGAAGTATAATCCTTACCTCAAGAAAGTTACCCTCCATCGTGAGATCAAGTAAAGTATAGGAGATTTAAGATATGGCAAAAAAAGCAGTCGCAACGTTTGATGCAAAGGCCGGTGCCAAGCACATGGTCAAGGTCATCCGCATGGACAAGTCTCCGAAAACCGGCGCTTACGTTTTCGTAGAGCAGCTTGTTGAGGAAGGCAAAGAGAAAGAGTTCTTCGACAAGAAGTAAGTTCTCTCTACCGTCACTGAAAGACCGGACCTGGGATTCCTCCAGGCCCGGTTTTTTGTCATCCTGAAGGGGCGTCAGCCCTGAGGGATCTCGCCTCTGGCCGCCCCGTTCCTGGTTGCCCTGCCCCTGGTTGCCCTGCACCTGGTTGCCCTGCACCTGGTTGCCCTGCACCTACCGGCCCGCACCCTACCGCCTCGCCCCCGAATGCCGCCATTTCCTGGGGCGAGGAGGATATTTCACCGGTTTGGCCCCTGAATTCGGCCATTTCCTGGGGCGAGGAGGGTATTTCACCGGTGCAGCCCACGAATTCCGCCATTTCCCGGGGCGAAGAGGGTATCCCACCGGTTTGGCCCCCGAATTCGACCATTTCCCGGGGTTGATGCGGAAGGAGGAGACAGTGAAAAATGGAAAAAGACATAGGAAAACAGAAAAAACCTGCGTGAGTTGTTGGAGAAAGGGCGTTTCATGTGTAAGTTTGTACCATGAGCGACTATGAAAAACAACCCTTAAGCGAAAAGCAAATCGAGATGCAGCAGCAACGCTTGTTTGCAGAGAACGCCCCCTTTTATCATTTGCATACGGCCCCACTTGAAGGACTTCTCTTTGAGACGGATCGGGAAAGAAAACAGGCGATCAACTTCATGGGAATCCTGTCTTCAGACATCGAGATCCTTGCCTACCAGATCATGAGTAACCATCTCCACGGAATCCTTCGTGGATCGGAAAATCGCTGCGTTGCGTTTTGTCTTTCCCTTTTCGACCGCCTAAAGAGATACTTATCGCGCCACGGCCGGCCTGGTGTATTGACGAGACCCGATTTTGCATTGACTCCGATAACAACGTTGAAGCAGTTCAGGGATGAAGTGTCTTATGTTCTGCGAAATGCTTTTGTCGTACGAACAGATGTGAACCCGCTGTCAGATCCATGGAGTACCGGTTTTCTTTATTATAATCCATTGTTGAGGTTCATTCCTGTGCGTCCAGTCTCTGACCTGACAGTTCACGGTAGGCGAGCTTTGATCGCCTCTATGGATAGTTCCGTCCGTGAAGGGTTGACAGTTTTGGATGACTATATTTTTCCGGGCAGTTTCGTGAATTACCAACTGGTGGAATCGCTTTTCCCGAATGCGAGGAAATTTTTGTTTTCTTTATTCAAGAATATTGAATCGCAGGTCGAGGCAGCTTTGCGTTTGGGAGAAAAACCGATTCTTTGTGATGAAGAATTATGGGTGCTCGTTTGTCGTATTTGCCGGTCAGATTACTATAAGGAACGTCCCGCTGACTTGAATGAAGAGCAACGTGTCCAGCTTGCGGTCAAACTGAAAAACCGTTACTTCATTTCAAATGCCCAGTTGACACGAACCCTGAAAATATCCCCTCAAGTGGCGGATACCTTATTTCCTTTATCCGCCAATCTCAAACGTTGATAGTGTCTCTTCTATCATCCTAATGCCCTCTGTCATTCTGAAGGGCCTCAGCCCTGAAGAATCTTGCCCCTGACCGCCTCGCCCCGGGTCGCCCCGCCCCCAAATTCGGCCGTTTCCCGGGGCGAGGAGGGTATCCCACCGGTTTGGCCCCCCCGAATTCGGCTGTTTCCTGGGTCGAGAGGGCCATCCCACTGGTTTAGCTCCCGAAATCGGCCGTTTCCCGGGGCGAGTAGGGTATCCAGCCGGTTTGGCCCCCGAATTCGGCCATTTCCCGGGGCGAGGAGGGTATCCCACCGGTGTAGCCCCCGAATTCGGCCATTTTCCGGGGCGAGGAGGGTATCCAGCCGGTTTGGCCCCCGAATTTGGCCGTTTCCCGGGGCGAGAGGGACATTAGGAGGAAGATCACAGGAAAGTTTCGCGAATTGAGTATCCTTGCCCTTGAAAGGACGATTGTTCTTTTAAACATACGATACTATTTTATAAAAAATGCCTATATTTACTATTGTTTTGAAAGAGCATTTCTCTATGAAAAGAACTTCTTATATTCTTATTTGGCTATTACTCCTTGTATTATCTTCATGCACGGTGCTAGAAACGCGAAGGACTCTCAATACGATTGAGGGTTTAGTTCACAACTATCCGGACAGTGCATGGTCAAAAGTGAATGAAATCAATAACGCGGACCTTAAGACAAAGCATTTGCAGGCATATTATGCGCTTTTGTATAGCGTGGCTGCAGATAAGACGTACCACGATTTTACCAGCGATTCTATCGCCAGGATCGCTGTAAACTATTATGATACAAAAGGATCAGACAGGCATCGTATGCTTGCGTGGTATTCATTGGGACGAGTGCAGATCAATGCGGAGCAGTGGACCTCTGCCATCATTTCGCTGACGGAGGCAAAAGAATCAGCTGAAATAATTAAAGATATACACTATTTGGGCCTCATCTATAAACATTTAGCTGGAGTCTATCATAATAACTATGATAATGCCCATGCGATTGAATATGCTGATAAGGCGATTGATTTCTTTACGAACACAAAAGAGAATCGTTATATCCCCTATATCGAGTATTCCCGAATTGTTTACTATATTGGTGACAGGCGATTGAATGAGGCAGATTCCTTGATGGAGAAAGCATTGTCTGATACTTCTTTCCCGAGCAATCTTCGAACGAAAGTATTGTTGCTAATGGCGCGAAGATCGGTATTGTCTGAAGATTATCGATCTGATACTATTCTCGATTCTTATAATACATTATCCGGGATTCCCCGTTTGTTGACTGCTCATGATTATGCAAATATTGCATACGGCTATTCATTGAAATACGAAAGAGATTCTGTCCGTTATTATTTACAAAGAGCCCATTCATTATCGATGGAAGAATCTCAGAAGGCCAAAGTAGCCGCTGTGGAATCTCGAATAGCAGAGAAATTAAATGACCCAAAAAGATCTTTGGAATGTTTAAATAGCGCCGTGCAGTATGAGGATTCTCTTCTCCATGAGATATTAAATAATTCTGTCGCTTATTCCCTGACATCCTATCAAGAGCAAAGACTAAAGCAAGAAAAGATTCAATATGACAATCAGCGACTAATAATGATGTTGATTGTTTTGTCATCTACATGTGTTATCGGTTTATTGTTGTCTCTGTATCGTCGCAACCGTCGTGCTCTACAGAATGCATTGGGAAGAGCGGCTGAATTGAGTGATAATCTATCTTTCGCCGAGAAATCAAGAAATCGATTACAAACGCTTGTTGTCAATCAGTACAGGGATAAACTGAGAAACTTGAAAAACCTTTCGAACAGTTATTTATTTTGGGAAACGAATAATTTCAAGAAAGAACGGCGTAAAGGAGAGTTCGCTACGGAGGGAGAGATTCTCGAGAGATTCAGGGCTCAGCTTCACGAATTGCGAAAAGATCGAGAGATGCTTGTCATGTTGGAAGAAGAAACGGATGCATGCAATAATCATCTGATATCGCAGTTACGCCGGGAGGCAGCGAACTTGTCGGAGAAAGGGAAACGACTCGATGAAACAGATTACCTTCTGCTGGTTTTATTTCTATCTGGTTTTGATAATCATCATGTTGCTTTCTTATCCGGGCTTGATTATGATCTGGTCCGTAAAAGGAAGAGTAGGTTATTCGCTAAATTAGAGAACCTGGGGATTCCTGCAGCGACTGCTTTGTTGGCTCTTGTCACAAAGAAATAGTTTTCGTTATCTGATTATCAGCTATTTACATTTTAATATGTCACAATTCTTGATTGTGATTCTTTCGTAGTGCCTTTACCTTTGCCAAACATAATTATTATACTTATGTCAAAGAAAAAGATTTTCGTGATGTCCGTCCTACTTATGGTCGTGACATGTGCGGCAGCGGCAAGGCCGTTTGCGGAACTATCATCTTCACGAGATGATGAAGTTGTAATCGAAATCGAGTATGAAAACGAAAGCGAAGAAAGTGAGGGTCCTCGCATGCCTGTGCGGATTCCTATCTCTGGAGTAATCGACAACGGTCTGAATGCAGCCGTTTTGTCTTTTGCTTACAACTGCGGAACCGTTTCGGTTGAAATGGTCAATACCGAAGATGGTACGACACTTGACGAAGAAGTCGATGGTGTCGGCACTGTCATGATTCCTTTCAACTTTACTACCGGTTACTGGACTGTTACATTCACTCTTGAAAACGGAGCCGTCTATCATGGTTACTCTGAAATCGCAGAATCAATGGATTAGTTAATAAATCATACTATTTTATGAAAAATAAGATAAAACTCGTCAAATCTATCATTATTATTGCTATTTTTGTAATAATGAGTTGTACAAAAGCAGTAGATAACTCGCCATGTGTTACACTTAATACAAAAGAGGCAGATCTCATCACAAGAGCATCAATTGAGGATTTCAAAGTCAGTCTTTCAGAAGCCGTTTCATATGCTAAAATGTCAGAACCTAAAAAGGTATTAGAAAATGTCTGTCCTGTTGTAGAGAATCAGGATACCCTTATGTATTTTGCATACTATGATGATGGTTGGAAATTGATTTCTGGAGATAAGCGCATAGCGCCCGAGTTAATTACCGAGCCTCTTGGTAAGCGTACATATGATGATTTCGCTGATGGAGAAAGGGTTCTCTATGAGAGAGATAAACAATTCATAAAGTTGCTGAGAACTTATCCATCTGCTGATAAGGATAAACAATATCTAAGTATTTGAAATAGTCTGACTGATAATCTTAGAAAGGAAAACAAGATTGAAAAGACTCGGAGCATCATGTCTGAAGTCCTCTATCATAGAATGGATAACGGCGGCTATCTGGAGACTTCGGATTCGTTAATAGTCAGTAACCTGACTCAGACTTCTTGGGGACAAAGATATCCATATAATACAAAGTTCCCAATTTCTCCCATTTACTATTCTGGATATAATCAACCACCGACAGGATGTGTGGCTGTGGCCGTGTCTCAACTGTTGTATTATCTTTTTACTCAGAAGAATTTGTCTATGGGGATATATATGGATGTTTCAATGGATGGAACATATAGTGGCCCTTCTTTTTCTCCATCATTGACGAAAGACCAGTATGTGATGAACCCACCTTATTGGGGCGGCGTCTCATTGTATTCGACAGTAGAGAATTCCGGGACACAAAGGGTCCAAGACGTTATGTTAGTCGTCGGAGAAGGGGTACATATGATTTATAATGTAAGATGGGGATCTTCCAATATTATTCATGCTCGTTCATACCTCTCCAGTATCGGTATTTCGAGTACATTGATGAGTTATGATTTCCAAGTAGTTGTATCAGAATTAATGGATGGATTCCCCATATATATCCGTGCCTACGATCCTATTGAAGAAACTGGGCATGCGTGGCTTGTAGATGGATACGGCAAAACAATAGTTAACTACTATCTTGAATATATTTGGGAGACTGTTGACCCTAGTGATCCGGATTTTGATTACGAATCAGGAGATTTGTATCTTTCGGAGGAGGAAGCTGAAGAATTAGGGATTTATGACGGGATGACAGATGTTGTTAATACTGGGCGTTCTGTATCTGATTATCTTCTTATGAACTTGGGATGGAACGGACTAGGAAAGACTACTAAATATTATGAACCTCAAGCTTCAGCCTACTGGGATGTCTTTGACTCTTATAATTATGTAGATGATATAATGATTCTCTGTAATTATAATTTTCCAGAAAGGGATTAGCTTTAGTCAAGATTAATAATGAAGGAAGAATTAGTCCCGATTATCTTTTCGCTGATATTCGTAACAGCTTGCGAGGTCGATATCTCTTATGAGGATACGTCTGGGCTTTCGAATATCTCTTTGAATGCGTATGCGGTGGAAGACGTCCCTTTCACCGCATATGTGACAGAGTCTTTTTTCTTTATGGACACGGTCGATACTCTGGGAACAGATGATCGACCAATGATCTGGCATTCTGACAGCCCGGGCAGGAAACCTTATAAACTTCCGATGAATGAATGGTCATACTACCTAAACAATCGCGGGAATTGGACCGATGACATCGATCCTGTTTTTTATGGCTCAATTATACGGGAAGCAGATGTGAGATTGAAAGTCAATGGAAAAGCGGAATACCGGATGCAATACGATGAGGGCGGCTATTGCTTCAGAAGTGATTATATACCTTCTCCTGGTGACTATCTTGAAATAACGGCGCAGGAAGGGGATCGGACAGTCTTTTCTTTCACAGAAATCCCTCAGCGGCCCCATGTGGAAATAACCAAGATAGAAAAGAAGGGGGTCATCGCTTTCGATGAGGTTCCCGGATGGTATTCCGGAGCCTGTGATACATTGGTTAGGATTCATTGCCGCATTCCCGAATGGGATGACAACGGGTTCTATAGAGTTCACTGCGACGTAACGGCAAGAGGCGGCGACTATATCTATTATGATGATATCTATTACTCTCCCAGTGACGTATTTTATGACAAACGCTTGACTTCGAACTGGTTCCGGGTCCAGCCCAATTTTTGCCCAGCATTCAGGGGCTCTATGTTAAACGGCTCGGAAGGAGAGTTTTTCGTTGATATCATAGCGACAGCTGATACGTATTTCAGACCACAGGTTGAAGATACGGAGATCGGGATAGAGATACAGCGCATAACAAAAGATTTGTTCTTGTTTATTCGCAGTTACATGCTCTACCGGATCACAGAGAGGGACCGGTTCGCCGCTCCTGTTTCTATACCTACAAATGTGGAAGGCGGAGATGGGATCGTTTCCGGCATCTCCACAGAACGTATTACTTTCAAAATGGAAGAGATCCAGTATACCGGGGACGTGACGTTGGAGGATTGTCCCTATTTCGAATTCTATTATCAGTATGATGAAGAACCTCATATGGACTAATTGGAAAAGAGCCATTCCTCTCCTATTCCTTTTCACCCTTCCGTTTGTTTCTTTGGGGCAGGAGACGAATCGGGAGATAGATTCCTCTGTCGTTATAGGTGTCCGGAGGCCGAAGATTGATCGCCCGATTCTAGGTGAGCTTGATCTCACCTCTGAGCAGGCTAGGGTCATGCCTTCTTTGATGGGAGAAAACGATTTGATGAAGCATCTCCAACGTTTCCCCGGGGTCCAGTCCGTTCAGGAAGGCCGTTCCGGAATGGTGGTGAGAGGGGGCGAATATGACCAAAACCTCATCATGCTCGATGGAATGACACTCTTTAACTCGGAACATCTTGGCGGTTTTGTTTCATCCGTCAATCCGGATATTGTGGAGAATGTCCGCTTCTATCGAAGTTTTTTCCCTTCGGAATATGGTGGGCGTCTGTCCAGTATTGTCGATCTCAAGGTGCGAGACGGAGACTTGTTCCAATATCATGGGTCATTTACGGCCGGGCTTTTGTCTTCAAGGTTCACTTTTGAGGGCCCTGTCATTAAAGGTAAGACATCATTCTTGATAGGTGGTCGCATTTCGTATTACGATAAGATTCTCGGGAAAGAAATGATGAAAAGAGGGGATGAGGAGAACATGGTTCAGAATTATATGAGTCTGGATTATTACGATGTGAATGCTAAGTTTGTGCATCATTTTTCTCAATCAGATATCCTGCGTCTTTCTCTCTATAAAAGTTCAGATCATTATGATCTTGTTCCAGAACCATATAATTATGATCGTACGATTCTCCTTGAAAATAGGTATCCCGGTGCTAGATTTCGATTAAAAACCAATTCAGCGTCCGGAGAATGGAGAAATTGGGGGAACACTGCTCTGCAGATGAAATATGATCATTTTTTCAGACAAGAGTGCAGGTTGAGCGCTTCGCTGAATTACGTTCAATACAATTTGAGCAAAAGGGTTGTTCAGTCTGAGTCAAATGCTTCGTGGGCGGTCAGAGATCGAAATACTGAACAAGATTTGTTTACCTTCGATCTAGATAGTCTTTATATCAATAACAATTCAAAGATCCATGATATCTCCATACGGGCCGGATATTATGCAAAGTATGGAGAAAACCACTCATTAACGGCAGGGGTATTCGTCTCAGATTCAAAGCTCTTATCATATGAACACCTATATCGGGAGACAGTTGAGGGGTGGTCAATTCTTCCTCAGAAGAATGAAGGCGAAATCGATCAGGAACTAATTGATAGCACGATAGCAGGGCCGCGGCACTATGGAACTATTTCTATATATGCAGGGGACGAGTGGTCGATTTCTCGTAGATT
Organism: uncultured Bacteroidia bacterium; assembly: GCA_902789395.1. Lineage (GTDB taxonomy): Bacteria > Bacteroidota > Bacteroidia > Bacteroidales > UBA932 > Cryptobacteroides. The sequence continues at coordinate 51,612 of CADANY010000016.1, read as the reverse complement.
ATCAGCTAATCTCGGTTTCCGTGCGACGACATATCTTGTGAAAGATAAAAAGTACTTTGTCCCAGAGCCCCGGTTTGCCGTGAGTGTATTCCTCGTTGATTCTACTTCTTTGAAGGCTTCGTGGGCCCGAATGTCACAACCGGTGCATCTTCTCACTGATAATAACCTTGTGTCTATTTCAGATAAATGGATGTTAATCACGGAGAGTATCTCTCCGATGACTGCGGATCTATTCTCCGTAGGGATATATAAAAATTTTCGACGGGGGTGGGATCTTTCATTAGAGGCATATTACAAGAAGATGAGCAACCTGCTGGAATATCGCGAGGGTGCGTCCGTACTCTTGACAGATTGGGATCAGTCAGTGGTGCAAGGAACAGGCAGAGCGTACGGCACTGAGTTTATGATTCAGAAAACGAAAGGAAAAACAACCGGATGGATTAGTTACACATGGTCAAAGTCCCTTCGGCTATTCGACAGGCAGGGAGATGAACTGAACAACGGAGAGGAGTTTTTTGCTTCTTCTGACGTTAGAAACAACCTTAATATGACAATGAGTCAGAAAATAGGGCGGCATCTTACATTGTCGGCTTCTTTTACTTACCATACCGGCCATCGTGGCACACTTGCGGACAGGGCCTTTTTTGGAACAAGAATAGATGAAACATACTTTCTTAGGACTGGAGAATTATATCATTATTACCACGTTCCATATCCGAGTTCCCTATTTTACCGTGAGCAGTACATGAACCAATATCTTCTCCCCGGGATAGAGCCCGGCCAGACAACTTTACAAGCCACCGGAATGCACCGGTTCCTGGCTCCGACAAGCCTGAATAATTATATTCTTCCTTCCATTCACAGGCTTGATGTGAGTGCGAATTATCAATTTCAAACGGGAAAGATCTCGCACATGCTGAACTTATCTGTACATAATGTGTATAATCACATGAACATTTCTTATGTTTATGATTCGTTTGATAGCCAGAATCGACATGTCCTCAAAGGCATTTGTGTCTTTCCTATCTTTCCATCGATATCTTATAATGTTAAGTTTTGAAAAAGCAACTTGATATGTCCAATAAACGATTTGTCTTATGAGAACACTGAATTTGCGAGTAGCGTTAACTATTCTTTCTATCTGTTTTGCATTAGCCCTTCCTACTGCAGCACAAAACCGTACCGGTTGGGAGGCTGGGCTGCTTTACAATCTTTCCGATCTTCGTTCCATCGCTGATACGACGGTTGTAGGAACCCAGTCTATAAGTCTTCAGGGAGTATGCCCTATGGGTGAGAGGCTGGGTGTCGGAGCTGAAATCTTTTACCGTTCAGGGGATTATTTCCGTTCAGCTAATGTGTGGGAGATTGGGGCGTTTCTACGCTGGAGAGCGATAGAGTGGGGGCGTCTCGGTCTGTTTCTTGACGGAGGGGGGAAATACATCCCTAAATCCAAAACGGTTCGACTAGGGGTGCGTCCCGGTCTGGACCTTGCTTTGACCAATCATCTGGGACTGATTGTCAGCGCCGGAATGGCTGGGAGTTCCTTCCAGAAAGAGAGCGGCTGGTCTAAAGTATCACTGGGAGACGTATCGGCCGGAATACGTTGGGCCTTTTGACTCTTGATTATTCATAGTCAAGAAAAGAACTGAGTCAGAAATGAAAAGAATAGTATTCGCGCTTATCACGATAATCTGTTTATCATCGTGTATGAGCCACGATGATTCCGATAGTAAAACAAGGGTAGTGATGCGCTTTTGGAATGATTCGGGATTTAATAATCTTGCCTTTGAATCTAATATTGTTCCTTTTTTGCAGGAACTTGACGGTCTTACTGTCGTTAGGAACGATGGACAGTTCACATCGAAAAAGACCGTCATAATAGCGCTCAATAAAGTGCGTGCCGTTCCGTACAAATATTATAAAAAAATTGATATGATTCAGAATGATCAAGATGCATACATCTCAATATATCGTGTCGAAGAAGACGGAACAAAGACCCTTCTGAAAACTTGGTATTCCTCTGATCGAAATAAAGATGGTGTTCAGTTCTTTGATTTAAATCAGTGGAAGGCAGATCGTCTGCACAATGGTCTAAGTTACATTCCTGAAATATATTTCAAGTTCAACCTAACTAAAACTGATTTGGGATTATAATCTTGGATAGAGAGATCTGTCGTCGAGATTATCGCGAACAAAGTTGAACAACTAACTCTATAACGTAGAAGAAGCCATCGGATCAGACATTGTTCGGGGGCCTGCTAAATTATTATGGTGAAGGACTTGCAGTTTTTCTTCATATCCTTTACATTTGTATGCATAGTACCTTTTAGAACCAATTCAAGCATGAAAAGAATACTATTTCCGCTTATAGCAATAATCTGTTTTGCCTCATGTATCAGATTCTCGGATTCTGACAAAAAGACCTATGTCTTAATGTTCCTTTGTAATAGGACGGAATTAGAGAACCTTGCTTTTGAATCCAATCTTGTCCCATATATGTCTGAACATAGTGATCACGTTAATGTTAAAAGTGAAGGATCCTTAAGAAACCCCGACAAAGTCCTTATATGATATGATTCAGAATGATCAAGATGCATACATCTCAATATATCGTGTCGAAGAAGACGGAACAAAGACCCTTCTGAAAACTTGGTATTCCTCTGATCGGAACAAGGATGGTGTTCAGTTCTTTGACTTAAATCAATGGGAGGCGGATCGTCAGAGTGGTTCAAGTTACATTCCTGAAATAGAGTTCACGTTCGACCTTACTTTAGAGAAGTTGGAATCGGCCTCTCCCAATTAATCCACCGATGTTCCAGTTGTTATAAACGTATTCGAATATCATTTCAGGATTAAGAAGGAGAAGCTTGATCTAGAAGGGGAGTTGATATTAAAATAAAGGTTTATTAATGATGTAACGACCCGTTCGCCGGTGAATTTCGGAAGTGAGCAAGAGCAGCCGGGCTTTTTAATGCCCTTTCTGCTCAGAGCCACGGTGTTGTATTCCCGTGAGAAATTCCTTATATTTGCAAGTTAAAGGGATTTCTTATGGGAATTTTCGATAAAGGGTTTAAGAAGACCAACCAGAACTTCTTCCAGAAGCTTTCGAGAGCGATCGTCGGCAAGTCAAAGGTCGATGACGATGTCCTTGATGCGATTGAGGAGGCGCTCCTTTCGTCGGATATGGGTGTGGAAACGACCCTCAAGCTGATTGACAACCTGGAAGACCGGGTCGAACGGGATAAGTACATGGGGATGGATGAGCTGGTCGATATCCTTCGGGATGAGATCGGTAAGCTCCTCAATGTCAGCGGGGAAGAAGCTCCTGTCCAGGCCTTCGACTTTTCGAAGAAGCCCTATGTCATGCTGGTCGTCGGGGTAAACGGCGTCGGAAAGACGACGACGATCGGAAAGATTGCGGCGATGCTCGCCTCGCAGGGGAAGAAAGTCGTTATCGGAGCTGCCGATACCTTCCGTGCCGCCGCTGTCGAGCAGCTTGTCATCTGGGCCGAAAGGGCTGGCGCGGAAATCGTCAAGCAGGGGATGGGTTCGGATCCTGCTTCCGTTGCCTATGATTCCGTACGCTCCGCCGTTGCGAAGGGCGCTGATGTCGTCCTGATCGATACGGCCGGCCGGCTCCACAACCGGATCGACCTGATGAACGAACTGACGAAGATCCGGAACGTTATCCGGAAAGTCGTTCCGGACGGCCCGCACGAAGTCCTGCTCGTCCTCGACGGCTCGACCGGACAGAATGCGTTCGTCCAGGCCAAAGAATTCTCGAAAGCGACGGATGTGACAGCCCTTGCCGTTACGAAACTCGACGGCAGCGCGAAGGGCGGTGTCGTCGTCGGCATCGTCGACCAGTTCCGCTTCCCGATCAAGTTCCTGGGTATCGGGGAGGGCGTTGATGATCTCAAAGTGTTCGACAAGAAGGAATTCGTGAGTTCCCTTTTCTCAAAAGAAGATATTGAAAAGTAACAGATATGAAGATTTCTTACAATTGGCTCAAGGATTATCTTGAGTGTGACCTGACCCCGGACCAGATGGCCGAGGCAATAACTTCAATCGGACTGGAAGTGGATTCCGTGACGGTCCAGGAAGAGATTCCCGGCGGTCTCGCCGGTGTCGTCGTCGCGAAAGTGGTGGAGTGTGGGGATCATCCGGATTCCGATCACCTCCATATCACCAAGGTTGATGACGGCAGCGGAGAGCGGCTGACCGTCGTCTGCGGCGCTCCGAACGTGGCGGCCGGACAGAAAGTTCTTTTCGCCCGTCTCGGAACGGTCCTCCCCGGAGATTTCAAGATCAAGAAATCCAAGATCCGCGGAGTCGAGTCGTTCGGTATGATTTGCGCTGAGGATGAACTTGGTATCGGTGCGGACCATGCCGGAATCATGGTCCTCGAACCGGAAGCGGTCGTCGGGACTCCTGCCAAGGAGTACCTGCATCTTTCCGAAGAGGCCGTCATTGAGATTGAGTTGACGGCGAACAGGATCGACGGGGCTTCCCATATCGGCGTCGCACGTGATCTGTATGCCTATCTCAAGTCCCGGGACCTGCCTTGTCGCCTGATGCTTCCTTCCGTGGAGGATTTCCGTGAGGGAGAAGGAGAAGCAATCCCTGTAGAAGTTCTTGATACAGAGGGCGCTCCTCGTTATGTCGGGATTACGGTCCGCGGTGTCAAAGCCGGGCCTTCTCCGGAATGGCTGCAGAAGAAACTGCTTTCAGTCGGCCTCCGTCCGATCAATAATATTGTCGATATCTCTAACTTCGTTCTTTTTGAGACCGGACAGCCCCTGCATACCTTCGACGCAGATAAGATCAAGGGAGGAAAAGTCATTGTCCGCCGGGCTGTCCAGGGTGAGAAGATCCGTACCCTTGATGAGATTGAACGGACGCTGGATGCTACCGATATGGTCATCGCGGACGCCGAAGGCCCGATGTGCATCGCCGGTGTTTTCGGCGGTGATGATTCAGGGGTTACCGACGGTACGGTCAATGTCTTTATCGAAGGAGCCTATTTCGATCCGGCTTCTGTCCGGAAGACCGCGAAGCGCCAGCAGCTTTCGACCGATGCCTCCTTCCGCTTTGAGCGGGGAGCGGATCCGGAAGCGGCCATGTATGCCGCCAAGCGGGCGGCCCTTCTGATCCTTGAACTGGCCGGAGGCCATATCGAGGGCAAAATCCAGGAAAGCTATCCCGTCCGTATGGACCGTAAACGGATCGATCTCGATTATGACCGGATCGAAAGGTTTATCGGCAAGAAGATCGGTCACGATACGATCGAAAAGATTCTCTGCGCCCTGAATTATGAGTTTGTCGAAAAGCGCGAAGGCGGAGCCCTCGTCGCGGCCCCGACCTATATGGTTGACGTCTACCGTGAGTGCGATGTCGTCGAAGAAATACTCCGTATCTACGGGTATAATAATATCGAGCTTCCCCAGAGCCTGAGGATGTCGGTCAATCCCACCCCGTCCCCGGAGCCGGAGGCAATCCGCAACAATATCTCGAACCTTCTCGCATCCAATGGCTTTGTCGAGACGATGAACAATTCCCTGACGAAAGAAGAGTATTATACGAATCTTCAGACCTGGCCGGCAGAGCGCTGCGTCCATATCGTCAACCCGCTCAGTTCGGACTTGAACGTCATGCGCCAGACGCTGATACTGAACGGACTGGAGGTAATCGCCTATAATCTTAACCGTCAGATCTCTTCGATGAAGATATTCGAGTATGGATCTGTTTACCAGCGTCTTCCCGAGAAAGACGGAACGAAACTGGAAGGGTACGAAGAACATCAGAATTTCTCTCTGCTTCTGACCGGTACGCCGGAGAAAGCCTGGAGGACTCCTGTCCAGAAGAGCGATTTCTTCCAGCTGAAGGGGTATGTCGAACTGGTCCTCTGCCGCTACCGGATCGACCCGTCGACCCTGTTCTGCAGCGAAGCGCCCTCCGATATCTTTGCAGAGGGAATGACCTGGTCCCTTCCCGGGAAGGAGCCGAAAGTGCTCGTTACCTTCGGAACCATTCTTCCTGCCCTCGCGAAGCGCTTCGGCATCAAGCAGCCGGTCTATGCGGCGGAAATCAACTGGCAGGTCCTTTTCTCGCTCGTCAAACGGGATAAGTTCAGTTTCAAGGAACTGCCGAAGTTCCCGGAGGTCCGTCGGGATCTCGCCCTGCTGCTGGATGAATCCGTCGCATACGGCGATCTCCGCAAAGCGGCCTTCAAGGCGGGGAAGAAGCTGCTCAAGAGCGTTTCGCTCTTCGATGTTTATCGTGGAGACAAGATTCCTGCCGGAAAGAAGCAGTATGCCCTGAATTTTGTATTGCAGGATATCGAGAAGACCCTGACGGATGCGGATGTGGAAAATGCCATGAACCGGATCCTCTCCGTCTTTGAAAATGAATTCGGAGCTTCGCTGAGATAGGATGAGACAATTACGGATCGTCATAACCGTTCTCCTGCTTGTGGCTTCCGTCTCCGGCTGCCACCGGACGAAGGTTATCCCAAAGGGTAAATTCGCCGAAATTTCGGCGGAGATGCTCTTGACGGACCAGTGGCTCCGGATCCACCCGGAAGTCGACAAGACGACGGACACGGCACTTGTTTACGATCCGATTTTCCGTCGATACGGCTATACGACGGATGACTATCTTAAAAGCGAGAACCACTATATGCGGGAACCGCAGAAGTATTCCAAAATTATGCGGGAAGCTGCCAAACTGATTGACAAAGAAATCAGGCTGCTTGATAAAAAGATTGCGCGCGAAGATTATCTGGAGAGCCTGCATTTCCATGCGGCTCCTTCCGTGAAGAAAGTACTTGCCCGTTTTTCCCGTGACTCCGTTTTCCACGGATGGCCCAGGGTCATGGTCAATGAGGATCTGGCGATCTATCTGACCGATTACTCGAAGGATACGGTTTATCGCGGTCCGGAAATGATTATCCGGGAAAAGGATACGGTTTCTGTAAAGGCTGATTCGCTGGGACTGGATTCCCTTAAGATCGGTCAGCCGCTCAAGGAGCGGTTGCTCCATCGTGGGGAGGTTACCCTGGAACCAGAGGCTGAGGGTGATCCGATTGACCGGGAAGAGGAGATTGTCCTCGAGCCGGTCCGCAAGAAGAAATGATATGAAAAGATTTGCCGCAGAGTATCTTTATACCTTGGAGGAGGAAAGGCCTTTGAGGAATGCTTTCGTGGAATTGGATGATAACGGGACGATCCTTGGTACCGGCCCCTGCAGAGAAGGAGAGGAGCTGATGAGAGGGGCGCTCGTCCCCGGTTTTGTTAATGCCCATTGCCATGTGGAGCTTTCCTATATGAAGGGGCTTTTCCGGAAGGGGACGGGGATGGCCGGTTTTATCGACCAGATCAACGCTCTTCGGGATACCCGCTCCCGTGATGAGAAGGTCCGGTGCCTGAAAGAGGCGATGGACCTGATGTGGGAAAGGGGCGTATCTGCGATGGCGGATATCAGCAACTGTGACGATTCCTTTGCCGTCAAGGCGGCCCACCCGATGTATACACGGACCTTCCTGGAGGTCTTCGGAACTGAGCCGGAGGACTGCGCCGGCGTCATGGAGGGAGTCACTTCCCTGCAGGAAAAGGCGCAGGGGTATGGCCTTGATGCGGCTCCGACCCCGCACGCATGCTACACGATGAGCCCGGAACTGCTGACGGCCGCTTCGGCGGCGGGCCTTAAAAGCGGATACCTTTCTTTCCACAGTGAGGAGACCCCGGAGGAAGAGGAGATGCTTAAGACGGGAAGCGGCCGGATGTGGGAGAACCGAAGGGCTGCCGGGATGAGCGTCCCGCCGGTAACGGGGAAGTCCTCGCTGCTTTATTTCATTGACCGGTTGCTGAAAGCCGCCCCTGCTCCCCTGAAAGAGCACATCCTTCTCGTCCATGAAGTCTGCATGGACCAGGAAGGGATCGATGCGGTCAAGGCCGTGATGGAGCATCCCTATATCGCGCTTTGTCCGCTCTCGAACATTTATATCCACAATGCCCTTCCCCCGGTACCGCTGATGCGCCGTAACGGCCTTTCTCTCTGCATAGGAACCGACTCGCTCTCAAGCAATGAGGACCTTGATATCGTAAAAGAGATCTTCTGCCTGCAGGAGAATTTCGAGGGCCTTTCCCTGGGAGAACTCCTGATATGGGCTTGCCGGAACGGGGCTGATTTTCTCGGCCGTAAAGAATTGGGAACGCTGGAAAGAGGGAAGCGTCCCGGTCTCGTTTTCATTGATCATCTGGGGCCTTCCGGATCGTTGAGTTCCGCCAGCTGCTCCCATAGAATCGTTTAAGCCATGATGCGTGAAGAATTGGTTTTCGGCCCTATTTTTTCGAGGCGGCTCGGGTCGTCCCTCGGGATCAATGTGCTGCCGGAAAAAGGGAAAATCTGTAATTTCGACTGCATCTACTGCGAGTGCGGATGGAATAAGGACGGTCGCGGCGATACCCGGCTCCCCGTTGCAGCGGAGCTCCGTGAAGCGCTTGCGGCTAAGCTGACCGAATCCCTGGAAGAAGGGACACCGATCGATTCTATTACCTTCAGCGGGGACGGAGAACCGACGCTCAATCCGGATTTCCCGCAGATGGTCGGCGATGTGATCCGGCTGAGGGATCTGTATTATCCGTCGGTGAAGGTATCGGTCCTTACCAATGCAACCCGGCTTGGCCGGAAAGAGGTCTTCGATGCGCTTAGGAAGGTCGATAACCCGATTCTGAAGCTTGATGCCGTCACGACGGCAGATGCTAAGAAAATCAACCGTCCCCAGGGACGTTATTCCACCGATGCCGTGATTCGGAACATGGAAAAGTTCAAAGGCGATTTTGTCCTCCAGACGATGTTTCTCCGGAGTCCGGATTTTGACTCGGCCGATACGGTAGGGGAATGGATGGATATCGTCCGTAGCCTGCGGCCTCGGGAGGTCATGGTCTATACGATCGACCGGGAAACGCCGGCGCAGGGACTGCAGAAATATACGGCGGAACAGATGAGGGAGCTCGTCCTTCCGCTGATAGAAGAAGGATTCAATATTCAGATAAAAGGATAATAATTAACAGGATATGACAGAATTATCTAACAAGTACGGATACGTTCCGGACAAAGATTCGATTGCACGCCGGCTCGAAGTTATCGCCGCCAACCTGGAGAGTGTCGCCTCCGAGGCAATCTACAAGGAGTGCTTTGCCATTATGGACCTGACAACCCTCAAGACGACCGATACGCCCGCGTCCGTTGCGAAACTGATGGACAAGGTTAATGCCTTCAAGGTCGATTATCCCGATTTCCCGTTGCCCGCTTCGGTTTGCGTCTATCCCAATTTCGCGGCCGTCCTCAAAGAGCACCGGCATTATCCGGAGGTTCATATTACGACGGTTGCCGGGTGTTTCCCGACCTCGCAAAGTTTCCTGGACGTCAAGTTGCTCGAGATCGAGAAAGCGGTGCTCGACGGTGCGGATGAGATTGACATCGTGCTTGCTCTCAATTCTTTCCTCGCCGGAGATCTGGAGACGGCCGGCCGTGAGATCGCGGCATCCCGTGCGTGTATCGACCGGGTAGCCGGAACGCGTAAGGTTGTCCTGAAAGTCATTATTGAGACCGGACTGCTCGTTACGCCTGAGAATATCGCCGAGGCGTCTTTCCTTGCGATGGAAAACGGAGCGGATTTCATTAAGACTTCAACCGGCAAGGTCGAGGTCAATGCGACCCCGACGGCGGCTGTAATCATGTGCGAGTGCATCAAGGTCTTCTTCGAGAAGACGGGCCGGAAGGTCGGTTTCAAGGCCGCAGGCGGCATCTCTTCCGCTATGGATGCAGTATGCTACTATTCAATCGTAGCTTCGATTCTGGGTAAGGATTGGCTTTGCAAGGATCTGTTCCGGTTCGGTGTAAGCCGCCTTGCCAATCAGCTTCTCTCTGCCGTTGAGCAGAAGACGGTTTCGTACTTCTAGACCGGATCCGATTTGTCCGCGCAGAGTTTCGCGAAATAGGCTCGGACATCGCTCCACTTATAATAGGGACCATCATACGCGGACAGTTCCGGTATGAGGGTCTCCTTTTCGTTATAGAGGATTTTGACGAGAATCAAACCGTTGCGATTCCGGTAGAAGACCAGCTGAATGTTGGTCGCCATCGTCATCATGACAGCCGTATCGAAATACTTGTGCGCCTCAGCCCGGGGGACCTGCCGGTCAAAGCCTTCGAGCCGGATCAGGGCGGCGAGGGGCATGATCCCCGTATCGTGCCCGAACCTCAGGTCTGCGGCAAGGGTACTGCCCGGTTCCATCGCCTTGTCCGCCCGGTTCAGGATGTCTTCCAGAAGCCATTTCGCAGCCCAGCTGCACCGGTCCCCGAATTCAGTCGAGTGGCCGTAGTTCCCGAAAATCCGGTTGTTATAGGCGATAGCCAGCGGGACGATTTCATCTTTCGTGAAATAGGTCTTATAAAGATTGATCCCGAGCTCCTCGACGCATCCGCATACGGCACCGGTCGTGTAGAATCCCTTCAGCAGTTTGACGGTATCGGTAACGATGGCTCCGACGCGGGCTTTGTCATCGATGAAAAAGGTCTGCATGATCCTTTCGGGATTGACGTTCGCCCGGGTTAGGGAGTCGAACAGGCGGTTGTCGGACGCGAAGATCTCCGAAGATTTATAGAAATCATGCGCGAGAAGGTCCATGTATTTTTCTCCGGTTATATAATCGAAGTTGAGACGGGGAACCTCATGTTGGAGACTGGACGTAAAGTTGGCCATACTGACAAGACACCTCGGAACCGTACTCGACTGGCAGAAAACATCGGAGCGTTTTTTATTCCTGAAAACGGCGGGGAAGCGTTCCCGCATCCGGCGGGCGAGCATCCGGTGCTCACGGGCGCCCCGCGGGGCCAGTTCACCCATCATCCCTTCGTGGTACTGATAGAGGGTCGCGATATCCTTGTAGAGGGCTCTCCCTTCCGGTGTCAAGATCCCGGCCTGGTCAGCCTTTGTCATAATCTCATAAGCGTTTTTGCAATTTGAGGCAGTCTGACGGCGGGATCCATGCCGCCCGTAGTGGCTGATATAGAAGGGCTTGAACCCCTTGGGAGCCTTTGTGTCCAGCTCTTCCCGGAAGATATATGGGTGATAAACGCTTGTGCCCCAGTCCGGATCTTCGTCGTACTTATCTGTATCCATCTGGGCATGAGTGAGTTGCGCGAACAAAAAGAGGGCTGCAACGCACAGAAGGGAGGGGAGGGAAATCTTCATTTTTCACATTTTTGAGGACTGACAAAGATAATAAATCGGCCTTGTATCTGCAAGACTTGCCGATTTTTGCAATTAAACGTTTGTTTTTTCTGAAAACGGATATCCTTCTTTAGATTTGCGGCAAAAAGAACAGACTATGAAACACCGACAATTTCTGCTATGGCTGCTGATGCTTCTTCCCGTCTCTTGCAACCAAGATGGCTTCTCTACAGAAACACCGGGGACGGAAGGAGCGGTCTATCACGGCATGATTGAACTCGGCGAACGGATGGAAGATCCCTATGCCGTCAAGAACATCACCCGTGCCCTGGAATCCCTGTACCCGACCCGGGCGCAGCGGGTCGATATCACGCCGACGGACCTGTATGTCCGGGTCCTTCCGACCCATGAACAATATGAGGAACTGGTCCGTCTCGGACTCCAGCTTTTCGACCATCCGCTGGATTACCAAATTGTCCGGGAGGGCGATTATTATCAGGATCCGGAAGTCGGAGACGACCGGATTACCTGGCAGTATACGGTCGTTCCGGCTGGCTTTTCGCTCCCGGAAGGAATCCGCTGTGAACTGCTCGACCAATGTTATATCGCCGAGCATGCCACGCCGACGCGAGAATTGGAAGATATTGATTGGCAAGCGGTTGAGCGTGAATCTTATCGACTGACCGGCCATTCGGACCTTCTTTCTCCTCCGGTCCGTGGAGAGAGTTTTGCTCCTTCGGGGCGGATTACGATCGAGGATCCCGAAGCGAATGGAGGCAAACCTTTCGGGGTCGCCGGCGTCAAGGTATCCTGCAATACCTTTGTCAAATTTTCTTCTGCCTATACTGACAGGGACGGCTACTATGAAATACCGGCTTCGTTTACGACCAATCCCCGTTACCGGCTTGTTTTCAAGAACGAAAAAGGGTTCGGCATCGGAATCAATATGATCCTTGTCCCGGCCTCGGTTTCGACACTCGGAAAGAATGGACCGGAGGGAGTCGATCTCCACGTTACATCCGCTTCGGACGGCGCCCTTTTCCGCCGCTGTGCCGTCAATAATGCCGCTTATGAATACTATGAGCGGTGCACGGAAGATGACATGGACATCAAGGCACCGCCCAAAGACCTGCGTTTCTGGATCTTCCCGCATCTCTCCTCCAGCAGTACCTGCATGCTCCGGCACGGGGCCGTACTGGACAACAAACTGCTGTCGAAATACCTCGGAGGGGGGGCCAAGATTGTCAAGCAGTTTGTTCCCGATATCACGGTCGGGACGAAGGATGCCGTGGAGTATGCGGATATCTATCAGGCCGTTACCCATGAGATGTCCCATGCCAGCCACTATATGCAGGTCGGGAATGCCTATTGGGATAAATATATATCCTATATCATTTCATCTTTTGTCCTCTCGGGAGGAGAAAGCTACGGAACCGGCACGGAACCGGAAGCGGGTTGCTGTGAGGTCGGGGAGATGTGGGCCTATTACAACCAGGCGAAAATGTATGGAGAACGCTATGGCGGGGTTACGCCGACTTTCGGCAGTTCCTTCTGGTTCCGTCCGCAGATTCTGCGGTATCTGGACGAGCGCGGACTGGGCCGCTCCCAGATTTTCAGGGCGTTGACGTCAGCGGTTGATGACCGGGAGAAGTTCAGGGATAAGCTCTGCTCCCTTTATCCGGCATACCAAAGCGTTATCGATCAGGTATTTGAAAGATATTCAGATCATTGACTATGAAAAAAGCGATCATGTGTCTGGCCGCCATGCTGGCCTTCCTGCTGCCTGGGAATGCCCAGAACTACAGCGTTGAAACCAATGTTGCGGATTATGCCGGGTTCGGCACGATGAACCTGACTGCCTCTGCAGCCATCGCCCGGCGTTGGAGTATCCACGCGGGAATCAAGTACAATCCCTTCCTTTTCAAGGCGGAAACCCCCGATCCGCTTTCCGCCCGGCAGCAACTATACAGGGCGGGAGTGCGGTACTGGCCGTGGAACGTTTATTCGGGGTGGTGGCTTTCCGGCAGTCTTCAGTACCAGGAATACAACCGCGGCGGCATCGTCTCTCCCGAAACGAGGGAGGGGGACCGTTATGGCGCGGGGCTATCGGCCGGGTACTCCTATATGCTCCATCCGCACCTGAACTTGGACTTTGGGCTGGGATTCTGGGGCGGGTATGACCGCTATACCGTCTATGCCTGTCCGGTATGCGGCCTGACAACTGATTCGGGGGAGAAGATGTTTTTTCTTCCCAATGATGTGATCCTTGGCCTCGTATATGTGTTCTGAAAGGATCATACCGCTGCTTGTAGTTTCGGTCCTGACGCTCTCCTGCAGTGTCAAGGAGGACCGGAGCGGATGTCCCTGCGCGCTCTGCCTGGATCTGACGGCTGTACGGGAAAAAGTCCGGGACGAGGACTATCCTGTCCTGCTGCGGGTCGAAGGAGAGCGGACAGACTATACCGGATGGTTGGATGAGGAGGATTGCTCCGGTTTCTTTCAGATTGTGGTTCCCGACAAACGGGTCAGGGTATGGGTCGTAGCCGGCGACGAGGGGTTATTTGACGGAGGGGTGCTGATTCCTGCCGGCTACGATTCTCCGCCCTTGACCTGGTGGAGCGGAGAGGTTGATACTTCCGGCGAGACTGCTTTTTGCAAAGTGCTTCCGCAGAAAGATTATTGCCTTCTGACGCTTCGGATCGACGGTCCGTTCGGCAACCGGATGCCCTATCAGCTTACGGTACGGGGTAGAATCGGCGGCTTCGCGTGTCCGGGCGAACCTTTTCCCGGGGACTTTTCGTATACCCCGCCTATTTCTGTCCCTCTGCCGGGCGGAAAGCTCCAGGATCTCGTCCGGGAATACCAGGTCTTTCTACCTCGCCAGACTGATAATTCCCTGCGGATCGAGGTTGAGTCATTCGGCGGCGGACGCCGCAGTTTCGCCCTCGGGGAGTATATGGCGGCATCCGGTTATGACTGGACGGCAGGGGATTTGGAAGATCTGACGGTTGAGATCGACTGTGCCCTGACCGATATCCTCCTCAGCGGAGGCATCTGGGGACCGCCCGTCCACCATGAAATTGTTTTCTAGGTTCTTTTCCCTATCGATTTTTTGGAGATTCAAAAAAAAGTTGTAATTTTGCATTCCCTTGAAAGCGCGAATGGCGAAATTGGTAGACGCGCTACTCTCAGGAGGTAGTGCCCGCAAGGGCGTGTCAGTTCGACTCTGATTTCGCGCACAAAGGAAACCGGCCGGAAGTCCCAGACTCCCGGCCGGTTGCGTTATCCCTGTTCCTATCAGAAAAGAAGTTCTACCGCCTCCTTGCTGAGGAAGGGTTTGATTTCTTCGTAAGGAATTGTAAAAGAAGGCATTCCATCGGCATAGCTGGCAATTTCGTACTGTTGGTACGTAAATGTGAGACCATCCTCGGAGGGGAAGGGCGCCCATGCCGGAAGGGGTATCTCTTCCCCTTCGATCTGGAGTTGTTCCATCAGAGTTTTCTCCGTCATGGGATCACCGCCGAATTCCGAATAGTAGCTGATCAAACCTTTTTTCAGTAGCGGCTGCAGGTCCGTGACACAGTCCGGTTTGAGGAAAGAGTCAATGAGCTGTCCGGTTTTCTTGGAGAAGGTCAGGTCTCCTTCTCCCGTAATCCCTCCGTGGGCACCGCCCATGTAGAGATAATTGTGGGAACAGAATACGACATATCGGTCCGTATCGGCTGTTTTTTCAAGATTGAATTCATAACCCCAGGCCGGGAAATCGTATTCAGTCGGGTTCTCGATGTATTGCAGACGGTCCGCTGCGTCCCTTCTTGAGAGACTGTCCACAACGTGCATGACCTGCTGCCTGTAATAAGTAAAGAGTTCATCGGTCTTTGTCCGGTCTCCCGGGTAGGCGGGGAACAGTCTTCCGTCTTCTCCCGGGGCGATGGCGCTCATCTGACGGTCCATGACACCGATCAGCGTTTCCCGGATTTTTCCGGCCTTTCCGCTAACGGCTGCCGGAAGTTCCGACATGACGATTACATACGCATGGGCAGTTGAATCCGAGAATTGGATGGTTTCGGTTTCGATGGGCCGTGCGCTGTCGCAGGAAGGGATCACAGCCAGGGCAAGGGTGCATGCCCCAGCCAGAATAAAAGATTTGAAGGTATTCATATCAAACGAACAGAATTTCTTCTCCATGGAACAGGAATCCGCCTGCGACGACATACTCCCGGCAGGTGGGGGAGAACTGGTCCTGGACGTCAAAGTGAAGGTGTCCGGCGAGGATGCACTTGAGCAGTTTCTCCTTCTTCAGATAGGCGATAAAATCTTTCGTGACCTTGTCTTCCTGCTGCAGTTTGTAGGCTCCTTTGATTTCCGGGAGGGTACCATAGTCCATCGGACCCTTGTCCGTCCAAAAGCGTACGTTGGCGCGCCAGATATTGTCCGTAAAGAAAGGAACATGCATGCAGAGAACGATCGGATAGCCTTTTTTGACCTCCTTTTTGAATCTTTTGACCTGTTCCTTGGTGACATAGCCGTAGACATCGTCGAGGGTGATGAAATTGACTCCGTTTACGACCTGGGACTGGAACCGGACATCAAAGGGGTAGACGCTCTGGAGAAGGTCCCGCGTCCTGTCCTTGAACGCTTCCGTATGCTCTTCTTTCGGTTCGCTGTATCCCATATCCGGGCTGAATTCATGGTTGCCCAGGGATCCGATATACGAATCGCCGAAAAACTTCCGCACGAGGTGGAAGTTCGCCTCGCTCTGCCAGTCGATGAGGTCTCCGGTATGGACGACGAAATCGACGTGCTGCTTTGCCCATGCGAGGGCGTCTGCCAGGGCTTCTTCCTGCCGTCCGCCGAAAGTCCGGGTCCGCTTGGTGTGCAGCTTCTGCTTCTTCTCGTTTTCATGCTCATAGGCGGCGGTGAGATGAGAGTCAGAAATATGAAGGATGGAAAAAGGTTTTTCCAGTCCGATATTGACGACCCCGTAGTTGAGCGACAGCCGCTCATATCGTCCGCGTTCGGGAAAAACTTCCGGCTTGTCTTCTGCAAAAACCGGCAGCTGGGAGGTCGCGATAAGGGCGCCTGCTCCGGCCAGCTGTTTCATAAAGTCTCTTCTGTCGATCATGATTCGTATTATTGGATTATTTATTGATTGTCATTTCAAATGGCTGAGGATGAATTCCCAGGCTCCATCCTTGTAGTAACGGTGCCCTTCGGGGCCCTCGTAAAGCGCACAGTTTTCGGGAACGCCTGCTGCTTCATATACTTTCCGTACGGTTTCGAAGGTACGGCGGGCGCCCTCGATCGGGAAGATGTTATCCTTGACACCGTTGATGGCGCAGAAGGCGCGCGGGGCGGTCAGCCCGGCGATATCGCCCATGTCTCCGAGGCGCATGACGCCGGGGACATAATTGCAGGCACAGTGGACGATCAGGCCGATGCTCTCCTCATAGCCGCAGAAAGCCGAGGCAGGCAGGGACTGGGAGATACGTGTGTCCATCGCGCCTGCATAGAAGGTGGCCGTGCCGCCGCCGGAATTCCCGGAGACGATGATGTTCTTTCCGTCAACGGGAAGGTTCTCAAGGGCCCAGTCGATGATCTTCATGATATCCCAGACGCGGTCTCCGACGGGCGTGCGGCCGACGAGGGCGTCCCTGAGCATCAGGTCTTGGCAGGAACTGGTCTTGTCATCCTTGAGGTCCTTTTCATTCCGGGTCTTTCCGAAACCGCGTGCTGTCGGAGCAATGGCGATGAACCCGTGTTGTGCAGCCTGGACGGCGACATTCCTTTCCCCCTCTTCCCCCTGGGCACGTTCCTTTTCACTATGGTAGACTCCGGCATAGGATTCGGTGTTCTTGCCGTGACCGTGCGGAGTAATCATCAGGGGAACTTTCCGGCCGTCAAGGCCTTTCGGGCGCATAATGACGATGGGCAGGAGAATATCCGGTTCCGTCTGGATCATCCACCGTTCGCGGGTGCACCAGCCGAGATCCTCGCTGTCCGTCCGGCTCGCAGTAGGCTTGAAGCCCTCACATGCCTTTTCAATCACATCGAGACCGAGGGTCCGGGAGAGTTCGGTACGGAGCTCCTTCTGCCATTTTTTCCAGCGGGCGGGTTTCTGCTTGTCGAAGGCGTATTTCATCCCGGCGTTTCCGTACATATTCATGAGGTGGGTACGGTACGGGTCCTGCTCCGAGACCTGCTGGGCGGGATGGTCTTGTGAGAAAGCCAGCGTCATGGAAACTAAAAAGGCGGCGCCGGAGAGAAAAAGGATCTTTTTCATAAAAAAGGCTTATACGTACAAATATACAAAAGAAAAAGGACAAACCCTCAAAAAAGAAGATTTGTCCTTTGATGCTCCCCGAAACAGCGAAATGTTGAACCTGTGGCGGGATTTCCTCATAGTTGTCAAGTTTATTGACGAGAATCGGGAGTGGCTTAAGCCATTATTTAAAGAGGTCCGAATGTGAACCTAATCTGACCAGTTTAATCTGGTGCAGGGATTCATCAATCCAGATTAAAAGGAAATCGTTCTGGACGTGGCATTCCATACAATCATTGTATTCACCGCTGAGTCTGTGTGGCTTATAGGATGCGTCAACTTTGCCATTATCCCGAAGTTGCTGAAGCACGGCCTTGAGATCTTTTATTCTATCAGGTTGCCCCTTATATCGCTTCAAGTCCTTCTTAAACCTTGTAGAATAGACAATTTCCCACATATTACAATTCCGCCACAAATCCCTCCAAGCTATCCACGTCAAGTTTATTCATCGGCTTCCCGGAACGAGCCTCTTCAATGGCCGCTATTGTTTCATCGTTAGGTTCATTATAAGCGATGTCCATCAGGACAGTCTCAACATAGTTGTTGAGGCTCCTGTTTTCCTTTTTCGCCTTCATTTTCAGACGATGAATTAAATCCTTGTTTAATCGGAAGGCGGTTTGTACCTTTGTTACAGATGATCCAATCATTTTGTTATATTTTATATTGCAAATGTATAACGATATTATAACAAATACAAATTGTTTTGTAAGACGGTTGAAGAAACTTATCGCGATTCCGGTTCTGCTGGTTTTTGTGTTTGCATGTTATCACCCAAGAACTGGGGTTAAGACAGAGGTTTCAGATACCCTTTCAGCCGATGAACCAAATGCCGTACCGTTTGATCAAATTGATATTAAACCGCAATTCAGCGATAGGAATGTCAACGATTTCTCGGAATGGGTGATGAACCGGTTTCAGATACCTGATTCTGTCGTTGAATCGGATATTATCGGGCGCGTTGTGATACGGTTCACAATAGGGGCCGATGGCTTGGTAAGGGATATAAAAGTTATGAAAAGCCTTGATAAAGATATAGATGCAGAGGTCGTACGAGTCGTTGCATCCTCTCCCAAATGGAGCCCTGGTAAGAATGCTGATGGCGTTGCAGTGCCAGTTTTATATGATTATTCGTTTCTCTATATCAGATAAAAGCACCGGCATTGCTGCTGGTGCTTTTTCTGCTCCCCAGCTAGGACTTGAACCTAGGACCCCCTGATTAACAGTCAGGTGCTCTAACCAACTGAGCTACTGAGGAATATTTTGCAATTTAAAATTGCCCCGTTATCCTTTCGGGATTGCAAAGGTACTACAAAATCTTGATTCTGCAAATTTTTTTGGGGATTTTTTTTCGTACCTTTGCGCCAGCAAACAAAAATGCAGCCGGAATGGACGTAAGCCTGCTTTCAAAGATGGTTCGGGAGATTATCCTCGACAATGATTCCGTGACTCTGCCGGGTCTCGGGTCTTTTGTCGCCGAGGATGTGCCGGCGTTCTTTTCCGACAAGGGCTATACCATCAATCCTCCATACCGGAAACTTTCCTTTACCCAACGGGAAGGGAATGATACCCGTCTGGCGGACCTGTATGCCGAATCGAACGGCGTGTCACGGGAAGCGGCGCTGCGGGATCTCTCCGGTTTCCTGTCCGATCTGCGTGGTACGCTGATCTCCAAGAAGGTGGTTGTCCTGACGGGGCTGGGGCGGCTGCGGGCTACCCGGGAGAATAATTTCTTTTTCGTCCCGGACGAGAATCCGGATATCGACCCTTCGGGTTTCGGACTGTATCCGGTCTCCCTGAAAACCCATCAGGAGACTCCGGAAGAGGTGAGCGCGGCCGTTTCCGATCTGGCCGCTGCTTTTACGGCCGTTCCCGAGACGGAGCCTGACATGACACGTGAAGAAGAACGTCCCGAGGAAGAGCGCCTCACTGATGAAGTCCCCGTTCCTGCCAAGGTCCCATTCTCTGAAGAAGCGCCGTCTGTCGGAGAGCAGCAGATTCTCGAGAACGTTCCGACTCCTTCCGTCTGGAGGCGGCTCGCAGTCATGACAGCGATCGCTCTGGCCGTTTTAGCCCTGCTGCTGATTTTGCTTGCGATTCTCGGGAGGGTGGCACCGGATCTCGTTGACCGGCTCCTCTATACCCGGGAGGAACTAGAACTGTTGAAATTATGAGTGTAGTCGAACGGGAAGGATATCGGTTCCGCCAGCGCATCTGCGTTCCCTGTTATGAGACGGATGCCTCTTTCTATCTGAAACCGGCTTCTTTCATGGATATGGCCCAGGAGATCGCCTATTGGGCGGCCCAGGAACTGGGATTCGGGTATGATGACCTGCAGCGGCACAAGACCGCCTG
The DNA here is from genome assembly GCA_902789395.1 of uncultured Bacteroidia bacterium. GTDB lineage: Bacteria > Bacteroidota > Bacteroidia > Bacteroidales > UBA932 > Cryptobacteroides. The sequence goes on along the minus strand of CADANY010000016.1, from coordinate 31,699 downwards.
GGTCCTGTCCCGGATGCATTTCCATTTTATCGCCCCTCCGAAATGGCGGGAGATGGTCGATCTGTTTACGTGGCACAAGGGAGCCGAAGGGCTTTTCTACCTGAGGGATTTTGTCCTGCGTTCCCCGGAAGGGGAGCCCCTGGTGACAGCTACGAGTTCCTGGCTTGTAATCAATGTAGAGACCCGGCACATCGTCCGGGACGAGGAGACGCTCAGCCTGCTGGATGTTGACCGGGAAAGAGTAGATGATTCCATTGTTGAACCGGCTCCGAAGGTTATGATTCCGAAACAGTTGACGCCGGATCCGGCAGGAGAACGGCAGGTCCGGTATTCGGATATCGATATCCTCGGTCATACGAACAATGCCCGGTATCTGGTATGGGCTATGGATGCCCTCCCGTATCAGGAAATGGCTTCCCGGCGTGTCCGGGATGTCTATATCAATTTCAACAAAGAGACCGTTCCCGGAGACCGGGTAGAGATTTTTACCGCCCGAGAATCCGGAGAAGAAGGGTCGGATGTGTTTTATGTAGAAGGAAAAGTGGAAGGAAAATCCGCTTTTACGGTCAAATTGGTTTATTAGTGTATGCATGATTTGTTTTTAGGTTCCGGGATTGCCCACTCGATATTGCTTCTGGCTTTTGTCATCGGTACGGGCCTTTATCTCGGAAAGTTCAAGGTCAAGGGTGTGACGCTCGGGTCGACCTGGATTCTTTTTGTCGGTATTATAGTCAGTCATTTCGGTTTCATCGCCGACCCGGAAGTCCTTCATTTCGTCAAGGAGTTCGGCTTGATCCTGTTTGTCTTCTCCATCGGCCTTCAGGTCGGTCCCGGTTTTTTCCATTCTTTCAAGAGCGGCGGCGTAAAGATGAATCTCCTGGCCGTCATGAATATCCTATTGGCAGTGGCGGTGGCTTTTTCCATCTCGTATATTTCCGGCGAGGACCTGCCGACAATGGTCGGCGTAATGTCCGGAGCCGTGACCAATACGCCCGGTCTGGGCGCGGCGCAGCAGACGGTCAGTGATGTCTGTCAGGCAACAGGCCTGTCCATGCAGGAGGCCGCGACCCGGACGGCAGAAATGGCGAGCGGTTATGCGGTTGCCTATCCTTTCGGTGTGCTGGGACTGATCCTTGTCATCATGCTATCCAAATCACTTTTCAAGATTGACCTGAAAAAAGAGGAAAGTGAACTCGATGAGAAAGAGAGTTCCGTGGAACAGGCCCGGCGGATGCATGTACGGGTCGAGAATCCGGCTATTTTCGGGAAACGGCTCCGGGATGTGCTCCATGATTTCGGGGAACATGAATTCGTGGTATCCCGGATTATGAAAGGGGATAAAATCCTTTTCCCTGAGAAAGAAACGGTTTTGGAGGAAGGGGACAAACTGCTTCTCGTCATTACGCAGGACGCGGTCGACAAGGCCAGGATTCTTTTCGGCGAGGAGGTCCCGATGCATGTCCAGGAGTGGCGTGAAAAGGACCATAACATGGTTGTCAAGCGCCTGACGGTTACCAAGCCCTCACTGACCGGAAAGAAACTCATGGACCTTCGTCTCCGTTCCGCTTATGGCATTACCGTGACCCGTATTATCCGCTCCGGTGTCGAACTGGTGGCGCGCCCGGGTCTTTATATCCAGATGGGTGACGGTTTGATGTGCGTCGGCCCGGAGAAAGATATCGAGCGCGTCGCTGAATATGTAGGGAATACGACCAATGCCCTGAACAAACCGAACCTCGTTCCGATCTTCCTCGGAATCGTTCTGGGTGTCATTCTCGGATCCGTTCCGATCCGTTTCCCGGGCATTCCTCAGCCGATCAAGCTCGGTCTGGCCGGCGGCCCTTTGATCGTAGCGATCCTGCTGGGCCATTTCGGCCCGAAATATAAGATTACAACCTATACGACAGTCAGCGCCAACCTGATGATCCGGGAGATCGGGATCTCCCTGTTCCTGGCGGCGGTCGGTCTCGGGGCAGGGCAGAATTTCGTTTCGTCCCTGACCGGAGGCGGTTATTGGTGGATTCTGTATGGCGCCGCCATTACCCTGATTCCGCCGGTGATTACGATCCTGGTCGGACGCCTTCTCTGCCGGTTGAATTTCTATAAACTGCTGGGTCTTGTGATCGGATCTTCGACGAACCCGCCGGTGCTGGCATTTGCCCAGGAAGCGTATGGAACGGATTATGCACCGGTCAATTATGCCACAGTCTATCCTCTTTCCATGTTTATGCGGGTCTTGGTCGCCCAGGTCATGATTCTGATAGCAATGGCCTGATATGTTCGAACTTACCTATCCTTCATCTCCGGCTCCCGTTTATCCGCGGCCTAATTATATGCACCCGGGTCCCGTCGCTCTGGAAGGGGAGGAAATGCTCCCCCTCGTGGAAGAAAACGGTCTCGTCATCGGTCAGGCCCCCCGGGGCTATTGTCACGGAGGATCGATGGCCTTGCATCCGGTCGTCCATCTCCATCTGATCAACCGTTTCGGGCAGCTCTATGTCCAGAAGCGGTCTCTCTCCAAGGATCTTTATCCCGGGAGGTGGGATACAGCTGTCGGGGGGCATATTTCCTATGGGGAATTGATCCTCGAAGCTCTGCTGAGAGAAGCCCGGGAGGAACTGGGCCTTACCGCGATGAACCCGATCTACCTGATGACCTATGTCCATGAGAGCGATACCGAAAGGGAGCTAGTCAATGTTTTCGCGGCTGTTGGAAATTTCGATATAGACCCACACAATGAGGAAGTTAGCGAAGGACGGTGGTGGGATTATCAGGAAATCAAAGATAATTTTGAGAAATCCATATTTACTCCTAACTTTGAAGAAGAGTTCGGTAAAATCTCAGATACGCTTCTGGCGCTTCTGTAAGATCTTCCGGATGCAACCTCAAACGTTATGACAGTAGATATAGACAAATTCGTCCACGACCAGCTCTCCGTATGGCCGGAGGCCGCTTCCAATTTCCGGGCGCTCAAATCTGTCCAGACCCGCCAGATCCCTTCCGGCGGTCTGATGACAACCCTTCAGTTCAATCCGCTCCGCTTCGCCTCCTGTACGGCCGGAACCGATGAGGCTCCGAAAGAAGTCTCTCCCTGTTTCCTGTGCGGAGAGAATCGTCCGCAGGCGCAGCGCAGCCTTCCTTTCGAGGGACGGAAAGGCCGTAAGTATGATATCCTTGTCAATCTTTTTCCGATCTTTCCGAATCATCTTCTGCTGAGCAGTGTAGACCATACGCCGCAGTCGATATGGCACCGGTATGTCGACATGCTGGATATGGCGAAGTCCCTTGACGACTATGTCATTTATTATAATGGACCTGAGGCGGGAGCGTCCGCTCCTTTCCATCTCCATTTCCAGGCCTGTCCGAAAGGCTATCTTCCCCTCGAGCGGGCGGTCGACCGCCTTCTGCGGATCATATCGGCCTCTCAACCGGAGAACGGGGTTCCGAACGCCTCGGAGGTGTGTACGATTCCGGACTCCATTGCTGGGGACATAGACTATATTACTTCGGTCCAGGATGCCCAGCTTTTCCATTATAAGCATTTCACACGGGGCGTTTTCGCCCTTCGGGCGCGGACGTCAAAGTCTATGGCCAAACTCTTCTACAGGCTGCTTGACTGCGCTCCTTTCCTGGATGGGGAGAAAGAGCCCCGGTTCAATGCCTATACCTACTTCTCGGAAGGAGAGTACCGCTGCATCGTCGTCCTTCGGAGCCAGGTCCGTTCCCATCATTATTTCGATGCCCAGAACGCCTATCTCATCAGTCCCGGGGCGGCCGAAATGGCCGGATATGTCATTACGGCGCGGGAGAGTGATTATGAGCGCTTGGATGCCGTTACCCTGACGGAGATCATCTCCGAAGTATCGGTATCCGAAGAATTGGAAAAGCGGATTCTCTGGCGTCTTGTGCGGACCCAGCCTAAGTTGGAAGTCGGAATCATGTCCGCCTCGGAGATCGTATTCGAAATCATTTCCGACGGAGCCGGTCCGCAGAAAGTATCCTACCGGGAAGGAAAGATCGATTATAACGGGGCCCTGTATGACGAATTGGTCTTTGAAGCCATGACGATTTCGACCCTTTTCGCCGAGCCTTCGTTCATCCTCTACGGGGTAACGATCGGCGTCGATTTCCACTGGCAGCGCAAGCAGGACCAGAAATTTGCCGGAACCCTCAAATTCATCGTTGAAAACGGGAAGGTTACCGCCGTCAATGTTATCGGTGTAGAGGATTATCTCTTGAGTGTCATTTCTTCAGAGATGAAAGCTTCTGCGACCCTCGAATTCCTTAAGGCCCATGCTGTGATCTCACGTTCCTGGGTCATGTCCCAGATTGCAGGGAGGAAGAAGCCGGCTCAGCCTGCCGTTCCGGAAGCGGCAGACCTTCCGGGAGTCGTTACCGATCTCGATACCCGTTTGCACTCCGGTGCATCCATCGTCGGGGAAGAGGCGGAAATCCCGCAACTGATTAAGTGGTTCGATCATGACGATCACAAGCATTTCGATGTCTGTGCGGATGACCACTGTCAGCGCTATCAGGGTCTGACCGGTGCGGTCGGCGAAACGGTCCGGACGGCGATAGACGAGACTTGGGGACAGGTTATGGTCTACGGAGAAGAAATCGTGGATGCGCGCTTCTCCAAATGCTGCGGTGGCGTGATGGAAGAGTTCGGTACATGCTGGGAGGATACGCCGCATCCGTATCTGAAAGCCCGTCGGGACGGTCCCGTAGATGAGTTCCCCGATCTGACCGATGAGGATCAGGCCCGGGAATGGATCCTGTCGGCCCCGGATGCGTTCTGCCATACGCATGACAGTGCCATCCTGTCCCAGGTCCTGAACGATTATGATCTCGAAACGAAGGATTTCTATCGTTGGAAGGTCGAATACGGCATAGACGAACTCTCCAAACTGGTTTGCCGCCGGAGCGGAATTGATTTTGGCCGGATTACGGCGCTCATTCCGCTGGAAAGGGGCGTGTCGGGCCGGATCAAACGGCTTCGCATCGTCGGGACGAAGAAGACGATGGACGTTGGAAAAGAATTGATTATTAGGAAATTCCTGTCTGAGTCGCACCTTTTCAGCTCGGCGTTTACGGTAGACTTCGGTAAGGATAAAGTCATCCTCCGGGGTGCCGGTTGGGGCCACGGTGTCGGTCTCTGTCAGATCGGAGCCGCCGTGATGGCTTATAAAGGTTATTCCTATGACCGGATTCTGCAGCATTATTATCCGGGTTCAACCCTTGAAAATCCTTTCTCATGAATCATTCAAGAATCTCTCCCTGGCTTTGGATTCCTACCCTTTATTTCGCGGAAGGAATTCCCTATTTCATTGTGAACACGATCTCGACGATCATGTTCAAGAAGATGGGCATGTCGAACCCCGATATCGCCGCGTATACCAGTATCCTGTATCTCCCGTGGGTGATTAAACCCTTCTGGAGTCCTTTCGTCGATATTATCAAGACCAAGCGATGGTGGGTCCTGGCCATGCAGGTGCTGGTCAGTGCGACTTTTATCGGAGCGGCCCTGGCCCTTCCGCACCCCTCGGCAGATGTTATCGCGACGGGACATACCCCGGTATCCCTTTTCGTCCTGACGCTGATCATCTTCTGGATCACGGCCTTCGCTTCTGCGACCCATGATATCGCGGCGGACGGGTTTTATATGCTGGCGCTCAATCAGGGCGAGCAATCCCTCTTTGTCGGTATCCGAAGTACCTTTTACCGGCTGTCTTCTATTTTCGGTCAGGGGGTTCTGGTCGTCATCGCCGGTCTTTTGGAAACGAAGTATGCCGATATTCCCAAGGCCTGGATGGTGACGATGGTGATCTGTGCGCTGATGTTCTCAGCGGTCACCCTGTATCACGTTTTTGTCTTGCCGAAACCGTCCTCCGATTCCCTCCGGGCTGCCGGAACGACCTCTGCCGGTGAGATTTTCAGAGAGTTCGGCCGTACTTTCGTTACCTTTTTCAAAAAGCCGCTCGTCTGGCTGGCCATCGTTTTCATGCTCCTGTACCGCCTGCCGGAGGCTTTCCTGATCAAGATGATCAATCCGTTCCTTCTCGATCCGGTTGCAGGAGAGGGCGGACTCGGCCTTTCGACCGAGACCGTCGGGCTTGTGTACGGGACCATCGGCATCATCGGACTGACCGTCGGCGGCATTATCGGCGGCATTGCCGCATCCCGTTGGGGCTTGAAGAAGGCTCTTTGGCCGATGGCGGCCTGTATGACCCTGCCCTGTCTGACTTTCGTCTATCTGAGCATGGCCCAGCCTTCCAATATCGCCGTGATCAGCACTTGCGTCTTCATTGAACAGTTCGGTTACGGTTTCGGCTTTACGGCATACATGCTTTTCATGATCTTTGTGTCAGAAGGCGAGTTCAAGACCTCTCATTATGCCCTTTGTACGGCCTTTATGGCCCTCAGCATGATGATCCCCGGTTTCTTTGCCGGCTGGCTCCAGCAGGCGCTTGGATATGTAGGCTTCTTCTGGATGGTCATGGCTTGTTGTATCGCAACGGTCGCCGTTACTTTCATCGTCAAATCGAAGGTCCCGGCGGAATTTGGAAAATCTAAATAGCATCTGAATATGAAAACCAGACTTTTTGTCTTTCTTTTGGGCCTGTCGCTTGCACTGGCAGCCCAGGCGCGCGTCCGCCCGGGTATCGAAGTCCTTGAGAGCCGCGGTTTCCCCGGACTGGCCGGGAAAAGGGTCGGGCTGGTGACCAATCCGAGCGGTATCGACGGCCGTTACCGTTCGACAATCGATATCCTGTTTGAAGCACCGCAGGTCAATCTCGTGGCGCTCTATGGACCCGAACACGGCGTCCGCGGGGATGTCTATGCAGGGGGGAAGGTCACCGACGGTACCGATCCCAAAACGGGCGTCCCGGTCTATTCCATCTACGGAAAGTACCGCAAGCCCAGTCCGGAAATGCTCAAAGGGGTCGACGTCATGGTCTATGATATCCAGGATATCGGGTCCCGTTCCTATACGTTCATCAGCACCCTCGGCCTTGTCATGCGGGCCTGTGCCGAGCAGGGAATCGAGGTGATGGTCCTAGACCGTCCGAACCCGTTGGGCGGGAACAAGGTTGAGGGCTGTTATGTGGAGCCCGGGTTCCATTCCTTTGTCAGCGAATTCAAGATTCCTTATGTCTATGGACTTACGGTCGGGGAACTGGCCATCCTGATCAATGAAGAAGGCCTGAACAGGGGAGAGAAAGGGGATGAAGACCCTCTGTCCTGCAAGCTGACGGTTATCCCGATGGAAGGATGGCACCGGAACATGACGTATTCCGAAACCGGTCTTCCATGGATCCTCCCATCCCCCAATATCCCGGCGGTTCAGTCATCGATTGCCTATCCGTCCTCCGGTATTGCCGGAGAATTCCAGAATTTCCTGAATATCGGTATCGGATATACGCTGCCGTTCGAAGTGTTCGGAGCAGAATGGATTGATGCGGATGCGCTGAAAGACAAGCTTGACAGTTATGCCATTCCGGGTGTTGCCTTCCGGACGATCCATTATAAGCCGTTCTTCGGGAATTGTGCCGGGAAACTCCTCCATGGAGTGCAGTACCATTATACCGACTATGAAAAAGCGGAGATCACGCTGACTCAGTTTTACGTTATGCAGGCGGTAGGAGAACTCTATCCGGAACGTAATCCTTTTGTCGAAGCAGGGCGTTTAAGAATGTTCGATATCGTTTGTGGTACGGATTATGTAAGAGAGAATTTCGGAAAGCGACTGAAAGTCGAAGACATCAAATCCTATTGGGAAAAGGATGTTGAGGATTTCAAGAAACTTTCCCGAAAATACTACCTATACGAATAACTTAAAACATAACGAGTCATGAGAAGATTTACTACACTTGCAGCAGCGATCCTGGTGACGACGGCCCTGGTTTTCAATCCTTCGGCTTTCGCCCAGCAGACGAGAAGAGGCGGCTCTTCATCTTCCCGTGCCACTACGTCGTCGACGTCCAGAGGCTCTTCCTCTACTTCGGTCCGCAGTTCTTCCGGCAGTTCCTCAAGAAGTTCTTCAAGAGTTTCTTCCGGATCTTCTTCCCGGTCCGTTTCCTATAATGCTCCTTCCCGTTCCAGCTCCCGTCAGGGTACGACGACCCGTCAGAGCACGACGACGTCCCGCCAGAGCGGCACGACTTCCCGTGCAACCCAGTCCGGCTCGACGACCCGTCAGAGCGGCACGACTTCCCGTGCAACCCAGTCCGGTACGACGACCCGTCAGAGCACGACGACGTCCCGCCAGAGCGGCACGACTTCCCGTGCGACCCAGTCCGGTTCGACGTCCCGCCAGAGCGGCACGACTTCCCGTGCAACTCAGTCCGGTTCGACGACCCGTCAGAGCACGACGACGTCCCGTCAGAGCGGTACGACTTCCCGTGCGACCCAGTCCGGTTCGACCGTGCGCTCTTCCGGAACCACATCCCGTGCTACCGGCACCGCTACCCAGTCGGCAACGACTGCCCGCCAGAATGCGAATGTCTCCCGCGCCACCCAGTCCGGAACGACCGTCCGTTCGACCGGCGGAACCCTCCGCGAGAACTCGAACGTGACCCGCCAGGGACTTTCCGGAGGGAATGTTTCCAATGATGCGGCGACCCGTCAGCCGATGGACAACTATCGTGACAGGGGCGGTAATTACCGCTACAACGATCACGAGTTCATGCTGGACGATCACCATGACCTGCACCGCGTACCGCCCCGTTCGAGAGGCTTCCTCTCCTACGACAGGCCCTACCACTTCTATGCAGATCATCCGCACTACTACGGTTTCCGCGTGAACTATATTCCTCCGCGTTATCGCAGGCTCCGTCACTGGGGGATCGATTACTACCTCTACAACGGAATCTACTACAGGCTCTTCGGCAATGTCTACGTCGTCTGCCGTCCTCCTTTCGGGACGCTGATCGACAGGGCGATCGACAGGGCGATCTTCAACTCGGTCCGCTTCTCCTACTATTGCTCGGATCCGTACTGGACCTACCGGACGGTATTTGACAATTATGAGACGATTGCGGCCCAGAACCGGATCATCGCCCAGAACAATGCAGCCATCGCACGCCAGAATGCGAGTTATGCGCTCAATTCTTCCCGTGCCCTCTCTGCATACGAGATTGCCAACAGTCTCGGACTGGTCCAAAGCTATGCTTATGCCAATTCCGAGTACTTCTATCAGGACGGCGTCTTCTACGTCGAGCAGAACGGTCAGTATACCGTCATCATCCCTCCGGCCGGAGCCCTTGTGACTTCGCTCCCGGAAGACTATGAGACAATCGTGATGAACGGAGTTGAGTACTATCTGGTAGACAATACGGTCTATCGTACGATGCTCTTCGAATCACAGCCTTACCTCGAGGTTCTCGGACAGATGTACGGCGACCTTTACAACAAATACAATCCTTACCGGTAATATTCCGGAATCAAACGAAAAAAGACCGGGCGGTCCTCGAAGGGCCGCCCGGTTCGATGTTATTAAGGCTCGGGTTTGACAAGATCATAAATCCGGGAGACGGATGCGGGATCGCCGGATGACAGGATTTCGATTCCATATCCGGATGGATCGCAAAGCTCCCTTTCTATCATGATTTTCCGGGTCTGGCGTGCCACAGCCGGGGCCGGATCGATAATCCGCACGTCGTCCCCGGCGATGGACTGAATCGTATCCCTGAGGAAAGGATAGTGGGTACATCCGAGAACAATCGTATCGGCGCCTTCTTCGAGAAGGGGCCGAAGACTTTTTCCGACGGTCTCTTCTGCTTCCGGACCTGAGAAAATCCCTTTTTCAACCAGCTCTACAAAGCCTTCCCCGACATGTTCGACGATGCGGACATCATCTTGGTAGAGCCCCCTTGTGTTGAGGTATTTCGATCCTTTGAGCGTCCCGGCTGTGGCTAGGACGCCGATGACTCCTGTCTTCGTCCCCAGGGCGGCCGGCTTAACGGCGGGCTCCATTCCAATGAAGGGAGTCTCCGGGAATTCTTCCCGAAGCGTCCGGATGGCGGCTGCCGTCGCGGTGTTGCAGGCGACGACAATGATCCTGCAGCCTTTCCCGATCAGAAGGGCTGCGATGTGCCGGGCTCTGTCCTGGATATATGCGGCCGTCTTTTCCCCGTAGGGGCAATGCGCATTGTCCGAGAAGTAGACATACTTTTCCTCGGGGAGCAGACGGACGATTTCCTTGAAAACGGACATGCCGCCGGAGCCTGAATCGAAAATACCGATCATCGTATTAATAGAGGCAAAAATGGCCGGGATCGACACCGGAAGTGGTCGACCAGAGGCGCGTGAATTTTTCCTGGGCAGCGTAGCAGGAAACTGCTCCGGGGTTGATATAGTCGACGGCGTCGCCGACAAACAGGTATTTGAGTGTCCCGTTGCCTTCCGCAGCGGCACAGATCCCGTAAGGAATGTCACCGTCAAATCGAAAGGCCGGATACCGGGTGACCTTGTTTCCTCCGCTGACTGAGTAGAGGTAGTAATGCTTCTCTGCCGCCGGATCCCAGTTCCATTCGTCATCTGTTCCGATGACAAAGACTTCGCTGCCGGCGGCTACCGGGTTTCCGGGACGTTGGGAGAGAGTGGCACAGGTCATATTGCAGCCGATCCCTTCCGTGCTGATTCTTTTCGCTTTCGTATCGCCGGGCTTGAAGGAATAAATACCGGAGTGGTTCATGAAATAATCTCCGAAACTGGTGACATAGATATTCCCGTCCGGATCGGCAAAGACATCCTTAAGATTCGGGGCGACCTCGACGGATCCGATTTCCTGGAAGGATCCGGCATCGATGACACTGACGGTTGATTCGTACTGGTAGGTGATTGCATAAGAGAGTCCGCCGCTGTTGGCGACATAGATCCGTCCGTCATGGCAGGCGATACCTTCCGGCTGGTATCCGACATCGACGGAATCGATGACCGAATAGGTCGTCCGGTTGATCTTGTAGACCCGTCCCTTGCAGATCAGGTGCTCTCCGACTGAATAGTCTGCCAGATAGTTGACGAAGGCTCCCGCATAAGAGGTTACATAAGCGTAGGATCCGTCAAAGGCGATGTTCCTGGGAGTCCTGACGGGAATCGTGGCGATATGCCGTTCGTTGAACGCATCGATAACTTCGACAAGTCCGGAGTTGTTCATTACGGCCCAGATTTTCCCATCACAAAGTTTTACGTCGTTTCCGACATCTCCTAGTCCGAGGGGCTGGGAGGGGTTCATTTTGTCGAATGCGTTTCTGACGTACTTTCCGTTGGAGAAACGGAAGAAATCCAGCGTGGCGTTGTTGGTGCCCATCTTCCCTTCGTTGAGTACGAAGAGTTTAGTGAAGAAGCCCGTTTCACCTACTGTTACAGACTCGCCCGCGAGGTCCTCATCCTCGGAGGCGACAGGCAAAGGATCGACGATGGGATCCTTTCTGCATCCGGTGGCCGCACAGACCAGGATGCCGCTGAAAACCAGCAGTGTTTTCCAATTCATAATAGGTATGGTTATGTATTGCAAAGATAGCAGAATCCTGCGTGAAAAGAAAACTAAAAGGCGATTTCCACGCACCCGATCACATTGAAACCGGGCATCGGATAGCCTTGGACTATCTCATATTGCTGTCCGAGCAGGTTGTTCAGGTTCAGGCGTAAGGCCAGGGATCGATCCCGGGGAAGGGAGAAAACCTTTGCCAGATGCAGGTCGCTCGTAACCCAGGGGGCTACGGCATAATCGTCGATGTTGGCGCTGGAAGAAAACCGTTTCCCCGTCAGGACCGTCACGCATTCCGCCGTCAGACCGTTCCATTGGAAGTCGAAGGTCAGCGAACCGCTGTGGACCGGAATATAGGGGATCTGGTTGCCGTAGGTGATGGATCCGGGCCGGGACCGGTCGAGGGCCTTTTGGAAGGTGTACCGGGCCGAGAGTCCCGCTTCCGCAGCTCCTTTCCACCGGAGGTCGAGCCCCAGGTCCGCCCCGAGGATGCCGACCTTCCCGATATTGTACAGGGTCCATCGGAACTGGTTCGCCGTCGGGACGGCAATGATTTTGTCCGTGACGCTGTTGGCGAATCCATCCGCACGGAAGCCCAGGGACCATCCCTCCGGAAAGGTTCGGCTCGAACGGATGCCTATTCCTGCCTGGACGGCATTCTCCGGGCGGAGCCGGCTGTTTCCGACCAGCGTGTAATAGAGATCATTGAAGGAGGGAAGCCGGTAGGAACGTTTCGTGAAAGCGGTCAGAACCGTCTCCTCCAGAGGCTCATAGCAAAGGATCAGGGAGGGGCTCCAGGCGTCACGCCAGGAGCTCTCGAGACTGAATCCGCCGGCCTCATTCTGATAGCGGTCGGAAGCGCCAGTATAGAGAATGTTTCCGGAAATGCGGAATTTCCCGAGATTGAGGTCCGCCCCGCCCCCGCCGAAAAGGGTCAGCCGGGACGGGGCTGCGAATTGGGCGATATCGGCCGTCAGCCGGTTGAACTGGGCGTCCGTCGCCAGATGGAAAGTCAGGGGGCTGCCGGAGGAAAAGCAGTGGGCGAGGGACAGATAGGCCGACTGCTGATGGTAGTGATTGTCAAAAGGAAGGGCGGCGGGATTGATTTCCGGGTGGGTCGAGTAATGGGTCCGGATGTCTTCCGCCTTGAAGCGGAGGGCGAGTGCGTACCGGTCGGAAATGGATTTCCGGAGAAGACCCTGGATGAAGCCCGCACGGTCTTCCTGCCGTTCGGCGCTGAGGGGAAAGACGGACGGACGGCGGACAACGGGACCCGGGAAACCCCGTTCCATGGACAGGATTGATCCGCGGATCTGCCAGTCCCCGCCCGGGATGGATCCGAAAAGCTGTCCTTCGCCCCGGAACCGGCTGACGTCTCCGTTCCGGCGGACCATGACGGTATCATATCCCCTGACCATGCCGTCTTCTCCTTCGAGATAACGGGAGACATGGAACCGGTATTTTCCGGTTGATCGGAGGGCCTCGGCAGAGAGGCGGAGCGCCGTTTTTTCGCCGAGTTTACGTTCCCAGGTCAAGGAAGGGCTGACCGTCCCGAATGACCCGCCGCGAAGGCGAACCAGGGTCCGGTTCTTTCCGGGACGGGCCGTTTCGAGGTAGACGGCCGAGGCGCTCCCGTACTCTTTCGCGCTCATCAAACGCCCGCTTTTCTGCCCGTTATAGACCTCGACGGCGCGTAGGTCGTCCGTCGAAAACCGCCCGAAGTCGACCTGCATGTTCTGGGCGTCCTCGACGGCGATCCCGTCCAGGAATACCCCGGTATGGGCGCTGCCGAGGCTCCGGATATTGACGGTCTTCAGACCGCCGATCCCGCCATAGTCCTTGATCATCAAGGCCCCGGATCCCCGAAGCGCTTCTGCGACGTCGGTCCCGGCGTGGAGCCGGAAGGATCGGACCGTATCGCTGGGGGGAGCGACTGTTACCTGACGAAGTGCCGTTACCCGGGAGGCACGTAACGAATCCGCTCCCTGCAAGGAGGAAGCGGATAAGGTCAGAGCCAGCAGGGTGGCGGCGCAAATCATCAGAGGACCTCGATCAGTTCGACGACGAATTTAAGTGCACTGTACGGAGGAATCGCTCCGCCGGCTCCGCTTTCTCCGTAAGCCAGGTGATAGGGGAGGTAGAGCTCGTATTTGGCTCCTTCCGCCATCAATTGCAGACCTTCCGTCCAGCCTTTGATAACCTGATTGAGGCCGAAGACGGCAGGCTCGCCCCGCTTGTAGGAGCTGTCGAAGATCTGACCGTTCGGGAAGGTTCCCTCATAATGGCAACGGACCTGGGAGGTCGCCTTCGGTTTGCGGCCGGTCCCTTCTTTGATCACCTTGTACATCAGACCGCTTGCGGTCTTGCGGACACCTTCTTCCTTGGCAACCGACGCGAGGAACTTTTCTCCTTCCTCTTTCGCTGCGGCACCCGCGACGGCTGATCTTTCGCGCTGCTCGGCTTCCATTTCGGCGTAGAACTGTTCAAGAGCCTCTCCGGCTTCTTCCACCGACAGAAGCGGCCGTTCTCCCTGGAGGAGCGCCTTCATTCCGGCGACAAAATCGTCAAATTCAAGCCCGTGGACTCCGGAAGAAAGCAGGTTCCCGGCCAGGCTCATTCCAAATGCATAACTTTTTTTATCCATGACATACTGTATTTCAATGCGATTGCAAAGATACGATTTTATTGGTAAATTTGCAGATTGTATGGATTGGATCAGAGCCATAGAAATCTTTGCCGTCGTTTCCGGTATCATCTACATTCTGCTCGAAATCGGACAGAAGAACGTGATGTGGATGCTCGGTATCCTCACCAGTGCGGCATGTGCCTTCTCCTTTTTTAGCCAAAGTCTTTGGGCTTCGATGGGGCTGAACCTTTACTATGTAGCCGTTTCGGTCCTCGGTCTCGTTCGGTGGAGAAGGGACGGCGCACGGTTGGAGGAGGGGACGATCCACCTTACGAAGCTTCCGAAGAGAACCGCCATCGTGAGCGCTGTCCTTTTTGTGGCCGGGTCCCTTGGCGCCGCAGCCATCCTGAGGTCGACCGGAGACGGGGCACCGCTGCTGGACGCCATCGTGACCGTCCTCGGTATTATCGGGACCTGGTGGCTGACCCGTTCTTATCCCGAACAATGGATGATCTGGATCGTCGCCAATCTTCTCTCCGTGCTTCTCTGTGTCCGGACCGGACTTTTCTGGATGGCGGCCCTGTACCTGGGCTATGCCGTTTCCGCCGTGTACGGTTATTTCCATTGGATGAACAAAGGACAATATATCGAACCATGAAAAAATTCGCTTTTCTTTTAGCGACTCTCTTGATCGCTGCGGTCTCCCTCCATGCACAGGAGGAACCATCAAGGGCTGAAGGATTCCGGTATGTCAATGCCGAAACCCTTCCGGTATTCGGAAAAATTGCAGATAATACGGCTATGCGTTACAGCCGCCTTCCCGCATCGCTGGAAGGTGTGACCCGTGATCCGGTCTGGCGTCTCGGACTGAACAGTGCCGGGGTCTATGTCCGGTTCCGCACGGATTCCCCTGCGATCCGGCTCCGCTGGAAGTCTTTGAACAGCCATTACATGAACCATATGTCACCGACGGGTGACCGGGGTTTGGATCTGTATATCCATGATGGAAAAGAGTGGCGCTATGCAGGAAGCGGCCGACCGGCGAAAAACGCGGTTACCGATGTCGCTGCAGTCCGGAACATGACCCGGGATATGAAAGAATGCATGGTCCATCTCTCTCTGTATGACGGCGTTGAGGATCTCGAAATCGGGGTCGAGGAGGGTTCGCGGATCGAGGGCCCTGCCATGGACAGCCCGTCGACCCGGAAACCGGTCGTCATGTATGGAACCAGCATTCTGCAAGGGGGCTGCGTTACCCGCCCCGGTATGGCTTTTACCCATATCATCGCCCGGCGGCTGGACAGGGAAGTCATCAATCTCGGATTCAGCGGAAACGCCCATCTTGATCCGGAAATCGCCCGTTGGATGGCTTCTTGCGAAGATCCCGGCGTTTTTGTGCTGGATAATGCTCCCAACTGCACGGCGGAACGGATCGAAGAACGGACGGAGGCGTTTTTCCGGATTCTTCGGGATGCCCATCCGAACGTCCCCGTTATCTTTGTCGAGCAGACCCCCTATCCATTCCAGGCCTTCGACATGAAAACGCGCGAAGATCTCGCGAAAAAAGTCGCTGTTCAGCGTGCTGTTTACGAGAGAATCGTCCGCAGCGGCGAAAAGAATGTCTATTATGTCAAGGCTGATAAGATGCTTGGCCCGGAAGGAGATGATACCGTCGACGGAACCCATCTGACGGATCTCGGTGCCGTCCATTATGCAGACTTGCTGACCCCTGTAATCAAGAAAGCCCTGAAAAAGAATAAATAATGAAACTTATCGTTGAAAGCGGCGCTACCAAGACCGACTGGAGCGCTTTGACCCCTGACGGAACCGTCAAGTCATACAAGACTGCCGGAATCAATCTGGCGACCATGCCCTCCGAGGTGATTTCGACGATCGTCGATGAGGCGGTTGCCGGACTGGGTGCAGAATCCGTCGACTCGGTCCATTTCTATGCTGCCGGACTGATTTCCGATGGTGGGAAGGTCCCTGAACTGGCCCGCGGCCTGGATGGGGAACTCTCCCTGCTGTTCCCCTTTGCTGAGAAAGAGTATACTTCTGACCTGATGGGGGCGGCGCGTGCCGTCTGCGGAAGGGAGGCAGGTATCGCAGCCATCCTCGGAACCGGGTCCAACAGTTGTTTCTATGACGGAGAAAAGATCGTCAAGAACGTGCGCAGCGGCGGTTATATACTGGGAGACGAAGGCGGCGGTGCCGTCCTCGGGAAATTGTTCGTGTCCGATTTCCTCAAGAACCGGGTCCCTGCATGGATTGCAGATGATTTTGCCTCCCGATATGAGGTGGATTATATGACAGTCGTCAGGAATGTATATCGTGGCGATGCGCCTTCGAAGTATCTCGGACAGTTTGCACCTTATATCCTGGGATTCTACGGAAAGGATGACTATGTTACCGAACTCGTAGAAGGTAATTTCCGGAATTTTATCGAGCGGGCGCTCAAGCAGTACGATGTAGACCGGTATCAGGTCGGGGTTATCGGCGGGTTCGGTTATGCGACCCGGGAGATCCTCCGGAAGGTCGGAGCCGTCTGCGGCATTACATTCTCGCGTATCATGGCCGCTCCGATGGAGGGCCTCATTGAATATCACAAGGTATGAAAACAACGGAACAATCCTCCCGTTTCGACAATCTGGACCAGATGTCGACGCTGGAGATTCTTGAAGGAATCAATCAGGAAGACCGGACCGTTCCTGTCGCTGTAGCCGAAGCCATCCCCCAGATCAGGCTTCTGGTCGACGGGATTGTCGAAAGGATGCAGCGGGGAGGACGGGTCTTCTATCTCGGAGCCGGAACCAGTGGCCGGCTCGGTATCGTAGATGCCTCTGAAATCCCTCCCACCTATGGGGTACATGACGCGTTCATCGGCCTGATCGCCGGGGGCGATTCGGCGATCCGGACCGCCGTCGAAAATGCCGAGGACGATCCCCAGGGGGGCTGGAACGACATGCAGGCCTATGTCCCGACCGCGGACGATGTCGTAATCGGTATCGCGGCTTCCGGAACGACGCCCTACGTTATCGGAGCTATCCGGGAAGCCCGTTCCCGGGGGCTTCTGACCGGATGCATTACCTGCAACGCCGGAGCTCCTGTCGCGGAAGCGGCTGAAATCCCGATCGTTGTCGTCGTGGGCCCCGAATTCGTGACCGGAAGCACCCGCATGAAGTCCGGAACCGCCCAGAAGCTGGTCCTGAACATGATTTCAACATCCTGTATGATCCGCCTGGGCCATGTCCATGGGAACAAGATGGTCGATATGCAGTTGACTAACAGCAAACTCGTCGACCGGGGGACCCGGATGATCATGGGAGAAACCGGTATCACCGATTATGAAGCGGCCAAGGCGCTTCTTCTCAAATACGGGCAGGTGCGGGCTGCCGTCACTGCCTATCGGAATGATCTTACGGCACAAGGCTGATGGCTTACAACGACCAGCATTATCCCTCCCGGATTCTGGAAGATGCGGTTGAGGCGATCAGCTCTCTTCCCGGAGTAGGAAAAAGGAGCGCCCTGCGGCTTGCCCTCCACCTTCTCAAGCAGCCCGCCGAGAACGTCCACCATTTCACGGAGTCGGTCAACCGGCTCCGGGACGAGGTCCGTTATTGCCGGGTCTGCCGGATGATTTCCGATGACGAGGAGTGCTCGATTTGTTCCGACCGATCGAGGAACCGGGGACAGATCTGTGTCGTAGAAAGCGTACGCGATGTCATGAGCATAGAGAATACCGGCCAGTATCACGGGCTTTATCATGTTCTCGGCGGTATTATCTCGCCCATTAACGGGATTGGCCCGTCCGATCTGACGATCCGTGAGCTGACAGAGCGAATCAAGGCTTTGCCGGACCCGTCTGAAGCGGAAGTCATTCTCGCCCTGAGCGGGGATGTCGAGGGGGAGACGACGGCATTTTACATCTACCGCCAGATCGTCCCTTCCGGAGTCCGCATCTCCTCGCTTGCCCGCGGTCTGGGATTCGGAGATGATCTGGAGTATGCCGACAGTCTGACGCTCGGCCGCTCCATCGTCAATCGTCAGGAGTTCAGGCCATGACCGGATCCGCCTTCATCTATCCCGTACTCGTCGGCCTGTCCCTTTCCGCAGACTGCTTTGCCGTGTCGCTCTGTTCTTCCGTTACGGTCGATCTCGTGCAGGCCAGGAAAAAGGTATGGAAAGTAGCAGCGGTCTTTGCCGTTATCCAGACGGCATTCCTGCTGATCGGCTGGGGAGCTGCCCATCTTTTTGCCGGATGGCTTTCCGCCCATGTCGGAGGATTCTCGGCTATCGCCCGATGGACGGGATTCCTTCTGCTGCTCTATGTCGGTGGCATGATGGTCTTCGATGCGGTCCGGGGAGAAACAGACCATTTCTCATTGTCCGGGATCCGT
Organism: uncultured Bacteroidia bacterium; assembly: GCA_902789395.1. Classification (GTDB taxonomy): domain Bacteria; phylum Bacteroidota; class Bacteroidia; order Bacteroidales; family UBA932; genus Cryptobacteroides. Next base: position 13,185 of record CADANY010000016.1, on the reverse strand, counting down.
GGGATCATCCTTGGCGGCATCGCGACCAGCATCGACGCCCTTTCCGTCGGCGTCTCTTTCGGCCTGACCGGGAGCGGCTGGTCCGCTATCTGGCCGGTCGGCGTGGCGGTTTTCATCTTTACCGCCCTCGCCGTCCTGGCAGGGATGCTCTCCGGCAGTGCGGCAGGAACCCGTTTCGGAACGCCGGTCCGCATTGTGGGGGGAATTATTCTGATCGCCCTTGGGGTACATATCCTTTTCTGAAAGGTATTTTTCTCATCATTTTTGCTGATCGAGCTCGGAAACCGTTGGATGTTACAGATTTTTATGTAAATTTGCAGGCCGTCTTTTCCGTAATGGCGGCTGGTTGTTATGTGAAATCCATCCGGAGCGACTGGCCCGGAGCTAAATTCTGGAGGAATTGATATGCTGAATATCTTCTACAGAGAAAACGGAATGATCGGAGTCTCCCAGTCGGAGAAAGTTTTTTCCACAATCAAAGTCGAGGATGTAGTCTGGATCGATCTCATCGATCCTTCCGGCTCCGAAAAACGTGCCGTCGAGTCTTTTCTCGGCACGGAGATCCAGAGCCGCGCACAGGCGGAAGAGATTGAAAGTTCCTCCCGGTATTTTGAAACCGAGGGTGCGATCTTTGCCAATACCAACTTCCTGACACCGGGCCCGGAGGAATATATGATGCAGGCGGTTTCCTTTACGCTGGTCGAGGATTCTCTCACTACGTTGCGGGAAGTGCCGATCCGCAGCTTCTCCGAGTTGCAGATGCGTCTCCAGGCCAATCCCAAGCGATATCCGGACGGGTTTACCCTTTTTGCCACAATCCTGGACAAGCGTGTCGACCTGGACGCTGATATGATTGAAATCCTGTCCAAGGAGATTTCCCAGTATGCGAAGCGTATCAATGAGCGGGATGAGATCAACGAAGACCTCCTGATCGATATCAACCAGCTTCAGGAAAATACGATGATCGTACGGGAAAATGTCGTGGATAAGCAGCGTCTGATATCGAACCTTCTGAAGAGTCCGAAGACTCCAGACCGGCTCGAAGGACGCTTCAATGTCATGCTCCAAGATATCTCGTCCCTGATCAATCATACGAATTTCTGTTTTGAACGTCTTGAATATCTGCAGGATACGGTAGTCGGTCTCATCAATCTGGACCAGAACCGGATCATGAAGATCTTTACGCTTGTATCGGTTTTGCTGATGCCTCCGACGCTGATTGCCAGTTTTTATGGCATGAATGTCCGCCTTCCCATGATCGGGGCTGACGATCCGAATGCGTCCCCCTGGAACTGGATCATCATTGTCGGTGTCATGCTGATGTCGTTCGTCGTCATCTGGTTTATTTTCAAGAAGCGTAAATTGCTGTAATTATTTTTGTTTGACTCGGATTTTTTTGCTATTTTTGCACGCTTTTTCCGGAAGCGTGCTTTTTTTGCTTCCCGGAGAGTACAGAAAATAATGTTTAACCCCTAGTTTGATTTATTACAACAAATTATGGCAGAAGAAATTAAAAAAACCGCTCTCAATGCTTCGGTAGCTCCCGACCAGTTTGACTGGGATGCCTTCGAGAACGATGGATTCGTCGCTGAAGACAGGCAGAAAGACCAGGAACTCTATGATCAGACCCTTTCCCGTATCGTCGAGAACGAGGTCGTCGAGGGAACTGTTACCGCGATCAACAAGAGAGAGGTCGTCGTGAACATCGGCGCCAAGAGCGAAGGCGTTATCTCCGCTCCTGAATTCCGTTACAACCCTGACCTGAAGGTCGGTGACAAGGTAGAAGTCCTCGTCGAGGCAGCCGAAGACCGCAAGGGTCAGCTCATCCTCTCCCACAGGAAGGCCCGCGCCCTCAAGTCCTGGGATATGGTCAATGCCGCCTACGATGCAGGCGACATCGTCAAGGGCTTCGTCAAGACCCGCACCAAGGGCGGTATGATCGTCGATGTATTCGGCATCGAGGCATTCCTCCCGGGATCCCAGATCGATATCAAGCCGATCCGCGACTACGATGTATATGTCAATACGACCATGGACTTCAAGATCGTCAAGATCAATCAGGAGTTCCGCAATGTCGTCGTATCCCACAAGGCACTGCTCGAGGCTGAGCAGGAGCAGAAGAGGGCTGAACTTATCTCCAAGCTTGAGAAGGGTCAGGTCCTCGAAGGAACCGTCAAGAATATCACCAACTACGGCGTATTCGTCGACCTGGGCGGTGTTGACGGTCTCATCCACATTACCGATCTCTCCTGGGGCCGTATCAACCACCCCGAAGAGGTTGTCACCCTCGATGAGAAGATCAAGGTCGTCGTCCTTGATTTCAACGAGCAGCAGAAGCGTATCGCCCTCGGTCTCAAGCAGCTGACCGCCCATCCTTGGGAGAGCCTCAGCGCTGACCTCAAGGTCGGTGATACCGTCAAGGGTAAGGTCGTCGCCATCGCCGATTACGGCGCTTTCGTCGAGGTTGCCCCTGGTGTCGAGGGTCTTGTCCATGTTTCCGAAATGTCCTGGTCTCCGCGCCTCCACAGCGCTCAGGAATTCCTCAAACTCGGCGACGAGGTCGAGGCTGTCATCCTTACCCTGGACCGCGAGGCCCGCAAGATGTCCCTCGGTCTGAAGCAGCTTACCGAGAATCCTTGGGAATCCATCCGCGAGAAATATCCCGTCGGATCCCAGCAGAAGGCCGTTGTCCGCAACATCACCAACTTCGGCGTATTCGCTGAATTGGAGGATGGTGTCGAGGGTCTGATCCACATCAGCGATCTGAGCTGGAACAAGATCAAGCATCCTTCCGAGATGGTCCAGGCCGGTGATTCCATCGATGTCGTTATCCTCGACTTCGACGAGCAGAACCACAAACTCAGCCTCGGTCACAAGCAGCTTACCCCGAATCCTTGGGATGAGCTCGAGGCCAAGTATCCTGTCGGAACGGTCGTTGAGGCTACTGTTACCGCTACCGGTGACAAGGGTGCTACCGTCACCTTCGAAGATGGCACGGAAGCCGTTGCTTTCAACCGCGAGATGATTAAGGAAGACGGCAAGCCGGCTATCGTCGGAGACAAGCTCCCGGTCAAGGTTGTCGAGCTTCGCAGAAGCACCCGCACCGTCCGTGTTTCCCACCTCCGTACTTACTCCGAGGCTAAGGTAGCCCGTGAGAATGCTGAGGTCGAAGGCACCAAGAAGGCGATCAAGAAGGTCAACAGCACCATCGAGAAGACCACCCTCGGAGACATCTCCGAACTGGCCGCCCTCAAGGACAAACTCGAGAAGGGTGAATAATTTTACCGTAACCATGATGGGCACGGCTTCGGCCATGCCCGTCAGGGATAGGAACCAGAGCGCTCAGGTACTGCATGTACATGAGCGCTTGTTCCTTATCGATTGCGGTGAAGGGACCCAGGGGCAGATGGTCCGCTACGGGGTTCCGATGATGAAATTGGACTCGATTTTCTTGAGTCATATCCATGGGGACCATGTTTTCGGTATTTTCGGCCTCCTGTCGACCCTCGGCATGAAGGGCAGGACGGCGCCGGTCAATTTGTATGCCCCGGCCAATTTCGGGCCGATCCTGAAATTTTTCCTGAGTTATTACGGGGAAGGAATTGGATTTGAGATTCGCTTCAACCCGTTGAAAATGAGCGCTCCGGAAGTGATTTATGAAACCAAGTCGCTATCCGTTTCCGCCTTTCCCCTGCGCCATGGGATTGAGACCTTCGGCTTCCTTTTCCGGGAGAAGGAGCCCCAGTGGAATGTCCGCAAGGAGGCAATTCCGCAGTATGGGCTGACCCTGACGGAGATTGGGGCGATCAAGCGCGGGGAGGATCTTGTCCGTCCGGAGGGCGTTATCCCCCTGGCCGAACTGGCCTATAAACCGTTTGTCCCGAGGAGTTATGCCTATTGCTCGGATACGGCAGTTTTCCCCGAGGAAGAGGAGTGGCTCCGCGGGGTCCATACCCTCTACCACGAAACGACTTATCTGGATGAACTGGCTGAACAGGCGCAGCTCCGGAACCATTCCACGACCCTTCAGGCCGCCTCGCTGGCGCTCCGAGCCGGCGTTTCCCGGCTGATTATCGGTCATTATTCGTCCCGTTCCCGGGATATTGCGGCCTATCAGGCCGAGTGCCGGACGATCTTCCCCGACACAGTCGCCGCTTCCGACGGTGATGTTTTTGAAATCGGAAAATAATCCCTATATTTGGACATGATGAAAAAGATCCTGTCCTTGTTGTCCGTCTTTTTCCTGACGGCTTTTTTCCAGGCGGGAGCCGGTCCCGGCCCCCAGGAGGACTATATCACGAAATATTCGGGAATCGCAGTCGCGGAGATGTACCGCTCGGGTGTCCCGGCGAGCATTACGCTTGCCCAGGGCCTTCTCGAATCAGGCTCCGGCCGTTCCGTTCTGGCTACCAAGGGAAATAATCATTTTGGCATCAAGTGCCACAGCAAATGGAAAGGGAAGACGATCCGTGCAGATGACGATGAGAAGAACGAGTGCTTCAGGGCATATGTTTCGCCGGACGAGTCTTTTCGGGACCATTCCGATTTCCTTCGTTTCAACGACCGCTATAAGTTCTTGTTTGATTATCCTGTAACTGACTATAAATCATGGGCCTATGGACTTAAAAAGGCGGGGTATGCCACCGACCCGTCCTATGCGCCGAAATTGATCAGGTATATCGAGGACTACCGACTGTACGAATTTGATACAAAAACGGTCGGCGAAGTCTATGCGTCGGCCGGAAAAGGTGAGGTCCTTTCTCTCGATGACGGCGAGTCCTATCCGGCCGAGATCCCGGAGTCTCCGCTCAAGATGGAAGAAGCGACCCTGTACAGGCCGTCTGTTGCTGAAGAACAATCTTTCTCCCTTTCCCGGACCATGTACGCCAAGAATGGCGTCCCGTTCATTTATTCCGTAGAAGGGGAGAGCTATGCTTCCATCGCATCTGCCCGGAAACTCTTTCTCAAGGAAATCCTCAGGTTCAATGACTTGGATCATGAAGAGACCCTTCTCCCGGGCACGGTCGTTTACCTGGAGGCCAAAAAGAAAATGGCGGCCAAGGGACTTGATAAGTATATCGTAGGAAAGGACGGGGAAAAACTGCGCGATATCGCCCAGCGTTTCGCTGTCAGGGAGAAGAATCTGATTAAATTGAATGGATTGAGTGCGGGTGAACAGTTGCGGGAAGGGGATGAACTGTTGCTCCGTCCCGTGCGGAAACGATTCAGATTATGGAAACGATAAAAGGGAAAAAACTGCTTTGGATTGCTGTCGGTGCGGCAGTTGCGGCCGTTCTGACCGCGGCGGCCCTCTTTGTGAGCCACCAGATTTATGACCGGAAGAAATCGAATTTTTCCGGGCGGTTTGAGCTATACGTCTATCCGGACATGGAGCCTTCCGCCGTCCTTGATACGATCCTCGCGAGCGGCAAGGTCCTCAAGCCGGCCAGCCTGAAGCGGTCGTTCCGGAGGGAAAGTACCCTGGACAAGATCCGCGTCGGACACTATACGGTCGATCCCGGACTGTCCAGTACGTATGTCGCCCGCATGCTGAAACTGGGATGGCAGACTCCGGTCAACCTGACGCTATCCGGCTCCATAAGGACGCGGCAGGCGCTTTCCAGGAAGATTGGGGCGCAGATGCTCTGTGATTCGGCAGACGTCGCAGCCTACCTTTTTTCTCCTGATTCCCTGGCCCGGTTTGAAACCGATACCACCCGCCTCTTCTGCATGATCATTCCGGATACCTATCAGATTCTCTGGACGGCCTCCGTGCCGGAGATCCTGACCCTGCTGAAATCGGAGCGGGACCGTTTCTGGACTACGGAACGCCGTCAGTTGGCACGGAAAGTTGGACTGACACCTGAGGAAGTTTCTATCCTCGCCTCCATCGTCGACGGGGAGACCCGGTATGTCCCCGAACAGCCCACGATAGCCGGCGTCTACCTGAATCGGCTCCGGACCGGCATGCTGCTGCAGGCAGACCCGACGGTCGCCTATTGTTACGGATACTCCCTGAACCGGATACTGAAACGCCATCTTGAGGTCGATTCTCCCTATAATACCTACCGTTATCCGGGACTTCCTCCCGGCCCCATTTCCTGTCCGCCCAAATCCTGTCTGGAGGCAGTCCTCCGGCCGGAATCCCATAATTACCTGTATTTCTGTGCCAATCCTGCGTTCAACGGGTCCCACCTATTCGCAGCGACCTATCCCGAACACCAGCGGAATGCGCGCGCGTTCCAGAAGGCGCTGACGGACCGCCAGCGGGCCAAGGCATCACAAAAAAACGGATGATATGAAACGTCTCTATCTGCTTCTTCTTCTCGTTCTGCCCCTTTCCTGCCACCGCTCTACCGAGAAACCGTTTGTATTGAAAGAGGTCATCGAGGTCGCCGGCCGTCAAGGCGTAGCGACGGACGGAACATATTATTATGTTTCCGGATCGACGGCTTTGTATCAGTATGATCTCTCCGGCCGGCTGGTCGCTTCCAATGAGGAACCCTTTGAAGGGATGAACGGACCCGTCAATCATATCGGTGACATTGATGTCCATGATGGTGAAATCTATGTGGGATGTGAGTATTTCATGGATGGGAAAGGGGAGAATATCCAGGTTGCCGTCTATGATGCCAAGACGCTCCGTTACGTCCGGGCCATTCCCTGGGAGCCGGCTTCCGGCCAGGTCGAATGCTGCGGCCTTGCAGTCGATGCGGCCAGGGGGCACGTCTGGATGGCAGACTGGGTCGACGGTCATGCCTTGTATTGCTACGACCTGAAAACTTCTGCCTATCTGGGACGGACGGAACTCACGCCGGTTCCCGCCCTGCAGCAGGGGATCTGCGTCGTGGAAGGAAAGATGCTTATCTCCTGTGACGACGGTGATGCGGAAAAGGATGAGGCGGACCGTCTCTATGTCTGCGAGCTTTATGATTCCGCCGGGCATCTGCGGGAGAAAGCGGAAACGGAACTTTTCCGGGAAATGACGGATTTCCGCCGCACCGGTGAGATCGAGGGCCTTACTTACGATGAGGACCGGAAAGAGCTTACGGTCCTTTCCAACCGGGGTGCCCGGATCATTCTCGGCATGCCGCGCGGCTTTTACGAGGGGTATGACCGGGAAATCCACGAACTGTACGTCTATTCTAAATAATCGGGAGTATGGATCGGATTGATGAGTGGTTCCCGAACTATTCGGCAGAAGGTCGGGAACTTGTCCGTGTGGCCTATCAGGTGGCCGAGAAAGCCCTGGAAGGGGAAGTGAGGGGGAATGGGAAGCCCTTCCTCGAACATCCTGTCGGGGTTGCCCGGATCGTTTCCGACGAGATCGGGCTTCCGCCGGAGTGCATAGCGGCCGTCTTCCTTCATGAAGCGGTCCGGAAGCATCCCGCTCTGGATATAGCCTGTCTAAAACTGGACAAGAGCATCTATACGATGGTCGATGGTCTGAATAAGATCTCGACGATCAAACCGAAGGATACCCGTCTGGAAGCGGAAAACTATAAAAAGCTCATTATTCAATACTCCCGCGATCCGAGGGTGACGGTCCTCAAACTGGCGGACCGTCTCGAAGTGATGCGGAACCTGGATATTTTCCCGAAGGCTTCCCGGGAAAGAAAGGTTATGGAAACGCTTCTCCTCTATATCCCGCTTGCCCATCAGCTGGGGCTTTACAATATGAAACGGGAGATGGAGGACATTTATCTGAGTTATGCGGAACCGGAACAATATCGGTTGATAACCAATAAGTTGAAGGCGACAGAGAAGGACCGGGAGAAACTTATGGAGGAGTTTATCGGTCCGCTCCAGCAGAAACTGTCGGATGCCGGTATCAAGTATAAGCTGAAGATCCGGACGAAAGCGGCCTACTCGATCTGGACAAAAATGCAGAAGCAGAAGGTTCCTTTCGAGGGAGTATACGATGTGTTCGCAATCCGATTCATTATCGACTGTGAAGACGATCCCAAAATCGAGAAGGATCTTTGTTGGCGGGTCTACTCGTTTGTTACGGAAGAGTATGAACCCGATACCTCCCGCCTCCGCGACTGGATTACCAATCCCAAGACCAATGGGTATGAGTCCCTTCATATTACCGTCAGGAACAAGGACAACAGTTATGTCGAAGTCCAGATCAGGACCCGCCGGATGGACGAAGTGGCGGAAAACGGGTTTGCCTCCCATTGGTCCTACAAAGGAATCCGCCGCGAAGAGAGCATGGACAAATGGCTGACGGCGGTCCGTTTCGCTCTTGAACATCCCGACACCGATGCTCCCGAAGACCTGCCTCAGCCCCCGGAAAAGGATATTTTCGTCTTTACGCCGACAGGCGAGCTTCGGACGCTTCCCAACGGGGCTTCCGTCCTTGATTTCGCTTTCCATATCCATACGAATATCGGCTATCACTGCGTCGGAGGAAAGGTCAACGGGAAACCCGTTCCGATCAAAGAAAAACTCCGGACCGGCGATGTCGTCGAGATCCAGACCGGGAAGAACCAGAAACCGGCCCGTGACTGGCTCGGCTATGTCGTGACCGCCAAGGCGAGGAGCCGGATCAAGGTGGCCATGAACGAGGAAGAATTCCGGAAGGCATCGGACGGACGTGAACTGCTGTTCCGCCGGCTCAAGAACTGGAAACTGGAGTTTCCCGACGAGATGATGACCGAGTTCATGAAGCGGAACCGGTATACGAGCGAGCGGAGCATGATGGCAGCTATCGGAGACGGGACGCTCGACATCAATGTAATCAAGGAATATATCCTGTCCGAGGATCAGCGGCGGGCTGAGGCCCTGGAAGCGGCACAGGCGGCCGAGGCGGCTAAAGCGTTCCACGAAGGGGAGGGTGACGGGCACGATGATATCCTGGTTATCAATGCGAAGGACCTCAAGGGACTGGATTACCGGATGGCCAAATGCTGCAATCCGGTTTTCGGGGATGATGTGTTTGGTTTCGTAACCCGGGCGGAAGGGATCAAGATCCACCGGATTACCTGTCCGAATGCGGCCAGGCTGATCGAGATGTACCCTTACCGGATCCAGAAAGTCCGTTGGGCCGACGTGCCGTCGAAGGGAACTTTCCAGGTCGCCCTCCGCGTGACGGCGGAACTGGACGGGACGGTGCTGAACCGGATCATGGAAGTAGTGAACAATTTCCGGGCATCGATCCGTTCATTCAATGTCTCTGAGAATCTGCGGGCCGGGACCTATGAGGTGACCATGAAGATATCCGTCCCTTCCAATCTGGAATTGGACAAGGTCGTGTCCCAGATCCGTGCTCTCCGGCAAGTCATCAAGGTCGGCCGCGGCTAGTCTTTCCAGACTTTAAGGTATTGCTGCAGCGCCCACATTTCGTCGCGGAACCTGGCGGCAGCGGAGAAGTCCAGGTCGGCTGCGGCTTTCTGCATCTTCCGTTTCGATTCTTCGGCGGCTTTCTCTACCTGTTCGCGTGACATGGAACGGATGACGGGATCCTGAAGTACGGCGGCAAGGTCCGCTTTGATGGCCCCGTTCTCGAAAGCGGAATTGGTCGGGCGTTTGGCATCGTGCCCGAAGCCGACGGTGATGCACCCTCTTCCCAGATCGGATGGATTCGGGACATAGGTCGGATCCGCGACGGAATTCTCTGCGCTGACATGGCCGCTGACGCTGTTCCGAAGGCGTGGATTGACCGGTTTCCCCGTATCTCCTTCTCCGAGAAGGAAGCCGCTGACATGGGATGTGTCTTCCTTGGAGGTAACGAGTTCGCTCATCAGGATATTCGGCCGGATGCTGACCTGGGTCGGGACGATGCCGTGCAGTTTGTTATACTCCTGTTGCTTTTTCCTCCGACGGTCCGTTTCGTAGATCGTCTCCTGCATGGACTGTGTGATCGTATCGGCGTACATGATGACGAGTCCGTTGATGTTTCGGGCCGCCCGGCCGGCTGTCTGGGTGAGGGCCCGGCCGGATCGCAGGAATCCCTCCTTGTCAGCGTCCAGTATGGCCACCAGGGAAACCGTCGGGATGTCCAGCCCTTCCCGGAGCAGGTTGACGCCGATCAGAACGTCGAAAAGGCCATTCTTGAAGTCTTCGATGATTTCGACACGTTCCGCCGTATCGACGTCGGAATGGATATAACGGCAGCGGATGCCCGCTTTCGTAAAGTAACTGTCCAGTTCTTCCGCCATCCGCTTCGTCAGCGTTGTCACAAGAACCCGTTCATCCCGTTCGGCCCTCTGGCGGATTTCTTCCATCAGGTCGTCGACCTGGTTTTCGGTCGGACGTACCTGGATGGGGGGATCCAGCAGTCCGGTCGGCCGGACGATCTGTTCGACGACGAGACCTTCCGATTTCTCAAGTTCATACTCGGCCGGGGTGGCGCTGACATACACTTTCTGTCCGGTTACGGCTTCGAATTCATCGAAGGTGAGCGGCCGGTTGTCCTTTGCGGCAGGCAGACGGAAACCGTATTCTACGAGGGTCTCTTTGCGGGAGTGGTCCCCACCGAACATGGCGCGGATCTGGGGAAGGGTAACGTGGCTTTCGTCAATGAAGGTGATGAAATCGTCCGGGAAATAATCGATCAGGGTGAATGGCCGCTGCCCCGGCTTCCGTCCGTCAAAGTAGCGGGAATAGTTCTCAACCCCGGAGCAATACCCCATTTCCTTGATCATCTCGATGTCGTATTCGACGCGCTGCCGGAGTCTTTTCGCCTCCAGGAATTTTCCGATGGACTCGAAATATTCGATCTGCTTGATGAGATCGTCCTGGATCTGGGTGACGGCCATGGCGCCTTTTTCTTTGCTGGTTACAAAATTCTTGGCCGGATACAGAAGAATCTCGTCGAGACGGTCGAAAGTGGCTCCGGATACCGGGTCGATGAGGGAGATCGCCTCGACCTCGTCCCCGAAAAACTCGATTCTGGCGGCGTAGTCCGCACCGCCCAGGAAGATGTCGACCGTGTCTCCCCGGACCCTGAACGAGCCGCGCTTGAAGTCGGTCTCCGTCCTATAGTACAAAGCATCGACGATCTGGTACAGGAGACGGGTCATGGAAAGTTGCTGCCCTTTCTGGACCTTGACGGTTTGGTCATGAAAATCATCCGGATTTCCGATCCCATAAAGGCAGGAAACGCTGGAGATGACGATGACGTCCCGGCGTCCGGACATGAGGGCGGAGGCGGCGCTGACCCGCAGTTCGTCGATCTTGTCATTTATACTGAGATCCTTTTCAATATAGGTATCTGTCGTCGGGATGTATGCTTCGGGCTGGTAATAGTCATAGTAGGAGACGAAATATTCTACCGCATTGTCCGGGAAAAATGATTTGAATTCTCCATACAGCTGGGCTGCCAAAGTCTTGTTGTGGCTGAGGATCAGGGCCGGTCTCTGGAGCCTTTCGATCACGTTTGCCATCGTGAAGGTTTTCCCGGAACCTGTTACACCAAGGAGAGTAACGTCCGGAATGCCTTCGGTTAGAGCTTTGCAAAGTCCGTCAATGGCTTCCGGCTGGTCTCCTGAGGGTCTATAGGAAGATTGTAAGCGAAATTTCATTTTTTTTACATTTCTGCTGCAAATATAAGCGAAAAATGTTTGCCTAATCAAAAAATTATCCCTATATTTGCATCTGATTTAGTAGATAGTGTACTCGATTATTAATTTAAATTTTTTATAGTATCTATGAGAAGTATTCGTTTGATTCTGGGTGTTATTGCATCCGCAAGTCTCCTGTTCTCGGTCAATGCCAACGCTCAGGAGAACAACAACCGTGACGAAAACGGTAATGTTGTACGTGGTGCCTATGAGACCAACGGTTTCTGGGACAACTGGTTCATCGGCGGTGGCGCTGGTGTAAACACTTTCTTCGGCTACGGTGTAGACGGCAAGTTCGCTATCTCCGCTGATGGTTTTATCGGTAAGTGGTTCACTCCTTGCGTCGGAGCACGTGTCGGCTATAAGGGCCTCGGCCTTAATACTGCTATCCAGAATGGTTGGGAGTTCATGACGACTGCCGAAGGTAAGCTTGGTATGGCTTCTGCCAATCTTGATGTTCTCTGGAACATCTCCAACTCGATCAGCGGCTACAAGGAAACCCGTTTTTGGGATTTCGTTCCTTATTTCCGCGCCGGTTACATCCAGACCAAGGGTGGCAACTACAAGCCTGCTTATGACAACGGTACCTATTGCAACCGTGAGTGGGGCCTCGGCCTCGGTCTCCTCAATGACATCAGACTCGGCAACCGTCTCGACCTTTATATCGACGCTACCGGTCTTGTCGTTAAGAACGGCATGCCTTCCCAGCATAAGCTGAACAGTGGCAAGAATGTCAAGAGCGAAGTTTGGGCTATCCTTCCTTCCGTTACCGCTGGCATTATCCTCAATCTCGGCAGAACCGGTTTCGACCGCCACTCTTCCATCACCCCGACCGTTATCCCTGTTCCTTTCACCCTCGAGCAGTACAATGCCCTTCAGGATCAGGTCAACCTTCTCGCAAAGGAGAATGGTTCCCTCAAGGATCAGATCAACACCCTCGGTACCAAGGCTGCGAAGCTTGACGCTCTCAAGAACGGTCAGCTCTATGTCTATGACAATGGCAAGTTCGTAGAGGCTGTCGAGACTGTCACCACTCCTTCTATCGTTTACTTCGACAAGGGTTCCGCTAAGATCTCCGATCGTGAAATGGCTCACATCGAGTTCTACGCCAAGAACGCTCTCGAGAACGATGCTGACATCCTCCTCCTCGTTGGCTCCGCCAGCCGTCAGGAAGGTACGCACGAGTTCAACCAGAAGCTTTCTGAAAGACGTGCTGACGCTGTCAAGAAGGCTCTCGTTGAGAAGTTCGGAATCAGCGCCGATCGTATCTCTACCCTTGCAGAGGGTGACACCAACAACGTTTATGACACTCCGGAGAAGAACCGCAGCGTCACCATCAAGATCAAATAATTCCTGATCGTTGTTGAAATCTAAAAAGGACGGCCTTTAGGTCGTCCTTTTTTTTCGTAGAAGAATACGTTCCTGGAGCGGTGTGGGCGCCTGCTTCATGGCTTGTCCGGGGGCTCGAACGTCGTCATTTCGCTCTGCTTGCCAACTCGGTCTTTTAGCCGTCCGCTGTGCGTCCGTCTAACGCCCTCGGACAAGTCAGCAGCCGCCTCCGGCGGACGCTCATTCCTCGTTCTCCCCGGGAACCCCGGACTCGCAATCTCCGCAGGCA
>CADANY010000015.1 GCA_902789395.1 uncultured Bacteroidia bacterium | reverse complement strand
GCGGAGGGTCGAGGAAAAGAGGGTTGCATTTCCTTTCGTGACGGTCTGCTCCGTTCTCCATCCCTGAAGGTTATAGGAGAGGTTTTCCGTCAGCTGTCCGGCCCCGTTTCCGTAGAGACGCGAGTCTTCCCTTCCGAGTTCGTCGTAGCCCCGAACGACAGAGGAGACGGCAGTCCCGTCAAGGGTCGACGTCTCATTGAGTACCCTTCCGCGGGCATCAATGGATCTCTCGGTGAGGAGGGAATGCGAGAGGGAGGACCCCGTCGCACCGGTGTATTCCGAGAGGGCTTTCAACTCGTTGCCCTGCCTGTCGAACTGATGCGTGATCCGCAGGACTCCTCCTTCGGCGGTTGTCTCCGCGGTCTGCAGGATGCGTCCGAGCGCGTCATAATGGTAGGCGCGGACGATGCTGCTTTGAGAGTCAAGGATGTTGACCCTCTCGAGGGTGAGCATCCCCTTGAGATGGGCGGCGTCCCGGGAAGGGAAGCCGGTCTTCTGAGAGAAGGCGACGCGGCTGTCGAGCGAGGACGGGTAAGTGTCGAAGGTCTTCTGGACAAGGACCGTTGCAGACGAGGAGGAATAGACGGCGGGAGCGATGCCGTTGCTGAAGGACGACTGCAGGTTTGCGCGCGAGAGAGATGTCGCGGTAAGGGTTTCCTTAAAGGCTCGGCCAAGGTCGTCGTAGTGGACGGTCTTCCATTTCCCCGTGGCGGCAAGGTTCCCGTCGCGGCTCATGACGAGCCGGTCTCCGTTGTCATAGACGAACTCCTCGCTTGCGGCACCCGGAAGCCTTTTCTCGGTAAGGCGGTCATGAGCGTCATAGGAGTAGACGAAGCAGTGTTTTTTTGCGAAGTCGGAGGAAAGCGCGTAACTGGATCCGTTCGTCATGACCTCGCTCCCGTTCGGGGATACGACCCAGCGAAGCCGTCCGGCGGCATCGTATCCATAAAGGGTTTCAGCCTTTTTCTCGACACCGTTCGCGTCCTCGTACCATCGCTGCTCTGAGACTGTCCTGCCTTCGCGGTCAGTCCATACGATCGCCCTCCTGCCGTCGGCATCAACCGTCTCGACTCCCGAGAGGACGGCTGCAGAATAATAGGCGGCGCTCATCGCTCCGGAGGCGAGATTGACGGTCAGTCTCCTGACGGGATGGCTCCCGGAAGAGGATGTGTTGGCCAGATAGGTGTATTCTGTTCCGTGTCCGTCCTCCTGGTACTGCGGTCCCGGGAGGTACTTCGCGACGGGGCGTCCCCCCTCTGCACTCTCGAGCCGTGTCCATTCCCACGAGCACTCGCTGCTCTCGGGAACGGAGTACAGGTCCCGGTAGAAGGAGAGTTGGTCAGACTCAGCATCTGTAACAAAGCTTCCGCCTGCATCATCGGCGTAAGGGAACCAGGTCTCCGCCTCTCGGAAGAGGTGGTCCCTGACGACGGGGCGGATGAGGTCAAGCCCTGCATATCCGGAAGCGCCGACGGCGACTTCCTGCCGGGAATATCCGAGCCCGTCGTAGTAGACGATATCCTCAGCGAAGTCGGAGGTGTTGACCGCCCTTGAGACGATCCTGTTGAAGGACTCCCCGTCTTCGGTCGAGACGGTGTAATCGAAAGAAGAGAGCGTCTCTCCGGCGGGATTGAGGATGCTGACGAGCCTTCCGTAGGAATCATATCCAAAGGAGGTCGTCCGCCCGGACGGATCGGTTTCGCCGGTCGTCCCGACAAGAGGTTCGTGCTGCCAGATAGAAGCGAGGGCCCCGGAAAGAGAAAGGAGTGATGACCGGACGGACGCCGGCATGGCCCCGGAGAAGACCCCACCGTTGGATCCGATTGCCGGAACCGAAGTGATTATCTGTGAATAGGTCTTTCCGACAACCTTTGCGGCGAGACAGAGTCCTCCGTATTCCCAGACGAGCGCCGTTGGGATACCAGCCTTGTCGATGATTTCAAGGGGAAGACCCTGGTCGGAGTACTCCTGGCAGGATGCCTCGGTGACCCATCCTGTTCCTGAGAGGGAAGATCCTCCGGAGGCAGACGTTTCGATGAGGGTCGGAACGAAGAGCCACTCGTGGTCCCCCGCCGTGTCATAACTCCTTCGGACGGACTCGATGAGGACGCGGCTGCCGGATGCGGGAACACGGGCCATTGTGAGTCGTGTCAGGAGGGAAGGGCATGCGGAGAGGTATTCGTAATAGGTCGTTACGGTTCCTCCCATGCTGTCCCCGAAGGAAGAGGACGCGAGACGGTGGTCTGCATCCAGAAGGCGGGTAGTCGAGATGGAAGATATTTCATTCCCGGAGAGATCGTACTCCGTCCGGGTATCGCCCTGCATCCAGGTGCCCATCATGTCCCTCCGGACAGAGACGAGGCATCCGAGAAGCACCTCGTCGAAGAAGAGGTCGCCTCCGGTCTGCTGATATGTCCCCGGAGAAAAGAGGGTTTTGCGGACGGGGTGGTCGAGATCGTCCGAGAAGACGGTTTCCGCGGAAAGGCGCCCTCCCTGACGGGAAAGCATGTACATCTCCGTCTCATTACGCATGAACCCGTTCATCTGGTACTCGTTCGAGACGGTACATTGCCACGCCCCGACTCCGTACCGGGAGTCTGATCCGTTTCCGAGGTCCCACTCATCGACCCTGTCACGGCAGAGAGAGGCGGCATGGGAGAGATAGGTCCTTTCCGTGATGGACCGGGACGCGGACAAGGGCCCCTTGTCGACGGTCTCGAGGACGCGGGTGTATTCCATGTGCGGCCCGCGGGCGAAGGGGAAGATGTCGGAGGAGGTGACGGTGCGGTGTTCGATCCTCTCGTATCCGTCGGTCATCTCGAGGCGGTAACCGGCATAGACGACTGGTCTCCAGAGCTGGACGCCGGAACTCTTTGTCCCTCCCTCCTGGACATAGGCGAATGTCCTTCTGTTGAGCAGGGTCCCGTCCGTGTCGCGGTTGATGATCGACTCGATGCGGATTCCGTATCCGGACTGGTCCGAAGAGATCGTCCTTGGGTATGCGAGATCACTCCGATAGGAATTCAGTCCGTATGAGAACTCGCTATTGCCTCCTGTAGGGTAGGTGACAGACGAGATCATTCCCATGCGGGCCGCCGCAAGGCCTCCCTGACGCATGGACGTCATCCACGTTTTCGATCCGGTTTCGAGGACGGCTCTCGTCGGACAGAACCCAGAGGTCGCTGTCTGGGTGGTATTCCCGTTATAGTATCCCATCCAGTCGACGGCGTAGGTCCCGATGGCGGGGAAGGAAGGCGACGTCTCACTGTCATAATGGAGGGTCCAGACTCCGGTTCCGGGAATGGAAACACTTTCAAGGAAGGTGACCCCGGTTCCGGATGAAGGGTATGCGCTCCCTGCAGAGGTTCCGCTGAGATGGTGGGTAAGAGAGGCCGTGCGGATGGTTCCGTGGCTGCCCTGGAGCGAAAGGACGGAGATGCCCGTCAGGCGTTTCGGGAGGTTCGGCGCTCCTGCCTCAGGACGCCGGGAAGAGTAGGAAAAACTGATTTCACAACGTCCTGTGACGGTAATCCGGGTGAGGAGTTTTTCCCAGACTTCGCTGACGGTCGGCACAGTCTGCATGTAGTCCCTGTCCTCTGTCATATCCTCCCCTTCGGCTCCGCTCCCTCGCTTGTAGAGACGGTTCATCTCGTCTGTGTAGGTCGGGCTGTAGGTGAGGCGGGTATCCGTTTCTCCATAAGTAAAGGTGACAGTCCTACCGTCCGGCGCTTCGATCCCTGTGAGACGCCAGCAGCTGCAGAGCCTCACGTTCTCGGTCGTTCCTGCGGTGTTGTAGGATTCCGACCACTCTCGCCCTTCCGGACCGAAGGTATAGATGGTATGGTCCTCCGTTGTAATGGAAAAACTGTAGAACCCCTCCCGCGTGAGGGTCGCCTCGACGGAGTAATTCAGCGGCGTATCGTCGGTTGCGTAGACCTTGACCTCTCCTCCGGGGAGAAGGAGGAAAACACCGGAGCGTCCCATAAAGGAAAACCGGAAGAGATCCGGCGTGCGCTCGAAGGACGGTCCCCGCGTCGTCGTCTGACCGGAGACGGGGTCGGCGTTGTTCCATGTCCAGACCGGAAGGTAATCCGTTCCGGGTTTCCCCATGAAGACGAAGTCCTCAAAATACCGCCGTGATATATCGCAGTGGATTCCAGCGGAGACGCGGGAGTGGACATAGGTCGTGTCATAGACGGACGCCCATCCATAAACGTCTGGGACATATGTCGTTGCGTCGACATTCCCCTCGAACTTGTCGTCAAAGCGGTACATGTCCGTGCTTGTCCAGCCCTCCTCGTCGGCGATTCCACGGATTTCGCGGGTGATCGCCCCGCCGGCATTGAGCGTCCAACCGAGCCCTACGGGACCGGACTGGACATTGGGACGATATCCGCCTCCGGTGGAATAGCCGAGAGATACAGGAATGGTAAACATGTTGTCCGAATAGGTGTAAATGGGGATCTCGAAGCCGAAGAGTCCCTGGTTCAGGTCGAGATCGAACGCTGAACCGTAACGTACCATTGCCGCTGCATCCGGGGACGCAGGATTCAGGACGCCGGATGAGGCAATCTCATGGATCGCCTGTGAGGTCCCCTCCTGGGCATGGAGGGGTGTGGCAGCGGCCCCCAGAAGGAGCGATAGCGATGCGGCTGCCGCGCAAAGAAGATGTAATTTTCTCATAATGAATGGAAAATAATCGTTAAACAAGGTTGTTTTTCGCGCAGCTTCTTGCTTTTGTGGCAGCCGCAAAGTATCTTTGCAGGCAATGGAAGGAACTGATTGACCGTAAGGTCACGTTTGGCGACGTATTGTTCTTACCATTACGACAGGGACGGGAGCCGCGCGCTTTCCGTCTCTTTTCGCTTACCGGGTGGTGGTATGCACTAGGTCATCGGGCTTTTCTTTTTTGGTTTCACGGGGCAAAGATAATACATGCTTGTGCCAAAGTGCTGCACATTGAGAAAAAATTTCAAAAAAAATATTTCTCCCCTCTCTCCCTTCTCACAAATAAGAAGTCGAGAGTGGCCCCAAAAGTGTGTCCGAAAAGATATTTCAAGATTGATGTCCGCGACGGATTCTCTGCACCCGGGAGCAGAAGGCCGCACAGGGGAATCAACAGAGACTGTTAAGATCAGAAGTCGATATTGAAGAGGAGGGCGGCGGAGACGTGATTTTCTCCGGTCGCGTCGAATAGGGATCCGCCCTTGTAATCGACCGTGATGCCGACGGATGTATCGAAGGGAATCCACGCAAGGCCTCCGAGTTCTGCCGTCAGGTCTGTCCCTGCTGCGTAGAGATTCCCGGCAGCGGAAAAAGCATAATCAACGTGCGGAATCAGCAGGAAGTTCTTGATATAGAGCACAGGTGCGAGCGCGGAGATATCTCCGAAAGAAAACGGAATCGCATAGTCCGCCGTGAATTTGACCTGCACTGGAGCGTGTTTGGAAAGCTGGAGCCCCGCGGCGGTCTCGAAGCCGCGCGGAGCGATTGAGGCAATCGTATGGTTGATCCGTCCGTTATCCGAGAGGGACCGCTCCAGGATAGCGGTCAATTTGAGCCCTTGTTCTCTGCGAAGGCCCGGCAGATAACCGTAAACATAGCCATACCCAGTCGGAGAGAAGACATCACCGAGTCCGGGTCGGAAGACGACTCCGGTCTCTGCTCCGATTCCCAGCCTCGGATAGACGCAAGCCTCCGGCGTCGGCAGCATCCGATAACCCCGGACAGACGCCCGGATTGTATGGGAGAAGAAAGACGCTCCGGGTTCAATTCCGACAAAACGCCGCCGCCCGGGAAGATTCGAGAACGCCCTGGAAACAGAGAAAAGGGTCTCACCGGAATTGAAACAGTCATTGCTGCCAGTCCATCGGACCTGAGGAATAATTCCCTGAAGAATACCGCCTTTGTTGAAAACGAGCGGTACATACGCAAGGAGGGAGACGCCGGCCTGCATCTGGTTTCCGACACGGCCCGTCAGAACCCGTTCCTCTCCGGGAACGTCCCGGCGGATACCATAACGGAGCGCATTCCGGTCATTGACATCAAAAGAGAATTCGAATACGGGATAGAGTCCGGTATACGTCATTTTCCCATGGAAAGAGTGGCGCCAGGATTCAGGATTGTATGGATCTTTATGAGCCGAGTATCCCACGTATCCGTCCGCCGTTCCGAGCTGATTCTGGAAAAGACCGGTCAAGCCGAGGGAGGCCGTTTTATAGTCGATATCGAAACTCGCCTCCATGATGTTATCGATATTGAACCAGACAGGGGCCCAGGAATGGAAATGCAAAAGATTCGGGGCTTTCCGGTAACGCCTGGGAGCGGAGAGAAGCGAGGGATTGCGAGGACCGGCGATGGCCCCGCCGCCGGCAAGGTTTTTTTCCTGCGCGGCAAGGGTATCCTCAATCGGAGTGGGGCGGACTTCTTCGTAGCGCACGGGGACTTCGCGGAGAGAATCCAGCGGAGTCCGGAAGAGCGCCATCCCGTCCCGCGTCTGGCTGCTGAAATAGAGATAACCGTCTTTTTCCGAAAAATCCGTCGATCCGTACCGGGCGGAGGTTACCCGGGAGAGGCGCCCCGTTCCCGTTTCATACCGATAGAGTTCGTCCGTCCCGTCCCGATCTGAGACAAATTCGATGAACCCTTCTCCGTTCCCGAGATTTTGCATGAGCGCGGCTGCCGGAGGAAGGCACATCTCCCAAGTCCCGTCATCATGGATCCTGTAAAGACCGTATCCTCCGTCGGATATTGAACTGACATACAATTTATTATCGTCCCATGCCGATTCGGTGGGCTGCTGCCCGTCCGGGGCGGGGTAACGTTTCAGGACAGAGCCATCCTCTGTGCTGATTAAAAGGACCGCAGCCCCTCCCTCAAAGGGGTATTCAACGACCGAGAGGAAAGAACCGTCAGGCGAAGGTTCCGGGTTATAGAGCCTTCCTGTCCTGGTCAAGTCCTTTTTTTTAAAATCCTGGACGGACATGTAACGGATCCGCGAAGTTTGGGCAAGGGTCCACCGGGGGTCGCTTACGGTCTCGGACCAATAGATCCGTTGTTTGACCGGGTCCCAGAACAAGGAACTGGTTGACTCGGCGAAAGAACAGATCCGGGTCTGTTTCCCATTTTCAATCAAGAGGATTTCAGGGGCATGGACCTTTCCCTCGCGCCGGACGAAAAGACTGTCCCCGGCTACAAGGCTGTGGATATAATCGGTATGGAAAGATCCGGGGTCAGAGATTCGTTCCATGGGCATGAAGGGTCCGCGGGCGGCGGCCTGCTCCTGCCAGATCGCGTGGAACCCCTCGGAAATCTCCCGGAAAGAGGCCTTGAAGGACTTCCCTGTGACGCGGCGGACGGCCTTTTGCATGGCCCCGACGGTCCATGGACGGGCGGTCGTTCGGTCATAGTATGCTTTCATGAACAGCGGATCGTCGTAAAAATACCGCATTCCCGCTACGGTCATATACCCAACCTTATAATAGTCTGGAGCGAAATCCCGGTAGGATCCATAGCGCCAGCGATACCAGTCGCGCCAGTCGCCTTCGTCGAAAGCGACCCGGAAATAATTCAGGAATTGGGCGGTGCGGGCGCGAGAGCCCCCGACCACGGCCGTTTCGAAGGCGACGGCATCTCCTTCCGAGAGCGGCTGACCGGCATAGAGGGACCAGACGGCAGCGGGGACGAGCTCCCCGAACGCGTAATTCAGCGGTTTCCAAAGGCTGCGGTATCCGGCCTGGAGCTGGGCAAGGTGGCGGGGTTCATGGGCTGTAAGGGAGAATTCCCAGGGCGTCGGGTCGCCGCCATAGGGTTCGGGGCGGGTAAAAAGGTCCATCCGGTATGGGGCGCAGAACATCGACCCGTTCGAGAAATCACTATGCGTATGGAGAATGACCGGCGTGCGCTTTTTCCATCGGGATTCCCCGGGGACCATCCCGATGCTCCTCCCGGTCGCTTCCCGCAGCCGTTCCAGGTCCATGGCATAGATCCGGGCAAGGGAATCCGTTCCTTCGGGATAGATAATCCGGTAATTCGGCGTATCAATCCGCCACCAGCGCAAATTCCCGGGGTCGGAGCCCTGGGTAAAGATCTGCGCAGCTGCCGCGAAGGGTAAAGCGAGCAGACAGAGGCATATCAGCAAGCATCGTTTCATCAAGGGTTAAAGGTACGATTTTTATGTTACAAAAAATGAAAAATCGCTACATTTGCACCAGAATCGATACCGTCAGGAATGAGGACTCTGTATAAAACCATTTTATCTCTTATGCTGTTTCCGGCGGTCCTCTCCTGCGGAGGACAGCGCGGGCGCGATACGTCCGAGGCTCCCGTCCTAAGGGAATTTCCCGTCGTGACGGTTCCCTCGATGTACGGAGACCCGGCCGAGCGCAAGGATTATATGACGGACCATTTCTGGGATGCTTTTCTGGATACCTCTTCCCTGCATTACAGCGATTCAACCGTCCTGAACGGAGTTCCCCTTCCGGACGTGGAGAGGATGATCGCGAACTACATTGCACTCGCCGCGGACCAGCCCCTTTCTTCCGGTATCCGGTCCATAAACCGTTTCTCCGCACGTTTGGAAACTTTCGGCAGGAAATTCCCGGAGTCTGCCGTCTATGGGAAGATGGTCGCCCTGACGGAAAAATATCTCTATGATCCGAACAGTCCCCTTAGGGACGAAGACCTCTACCGTCCATTCGCCGCATCGCTGGCCGTGAGTCCGCTTACTCCTGAAAACCGGCGGGCCGGCTACCGACACCAGGCCGAACTGAGTGCCCTGAATGCGAGGGGAACGAAAGCAGCAGACTTTTCCTTTATCGACATCACCGGCAGAAAACGGACGTTATACGGGATCAAGGCGCCTTACGTGTTGCTGATTTTCGGAAATCCGGACTGTCAGGGCTGCCAGGAGATCCTGTCCCGTATTTCCGGCAATGCCCGCCTTTCCAGAATGGTCAAGGAAGGGCAGCTGAAGGTCGCCGACATCTATATAGACGAAGATATACCGGCTTGGAAAACCGGCATCGGTTCCTATCCGAAGGAATGGATCAACGGATATGACCCCCTCCAAATCATCCGTGAAGACCGACTTTACCACGTCAGGGCACTGCCGTCCCTTTACCTTCTGGATGCCGAGAAGACCGTCCTCTTGAAAGATGCCCCTGCAGAGCGCATTCTCGGAGCGCTATAGTCCCTACTCTTCCCAAGCGGGCAAGACCGGATAGCCAGGCCTCTTGGCGAACGCCTCATAATCGGCGGCCGTCGTTATCTTGCTGCAGGTAAATTTCCGCCCGGATTTGTCGTAGACCACGATCTTGACCTTTGCATCCGGATTTTTCAGGACGTACTTGAACATGTGGTAGTTCTTCGAACAGTAGTTGTTCCGCGTGCTGCCCTGGGTATGACCGCGGCCGACAACTCCGACATTGTAACCGATCGCCCACCAGTCCTTGCTGCCGTTGTAGGGCGCATCAAATTCGCCTGTCGGAGGAAGCTTCTCCAACTGTCCGCACAACTTGCCGTTTTCATAGACCTCGGACCGCCAGCCTTCATCCCAGTTCCAGACGTTGACCACCAGAGTCCCGGCCCCATGCGCAAGACGGAATTTTTCATATTCCCCACCGAATTCGGCATCACCCCGGTAGATACGCATCTGGTAATCTTCCTTGAAATTCTGACCTTTGTAGAGATCGGAGACCACCTCGTTTCCGCGGATGGTCCAGACGGTGTACCCGTTCGGAGTGCCGTCCGCACAATTCTTGCTCCACCACCAGCAGCCAGACATCGCTCCGGCGACAAATTCACTCACGCCATTTTCATAATGCAGATGCTTGATGGTATGGGTATGGCCGCTGACAATCCGGGCCTTCGGGGCGCGTGCGCCAAGAAGGTCCATGACCCGCTGCATGTTCGGGGATTTCTTCGCTGCGTCTTCGAAAGGAATATGGACGCAGAGGATCACCAGTTTCCCATCCGGAACATTGGCAAGGTCCTGCTTCAGCCATTCCACCTGGTCGTCGGAGAAGTCTCCGTGGTATTTTCCCGGAGCCCCGAATCCTTCGAAACAGACGTCGAACATGGATACAATATGCACGTCTCCCCGGTTGAAGGAATAATTGGCCGGGCCGAAAACATCTTCGAAATAGCGGTTTCGCCGGACTGAGATGGTCGGACTGGCGTCCTCAACGGCCGTAAGGGCATACTCAAAGTCGTGGTTCCCGATCGTCTGGAACACCGGCATGCCCGTCTTTTCTGCGGAGAACTCCTCCCGGATCATCGGCAGGAGATAGTTGGTGTTGCGGAACCCTTCGCTATAGGCGATGTCACCGAGGGTGATCGCATAGTCGGGTCCCTTGGCTTTGCGGGCATAGGCCCTCATATCGGCAATTCCTTCTTCACGGAGACGACGGACATGCCAAACCCACTGGCACTGCGGATCCGCCACCAGGAACAGATTGAATGCCGTTTCAGGGCCGTTCTTCAACGGTTTCAGCACGAAATTGTACGCGGGCCGGTCTTCCAGTTTCTTATAAAAGACCGGCTGCCCCTGACGCAAGGGAATCTCGTAAGCGGAAGGGATGCTGATATATACATAATAAGCTTCCGGGATACGGGGAAAACTGTAATTCCCCTCCGCATCCGTCAATACGACATGGTATCCGTCAGAAACCAGAACGCCCGGAATCGGCTTCCCGGCGGTATCGGTTACACGACCCTGGACCTTGGGCGGAAGAACTTTTGCCCCGAACGCGAGGCTGCAGACTGCCAGAGAGGCAAGTAAGAGCAAGAATTTTTTCATCATGTCATCAGTTTGATTACAAATTTACCTATTTTCCAGAATACGGCAAAAAATGCTATATTTGTATGTTTACATGATATTGTCGTTGCCTTATGGAAATCAAGAAAGAAGTCTGGGGTGCGCTTCCGGATGGACAGGAAGTGATCCTCTATACCCTGAAAAACGCCTCCGGGGCCAGTGTACGGCTTTCGAGCCTCGGCGCCGGCATCGTTTCGATCAACGTTCCTGACCGGGACGGACGCCTCGCTGACGTTGTCCTCGGTTACAACCGCCCTGAAGACTATCTCGCCGATGGTCCCTGCGCGGGAAAGATTCCCGGACGCTACGCCAACCGGATTGCGAAGGGAAAGTTCTCCCTCGATGGAAAAGAGTATACTCTCCCCGTCAATAACGGTCCAAACCACCTCCACGGCGGTCCCGACGGATTCCAAAACAAGGTCTGGGAGAGCCGCATCGAGGGCGAGGCCGTCGAGTTCATGTACTTCTCCGAGGACGGGGAAGCCGGTTATCCGGGGAACCTCAAGGTCGTCGCACACTATGAATGGAGCGAGGACAATGAACTGAAACTCAGCATGACAGCCGAGACGGATGCCCCGACGGTCATCAATCTGACGAACCATGTCTATTTCAATCTTAACGCCGAAGGCGACATCCTCGGACACAGGCTCGAGCTCAATGCCTCAGAATATCTTCCGACAGATGAAACCCTGATTCCGACAGGCGAATCCGCCCCGGTCGCGGGAACGCCGATGGACTTTTCCGAAGCGAAACCGATCGGCCGTGACATCAAGGCCGACTTTCCTGCCTTGAAATATGGGAAAGGCTACGACAACTGCTGGCTCATCGACGGAGCCATGCCCGGCCAGATCTCTTCAGCGGCGGAGCTCTACGCTCCAGAAAGCGGACGTTTCCTCGAAGTCCTGACAACCCAGCCTGCCGTCCAGGTCTATACCGGCAACTGGCTCGCCGGTTCCCCGACCGGGAAGCATGGACGCAGCTACAAAGATTATGAGGCTGTCGCGATCGAGTGCCAGCACTGTCCCGACAGCCCGAACCGCCCCGACTTCCCGACAACGGTCCTCCGTCCGGGCGAAGTCTTTGAAGAAGCCATTATCTGGGTCTTCCGGACCCGCTAAACCACTCCGTATGAAACAGTACCTCGACCTGCTTCGTCATATCCGCGAAAACGGCGTCATGAAATCCGACCGTACCGGCGTCGGCACCCAGAGCGTTTTCGGATACCAGATGCGTTTCGACCTGTCGGAAGGATTTCCCCTCCTGACGACAAAGAAAGTCCACCTGAAATCCATCATCTATGAACTTCTCTGGTTCATCGCCGGAGATACGAATATCAAGTACCTGAAGGACCACGGAGTGACGATCTGGGATGAATGGGCCGACGAAAACGGAGACCTCGGACCGGTCTATGGCCACCAGTGGCGCTCCTGGCCGACGCCGGACGGCGGCACGATCGACCAGCTCTCGGATCTCATCCGGACGATCCGGACCAATCCGGACAGCCGCCGGATGCTGATCAGCGCCTGGAATGTCGGCGAGGTATCGAAAATGGCCCTGCCGCCCTGCCACTGCCTTTTCCAATTCTATGTCGCAAACGGGAAACTCTCCTGCCAGCTCTACCAGCGAAGTGCGGACGTCTTCCTCGGAGTGCCATTCAACATCGCTTCCTACGCCCTTCTGACGATGATGATTGCCCAGGTCTGCGGCCTGCAGCCGGGCGAATTCATCCACACTACGGGCGATACGCATATCTACCAGAACCATTTCGAGCAGGTCGCGACCCAGCTCTCCCGCGAACCCCGCAAACTGCCGGTCATGAAACTGAATCCGGACGTCCGGGAGATCTTCGATTTCAAGTACGAAGACTTCACCCTTGAAGGCTATGATCCCTGGCCGGCCATCAAAGCCCCCGTTGCCGTATGATTGAAAAATGTATTATCGTCGCCGTCGCCGATAACTGGGCGATCGGCCGTAAAAACGCTCTCCTCTGGAATCTTCCGGGGGATATGAAGTATTTCAGGGAGCAGACGACCGGCCATCCGGTCATCATGGGCTGGATGACGTTCCAGTCCATCGGACGTCCACTTCCGAAGCGGAAGAACATCGTCATTTCCATCTTCCCCTGGCCGGAAGCCCCCAAGGAAGTGACCGTCGTTTCCTCCCTCGAGGAGGCTTATGCCGCCGCGGAGTCGGGCACGGGCGAGGCCCCGGAGCGGTGCTTTGTGATGGGCGGGGCATATACCTATGCAGAAGCGATGGAATCAGCTGATACGCTGTTTATTACGCACGTCCACGATACCGTCGCAGATGCCGATGCTTTTTTCCCGGAGATCGATCCCCTCATTTGGGAAGAAGCCTCCCGCTCAGAAACGCAGACCGATCCGGCATCGGGAATTACTTACGAATTCACAGTATATAAAAGAAAATAGCCGGAGTGCCGGCTTCCCCCTCAGGGGACGAACTTAACAGGTATGAGAAGAGAACATTTCGGCGGCAGGGCCGCCGTTATTATGGCCATGGCCGGATCCGCCATCGGACTCGGCAATATCTGGAGATTCCCCTACATTGTCGGAGAGAATGGAGGGGCGGCCTTTATTCTGGTCTATGTATTCTGCTGCCTTTTTCTTTCCGTTCCGATCTTCCTTGCCGAGTCGGTCATCGGCCGCCGGAGCGGGGCTAACTGCCGTGGGGCCATGGAAAAACTCGCGCCCGGAAGCGGCTGGAAATGGTTTGGCTACCTTTCCGTCTTCACTCCGATGCTGATATTGAGTTACTATAGCGTAATCGGCGGATGGTCCCTTAACTATCTTTGGAAAGGAATGACCTTGTCTTTCGTCCGCTCCGGAACGGAAGCGGTCGGAGAACTGTTCGGAGGCTTCATTTCTTCTACCTGGGCACCGCTTCTTTTCCATACTCTTTTCCTTCTGATGACCCTTCTGGTTATCCTGGGCGGTGTCCGTTCCGGCATCGAGAAATTCAGCAAGCTGTGCATCCCGCTGCTTTTCGTGCTCATCGTGGCAATCGCGATCTATTCCGTCAGCCTGCCGGGAGCTAAAACCGGTATCAACTATCTGATCCGGCCGGATTTCTCCAAACTGACCGCACGTTCCTGTATCGACGCCCTCGGACAGTCTTTTTATTCCCTTTCTCTGGGAATGGGCATCATCATCACTTACTCCTCTTATATCAGCAAGAAGGAGAACCTCTTCGCTGCAGGTCTCGGAACGGCTGTTTCGGACCTGATGTTCGCCATCCTGGCCGGGTTTGCGATCATGCCGGCTGTCTTCGCCGCCGGAATCGCTCCGGGCGCCGGTCCGGGACTGATCTTCGAGACCCTGCCCTTCATCTTCGCAAAAATGGGCGTTACGATGCCTTGGCTCAGCTCCATCGTCGCCATCCTCTTTTTCCTTACGGTTCTTTTCGCCGCACTGACTTCTTCGGTTTCACTGATGGAAGTCGGCGTCGCTTATCTTGTGGAAGAGAAGAAAATGAAACGCCCCCTCGCCGCACTGACCGTTTTCGCGGCGACCTGGGCTGTCGGAGCGGTCTGCTCTCTGTCTTTCGGTCCGCTTTCCGGCGTCAAGATCTTCGGGAATGACATCTTCTCAGCCGTCGACCTCTTCTGTTCTAATGTACTTCTGACCGTAGGAGGATTCCTCTGCGTGGTCTTCGTCGGCTGGAAGATGAAGAAGGAGGACGTCCGCGACGAATTTACCAATGGAGGGACCAAACGCCTCAACGGCAAGTGGTTCCCGTTTGTTTACTTCCTGACCCGGTACGCCGCTCCGATTGCCGTGGGTATTATTTTCATCGCTAATTTCTTATAAATGGAGCGGAAAAGGGAAACCTTCGGCAGTCGCTTTGCCGTAGTTATGGCAATGGCCGGGTCCGCAATCGGACTCGGAAACATCTGGCGGTTCCCTTATATGGCCGGAGAATACGGAGGAGCCGCATTTATCATCGTCTATATTGCAGCCAGCCTGATTCTGGCTCTCCCCATCTTCTTTGCCGAGTCAATCATCGGCCGCCGGAGCGGTTTGGGGACTTTCGGGGCCATGGAAAAGCTCGCTCCCGGCACCGGATGGAAATGGGTCGGGCTCCTGACGGTCCTCTCCCCCATCATCATTCTTAGCTACTACAGCGTCGTCGGAGGCTGGTCGGTCGAATACCTGTTCAAGTCATTCGAATTCGCCCGCATGCAGGAAAACGAGGTTACGGGATTCTTCGGTTTGTTCATATCTTCAACCTGGATGCCGATTCTTGCCCACACGGCTTTTCTCCTGCTCGTCGGGGGGGTCGTTCTGGGAGGCGTCCGGAAAGGGATTGAGCAGTTCACCAAGATTACGATGCCGATCCTTTTCGTGCTAATTCTTGTCATCGCCATATACGGGCTCTCCCTGCCAGGATCCGGGAAAGGAGTCGAATACCTTGTCAAGCCGGATTTCAGCAAGTTGACGCCTTCAACCGTTACCGCAGCCATGGGACAGGCCTTTTTCTCGCTTTCGCTCGGTGTAGGGACAATCCTTACCTATGCGTCCTACATGAAAAAGGACGAGAATATCCTCGTATCCGGACTCGGGACTGCGGGGTTCGACCTTTTCTTCGCCATCCTGGCCGGCTTTGCCGTGATGCCGGCCGTCTTCGCCGCCGGCATCGCGCCGGGAGCCGGCCCCGGCATTGTTTTCGAAACCTTACCCTATATCTTCAATAAGATGGGAGCAGCATCACCGCTCCTTTGCACCGGCATTTCTTTCCTGTTTTTCTTTACCATCCTGGCCGCCGCCCTGACATCGGCCATCTCGATGATGGAAGTCGGCGTTGCTTTCCTGACGGAAGAAAAAGAAATGCACAGATGGAGTGCCGTCCTTTTGATAACCGGTTTTGCCTGGATTGTCGGCGTCCTCTGTTCTCTCTCATTCGGCCCGCTTTCTGGAGTCAAAATCTTGGGAAACAGCATCTTTGACTTCCTTGACAAACTCTGTTCGAACTGGCTTCTTCCGCTCGGCGGACTGCTCTTCACCTTATTTGTCGGGTGGAAAATGAGCCCATCCGACGTGTTTGACGAGTTTACCAACAGCGGCACTTTGAAAGCCAACAAAGCGGTCTTCAAGACCGTGATGCTGCTGATCCGCTATGTTGCCCCGGCAGGTATTATCGCCGTCTTCATCAGTCTATTGGTATAACATATGAAACGCTTCTTTCTCCTTATCTTCTCTTTCCTGGCGGTTCTTTCCTGCAAGATAGACATGGCATCCCTGGAAGAGCCTCTGAAAGACGGGAATATCTATGACATCAACCGGAAGGTCGTCTCTCAACAGTTTGATATTGACCGGAAAGGCAATGCCTATTATGCGGAAATCCGGGAGCCAGGCCGATGGATGGTCACCGTTTTCAGAATCGCAAAAGACTCCCTCAACCGGGAAGGCGAGACAGAGGGGAGAGGCGAGGAAATGAACCTCGGCTACGCCGGGCATCCGACGGGCATGGCTGTAGAAAACGCGAAGGACGGCCCCCATGTCTGGATCAGCAGCTATTCCTCACGGATCTCCAACGGGTCCTATTGGGATACGCAGACGATTTCCCGCGTCCGGTATACTCCGGGCAAAACCTTCCTACCGGAGGATCCTCAGTTAGAGCACTTCTGGCTTCCCCATCGCGGAAGCATCAATGTCGCCCTGGACGAGAAAAACGACCAGGTCGCTTTTTCTTTTTACCGGATTCCGGAAGATTCGGAAGGAATCCCTCCGGGGCGGAGCCGGCGGGTGAGAATCTACCGCCTGAGCGAGGCCCTTGCCCTTCCTGAGGAAGAAATTACGCTCCCCGATCCCTGGATCAGAGGAGGAGAAGGCGAACCTTATCCGGATGATTCCCTTTCCGTTACGATCCGCGCCCGGAATCTGACCCGCCTGACGCCGGTTGCCGAAATCGGGACCCACACGGGCGGGGATAACCCGGAGAAAATCAACTCAACCGCCTGGCAGGGCTTCGATATCGACCGGGGCAGGGTCTGGTTCAGCGAAGGAGGCGGACATACAGGGACCTACGTGACCGCCTACGATTATACCGGAGAAGTTGTTTTCCACCGGACGCTTGCCGCCGTCTCGGTCGAATGTGAGGCATGGGAACGGTATCGTCTGACTGATACGGAGAAGCGCTGTATGGAAAATGAAGGGATCCGCGTATGGAACGGATCCCTCTGTCTGGGTTTCTTCTCTGTCCGGTCGGACACCGGATCCCGGTCCGGTATCCTCCGCTATCCGCTGCCGGATTAGTACTTCATCAGGAAGAGGCCGTCCTGGCCCTGGATGAAGAAGAGGTTCTTCTTATAGTAGGCGAGATCTTCCAGTTCTCCGGAGGTTGCCTTGCTCATATCGAGGACCTGGACCGGTTTCTTTTTCTTGAGATCCCATACGAAAAGATAACTGGGATACTGCTCGGTCCCGAGGCCGGTCGGCATCATAAGACGGTTCTTCGCAATGCAGAGGCCCTGGCCGATCGTTGCATATTTCAGTCCATGGTCCTCGACGACATAGTTCTCAAGTGCATCTTCCGGACGCAGGACGACCTTTTCGCCGGCTGAGAGTTTCGGAAGACGGAACTTGATGATCCTGTGACGGTTGCCTTCGAGATCCTTATCCTTGGTCGTATTGCCGAATCCGTAGAGCATCTTGTGCTTGCGGTCCACGACCCACTGCAGGGCATAGCCGAAATCATTGTTGACGTCCTCATAATAGATTGTCTGAACGAGCGTTGAAGACTGCATATCCGGAGCGACGCGTTCGACAAAGAGGACATCTTTCAGCCCCTTGTACGGTTTCTTGTGGCACTGGCTGATATAGATCAGCGGAAGGGGATCCTTCTTATCATAAAACTCGCAGCCGAAAGAAGCTACGTTGGAATGGTTGACCTCGTCATGCGTGGCGAGATTAAAGCTTCCGAGCTTCTCAATGCCTTCTCCGTTATATTTCCAGACCGTAGCAATCCCGGTATGCTTGCAGCTGAAGATATAGTCTTTGTAGCAGTCCATTCCCTGGTAGTTTCCTTTCTCATACTTGGAAACATGGATGGTGCTGAATCCGTCCTTGGTCAGGGGAACGGAGACAAAACTCTGGGCAGAAGCGGCCGCCGCCAAGGAAAGAGCGGCAAGGGTCGCGATGATTTTGGAAATGTTCATATCTGAATCGTTTTTGGTTTCTTGACAAATATAAGGATTATTTCAATCCGTTGAGCACCTCATCCGGCATCGGGACCTTCTCCCCGGTCGATCGGACGGTCGGCATGGAGGCATCGAAACGGCGCAGGCGGTCGGAAAGTGCCCGGGCGAGTTTTTCAACGATGTCGGGATGGGCTTTCGCGACATTGCTCGCCTCGCCTAGATCCTCGGACAGGTCATACAGTTCCAGGTCGCGGGTCCGCATCCGATAGACCAGTTTCCACCGTCCGGAACGGATACTCGAAAGGAAATCGATATCATCAAGGACATACGGTTTCCATGCATGGGGGTAATGGGAAACGATATACCGCTCCGGATCAATTCCGGATACGCTTTCCGGAATTTCAAACTCATAGGCTTCGCGACGGTCCCGGAATGACTGACGGGCGGCCAGTTGCGATCCTTTCGTAAGGAGAGCGAAAAGGTCCTGTCCCTCAACTTCCTGGACCGTTTCATAGCGGGTCACGCCTCCAAGGTGGAGCAGGGTCGGGAAAAGGTCCTCGCAGATCACGGGCGTGTTTATGAGGGTCCCGGGAGCGACCTTTCCGGGCCACTCTACCAGCATTGGGACCCGGATCCCACCCTCATAGCAGGATGCCTTTCCCTCGCGGAGCGGCTTGTTCTGGGTATGGAGGATGCCGCCTTTATTCTTATTCTCGGAATTGCCTCCATTGTCCCCCATCACGATCAGGACTGTATTCTTGTCGATCCCTTTTTCCTTCAGGAACGCACGGATCTCGCCAAGGCTGACGTCGACCCCTTCAACCATGGACGCAAAGCGCGCCTGCCCCTCGTCCATTCCCCTGTCGAGATATTTCTGATAAAAGCGGGGGTCGTCCTGGATCGGCGTATGGACCGCATACTGGGACAGGAAAAGGTAGAAGGGTTTCTTCTCCTGGATCGGGAATTCAAGGGCCTTAAGAGCTTCGCGCGTCAAGGCCTTCGTAATGTGGGTGCCGGTTCCATAGTACTCCATCAGGTTATGGGGAGTGAATGGAACGGCACGCCCGTCCTTGACGTTGCCGTAATTATTTTCGGAACGATACCCGCATTTGGAGAACTCCACGACTCCTCCGGCGACATTGACGACAAAGCCCATATTATACGGGGAGCATCCCGGAGTTCCGGCCGTCGCCCAATGGGCCTTTCCGATATGGACCGTAAAATAGCCGGCCTCCTTTAAAAGGCGGGCATAAGGCGTCCCGTAGAATGCGTCTTCGACGTTATCCTGATTTCCGGGGACGGCCGGGTTGACGCCGTTGACCGCCCAGCGGGGAGAGTCAAGGCAGCCTTGAGAAAGGGAATCCACCGTTGTCCAAGGACTGTCATCCGGGGTATCATAGGCCGTGTCAGCGCCCCGGAGGCTTGCCAGCGGGTTGGTAACATGGGTATGGGCCGAACTGACGCCTGTAAGGATGCTCGTCCGGGTCGGAGAGGACAAGGGACAGGCATACGCATTGGTCAGGATCGCTCCTTCGGATGCCATCTCGACGAAATTCGGGGTATCATGGCGTCCGTTGGTCGGATAGACCTCCGGACCGAAGGGGACTTGGGTATCGGCCCACCCGAAATCATCGACAAGAAAGAAGATGATATTCGGACGGTCATCTGCTTTTTGACACCCGGCGAGAGCAAGCAGGGGAAGACCGAGAGTGAGCCCGGTCAGCGGACGGAAATACTTTTCTCTCATCCCGACTATTCGTAAGTGGTCTTTTCGATCGTCTTGAGATTGATTGTATCGAGCGCCTCCTGGCTCCGGGCCGGCTGCTCATGACCCGGCAGGCCGACGATTCCCCACATATACTTCGAATACGTATATCCGAGCTGGTCATAGATGGTCCGCATGTGCTCCATGGACGCCTTGAACCGGTCGAAGTCTTTGTTGTCGGCACGGCACCACTGGATCTCGCTCGCGGCGCTCATACGCGGAAGGAGGTTGTATTCAAGGTGTTCCGGTGTCG
Organism: uncultured Bacteroidia bacterium; assembly: GCA_902789395.1. GTDB lineage: Bacteria > Bacteroidota > Bacteroidia > Bacteroidales > UBA932 > Cryptobacteroides. The sequence goes on along the minus strand of CADANY010000015.1, from coordinate 32,660 downwards.
AGATATACTCTGTCCAAAGATTGGCCTGGACCCCGATGATATGGCTCTCGCTGCCCTGTGGCATCTCGTCGTAAGGCTCATAATTGTAGGTTGTCTCGACGGGAAGGGCACGGCGGCCGATTCCGATCGGCTCACGGTCAAACTCCTTCGAGTTGTAGTAGTCGATGTAGAGGTAGATATTCGGGCTCATGATTACGTCGAAACCTTTGCCGGCAGCCGTGATGCCGCCCTTTGTCCCTCTCCAGGACATAACGGTCGCACCGGGTGCCAGTTCTCCCTCAAGGATTTCATCCCAGCCGATGATCTTCCGGCCTTTGCCTGCAAGATAGTCCTGCATCCGCTTGGTCACATAGTTCTGAAGGAACTGCTCTTTGGTATGGCCGTCACGGTCCTTCAGGCCGAGCTGACGGATCTTCTTCTGGCAAAGCGGACACTCCTGCCAGCGGTCCTTCGGCGCTTCATCACCGCCTATGTTGATATACTCCGACGGGAAGATATCGAGAATCTCGTCAAAAACATCCTCGAGGAATTTAAACGTGCTTTCCTTGCCGACGCACAGGATGTCCTTGCTGATCCCCCAGCTCTTGCGGACCTCATACGGGCCTCCCGTACATCCGAGTTCGGGATAAGAGGCTACCGCCGCTACCATGTGGCCCGGAAGATCGATTTCCGGAATGACTGTGATTCCCTTCTTCGCAGCATAGGCCACGACCTCCCGGAGCTGGTCCTGCGTATAGTATCCGCCATAGCGGACGCCGTCCGTCGAATCCCTTTCATATCCTACCTGCGTTCCTTCTCTCCAGGACCCTATCTCATTGAGTTTGGGATATTTTTTACTCTCGATCCTCCATCCCTGATCCTCTGTCAGATGCCAGTGAAGGCGGTTGAGTTTATGGATGGACATGATATCGATGATCTTTTTCGTTTCCTCGATGCTCCAGAAATGGCGGCAGCAGTCGAGGAGGATCCCCCGGTAACCGAAACGGGGCTGATCGAGGATATCGGCCGTCTGGAGGAGCCAGGGGCCCGGCGCTTTCTTGTCTCCGTACACAGCGGCCGGGAGCATCTGCTTCAGGGTCTGGATTGCGTAGAGGAATCCGTTGTAATCGGCGGCGCTGACCTGTACGCCGTCCGGATTGATGCGAAGGGCATACGCCTCGGCGCCAAGCGTATTGTCCATGACAAACGAGACGCCCTTTTCGGACGCTCCGCTGACGGCCGCGGATTCTTTTCCGGTAACGATTCCGATCTGGACACGAAACTCATCGATCAGGGCGGCGGTTTCAGCAGGAATCGCTTCGTCGGTTCCGAAAGCGGCTCCGGCGAGTTTGAAAGAGCCTTCGCCAAGGGTTACCTGGTTCGGCTGGGGAATGACAGAAAACGGTACCGGCTCCGTCCGGGCGCAAGACAGCGCGGCGGAGAGGGCTACCAGAGCTACTGCAGTAAAGTGTTTCATTATGAGATGGTTTTATGTTTGAAGTTCATTCTGTTATTTCGAGGTCCAGGGGGTCAGCGTCAGCGTAAAGGAATATTCTTTCGCCGGCAGCCGGAACTCTTCCAGCGGCAGCGAGCCCCACGTATCGATGCCGGCAACCCCCATCTGGGCCATATCCAGATGCAAATAGGTCGTTCCCCGGGCGCGGTCGTCCAGGTGCGCTTTCCCAACCAACTCGTAGGAATGGGCATGATCCTGATAAGTAAACGGCTTTTTCTTGTTGTGGATGGATCCCGGCTCATGTATGCCCAGATCCAGGTCCCGGCGGGAAACCGGCAGGGCCGAGCCGCTGAACGGCTTGTCAGACGTTGCCGTCAGACCGAAACCAGAGGCATCCAGGACAGAGAAGTAACGCAGTTGCTCATGGTTGCCGGACTCCTGCGGACGCACATAGCCCCAGTGATACTGTTCCCCGACTTGCTGCGTATAATGGCCCTGAAGGGCGGCATCAATCCGGTCGCAATAGGTCTCGAACGGGCCCAGACCGAAATAATCAACCGTATCGTATGCCCCGGGCATCGCCAGCTCCACACCGAAGCGGAAGAGGTTCGGGGAGGAAGAAAGCCCGCCGGCATCAACCAACTTTTCAGTCAGCCGAACCCGGCCGTCCGGGGAAATGTCATACTGCATCATCACTTTCGTCCCGAACGGGAGCCCATAGCAGACAGACACCGTCCCCGCTCCGTCACAGACATACTCTGAGCCCTCCTTGCGGAACGCCCCGGTTGTCTCCACAGATTCGGGACGGAATTCCGGATACTCCCATACCTGCATCTTTTCATGCAGGTATGCTGCAAAGTCATTTTCCACGACTGGCCGCCCGAAACACGGCAGGAGTGGTTCCCGGACCAATTCATGTCCCGCTACGGTCCAGCCGGACAAGGCCCCCTGGGCATTGAAGGTAATCTTCCAATCGGCTTGAGCCGGCTTCCCCTGTGCAGGGGACAGCGTTTCCGGCCCCTCACTGATAACGATCTGGTCATACGAGAGGCATGTCCCTGCAGGCAGCAGCCCCTCCTTTTCCTTGAGCAGATACGATACATTCAGCATGACGGCATGTGCCTTGGCTTCCGGACAAAGCCGGTCCAGGTCCGCCGCCGTATATCCCAAAGCCAGCCGGCAGGTATCCCCGGGAGCAATTCCGAGCCTGTCGAGGTCTCCCTCCAGCACCGATTCCCCATCAACCTGAATCGCCCAATGCAGGCGGAAAGCCGACAAATCCCTGAATGAATACTCGTTATATACCCGGATCTTTCCGGCGCGAGCCTCCTCGGGGGAGGCCCAGGAAAGGATATTGCGCATCACATGGGCTGCTTCCCAGGCATGCGGATGCCACTGCCGGTCCGTGGTCAGCAGGCCGTTGCAATGGAGCGAGGCATTCCAGGCATCATGGTCATTGAAGTCGCCGCCGATCATGACTTTACCGTCAAGGAGCAAGGCCTGGTCTGCAAAATCCCAGATATAGCCGCCCTGAAATCCGTCATATTTGCGAACGAGGTCCCAGTAGCGGTCAAAGCTGCCGAGCGAATTACCCATCGCGTGGGCATACTCCTTGAACATGAACGGACTGAGCTGTTTCCCTGATTTCAGGAACGCTTCCGTCCACTCCGGCGATTTATAATTATAGAAATCGATGTCCGTATAAGAAATCGGTGATCTTTCCTTGTTTTCTCCCGGCCGCGTGTAGATGACCGGACGGGTGTCATACTGCTTACCCCAGTCGTACTCTGCCTCTATATTAGGCCCGTTGCCGGCTTCATTGCCGACGCTCCACATAATGATGCAAGGGTGATTCCGGTCCCGCTGCACCATCCGGGAGAAACGCTGGACATGCGCAAGCTTATACATCTCTTTAGCGGCCAAGGTCCTGTCCGGCCGGTAGCCGATCCCGTGCGATTCCACGTTCGCCTCGTCCATGATATAGATTCCATACCGGTCGCAGAGTTCGTACCAGTACGGATCGTCGGGATAGTGCGAAGTCCGAACAGAATTGATATTCAGCATCTTTAGCTGCCTGATATCCTCTTCCATATCCTTCCTGGTCATGACGTATCCTCCCGTGGGATGCATCTCATGCCGGTTCACGCCCTTCACAAGGACCGCCCGTCCATTCACCAGCATCCGGTTCCCCCGGATCTCCACATCCCGGAAGCCCACATTCAGCCAAGTCTTTTCCGTCTGCTTCCCGCCGGTGTCGAAGACCGATACTTCCAGCCGGTATAGATTCGGGATTTCCGCACTCCAGAGCCGGGGCCGGCGGATGCGCTTGACCCAATAGGTTTCACAGAGTTCTCCGGAAGCAACCTTCGCTTTCCAGGAGCCCGCCTTCCGGCCGGACGGATCCTTCAGTTCGAAGGAAAGCATGCCGACCCCTTCCGTCGTGAGCGTTGTCAGGGTAAGGGTCCCGTCCATGGAAGCCTTCACGCTAATATCCTCCAGTCTCGCTTTCGGACGGGAATGCAGTCCGACACTTCGTCCGATCCCGCTCATACGCCACATATCCTGATCTTCCAGATAGGTCCCATCACACCAGCGCATGACTTCCAAAGCAATGAGATTCTCTCCGGTCCGGATAAAATCCGTCACGTCGAACACCGCGGCCAGGCGGCTGTCTTCGCTGTATCCGACCTCCCGCCCGTTGATCCAGACACGGACATTCGAGGTCGCATCACCGATGCTCAGGAAATAATCCCGGCCGTCCTCGATTTTATCCACGGAAAATGTTCTACGGTACAGCCCGACATGGTTGTCGGCCGTCGGAGGATAAGGCGGGTTATTCTGATAGTGCCAGCGCCAGGCAAAGCCATTGCAGACATAGACCGGATCGCCGAATCCGTTCAATTCCCACATACCCGGAACCGGCATCGTTCTCCAGGCGCTGTCATCATATCCGCATTCGGAAAAACCGGGGACAAGGTGATCCGGATCCGGGCAGCCCAGGAAGAGCCAGGTCCCATCCAGCGAGAGCGTATCCCCGTCCGTATGGATGGAGGCACACATCGGGTAGCGGTTCTGTTCATTGACTCCGGGATCGAGCCAGGCTTCTTTTCCGGTAGGGACGGTTGTCAGGGAAGAAAGAGAAGACCGTGCTGCCAGGAGAGAAGAAGCATCGGAAGGAACCGTCTTCTGCACCCGGACACAGGCGGTCAGGACTATAACCGAAACGAAGAGAAAAGAGAGCCTTTTCATTGCAAGGTGTTCTTAATTATCGGTAAAACTAGGGAGTCTGTCAAATATACATAAAATACATGAATAGATATTCTGAAAAAGTGTATTTTTGTAAGACAAAGACCGAATTATTATGCGTAAACACCTCATCGCCATCCTCGCCGTTTCCCTCCTTTTTGCCGCATGCCAGACAAAAAAGAATGCCCCTGTCGCACCGGAAGCGGACTCCAGCGACTTTGTAACTTTGACAGACGTCGTTCCTGACGCGATTCTTGAGATCCGCTACTTCAGCACCTACAATTTCGTCGGAGACCGCATTGACGGATATCTCGAACCGACTGCCCTTCTGACACGCGAAGCGGCAGACAGCCTGAAAGCGGTCAGCGACGATGTCATCCGGCTCGGTTACCGGCTCAAAATCTTCGACGCCTACCGCCCCCAGTGCGCCGTCGACCACTTCATGCGGTGGGCGCAGGATCCCAATGATGCAAGGATGAAGGCCTATTTCTACCCGAACCTCGAGAAATCCGTCCTTTTCCCCCGGGGATATATCGCGGAAAAATCCGGTCACACACGCGGTTCGACCCTGGATCTGACCCTTTTCGATATGAAAAAGGAGAAAGAGGTAGATATGGGCGGGACCTTCGACTGGTTCGGCATAGAGAGCCATCCCGATTTCGGAGGGAATCCTGAAACGATGGAATATGCTGCGAATGAAGGGATTACCAAGGAACAATTCGAGAACCGGATGATCCTCCGCGCCGCGATGATGCGCCACGGATTCATCCCGCTCGACAACGAGTGGTGGCACTTCAGACTTAAAAACGAACCCTATCCCGATACCTACTTCACCTTCCCGGTCCGCCAGCTGAACTAACCCCAGGTCTTTTTTCTGAAGAACTCTGTCTTTTCCGCGTTAACTTTCGCGGAAAAGGCGTGTCGTACTATTGTAGGCATGTTGCAACGTGAAGTACGAAGACCTTGTAAATACGTATTACCAACCCCTGTACTGGCATATCCGGCGCATGGTCGTCAGTCATGACGATACGCAGGATATCCTGCAGGATACGTTCCTGAAGATCTACCGGCACCTTTGGACGCTCCGCAAACCCGAAGCGCTCCGGGGGTGGATCTACCGCATCGCCGGACGGGAGGCTCTCCGCTTTCTGGAAAGGAAAAGCCGCCAGTTGGGGACCGCAGGACTGGAAACGGAACTCCTCGAGCGCCTTGAGGACTCGGAGCAGGTCAATTACCGCGAAACGGAGGCCCTTGCCCTTCAGCGCGCGATGGTCCGTCTGTCCCCCTTGCAGAAACAGGTTTTCTGCCTCCGTTACTATAACGAAATGGAATACGAAGAGATCGCCCGGATTACAGGATCAAGCGTCAACAGCCTCAAAGTCAGTTACCACAACGCCAGAAAAAACATCGAAGAATATGTCAAGCAGCAATAATCCTTTCCTCGTTCCGGAAGACTTCTTCCCGGCCGCCCAAAAGAGCATTCTCGCCTCCGCCGCCCGGATCCGCAGGCGCCGGATCGGCATCGCGACCTCTCTGGCCGCCCTCCTTTTGATCGCCGTCCCGGCTTATCTTAGTCTCCGGCCGCAGCCGGAACCGGACCTGTATGTAGAGGCTGCCGACCTGTATGATTATGATATCGTATTACAAATCATGGACTGATATGAAAAAGTGGATCTTACTTCTGCTCGCAGGACTGCTCCTGCTCCCCGTCGCGGCATTCTCCCAGAACCGCAGTCCCCGGCAGCCCTCCCGGCAGGACATCATCCGTTACAATGCGGAACGGATGGCCGGTTCCCTCGCCCTGGAAGGCAAGACCCGGACAGCATTCGTCTCCCTCTACGGGGAGTTCTATTCTGAAATGCTCGCCATCCGCTCCCAGCTGAAAAAACAGCAGTCAGCCGATATGGACAGTGAGCGTGAGGTTGAAGAGCGAATCCTGTCGGATTTCGCGACAAGCCGGAAGATACTGGACCTGAGAGAGTCCTATTACCAGAAATTCCGGGCGCTAATCCCCGCATCGAAGATTCTGGAAATGTATCAGATTGAGAAGCAGCACGCAGAAAAACGTCATGACTCCGAATAAGAAGCCGTTCCTTTTCTTTGCCGCCCTTCTCTTTTCTCTGACACTCTGCGCCCAGGAACAGGACACAATCTCGCTGGGAATCCGCCAGCTGGAAAGTGCCTTGGAAACTATTTCTCAGTACGGATCTGCGCTGGATCTCACAGCATGGCTATTCGCTGGACGAACTGAACCGCGATTACTGGATCTGGAACGCAAAAGTATCCCGTAACTTCCTGAAAGACAGGCTGACTCTCCAGCTCGACACCCGGGACATCCTCGGACAGTATAACAACATCGTACGCAATTTCACAGCGGAAAGAAGGATGATCTCCCGCTACACTGGAACCGCCGGATACGCCCTTCTCAGAATTCTTTGGACCATTCACTAGAAACCAAACATACCATGAAACGCATTTTACTGACCCTCACGATTATTTCCCTTATCTTCCAAAACGCCGGAGCCCAGTTGAAACAGCGCATCGTCTGTGATGAGACCTGCCGTACGGAAGCAGCCGATCCGGGTTCGGCAAAACCGGCCGGAACCCAGGCAGCATCCGGAAAAAAGACAACCACCAAGAAATCGTCCACGACAAAAACGGCGGCAGCTCCCGCTCCCGCCAAGGAAGCCGGATTTTCCGTCGTTTCCCCCGTCGGCCGCTCGACCGTTGAGATGATAGACCAGGCGCCCCGTCTCGAAACCCTTGCCGGTAAAACGATTGTCATTACCGGTGTCAGCTTCATGACAACGGTCATCCACCCCGAAATCAAGCGCCTCATCCACCAGCATTATCCAGATGCGAAGGTGCTGACGATTGACGAAGTCGGAACAGCAGGAGTCTATCCCGCGCCCGGTGTCACCCGCAGATCCAAAGAAGACTTCCAGGCGAAACTGAAAGAGTATCACGTCGACGCCGTCATCTCGGGGAACGGCGGATGCGGCCTCTGCACCCCGAAAGAGACCGGTTCCTGCATCGCGGCGGAATACCTCGGGATCCCTTCCGTCATCATCGCCGGACCGGGCTTTACCGACCAGGCCCGCTATACCGCCCTGAACAACGGCGTCCCGGTCATGCGGATCGCGGAATACCCCGGAGCTTTCGCGGCCGATACGGAAGAAACGCTGCTGAAGAATACCCGTGAGATCCTGTGGCCCCAGATTGTCGAGGCCCTGACAAAGCCGATTACCCCTGCCGAGCGGGAAGCCGGCATGAAAGCCGACCGGGGAGACATCCGCGATGATGTCTACTATGGGACGATTGACGAGATCAACGCGTATTTTGCCGACATGAACTGGACCGACGGCCTGCCGATTATCCCTCCGACTTTCGACAAAGTCAATGAGTATCTGAAATATACCGATTATAAGTGGGACGAGACGGTCGCCGTCCTCCCGATAGCGCACCGCGATACGAAAACCTGGCACGTCGCCGTCAATGCCGTCATGGCCGGCTGCAAGCCCGAATACATGCCGATCCTCATCGCCATGACCAAGGCCATGGGCGCCGGAGAGTTCCGACGGACCCTCGCCAGTACCCATGCCTGGATTCCGTTCTCCTGGCTGAACGGCCCCGTCGCCCGCCAGCTGGGGATCGATTCCGGTCAGGGGCAGATCAACGAATCCGCCAACGTCGCCATCGGCCGGTTCATGAACCTCGCCTTGATGAACCTTTGCGGCTACTATGTCAAGCAGGACCGCATGGGGACCTTCGGATACCCGATTTCCTGGTGCCTTGTCGAAGATGACGCCGCCTGCCGGCGGATCGGTTGGAATCCCTACCATGTCCGTGCAGGATACAACCTCAACGACAATACGGTCACGACAGCCTCAACCCTCCTCTGGGGCAATAATATGGCTCCGTCAACGACCGATCCCCAGAAACTCATGGAACTGTTGGCGTGGGATATCTCGGAGCGCTGCCAATTTGCTCTCGGAAGCGGAAAACAATTCACCTTCAGGACGTTGTTGATGACAGAGCCCGTCGCGGCAAATCTCGCAAAAAAATACAAAAGTCCGGAGGCACTCGAAATAGACCTGATCGTCCATTCAAGACGTCCTGTCAAAGAGCGTGCTTTCGCCAATTACTATGCCAACCCGGGCAGCGCCAAGGACGGAGGCGAACATTCGCTCAAACAGTATACCGGGCACATCCGGAAAGCGGAGAACGGCGCCATGACGGCAACGCCCCCCTGGTACGATTCTCCGGAAGCCCAGCAGATGACTATCCCAACCATGCAGCGCGGGATGACGGCCTTCCTCATTACGGGCGACGCCGCCCGGAACAAGGTTCAGACCATGCCGGGCGGCGGTTACGCCACAGTTAAAATCGATTTGCCGAAAAATTGGGACTCCCTGATGCAAGAACTCGGGGATGCTCCTCTCAAAGAGTTCTGGCTCAAATAGTTCTATAACCTGCTAACAGAGGATCCACGGCCGGCACTGAGGATACGGACATCCGTCTCGGGGCCGGCCTTGTACTGGCAGGTAGAAGCGCCGCTCGTCTCGATCCGGATCGTATTGATCGGGTGGACTTTGCAGAAGCCGGTGCCGGAAAGATCGACCCGGACATTCTCCGCCGGCAGGTTTTCCATCAGGAGCCGGGCGGCTCCCGAGGCCTCAACATCGAGGTCCGAAAGCGTCTGCGCGCTGCTGATCTCAGCCTTGGATGCACCGGAGGCTCCCGCCTCGATCTTGTTGAAAATCCCGTCCATCGTCAGTTTGGACGCTCCGGAAAGCTCGAGGTCCATATCCGGGACGTTGATCTGGCCCACGTCCATCTTTGACGCTCCCGAGCAGCGGAGAACCATCTTCCCGAAAACGCCGCTGAACTGGCACTTGGCTGCTCCGCTGAGTTCAACCCTCGACTCAGGGGCTTCAACGGAAAGGCCTTCGGCATGGGAGGCCCCGCTCATGGTCAGCCTGAACTCGCCCTTCTCGACGAAGGGATGATAGGCGATGAGTTTCGATGCTCCGCTAAGCGAAATGCGGCGGACGGACGGCATCGAAACGGTCGCCCACACCTTTTCGGTTTCCTTGTTCAGTTTTCGCTGGATATCAACGGGCATTTTTTCAATCCCGAGATGCAGTGTTCCGTTTACGACCTTGACATTGAGATAGGGTTCCATGTAGTCCGGAGCCTGGACGGATACCCCGCACCGGGAATCCTTTGAAAGGTCTACACGGAAAACACTGCTTGCTTCAATGCCGTCAAAATCAGGAAGCGGATAGTTTTTCGTAATAATTCCGGGTTCGGCAGCAGCGGCAACGCCCAGGAAGAGCATCGCGGCAAAAAGGAGAATCTTTTTCATATTTCTTTGTTTATTAAGTGTTTCCTAATTCTATCCGCTCCGTCGAGAAGCGTATTGTAATAGTCGCGAAGAATCGCTGTCCGCTCCGCGTCCGAAAGTTCGGAAGGAAGCTGTTCCCCAAGGGGAACCGTCTCTTCTGTCAGGATCGCGAGCGTCTCGGACGCCTCCTCGTCTTCCCCCACCTTCTCCCAAACGGACGAGACGGCGGCAAGATAGCCGGAATAGATCCCCTCCGGCGTCTGTTCCGCTTTCCGCAACCAATCGCGGGTTCCAGTCCCCTGGATAAAAAGGACTGCCGCCAAGGAGGCTGCAACGGCAAGTGCGGCAAAAGGAATCGCCACGCGCCTTCTCCGCCTGGCAGCATCCCAGCGCGCCAGAAAACGTTCTTCTGCGCCTTCCGGGAGCACTCCGGAATCAAAGGCTGCGGCATTTTTGCTTACGTATTCTTCCAACTGGTTCATATTCTTTGCATTTCGTTTTTCATTGCGGCGACTAGTTTTTTCCTTCCCCGTGCGTAGAGAGACCGGAGCGTCGCCTCTTTCATCCCTGTCATGCGCGAGATCTCCCGGTAGTCAAGTCCCTCGATCAGCACCAAGTCCAGAATAAGCCCATAGGGCTGAGGCAGTTGTTCCATAACCGAACGGATATGCATGATGTCCGGAATGACCGGAAGGGATTCATCAGGATCCTCCCTTTCCTCTTCTTCGGCATAAGACCGCAGGAAAAGATCCTCGCGGCGGCGCTTCCGGAGCCGGTCGATGGACAGACGGACACATGTTGTCCGAAGCCAGGCATTCGTCTGGGCTTCAGAACCGATCCGCACGGGACGGGTCAGGAAACGCAGAAGGGTATCCTGCATGATTTCTTCGGCCTCTCCTTCATTCCGGACGATCCGGAACGCCGCCTGGAAAAGAGGGCGGCTGTGTTTCCGATAGAATTCTGTTGCTTCCTGACGAGTCATTTTTCAATCCAGTCTACGAATATAACGTCACTTCGGCATTTTTGTTGCAAAAAAAGTTTATATTCGCTTAAAATATTCAATTCGTATGAAACTTCATCATTGCCTTATCCTTGCCGCCGCCCTCCTGTTTGCCGGCTGCACGCCGAAAATCGTTCCCCAGATCTCCAAATCGGCCACGCCGCTCCCCTCCAGCACGGAGATCACGGTCATTGAGCTGAATGCGCCCCAGCCGGAAAATGCCGAAGTCCTCGGAACCGTGCGCATCGGCGACAACGGTTTTACCTCCGCGAAGGCCGGAAGCTATGATAATGTCATTTCCCTCGCAAAGGAAGAAGCCCGCAGGGCCGGCGGAAACGCGATCAAGATTACCTCCCATGAATCCCCCGACTCGCAGAGTTCCGTCCACCGGATCAAAGCGACGATCCTGAAAGTCAACAAAAACGGGAAATGAAACAAGACAAGATAAAGAACACTCTTTGGATTGCGGCGTGTTTCCTCCTGATCGGATGCAACATCGCCTTTTTCCTGCTCTTCCCACGCCTGATGTCAGGGATGGCCATCGTCCTGTCCAATGTCGTCACCCTGGTCCTGACGTTCCTGGCCTTCAAGCCGCTCAACAGCTGGCTCCAGAACAATCTCCTGGAACGGCAGCAGCAGCTCATCGAAAAGCTGGAAAAAGATCAGGAACTCGAAAGAAAAGTCCAGTCCCTGGAACAGGAAAACCGGAATCTCTCCGACAAGCTGGACACCCGTATCCAGACCGGCACCCTTCCGACTAACATCGATTATACCTTCAAGATCGAGCAGATGGAATACTCGAAAACCGGTTACGTCGTCAAGGAGGAAGAACTCGACAAACTGGACAAGGAGAAATTCGCCGTCCCCGACCGGAAGTTTTTCGAAACGGTCTGGGAAGAAAATATCCTGAAAACACCCTCTATCCGGAAGATCCTCTATATCCACAAGTTCTACTACAAAGTCACCCTTGGGATGGACTTCAGCAAGATCATGTATACCTACGAGGACGGCAGAGTGCTCTTTAACGGCGTCCGCTTCGAAAAACTGCATGATATTTCCAGCGAACTCGCCCAGGACAGCGAAGATATCGATCGCTGCGAGATCCTGAAAATCAACATTGACCGGACCGAACTCCGGGACGATTTCCAATTCGACGAACTCAAGGAACGCTATCGGACGGCCCAGGAAGACAGTGTCCGGGAAAGCATGGAAGGCGAGGTTGCCGCCCTGTGCGACCAATATACCGCCGCCCTGCAGGACAGCATCCGGGGACGGTTCGGCGACAAGGTCGGTTTCGTCGATTCACTGGAAGACCACCGGGACAAAAACTGGTATTCCCTCCAAACCAGTTCGGACCTGACTGTCCGGGAGATCGCGGCCAATATGCTGATGCTGACGACGGTCATGAACCGTACACAAGCCATCGGCGAACGCGCCGGACGGGAACTGCTCGAACAAAATGCGGAGCAGGAGTAGGACATTTGTGATAATTCGTTAACTTTGTAGACAATGGAATATTGTAAGATGAAAAGAATGGTTTCAGCGGCCGTCGCCATAATGGCCGCATTTTTCTGCCTTACCGCCTGCGTGGGTGGAGAGAAGGTCCCTTTTGAGACGGTCAATCATTATTTCTTCAGGAATAACGCCGAGCGTCCCGCCGATGCGAAGATCAATACCGCCAATGACTTCCTCACCCATTTCGGCATGGGACCCGTCATGGGAGAGGACGGACGTCCGACGTTTGTTGATTTCAAGGAAAAATTCGTCATCGCCGTCGTTCCTCCCCGTACCGATACGGATACGGAACTCATCCCCGTTTCCCTTGTCCGGAAAGGCGACACCCTGACGTTTACTTATCAGGAAAAGACAGGAGCAAAAGTCCCCTATGTCATGCAGCCGCTCCTGCTCGTTGCCGTCGACCGGCAATATGAAGCCCCGAATGTGGTCGTGAAAAAGAAATAATCCAATCCCCACTTAACATGTATAAAAAAATTATTACCCTCGTGACGCTTGCGCTTCTTGCAGGTTTCACGGCCGGAGCCCAGAGAAGAGGCCCCGGCGCTCCGGACGGCGGTCCGAAACCGGCGGAAGGAGAGGCACCCAAGCAGGAAAAGCCGGTTGAACTCAAAATGAAACCCGGCCTTTTCAGTGTCGCTCAGAATGAGAAAGACTGGTACTTTGAGATTCCCGACAGTCTCCTCGGACGCCGGATCCTCGCGGTTACCCGTTTTGTCAGCAACACCGTCGACGCCGGCCAGTATGGCGGCGAAGAGGTCAATGAGTCCATGTTCTACTGGGAGAAAGCCCCGAACGGAAACCTCCTCCTCAGGGCGGACGTCCTGAGCATCACCGCGGATGAAGACCAGGCCATCAGCAAGGCTGTCAAGGTAAGCTCCGAGAATCCGATCGTCGCATCCTTCAAGCCAGAAAAGAACGGTTCTGCCGGAACGACCCGCATCAAGGTCAACCAGCTTTTTGAAGGCGATACCCAGATCTTCTCCCTGCCGAGCCGGGCCAAGAGGCAGTTCAACCTGGGCGGCCCGAAGAACGACGCTTGCTTCATCAACAGCATCCGCACCTATCCGATCAATACGGAAGTAACGGTCACCAAGACCTATTCCTATAATGCCCCTCAGGGTCAGGGTGGCGGCGCCATGTCCCGCAGCCTGCCCGCCGGGCGTGAAGCCGGTACCGTAACCCTCGTCCTCAATACCTCGATGGTCCTCCTCCCGGAGACGCCGATGCAGCCCCGCCTCTTCGATGAGCGTGTCGGTTATTTCGCCGACGGCTACAGCAAGTTCTCCGATGACCAGCAGCAGGTCGAGCGCGTTTCCTTCATAACCCGCTGGCGCCTTGAGGCCCGTCCGGAAGATGTCGAGAAACAAAAAAGAGGGGAACTCGTGGAGCCGGTCAAACCGATCGTCTATTATATCGATCCGGCCACTCCGAAGCAGTGGAGAAAATATTTGATCGCTGGCGTCAACGACTGGCAGGCCGCTTTTGAGCAGGCAGGATGGAAAAATGCCATCCGCGCAGAAGAATGGCCGGAGGACAATCCGGACATGAGCCTTGAGGACGCCCGTTTCTCGGTCATCCGCTACCTTGCCTCCAATGTCGCGAACGCCTATGGACCCAATGTCCATGATCCCCGCTCCGGCGAGATCCTGGAGAGTCATATCGGATGGTACCATAACGTCATGACCCTGGTCCATGACTGGTATCAGGTCCAGGCCGGCGCCGTCGACCCGCGTGCCCGCAAGATGAAATACGACGAAGAACTGATGGGAGACCTCATCCGATTCGTCTCCTCACACGAGGTCGGCCATACCCTGGGTCTCCGCCACAACAAGGGATCCAGCTTCATGACCCCGGTCGAGAAACTCCGCGACAAGGAATGGGTCGAGAAGAACGGCCACACGGTCAGTATCATGGACTACGCCCGGTTCAACTACGTCGCCCAGCCGGAAGACAATATCGGCAAGGACGGTCTGTATCCGCGAATCAATGACTACGACAAGTGGGCAATTGAATACGGCTACCGGGCAACTCCGTACAAGACTCCGAAGGAAGACCACCTCTACTGGAACAAGGTCATCATCGAGCGCCTTGCCGCCAATCCGCGTCTCTGGTTCGGCGGAGAAGGTTATGACAACGACCCGCGCGCCCAGAGCGAAGACCTTGGCGACGATGCCGTCCTGGCCAGCACCTATGGAATCAAGAACCTCCAGCGGACAATTACCCAGATTCCCGAATGGAACAAGGAAGAAGCGGACATGTATGCGAATGTCAGCCGGATGTACAGCGCCGTCGTTTCCCAGTACGGCCGCTACCTCGGCCACGTAGCCGCCAACATCGGTGGCCGCTATATCACGAACAAGAGCATTGAAGAGGCCGGACCGAAGTATGAGGCTGTTCCGAAAGCCCGCCAGAAAGATGCACTGAACTTCATCAACGAAAGGCTGTTCAAGAAACCGACCTGGCTCGTTGAGGTTCCTTATATCTTCAACCTGACCGACCGTCCGGACAGCTACCTCTACACGCTGATCAACAATGTCGTCAGCTCCGGCAACCTTCTCAATACGGGCAAGTTGGACCGCCTCCAGCAGTTCGCCGAATACAATAGTGCGAATTATAAACCGGAAGAGTATCTTTCCGATCTGACCGGCATGGTCTTCGAGGAGCTCTTCAAGGGAAAGGCTGTCGACAGCTATCGCCGCTACCTGCAGCGCCGTTTCGTAACGGCCGCCATCGAGTCCGTCAATGGATCCTCGGCAAACTCTGACGGCCGGATCCTCATCTACGGCAAACTCTTGGAAATCAAGAAGAAAGCAGAAAAGGCAAAATCTTCTGATTCGGCTACGCAGGCCCACTGGCAGGCGATTGCCAAGCAGATTGAGGATGCCTCCATCAAACCGTCCTCCGGAGGTGCTATTCCCTTTGTGAGCCGGTAATCTTCTCTGAAGCGTTTCATTCCGCCACCCTCTGTCAGAAATTATAGTTCAGACAAAGGGTGGCGGTCCATTTATGGAACAGGGCCTCGGTTTCGAAATCGCTGTATTTCACATAGTCGCGCTTGACCGAGGTCGTCCCTTTCGCCACGAAAGAATCGTAATCTCCGATCAGGTTGATAAGGAAGGGCCCATGGATATAACAGATGCCCATCCGGGTCATGTAATTGATCCGCACGGCCCCGTATACCTTGGAGACCAGCTCAGTTCCCTGCGGCTTCCCCGCAGCATCGAATACCGTCTGATAGAAAGAACTCTTGTTATAATAGGTCAGCATCGGAAGGGCGGTCACATTGACCGTCAGATTGCGGAGCGTCTTTTCATTCCGGTCTTTCATGCGGTGGAAAGGGACCCAGTTCAGGGAATAACCGGCTCCGAAAGATAACTGCCCGGTCCTGTGACGGGACAAATCGCCCAGCCATCCGGCGAGAACGTCTTTCGGGTCCAAGACTGTTTCCCCTTGCAGATATTTTGCGCTGAGCATCCAGGACCCCGCCGTTTTGCATTGGACGACACCCGGCCGGTATGCCGCTGGGAAAGAGAACGATCTACGGTTCAGGGCATAAAACAAATCGACGAGAAGAACGATCATTTCGCCGGGATACTTGGAGACAGACTGTTCGTGGGAATAATTTTCGGACCCTTCCGAACCCATTGTCATCTCATAGGAGAGCGGCTGCTCATAATAGGAATACTGGATATCCGCGCCCAGGTTTTTCGCGCAATAGGAATATCCGAGAGTTCTGTTTTTCAAGGCGCTTTTCCGCCCGACTTCCGCACTGAAACTCAGGGAGACACTGCCGTATCCACCACCGATGCCGGTTCCCGTATAGAGATTCTCGTTCAATCCGAACGAAAGAATCCCGGGCACCTTCTGGGCGATTGTCTGGCCATTTTCTTTCGACTGGGTCATCAGGACATCGAATCGGTTGATCTGCTCGACCCCCGCACGCCGGGTCATCCCGGAGACATTAGCATGCCAACGGGGCTTCATCTGGTAAAAATAAGTCGAATCGAGATCCCTGACGGGTTGGTTAAACCGATAGAGAAGCGCCATGGCCTTGTCCTTGAAAGACTGCCCATGGATGATAGCCGGAGCACCGAAAAGCAAAATAACGAGGATAAGGTATTTTGGAATGCGCATTGTCTGACTGTTCTCGCTGCAAAAATACTGTTTTTACTTTTTATTTTTAAAATTTTATTATCTTCGCGACCCGAAATAATCATTAAAAATGATGAAAAACGCTTTTCAAAAGCTTTTCCCGGCGATTCTGGCCATCCTGTTTTATTCCGTCTCATCCGCCCAAAACTACAGCGGAGAGCGCCGCTTTGACGGACACCACGAGAATGAAGTCTATGGCCTGCTTCTGGGAGGGTATAACACAGTCACCGGCGCATTCGTCGGAGAATCAGCCACCTACGTCAGGCATCTGACCGACCGATGGAGCATCGGCTGCGGAGAGCAGGTCCAGTGCATGAAATGGTTGTACTCCGCAGAGGTGATGGGGACTTACCGCCTTCCCATGGGGAAAAAGTCGAATCTCTATATTGACGGCCGCTTCATTTACAACCGTTACCAGAGGTGGAAAATGAACGAGACGATTGCCAATCTCTCCTTCCTTCTGGAGTGGAACTATGTGGACCTACGGCTGGGAGGAAGTTATATCCGTTATGTCATGAGCGGCGTGAAGGAACGGTTCGGGTATTTTACCGACGCCGCATATTCCGAGCCGGTCGCCATGACCTTCGGGTTGGGCGTAAACCTTCTGGAGCGGGCCAGCAAATGGAATCTGGGAATCTATCTCCGCAACTATGACCAGTTCTATTACGAAAACTGGAACATTAACTGGGGCGTACGGTTCCTCGCGACGCTCACCCCGGAAATGAAACTTCTCGGCGAATTCAACGTGCGCCCCGCCGGCAACCTGAGCCAGGTCGCCACACGATATGAAACATCCATGAAAATAGGAGTCCGTTATGTCTGGTAGCATGAAAAAATCCTTCTGTTTTTTGCTGACACTCATCCCCCTGATTGTCGCCTCCTGTGAGAAAGTCAGCCCCATCGAGGTTTTCGTCGCTACCGTAGCGGTCGAAGACCGGGTAAAAATGTCCAATCTTTATTTCAAGAATCATCTTGACGGCAAGTTATGGCTCCTCGCGGAAGGGGACTACTCCTTCATCGTCGGCGCCGACAGCCATATCACGACGGATTCCGGCCGGATGGACGAAATGCTTGCCAACGGCCTCGAGCACGACGACCTGTTCTACGCCCACCTCGGAGACATCGCCGATACCAAAGCGGAGTATTATATCACGCTGGATTCCCTGCTGAAGGAAGCCAAAGCCCGGTATGTCGAAAAGAACTTTATCAAAAAAGACGAGTTCCACTATGTCTACCGGGAAGATACGGCCGAAGATCCCATTACGTCTACTTACGACGAGATCCTCTACCCCTTTTTCCCGGTCGTCGGCAACCACGACGTTACCCACAACGGATGGGCCCTGTGGTCCAATATCTTCCACTCTTCTTTCTACGAAATAGACGTTATCGTAACGCTGGAGAACGGAGACTATGCCTTTGACCACCTGATCTTCCTGGACTCAGCCAGCGCAACGCTCGGTGCTACGCAGATCGACCTCATCCGGCAGGGAATACTCGACGGAGCGTACGATGACGGCAGTTCCATCTACCGGAACACCTTCGTCTTTACGCACACGAATATTTTCCGTCCCCAGTTCTTCGAGTTCGCGTCGACCTTCCCCCGCGAAGAAACGTTCTTCCTGCTGGACCAGTTCGAGAAATGGAACGTAACCTGCGTATTCTGCGGCCATGTCCATACCTGGGACGAGCGCGATTACAACGGCGTGCACTACCTGACGCTCGACGCGATGAGTGAAAGGAACAATCCGGAGCCGGGCGACTATCTCATCCGCCTCAACGTCGGGGCCGACGGATCCGTCGACTGGGAACCGGTCCATATGAACTATACCCCGAAAAAGAAATAATCCCGCGGACCCCGGCCGGCGCCTTATTCCGTCGTTTTTTCAAAGGGCTTGACTGGTTCGACGTGAATCGTGATATGGGTCTGGGGGCCGAAACGCTCCTGCAGGGCCTTCTCGATGAAATGGGTACGGGAATGGGCTTTCAGAAGCGAGATCTCCCCGTCCATCCGGATATGGAACTCAATCGCGATCTGGTTGCCGATGCGCCGCGTATGAAGGTTGTGCGGATCGGAAACATCCGGATACGAATGCACGATATCCAGGATTTCCTTCTCGATTTCCTCCGGCAGCGAAACCTCCGTCAGTTCCCCGAAACACTGTCTCAGCAGGGTCCAGGCCATCCGGATGATAAAGCATCCGACGACCACCGACGCCACGGGATCCAGCACCGTCCACCGATGTCCGAGAAGGATCGCCCCACCGATTCCCACAAAGGTTCCCAGGGAGGACAGGGCATCGCTCCGGTGGTGCCAGGCGTTCGCGATGACAGCAGGTGATTCAAGGGCCATGCCCTTCCGCCGGGTATACTGGTAGACAAGCTCTTTCAGGACGATGGACACGACTGCGGCGACCAGGGCAAGGGTGCCGGGTGCCGGAAGCTCTTTCCCTTTGCTCCAGGCTACGATATCGGCTCCGGCATGATAGAGAATCCCGCCGGCGACCGCAACGAGGGCGAGCCCGATGAACATCGTTGCAAGCGTCTCGAATTTACCGTACCCGTATTCATATTTTTTATCGGCCTTCCGGGCACTGATATGAACAAAAACGATCACGATGGCATCCGTAACCAAGTCAGAGAGGGAATGGATCGCGTCGGCGACCATCGCGGAGCTGTGCCCCACGATTCCTGCGAAAAACTTGAAAAAGGTCAGCAGAATGTTGACCGCACTTCCGACGAGGGTTACCTTGTCAATTTCTTTTTCTCTTGCTCCTGCCTTCATGATTATCAACTCTTACGAGGCGTTTTTTCAAAACAAAAGGACATTATTTTCGTAAGTGTTCCCAAAATTACAGGAAAAATTTTACTTTTGTAGGAAATAATGACATATTACCATGGACACTAACGAAAAATTCGTCATTACCCTTAGCCGCGAAATTGGTTCCGGCGGACGTACCATCGGGAAAAAACTGGCTGAAAAGCTCGGTGTACCTTTCTGTGACAAAGCCGTCATCCGCGGTCTTGTCGATCATTTCGATCTCTCCGCCTACAATATCGAAAAGATCAAAGGCGAAAAGAAGAACTGGCTTTCCGATTTTATCCAAAAAATCGCACCCGTTCCGCAGGCCGAAAACTTTCTTGACGAGGACTCTCGTTATGTTATGGACTATCATGAAACGATATCAACCAAAGATATCTTCAAGGTAGAATCCCAGATCATAAAGGACCTTGCGGATGAGGGATCCTGCGTAATTGCCGGAAGGTCCGGTTTCTTCATCCTCGAAGGCTATCCTAACAAGGTAGACATTTTTATTACTTCTTCCCGCGAGAAACGCATTGAGCGCATCATGCGTAAACAGGAGCTCCCTAGAGAACAGGCGGAAGAGGTTCTGGATTCCGTCGACCAGATGAGGGAGAATTATATCAAGCGCTTCACCACCAAGAGCCGTTATGATGTCCGGAATTACGATCTGGCCATCAATGTCGACAGTCTGACCGAAGACGCGGCGGTGGACTGCATCCTGCAGTTCATCAAAACCTGCAACAAGTGAAAGCTTGACTGAACAATCTTAATATCACACAGATGAAAACGACGATTCAGGAAACGGACAAACAAATCATCGCCAGCCTCTGCGGCGAACTGGATACGGCCGCGGCCATCGAAATGGAATCCGCACTCCAGCCTCTTTATGAGAGCAAAGGAAGAGATATTATCATCGACTGTTCAGAACTCGAGTATATCGCCTCGAGCGGTCTTAGGATTTTGCTGAGCGTCCTTAAAAAAGCAAAAGCAGACGGGAGCAAGGTCATTCTGAAAAACGTCAATGCCGTTATTCGCGAAGTTTTTGAACTGACCGGTTTTGTCAAGATCTTCGAATTCGAATGATCATAAGAAAGGCCGGCAGCCTATAAATCCCACCTGACATTCTGGGCCCGAAGTTTTGACTGGAGGTCCAGGATATCGATATCGCGGCAGGACTGCCTGCGCGCAACGGCAAGGGATGCCGCCACACCGGCAGCCTGGCCCGTCAGAAGACAGGTTCCGATCTCCCTCGCATCATAAGTCAGTTCCTTTTCAAAGCCAAAGCAACGCCCCCCTACCAGCAGGTTGGGGACATGGCGGGGCGTAATGGCAGAATAAGGAATCTGCCACATCTTCCGATCCCTCGTCAGAATCTTGGATCCATTAAATTTCAGATTGGATTCCCCGCCCGTCACACCGATGACGTCCTTGTAGACTTTGCCGGTCGCCGCCCCTTCAGTCGTAACATTCGCAACACTGTCAAGGACACGCGTAATGCGGACCCCGACAACGGTCGGCGTATCGACGAGATAGAGATCCTCGTTCCCGGGCTTCAGGCGAAGCTGGGCAACTTCCTCCCACATCATCTTCCTCAGTTTCAGCTGGATGCGGGTCAGATTGTACATATCAAGACCGTCCTGGTCCTTCTCCCCGGTCGTATGGCGGGTCCTTACTCCCTTGACCGGTGTGGGGTTGCCTTTCCCGGCCGCGTCGGCATTGCCGATGCGCCACATGGCCCCGATATCGTTCTTATAGACCGTGAAATCCTCTCCTGTCCATTCCAGGACATCCCCGTCACCCGAGGCATCGACGACGAAACGGCAGCGGACCGCAACCCGGCCGCTCTTCCCTTCCAGAATGATGGAATCGACGGAATCCCCGGTGCGGGTCACGCCCGCCGCCTGGACCCCGTACAGGATTCGAACACCCGACTCGGCGCAGAACTCCTCCATGAAATATTTCGCGGCCTCCGGGTCCACCTTTGGACGGATCCCCTCATAGCATAGCATCCCGGCCCCGTCCAGTTTCCGGCAAAGTTCCTCGGCAATGCCGAAGACCGCCTGCCGGCCTGAACCGTCTTCCAACAGATGGAACATATTGATAATCGGGGTGACACCGCATCCGGTAAAAAGTCCCCCCAGGAAATACTCCCTCTCCAGCAGGAGAACATCACACCCCTCACGGGCGGCAGCGACCGCCGCTGCGAATCCGGCCGGCCCTCCCCCGACCACGACCACGTCTGCACTGTCCACAACGGGGATCCGGCGGGCCGGTTCTTTTACATATCCCTTAACCTCGAGCGGAGTCTTTCCTGTCTTGGTTTTCGCCTCTGCCCCGGGGACTCCGACGGCAAGACCGGCTGCACCCGCAGCGCTCGTCTTAATAAAGTGTCTCCTGTCCATAATGTATTCAGGCTCAACTTGT
This sequence comes from uncultured Bacteroidia bacterium, assembly GCA_902789395.1. Classification (GTDB taxonomy): domain Bacteria; phylum Bacteroidota; class Bacteroidia; order Bacteroidales; family UBA932; genus Cryptobacteroides. Next base: position 10,735 of record CADANY010000015.1, on the reverse strand, counting down.
TGAAAATGTGATGGCTTTACTGGCAGGCCGCCTTGATAACCTGCTTTTCTTTCCGGTTGATTCCCCAGAGGAACCCCTCGCTGTCTATGGCAATTCCCTGTCCGTTGAACGGGATGTCTATGGTCCCGGTCCAGCGGAGCCTCATTCCATACGGCGGGAATTCAAGGACATACAATTTCCGGGCATCATGACCGGTACAATAGAACTTTCCGTTGAGGAAAAGCCCCCCTGAAAGGCTCATCGGCCGGATTTCGCGAATCAGCTCGGGAGGCAGAATCCATCCCTGGAGCCGCCTCCACTGCTTGTCATACTGCACAATCTGGGTCCACGACGCGTCGCGGAGCGGCTCCCCGCCGGCATTCCCCCCGAAACGGTCATAATGGGCAAAGCACACATACCAGCAGTCCTCCCCGGGAACAACCCAGGTACACGACCCGTTATCGATGCCGAGGCTGACCGTCCCGACATGCTCCATCTTCTCCGGATCGAAAATCTCAATCGAACTGGCCATCGGAACTTCCGGGAAATTGGAGTGGGAACAGTACAGAAGCCCGTCCACAACGATTCCCCCATCAAAATGCCGAATCAGGCGGGTATCCCTCTCTTGCCAGGTCGCAAGCGAATCTCCGTCTTTGGAATACTTAGTAATCTGCTGATTACCAATCGCATAGAAATAACGGTCGTCGACTGCGACACCCTGCCCGGCACCCGGGCACAGGAAAGACCGCACCGCCCGGTATGACTGACCATGACAAAGAAGCGCCGGGAATATCAGCAAAAGAAAAAGGACTTGAAAAGAGGCTAATCGTTTCATAATCTTGGGTTATATGCGAAGATACGGTTTTTCACAATAAACTCAAAACGCCCGGTAGCCCCTGCCGCATCGACGATAAGGCTATGAAGTCCTATATCGATATCGTGGACTCCATCAAGGCCAGTTCAATGACGAAGTTTGATGGGGTGATTTAGCATTATTTGTCTAATTATTTGGAATTATGCTCCATAAACATTATGTTTGTAAAGCATAATAATTAACAGAAATGAGATTCGTTGACAGAGAGAAAGAAATTGCGCGCCTTCAGCAACTGCAGAAAGGCGATTCTCCGTATTTCGTTATCATTCGGGGACGACGCAGAATCGGCAAATCGACACTGATCGGGAAAGTGCTATGCGAGAAAGACATCTATTATGAGGCAGACAGGACGGATCCGGTAAACCAAATGGCGGAGCTTTCCCGCATGGTGGCTCATGTTATCCCTGGGTTTGATGATGCCGTGTATAAAGATTGGAGGGCACTGCTGGCCGCAATCAATCATCGTGTGACGGAAAGGATAACCCTCTGCCTTGATGAGTTTCCGTACCTTGCTGAAGGGACGCCTTCGCTGCCGTCCATTATCCAGGGGCTTTTGGACTCCGATACGGACAAACTGAAATACAACCTGATTCTGTGCGGATCTTCCCAGCAGATGATGTACAACCTCACCCATGACGAGTCTTCTCCGCTGTACGGAAGAACGGATGCAGACTTTGGGATGAAGGCAATACCTGTGGGCTTTCTGCAAGAAGCCTTGAATCTGGGCGCCCAGGAAACAATCGAGCATTTTTCCGTTTGGGGCGGTGTCCCCAGATACTGGAAGCTGGCAGAATCTTCAACTTCGCTGAAGGATGCGATTTGGACCCATATCCTGTCTGACATGGGAGCCTTGTACGAGGAACCGCTTCGTCTTTTCCGGGACGATATGAAGGATATCGTCAAGACGTCAACCCTCATGTCCGTCATCGGGGGGGGGACCAACCGATTGTCGGAAATCGCTTCCCGTCTGGGTGAGCCGGCAACGAACCTTTCCAGGCCGTTGGCCAAGTTGATAGATCTGGGATATCTGGAGAAAGAAGTTCCTTTTGGGGAATCTTTAAAGTCATCTAAGAGAAGCCTCTATAGGATAGCCGATCCTTTCCTGCTTTTCTACAACAAGTTTGTCGTACCCAACAAATCTTTCATCGAACTTAGGCGCAATGCTCCTGTTGAAGCGGCGTTTGAACGGGATTTCCCTGGGCATGTCGGTTATTGGTGGGAGCGCATCTGTCGGGATGCCGTGAGCGGAAATATAATTGACGGAATCAGTTACGGCATTGCTCGCCGCTGGTGGGGAAAGCTTAACGTTATGGGCGAAGAAGGAAGGCCGGAAAGCAAGGATATTGAACTGGATGTTGTAGCAGAGTCTCTAGACCATTCGACCATTCTCATCGGGGAGTGCAAATGGTCAAACGGAGAGAATGGTCGTCTATTGACAAACGCATTAAGAAAGATAGCATCTATGCTCCCGTTTACGAAAGGGAAACAAATCGTCTATAAACTATTCACCAAAGTACGTCCGGAAGAAGATGCCGGCAACTCCTTCTTGCCGGAAGATGTGCTACATTTACTGCAATGACTCCTCAAGGACTCGATGTGCGACCTTATATGTACGACGTCTTTCAGGCTTTCCTCAAAATCTAAAACGGCATTTTTCGCAAAATTCTCAAAATGTTGACTTATGAAGAGCATCATGGAATGGCAGAAACTCTTGGGGAAATTAAAACAATCTTGGAAGATTGATTCGACAAACCTACTATTCGATTCGCAGTGAACCATCGTCTTCCTGGACGATGGTATCACCTTCGTTCACAGAGACGAACCCTTCTCCCGTGTCCACGGAGAGCAAAGAGAATCCCATGCAGAAGTACGGCGCAAGGACCTTGTCACCGCAGAGACGCTTGACCTCGTCGTAATTTGTGCCGGTATAGGTAACCGTTTTCATTAATTCCTTGATAAAGCGAGGTTAATTTTTTCCTTTTCCTGCGATCCGGCTGTGCTGAGTCTTAGCAGAGGGAGGCCGATAGCAGCCAAAACCGAATCTTTTAGTAAATCACGCTGATTCTGACCGGATCCTTTCTTGTGATACTGCGCTCCATCAACCTCAATGGCCAATTTCGCTTTATGTGAAACAGTATCATAGATAAGGAAGTCAATATGTGTCCATGAACGCGATGCGTAAACACGCTGCTCTGGTGTGAGGTCAGAGGCAGCTGTTACAAGATGCCGGAGCGGATAATGCATTAGAATTCCTAGATGAGTGGAGCCTTTTTCTTTAATGACATCTTTGATTGCCCAGTATGTAAGGTTCTCTGAATCGTATTCGGAAACCCGTCTATGGGTTTTATAGAAATTGAGAAGATCATGAGTATAATCCTCATACAGAAGATCATAGATTGAAGATATCTCACTCTCATCACTTTTACCTTGATAATACTCAATGTAGTCAATCAAGTCCCGGATATTTGAATCCGGTTGTTCATCTGCAGAGACAACAAGGGTGAATTGCCTTTTAGCTCTTGATACCGCTACGTTCAGCAGATGTGGGTCATCCGTGAACTCCTGGACCTGATTATCTACCGTGGAAAGGACAATGGCATCGTCCTCTCTTCCCTGAAACTTATGGACTGTAGCAGCTACGTATCCTCGTCCTGTCATTTCCAGCGCAGTATGAAGGGCATTTACCTGGTTGTTATACGGAGCAATAATCCCAATATCGGTAAATTGCTCCTCTAGAGCCGGAAGAATTTCTTGAATTATTGTATCCACCTGCCGGATATTGACTGTACCTCTTGCATGATTGCCTTTTACTGTTTTGACAACACGAATGGGCGCAAAGTCTGATTCATTTTTTGTCATTGGAATCAGCTCACCATTATAGAACTGCTTGCTACAGAATCCAATAATGAGTGGGTCACAGCGATAGTGCTCGCGCAGTAGTGTCTGGGGAATCGTAGGATAGAGGGTGCAGATTGACGACAAAAAGCTATTAGTAGAATACCGATAAGCTTCAGCAATACCGTATTTGGAAAAAACAGCACTTACAACCTCTTCTGTATGATGATCCACCACATTGGGTAACTGCTTCAGGTCTCCTACGACGACGGCGTTCCTTGCACAACTAAGAGCCAAAGCGCCAGCGGCAATATCAACCTGAGATGCCTCATCCATAATAAGATAGTCGAACCTATAGGCCGCGTTGATGTTGGATGTTGCAGAAAAAGTCGTGCTTAGGATAACAGGATACTCCTGAAGAAAGTCCTTCGTTTTTAGATATATCTCATCGATTGAGAATACACGCCGCTCTTTCTTAGAACCATACTTCATACAAAGATGATCCTTCAAAACAAGCATGGAAATATCCCTTAACCGCTTATTTTTTGCTTCAACATCCGTCGTCAACCGACAAAACCTTTCGCATTGTAGTTCTAGTTCTCTGATTTTGGTCGTGATCAGCAAATATTGGAGCTCATCTGATGCCTCATCCGTGGCGGGAAGTTGATGATAACGTAATCTGAAGCGTGTCCACCAAGAGAGTCGATGTTTACGCTCCATGTCACGATTCGTGAGTAGGGCATATTTTTCAAGTATCTTTTTGCTCCATTGTCTCTTTGCTCTAATCTTCTTGGGAAACCTTTCAACCTGCCTTTTGAACTCGGATAGTTTCTCGGAGCAGAGCGCTAATTTTTCTTGACTTTCGTATGCTTCTTGAAGCTCACGCGATAGGGAAACAGCTTCTTGACGAATCTTCTTGGCATCATTAATCTTCCATGAATCCATGTCGGGGAGAGCTCCCGTCTGGTGATCCACAAATGCTTTCTTGTTGCTAGCACGCCCCAATTGAGCACAAAGGAAATCAAGCCCAGACGCTTCCAACTTCTCTTTGACGTTTTCGACCGCGGAGTTGTTGTTTGAGACAATCTCCATTGTCTTTCCGTCAAGAAGAAGATTCGCTAAGATATTAAGAATGGTCTGAGTCTTTCCAGTCCCTGGAGGACCCTGAATAACGCTCAGCGGGTTTTCGAGTGCATTTTGGACGGCCTTATATTGGCTTCGGTTACAACCAAAAGGGAAAATAGGTGCACTTTGACCCAGCTGGCGGTTTCCGTAAGTTTCGACATTAAGATAAGCTTCCAGAAGGGAGTTCTTTGCCACAAAACTTGTCTTAGCATATTTGTCAGCCAAACTTACAGTGTTGTCATCGTCTACCGGAATAACGTTGTACTTGGCAACCTCATTCAGGTATTCCCAAACATTAATAGAGCGATAATCGTCAATATGCTCTTCAATGGAAATGTAGTCAGCAGGATAGTTCTTCCCAGTGCCGTTTTCGTAAATAACGCGATACGCATTATTCTTCCTGCCTTCAAATACCCGAACTCCTAAGACGTGAAAGAACGCCTCGCCATCCGATTTGCGCGTGACACGAAATGGCGGTTCCAATTGTCGGGAGAATGTTGCAACGTCGACGTTTGCAGGGTTGTAGTGCAGATAGTTGTCACCTTTCTTAAACTGGACATAATACTGTCCGGAGCGCTCATCAAAACCGAAGGATTTGATGTCGTCACGGAGCTTAAAGATACCGGATTTATCTTTTAAGAATACTATCTGCTTAATTATTGACATATTGCTGTCCGACAGAGAGATTGAGAATACAAACAACCCCAACCGTTATTAAGGAATCTCTTTAATCCCAATGCTTCTCAGGTATTCATAAGTGCCATCGTAAAACTCGGGCAATCTGGTAGCATCTTCAGGAAACCCTTCAGAATTAAGGCGGGAATTACCTTCAGGTACACAGATCACGATACCCTGTCGAGCCCGGGTGAGGAGAACGCGATAGGCATTCAGCATGTATTTACGCTGCTCTTCGTTCTTTTCCGGATTCCACTTGTTCTTTCCATTGAACTTGTAGTAGGCCCACCTTCCGTCCTCGCAGCGCATATCGGCATCCCAAAGAACGCAGGCGTAGTCTAACTCCAATCCCTGCACCTGAATCTCCGTCGCGGCCTCTTCTAGATAATTTGACGAGCGAATATCAGTCTTATCCTCCAGGAACCAGTGGACGGCGTTCTCATCGCCTTGAGCGAGAACGTTTACCGCCTGGGGCTTGAAACGGGCGGCGACTTTCGTGACTAGGATACCTGTTTGCTGCGAACCGCGCGCCATGTGGCGCAGCCACGTCCGCGCTTTGTTGATATCGCGGGTGAGCAGGACAGGATAGCCTTTTCGGGAAACATCCTGATACAGAGAGACGGCCTCTGGTAAGAAATTGAGACAGGCATGAACAAAGGAAGAAAGGGTCTCTGCCCGGAACGACCGCAGACTCACGGCGAGATGCAGGGAGTCTGAATACACGACATTCGGATTGTTCTGCAACAGCTGATTTACCTTCCCTTCCGCGTATTCTGCATCCGTTAACTTATTGGAAATATAAACCTTCCAATATGGGTAATGGTTGTTGAGCGCATCGATCCACTCAGCGATTCCGGCCTCTCCCGTATTGATTTCCTGTCCGCCACCAACTAGGCAAATAATGACCGCCCAGTCTTTTCGTTGATCCAGAGACCAGATGAGGAACGCCGCTTCGGAGACGGGGAAATTAGGCACCTTCAGTTTGTTTCCATAGGTACCGCCTCGTTTGAGGTAATTCGCCAGGCGTTCATGCGTCCATGTCCGTTGTGCTTCATCGAAAATGGCGACGTGTTCGACCTCTCCATATCCCGCATGCTCCATTTGGACAGCTTTGGCAGGATCGATTTCAAGGACTCCATTTTCGACCGGATTCTTAATCTTAGCGAGCATGTTATCCCGATAACGGTGGATGATCTGAAGGAACTCACTCACCTCCCGTCGAGAATCAGAGAGGTTTTTCTTCTCTCCCTTATCCCTGCATTTCTTCTGATTGTCAATAGCCAAGGCTTCAGTCAAGACAGCTACGAGAGGACCGTTACCTGACAGATAGACGGCTCCGTTCTCCTTGTCTTTCTCGCCGTCCTTGTAGCTCTGTTTGATGGCTACATCGAGCCCGACCAATGTCTTGCCTGCACCGGGAACGCCCGTCACGAAGCAGATGCTCTTCTCTCCTCGCTCCTTGCTCGTCCGGATCACCTGGAGGAGGTAGTCAATGGTGGCATCGGTGGAGACCTTGTCGGCCTCATGGCGTGTGATATCCTCCACGGAGTGATTCTCATACAAGGTACGAGCCGCTTCAATGATAGTCGGCGTGGGAGCATAAGGACTGATGGTCCACTGCTTTCCCCAAGATTCTGGCGTCCAGTCTGTTGCGGCGACGGCCAGGATCTTCTTCAGGATTTCCTGCAGGGAGGAAGCGCCCGTGATGGATGGGTTCAGGATGCCGTCGTCATAGGCAGAGACCAGAATTTCTTCTGTTGCACGGGTGTATTGAGTCGGGACCAGGATGGGTGCAATCGGTTTGTCGGCACTGTAGAGATGGAAATTTTTGAGGTCCAACGCATAATCCAAAACCTGCTCTAGGTCTTCCTGCAGAGCGTCTTTCTTTCCCGCTTTGAACTCAATGCAGAAAACGATGCCCTGCAGAAGCAGCACCACGTCCACACGCTTTCCCAGCCGGGGGATGGAGTATTCGAAGATGATATATGCATCCTCGTCCATCCAGGGCAGCAAGGTGTCCCGCATGACACGAATCTCTTCTTCCCAGGCTTCTATAGTCGTAGTCTGTTCCGATCCATGGTTTGCCGATACCAGATCTCCCAGTACAGAGGAAGGGCTGGTCTGGAGAAACTCCGAGAAGGTGGCAAGATAGTGACAGCGTTCGGTTTTCATGAGTGGAGGCTATTGGGGTATACAAAGTTAGGAATAAACTGTCATTTCTCGAAGATTGGCTATAGTGACAGTTATTTTTTATGTCTTTTGGGTAGTGTATTGGGTAGTAATATCAACTTATGGGTAGTTCTTTGGGCTAGTTTCTTTGGTGTGGTTTTTTCCCTTTGGTGTTGCCCTTCTCTTTCTTTGGTGTGGATTATTTGAAAAGGTTGTCTGAAAGAGGAGTCCTTTGTCCTTAACATCCTTCACCGAAACTTGCCCGTCTGCGAGCAACTTTTTTTGATACATTTCCGGCAAAAATGGGACATTCTTTGGGGCCACTTTTAACGAAAAATCCCTCACAGAACGCTCTGTAAGGGATTTTTGCGGAGAGGACGAAACCAAGATTGCTATTGATAATCAATTACTTACAGGTGCTTGGTCGCACGCTCAAGCTCAGAAAATGAGGCTTTTCAGCATTGAAATCGGAGTTTTTGACGCTCTTTAATCTCCCAACTATATATTGATAATCAGCAGTTTAATAAAAAACGGTCGCACGATATGCGACCCTCTCTGTGGGTTTGAATGACGTCGTATCTCGAGCGTTTTTGGTCTGTTTTTAAATGAGATAATCCACCTCAGTTAAATGAACATATTTTCGGCCGAAACTCCCTTCCTCAAGGGAGGGTATCGCCCAACGTAAGTTTCCCACGAATACCCACACGGGGGGAGGTATAGCAAATATAACGCACCCCCTACCGCTCGAGTTGTGGCTATATTTTTTGCCTGATTTTTCGACAACGAATAGGGGTGTTTGGAGGCTGCTTTTCAGGCGTAAGAACCGCGGTATAAACGAGATTTCCGAATCCACAGTAATACTTCGCCATTACTATACCTGCCTTTTGTTTTGTACCAACAGTATTTATAGGTAAAAAGAAAGAATATGGAGTACAAGAGACAATCCCGACACCCGAGCGAGGAAACAAAGAGCAAGACGTCCCAAACCCTGAAAGGACGCACTAAACCTGACCACGTTAGACAGTTGATTTCCCAATCACTCAAGCGGTATTGGGCTAACGACGATAACTTCCCCGCAGATAAGCATAGCGGTACGACGATATACGACATAATGCTATCGTCAGTATCTTCGCCTGAACCAATACAAATACCGCTATGAGAATCATTGTTCAAGACGCTGAGTTCACTTACTGCTATGATAGCAGCGTGAATGACAAAATCGAAGACGGCTTCCTTAACGAGTACTTCCCTCCTGTTGAAGAGGCTGTAGACGCAGCATTGACCCTCTTATGGAACGTCTATGACAAAGGCGAGATTGCCCGAGCATTGAAAAAGGGTATTCCTGCAATGGACTATGACGACGGTGAGGAAGAGGAAGAGGAAGAGTAAAAAGAAAGAGCACCAAGGATTGAGTTCCAAGGTGCTCATTTATCTATGGGATAGAGACGCTAATTCAAATAACCACCGTCGTCTTGCGAATATTCACTATTCTCGTAAGAAATGGACATTGGATTAACCGTCTCGTCTGTCTCTAACTTGATAGTATATGTCCTCATTGTGTTCCTTTTGAGTTCAATGTCTCCTTGGTAGAATAGAGCGGGGTTCTCTTTTGTGCCAATCTTGTATTGTATAGTACGAAGTTCGGGGATACAGTCCCATTCACCCCACAGTGCAATGAGAGGCACTTTGATTTCGGTTTCACCATTCTTGACGTCAGCCTCATACGTGGGAGAGAAGTCGCTTTCATAGAGCTGGACCGTATCAAAGTCAAATCCTTCAACTTTCTCTAATTTTATGGTCAGACCCGCATTCATTCGAAGGAAAAAAACGGATAGGGGCGTATTGTCCTTAGGGATAAAAGCTGAGTTGATATACATATACCTATTGATAGGTAGATAGTATTGAATCGCGCCATATTCATTTGTAGCGATTGCTGCACTGCCAATAGTGCCTAATTCGTGGTTAGTATCGTAAACTATCTTATTAAACTCGATAGGAGTATTCAAGTTCCTCGGAACTCGCTCGATTGGAGAACCATAATCAAGTCCATTATATACCAATTCATTCTTTCCATTAGGGAAATAATCCATATGAATCAGATATTTATGATTCTTTTTAAACCGTATCTCTAATGAAGATATGTCGTCATAGAATCCATAGCAATAACTATGGGCAGTAAAGATATCTGAATCATACTCTCTGACTTGAATAGCATAAATGGCATTAGGTTCTGTGGCTTTCGTCATTGGCTCCTCGGAAACAAACTCGAGGTTCTCATACGAAACGTTGCACCCGACGAGAACAAACTCGTTCTCGTTTTCATTTTCTTTTCCCTTTTCTTTTTCACAGGAGGCCACTATACTCATACCAAGCAGGAGCATTACTGCATAAAGGATTCTTTTCATAGGGACTAAATCATTGGTTTTTTGCTGAGGTTCCAAGAGCTAAGGTAAGCTATTTTGGTCGCACTTCCAAGTAGTCGGTCGCAAATATCGGCTAAAACAGGGGCTGTTATGCGACCGATTTCGCTGTCTTGAAAAAGTAAAATCCCTCACAGAGTGCTCTGTAAGGGATTTCAGCGGAGAGGACGAGATTATGTCCTAATCACACATATTCTATCATTCTATTTCATAACTAATCAGTTAATCAATCTGTTACTGGTCGAATTATTTCACTGAAATACTTTGATTTTCCAAAAAATGGGGCTATTTTTGGGGCTATTATTGGAAGGTTATGCTAATAAAGCACAGTATTTCTTTCGGCCTCAAGACGAGCAAGACCCCTGCAGATGAAATCTGTGGTGGAGATCGGGAGTATCCTATCCGGATGCGAATCACCTATTGTGGCATCCGGGTGGATGTCCCTCTTGGGATATCCATCCATCGTGACCAATGGGATTCGGAGAATGGATTGGCCAAGAAAGAGGCGCTCAATAGACATGGGCAGACGGGATCAGTCATTAACGCAACCCTTGCCGAATATCAGAATTATGTCGAGGATCTCTTCAAAGGCTATGAGATTGAGAAGACCATCCCTTCTGCTGAAATGTTCAAGGAAGCGTTGCGGAAGACGGTCAAA
>CADANY010000014.1 GCA_902789395.1 uncultured Bacteroidia bacterium | reverse complement strand
TAGACGCCCGCGAAGCGGACGGCTAAAATACCGAGTTGGCAAGCAGAGCGAAATCCCGACACCCTCGCCCCCGGCGGAGTCATGGAGCGAAGCGCCCACGCCTCCCCGAGAACGTATTCGCCGGGAAGAATGGGAATCAGGAGATTTTGCGGAGGACGCGGCAGGGGTTACCGGCGGCGACGCAGTCGGAAGGGATGTCATGGACAACGACACTTCCCGCCCCGATGACCGCATTGTCGCCGATTGTGACGCCGGGAAGGACCTGGACTCCTGCGCCGAACCAAACATTGCTGCCGACCGTAATCGGCTTGTTGAAAGCCAGCCATTGATTCCGTTGGTCGGGATCAACAGGGTGACCGGCGGTATGGAAGCCGCAGGATGGACCGATAAAGACATGATCCCCGAAAACCACCTTGCCTCCGTCGAGGATGACCGTCCCGTGATTGGCAAAAAAGTCTTCTCCGACCTCGATATTATAGCCGTAATCACACCAGAAAGGAGGATAGACGAAACAGCGCTCCCCTATCTTTCCAAATAGTTGTTTCAGGATCTCACGCTGCCCCGCGGTATCGGTCGGAGAAAGCAGATTATAGCGATGGCACAACCCTTTTGCCCGGATGACTTCCGCCATCAGATCGGAATCCGCCCCCGCATTGTACAGCAGACCGCTGTCACGTTTTTCCTTTTCCGTCATATTCCTACAGGATTGTCACGACTTCGTCCAAAGGCCTGCGGTCAGGACGGCGCGGTTCCCCGGCCCGGTAACCCAACGCGATGACGGCCATCACCGTTTCCGACTCCGGAATCCCGAAACTGGAACGGATTGCCTCGCTGTCCCGCATCCCCATAATCAGGGTATCAAAGCCCATGGCCCTGGCCTTCAAAATCAGATATGCATTGCTCAGACCGGTATCATAGGCTCCCCAACCGTCCCCAATCTCATTCGAGGGCTCCCCGCGGAAGAAGCCCGACTTGCCCTTTTCGAAGGTTGAAACAATCAGTACCGGAGCCTCGGCAACCCGGTCTTTGTTCCCTCCGATCATTCCGAGAAGAGCCGTCCGTTTTTCATCGCTGAGTGCGACATAATACCTGGCCGGTTCCTGGTTGGCCCACGAGGGAGCCTCTTGCGTAGAGAGCAGAAGTTCACGGATTTCCGCCTCTGAAATCTTCTTCGAGGGATCGTAACTTCTCACACTCCGGCGGGATACAAGCACCTCGTCGAATGCAGGGGAAACCGGTCCCGGATTACGGGAACATGCGACAAGAAGAACGATTGCCAAAAGAATCAGTTTTTTCATGATCAAAATAATATTTATCCTCACAAAGTTATAACGATTCACCCAAAAGTCAAATAATCGCCGTATCTTCGCGGTCTGAATTTTGATAAGACCTTTCTGATGCGATTAAATAATATATTTTGGATATATCTGTTTCTTCTGTTCCCCCTTCTTGCGACCGGACAGCAGAAGAAAATCACACTCTCCGGTTATGTCCGGGACGCCGAGACCGGCGAACCCCTGCAGCAGGCCGTCATCTTTCTGGAAGACAAGAAAACCGGAATCGCGGCCGATGCCGTCGGTTTCTATTCCCTCAGCGTCAGCGCCGGAGAGCACACGGTTTCCTGCGCCTATTTCGGATATATCACGGAAGCCGTACCGGTCAGACTGACCCAATCTACCCAGTTGGATTTCAACCTGAAAACCGACCAGCGCGAACTGGAAGCCGCAACGATCTTCTCCCGTTCGAAACGGGAAGAAATCCAACTTCCGCAGATGGGGCTGGAGCGGGTAGATGCCGGGCTGATCCAGAAACTGCCGACCCTGATGGGCGAAGCCGATATCATCCGCGTCATCCAGATGATGCCGGGAGTCCAAACCCCAAGTGAAGGAGCCACGGGATTCAGCGTCCGCGGCGGCGGAGTTGACCAGAATCTCATCCTCATCGACGGAGCTCCGATCTACAATTGCGGCCATTTCCTGGGGTTCCTGTCCATGTTCAACGGAGATGCCATCCGCGGTGCAGACCTCTATAAAGGCGATTTCCCTGCCTTGTACGGGGGCCGGATCTCCTCCGTCCTGGACATCGCGACCAAAGACGGAAACAACCGATCTTTCGGTGGAAACGCCTCGATCGGCCTGATAACCTCCAAGGTCCTGCTTGAAGGCCCCATCGTTCCCGGAAAACTGTCCTTCCTGCTGGCCGGCCGCCGGACATACCTGGACCTTTTCTTTCCACTACTGAGCAGCCATATCCCGGACAATACGCGGATGTACTTCTACGACCTCAACGGGAAACTCAGCTGGACTGCCGGTGAAAAAGACCGTGTCTACCTGAGCGCTTTCAGCGGGCGGGACGTATTCGGTTTCTCGATGGAAGAATTCGACCTCGGCGATATCCTCTTCGGAAATGCCAACCATACGCAGTCACTCCGGTGGAACCATGTTTTCTCTCCGCGCCTGACATCCGACATCACCCTCTATAATTCCCGGTACATCAATGCAATCGGAGTCGATATGAAGGAAGCATCTTTCGATTATACGCAAAAGATACGGGAGAGCGGGATCAAGGCGGGATGGACCTGGTATGCCAACCCGAAGAACACCCTCAAAGCCGGATTCCAACTGGCAGGATACGACATCGCACCCGGAGAGACCGTACCAAGGGAAGAATCGACTTACGTCAATCAGGTCAAGATGAGCGAGATCCATGCCTTCCAACCCTCGGTCTACCTCCAGAATGAACAGAAGATGGGTCCCCTTACCCTCCGCTATGGGCTGCGGTTCTCGACCTTCACGACCCTCGGACCGACCGAGCAGCGCTACTTTGATTCCAAGACCCATACCCTGACCCGGACAGAAGAAGTCGAAAAAGGGGAACGCATCCTGAACCGGTCCGGGCTGGAGCCGAGGATATCTGCATCCTGGTCCCTTACCGAGGACCTATCGCTCAAAGCATCCTACGCCCGGAGCTATCAATACCTGCAGCAGGCCCGCGTCAGCATCACCGGAAGTCCTGTCGATACCTGGTTCACAGCCTCTCCGAATGTCGAACCGCAACGCTCGGATCAGTATTCGGCCGGAGTCAACCTGCTCCTCGCCCGACAAGCCCTCCAGCTCTCCCTGGAAGGGTTCTACAAGGACAACCGGAACACGATCGATTTCATCGACAACCCCGGGCTTGTCATCGATGACGTAAACCGGGAAGGGCTGCTCCGCTTCGGGACATCCTACGCCTATGGAACCGAACTCATGCTCAAGTATGAATTTGCCCGCTGGAACGGCTGGCTGGCCTATACCTGGTCCCGGTCCATGTACGATATCCCGGAGATCAATGGCGGCATCCCCTACCCCTCACCGCTCAACCATGAACACGCCGTCAATTTCGTCCTCTCCTACGATATCACAAAGCAGCTCTCCGCATCGGCGGAATGGGTCTTTTACAGCGGATCCCCGACAACATACCCGGTCGGGCGTTTCAACTTCCGGGATGTCTGGAATCCCGTCTATTCTGCCCGTAACGAAGACAGGCTGCCGGACTACCACCGGATGGATCTTTCCCTGACCTACAAGACAAAGGGACGGCTGAAAGGGAAAAGGTGGAGCGGAGAATGGAATCTCTCCGTCTACAATGCCTACGCGCGCCACAATGCCTGGTCGATCGCATTCAACTATAACCGCGAGGAAGAGAAGGCTGAAGCCCTGAAGGTTTATCTCTTCACGGCCATCCCTTCCCTCTCTTATAACCTGAAATTCTGAGTATGAAAAAGATACTGACACTTATCGGCCTTACTCTCCTGCTTTCCGCCTGCACGGAGAAGGTCGAATTGCGCTCATCCGCCGATTATCATGACTACCTTGTCGTCGATGCCCTCCTGACGGATCGGGCGACAGATACACAGACCGTAACACTCTCGAATACAGTCTCCTATTTCCATGATGAGGCGGTTCCTTACGTCAAGGGCGCTTCCGTCTCAATCAATGGAGAGCCGTTTACCGAAAAGGAGAACGGCATCTATACCGGGCCGGAAGGGTTCCATGGAGAGGTCGGAGGAAGTTACCACCTCCGGATCGTCCTGAAAGACGGGACGGTCCATGAGGCTGATGCAACGATGCCCGAGCCGGGATTCGAGATCGACGAGGTTGACTACGCCTACGCCGGAAACAAGGCGCTCGGGCTGGACAGCCTCTGGACCCTTGCCATCTGGGGACGGGACCGGGCAACAACGAGCTACTACTGCGTCCGGGACGGAGTCAACGGACATTTCATCCCGTTCCAGTTCAACGAAGTGATGGACGACAAATACTTCAACGGAAACGAAATCAAAGGCTTTCCCCTGACAACCCTCTACCAGAGCGCCTGGCTTTACAAGCAGTACGGCGAATGCTACAAATATCTTGAAACGGGAGACGTCATTACACTGGAGGCCTATACCCTCGACAAAGGATACTATGACTTCCTGTTTTCCTTATTTATGAGCAGTTTCTCGATTCCGATCTTCTCGCCCCAGCCCGCCAACGCCCCGACCAATCTCAGCGGGGACCATGTCCTCGGCTGGTTCGCCGCCTGCCCCGTCACTTCCGCCGAAGTAACCGTAGACGACCCCCATCGGCCGTATTACAAGAGGATGATTCCGGGGGAAGGTCTGCCTTTTCCAGACAAGTAAGAACGCGGAGCGAGACTGAACTGCCTTGAAGCCAGGGTGCTCTTCCGTGTCTACTTCCAGCGAGCAGTGCAATCATTAATAAGGCATGTCTTCGATATTCCTCCGTGGGCGGCGAAAGATTTTCCAACATACCTCCATGCCGGAGTAAGTATGGACGAGCGCCCTTGCGCACCACTCCAGCAACCATTCCTCATACACAATCCGCAGATCCTCATCCGGACTGTCATTCATCCAGTTGCTCCGTGGGGCGCAAAGACCTATGCAGAACTCGGATTTGAGGCGCTCGAACTCCTTCTTGTCATTCTTGTTCAGCACATTGGTCAGACGTGTCCGGCAGTACGGACTGGGATGGACTTCGGTCTTCAGTCCGTTTTTCTCCATGAAAAAGGTCTTCCATGTACTGTCAGCATCAAGGTTTCCATATCGGATCTTGATGTCGGTGAGTTGCTCGAACCTCTTGATGGTCCAGTAATGGAGGTAGCGTGTGGGAGTACCCATGACTCCTCTTGATGCGAAGTCATCTTTGAGTTTGAGGAACCGGCTGCTGAGGCGCTGCCACACAGGGTCGTCTTGTCCACGGATCATTCCGATGTACGACAGTTGTCCTTGGATGGTCTCGACAAGGTGAGGCCGGAACAGGGTGCTACCACTGCGGATCAGCAGGTCTCCGACCTCGGGCCTCTTCCGCTCAAGTTTGTGTTTGAGAAAGCAGGCATAAGCGGTGTCTACGCCATAGCGTTCCCATATATGGAGTATGCTTCCGATGCTCCGGACATATTTTCTGCAGACATTGACTTTCTTATTCACGACGAGGCCGGTTACCTCCTGCCGCTGACCTTTCTCCTGAAGGCGCAGTTTGGATTCATTCAGGGTGAAACCCTCATCGGCTATGATTTTCCTGAATTCTTTCAGGAATGGATAGCCTTCCCTGAAGACGTTGTGGTTGCTGCTGAAGGTGATATCGTCGGCATAGCGCGAGTAGGTAACCTCATAGCGCTTTGCCAGACCGGCGAGTCTCCGGTCCAGACGGATGCAGACAATATTCGACAGTATCGGCGATGAAGGAGCTCCCTGCGGGAGGGTGGCAGGCTCCATGGAGACAAAGTCTTCAAGTTTTTTTCTACCACGATCCTGACGGAGATAGTAGCGTATTTCATTTAATATGTCATTCCCATTTCGTGCAAGGTCGGCATGGGCGCAACAGATACCTGACAGAAGAAGCGCCGCTTCCCTGCCAAAAGAGAATGGGAACCGCCTCAATGCGGAGGCAACCCGCTTTCTGTCAATACCCGGAAAAAAATCTTTGAGGTCGGCATTGTACACATAGTTCTTCCGGACATGCTTCAAAGCATTGTTCATGACAGAACGGCCCGGAACAAACCCTGTCACGGCCGATGACGGCTCATAAAAATCTTGCAACATCCTGGCAATGACCGTCTGTAGAGACTTCAGCATGTTCCTCGGGGCAGTAATCTCCCGTACACCACCGTTCCGTTTCGGGATGACAAAGTGTCGGTAATGAAGGAAGTTCCTCCTTGGGGAGGAGAAATACATCATCTGTTCCATCGTAAACAGGAAAGCATTTTCACCGAATTCCTTACTCTTTATGCTGTTGAGCGCATTGAGAAGATCCAGTGCCGTCGAGGGTCGTTCAAGGGGGGATGTGATGGGATCTGTCATCTTTCATTAAAATGCGCCTTGACAAACCGGGGCTGTTTTCTAAAAAGAGATGCCGGCAAAGCCGTGCAATATCCCCTGCATGCCGGCAAAAAGCGTTTGACGGTATGCAGGTGTAACAGGGCAATCATACCTGTCCGGTCTCCCGGACATCCGTCAACTTTGACGGACGAAATTCAAAATCACGCCCCGGTATGACAAAGAGCTTTAAACTATCATTTTCAATCCAACTCCAGCCAGCTGGTGAACTTGCAATACTTCTTGATGTCTTCGTATTTCAATCGACCGGCCATTTCCTGAATCAAAGACACAAGAGGTTTTTCGGAAAGCTCCCGGGTGGTTTGATACCACTCCAGAGTAATCGCGTACTGCCCATCCGGCTCATCGAATGTAAGCAGCGCACTTATCTTGTTGTCTTTGAAGCATTTCCCCATATAATGCTTAATCAACTGCACTGATTCCGCTGAATTGTCCGGTCCAAATCTTATTTCATTTCGATACTCATCGATGAGTTCCGGCTCAAAGCAATAGAATCCTTTCAGTTTACCGGCTTCGATCAGTTCACGCCTTTCCTCGTAAGCGGAAAGATAATGATCTGTCCCGGCAGAGAAGCATTGGGCCTCTATTACATTTTCGTATGTGTACTTAATCTCTACGCCCATAACTTCTGCGGGTCTTCTTCTATCCGCAAGCTTTACCGTAAAATGTCTCGCTCCCATATCTTTACTCGGTTGATTCTTATTAGCGTCATCGCATCAGGAAGGGATACTGCTCTGTCTTTTTCAGGGCAAGGCAGGTCCCTCTTGCCACGGCCTTGAGCGGATCCTCGGCGACACGGAACTGGATGTTGACCCTGTCCGTGAACCTCTTGGCGATTCCCCGCAGCAACGATCCGCCTCCGGCGAGCCAGATTCCGTTCCGTACGATATTCGAATAGAGTTCCGGCGGCGTTTTCTGAAGGACCTTGATAATCTCACCTTCGATCTTGGAGATCGTTTTATCAATGCAGGCGGCAATCTCATGATAGGAGATCACAGCCTCCGCCGGATGGGCTGTTACGATGTTCCTGCCGATAACCGTAAAGGGTTCCGGCTCCTCTTCGGGAGGCAGTTCGGCCAGTACCGAGCCCACGGAGAACTTGATCTGCTCAGCGGTCGTCCGTCCGATGATGATATTGTGCTGCTGCCCGAGATAGTCGATGATGTCGGTCGTAATTTCATTCCCGGCAATATGGATACTCGCCGCAGCATCCCCGCAGATCCCCCCGAGTGATATGACTGCGATTTCGGTCGTACCGCCGCCGATATCGACCACCATGTTCCCATTCGGGGCCATCACATCCAGGCCGATACCCAGCGCCGAAGCCATCGGCTCATAGATCATATACAGTTCATGTGCACCGGCGTGGGACGCTGAATCGCGGATAGAGCGCATGTCCACGGGCGTACTGCCTCCGGGGATACCGATCACGATCTTGAGAGCCGGCTTGAAAAGACCTCTCCTTTTTCCAGTCGCTTTCTGGATGAACCCCGTCAGCATCTTCTCCGCCGCGTCATAATCGGCGATAACCCCGTTCATCAGGGGACGGATCGTATAGATCCGGGGATTCGTGTGTTCCTCAATCAACTGCGCCTCATTGCCGATCGCCATGATCTTTTCCGTCTTGGTCTCAATCGCGATGATACTGGGCTCGTCGAGGATGACCTTGTCATCCTTGAAAATCACCGTGTTGGCCGTACCCAGGTCGATGGCCAACTCCTGTCTAAACCATGCCATAATTCAAATTACAATTTCGTTCTAAATCCTGCATTCCAGATGCTCTTGACGGCTTCCATGAATCCGATTCTTCTTTCCTTTATCCAGGCCTTGTTGTACTTTATATACCTCTTCTCCGCCTCTCTTTTCATACGTGGCCACTGATCAATCGCGTCAATTCTTGGCTCAACGTAAATGGTTGTCCCGCCCATTCGATTCCACTCATGAATCCACTTAAGTTGGCTCCACATTCGCTCAATGCGATTCGGTATATGGGGCAATAGCAAGTGTCCTTTCTTCTTTTTAACTTTCTTTCTCATCATTCAATTCATTACTCAAACTGCAGACTTCCTTAATAACCAGACGAACAAGCAATCCGATACGGACTGGATGATGACACAGACAAGCCGAAGTCTCACGAACGGAAAGCCCTAAAACATTTGGCGGACATGGATCAATCCCCATTCCCCTGATTTCCTGCCATACATGCACAAGCAAGAGTCACCAATCGTATCGACATATCCATGTGCTCAACAACTGCTTATGCCTATTTTACTGGCAGGAAATACTGCGTCCGAAGTGCTACTTCGGCAGCCATTGCCTCATTCCCGTAAAGCCCACCGGCACGGTGGAGATTTTCCGTATAAATGAGGGCCATCAGGAAATACTTGGCCTGCGCATCTGAGGGATTCTCAATGATATGTCGTACATAGGTTTGAGCAACGAGTAGCCGGGCATTGTCGTACAAGTTATCCGGAATCTCAGACCACGTCGATCTGCCGAACACACTCGCCTGGGCACGGAGTCGCCAGGATATCCATACCTCAAAAAGATACTTCGAATAACGGCCATCTTCGATCAACTCCCCAAGATAATCTATCACTTCCGGAAAACCATAGCACCCCATCTCCAAGGCATAAATGCACTTCGCATCGAAGTCTTTTGCATTGATGTATGCATGCTGCAGCGGGAGGCTCATTTTCTCGAGTTCCTTTTCGTCGACCTCTTCTGGCTTACGCTTGTCGCGGATCGACTCATAGTTTTCCACGTATTTCGACTTATCATAAAGCACCCAGTAATCATTATCTACTGCATCTTTATCTTCCTCCGTAATGAAATCAGGTGTTTGATAAGGGGCTCCGGCCAGGTCCATAAAGCACTTGTACATTTTTTGAGTTTCCTGGGCAGTATAATCTATTGTTCTAAATAATCGGACAAGTTCTTTTGCTTTCGACTGAAGTTTCTTATCCCGGAATGCACGATCGTATTCATCCGGCAACAAAGAAATCGTTCCCCGCACCGTTTCAGTCGTCAGTGAATCTTCTATATTCGTATTAACTCTTTCAAACACTTCCTCGGCACTGGCAAAACGACGGAGGAATGCCAGGCGGTTCCACCACTCGGCGAAAGACGCCAGAAAGGGCGTCGATGTGTCCCCGATATAGTAGCACCCCTCAAGGAACTGCTTACTCACCTCCCCTATCGCAATCCCTGCTTCTTCTTCAGATATCTTTGCTGACATCTGCTCCATCCCGGTAAACGTTGTCTTTGGAGTATAATCCAGTTTTTCCAAAACGGTTTGCACCTCCGTTTGTCTTATACCGGGTTGGCCATTCCGGCTCTTGCAACTTGAAAGTAAAAGAACCGATAAAGAGATAATAAGAATCAAATAATCACGACCTTTCATGATCGTATTTATTTTCTGTCCATAACCCAATGTACAATATTTATCATTATCCAAACAGTCAACGGCTGAACTAGGAAAGGTATCAGGAACTGTTCGCGCCAGTAATACCCTATCCGACCAGCCGCGCTAACGAAAGAGAGGACGACCGGGACCAAAACGATTCCCCGAAACCAACTCTGGCGGCCCAGCCATAGTCCCGTCTTGGAGAAGGCGAACATAACCAGACTGTACATCAGTGGGAAAAACAACAGAATCTCCGCATCGGCAGAAAGATTCTCCATTAACCGCTCCATGTCTTGATGCTCCGGGATCCACATCCCGCTCACAAGTCTTTCATGAATAACGGAAATAGCTACCCAACAAAAAGTTATGGTCAGCAGCAGGAACAAGAACTCCCAGCCTTTTTGCCCTTCCGCTGTCCGGACCCATCCCAAAGAGAACAGGCACCCCAATCCGGCAGACATCAAAAAAGGGGTCACCGTGTGAATCAACATATACCCATGGTCCATCACTTGCCTGTAATAGATCATGCCGACGAAGGCGACGCTGAGAATCAGCACAAGCATCCACCACCGGCGCCTTTTTATCAATGATCCTAAAAGAAGCCCAATCCAGGCGCTGAAAACCATATAGCTTAAGACCGTCAGACATCTGAATCCCGGCAAATGCAACCACGAGACAAGAATCGGCAGGCATGCCGCTCCCGCTATAACTACAGAAGCATTTTCATATCGACTGTTTATTCTTTCCATATTTCTTCGCTTTCAAGAATGAGTTCTCCCATTTTAGTGAATAATTCCTGTACAAGAACGGCTTGAGGCGTACCGGCAATGCTGAACAGTGTCAATGACATCGTATATTTCGGCTCATCCGCCGGGAATGCACCCACAAAAGTATCCGATCGGACCAGATACGGGCAATCATTGATATTCCCGATTCCAGACACGAATCCAAACGGAAGCTGACCGCCGCCTGACTGGCCGATGACTGGCAGGCTTCCCTCAATAAGGCACAAATCCCTAACCGCAGCAAAGGATCTATCTGAAAGAATACGGCAACAAAGTGAATACCACGTTCCCGGGCGGACTCCGCCATTGGAAAGGGCATCCCAGAAAGTCAAGACCTGCTCAGGTGAAAGCAGTACCCCATAACCATCGAATATCTCTTCCAGTGCTTCTTCAAAATGGTATTTGCTATTGGGAAGATAACAAGCTTCAGAACTACCGAAATAGTCCTCGAACCTGTCCATAAAATCTTCCCATATCCAATATGAATTCCTCAGCATCTTCACAAACCCAACCCCGATGCTATCTCTCTGAAAAGCCGGATCCTGCGGTCGGAGATAGTTTCTATCAATCAAATACGCTTTTACAGCAGTTTGCATTATCCTTCCTGGGATGACGGTCGAACGGTCTTCATAATAGGAACAATCCTGAATCTCGCCAGACCCTTCCCTCTTATAAAGCCTGACCGACCTCGGGGTTTCACGGCTTCCCAGGCGTTTAATCAGCACAATTCCGCTAAACACGGAATCCTCCTGCTCCATTACCACTTTTAACGGTGCAGACAAAAGACCGGACACCTTATCAGGACGGATCTTTCGTTCTTCCAGTTCATTTCCCAACAAGGCCATCCCGACGGCAAAAGCGCCCGTCGTCACCAGGGCAATCCAAAATACTTTTTTACTTTTTTCCATATGAATCTACCTCATCAATCGTTTCATTCCATAACACTATGACAGAACTTTTGTTTCCCTCATCGCCTCATCTCTCTTCGCCTTCACCAGCTTCTCGTATATTTCATGCAACATACGAGTCCCTTCATCAATGATACGAAGATAATTGACCAAATCTTGCTTGAAACTCTCATCATCGCGTCCGAACGCCGTCACCAGAAACCTGAGTATGATCGAGCCCGTTTCATCTTCGCTGAAAAGCGCCTTGATGATGAACAACTTGTCAGACATCTGATGCGCAGCTTCCTTTAACAGATCCACATCCCATTCATTCGGATCTACTTTATAACAGAGGTCCAAAGAAATTTGAGGAAGTTGATCTGCATCAATACAATAACGATCTCCGCCATCCATAAAAAAAACTGCACTCTCCTTCACTTGTGGGACATATCCGGCAAAGCGGACCGCATCTGCGATTTTTTCGACCGTCAGCGGTTCAGGCTTATCCTGCTGTTGCTTCTCCATCCCTGCAATCAGTCCCTTCAAATGACCATTTTCATCCAGCAACTTATCACACTTCGCATCCTCAATTGTCAGAAAGATAAATAGTACCGCGATAATCGCTCCCAGAATAATAAAATATCCTACCATATAACCTTTAGTTATTGCACTCTAACGATTTCATAATCAACTGATAATACTTTTTCCCTTCTTCGGATAGAGAGTCCGGAAGAGCCACCAGTGCTTCTTTGTAAAGGCCCTCGTGGAAATAACTTCTCGCCATCGCCTCCATGGTCTCCCTGACGATCTCGCCATTGGCCACTCCGATGATCTTCCGTTATTCTTCCCGCTCCTTTTCCGTATCGTCCGTCGACAAGTAAATCATTGCACGAAGCCGACGGGCCATGCAGATTAATTCGATATTGTCTTTGCATACGGCGAGAATCGTATCCGTACAATTCAATGCTGCTTGATGAGCTCCGCAGATATCGAGAGCCTGGGCTTTCCGCAGATAGTTCCCGGGGCTCCATTCCGCCGCGAAAGCAGAATCCGCCTTCGCAACAAAATCGTCCACATCCATTACCGGAAAGCCGAATGACCTTAAAATGTACATCGTTCTTTCGCTCTGTCATTAGTCTCCTTAAATCGTGATAATTGAAACGTAAACTTCCTATAAATCAAAGTAATACCATCGTGATCCCACCTGCGCTTTATACATAAAACTCTTTTCCAGTTCTGCGTTGTTTCCAGATCCGAACAATGGGTGGCATTCTTGAATGGAAGCCAAAGGGGAAATTCTGACCCACCCCCCAGAATAGCTATTGCTTTTCCACTGTTCAGTAACATAAATTGTAGATGCTCCATTAGAATAAACCGTATACTCTATTCTAATGGGGACCTTGTAATAATCACCGAGGATATCAGCATAATACGCGGTCACTTGAACAGTCTGCACTTGGGAACTCGGACGGGCTGTGGGACGTGTTGACCTTGGGACTGTGTAGTTCCCATAAGACGGAGATGAAGTCTGTGGAATAAAAGGAGTGTAGACAAGCCCTTGAGCTTTAAGTTGAGCACAAAAAAAAACCAATACCATGATTGGAAGAAGAGTAACACATTTTTTCATTTCATTAATTCATTAGTGTCCACTAAAAATTTATATATAGGTCTTTGAAAATATTGATAGTTAGATAGTTAGGAGGTGTTTGAGGAGTAAACGGTTTTCAATTGTAACTTTGTCTGTAAATCAGACAGTTATTCATGAAGGTTCATTCGTTTTTGCTCGATTAACATCGTACCTGGATAGAAACAAGTTCAACTATCTCGTCCGTAAGTATCAGGTTGACAGCTACATAAAGCACTTCTCATGCTGGAATCAGCTCAAAGTCCTTATGTTCGGTCAACTCTCCCGGCGTGAAAGTTTACGCGATTTGATCGTGGCGGTGGAGCTCATAGCGGCAAGGCTAAGTTCCTCGGTTTCGGGGACTCCGTTACACGCAGCAACTTGGCAAAAGCGAACCAGAATCGGGACTGCCGCATCTTCGAAGAGTATGCTTTCTAAATGATGGAACTTGCTCGTAATCTGAACGATACGACGATATTCAACCTTGGTGGAACGGTCTATGCCTTCGATTCCACAACCGTCGAACTCTGCCTTGCAGTCTTCTGCGGGGCGTAGTTCCGCAAGAAGAAAGGCGGGATAAAAATCCATACTCTCTACGATGTTGAAACCCGGGTGCCGGCGTTTTTCCATATCACGACAGCGTCCGTTCATGACTCTCAGGCAATGAAGGAGATACCGGTCGAGACCGGATCTTACTACATCTTTGACCGTGCG
This sequence comes from uncultured Bacteroidia bacterium, assembly GCA_902789395.1. GTDB lineage: Bacteria > Bacteroidota > Bacteroidia > Bacteroidales > UBA932 > Cryptobacteroides. The sequence goes on along the minus strand of CADANY010000014.1, from coordinate 67,530 downwards.
TACAACTTCTTCGCACAGCTCTTCAGGTTCCATTGTGCGGGTGCTTTCTTCGTGGTGAGAGCCAAGAAGAACCTCCAGTACAAGGCAGTCAAATGGAAGAGAAGGATGCCCCAAAATGTGTTGTCGGACTCCATCATCGAGCTCACTACGTACAAGAGTCACAACGATTATCCGGCGCAACTCCGCCGTGTTGAGTACTACGATGAGGAACAGGACAGATACTTCGTTTTCTTGACTAACGCAGTGGATATCACCGCTTTAGAAGTAGCGCTCCTTTTACAAGAACCATTGGTCCGTGGAGCTGTTCTTCAAATGGGTGAAGCAGCATCTGAAGATCAAGAACTTCTGGGGAGACTCTGAAAATGCAGTCCGCATCCAGATCTACACTGCAATCATCTCATACTGCCTGGTTGCCGTTGTTCACCACAAGTTGAAACTTCAGATGTCGGTCTACAACACGCTCCAAGTACTGGAATCTCGCTCACGGATACGACTCCTCTTGAAGACCTATTCAACAAATCTAACCTCAATATTGACAAAGAACTTGACGGGGTCTATGAACCCACGTTGTTTGATTTTTAACTTTTAACTACGTCCACAACTTTTAGTGGACAGCAATGATCTCACTTTTTTTCTAAGTATACATTATAAGTATTTCTTCCTTCTTCTATCTTCTTCGTCAGGTTTCGATATTTCCGAGAGGAAAATTCAAGAACGTCTCCTGTTCGAACGGATATCTTATATAGACCATTATTGTCTGTCATCGTACCGTGAGTTGTTCCTTGGACTATAATAGCGGCCCCTATAATGGGTTTCTCATTTGAATCTAAAACACAACCACTAACCACTCTTGAAGTAGATGTTGATGGATTCTTAGCTATTATTTCTGGTTTCTTAAGAATTACTGGGACTAATTTTCTATCTTTCTGAATAACCTCTATCAAATAGTCATAAGATTGCTCCCCAGAAGAAGCTATTATATTAACTTTTCCCAGTGAAACAGCTCTTACAATTCCTGAATCCGTTACTATTGCTATATACTTATTATCTGAAGTCCATTTGATGTTTTTTACTTCATTATCTGGATAATTCAGCTGAACAGATGTAGGAATAAGAGGAACACTGTCCTCTCTTTTAAGAACAATCACATGACATTTTAATAACTGTTTTCCACAAAGTATTTCGATATCCGTCTCTCCCGAACTATTAGCAACAACTAAACCTTCTTCATTAACTGACGCTATCGCTGGAGAATAACTTCTCCATTTGGTTTTACCATTATAATTTAGGACAGTAATGCGTGACGATTCATTTTCGACAATACTTATAGTTGTTTTATCTATTTTCGGAGTAGAAAGAACCGTCACTTTGCATTCGAGTGTAGTATTCCCGCATTTAGCCCTTATTATAGAAACGCCCTCAGAAACGCCAGTAACCAAACCTGTAGCAGAGACTGAGACATGAGTTGGAGAGGAAGATTGCCACTTAACACTCTCTGTCCAATTCTTAACTATTATCTTAAAAGAATCACCTACTTTGATCGACCTATTCACAATATTCAATATCGGTTTTTCTTTGTGTACAGTCTCTTTCAATACTATAGATGATCCCTGTTCACTCTTTGCTTCAGTGGTGCCTTCATTCCCTAATAACCAATCAGGGATAAAGGTAAACGAGAAACTTTTATGCTTCCAACTCTCTCCCGTCCCTTTTATTATATAATCTTTTCCAATTACACCCTTATATATAGCAGATGTATCTCCACCCAAACGAGACAACATATTTTTCGCTAAAGGATTTCGCTCAATAATAAGAATTCTAGCTAATAAAGAATCATCATTAGTGGGAAGTATTGACAAGGAGACTGGTAGTTTTTGATCACTATAATATATTTCTCCTTTCTTCTCACCATAATCCAATTCTATTCTCTTTATATCAAAACTCCGACCATTAACATAACCTTCTCCGCGATAATGAACTTTTTTAATTGGAAGTGATTTATCAATAATTAATTGCTGGTCAATCTCTGCCGCATTTTCGACAGGGGAAAAACCATTAGTTTGATCATTCGAGGATGCCGTTAAAGTATTATTGTCGGTACTATCATGTTCTCCTTTTGGATTTCCAAAGATGAAAACACCGGCCAGTGCAGCAACAATAATTGCTACAAGTGGCCATAATCTAACTTTACCGTTTTTCTCCTTTCTATCTTCTTCATAATCTTTCGGTGATTTGTTATGCGATGAAGAAGATGGTTTGACGGTTGAATTATAAACAAAGGTTGATTCATCTTTATTGAGTCCCTCAAGGTCGTTAATAAACGGTTGTCCTGCTGGTGTTTGAGGTTCGCCTCTATCTTCCTTTTTTGTAGATGAGTTCAGCAAAACTATGAATTCTTTGGCACTCTGAATCCTTTTCTTTCGGTTTGGTTCCATTGCTGCTTTAATCGCTGCAATAGTATTCGCTTGAACTTTTCCCCCAATCTCCGGAAGTCCTTCTTCATAAACTATCGCCGCTTCAGGAGGGATAAGGCCAGTTAGTAGATAGAATAATGTGGCACCCAATGAATAGACATCTGTAGCAGGAGAAAAAAGGGCAACACTTACTTGTTGGTATTGCTCCATAGGCGCAAAACCTTTGCTTATGCCGACAGGAGTAGTACTTGTTTGGCCACCTGCATCATCATAATGCTTCGAAATGCCAAAATCAATTAAAACGACACCTCCATTTTCATTAATCAGAATGTTTGATGGCTTAACATCTAAATGAAGTATATTACGGTCATGGATATAAGACAAAGCATCACCGACCTGGGTTATGTATTTTACGGCATCTATTTCAGGGATTGGTCCTCGTTTCTTAACAATATCCATAAGAGAGCCATTGTTAAGGTATTCCATAACATAGTACGCAGTTCCATTTTCGAGAAAAATGTCGTGAATACTTACGATATGGGGATTGCGTAATGATGCTATCAATTGAGCTTCTTTGACAAACTTCTGCTTGTAACTCTCAACTAATTCACGGTTATTTTCAGTTGGAACAGAAACATGCGTACTACCATCTTCTCTATCACAGTAAGCATTCATGAAAAACTCTTTGATTGCCACTTTCCGACCAAGCGCAACCTGTTCTGCAAGATAGGTAATACCAAACCCACCTTGGCCTATAGTCTTAATAATACGATAATTGCCTTTTTGAAGTATTGTTCCAGGTTTTAACTGCATATTATAATTTTTTCTAAAATCTGTTACGTGCGATATAAACAAGAAATCTCAAATAATTCTTTTCCCATATCTTCATCATTAGTTTGTAGAAGTATTACAGTTGATAGAGTAATCTCCTTTCCAATAGAATCATTTTGAGAACGCCATGGGAGGGGGAGAGCTTCACTATTACGAAGTGAAAGAAGTACGAGAGTTGATTCATTCGAGTGTTGCAGAATTTGCCGCTTATTAATGTCACCGTTTAACCATTCTTTCAGTTTAATCTTTCAAATTGTAGAAATACATAAATAACGTCATTAATCTAGATTGCCCTAATTGACAAGTAAATACTAGGTCTATGGGCGTTTCTTGGCCCTACTTCTGACGCTCCAGAAATAATTACTCCTGCCGTAAATTCATACAATAAAAATTAAACAGCTTGTTATCGAAATAGGGGCTATTATGATTATTATCTATGCAGTTCCACCTAGAGTTATCAATCCAATAGTAATAAATACCTGCTTCTGAATCATCTTCTTTCACCCATTCTATCCCAATAAGGGATGTAGTATCATGCACCCGACATAACGAACTCTTAATTTGAGTATTTACAAAAGGCGCCTCATTATATCGTTAATAATACAGTTCAATTCCAATAATCAATTATTCAACACAGGATATAGTAATCAAACTTATTCTCAAACAAAACTGGACGCATCCGCATCGTTGGAATAATCCGGCATATCTTCATAAAGCGCATCTAATTGGAGATTCGGATCATAATAAACCTCGTTCTCATCAATAGCGCCATCACCATTATCATCCATCATTGCAATATCAGGTAAGCCATCGTCATTAGAATCGATAAGGGCTGCATCCGGAGTCCCATCGTTATTCAAATCGTAGATCTCTCCATAATGGCCATCTATCTCAACCTTTGCGACATTGATTACGCCATCCTCGGTTTCAACGGTTTCTGTATCTAGGACCTTGATACCGCTATCTTCATGAGAAACTTCTTGATAATCACTACTACCTGAACTATTATGGCTAGTCTGCGAATAGTCTTCATTATAATTGGTGTTGTGGACGGCTTGCGAGTATTGCGCTTTTTGTTCGTCGGTCATGTTATTCCACTCATTGGCATAATAAGTCCCGTACACGTTACCATGCCAGATAAACACACCTCCAGGACCGACCTCATGACGTGCAGCAGCAAAAGCCTCAGAGAAAGGCATGTCGTCATTAACGTCATGCGCGACATCAACAGTTTCACCAATGCTGGGAACGTGATTACCGTTTTGAATCGCGTTAAGGTCTTCCTTAAGTTCAGAGATCTCTTCCTTAAGAGCAATAACTTCTTCTTTAAGTACGGCGACTTCGTCAATCTCCTCAATCTCAGCAGCCTCTTCGGTACTAACAACAGAGGAATGAATGGAAGAGAACACTGTATCGGCAGAACCCAACAGCAAACCAGGTACGCCACCAATAACTACGCCGCGCCAAAAATAATTGTTATTCGGTTGTTCTGCTTTTACTTTCTTTTCGGGGGTTTCTCCATGATGGGAGATAATAGTGGATTCGTCAACGATTTTCATAATTATCAATGTTATGTTTTCAGAAAAAAATGAATAACTCGGTTATATTATCCTTTTGCAGATCAAATAATACGACAATCAGGACTATACATTTTTGATATTATTGTTATGGTACAATATCCAGTTCATTTTGCGTTGTGTCGGTCAACGTCCCTATGTTAAGCGGCTCGTCAAGTGATTTCTTATGTCGAGGGAGAAGCAGGATAGCTAAAGCGAATAAAACAATAGTTATGATTACAGGAAGAATCAGATGCCAAAATGACTTTTTATTGAGCTTCGGCATTGAGGAATCAAAAGGTGAATCATTCACATCGGTAATATGAATTAGGTGAGCTGAATGATTGTCATTATTGTTTTCTGTGACCCTTCTCAAAATCGCAATCTTTTCCTCGTCTGTCTTATTCATGGAGAGGACGTTGATAATATCTTGGTCCTCACTGATCTCCAGCATCCCATCAGAGCACATATAGAAATAGTCACCCTTCTTGATGTCAGTCAGGATGGACACGTCTGCCTTAGTGCGCCTATCCTGATGCGGTTGCATGGCACGGGTTATCACGTTCCTTTGGGAACTATGTTTTGCTTCTTCCGGAGTGAGTTCCCCACAATCTACAAGATCGTTGACTAAAGAGTGGTCTTTAGTCACAAATACAACCTTCTTCTCTGAAGGTCGAATCTGATAAACACGGCTGTCGCCGATATGTGCAACGATGCAACCCTCTGCCTCGAATTTAACCAGCGTCAATGTAGTCCCCATCTTTTTCTCGGCATCCAAATCTTTGGCATCTAGAGCATCATATGCATAACTTAACGCAGACTCAAAATCAGCGTTAGGATGAGAATGGATATATTCGCTGAGAGCATCACATACAGTTTGAGAGGCGACTTCACCTAGGGCATGACCACCCATCCCATCACATAAGATGAACAAATCATTATGTGGGATTATATTACCAATGGCAGGAAAGATACTATCTTCCTGGTTACTCCGTTGACCTAATTCGTGTATAGACAAGTATTTGGCCTCAATCTTCATAACGAATACAAAGCTAAATTTTGAATAATAAAGTCGTTCGTGACGATTCAATTCGGTCACCACTATGTAAAATGACCTTATCGCCCTCAACTAAAAGTGACCCATTTACTTTTGTCTCGTTTTTATTATATGCATTATACGCAAAGTGACGAATAATTCCATCCGCGCCTTTTGTCACCTCGATAAACATATGTTTACGGCTGAAGCCTCTGTCATCAGTAAAAATAGGAACACTGGCGAGCGGAGCCTGTTGATATGTTTTCCGGCCTATTAGATTAACACCTTCGACCAAAGAATACTTTTGATTATCGGTCTCATTCACAAGGTATCCTATGGTGGATACGGGCATGTTCGGAAGCCGAGTCCTGTCTTCATTGGGGAGACTTTGTCCAATACAAGTCTTATCCTCTTCAAAAACAGGTTTAATCAACTTGAATTCGATGAACTTGTGCCTATCTTTGCAAGCCGGACAACGGACGCTTTTCCCCTGATTTGAGGGGTTATCCTGGACTAATAGAATAGCGCCACAATTTGGGCACTTGATTTTAATTGTATTCATACGTTCACTCATTGCCATTTTAAAACAGCCATATCATCATTAAAACTACCCCACATAACAGGGTGCTGCCTTCCATCGGATAGTTGTATTACCCCTTTACTAACACCAGTGTACAATTCTTTTGTTGTAATGACGCGGTCTTTGTTATAATCTGACCCGCCTTTGAGACACCTGAGCAGACATGTTGTGAAGAAACCATTCTTCATACTGGGCGTTTCAATAGATGTTTCATTATGCCGAGATGACAAAAAGAGCATCACGTTGCCATCAAACGCTGCATTCAACTTCTGTTTCTCACTCTTTACGTCTCTAAAGGAACCAGAGAAACATGCGTCAGCAAATACCATCTTGTGTTTGGATTTGCAAGCGGAAAAGATACTCTTGACATCAGCATAGTCTAGCTTCTGATCATATGCCATAAAGCCACCGGGATATCCATGCCCAGAGAAAAATAATACTACAATATCGTTGGAACGGGCTTGACAGAAAAGGGCTTTGGTTGTTTCAATAATACTTCTCCTGGTAGCATTGCTATTACTAAGCAAACATGTCTGAGCTGATTTGTTGGATTTGTACAAATCGACAATAGCCGATGCGTCTGCAACAGGTAGAACCAAATCACTATCAGTTCCCGGATAATCAGCTATTCCGACAGCGACCAAATATACATTCTGGGAAAGGGCCAGCGTGCATATAAAGGTCAGGAGCAATGTGAGTAAGAAAGATCTCATCCTTCAATAACATCTACATCAGAAGAAACATCAGCATTGTTGTTCAGAAGAATCTATAAAGTCCGAAGAATCTGAGACTATGTTATCCTCTTCAACGTCAATGAAGACAGATGAATCATCTCCCAGTTCCACGGACTGTACGGGAATCTCCTCATCTTCTTCAGAGGGGACAACACCTAACACCTGCACGAGATCATCTGTTTCATCAAAAACTTGTATCAGATCAGCTTCATGTAAGACATTGGGATCTTTTGCCATGGTAATTCTGATTTGTGTCCAAAATACAATCTAATTAATCACTAAACAATGAAAAGGTTCGATAATGTACGTAATGAGAGGATTATTCCGTGTATTTGACTTTGCACCACGGACATCCACCATCTTTTAATACTAGCTTATAACTCTTGTAACCCAGGTAATGCTTGCAATTCGGACAAACATATTCATCTTGAAAACAGTCTTCTAGTTCTTTTTGCTTGAGAGGAACTTTCCCTGCATTTTTCATCCGTATTAACGCAAAAATCAAGGCGAATATCGCAGCCACACTTATAAAAACAGCACGTAATCCATCAATAAAACTCAGGGCAATGGAAATCATTGAGATTACTCCGGGTATAGCACTTAGGGCATTAACCTTCCTCTCATGAATCTGGATATCCAATCTCGCTTGCGTATAATCCTCCCAAATATGTCGTAAATGGGAAATCTTATAAGTTTTAGGTTGTGCATTATCACTAGCCAAAACTTTAAGAATGGCTGGGATGTCCAGATTAAACCGATCTGCTCCAAGTTGGATGAAATCATCTTTTGTAATAAGCTTTGTTTTATACTCTGTCCCGTTTACGAACAGGGTATTTTGGTCAGAGATATTGTTTACCCTCATCTTACCGTCATCCATTATCTCTAACTGACAATGATTCCGACTGACCGTTTTAGGAACGCTACCGGGGTTTCCTATGAATTTGGCACTATTGCCAATCTTTAAACATAATCTGGGGTTAGGTACCCTAGCTTCTCTTCCAATAATTACCTCCATTACTTGCTCGATTTCGATTCAATAATAATATCCATAAATGATCTGAGAGCTTCCTTCGAGATCGACAATTCATACAAGAAAGACTTTTGATCACTCAAAACGAGTTTATGTCGAAGAGGTATGACCTGTAAAAGATATGTGACATTGATGATATGACTTTTACCCACACGCACAAATAATTTAGCTTTCTCTTCAAGTCTGTGAGTAAGCCTTTCCTGCATTTTGGCGAGATTAATACAAACATGCCCCTCAAAGCCATTGGCAAGGATTATCTTAGTAAAATTCCCCATAGCTTCGAAATATACAATTGCACTCGTGTTAAAGCGCAAAAGCTCATCTCGTGATTTGAAATATATATAATCCGCCATATATGAAATTGATCAGTGCATTTTGAAAAATTATTACGGTCCATTAAATACTCATAAAGGATCTTTGATATTAATTATGAAAACAAATAAGCAAACAATTGTAAATCAGTCAACTGTTGAAAAGAATTATTCCGAATCGTCGGAAACGTCATTTTGCCTTAGTAAACCTGTCGCCTTCCGCCCCAAGAAGGAGTTACAATAAAGAAAGTGTGGAGCATTTGATTTTATTGTATTCGGGGCTCTGGTAAGCCTTAGTGCCAATAAAACAATACTCCACACCCGTATGGAGATATGCCTTGAAAGGCACATGAAACCATACAAGGTGATGAACCATTTGTCTTATCCCTGCACTAAAAATTTACCAGATTTCGAATTACAGGATAAAAGCAAACACTTTCATCGCATTATGTACATCGGTCACTCGGGTTTAGGCCGATTCCCGACAATTGCAAATATACAAAATGTTTCTCACATACGATGCGGAGTATTGCAAAAAACGGATGTGGGCCACAAAAATAATGTTGAGAGTTCGCAGGACAATAAAACAGCAAGCTTGTCGTAAGACAATGCGGTCCGCTTCCTAACGGAACCAGACCGCAACAAGCTTCGCAGAACTTATGCCATGAAGGAATGCAGTATGATCGGCGACCCGCGGAATTCTTAACAAGTGGACCGAAAAAAGTATACCTTCGCAGTATGCTTGCAACGCGTACGTATCTAAGGGTTATGACCGAGGAGCAGGTGTCCGCCGTCCCGACGACGGAGGGGCGGGTGCTCGGGTCCATCATCCCGTATTCGGAGACGGCACGGTAATCGACGATGATCCCGATGCCGGCATCGTAACCGTACGGTTCATAGAGTTCGGAACAAGAAGAATAGCGAAAGATTCGAACTTATTGAAAGAAGGAGAGTTTTCTAATTTTTAGAATATTTTTTTAAAATTCAGATTATTTCGCTACATTTGCATACCAAACAAAAGACTATGAGAATTATCGCCAGAAAGACTTTGGTCGCCTTTTATACGAAACATGCAGATGCTGAAACAGCACTGGAAGAATGGTACCATAAAACGGAATCTGCTGAATGGGAGAACTTTTCCGATGTCAAAAGATCTTTCAACTCAGCTGATAATGTCGGGAATAAAAGAATTGTTTTCAACATTAAAGGGAACGATTACAGGTTAATAACCCTTGTTCTGTTCCGGATCAAAATGGTATATATCCGTTTCATCGGTACTCATAAAGAATATGACGGTCTGACGGAAAGACAAATAAAGGATATCTGAAATGGCAAAGATTGAGAACGAAAAACAGTATGCAGCAACCATGGCCCGCATAGAGGAATTGCTGAAAATCGTCGACGACAGCACTCCTTCTGATGACAGAAACAGTATAGAACTCGATCTTCTGTCCAATCTTGCAGCCGATTATGAAGACATTCATTTCCCGATCAAGAAACCCACTCTTCCGGATATCCTAAGGTTAAGGATGTACGAGATGGGGCTTTCTCAATCCGGATTGGCCTCTCTTCTGGGCATGCATCAATCAAAGATCAGTGAAATTCTTTCCGGAAAATCGGAGCCTACCTTGAAGCAGGCCAGGAAAATGGTCCAGAATCTTCGTATCCCTCCCGCAACGGTCTTAGGCATCTAGGCAAGAAAGGGGCCGACTCTGAGAGTCAGCCCCTTTCTATCTTTATCTCCGTATCGGATTGGTATTTCTGGGTAGAAATTATTCAGCGACAACTTCGAAGTTGAAAGCACCCTTGATGGCTTTGTAAAGCTTTGCGCAAGCCTCATAGGTACCGGGCTCCTTGACCTCTGCGGAGGTGATGGTAATGTCTTTCTTGTCGATGTTGATTCCGACCTGGGCAAGCGCGTCAGCGAGCTGAGCGGTCGTTACGGAACCGTAGATCTTACCGGATTCGCTGACCTTGACAGCGACCTTTACGGTCTGGGCGGCGAGCTGAGCAGCGAGCGCCTCGGCGTCAGCGACGAACTTGGCCTCCTTGTGAGCCCTCTGGCGAAGGGTCTCCTCATGCTGCTTCTTGACGGAAGGGGTAGCTACCGTAGCGAAGCCCTGGGGAACGAGATAGTTGAGTGCGTAACCTGTCTTGACATTTACGATCTCATCTGCATAGCCGAGGTTGGCTACATCTTTCTTGAGCAAAATTTCCATAAGGCAGATTATTTAAGAAGGTCAGTAACATACGGAAGGAGGGCAAGGGTGCGGGCACGCTTGATCGCCTGGGCGACTTTCCTCTGGAACTTGAGGGAGGTTCCGGTAATGCGGCGAGGGAGAATCTTACCCTGCTCGTTGAGGAACTTCTTCAGGAACTCAGGATCCTTGTAATCAACATACTTGATACCAGCCTTTTTGAAACGGCAGTATTTCTTCTTTCTAACCTCTACAGTCGGAGGGTTGAGATAGCGGATTTCGTTTTCGTTTGCCATAATTTGATTCCTCCTAATGATTATTCTGCCTGCGGAGCGGCCTCGGCAGCAACTGCCTTGGCGGCTTTGTTGGCCCTTCTCTTCTCAGCGTAAGCAGCTGCGTTCTTGTCGAGGGCGACAGTGAGGTAACGGATGATCCGCTCGTCACGGTGATACTGGGTCTCCAGCGTTGCGACGAACTGGGGATCGGAATTGAATTCGATCAGGTAATAGAAACCTGTGGTCTTGTGCTGGATCGGATAAGCGAGCTGACGCAGGCCCCAATCCTCTTCGTACACGACTTCGCCGCCATTGTCCTGGATCAGCTTGGTGTACTTGGCAACCGCTTCCTTCATCTGGGCTTCAGACAAAACGGGAGTTGCAATGAAAACGGTCTCGTACTTCTGTACCATTGGTTTGTAATTAATTGTTTATTATAAATTTACAGTCCTCTCGGGACATACTCGCCCGAAAAGGACTGCAAAGATAGAGATAATTTTCGGAAAATCAAACCCTTTCCCGTATTATTTCACGCTGCGGAGGAACTCGATCGCCCGTCCTGCGGCATAAGGAACGCCATCGCGGTCAAATCCGTGCGGCTGCCCTTTCATTTTCTCAAGCTCGGCATTCGGGTAGGTGGAAACCGCCTTCTCCGAATAAGTGACAGGAACCAGGATATCAGCCGTCCCGTGCAGGATCAGGACCGGATTCCGGAAGGAACGCATATCTTTATAGGGATCGTATTCGAAAAGCCCGTCGGCGTATTTCCGTCCAAAGGTAAAGCCGAAAAGATTGACTTTTTCCGGTACGGAATCATAATCCTTATACAACATCCGCGCATACTCCGGGATGTTGAATGCCGGGAACAGCAGGACCATTCCCCGGACCTCAGAAGGATGACGTGCCCCGACAAGGGCAGAAACCAGTCCACCCTGGCTGCCGCCGCAGAGGAAGACACGGGACGCATCATAGAAGGACTCCCTGCGCAGGGTCTCCCAGACGGCCTCCAGGTCTTCCGCCTCGGTAAAAATGGACATATCGAGTACATTCCCGTCGCTTTTACTGGCCTTGCTTCCCCCGCCCCTGAAATCGAACACATAGGCGGCGTAGCCATGGGTCGCAGCAGAATCGGCATAGGCGATGCAGTCCTTATAGGTCCCGCCAAGACCGTGCGAGCAAATCAGGAGCGGAACCTTTCCCTGGCGGCCCTTGGGAAAATGGAGTTGCCCGAATATCTTCTCCGTCCCGACTGAGGAATCCAGTTCGCGGACGGTAACTTCCCATATCCGCTGTTCCTCCTCCGGCTCCGGAGGGACTTCGACGACAACGGGTTTGGTACAGGAAAAGGACATGACCGCGAGAACGGCCATGCCCAAGATCCTGGATTTCCAGCTCTTCCCCATTATTTCTCGGGAACGTTCTCAAGAACGGCCTTGAGGTAGTCCCAGGTCCGTCCGACGGTATCGATCTTCAGACGCTCGTCCGGAGAGTGCGGATAACGGATCGTAGGTCCGATCGAGACCATCTCCCAGTTCGGGTATTTCGCGCCCATGATTGCGCATTCAAGACCGCCGTGGGTTGCCATGACCTTCATCGGATAGCCGTAGATCTTTTCGAACTGCTCCATCATGACCTTGTTCATCGGCGTATCCAGTTTCGGACGCCAGCCGCTGTAACCGCCGGCGAAGGAAATCTCCGCTCCGGCCAGTTCGAAAATGCAGCGGACCCGCTCGGCGAGATCGGCTTTCGCTGTGTCAATGGCGCTGCGCATCAGGGAATGGACCCGGATATGGCCGCGCTCGGTACGGACGATGGCCATGTTGATCGACGTTTCAGTCAGACCAGGCATGCTCTGGCTCATCCGGATGACGTTCGAAGGGCAGGCTATCATCGCCTTGACGGCATTGAGCATGACGCTCCCCTGGATGAATTTCGGGGCAGCGGGGATCTCGGACAGCTCCATCGCCGCAGAAGGATCACTCTCGACGTATTCTGCCTTGACCTCATCGAAGATATTGGCAATCAGTTTCTTGACAGCTCCGACATTTTCCTCGGGAATAACGATTTCGGAAACGGCCTCGAACGGGATGGCATTCCTCAGGGAGCCGCCGGTAAAGGATACGACCTTCGCGCCGAAGTTCTCCAGGAGCGGAAGGAGGATGCGGCACATGACCTTGTTGGCGTTGGCCCGGTAGAGGGAGATATCCATGCCCGAGTGACCGCCCTGCAGGCCGCTGACTTTGATCCGGAGACCCTTGTAACCCTTCGGAGTCGTGTATTTGCGGTATTTGAAATCGGCTTCAGCATCAAGTCCGCCAGCGCAGCCGACGCAAAGCTCGCCCTCGTCCTCGGAATCGAGATTGATGAGGATGTCCCCTTTCAAGACACCGGGACGGAGCTTATTGGCACCGGTCATGCCGGTCTCTTCGTCATAGGTCACCAGGACTTCGACGGGGCCGTGCTTGACGGAAGGGTCCTCGAGGACGGCGAGGCCCAGGGCGACGCCGATTCCGTTGTCCGCGCCGAGGGTGGTGCGGTCCGCCGTAACCCAATCCCCGTCGATCAGGGTCGTGATCGGATCGGTCAGGAAGTTATGGTTGCTGTCGCCGGTTTTCTGCGGGACCATGTCCATATGTCCCTGAAGGATCACACCCTTGCGGTTCTCGAATCCCGGGGTCGCAGGCTTGCGGATGATGATGTTGCCGGTTTCGTCCTTGATCGTTTCAAGGCCGTGGGCGATGCCCCAGTTATAGAGATACTCGATAACCTTTCCTTCATGCTTTGAGGGTCTCGGAATCTGGGTAAGGCCGTAGAAGTTCTCCCAAACGACCTTAGGCTGTAAGTCTTTGATTGTCATTTGTCTGATGTGTTATTTAATAATTGGATAAGTCGAAATTTCGCCGAACTGATAGACCGGGATCCGTGTCTTGACAAGGGTCTCTCTTCCGTTGGTCAGAGCAGTCTCGCAGACAGCCGGTATCCGGTAATACAGGATCTGTGCGCCCTTGGAGGACTTCCGCGCGGATGCATCTTCTGCTGCCGGTGCAGGAGCCGAAGCCTTGAAAGTCATAAACCAGAGGGTACCTTCCCCGGACTCGGGCGGAGTCAGTCCGCCATCCGGAGAAAGACGGAAAACAGGATAGGAAATATCATCCTTCCCCTGGATCGGAATGACAGAGAAGGACGCCTGCTGGACCTGACGGGTCGTATAGCCGACGAAAAGGGTCAGATACTCCTCTTCCAGACGCGTCAGTTCTTCGATCGCGCTGCCGAGGGCTGCGCCGCTGTAGGTCGCGTCGGTATTTCCGATCGTAATATTGAAACGCTCCTGACGGGCGCGAAGAACCATATCCGCCGCTTCGCGTGCCTTCTGCTCGGGCGTTTTGGCAACGGTAATATCCTGGGTCATGGCAACCCGAGTAACGGAGGTATCGGTCTGTACGTTCTTGTAGGTTACTTTCTTTTCCGTCCGATAAGGAGAGCTGACGCCGATACGCGAGAAATCAGCGGCATCGTGGACCGGGAAGGTCCACCGAAGGCCCTCTGAACCGCTGCCGCCCCCGAGGGAGACGAGCCCCTGGGCGGAAAGGCCCAGCGCCCGCGAAACCGCTTCGGAAGAAACGGCCGTATAGCGGGACAAGGGATCCGCTTCGATGGTCGGGTCGACCGTTACGGACGAAATATAGGTCCTGACGGCATCTTCCCCTTTCGCCTCGATGCCAAGATACTTTTTGGCATACTGGGCATAGGGACCGGCATGGAAGGTTTCCACAACTGCCTCGACTTCAACGCCGACATGCGTCGAAGGCAGAAAATAAGTAAGGGTGTTCTGGCCGGAAAGGGCCGTAGGGAGGGCCATCAGCAGGCCCAGTGCTGCGAGAAAACGGATCTTCATATCAGGATTTCCATCTTTTATGTGTCCACAGGTAATCCCATGGCTGTTTATTCAAATCTTCTTCAAGGAGGCGGTAGAACTCCCTCATTACTTCCTCGGGGGTCATCTTCGAAGCATCTTCGCAGATCGGGACGAAAGTCATCCGGTACTTCCCCCTTTCGACGATTTCCCACCGAAGGTACATGACGCCGAACCCGAACTTACATGCAAGCGACGTGCCGCCGAACATGGCCTTGGTCTTCTGGTGCATGAACTCGAGATCAAACCGGGCGGCGTTGCCGTACGGATGCTGGTCGGTAATGAAATAATAAAGCAATTTCTGATTCCGGTGCTGGACAGCATAACGAAGGATATTGCCCGTTTCAAGGTACCCGCAGAAACCGGAGTCCTCCAGCGGAGCCAGACGCATTTCTTCAATAACCCGGTTCCACAGTTTGCTATGGAGTTCCTTGTAGACGACCGTCAGTTCTTCTTTCTTGATCAAGAGAGGTTCCGCGCTGTAGTTGTACTCCTGGAATCCGCCGAACAGTTCCCAATTGCCGGTATGACTGCTCAGGAGCATCACGCTCGGGACTTTCTCATAGAACCGGTTGATTTCCTCGACATTGGTCAGCTCTACGATGTGGCTGTCGTGAATCCGCTTCAGCCCTTTTTCCCCATGACAGGCAGCAATCCAGACGGCTTCGGTATAGATATCCGCGAAATGCCGGTAAAACTGTTTTGCTGTCTTCTTGATTTCATCATATTTCATTTCGGGAAAACTGCGCGCAATGTTGGTAACCAGCACTTTCTCCCGGTAATGCAGTACACTCCCGAGAAACCAGGCGATCACATCGGCGCAGGCATGGTGGAACCCAAGGGGCAACCGTCCCAGCAGACGGACCAGGGAAGCCATCAGTTTCTCTCCGAAATTCATTTTCTTCTTTTCCATAATTAGGACAAATATAATAAATCTTTGTCTGATCACGAAAACTTTACTATATTTGTGAAATAAGAAATGATGATTCTTTAAAAAGTTTAGTTATATGTTCAAAAATCATCCGAAAGGACTGCTGGCCGCCGCCCTCAGCAACATGGGTGAGCGGTTCGGCTACTACATCATGAATGCAGTCCTGCTGCTCTTCCTCTGCTCCAAATTCGGCATCAGCGATGCCAAAGGCGGTTTGATTTATTCCGTCTTCTACTCCGCGATCTACGTTCTCGCACTGGTAGGCGGTATCATCGCCGACCGGTCCCAGGACTATAAGGGCACGATCCAGAAAGGTCTGATCGTCATGGCCACAGGCTATATCCTCCTGGCCATCCCGATTACCGCGACGAGCGGCAACACCTCCTGGCTCCTTCCCTTTACCTGCATCGCCCTTGCACTGATCGCTTTCGGTAACGGTCTCTTCAAAGGGAACCTCCAGGCGATCGTCGGACAGATGTACGATAATTTTGAAGCAGAGGCCGCGAAGAAAGGTCCCGAGGCCCTGGCCCAGGCCAAAGGTCAGCGGGATGCCGGTTTCCAGATTTTCTATGTTTTCATTAACATCGGCGGTCTGATCGCTCCGTTCGTCGCTCCGCTGCTCCGTCAGTGGTGGCTCAAGACCAATGGCTTCCTGTATAACTCCAACCTTCCGGAACTCTGCCACAAAGCCCTTAACGGAACCTTGGGAGACCAGGCAACCAAGTTTGCCGAACTCTCCGAAAAGGTTACCCTTGCAGGCGGTTCCTTCGATCCCGCCGCTTACCTTGAGGTCTTCAATCAGGGTGTCCATTTCTCCTTCATCGCCTCGGTCGCAGCGATGCTGATTTCCCTTGCTATCTTCCTCTATAACAAGAGAATATTCCCCAACCCGGCCTCCAAAGCCGCTATTGCCGCGGAATCTCTTTCCTATACGAATGAAGAGAAACTCGCCATGGCCAAGGAAATCAAGCAGAGAATGTATGCGCTCTTCGCCGTCCTCGGCATCGCCATCTTCTTCTGGTTCTCGTTCCACCAGAACGGACAGTCCCTCTCCGTCTTTGCCCGCGACTTTGTCAAGACCGACAAGATTGCCCCGGAAATCTGGCAGGCCGTCAACCCGTTCTTCGTCATCGTGCTCACGCCGATTATCATGGCAATTTTCGCTTCCCTCGCCAAAAAGGGCAAGGTCGTTTCGACTCCGCGAAAGATTGCGTACGGTATGGCAATCGCAGGGTGCGCATACTTATTCCTTGCCGTATTCTCTTATATCAACCACTACCCTTCCGGCACCGAATTCCGCGCCCTTGACGAGAGCGTCGCCGCAGGCATGAAATGCGACTGGTGGGTTCTGATCGTCACCTATTTCTTCCTGACGGTAGCGGAACTGTTCATCTCCCCGCTCGGCCTGTCCTTCGTATCGAAAGTCGCCCCGAAGAACCTTCTCGGTCTCTGCCAGGGCCTCTGGCTCGGCGCTACCGCCCTTGGCAACCTGCTGATCTGGATCGGTCCCGTCATGTACAATGCATGGCCGATCTGGAAGTGCTGGACGGTATTCCTCGTCGTCTGCCTCATCTCGATGGGCGTCATGCTCGGCATGGTCAAATGGCTTGAAAGAGTAACAAACGCATAAAACGGCGTGTCCAAAAGACAATAGATAGTTCTCTGTATGCGCTCGCCCTCGCCAATACGGGCGGGCGCTTCTTCTATTCCCAGACAGATAATGCCCAGACTCTACATCATCGCCGGATGCAACGGCTCGGGAAAGACGACGGCCTCCTATAAAGAGCTGCCGGAGCTGTTGGACTGCACGGAATTCGTCAATTCGGACGAATTCGCAAAAGCCCTCTCTCCGTCCAATCCCGACGCCGCTTCCATCATGGCCGGACGGTACATGCTTATGAAAATCCAGCGCCTTCTCAGCCGGCGGGTCGATTTTTGCATAGAAAGCACCCTGGCGACAAGGTCACTCCTTCAGATGATCCGATCTTCGAAGGAGATGGGCTATACCGTCTCAATCCTATACCTCTGGGTATCTTCACCGGAACTGGCCCGGCAACGGGTCCGGGCCCGGGTAGCGGCCGGAGGCCATAATGTCAAGGACGAGACGATCCAGCGCCGCTATGAAGCCGGCCTGAAAAACTTCTTCGGGATCTACCTTCCCGAATGCGACCACTGGACCCTGGCGGACAATTCCACCCCGCCTTTCCGCCTGATCGCGGAAGGGGGACGGAAAGGGATCACGGTCCATGATCCACAACTATATGAAACGATAAGTAAAGACTATACATGATCAAAGACAAGCAGCAGTACTTGGATATGTTCGGGGTAACCGAACAGGATCTCCTCCGCCTGACCCGCGAGGGGATCTCGCGGGGAGGAGATTATGTCGATCTCTTTTTTGAAAACACGACGTACGGGAACCTGATGCTCCGGGATTCGGAGGTCACTTCCGGCGGACAGCATATTGATTTCGGCGTAGGGATCCGCGTACTCAGCGGAGAAAAGACCGGGTATGCCTACTCGGAAAGTACGGGGGCGGCCGATATGATGGCCGCCTGCCGGGCGGCTTCAGCCATTGCTTCCGGCACGACGGCCGTAACGGATTATGGGACCGCAGCCCCTTTCCGGGGAAAGCCGAATCCGGCCGCGGACCGCTATCCCGTCTCCAAACACTGGCGGAGCACGCCCGTCGGGGAGTTTCTGCCTTTCCTTCAATTGCTGGAACAAACGGTACGAAGCAGGGATCCCCGGATTGTAAAAGTCGTCGCCATGCTTTCCTGGCAAGTCAGCGACATTCTGATGTTCAATTCCCTTTCAGAACTGAAATACGATACCCGCCCGATGGGAAGCGTTTCTGTCTCAGCCATTTTCCAGAAGGACGGGAAAACAGAGAACAAGACGGCCTCCAGAAGTTTCCGTACCGGCACCGAGATGCTGACGGAAGGACTCATCGAAGAGATGGCATCGCTGATCGTCAAGGGAATTGATGACCGCTTCGAAGCACGACGTCCGAAGGGCGGACAGATGAGCGTTGTCATGGGGGCGGGAGCCTCCGGCATCCTCCTCCACGAAGCCATGGGCCATGCCTTTGAAGCTGATTTCAACCGGAAAGGGCAATCGATTTTCACCGGGAAGATCGGTCAGAAAATCTGTGCCGGGAATATCAGCATCATCGATGACGCAACCCTCCGGGGCAACCGGGGCTCGCTGAACTTCGATGACGAGGGCGTTCCCGGACAACGGACCTGCATGGTCGAGAATGGCGTACTTACGTCTTATCTCCATGACCGGATCAGCGCCCGGCACTTCGGCGTAACTCCGACTGGGAACGGACGGCGGGAATCGTTCCGTTACGCTCCCCTCCCTCGTATGCGGGCAACATATATGGAAAGCGGAGATGCTGCACCCGAAGATATCATCGCCGAGGTTCGGAAAGGAATCTATGTCGACGAGTTCTCGAACGGACAGGTCAAGATCGGGGAAGGAGATTTCACATTCTACGTCAAGAGCGGCTACCTGATTGAAGACGGACGGCTTACCCGCCCTGTCAAAGACATCAACATAATCGGGAACGGCCCCCAGGCCCTCGCAGATATTGTTGCCGTGGGAAATGACCTGAAGATCGATGAAGGAGCCTGGGTCTGCGGAAAAGAACAGAATGTGCCCGTATCGTGCGGAATCCCGACGGTACTCGTAAAAAACCTGACAGTAGGAGGAGAGTAATGGAGAAAGAAATAGAAATAGCACGGAAGAGTATTCGTTTTGCCCTGGGCCATGGAGCGGACAAGGTCCGGGTTACCCTGAGCAAGAGCCTGATGAACCTGCTGGGAATCCTCAACGGAGAAATAGACAAGGTCGCAAGCGCCCTTGACCGGAGCCTGAGTCTTTCCCTTTTCGTCGACGGGCGGTTCGGCAGTTTCTCCACGAACAAGTTGGAAGAAGAAGGCTTGGAACGCTTTATCCTCCAAGCTATCGATACCGTCCGGATGCTGGCGGAAGACCGTTTCAGGGTCCTTCCCGCCCCGGACCGGAAGATCACGGATGCCCGGAAAGGAACGGAATTGGATCTGTACGATCCGGCCTATCCGACAATCGGGACGGAACGGCGGCTTGAGCTCTCGCTCGGGAGTTCCATCTGGTCCAGGAAAGCAGAATGGGAGAAGGGGTTCACCCTGATTTCCGAAGAAGGGGAATACTCCGACAGCATTTTCGACAGTGTCGTCATGGATTCGGAAGGGTTATTTGCAAGACATACCGAAACGTCCTTTGAAATCGGTTATGAGGCGACCGTCGAAACGCCTTCCGGGGAGCGGTTCAGCGCCTACTGGTGGGATGCGGCACCTCGCCTGGAAGAGGTCCTCGGATCGATCCGGACCTGCTCCGAGAAAGCGCTCGAGCGTGCAGCCGCCCAGATCGGGCCGCAGGAACACCGGGGCGGCAAGATGAATCTCGTCATCGACACGGAATGTGCATCAAAAGTTGTCAAACCCATTTTGAACGCACTCGGCGGCTATGCGATCCAGCAGAAGAATTCATTCCTGATGGACAAGCTCGGGGAAAAAGTCTTCCCGGAATGCCTGACCCTTCTTGATGAGCCGCACGAGAGCGGAAAGACCGGATCACGACTGTTTGACAGCGAAGGCGTCGCTACACGGCCGATGGCCATCATCGAGAAAGGTGTTATCAAGACCTATTTCATAAATTCCTACATTGCCGGGAAGCTCGGGACGGATCCGACGGTCGAGGATTGTACCCGCCCTGTCATCCTCCCCGTAGGCGGTTGCAAAACCCGGGATGACGTACTGGCAAAGGCGGGAGAAGGTATTCTCGTCACCGGATTCAACGGCGGGAACAGCAATTCCACGACCGGAGACTTCTCCTTCGGCATCGAAGGTTTTTATTTCAAAGACGGAAAAATCCTCCATCCTGTTCGGGAGATGCTCATAACCGGAAATTTCATCACGCTTTGGAACAACCTTTTCGCCGCTGCGGAAGATGCCAGACCCTGTATGTCGAAAATTATTCCTACCTTAGCCTTCTCAAACGTTGATTTCAGCGGATAACATGAAAATAGAAAAGAATAAAGTCGTGGTCGTCACTTACGACCTTACCGTAGACGGAGCCCTTGCCGACCGTGCTACTGAAGAACGTCCCCTGGACTATATCCACGGGACCCATATGCTCATTCCAAAATTCGAAGCTGAAATCGAAGGACTCGAAGAAGGGGCCGCATTCGCCTTTACCGTCTCCCCGGAAGAAGGGTATGGCCCGTATGACGAGAAGATGCGTTTCGATGTTCCCCGCTCTGCCTTTACCATCAATGGAGAGATCCGGGAGGATCTGATGCAGGTCGGGCGGACCGTCCCGATGATGGGACGTGACGGCAATGTACTCCAGGCCCTGATTGTCGATGTGAAAGACAACGGCGTTACCCTCGATTTCAATCACCCGATGGCCGGGAAGGAATTGCACTTTACCGGGAAGGTTCTTTCCGTCCGCGATGCAACGGAAAAAGAACTGACAGAAGGGCTTCACGGAGAGTATCTTCCCCCCGAGGAAGGGCACCACTGCTGCCATGGAAAGGGGCACTGCCATCACCATGGCGAAGGCCACCACGGCGACGGCGAATGCTGCCACGGCAAAGGAGAAGGCCATTGCTGCCACCACGACGATGAAGAATAGATCGTGAAGACCGCAGTCGTCATACTGAACTGGAACACAAAAGACTATCTCCGAAAGTTCCTTCCGCCGCTCCTTGATTCGGTGCGGGGGCTGGATGCCGAGGTTATCGTGGCGGACAGCGCATCGACGGACGGATCCATGGAAATGATGGCCGCAGAGTTCCCCGATGTGCGCCGGATCCCGCTTGCGGATAATTACGGATTCACGGGCGGATACAACCGGGCCCTTGCTGAAGTGGCAGCGACCTACTACGTCCTGATCAACTCGGATATCGAAGTCACCCCGGAGTGGCTGGAGCCGCTCGTCGGGTGGATGGATACCCATCCGGAGTGTGGAGTCTGCGGTCCTAAGCTCTTATCCTGGTACCGGCGGGACACCTTCGAGTACGCCGGGGCAGCCGGCGGACTGCTGGACCGCTATGGTTATCCCTTCTGCAGGGGCCGGGTCATGAGCAAGGTGGAGAAAGATACCGGCCAGTATGATACTCCTGCGGACGTAATGTGGGTGTCGGGCGCCTGTATGGTCGTACGGAGCAGTCTCTGGAAGTCGCTCGGCGGGCTCGACGACCGTTTTTTCGCCCACATGGAAGAAATCGATTTCTGTTGGAGAGCCCACCTGGAAGGATTCCTGGTTACCGTTGTTCCCCAGTCCTCCGTCTACCATATCGGCGGCGGGACTTTGCCGTCGACTTCTCCATGGAAACTAAGACTGAATTTCCGGAACAACCTGTTGATGATGGAGAACAACCTCGCCCGTACGTATGCGTCCAGGGGCTGCCGCCATCCTTTCGGCAAGGCCGCGCGAGTCCTGTTCTTCCGGCAGATTCTCGACGGGGGATCCGCCCTGGTCTATCTCCTGACAGGCAACATTCCTTATTTCAAAGCCGTCTTTTCCGCCCACAAGGAATTCCGGTCCCTGCGCCGCCGTCCGGATCCGGAAAAGGTCAGGACGCAAAAAGCCGTCCGTCTGGACGGCCTGTGCGATTTCTGGATGATCCCAAGGGCTGTTTTCAGGAAACTGTAGCCTCCCCTACCGGAAGAATTTATCAACTTCCTTGACCGCATCCGGAAGGGCAAACACGGCGACGCGGTCATACGGTTCGATATGGGTATCGCCGACGGCGATAAAGGAGTCTCCTCCGCGGATAACACCGCCGATGATGGCGTTCTTCGGGAAATCGGTTTCTTTCAGCGGAGCCTTGGTAATCCTGCTTCCGGGAGCCGCCGTATACTCAAGCGCCTCGGCATCGGTACCGCTCATGTACTTGACGAAACGGACTTTGTCCGAAAGCGTGAACTTAAAGATGCGGCCCGCCGTAATCAACTTTTTATTGATGACGGCATCAACGCCCATCTCATCTGCAAGTTTCAGATACTCAATATTTTCAACCTCGGCAATCACCCGTTCGACGCCAAATTTCTTAGCCACGACACAGGCGAGGATATTGGCTTCGTCATTATCCGTAACGGCAACGAAAGCATCAAAATTCTTGATTGACTCCTCTACGAGAAAATCCGAATTCCGTCCGTCGCCATTGACGACCGTAACCGACTCGGGGAGCCGTTCGGAAAGTTCCAGGCACCGGCTCCGGTCGGAATCAATGATCTTCACATTGGAGATCTGGCCGCTGAGCTGCTCGGCGACCAGCTCGCCGATACGGCTTCCCCCGAGGATCATTGTACTGTCGACCTCGATATTGTCTTTGCCCAGAAAGTGCATCAGCGAAGCCATCCCCTCCCGCTTGGAGATGATGTAGATATGGTCCATATACTTGAACTTCGTATCGAACTTCGGGATAATCGTCTCATCATGGCGGGCGATGGCGATAATCCGGAATTGGACCTCGGAATTCACGGCAGAAACGGATTTGACGAATTCGGCGACCTTCATGTCGAGGATCGGCGAGTCTTCGTCAATCTTGAAAACGGCCAGCTGGAGTTTACCGCGGGCAAAGTCCATCGAATCGGTAGAGGCCGTATGCCGAAGGAGATCGATAATTTCGTCACAGGCGATTTTTTCGGGGCAGAAGAGTAGATCAAGACCCATATCCTTGAAAATCAGCCTGTTCTCAGAATTGAGATAATCCGGATCATCGACTCTGGCCGTTACTCTGGCCGTTCCCAGTTTCTTGGCCAGCAGGGCGCTGACGATATTGACGGACTGGGGGACATGCGGACTGACTGCAACAAGCAGGTCCGCCGTTTCCGCACCGGCCTGCTCCAGAACCGATATGGATGTCGGATCCCCATGGACCGTCACGACATCGGCGGAACTGACCAGCCGGGTAAGTCTGGCTTGATCTTCATCAATGACTGTGATATCATTGGATTCATGACTCAGCATCTTGGCCAGATGCGAGCCGACTTCTCCCGCTCCTACAATTATGATTCTCATATCCGTCTTATTGCTAATCCTGCAAATTTAAACAATTAATTATTATTTTTGCAATCGTTATGGCAAGTTACCTGCAGATCGAGAACATATCGAAGTCTTACGGACCCAAAGTCCTGTTCGAAAACATCTCCATGAATGTCAACGAGGGGGATAAAATCGCCTTGATTGCCCCGAACGGAACCGGGAAGACCTCCCTGCTGAGGATTCTCGCCGGGAAAGACAAGTCGGACAGCGGCGGGAAGATCCTTTTCCTGAAGGACATCCGTATTGCTTTTCTGGAACAGGAATACGCGTATGATCCCCGGAAAACCATCATGCAACAGATCATGGACGGGTCCGAAGAATGGACCCGGCACCTCGATACTGAACACTGGTATGCCTACGAGCGCCGCGTTGTGGAACTCCTGACCGGATTCGGCTTGACAGACCGGGACAAGCCCATGTCCGAACTCTCCGGCGGAGAAATCAAGCGCGTCGCGATTACGGAGATGCTGGCCTCAGAGGCAGATTTTTTCATCATGGATGAGCCCACGAACCACCTCGACATCGACGCCATCGAATTTCTCGAAGATGAACTGACCCGGTCGCGGTGCACCTTGCTGATGGTCACGCACGACCGCTATTTCCTCGACAGCATCTGCAATATCGTCATGGAACTCGACCGCGGAAACCTCTATACCTACCGGGGAAACTACCGGAACTTTCTGGAAAAGAGAGCGGAACGGATCGACCAGTACAACGCGGAAACAGACCGGGTGCGGAATATTCTCCGGCGTGAACTCGAGTGGATGCACAGTTCACCCTGCGCCCGGACCGGCAAGGCGAAAGCCCGGAAAAACGCCTTCTACGGCCTGCGGGACCGGGCCGGTGAAGTCTATCGCGAGAAAAATATTGACTTAAAGGAACTGCCGGCCGGCTCATCCTATCTCGGCAATAAGGTAATCAACTGCCGGGACCTGTCTTTCTGGTGGGACGGGAAGTGCTATCTGGACCATTTTACCTATAACTTCCAGCGTTACGAAAGGGTCGGAATCGTCGGACGGAACGCGGCAGGGAAAACGACTTTCCTGAACCTGCTGACCGGAGGATGGGATCCCTCGCTGGGAGGCGAGATGACCGGGACGATCGACCGGGGAGAATCCCTCCGGATCGGATACTATAACCAGTCAGGAATGCATTTCGACGAAGACCAGACCGTTCTGGAGACAGTCAACGACACCCACCTCCTCGGCCGCTTCCTCTTTACCCACGATATGCTCTCGAGCCGCGTCGGACGCCTTTCCGGAGGCGAAAAACGGCGGTTATACCTGCTGACGGTCCTGATGCAGCAGCCGAACCTTCTGATCCTGGACGAGCCGACGAACGACCTCGACATCGTAACGCTGAATATCCTCGAAGAATATTTGAAGGAATTCAAGGGAAGCCTGATTATCGTTTCGCATGACCGGCATTTCCTGGACCGGCTTGTCGACCATCTTTTCATCTTCTGCGGAAACGGTGTCATCAAAGATTTCATAGGCAGCTATTCCCAATACCGGGACTATCTCAAGGAATATGAGAAGCAGCAGGCCGCCCTGAAAAAAAGCGCCCGGCCGGAGACAGCTCTCCCGCCCCAAACGGCACCGGAGAAGAAACGGAAGCTGTCCTGGAAGGAAAGCCGGGAACTGGAGGATTTGGAAAAAGCCCTCTCCGATCTGGAAACGGAGAAGGCTTCAATCGAAGAGAGTCTTTCGGGCGGTCTGCTCGGTCCGGACGAAGTCCGGAAACTTTCGGACCGCTATAGCCAGATCCAGGCCCTTCTCGACGAGAAAGAGACCCGTTGGCTGGAGCTGCAACTATAGCGGTTCCTTCGCATACTGGACGTCCGTGTACCCTCTGGTCTGCTTGAGGACGCGGTCGGGATAGTTGGAGATAATCGCATCTACGCCCAAGTCAACCATCCTTTTGATCTCATCGGGATCATCCACAGTCCATACGACGATCTTGATACCGTGTTCACGGCAATAAGCAACATTTTCTGCCGTCAGGTCCTTTGAATTCGGACTCCACCAGTCCGGAACGAAGTCCAGTTTCTCGAGGAGTTTCTCAATGGAGGACTCCTTCGTTGTCAGATACGACAGGAAGATCGAGGGGTATTTCTGGTGGATGTAGTTCAGGGCACGCGTATCAAAACTCTGGATAACCAGCCGGTCGCCGAGATCTTTGCTTTCCAGAAGCGGGATGCAGAGATCGACGAATTCTTTGTATTCGGGACAAACTTTCCCTTCATTCTTACTGGCAGTCGTCTTTATCTCGACGTTGTAGCGGACCGGAGAGAAACCGTGACTTACCGTATAATCCTCAACGGTGTCGATCAGTTCGGAGGCCAGCGGCTTTACCGCCGGGATATTTTCCTGGGTAGGCCAAAGTTCATTCGGACGGAGACCGACATCCCACTTCGCAATATCCTCATAATCCATGTGGTAGAGATAAGTTCTCGGATCTTCTTTCTGCACGAGGGAACTGTCCGGGCGCATTGAATAGCGGGGATGGAAGTAGTTCTCGTGAGAGACGACGACCTGACGGTCCCTGCTTATCTGCAGGTCCATCTCGAGGGTATTCTCACCAAGCCGGACGGCGTGGAGCATAGCCGGAATCGTGTTCTCCGGCATGAGCCCCGCTCCACCGCGATGGCCCTGGACATCGACGTAATTTCGCATGTCGAATTCGTATTTCCACGTCTGGCCGGCCGGATTGACGACCTTGATTCCGACCTTATGGGCATACTGGCTCGGAGTCGCTGCAAAATAATGGAGATTGGTCCGCGGACGCTTGTAATTGGAAATCTTCTCGGGATAGACCGACTGAATCTCGCGGATATAGGTAGGCGAAACATCCCGGCTTTCAGAAAGCTCACCCATTTCCACACCGTCCTGAGTCCAGGAAACGGACCAGGAAGGATCATAGTCCCAAACGTTGGCGACCAGCGAATTGGGGTGACGGGGAGACTGCCCGGGATCGATGAACTCAACCTGATAGTCATCGGGATAGTCGATATTATGCCAGTACCAGGAAAGCACGCCGTTGTTGTTATTGAAAATCTCATACCCACGGGGCGTCCCGTCATTGCATATCTTGGTCGACCACCAGGCGCCGCAGATGCTGGCCGCATTGTGCTCAATGATATCATCGCTGTAGATGAGATTATTCTGGATATGCGTATGGCCGGAGAGGAAATCAACCTGGCGTCCTTCCAGAAGATCCAGCATTTCCTGCCCGTTTACGATATCGGGCTTTTCTTCATTGAACCAGCGGTAGAGCGGACTGTGCTGGGCGATGAAAAGATGCGTATCCGACGGGATATAGGACAGCAGGTTCCGCACAAAGGCCAGGGTTTCTTCGGAATAGCCTTCGGCATACTTGCCGGATTTGGTCGGGTCGCCGCTATCGTTCCCCTTGAAGATCAGGTTGTCGAGGCCGATGACGAGATCATTCCCGAGGAAGAAGGCATAATTGACCGGACCGAAAGCATTCTCATAACCCTCGCAGGCCGCTTTCCCGGAACGGTCCTGATTGTGATCATGGTTCCCGATGATGGCGTAACAGGGGACGCCTGTCCGGGCCATGGCCTCCTTATAGGCCGGGAATATCTCCAGGATATTCCATCCGATATCCCCAAGGGCCACGATGACCGTGGGATTCTTTGCACTGTAGGTCTTTGCCTGGGCGACGATATCCTCAATCGGCTCAGCAAGGAACTGTTGCACATGCTGGGGTTTCATCTGCGGATCAGAGATCGAGAAAAGGGTATAATCCGCTACGGGAGCCACCCGCTGCAGAGTAAAGTCATAGACCTTATCCTTTGTCAGCCTCTGGTAGAATTCGACCGTTCCGGAAGAGAAATCGGCCGTATACCCTGACGGGGTAACGACATAAACGAAACGGGAGTCTTTCGCGACATTGAGTTTATAGGCGCCTTGGGCATCCGTCGTAGTGAAATGGACACCGTCCGTGACGATAACTCCGGGAAGGGCCTCGCCCTCACCCCGTACCGTTCCGCGGACTTTGCGGGCGTCGGCCGGAAGCGATACCGCCAAAAGGACCGACAGGGCAATCAGGATCTTTTTCATGGTAGGCAGTTTTTAATTGATAATCTCAGAACAGACTTTCCAGAATCGACGGATCGAACGCACCGAACCATTCATGGCATTTGGCCGCGGCCTGCTCTTTGACCTCGGGCGTAATGCACTTTGCAACCGTGTAGATAGCCCAAGTGAGTGCAGCCAGATCGTCGGTATAGCCGGCCACCGGAATCCAGTCGGGAATCAGGTCGAGCGGAAGGATCAGATAACCAAGCGCCCCAAGGATCTTGTTCCGGTCCTTCCGGGGCGTCATCGGATTCTTAAGGACATAATAGAGCAGCAGAGCGGCATAGACGACCTTGATGCCCGCCTTTTTGGCAACGGTGCCCAATTTATCCCAAAACTTGTTTTCGGAGTAGTTCTTTTCATACTTTCCGGAAGCTGTTTCCAGCTCATACTTGACTTCGTTCTCGTCCATGGCTGTGATTTCTGTTTATTTGGCCGTATAGTCGTCCAGGGTAAATGGTTTGGGCCGCTGCATCGTCTCCTGGTAGACATTGCCGTTACGGTCCTTTACCGTAATGACAACCGTCGAACGTGTGTCGGAGGAGGTCGCTTTGAAGAAGTGATTCCACTGACCGGTCACAAAAGTCGGGTTATCCGCCGTCTTGTAACGCTTGGCCGTCAGGGCAGCCTCGTGGAGCGGATCCCGCCCGAGGACGGGGGTCAGAGGAAGATCCTTTCCATTCTCCGTAACCGTAACGGTCCACTCGGGATCATAATCCCAGACATTGATGAGGATATCCTTGTCGTTATAGGACTGGATATCATCGACATGGACTTTGAAGAGTTCCTTGCTGCCGCCGGACTCCAGCGTAATGACCTTTTTCACCTCCGCCATATCATAGGCGCGGAACTGATAATCCTTTCCCCAGCCGGAGGCTTTGAAATAGTGGCTCATATCCTTTCCGTCGAACGTGAAGACCCCGTATCCGCCCGGAGCTCCGTCCTGGGAGACATGGACGCCGGGTGTCAGGTGACCGCTCCACCACCAGGACGCACAGACAGCACCGACGTTGTGTTCGATCCAATTGTCCGATTTATGGTAATTGAATACATTATGGGTATGGCCGGACAGGAAATGGACTTTATAGTCTTTCAGGACATTCAGGAGATCGTCCGTATTGGCTTCCCCGGTGGCGTTGGCGCCCGTCAGGTTGTTGTGCCAGCCGGTCGCGCCGCTGGGCATGAAGACCGGTGCGTGGGAAGAGACGTAGACCGGCGTCGACTTGTCGACGTAGGCGAGATCCTTGCGGAGCCAGTCCATCTGCTCGGCCGTGATATCCCGGACATAGTCTTTGCGGGCGGCGGAACCGGTCCCGACATTGTTGTAGTCGATATCGTCAAGGACGATGAAGTGGATCTTCCCGATATTGAAGGAATAGAACGTCGGCGCAACGTCACGCGTATACCGGAACGCCTTGTTGTAATCACCGACGGAATTCATGTCGTTGTCATGGTTTCCCATCGTGTGATAGAAGAGGATATCCTTGAAATTGTAGTTCGCTTCCGCGATATACTCCGGGAAACAGAAATTCCTGTCATACCAGTAGAGATCCCAGGTCATATCGCCGAGGGTCAGGATATACTGGGGACCGGAAGTCGCATCCATGGTCCGGTTCAGGTCCGTACAGACCTGGCGGAACTGTTTGATGTCCTCCGTGCGGTTCGCCAGATGCATATCGCCAAGGACATACAGGGTGAACTTATCGTTCGGGACGGCTTTCAATTCGAAATCCTTGCGCTCCTTTACGCCCGGAGCCTGCTTGAGCGTCGCATGAAATTCGGGAAGGATGCCATCTGAGATCGGCTCATACCCGCTCGGAACGGACATGAACACATAGTTCCATTTCTTCTCGGACTTGAGCTGGTACATACCGTCCTGGTCCGTCACCGTCACAAGAGCCCCGTCAGAGACGACAACTCCGGGGACGCCCTTCCCTTCACAGGTGATCATCCCATAGACCGTCACACCTTCATCGGGATCGACATCAATGCCGGAAAGGATGACGACCTCCGATTTGCCAACATAATACTTCTGCTCTCCGCGGAGGACATAAACGGTATAATAGCCTCCCGGCATGGATGGATCGGGATCGAACGTCAACCCGCTCTTCGGATCGAGGGAACGGATCGCAGCGGTAAATTCCGTTCCGCTGACAGACTTGAATACGAGACGGTCCGTCGGTTCAAGAAGGGGATCTGCCTTGAACAGGAGCTGCGCACCCTTCCCCTGCTCTATTTCCAGCACGGTCGGAAGAATAATATGGGTCGGAACAGGTTGCGCCGTTTGTTCGGGCCCGTTTTTCTCCTGGCAGGAAAACACCAGCAGGGCCGCGGACAAAAAAACGAGAAGAGATAGAATGCGTCTCTGTTTCATTTCAACGGTTAATTGGCTTCAGAAAGTTTCTTTTCACTCGGGATCAGCAGGGCGCACAGGAATACGCCGATCAGGGATCCGATGGCAACGGAAAGCATAGCCGTATCCCATGAGAAGCTGTTGGCGATACCGCCGACAACGATCTTGGAGCAGATCGCATCGCCGATCAGGTATCCGAACAGACCGACAAAACCGGCCGCCGTACCCGCAGCATTCTTCGGAACAAGGTTGAGCGCCTGGACGCCTGTCAGGGCAACCGGGCCATAAATGAAGAAACCGATGAGGCACAAGGCGACATAGACCAGGACTTTCTGCATCGACGGATTGACCTGGACGATGCCGGAACCGACCATCCAGTAAAGGAGGACACCGATGGCACAGAGGAACATACAGATTACGTTCATCGGAGCGCAGCGTCCCTTGAAGATCTTAGACGTTGCCCAGCCGCAGGCGATGGTACCGACGGCTCCGACGATATTATGGACCGAGAACGCGATCTTGCTTTCGGCGGCCGTCATGATACCCTTTTCCTGGAGATAGGTCGGAGCCCAGTCTCCGATTCCGTAACGGACCATATAGACTGCGACATTGGAGATGGCGACGATCCAAAGGAGCTTATTCTTAAGGACATAATCGACGAAGAGGACCTTGAAAGGGAGCTTCTCCCCTGCCGCCCCCTTGGACTTGAGGCCACTGTGGTCGTTGCGCCAGTCTCCGACGGAAGGAAGGCCGCAGGACTCCGGCGTATCGCGGATCGCCCACCAGCAGAACAATGCGATCACCATGGCGACGACGGCCGGGAAAACGAAGTTTCCGCGCCAGGTCTGGGCGATGCCGAGATCCGCGGCGAGAGAGACGCCGGCGATTGCCAGGAAACCAAGGGAGAAACTGCCGATGGTATGGGAAACATTCCACACGCTCATCTTGAAACTCCGCTCATTCTGGCTGAACCAGTGGGCCATGATACGGCCGCAAGGAGGCCATCCGAACCCGCTCAGCCAGCCGACAGCCAGCATGAGAACAAAAATAATGGCCGTGTTGACCGCGGTATTCGGACCGAACGGGATCAGACCGACAGACATCATCGTCAAAGCAGAGAGGATCAGGCCGACGCAGAGGAATTTCCGGGCATCGGAGCGGTCCGAAACGCTTCCCATGACGAACTTGCTGAACGCATAGGCGATCGAAACCGCAGACATGGCAAGGCCGACCTTGCCGGCGTCCAGGATGCCGTCCTTGATCATGTCAGGAGCCGCCAAGGAGAGGTTTTTGCGGACAAGATAATACGCAGCATAACCCAGGAATGCACCAAGGAACACCTTGATTCTCATTGCCTTATATTCTTTATCTACTTTTTCGGCCGGGATTTGCGCCTTCGGCTTGGGCGGATCTAGAAAACGTGCCATTTCAATTATATGTTGGTTTAAGCATGTAAAGTTAGCCATTCTTTTTTGAAATCGCCTAATTTTCCAGGCCAAAATAGCCCGACTGACATTCTGTCAGCCTCCGTTCCATTGGCAAGCTATTTGAGAGAATCTTTTTGCCGGAGCAATCCGGCAGGATTTATTATGTAATAAAAGGAACAAGATATGTCAAAGAAAAAAGAAAGCGTCAAGAAGGAAGTTCCGGAAAAGGAGAGTACGAAGGAAGTCGGAAAGGAACCCATCGATAAAGAACTGGAAGAAGCGATGGCCTCGCTTAAATCCGCTGAAGAAAAAGCGGCAGCCGCGAAAAACGATTACCTTCGCCTGATGGCGGAATTCGATACATTCCGCCGCCGTACAGCAGAGGAAAAACTGGAACTGGTCAAATCCGCCTCTTCGGACACGATCAAAGGCCTGCTGCCTGTCCTGGACGATTGCGAAATCGCTCTCGCACAATTGGAGAAGTCTACGGACAGCGAGGCGGCTAAAGAAGGGACCCTTCTGATATACAATAAATTGAAAGCATACCTGAAGACCCGTGGACTGGAGCCCATCGACGCACGCGGCAAGGAATTCGATACGGAGTACCACGAAGCCGTCACGATGTTCCCCGCACCGGATGAGAGCCAGAAAGGGAAGGTCATTGACGTCGTCCAGAACGGTTATACCCTCTACGGGAAAGTCCTCCGGTATGCCAAAGTGATCGTAGGAGCATAAGGATATGGCAGGAAAAAGAGATTATTATGAGGTTCTCGGCGTGACGAAGTCCGCAACGGCTGACGAAATCAAGTCCGCCTACCGGAAACTCGCCTTGAAATGGCACCCTGACCGTTGGGTCAATGGAACCGATGCCGAAAAAAAGACCGCCGAGGATCACTTCAAGGAAGCGGCTGAAGCCTATTCGGTTCTCAGCGATCCGGACAAGAAGGCCCGTTATGACCAGTTCGGTTTCGCCGGCACGGAGAACATGGGCGCCGGCGGTGGCGGATTCACGGACATGGATCTCAACGACATCCTCCGGAGCGTCTTTGGAGAAGGCGGATTCAATTTCGGCGGCGGATTCGGAGATTTCTTCCGCGGATTCGGCGCCGGATCCGCAGGCTCTTCACAGCAGCAGCGGGTCTACCGCGGACGGGATATCCGGACCAGCGTCAAACTGACCCTTGAAGAAATTGCTAAAGGTTGTACCAAACAGGTCACGATTGAGAGAAACCGTGCCTGCGCCGAATGCGGCGGCCGTGGAACGAAAAACGCATCGGACGTTAAGACCTGCCCGAAGTGTAACGGAACGGGTTATGTCCGCAGGGTTGCCAACAGCCTGTTCGGCCAGACGGTTACCCAGAGCGTCTGTCCCCAGTGCGGCGGCGAAGGGCATATCATCAGCAATCCTTGCCGGCGCTGCAACGGGACCGGCCTGGAGCGCAAGAAAGAAACCGTGACGGTCAAGATTCCTGCCGGAGTCGAAGACGGCATGCAGATTACAGTCTCCGGAGAGGGTCATGCCGCCATGCACGGCGGGATCAACGGGGATCTGCTCATCGTTGTAAAAGAGGAGCCCCACAAGAATCTCCTCCGCGACGGAAAGAATCTCTTCTATACGACGATTATCTCCGTGATGGATGCCATGCTCGGGACGGAGATATCAGTCCCCTGCCTCGATGGAAACTATAAAGTCAAGGTCGAACCGGGCACCCAGTCCGGAACGGTCGTAAAACTGCGTGGGAAAGGCCTGCCGTCCGTGCAAGGATATGGAAGCGGTACGGGCGACCTATATGTCAAAATCTTGGTTTGGATTCCGCGGAAACTCAGCCGGGGCGAGAAGGAGATGTTTGAAAGTCTGCGGAACGACTCCAGTTTTACGCCGGATCTGAGCCGGGAAGACAAGGCACTTTTTGACAAAGAGAAAAATATTTTCTGAAAAAAGTTGGAGTTTCAAAAATAATCCGTATATTTGCAGTCCGAAAAAACGAGCAACCTCTTACGAATCGTTTCAAAGTTAGCGTAAAGTTGCATTAAAAGACGAAAGAAATGGATTTGATCAAAATTGCAGAGCAGGCTTTTGAGAACGAAAAAGTCGCGAAATATCCGGATTTCAAGGCGGGTGATACGATCACCGTTACCTACCGGATCAAAGAAGGTGACAAGGAGAGACTTCAGAAATTCAGAGGAGTCGTCATCCAGACGAAGGGCAAGGATGCCTTTACGAAGACCTTCACCGTACGCAAAGTTTCCGGTGGAATCGGTGTCGAAAGAATCTTCCCTTATCAGTCCCCGTTCATTGACAGCATCGAAGTGAACAAGTACGGTAAAGTCCGTCGGGCTCGCATCTTCTATCTCCGTGACCTCTCCGGTAAGAAGGCACGTATCAAGGAGAGAAAGTACGTTCGCAAAGCCGAAGCTGAAGAATAAAAAGGTCGCCGCTACGTCGGCACCGAAATGGCTCCATAGCTCAATTGAATAGAGCATTTGACTACGGATCAAAAGGTTACAGGTTTGAGTCCTGTTGGAGTCACAAAAAAGCCACTGAAATGATTTTCAGTGGCTTTTTTGTTTCTAATGATCTTCAATTTACGGAAGAGAGACTTTAGGGAAAACGATCTCCTCAGCGATTTCCTGCAGAGCGGCAGCGTCCGTGGGTTTCAGTCCGCAGTAAGCGACCTTTCCATGGAATGGCTTCCCACTGATAAGCAGATAGTTGACACAAGCTTTCAGATAAGCCCCGGCAGGGCTCTGATGATGGTCGTCCTTCGCAAGGAGACGGATCCCGGGGGCGACGAGCGCCGCACGGGCGAAGGCATCTCCGATCGGAGAGACGCGCGTCCCGCCGATAAGTGCCATCTTCCGGCAGCCTTCACCGAGATAACGGTCCAATGATTCGGCCGTTCCGAAAACTTCGGCATTCCCGGAATGAAGGTTCGGGTAGGTCCATGTCCTTTCCAGAAAAACGGTACAGCCCGGCGAAGAACGCAGGACGTTATCCTTGAGACGGAGGAAGTTATTGAGGATGGTCGTATCCCCTGTCAGCGCGTATTTTGCAGGCGTACAGCTCTGATCCTGCAGGAATGCGAAATCATATCCTCCGAAATCGACGGCCTGACGGGAACGTTCGAGATTCAGGTGCTGCCCGAAGGTCCGTCCGCCATGGAGATACTTCCCGATCTGCAGCCTGACGCCCTGGCTCCCGGCAATATCCAGCAGCATGGAATCCGTATGGGAGACATAGGTAAAGGAATTACCGATCAGGAGGACCCGGATTTCACCTTCCTCCTTCGGCCGCTGCGGCAGGGCGAATTCCTGCGCGAAAGCCGTTCCCATCATGAGAACGGCAGTAAGAGTCAGACAGAATCTTTTCATGATTACTTCTTGTCAATATCGACAACCGTGTACTTCGTCGTTCCGAGTCCGATTTTCTCTGCATGGTCGACAATATGGATTCCATGACGCTGCCTGATCCGTTCGAGAAGGGCGGCATTGTCATTCTCCGGAGAGGGTTCAAGATTGAAGACCTGGTCCAGGCAGAAACGGTCGAGGGCGACAGGATCAAGAGACGCAGCGATGCCGATATCCTGGATTGTCGGATCGGCCGGATGGGAATCGCAGTCGCAATCGATGGAAATGTTGTTCATGACATCGATATAGAGGATGCGATCGCCCCCGAAATAGTCATGGACAGCCTGTGCTGCCGAGGCCATGGACTCAATAAAGGGATCGTTCTTCCTGGGATCATCTTCCCAGCCCTCCGGGAGATTGTCCCATGCGGTACGGTAATCTTCGGACTTGCCAGCGCTGTGGATATACCCTTTCCCGTTTCGGGAAGCGACTCCAATGGACTGGTTTTTCAGGACGCCGCCGAATCCACCCATCGCGTGGCCTTTGAAATGGGCGAGGTTGATCATGAAATCATAGTTTTTGATATGATCGCCAACGATGTCATACTTGATCCAGGACGAATCCCGGACCGGGATCCTGATCTCTCCGTCCGCATCCATGATATCAACCTTTGCGATCGCATTGAACCCATGATCCTCGATTACTTTCAGATGGTCCGCGGTCTCCATGCGCTGACCTTCATAAGCCGTATTGCATTCGACGATCGTACCATCCACTTTCTTAACAAGGGCACCGATGAGTTCCGGTTTGAGATAGTTGTGTCCGCCGGCCTCTCCTGTCGAAATCTTGACGGCGACACGCCCTTTAGCCGGACGGCCGAGGGCCTCATAAATCCGAACCAGCCCCTCCGGGGTCAGTTCGCGGGTAAAATAAACAATTGCTTTATTCATAATGCTTTACCAACCTTTCATGATATTAGCCGCCATTTCATCGGCAAGCCGTTGACGGGCCTCGTTACTGGTCCATGCCACATGAGGCGACAGAAGAATCCTTTCCGGGTGGGCGGAATGGAGATAGGGATGGTCCAAAGGAATCGGCTCCCTTTCATACACATCGATTCCGATGCCGGCGATGATTTCCTCATCAATGGCCCGGACGAGATCTTTCTCAACGGCGATTCCCCCGCGTCCGGTATTGACCAGAACCGCCGTCGGTTTCATCAGCTTGAGCTGCTCATACCCGATGAGACCGGCGGTTTTGGCGTTATACGGCGCATGGATGCTGACGACATCACTCCGACGGAGCAATTCTTCGAGAGACACGGACGGATACTCCTTGCAGTGCGAAGTACCGGACGTCGAGAAATAAATAACTTCCATACCGAAGGCACGGGCGATCGAAGCGACTTTCTGTCCGATCGCCCCCATACCTACGATTCCGATCGTTTTTCCCGCGAGTTCCGTGAAAGGATGGGCCGCATCCGTATGGATCTTGCCGGCGGAATAGCGCCCGTCTTTGACGTAACGGTCATAGTGGAAGGCATTCCCTACAAGATTCAGGATGTGCATCCAGGTCAGCTGGGCGACAGAATCGGTCGAATAACCGGCAACATTCCGGACGATTACACCGCGTTCGCGACACAGATCCACGTCGATGTTGTTGATGCCGGTACCCGCCTCGCAAATCAGCCGCACCTTCGGAGCGGCATCCAGGAAAGCCTTGTCTACGATGATCTTATTCAGGA
Organism: uncultured Bacteroidia bacterium; assembly: GCA_902789395.1. Lineage (GTDB taxonomy): Bacteria > Bacteroidota > Bacteroidia > Bacteroidales > UBA932 > Cryptobacteroides. The sequence continues at coordinate 30,646 of CADANY010000014.1, read as the reverse complement.
TCACAACATCGGCGTCATGAGCTCTTTCCCTAGCCTCGTCGGCCGTCGAGGAATCATAGCAGACAAAGTCTCCGATGGCGGCAATTGCCGTCATCGGAGTTGTGCCCATCGTGGCCGCATCGAGAAAAACGATTTTCATATACTGAATTAGCTCAGACGTTTCTCGAGACGGACCCGGATGGCCTTGAGGAAATCAGCGGAATTGAGGGCCTTCGCCTCGACTCCTTCCATCAGGTTGACGAGGTCCTTGGTGACCAAGCCCTCATTGAGGGTATCGAAGCAGGCGGCCTCGAGCTGATTGGCATAGTTGACCAGTTCCGGAAGGTTGTCGAGCTCTCCCCTCTTGCGGAAAGCGCCGCTCCATGCGAAGATCGTCGCAATCGGATTGGTCGAAGTCTCTTCTCCCTTCAGGTACTTGTAGTAGTGACGGGTTACGGTACCGTGAGCGGCCTCGTACTCATACTTGCCGTCCGGGCTGACGAGAACGGAAGTCATCATGGCGAGGGAACCGAATGCGGTAGAGACCATATCGGACATGACGTCGCCGTCATAATTCTTGCAGGCCCAGATGAAACCGCCTTCGCTGCGCATGACGCGGGCGACGGCATCGTCGATCAGGGTATAGAAATACTCGATACCGGCAGCGTCGAAGGCCTCCTTGTATTCCTGGAAGACCTCTTCGAAGATCGCCTTGAAGCGGCCGTCGTATTTCTTGGAGATGGTATCCTTGGTAGCAAACCAGATCGTCTGCTTGATGTCAAGGGCATATTTGAAGCAGGAATGCGCGAAACTGCGGATCGAAGCATCGGTATTATGCATGCCTTCGATGACGCCAGGGCCGGTGAACTTATTGATTACGAGTTCCTCTCTCTTGCCGCTTTCCCCTTCGAAAACGAGTTTGGCGACGCCGGGTTCGGTCGTCTGGATCTCAACGTCACGATAGACATCGCCATAGGCATGACGGGCGATCGTGATCGGTTTCTTCCAGAACTTAACGGCCGGATGGATCGAAGGGATCGTGATCGGGCAACGGAAAACGGTACCGTCGAGCATGGCACGGATGGTCCCGTTCGGGCTCTTCCACATCTCATGCAGATTGTACTCGCTCATACGCTGGACATTCGGCGTAATGGTCGCACATTTGACGGCGACACCGTACTTTTTCGTCGCAAGGGCGGAATCAACGGTTACCTGATCGGAAGTCTTGTCCCGGTATTCGAGGCCAAGGTCATAGTATTCGGTCTTGAGGTCTACGAAGGGAAGGATCAGTTCATCCTTGATCATCTTCCAAAGGATTCGGGTCATTTCATCGCCGTCCATCTCGACGAGCGGTGTAGTCATTTTGATTTTTTCCATGATGGTTTATTTACGATTTTTATAATAGTTCATAAGGCAGCCGTCCGCGAGGATTTCACGCTCGGCGGCGGTCAGGTTCTGGAAATAGAGGTGGATCGGTTTCACGTCTCCCTTGGTGATAACGCAGGCATCGATCTCTTCGGCACCGCCGAGGATGGCCTTCCGGATTCCCGGGACGAAAACAAAGTCACCCGGCTCATAGTCGAACGCCGTTTCGGGAGCGATCGTGAAGGGAACGATTCCCCAGTTGATACAATTGGAGCGGTAACGCTTGGTCGCATACTCGTAGCAGATATTCGCATCACCGCCGAGCACCTTCTGACAGGAAGCAGCCTGTTCGCGGGCGGATCCGTCTCCGGGCTTATTGGCAAAGACGCAGGAACCGAAGGAAGTATCGGCAGCAGACGCACCGACGGCCTTCAGGGCGGCGGCAACATGCTCAGGGACATTCCCTGCGCGGCGCTCGAGATCCTCTTTCTGGATCCGCTTCGAAATACCGACGTACTCAGGGACGCGGCGGCTCAGAGCGAACTCACTGAGCTTGAGCGGGTTGGAACGATAGGAAGAAGTCTCTCCGGAAGGTATGAGCTCATCCGTCGTCGTGACGGGGTCATGGATGACAGCGGCCAGCTCGACCAGCATATTCTCCTCCATCGGATACATCTTCGGCCAGTCCTTGATATTCGGTCCGTAACGAAGTTCGACAGTCGGGTCTGCCTTTCCGAATCCATTGAAGATCCGGTTCTTGTAGATCCGGTCATCGAAGGTGTAAGGCTTATGCGTATCTTCGTATTCGATGTCAGTCGCGGCCGTGATGACACCGCCGTTAGCAGCCGTTGCGGCAATCGAGCGGGCATCCATCAGGGAAACGAGAGAAATCTGCCCCTGACCGGGCTTTGAGCCTTCCCGGTTCGGGAAGTTACGGGTCGTATGCCGGATGGAGAAACCGTTGTTGGACGGGACGTCGCCGGCGCCGAAGCAAGGGCCGCAGAAGGCAGGCTTAATGACAACGCCCGCTTCGAGAAGCTCCTCGGCGATATGGCCGCGGGTCGTAGCAAGGTAAACAGGGGTCGACTGCGGGTAAGCGCTCATCGTGAAGTAATCGTTGCCGATGGACTTGCCTTTGAGAATCGTCGCGGCCTCGGAGAGGTTGTCATAGGTACCGCCGGAGCAGCCCGCAATGATACCCTGGTCTGCGACGACCTTTCCGTCTTTGATCTTAGAAAGGAGATCGACCTGGACCCGGTCGCCGAAACGTTTCTTCGTATCTTCTTCAACAGCCTTGAGGACACCTTCCGGATCCGCCTGGAGCTCATGGATCGTTACGGCATTGGACGGATGGAACGGAAGGGCGATCATGCTTTCCTGGGTAGAGAGATCGATCCGGATCATGCTGTCATACCATGCGACCTTGCCCGGAGCGAGGGTCCGGTAAGCCTCGGGGCGACGGTGCATCTCGAAGTATTCCTTGACCTTGTCATCGGTGATCCAGATGGAACTCAGACAGGTCGTCTCGGTCGTCATGACATCGATGCCGTTACGGAAGTCGATCGGCAGTTCGGCAACGCCAGGACCTGCGAACTCAAGGACTTTGTTCTTGACGAAACCGCTTTCGAAGACGGCCTTGACAAGGGAGATGGCCACGTCATGCGGACCGATGCCGTGACGGGGTTTCCCTTCCAGCCAGACAAGGACGACCTCGGGAGCATTGATATCCCAGGTATTTTTCAGGAGCTGCTTGACCAGCTCACCGCCGCCTTCGCCGACACCCATATTACCGAGGGAGCCATAGCGCGTATGGCTGTCCGAGCCGAGAATCATATTTCCGCATGCAGTCAGGGCTTCCCTGGCATACTGGTGGATAACCGCCTGGTTTGCAGGAACATAGATACCGCCGTATTTCTTTGCCGCAGAAAGACCGAAGACATGGTCGTCCTCGTTGATCGTTCCGCCTACCGCACAAAGTGAGTTGTGGCAGTTGGTCATGGCATACGGGATCGGGAACTCCTCGAGACCGCTGGCGCGGGCCGTCTGGATGATGCCGACATAGGTAATGTCATGAGAAACCATGGCATCGAAACGGATGCGCAGTTTCTTACCCTTGCCGCCATCGACATCATGGGCGCGGAGAATTCCGTAAGTGATCGTTTGTTCACGGGCTTCGTCAGCTTCCGGCATCCCGGAAGGATCGGACACGATTTTCTGTCCGTCGAGAAGGTACACTCCGTGAGGAATCAATTCAACCATAATAGTTTTGGATTTAATGTTAATTATATGATAAGTGCATTATCTAGTCATCGAATCAATGAATATCGTCAAAGCCAGCATATCGGCGGCCCCGCCGGGAGAGATTCCCTCGCGGGAATACCGCACATCCATCTCTTTCAGCCTGTCCGGATCGAAATGGAGCAGGAGTTCGGCCGCCTCTTCCTTGACGTTCCGGGCCCTCTCTGGACCGGCCCGGTGCAGGATACAGGTATCGTCCAGTTCCGACATGATTCTCAACAGCGTTTTCTGGTTCCGGTAAGGATCTCCACCGAGAGAACGGTAGAGGGGAAGCCATTCCCGGAAAAGCACCCCGTATCCTTCCCGGGCTATCGCAAGTGCCCCCTTTACCCCATACTTTGCAACGAGACGGCCGCCGTGCGAATCCGACGAGGGCTGCACCCTTTCTGCCAGCTCTGCAATCCGTTGTTTGAGGGTGGAGGCCAAATCCCTATCTGCCAAGAAGTTATTGATTTTCCGCCGGTTTATTTCTACCAGAGAATAATCAAGAAGGAGCTGAGAATCAGATGCTTGCGAACCGCCGAGAAGTTGCAGGAAGGCGGTTGCCGCGAGAATCTGGCTGAAAATGGCACCGCGGTGGGTATTGATTCCGCCCGTAGCCGAAAGGACGTCAGCTTCGACCGCTTTCCCTGTCGAAACAGGATCGGAAAGGTCGAAATGACGCTCGAAAGATTCCCGCAGGGTCCGGATACTCCTTCTCATGAGTTCCATGTCCATATCCTCGTGGCTTCCTCGGGACCCTGGACCGACAAGGCCTGGTTTATGGGGCGTTTCGAGCTCGGCAAGAAGCGACCGTTCCATCAGGAAAGCCGTCAGATACATCCATCCGGACGCTGGGACCCGTTCTGCTGCCCGCCGAAATGAGCCTTCCCGAAGGGCAGACCGCACGGCAGAAGCACTTACGGGGCCTTCTTCGGCGCAAAGACGCCCGATGACGGAAACGTCGATTCCCCTTTCCGGAAGCAGGGCCTCCATCATCCGGTTATAAGCCGCCGTCAGCGGATCGTCCGGTTCCGAGCCGACAAAGCGCACTGTCGCTCCAAGAGCCGGGGCAAGATGGCGGGAAAAGATATCAAGGTCCAGCCGCATCTGGGTCAGGGCGGCATCGTCCAAATTTTTCAGGAAATAAGTCGGGAAGGTCGCTGCGGAGACCGTATAGCCGCTGCCCTGGACGAGCGCCACGTTGCCGGGAAGCGGGGCCGATTCAATCATGGTCCGCCGGGATTCATAACTGAAATCCGTTCCTTCTTCCCGGACCGGAATGACATAAAGGTAATCGACTTTCCGCGAGGCTTCTGAGATCAGATAGAGATGCCCGACCGTGAAAGGATTGGCATGCATGACGATAACGCCTGCTTTCCCGGGACGACGAAGGCTATGGAGATACTCGCAATAGGCAGCCAGCCCATGGCCGTTTTCCATCAGGATCGCTTCAGGAGCCTCTCCGATCTGCCGGAAACCGAGAGATTCGAAGACTTGGCGATTCGATGGTTTTGTAAAGACTTTAAGGTTTGACAGCCCCTGGGAAGCAGCTGATGCAACCAGTTCTGAGACTAACGTTCCCGCAAGGCCCTCTTCACGGACGTCATCGGAGACGGCGACACATTTGATGATATCTCCGTAAAGGCCGGCACCGGCGACGATATTTCCTTCTGGATCTGTTACGGCAAGATAAAAATCCAACGGATCGAGACGCAGTCCATTGGCTTTCAGAAATGCTTCCACCTTGTTGCGGAAACGGGGAGAGCCCATCGGCATCTCCGCTATTTCAAATCTTCCGTATGTTTTCATCATCTTGCCGACTTCCCAATACTCCCGGTCACGTCAGAGCTTGATATGATGCGCAAAAGTAATCAATCTTTATTGATAAAGCAATAATTATTTCGATTTGTAATCCGCTTTTTTGAAACTCGTGACCATTCCATCGATTTTTGTCAGAAGTTCTTCCAATGTATGCGTATGATTGCGCATGCAGTAGCGGGCTTCATGATCACAGAGAAGACAGCGGCGGGGAGATACCCCATAGGCAGATCTGCTGAGAGGAGCCCCGTCTTCACCGATGACGTCGAGGTCAAAAAGACGGCCGAGCGGAGCCGTATCCTCGATGCAGCAGCAGATCCGCTTGGCCTCGTCACGGGGAACGTCCGTCACGAAATAAGCCTCATAACCGGTCTCCAGGTCCCGGGATTCATGCCAGCGGATCTGTCCTTCAAAGGCTTTTTCCATTTCATTCTCACCCGATGCGGCCACTGTCAGGGAACGGGAATCCCGCTTGACGGGACCGGGCATGATTACGGTCATACAGACCAGCGTACTCCCAGGATACAATTGCAAGAGAGACATCTGGTGCAGATGTCTCTCTTCCCTGCTTTGCAGCAATTGTTCCAGCGTAACCGCCATTAATCCACTATATTATGGATCTTATCCAGGACCTTCCCGTGACGGTCCATGACGATACCGACCACTTTCTCTCCGAAAGGAAGGGCGTCCGGAACACCGATGATCGAGGTTGCCTTGGCTGCCAGGTCATGGATATCGACAACAGGCAATCCGGCTTCTTTCAGGCGTTCTGCGATCTCGGGACGTCGCGGGTTGACCGCGATACCGTACTCCGTTACGACGACGTCCACGCCGGCGCCCGGGGTGATCAGGGTCGTCACTTTCGGAACGACGCACGGGATCCGTCCCCGGAGGAGCGGGCATACAATGATCGAAAGAGCGCTGTCCTCGGCTGTATCTGGGTGGCCGCCGATGGCTCCGCGGATGATTCCGTCCGATCCGACAAGGACATTGACATTGAAATCAACATCAACCTCAAGAGCGGAAAGGATGACGATATCAAGGGCATGGACGGCAGATCCTTCATGATCGGCGCTCGCATATTCAACGGCGGAGACTTCCTGATGGAACTGGTCGGAGGCAATCGACTCGGCAGCGACCTTGTCAAAGGACTGGACATCGATGAGACGGCCGATCAGGCCTTCTTCGTGGAGTTTGACCATGTGGGCGGTAATGCCGCCGAGAGCGAAGGAAGCTTTGATCCCTTTTTCTATCATGCTCTCGCGGATATACTTGACAGCAGCCAGCGATGCACCGCCGGTTCCGGTCTGGATTGAGAAACCGTCTACAAAATAACCGCTGTTGATAATCACCTTCGCTGCCTGTTTGGCAAGGAGGATATCACGGGGATTCTTGGAATCCCGGATCGCGCCGGACGAAATCTTGGAGCTGTCGCCGACGGAGTCAACGACGACGACCGACTCAACCTGGCAGGCAGAGATAGACTTCGGAACGTTAGGATAAGCTACCAGATCGTCGGTAATCACGACGACATGGTCGGCATACTGGGCATCCGGCAGGGCGTAGCCGAGGGATCCGCAGATAGATTTCGCATTTTCCGAACGAGGGCAGCCCGAAGCATTTCCGAGCGCATCACAGGACGATGCTCCCAGGAAGGCCACGTCGATATGGAGTTCGCCTGAAGCGATCGCACTGCCGCGCCCGCCATGGGAGCGGAAAACGACTGGTTCTTCCATCAGGCCGTGGGAAATCTCATTAGCGAGTTCTCCCCGGAGACCGGAAGTGGAAATCTGCGTGATAACTCCGTTACGGATATGTCCGATCAGCGGGGCATGGACATCCGAGAGGCTGGAAGCGGCCAGGTGCAGGTCTTTGAAACCCATTTCGGCCAGTTTGTCAACGACGAGATTGACGACCTTGTCCCCACCGCGGAAATGGTGGTGGAAAGAGATGGTCATGCCATCCTTGAGTCCGCTGCGGCGGATGGCCTCTTCGAGGGTAACGACTTTCGTATTTCTCATAATGCTTCCTCCTTGCTTAAAATACCGGATGCGATGGCGAGCGCGATCGTACGTTCAGCACGGATCACGACCGGACGGTCAACCATCTTGCCATTGACTGCGATAACGCCTGATCCCCGCTGCTGGGCCTCCTTGATAGCTGCCGTAATACGGAGCGCCTTTTCAATATCTTTCTGCGAAGGGGCGAATACCTCATTGACGACCTCGATCTGGCGCGGGTTAATAATCGACTTGCCGTCGAAACCAAGCGTCTTGATCAGTTCGACCTCCTTGCGGAAGGTCTCCATGTCATCCAGGTTCGAATAGACCGTATCGAAGCAGGCTATGCCTGCAGCGCGGGCGGCGACGACAATCGTCTCACGGGCCAGGAGCAGTTCCGCTCCGCCCGGCGTCCGCTGGGTCTTCAGATTGGCCGTGTAGTCTTCGGCACCAAGGGCAATACCCATCATTCTTGTAGAGGCGGATGCGATTTCGAAAGCGTTCCGGATTCCGAGTGCACTCTCTATGGCCGCCATGATACGTGTTTCCCCTACCCGGCCGATCTCCGTCTCAACCTTGAGAATTTCCGCCTCGAGTTCACGGACTTCGTCCGCTGTCTCCGTCTTCGGCATGCGGATAACGTCGACTCCCGCCTTGACAACGGCCTCGACGTCCTTTCTCCCGTAAGGGGTATTGAGCGGATTGATCCGGACGACCATTTCAGTAGTCCCGTAATCAATGGATTTCAGTGCATTATATACCAGGAGCCGGGCGGCATCCTTTTCGGCCATGGTCACGGAGTCTTCGAGATCGAGCATGATCGAATCCGGACCGTAGATGTGGGCATCGGCCATCATTCCGGGATTATTTCCCGGAACGAACATCATCGTTCTGCGTAATCTTTCCATTATTTCCAGACATCTTTTCCCGTCGCCCGGACGGCGGCGGCAGTTACACGTGCGCGGATAGTGCAATCAAGGGCTCCCTTGTCCACGGCCTTGACGGCGGCATCTTCGATTCCGAGCCCCTTGAGCGTCTCGGTAATGACGGCCTTGATCTGAGAGCCGAACTGGGCGGCGACAGAGCTCTGGAGGTCGATTTCCAGTCCCCTCCCTGAGGAAATCTGGATCATGATATCACCGGACTCGAGGGTCCCGGCGACAGCGTTTTTCAATTCCATATCTGATAGTGTATAATTATATAGCGGCGCAAAAATAATACTTTTTTACCGTTTTCTCAATCCCCAGTCGGAAAGACGGGCAAGCCCCTCCACTTCCTCTTCGACCGCATCATCGAGAGAGGGGAAGAAATCGATCCCGGTGATATTTTCCAATTCGTTGATAGTCAGATAGCAATCCTGGAGATAATAACGCTGGGCGTCATTTCCCATCACGAAAGCGATCGCATGATACTTTCCTCCTTTTTCGTACATAAGCGCCTTGAAAAAGGCGTCTGGCACGATGACTCCCCTGTCTCCGATCCGTCCATAGCGGTTTTCCCCGACGATCGGACCGGAAACAACCCAGACTTTCCCGTGTTCCCGGGCCCAGTAACGGACCTGTTTCTCGAGGTATTGCCAGTCTTTGTTGTTGAGTTCCTCCCGCTGGGGACAGATATTGGTAAAATAGAAGGTCTCGGCCATGGCGTCATCATCCCAGGCAAAATCCGCGGCCGGCGCCATATGGCCCCGGGTCCATGACGATCCGCGGTAGTCCTCCCGCATGGCCTGTTTCTTCCGGAACGAGGGGTCCATGGAGAAATTCTTGTCAAACCGGGTAGCCTCTCCATGGGTCTCTTCATCCGTCAGTTCATACGCAACCCAGTCCGGGATCAGGGTAGAAGTATTGTAAGACACGGTATGCCCCTGATAGGAGAGGATATTCTGGTTCTCGCTATAAGAGGGAATCTCAAGTCCTTCCGGAGCCGGGAGCGGTTGCTGGAACACGCATCCCGAAAGCAATGTCGCCGCAAGGGCGGAAAAAAGAATCATTTTCTTCATAATCAGGCTGCGAAGTTAATCATTTCCATCGGATTTTTCTATCTTTGCGCGAATATTAAACGAACAGAAAATGATCTCTTTCACTTGCGATTACAACGTCGGCGCCTGCCCGGAAATCCTCCACCGGCTCGCCGAGACCAACCTTGACCAGGAACCTGGTTACGGAGAAGACCGGTTCTGCGAAAGCGCAAAGGCCAGGATACGGGAAGCAGTCGGATGCCCGGATGCCGATGTATTTTTCCTCGTCGGAGGGACCCAGACCAACTCGACCGTTATCTCCGCCATGCTGAAAGGATACGAAGGTGTCATCGCGGCCGAAACCGGCCATATCGAGGTCCATGAAGCCGGGGCCGTCGAGTTTACCGGACACAAAGTGCTGACAATCCCGTCCCATCAGGGGAAGATCCTTGCGGAAGAGTTGAAAGCCTATCTGGAGCGGTTCTACGCCGACGAAGCCTATTCCCACATGGTATTCCCGGGCATGGTATACATCTCCTTCCCTACGGAATACGGGACACTCTATTCCCAGGAAGAACTGACCCGCATCCGGGAAGTCTGTCTTCAATACGGTCTCAGCCTTTTCATCGACGGTGCCCGGCTCGGATACGGGCTTATGAGCAGGGAATCGGACCTCGACCTGCATGAACTCGCTTCCCTTTGTGACGTTTTCTATATCGGCGGAACGAAGGTCGGCGCACTCTGCGGCGAGGCCGTCGTGTTCCCGGGAGGCAATGCACCCGCTCATTTTTTCACCACAATCAAGCAGCACGGTGCCCTGCTGGCGAAGGGGCGTCTTCTCGGCATCCAGTTCGACACCTTGTTCACCGACGGTCTCTATTTCCGGATCAGCCGACATGCCATCGATATGGCACAGGAACTGAAGTCCATTTTCCACAAAGCCGGGATCGAGTTTTACATTGATTCGCCTACGAACCAGCAGTTTGTCATCCTCACGCCGAATCAGATCGAATCACTTAGAAAAGAGGTCCTTTTCGAAATTTGGGATCAACTTCCCGACGGGCGCTCGGTCGTCCGGTTCGTTACCAGTTGGGCTACGACAAAAGAGCAGCTCTCCCGACTGGAAGAGCTGCTGGCTACTTGTTGAGAAGTAATCGTTACTGGATTTCGATCACTTTCTTGTTTTCAGGGACCTCGACTTTGTGGATCTTAGGCAGGTCGATGCGGAGGATTCCGTTCTCAACCTTGGCCGCAATCGCCTCGCGGTCAGCGTCGTCAGGCAGAAGCATGGTCTGCTGGAAGCGCGTGTAGCTGAATTCCCTGCGGAGATACTGGCCTTTTTTGTCCTTCTCTCCCTCACTCGTTTTCTTTTCCATCTTAATGACGAGGTTTCCTTCTTCATCGAGCTGGATCTTGAAATCATCCTTGGTCATACCCGGGGCGGCGAGTTCAAGTTCATACGCCTTTTCAGTCTCGAATACGTTGATGGCGGGGGCTGTAGTCTTTGTCCTTTCCATCCAGGTGTTGTCGAAGAAATCATTGAAGAAATCCGGCAGCCAATTCTGATTGTTGTGTCTTGCAGGTACCATAATTAAAACCTCCTATACTTTATTGTTCAACTTCATTTTTCTTTGTCCCTCAAACGGGACATCTCATCTGTTATCAAACTAGAGACCATTGTCAAAAAGTAGACAAATTGTCGCAAAAAGAGGACAAAATGTCAATAACTTATGTCATTTTGTCGTATTTTCATCTCTATATGAGATTATTTTACTATATTGTCATGAACTAAATAACTAAAGGCCATGGGTAAATTGAAAGATTTCTTCCACAAAATCGGCTCAGACCTTTCCCACGTCCACGTAAGAGCCGCTTTCCACGATGTAGAACACCGCGTCGAAAAGTTCTTCAAACACGTAAGTTCTACCGAATCCGAAGAAAAGCCGGATCCGGAGTAAACCCGGTTCATGGACACCTCTGAATCATTTATACGAAAGGCACGGCCGGAGGACATTCCCTCCATCCTCGGTATCATCGCGGATGCCGTCAGGACCATGCGTGCATCCGGGAACCTCCATCAATGGACGGATGGCTATCCGTCAAGGGATACCATTGCTGCCGACATCGAAAACGGGGTCGGCTACCTCTGTGTAGGTCCGGGCGGAACGTCTGACGGGTATTTTGCCATGATTCCCTCCCCGGAACCGACCTATGCCGTCATCTACGGCGGGGAGTGGCTGGACGACTCCCGTCCCTACAGGGTGATCCACCGGATAGCCGGACGGGCCGGGACACACGGAATCTTCTCCGCAATCATGGAGTATGCCTTTTCTGTCACGGACAATGTCCGGATCGATACGCATGCGGACAACCATATCATGCAGCACAACATCCTTAAACACGGATTCACTTTCTGCGGGACCATCCTGCTCGCAAACGGAGACCCCAGACTCGCATATCAGAAACTCCTCCCGGAAACGCTTGCAGAACAATAAATAATTGCCTAACTTAGCCGTGTTATAATAACGGACAAGACCATGGCAGTTAAATTCTACCAGCCTGAGAACCAGGTACCCCTCGAGATGCACAAGGTGCGTGTCGTGCAGAAATTGTTCCTCCTTCCCGTCGAGGAGCGTCTTAAGAGAATTCAGGAAGCCGGAAACAATACGTTCCTGCTACAGAATAAGGATATCTACCTCGATATGATTACCGACTCGGGCGTCAACGGAATGTCCGACCGGCAGGTTGCTGCCATGAGCATCGCCGATGACTCCTATGCCGGCAGTGAAACGTTCAACCGTGTCAAGGCTGCCGTCAAAGAAGTCTTCGGTACCGATAACGTCCTGCCCGCCCACCAGGGCCGTGCAGCCGAGAATATCCTTGCTGAGGCTTATGTCAAGCCGGGCATGTATGCCCTGATGAACTTCCATTTCACAACGACCAAGGCCCACATCACACGCCTCGGCGGCGAAGTCATCGAACTCGTCGACAAGAAGGGCCTCATCCCGCAGACAGACGACCCGTTCAAGGGCAATTTCGACCTGAAAGCGCTCCGGAAGACCATCAAGGAACTCGGTCCTGAAAAGATTGCCTTCGTCCGCGTCGAAGCCGGGACGAACCTTATCGGAGGCCAGCCGGTCTCGCTGGAGAATATGCTTGCCGTCACCGACATCTGCCACGAATTCGGCATCAAGAGCGTCCTCGACGCCTCCCTCCTGCAGGACAACGTCTACTTCATGAAGACCCGGGAGCCCCGCTGCAAATTCATGACCACCAAAGAGATCTACCATGTACTGGCAGACCGGATGGATATCATCTACTTCTCCGCCCGCAAACTCGGTTTCTCCCGCGGCGGCATCATCACGGCTCACGACAAGAAGTTTACGGACGAAATGATGGAGTACGTGCCCCTCTTTGAAGGATTCCTCACGTACGGCGGCATGGAAGTCCGTTCGATGGAAGCGATGGCCGTCGGCCTTCTCGAATCCCTCGACATGGAGTATATCAGCCAGGGACCGGAATTCATCGCGTACCTCGTTGACGAACTCGACCGCTACGGCGTTCCGGTCATCAAGCCGGCCGGCGGACTCGGAGCCCACCTCAACTGCTCCGAGATCGTCCCCGACATTCCGCACAACCAGTATCCCGCCGCAGCCGTCGGTGCTGCCCTTTATATCGCAGGCGGCATCCGGGGCATGGAACGGGGAACCGTCAGCGAACAGCGGGAACCCGACGGAACCGAGCGCTATGCCGAGCTGGAACTCCTACGACTGGCTCTGCCCCGCCGCGTATTTACCCTTTCCCAGATCAAATACTGCGCAGACCGCGTCAAGTGGCTCTACGACAACAGAAATCTCATCGGCGGCCTGGAGTGGGTCGAAGAACCGAAGGTCCTCCGTTTCTTCTTCGGACGGATGAAAGAAATCGGATACTGGCAGGAAGACCTCACCAAGATGTTCCGCGAAGATTTCGGCGCATCCCTGTAGATCCTGACCCATGGCGGCCTTCCGGAAATACGGGACCTGTTTTTTCGAACAGTATGCCAAGATTTCCCTTTCGGAAATCCTGGGAAGCAGTTTCGTAGATCTGGAAAACCGGGACCGGCCGGACTTGCAGTCTCCTGACCGGAAATCGATCGGGATCGAGGTGACCCGCGCCATGGAACAGAACAAGGAAGCGGCAGCGTCCCTCCTGAAGGAGATGTCCGGCATCCGTCCCCGCAACGACGACGAAGAGGACGAGATGGCCCGGATTGTCGAAAACGGATATGGGTTCGGCCTTCAGGAAGGCCGCTACATCGGAATCAGGGAACTGCCCTACTGGTCCATGGCACTTCCCCTGAAACGGATTCTCCAAAGCAAAGTTTCGAAGGCCGGGAACGGATTCTACGGCACGTTCGACCGGCTCGGCCTTTATGTTTTTTGCAAGGATGACCTGACAGATGAGAAAGTCCGGAAAACGCTCCGGTACGTAATGGACCTCCAGAAATTCCAGGATATCCGATATAACCGGCTTTACCTGTCGGAGGTGAGCAATCTGTATGTCTGCAACCTGGACGACGGACTTTCGCCGGATTCGCGGATCATCCGCTTTCCCATCCTCCCTGAACAGCGAAGCCACTTCTATCTGGAAGCCCTTCGCCTTCATATTTAGAGCAGACCGCCCAGAAACAGTGTTTTTTCCGCTTCAGAGAGACCTCTGCGGCTGGCATACCTGTCAATTGCCGGCCGGGAAAGATGGCGGATTTCCGGATAGGCGGCCTCGGGATGGGCGAATACCAGGCCGCAGATGCTGGCATCGGGGATCATCGCACAGGACTCCGTCAGGCGGATTCCAAGCGCCTCCCCGCAAGGAAGAAGGTCCAGGATATCCCGTTTGAGGGAATGATCCGGACAGGAAGCATAACCGGCTGCCGGCTTGATAATCCGGACGGGAGATCCTTCCGGAAGCATTTTCCTGAGGCTCTCATCCAACCAGGCCGATGCCGCTTCGGCCAGCGTCAGCCGGACCGACCGTTCCAGCATCGGCTGATAATCCGTTGCGCAGGCCTCACAGTCGCAGATCCCGCGGCGATGGGCTCTGTGGACACTGATCGCAAACAGTCCTGCAGGCGAGTCGAACCCATAGGACTGGGGGGCTACATAATCAGCCAGGGACCGGCCGCTCCCCTCTTCCTGTCGGAGCATCGGCAGGCGCCACGTTGCCGATACGATCTCGTCCTCTTCCGCATGACAGGCATCGAACCGCGTACAGAGGGTAATCCGGCAGCCTCCTGAGACCATCCCGGCAAGTACCTTCCGGGCATCTTCCTGCAGACGGGCCCGCTCTTGCTCCGCTGCTCCGGACTTCAGTCCCCATATCGTGTCGAAAAGACGCCAGTCAAAGAAAGGAAGGATCTCGGAGACAGAGAGCTCCCGAAGAGGATAATCTTCGAAAAATTTACCACGCAGATAGGATTCCTCCGGGAAAGGATCTGCCCTCCGCACGAAGATGGGCCGGCTCTCCGAAGCCTTCAGATAAGCATCCCTAAGTTTCTGCTGGGAAAGATGTTCCGTTTCTTCCGTATGGAGCCGGTCGGAAATGAGCCTGCCGGCAAGTACGGCACTGGCGGATGCGTCGGAGCCATAGAAGACATGGTCATAGAGCGGGGCCAGCTTGACTGCCGTATGCAGGGCGGAAGTCGTAGCCCCGCCGACAAGGAGCGGTGTCTGAAGTCCCCGTTGCGCCATCTCACGGCAGAGGTCCTCCATCTGACGAAGGGAGGGAGAAATCAGTCCGCTCACGCCAATCAGGTCGGCCCCGACAGAAAGGGCTTCTTCCAGAATCTTTTCCTTCGGGACCATCACGCCGAGATCGAGCACCTCGAAACCATTGCACTGCAGCACGATAGCAAGGATATTTTTCCCGATATCATGGACGTCTCCCTTGACCGTTGCCAGCAGGATAAGCGGTTTCCGCGTCCCCCCGTGAGCGGCTTTATCTTCCAGATACGGCTGGAGGATGGCAACGGCATCCCGCATGACCTTGGCGGATTTGACTACCTGAGGGAGAAACATCTTTCCGGCCCCGAATCGCTCTCCGACCCGGGCCATGCCTTCCATCAGCGGTCCCTCGATCAAACCGACGGCCGTCGTTCCCTCCTCCAGCGCCTCCAGCAGGTCTTCCCGGAGTGTGGATGATCCGCCTGCCAAAAGAGCCCTGATCAATCTATCCTTGACTGGAATATCCTGTTTTTCAGAATATTCTGCCTTTTCTTCTAAAGTAACGCCTGCCGTTTTCTCCGCCTTTTCGATCAACCTTTCAACCGCCCCAGAATCCCGGTCCAAGATCACATCCTCAACTTTTCGGAGAAGATCCGGTTCAATATCGTCATAGACCTGGAGCATGCCGGGATTGACGATTCCCATATCGAGACCGGCGCCGATGGCATGATAGAGGAAAACAGCATGCATGGCTTCGCGGACCGGATTGTTGCCCCGGAAGGCGAAAGAAAGATTTGAGACGCCGCCGGAAGTCAGCGCTCCGGGCAGATTCTTCTTTATCCACCGGACGGCTTCGATAAAATCTACGGCATAGCGCCGGTGTTCGGGAAGTCCGGTACCGACGGAAAGCACATTGACATCAAATATGATATCGGAGGGGACGAATCCAGCCTCCTCCGTCAGCAGGCGGTAAGCCCTCTCGCAGATCCGGATCTTCCGGTCGTACGTTGTAGCCTGGCCTTCCTCGTCGAAAGCCATCACGACAGCTGCAGCTCCCAGCCGGCGCAGTTCCCTGGCATGGGCAAGAAAGACTTCCTCACCTTCTTTGAGCGAGATCGAATTGACAATGCATTTTCCCTGAGCATTTTTCAGCCCTGTAAGGACTGCGCCCCAGTGGGAAGAATCGATCATAAGGGCGGCACGAGCCACGGCGGGATCTCCGGCGATATACCGGAGAAATGCCTGCATCTGGGCCGCCGGTTCAAGCATGGCGTCATCCATGTTGACATCGATCACGGACGCCCCCCCTTCTATCTGTCCGGCAGCAACTCCGAGCGCCTCGTCATACGCACCGGAAGCGATCAGGCGGGCAAATTTCCGGGAACCCGCCACATTCGTCCGCTCCCCGATGTTCATAAAAAGATTCTTCTCCCTGTCTACCGTCACGGCTTCGAGGCCACTGACATGGAGGCGGCGGTCCGCCTCGGGAAGCGGTCGGGGCGTTATTCCCTTGACGGCATCCGCGAGAGCCCGGATATGGGCGGGCGTCGTGCCGCAGCACCCCCCTACGATATTGACGAGTCCTTTCTCCGCCATCAGGCGGACCGCTTCCGCCATCTCGGATGGTGACTGGTCATATTCTCCCATCTCATTCGGCAAACCGGCATTGGGATAGCAGCTGACCGGGCAGTCACACCAGGAAGCCACATCTTCCAAAAGCGGGACCATCTCCGCCGCGCCAAGTGAGCAATTAAGCCCGAAGGCGACCGGACGGGCATGGCGGACAGAAGCATAAAACGCCTCCAGCGTCTGTCCTGTCAGGGTTCTTCCGCTCCGGTCTGCAGATGAAACGGAAATGATTACGGGCGTATCGGGGAACTCGCCGAGGGCGTAGATGGCCGCTTTTGCATTAAGGGCGTCGAAACAAGTTTCCAGAAGGATAAGATCGACACCCCCTTCTATCAGCGCTCCGATCTGCTCCCTGTAGACGGCTGCCATTCCGTCGAAATCACAGGGGCGGAAGGCCGGGTCGTCAAGCCGCTGCGGAAGGGTAAGGGACTTGCCGGTCGGGCCGACACTCCCGGCGACCCATACCTTCCGGGACGCCCCGTCTGCCGCCTTCCTGGCGATCCGGGCAGCGGCAAGCGCCATCTCCCGGGCTTTCCCGCCCATCCCGTATTCTTCCTGAGAAAGACGATTGGCACTGAAAGAATTGGTTTCGATGATATCGGCACCAGCCTCAATATAAGCACGATGGATTCCAAGGACAATCTCCGGATCGCTCAGATTGAAAGCCTCGCTGTTCCCGGATAGGCCATGAGCCTGCAATTGGGTTCCCATCGCACCATCCAGGACCAGAATCCTGTCTTTGATCCACTCTCTAAACCGGTCCATCAGAAGCAAGCACGCAGGATATCCAGGATATTATCGGGGCGGCCCATCGTAAAGAAATGGATGGCGGGAACTCCGTGGGCCAGCAGATCCCTGCACTGCGAGAGGCACCACTCCCGGCCTATTTCATAGGCGAACTCCGGCCGGGCGGTTATTCCGGAGGTCAGTTCCACCGGAATATCGATCGAGAAGGTTTCGGGAAGGAGTGCTACCTGACGGGGCGAAGAAAGCGGCTTGAGACCGGGGATGACCGGGACGGTGATTCCCGCGGCGCGGCAACGCGAGACGAAGTCGTAGTAGACCCGGTTGTCGAAAAACATCTGCGTAATGATATAGTCTGCTCCGGCATCGACTTTCTTTTTCAGATTCTGAAGGTCTGTCTCGGGATTCGGCGATTCGAAATGTTTCTCCGGATAGCCTCCGACTCCGATGCAGAAACTGTCCCCGGGACCTGCCTCCCGCTCGAAGGAACGGATGGCACGGACCAGTTCGTCCGCATGGGCATACCCACCGGGAGTCGGGACAAAACGCTTCTCCCCTTCCAGGCTGTCCCCACGGAGGGCAAGCACATTGCCGATTCCCATGAAGCGGAAATCATACAGTTGACTTTCAATCTCTTCCGCCGTAGAGCCACCACAGATCAGATGCGGAACGACTTCGACCTTGAATTCCGACTGGATCGCTCCGCAAACGGCCGTCTCACTGATCCGGCGCCTGACGAGCCGGCGGGTGTAGCTGCCGTCCGGCTGCTGCCTGTATTCATAATGGTCCCTATGGCAGGTTACATTGATATAGCGGGGATTGAATTCCATGAACGGACGGATGCCCTCGACGAGTTCCTTCCGCGTCATCCCTTTAGGTGGCGGTACGATCTCGAGCGAAGGAAAGGCCCTTCCGCCTGAAGAAAGCATGTCGGAAACTTTCATGACCGGATCTTATATTTTATCAAGCGCCTGGCGGAGATCATCTATCAAATCCTCGACATCTTCGATCCCGACGGAGAGGCGGATCAGATCGGGTGCCACCCCGGCTTCCCGAAGCTGCTCGTCCGAAAGTTGCCGGTGGGTATGGCTCGCCGGATGGAGGACACAGCTGCGGGCATCCGCGACGTGCGTCACGATGCTGATCAGTTTCAATGAATCCATAAACCGGATCGCCGTCTGCCGGTCGCCTTTCAGGCCGAAAGCCATTACGCCGCAGGATCCGTCAGGAAGGTACTTCTCTGCCAGGGCATGGTCCTTATCTTCCGGAAGGCCGCTGTAGCGGACCCATGCGACTCGAGGGTCGTCCTGCAGGAACCGCGCGATCGTCAATGCATTGGCACAGTGGCACGGGATTCTCAGATGGAGAGTCTCCAGGCCCAGATTGAGCAGGAAAGCGTTATGGGGAGAGGGGATGGACCCGAGGTCCCGCATCAGTTGGGCGACCAATTTGGTCATGTAGGCCAGTTTCCCGAAGGCCTTCGTATAGGTCAGTCCATGGTAGGATTCGTCCGGAGTCGTCAGGCCGGGGAACTTGTCGGCATGGGCCTCCCAGTCAAAATGGCCGCTGTCCACGACACAACCGCCGACCTGGGTAGCGTGCCCGTCCATATATTTGGTCGTCGAATGGGTCACGATATCGGCTCCCCATTCAAACGGACGGCAATTGATCGGAGTCGGGAACGTGTTGTCTACGATGAGCGGAACTCCGTGGGCATGGGCGATCCGGGCGAATTTCTCAATATCGAGGACCCGGCAGCCCGGATTGGATATCGTTTCTCCGAAAAGAGCCTTGGTGTTGGGACGGAAAGCCCGCCCAATCTCTTCCTCGGTGGCATCCTGGTTGATAAAAGTGCAGTCGATCCCGAGTTTTTTGAGGGTCACGCCGAATAGATTATAGGTTCCGCCGTAGATTTCGTTGGAGGTAACGATATGATCGCCCGCCTGGCAGATATTGAAAACCGCATAGAAATTGGCCGCCTGTCCGCTGGAGGTCAGCATCGCTCCGACACCTCCTTCAAGGGCCGCGATCTTTTTGGCTACAGCGTCATTTGTCGGATTCTGGAGCCGGGTGTAGAAATAGCCTTCCGCCTTCAGGTCGAAAAGGTCTGCCATCTGCTCAGTATCATCATATTTAAATGTAGTACTTTGGTAGATGGGGAGAACCCGGGGCTCACCGTTCTTCGGCTCCCATCCCGCCTGAACGCACAAGGTCGCTCTCTTTACATTCTCTTTCATTATCTTAAATCTTTTTGCAAAGATAGCAACCGTGGGCATTCTTTCCAAGATTATCTAAAAGAATAGAAAAACCATCCAAGTTCAACCGGTCACTTAATACAGATATTCCAAAAATCACGCATCAGTCACAGGCCAGCAGAAAAAAACTCTTCCTAAAAATAATTGTATTGAAAAATTTTTTCATTAACTTTGAATCCGGCTTACGGAATAATGGCCTTATGATCTACTCTATCAATCAGCAGCAGTCCCAGCGCCGGCTCCAGCAGGAGCAGGCGGATGCGGCGTGCCATGATTCCGGCCGTATGGCACGATAGACAAAATGTATCAATATTGTAAGATGTAAGGCCGGTTCCGCGCGAGCCGGCCTTTATCGTATGTATATAACGAACAAATAAAAGGTATCTTATGAGTATCGAAAGATTTGACCTGGTCAAAGAGTCGTTCGGCAAGAAAGCCGTTCCGGCCGAGCGCCCGGAGAAGAAGATCTCCGAATATTTCGGAGAACTTGTATTCGACCGGAAGAAGATGCACAAGTATCTGGATTCCAGCACACTGAAGTCTCTTTTGGAATGCATTGAAGGCGGGAAGCCCCTCGACCGGAAGACGGCCGACGGTGTTGCCGAAGGGATGAAAGAATGGGCCATGGAGCACCATGTGACCCATGTATGCCACTGGTTCCAGCCTCTGACGGAAGGTACCGCCGAAAAGCATGACGCCCTGATCGACTATGACGGAAAAGGCGGAGTGATCGAGACCTTCGACGGAAAGGCGCTTGCCCAGCAGGAGCCGGATGCTTCTTCATTCCCGAGCGGCGGGATCCGGGCTACTTTCGAGGCCCGGGGATATACGGCATGGGACCCGACATCCCCTGTTTTCATCCAGGACGATACGCTCTGCATTCCGACGGTATTCATCTCCTATACCGGCGAAGCGCTTGATTATAAGACCCCCCTCAAGAAAGCCCTGAAAGCTGTTACCGAAGCAGCCCTTCCGATCTGCCGGCTTTTTGACCCATCCGTCAGCAAAGTCTTCTCCTATCTCGGATGGGAGCAGGAATATTTCCTGGTCGATGAGGCTCTCTATGCCGCCCGTACCGACCTGATGATAACCGGAAGGACTCTTTTCGGACATATATCCTCAAAAAGCCAGCAACTCGATGACCACTATTTCGGAGCGATTCCGTCCCGGGTAGCCGCTTTTATGCGGGATCTCGAGATTGCAGCACACCGCCTCGGCATTCCCCTTAAGACGCGTCATAACGAAGTCGCGCCCAACCAGTTCGAACTGGCGCCCATCTACGGAGAGACCAATCTCTCGAATGACCAGAACCAGATCATCATGAATCTGATGGACAAGATCGCCCGGAAACATGGGTTCGTCGTTCTGTTCCATGAGAAGCCCTTTGCCGGGATCAATGGCTCCGGCAAACATAACAACTGGTCGTTAGGGACCGATACCGGCGTCCAGCTCCTCGCTCCGGGCAAAGATGCGATGGGGAATCTGCAGTTCGTCACCTTCTTCGTCAATGTACTTGCCGCCGTGCAGCGGCACAACGGACTTTTGAAGGCCTCTATCGCCAGTGCGACGAACGCCCACCGTCTCGGAGCCAACGAAGCGCCGCCGGCCATTGTATCCGCTTTCCTCGGAAGGACCATGACGGCCGTTCTCCGGAAACTCGTCGAACTCCCCTCCGGTACTCCGATCGAAATCGCCGGAAAAAAAGGCCAGAGCGTCGGTCTCGTCGAGATTCCGGAAATATTCATCGACAATACGGACCGGAACCGCACTTCCCCGTTCGCTTTTACGGGAAACCGTTTCGAATTCCGTGCGGTAGGCTCTCCTGCCAACTGCGCCGGTGCGATGATTACCCTTAACGCAGCCGTAGCCGAACAGCTCAAGGATTTCAAAGCGGCTGTCGATAAAGAATTATCAGCCGGAAAGACGACCGATATCGCCATTATGGATACGCTCAAGCCCATCATCGCAGAGATTATTGATGTCATTTGCTTTGAAGGGAACGGATATACGGACGCATGGAAAGAAGAAGCGGCCCGCCGCGGCCTCGACACGGAAACGAGCGTTCCGGAAATGTTCAAACAGTTTACCCGGCCGGAAAGCGTCCGGATGTTTACCGGAACCGGCGTATTCTCCGAGAAAGAACTTGAAGCGCGTAATGAGGTTAAATGGGAAACTTACTCGAAGAAAATCCAGATCGAAAGCAGCGTGATGGTCCGGATGGCGATCAACCACATTATCCCTGCCGCCCTGACTTACAAGGAGCGGCTTCTGGAAGAAGTGGAGCGCCATAAGAGCGTATTCGGATCCGCTGACGAATGTTCCGCGGAACTCTCGCTGATCCGCACCATTACGGATTCCGTTGCCGAGGTCTACCGGAAAGCCGGGGCCTTGCGGGATGCAGCCGTTTCCGCTGAAAAGATCGAAGACGCATACACCCGCGCTGTCGCATACCAGGAAATTGCGCTGCTGTTCGACGACCTCCGCCGGCCGATCGACCTGCTTGAAGAGGTTGTAGACAATAAGATCTGGCCTCTTCCGAAATATCGGGAACTCCTGTTTATCAGCTAAATATACTTTCCCATGTTTACTCCCTGGACCCTCCTTGTCGATGTCGGCATCCTATCGATACTCCTGCTTGTCGGGAAGATCCTCCGCGCCAAAGTGCGTTGGATCCAGCGGCTTTTCATTCCTCCCAGTCTGCTGGCAGGATTCACTGGACTTATCCTGGGGCCGGAAGTACTGGGATGGCTGCCCCTTTCCGGCAATCTCAGCACCTATGCCGGCATCCTGATCGCCCTGGTATTCGCTACGCTTCCCCTCACTTCCGAGAAGAAGGCCGGTGGCGGAGAGGCGATCGGCAGGATGTGGGCTTACTCACAAGCAGGCATGCTGCTGCAATGGGGGCTCGGTGCGGCGGTCGGTCTCTTTATTCTCCGTGCCTTCTGGCCGGTAGACAACGCTTTTGGACTTGCCATGCCGGCCGGTTTCTGCGGCGGACACGGGACGGCTGCAGCTATCGGGGAAGCCTTTTCCAAATACGGGATCGAAGAAATGCAATCCCTGGCCATGACCGCGGCCACTGTAGGGATCGTGGCTTCCGTCGTCATCGGCATGTGGCTGATCAGCTGGGGGGCGGGACATGGACATACCCGCTATCTCTCGAAATTCTCGGACCTCCCGGAAGAACTCCGGACGGGGATTCTCCCGAAGGAGCGCCGCTCCAGCATGGGAATGGCCTCCTTCTCGGCCATCTCCCTGGATTCAATGACCTTTAACTTCGGGATCATCGCGGTTATCGCCCTGCTGGGTTACGGCCTGTCAAAGGCGGTATCGGCCATCTGGCCGGTGCTGATGCTCCCCGTTTTCAGCTGCGCATTCATCGCGGGCATCCTGGTACGGGGAATTCTCCGGAAAGTCCGGGCGGATGAGTATCTCTCGAAGCCGATTATGGGACATCTCAGCGGAGCATTCACCGACTATCTCGTCGCCTTCGGCGTCGCCTCGATCAAACTCCAGGTCGTCGCACGCTTCATCGTTCCGCTGCTGATCCTGCTGACTGTCGGACTCATTTGTACGATGTTTTACGTCTTCTTCATCGGGAGACGGATCCATACCAGCGCATGGTTCGAGAAATCAGTCTTTACCTGGGGCTGGTTTACCGGGACCATGGCGATGGGAATCGCACTCCTTCGGATTACGGATCCGGAGGGGGAAAGCCGGTGCCTGGATGATTATGCGATGGCCTATCTCTACATCGCTCCCGTCGAGATTGCCCTCGTCACCCTCTCCCCTGTCCTCTTCGTGAACGGGCAAGGCGGCTGGTTCACCCTGGCCTGCGTCCTGTCCGGAGCGGCGATTCTTTTGTTTGCCTTGAAAAAAGGCTGGCTGATCAAAACCAAATAGACTATCATATGAAAAAGTACTGGATCCTTTTCGCAGCCCTGGCACTGATGGTTGCCGGTTGCAACTCTGAAAACAAAGAAAGTTTCCCCGAGGTGATGGCTGTCGCCCACCGCGGATGCTGGCTCAAGGAAGGTGATGAGTTCTATATCAATGAAAACTGCCCTGCCGGAGTCCGGATGGCGCGTCGATTCGGCTATCCGGCCATCGAGTGTGATGTCAAATATACCTTGGACAGTGTCATGGTTATCATGCACGACAAAACCATCAACCGTACCATGCGGCTTTCTGAGGGATACGCCGAAATTCCGGAACCGGTCAAGGTGACGGAAACGACTTTCGATGAGCTCCGGACGAAATATGTCCTGGCTTCGACCGACCCGTCGCTGCGGCTTCCGATTCCGACCCTTGAAGAAGAACTGCTTGCCTGCAAGGAGGAGGGAATCATCCCGATGCTCCACAGCACCATCGGAGAATCTTACCGCCTGGCCCAGGAAATCCTCGGAAACCAGTGGATTGCTTTCTGCAGCGCCGGAGATTCTCTCTTCCGGGATACCCGGTCCTGGTCCGATGTCCTGATCCTCCTGGATCCGGGCGAAGACACGGCAGAGAATACAATCAGCAGGCTCAATGCGATCGGAGGACGGTGCGGGATGAGCACGATGAAATACAAGATGCTCGATAAAGCCTATATCGATGCCGTCAAGGACGCCAGTTTCGAAGTCCAGGCATCCATTTTCAAGACTCCGCACGAGCAGCGGGCACTCCGGGACGGGGTTACGATCGAGCTTTCCGATTTCTTCTGGAGCCAGACCGAAGGCCGTAAGCCGTATGATACATGGAAACAGAAGAAGGTATCCTTGAAGGCCGGTGAAGAACTGACCTGGCAGCCTTCCGAAAAAGAATTTGCCGCCATGGTTCTCGGTGTAGAATTCCAGGGCGAAATCCTTGTCACCCTCAACGGAAGGGAGTATCCCCTCACCCGCGATGAAATCGGGGCCGAATGGTTCGGTCTCCGGATGTACAAGACCGCTCCGTCCATCACAATCAAAGCCGTCTCTGACAGCCGGATCGCCTCGGCCACGGCCAGGTTGTATGAGATATAAGGAGTTAGCGGGAGAATTGGTATACCAGACGGGCGATGACAAAGCTGTTGACCCCGTTGTATGTTGTGACGGCCCTTCTGTCTGAAGAAAAGTTCCGGGTCATGCTGGGCAGTTGACGCAGGAGATCCCTCCCTTCGATACGGAGGGTAAGTTTCTTTTTGATGAGTGTCTGTGAGAGGGTCGCGTTCAGCACGAAATAATTCCGGTTGAAAGAGGTGATGGTATAACCGCGCTGGAAAATGGTATAGAAGGTAGTCGTGAGGCGCATGTCCCAGGGGAAAGCGATCTGGGAGGAAAGTCCCGCCCGGAGCGTGTAGGGTTGCTGGTTCATTTCCGGCCGGAGCCGCGAGCGCTCATCTGTCCGGTCGCCTGAGAGGTTAAGGGTCAGTTCCAGCCAGTCGCGGCGGAAGTTGCAGTCGAACGACTGCTTGAGCATGAATCGGTTGGCGACGTTGATCTCATCCGCCTTGAGTTTGCTGTTATAAAGATAGGCGACATTGTTGTTATAGTTCCCGCTTACGTGTTCGCTGATTGAAAAGGTCCCGTCCCCGAAGGTCTTGTTGTATACGAGGGAGGCGGTCAATGTCCATCTGCCGTCGATATTCCTGGGAGTGACGCTCCGCCCGCCCGTCTCGGGATCATAGATGGTAGAATTACTGACTGCATCCTTGATCGCCGTAAGTCCCGAATTGATTATCAGACTGTTCTGTTTCTTTATGTTGGACTTATTGAAGGATAAGTTGACCGTATGGGTGAGGGATGGTCTCAGATTCGGATTTCCCTCATGCACATACAGGGGGTTGGTTCCGCTGGATACGGGAAGGAGGTCGTAAACGGAAGGGATTCCCGAGGTCGTCTTATAGAGGAAGGAGAGTTTATTCGATTTCTTAGGAGAATAGGTCAGGTTGATATAAGGGGCGAAAGTGCAGAGGGAAACTTTCGTTACCTGGATTTCACCCTCCTCGGGATAGGACAGTCGGGTCCATTGGGGGCGGGTGATGAGGCCGGAGGTGAAGCGGACTTTTTTATAGACATATCTCAGACTCGTCGTTATGGAGAGCATGTAGAATTGGTACAGGCCGTCCGAACTGATGGCATCCAGCCGTGAATAGGGGTAATTCTCAGGGAGAGAGGAGAGATAATTCCTTCTGGAGGGGCTATTTGTCACGCTCCATCCCGGGTCGGCCGCAACCAGGTCATACACGTTCCTGACGGTATGGCTGCGGCGGTAATCAGGCAGGATGATAGTTTGGAAAGAGATTTTTTTCCCCAGGGGTTCATTATAGGAAAAACTGGCATACCAGCGGTTTGCGGATGAGCGGGAGTGGATATATTGGTCCCGCCTGAGAAGGGAATCGGGATTGGATGCAATCCGGTAATAGCGGGTCCTGTAGTCGGACCCCTGGTCGGTACCGGTATACGTTCCCGTACTGTAGAATGACAGAGAGAAGGTTCTGCCCTTTTTTTCAAAGCGACGGACAATCTGGGCATAAAGGGAGTAGTTCAGCCTGCGGCTGAATTGGTGCTGCTCATTGTCGGTGGTGGTTTTCGTGATGGAGCGAAGGGCTGCCGAGTCGGCGGCTGCCGCGGGATCGGAGGCGAAGTTTCCCCCCTCCGAATCGGTATACGTATCCGAAAGAGTCGCGCTGAACGAAGGCTTGAGGATGAGCGTTGTCTTCGGATTGATTTTCCATTCCATACTGAGTCCCCCTTTCGGCGTATGGCTGTTGGAAAGATTCAGGGCGTCGGAGGATGTATAATAGCTCCCGCTCGAAACGATATGCTCGGCCTGCGTATCGGAAAGCAGCCTTTTATGATTTCCGCTGTAGTACAGATTACCTTCCAGCTTGACTTTTTCCTCCCTGAGCGCGAAGGTATAACCGGCTTCTCCCCTGTTGTTGTCTCCTCCGGCTCCGCCGCCCAGCTGATTTCGGCTGGCGTTATTGAGGGAGATCGGGTCACTTGTATTCCGGATGCTGGCTAGGACGGTATTCCGCTTCTTTTTGTCGATATGATTGGCATTGATCCTACCGGTATAACGGGAAGAGGTTCCGTACCCGGAGTTGACCGTCCCCTTCCACCCATTGAGCGCGTTCTTTTTGATCTTTATATCCAGTACGGGTACTTCTTCGCCGTCATCGACGCCGGTAAGCCGGGTGAAGTCGGACTCCCGCTGATAGGCGTTGATTTTTTCCACCATATCCGCAGAAAGGCTTTGAAGTCCAGCCCGCAGATTTCCCGAGAAGAACCGCTCTCCGTTGACCAGGAGCTCGGAAATCGGCCTTCCATGGAGCAGAACGGTTTCCCCGTGGATCTCCAGCCCCGGGATCTTTCTGAGAAGGTCTTCCAGCATGGCGTCATCCTCCAATCGGAATGCTTCCGGATTATAGACAAGGGTATCAGCGGAGACCGTCACGATCGGAGTCTTCGCACGCACAACGGCTTCCTCAAGGAGTTCATTGTCGGGAGCGAGCCGGATGACGTCGAGCTCGGTTCCGTCTATGGCTTTCGTCAGGTGGAGGTCGATGTACTGGGGAATGAAGCCCAGGCTGGAAATCTTTACGACATAGTCTCCGGGGGCCACTCTGAAAGAAAACCGGCCGTCGTTGTCGGTCATGGACCCTGCGACCGTCGAACTGTCTTTGGGAGAAAGGAGCTGGACGGCAGCCTGTAGAAGGGGCAGCGAAGTATCGTTCTCAAGAATGGTTCCGGTCAGCCTGACGGTATTTTGGGCTGCGCAGAGCATTGCATTCATCAGAATGAATACAACCATCAGGATCAGTCTATGCCCGGTTTTCTCCATTTAGTTTCCGGCAAAGCCGATGGAAACGAAAGTAAGGACTTCCGGAAGCGCGGTACGCCAGTATTCCTGCTGGTGCGTTCCCTCCCGGACACGGAAGTTGGCATGAGGGAATTTCAGCTCCCGCATCAGAAGGAACAGATGGGCACTGCCCTCAAACAGATAATCATCGTCTCCGACGTCTATATACCAACGCACGCCGGCAATGGCTTTCTGCTTCTCCGGAGAGGCTTCACGAAGGTAGCGGACCATATCATGGGCCAGTATCTGATCAATATAGGCCTGCGGGGTCCGGGTCTCGTCCTTGTACTCCGGGATGCCGTCGATCCGTCCGCTCAGCGGACAGGCGGAAGAGAAGAATTCCGGGTGCTCCATCGCAAAGATCGTCGTGCCGCCACCGCCCATGGAAAGACCGGCGATGGCCCTCGAGGACCGCTCCGCACGGATTCTGTATCTTTTTTCAACGGTCGGAATGAACTCTTCGAAAAAGAAATCCTGGTAGCGCCAGTCGTCATAGTTGAAATAGCCCATGTGGGGGCCGCGGTGGTTGGGTGCCGTCCCGCTGGCGTCCGGCATGATAATGATCATCGGAAGGCAGAAACCGGATTTGATCCGCCAGTCCGTAATTGTTTTCATATTATAATTGACGGGCCATGTATCGCATGATCCGCCTGCTCCATGGAGCAGATACAGGACGGGATAATACTGATCCGGATGGGTATCGTACCCGTCCGGGAGGTAGACCCGGTATTCCTTGGAAGCGCCGAGGATCCGGCTGTCCATGGTTCCATTCTCAATGCGGCTCTGTCCCTTCAGGGAGACGCCCGCTATGGCAAGAAGAAGAAAGAGAGAGATAATTCTTTTCATAATCCAGATAGAGTTTAGTTGCCGGAAAAACCGATGGAAACAAAGGTGAGGACCTCCGGAAGCGCTGTGCGCCAGTATACCTGATGATGGGTTCCTTCCCGGACCCGGAAATTAGCATCAGGGAATTGAAGCTTGCGCATAAGAAGATAGAGATGCGCATTGCCGTCGAACAGATAATCGTCGTCACCGACATCAATGTACCAGCGAACGGATGCGATTTCTTTCTGTTTCTCGGGGGAAGCCTCGCGAAGATCTTTGACCATATCATTCTTGGCCATCAGACGAAGGAAGGGCTGCATCGTCTTGTCCCGGGTAAACCGGGCAGGGACACCTTCCACCCGGGCGCTCAGCGGACAAGCCGAAGAGAAGAGATCCGGTCGCTGCATGGCATAAAAAATCGTTCCGTCCCCGCCCATGGAAAGGCCGGCTATGGCCCGGTGATCCCGGTCACCGTAGATCCGATAGCGCTTCTCGACTTCCGGGATGAACTCCTGGAAGAAGAAGTCCTCATAACGCCAGTCCTCATAATTATAATAGCCCATCCGCTCGCCGCGGTGATTGGGAGCCGTTCCGCTGGCATCCGGCATGATAATGATCATCGGGAGACAAAAACCGGAACTGATACGCCAGTCCGTGATTGTCCTCATGTTATACCCCTTCGCCCAGGAATCGCAGGTTCCACCCGCTCCGTGCAGGAGATAGAGGACAGGATAAAACTGGTCCGGATTGGCGTCATACCCGTCCGGAAGGTAAACCCGGTATTCTTTGGACGCGCCGAGAATCCGGCTTTCGACGGTACCTTCCTCAATACGGCTCTGAGCGAAAACTCCGACAGCCGTCAACAGGGCAGTCAGGAGAATCAGCAATCTTTTCATGGCATATCAATAATTATCAATAATTTCCATACACATCCGTCCGTTATGATAAGGACACTTCCAGAACCCGGCCCTGTCGTCAACGAGATTCGGGCGTCCATCCTCACGGACACTCCAGTACCACTCCCCGTCCGGTGCAAGCAGATGGGTCCGGATGAAATCCCACGTCCGGAAAGCCCGCTCCGCCCACTCACTCTCACCCGAGATGCGGGCACGGTTGAGGCACCCGACGACGGTCTCTGCCTGGACCCACCAATGCCGGTCCGTATCAGTATGGCCGGTAACGGGATCGGACTCATAGATCATGGACCCGTCCTTCCGGTATCCTTCCAAAGCCGCTCCGGAAAGGCGGACGGCGGCATTCCGGACTTCATCTATAAGATCCTTGTTTCCAAGCACTTCCGCCGCCTCACAAAGAAGCCATGACGCCTCTATATCGTGGCCATAGGAGACCATCTCCGAAGTCGGAGTCCAATCCTCGTCGAAGAAAAGACCGAGGTGGCCGTCCGTCCGGATGATCCGATCGAGAAAGATCCGGATCAGTCCTTCCAGCTGCCCTCCCAGGGTGCGGTCCTTCCATACCCTGTAGAGGCCCGTATAGCCTTCAAGTATATGGAGGTGCGTATTCATCGTCTTTGCGTCATTGCGGTCCTTCTCGGAAAGACGCATATCGGCGATAGGAGCCCATTCACGGGTCGCCGCTTCCAGATACCCTCCCCTGGCCGGATCGAAGCTATGATCCTCGATGCTGCACCAGAGCCTGACCGCAAGATCCAGCGCTTCGCGGTTGCCACACGCCCTGAAATATTCGGCGAGCGCATAGATAGCGAACGCAATGGCGTAGAACTGTTTTTTCGTATCCAAAGGATTGCCTGCGGAGTCGAGACTCCAGTAGATGCCTCCGTATTCGGGATCCTGGAAACGGTCCCGGATCTCCCGGAAAGCCCGGTCGGCGGTCTTGAAATAGGGTTCTTTCCCGAAAAGACGGGCGGCGGAGGCAAAGGTCCATAAGATCCTGGCATTCAGGATTCCTCCCTTCGGCGCTCCGGCGATGAGCTTTCCGTTTCCATCTATCCGTCCGTAAAAACCACCTGCGGGATCCGTCATCCGCTGCATCCAGAACGGAAGGATATCCTCTTCCAATTCCCTGGCGAGATCGAGTTTGAATTGTTTCAGTTCCATAATCATAGCATCTTCACAAAAATAATCATTTTGGAAATACTTATCAAAGAAATCAGGAGAATCTCCGATACTCCTTCTTCCGGAAGAAGTTTTTATTCGGGGGTATAGGGCACTCCGCTCCATGGCTCCGCCGGGGGCGAAGAAGTCGGGATTTCGCTCTGCTTGCCAACTCGGTATTTTAGCCGTC
>CADANY010000013.1 GCA_902789395.1 uncultured Bacteroidia bacterium | reverse complement strand
TGCAAATCCCCGCGGCTTTTCGCAGCTTACCACGTCCTTCCTCGCCTCCGGATAGCCTAGGCATCCTCCGTTCGCTCTTTCTTCCTTTCTCTGTCTTTGCCACGCCTCTTCTTTTAAGAATCCGCAGCAAATAGTATCTTGGAATTTAGAGTTGGTGCATAATTCACCATTCTTAATTCACACTTTTACATTCACATTGTGAATCTTGCCTATTTGAAATTGTAGTCCCTAATTTCTACGAAAAAACTCATATACTCTTACAGACTTTTTCTTTCTATCTTGCTTTTCTTTACCTCTTTTCTTTTCTCTCAGTATTGTCAATGATCTGCGTTTAAACTCCGGTTTTGACACCCTTGTTTCAAACGGGACTGCAAAGGTAGCAATTATTTTTCACCCTCCAAATTTTTTTTAAATTTTTTTTGATTTTTTTAGATTCCCCGGCTCTCAGCGGCTATCCAAGAAAATGTTTTCCTATATTTGTAAGAGCCAAAATAATCTAATATGGAAAAACAGAAAATGAGCCTCCCGGAGAATGCGCAGAGGGAACTGCGTCCCGGCGAGACCTACCAACCCCTTCTGTCCCCGGAGAAAAAGTATGCGGAAGTAACCCCCTACTCGGTCCTGATGGGCCTGGCGATGGTCATTCTCTTCTCTGCGGCAGCAGCCTATCTCGGCCTGAAAGTCGGACAAGTATTCGAAGCGGCCATCCCGATTGCCATCATCGCCGTCGGCGTATCCGGTGCTCTCAAGAAAAACAGCGCCCTGGCCCAGAATGTCATCATCCAATCCATCGGCGGCTGCTCGGGAGCCGTTGTCGCAGGAGCGATCTTCACCCTCCCGGCCATCTATATCCTCCAGAGCAAGACCGACGCAGCCGGGAATCTCCTTTATCCGGAGTTGCAGGTCGATTTCATGCAGATGGTCCTGTCGTCCCTTCTCGGCGGTATCCTCGGCATCCTCTTCCTGATTCCATTCCGCAAATACTTCGTCAAGGAGATGCATGGAAAATACCCCTTCCCGGAAGCAACGGCGACGACTCAGGTCCTCGTCAACGGCGAGGGTGGCGGAACCGGAGCCAAAACCCTGCTTGTCAGCGGTCTGATCGGCGGTCTGTATGATTTTATCGTATCGACTTTCGGTCTATGGTCCGAAACCGTCTCGACGACCGTTCTCGGGATCGGCCAGACCATCGCAGACAAGGCCAAGGCTGTCCTGAAACTCAATACCGGGGCGGCCGTCCTGGGCCTGGGTTATATCATCGGCCTGAAATACGCATTCATCATCTGCTGCGGCAGCCTGCTCGTCTGGCTCGTCATCATTCCGCTGATCAACCTGATCTGGGGCGGACAGGTCATCGACCTGATGAACACCGGGCTGGCGATGACCGTGGGCGAAATGGCCCCGGAGCAAATCTTTAAGGAATACGCGCGTCATATCGGCATCGGCGGTATCGCAACCGCCGGTATCATCGGCATCATCAAGTCGTTCGGCGTTATTAAATCCGCCGTCGGACTGGCCGCCAAGGAATTCGGAAAAGGCAGCGCTGAACCGGCCGATGAGCCCCGTACAGAGCAGGATATCCGGATGAAAACCATCGTTACCGCGATTATCATTACCCTCCTTGCCGTCTTCGCCTTCTTCGGATTCGGAGGAGTCGTCAATAATATCTGGCAGGCGCTCGTCGCCTTGCTCGTCGTCGCGGTCATTTCCTTCCTCTTCACGACCGTCGCGGCAAATGCCATCGCCATTGTCGGGTCCAACCCCGTCAGCGGTATGACCCTGATGACCCTGATCCTGGCCTCTATCGTCCTGGTCGCCGTCGGACTGAAAGGCAGCGCCGGCATGGCCGCTTCGGCCATCATCGGCGGGGTTGTCTGCACAGCCCTTTCCGTCGCCGGATCCTTTATTACGGATCTCAAGATCGGTTACTGGATCGGAACGACGCCCCGTAAGCAGGAAACCTGGAAATTCCTCGGTGTCGCTGTCTCTGCCGTTACGGTCTGCGGTGTAATGCTCATCCTCAACAAGACCTACGGCTTTGTCGGAGACCAGGCCCTCGTCGCCCCTCAGGCCAACGCAATGGCCGCCGTCATCGAACCGATGATGAACGGAGGCGGTGCGCCATGGCTACTCTACGGGATCGGTGCCCTGATCGCCATTGTCCTGACCCTCTGCAAGGTCCCGGCCCTTCCTTTTGCCCTCGGCATGTTCATCCCGATCGACCTGAACCTCCCGCTGCTTGTCGGCGGTGCGATTTCCTGGTTCGTCGGCAGCCGCAGCAAGGACACGGCCCTGAACAATGCCCGCCAGGAGAAAGGCACGCTTATCGCTTCCGGTTTCATCGCGGGCGGTGCCCTTATGGGCGTTGTCAGCGCGATCTTGAAATTCGCCAAGGTCGACTGGTTCCTCTATGAGTGGGAGGCCTCCTGGGGACAGGCCGTCGCCCTTCTTCCGTTCATCGGCATTATCGCCTATATTATCCTCAGTTCCCTGAAAGCAGAAAAAGAATAATTCATACCATGGAAAAAATCCTTGACCGTTTTTTAAGATATGTCGCAGTGGATACCCAATCCGATGAAAACTCTGCGACCCAGCCTTCTACCGAGAAACAATGGACCCTGCTGAAGATGCTCCGGGACGAGCTCCTCGCCCTGGGCGTCGAGGCGACCCTTGATGAATTCGGATATGTCATGGGATCCATTCCCTCCAATCTCGACAAGGATGTTCCCGCCATCGGGTTCATCGCCCACGTCGACACGGCTCCGGACGCCTCCGGAAAGGATGTCAAACCGCAGATTATCAAGAACTATGACGGCAGCGCCATCGAACTGAAAGGGGTACCCGGACTGGCCCTCCGGCCGGAGGAATTTCCGGAAATGCTCCACTACATCGGGAAGACTCTCATTACGACCGACGGAACGACCCTTCTCGGCGCCGATGACAAAGCCGGAGTCGCCGAGATTATGGACGCGGTCCAATATATCGTCGCCCATCCGGAATTCAAGCATGGTCCGATCCGGATCGGCTTCACCCCGGACGAGGAGATCGGCCGCGGTGTCGTCAAATTCGACGTCAAGCGCTTCGGCGCGGACTATGCCTATACGATGGACGGCGGAGAGGTCGGCGAACTGGAATTCGAGAACTTCAACGCCGCTTCGGCCAAGATCCATATCCAGGGCCGTAATGTCCATCCTGGCAGCGCCAAGGGAAAAATGAAAAACGCAATCCTGATCGGACAGGAACTGAACGGTCTGCTTCCCGTCGAGCAGCGTCCGGAGTATACGGAAGGATACGAAGGATTCTTCCATCTCATCCAATTCAAGGGCACGGTCGAGGACGCGGACTTCTCCTATATCATCCGGGACCATGACCGCGCGAAATTTGAGCGGAAGAAAGAGATTATCGGCGAGGCGGTTTCTTTCATCAACGGGAAATACGGCGAAGGAACGGCTGCCGCCGAAGTTCGCGACCAATATTATAATATGAGAGAGCAGGTCGAACCGCACTACCACATCATCGAGAAAGCCGTCAAGGCAATCGAGATGGCCGGCATCAAACCGAAGATCCAGCCGATCCGGGGAGGCACAGACGGCGCCAACCTCAGTTTCAAAGGCCTGCCCTGCCCGAACATCTTCGCGGGCGGACTGAATTTTCATGGGAAAATGGAATTCGTTCCCCTCGAGAGTATCGAAGCGGCCTCTGCCGTCATCCTGAACATCATCAGTCTATACGCAGAATAACCTTCCCCGTATAACGGTTATGCCGGGGGAAGGGGATCCCGCCGGGATTGCTGTCTGCGATAGCGCTCGATATATTTTTCAAGCTGTTTCTTTTCTTTGGCAGCCTTTTTCTCGCGCTTGCGAAGCTCTTTGAGCTTGCGGGCGCGTTCTTTTTGGAGCGCCTTCTGGCGCTTAGCCTCCTGCCGGGCCTCATATTGGGCGTCTGACTTGGCCCAACGGGCTTCCCGCGCCTCCTGCCGCGCTTTTTTCTTCGCCTCCTTCAGTTCCTGCTTCCGGCGCTTTTCATACGCCTTCCGCTCCGCTTCCGTCATCTCTTTCGGAGCGGTGGACAAAGTGTCTGCGGGAGCTGCGACCGGCTTGGCAAGCGAATCAGAAACAACGGCGAGAGAATCTTTCCCGACAGATAAGGAATCCAATGCGACCGTATCCCGCCGCGCTAGGGAATCGGAAAGGGCAAGCGAATCGGCCGATGCAATC
This sequence comes from uncultured Bacteroidia bacterium, assembly GCA_902789395.1. Lineage (GTDB taxonomy): Bacteria > Bacteroidota > Bacteroidia > Bacteroidales > UBA932 > Cryptobacteroides. Next base: position 99,223 of record CADANY010000013.1, on the reverse strand, counting down.
CAAAGCGTCGAATCCCGTTTCAGCCGCTCCATCTCTTCCTCCCGCTGACGGCGTTCCCGCTGGCGACGGGCGGCAAGGGTATCGCGTTTGGCGATTTCGTCATGGATCTTTTTGATATATCCCGGGAAATAATCCTCCGTAAAGGGGAAATCCGCTTTCGGACGGGCTTCATAAGCGAGGCGCTCACTCTTTCTCGGGTTGAGCGAGGTGACGTCTTCCCTTCCTTTCGGCCGTTTCTCCGGGGTCCATTCAAATCCTTTCAGGACCGACTGGTCTTTCGGCAGTTGGACGATCGGGTAGGCATCGTTCTTGGCATTGTCGAAATAGTAGACCTGATTGATATTGGCGTTGCGGAAGGTGGCATAGAGCATCTTGGATTCGACACGGTTGACCGTCGCCAACGTTCCGTTCTCTTCCAGGAAGAAAAGAGCCGTCGCTCCGCCCAGTGCATCAAACCGTTCCAGGTTTCTCTTGTCATCAAAGTATGCTACGACTTCTGCTCCCCGGATCTGGTTATAATACAGCGTATCTTCCTGTGTCGCGATAAAAGCATTGGACAGCAGGTTCGCGCGCTTGACCGCCTGATTTTCGATGGTTACATAGAGACTGTCCGCCGCATATTGCCGGGTCCCGTTCTCATTGAATACAAGAGGATTCCGATACATCCGGACAAGGGAATCCAGATCCGTATAGGCCAGTGAATCACAGGCCATCTGGATATCCGAACGGTAGAGTTTGACATTGTTGACGGCCCAAAGGAAAGCGATGCCGGTCGAATCTGCCGGCGGAGCGGGGCGTTTGGCCGCAAGCGAGTCCGCTGATGCTTTCAGGGAATCCGGGGAAGCGGACAGGGGGGCGGACAAGGAATCCGCAGGAAGAATCATCGGATCGGAGGATGCCTTCAGGGTATCAGAGGGGGCCTTCAAGGAATCGGAAGGGACCTTCAAGGTGTCGGAAGGGACTTTAAGGGTATCTGAAGGAGGGGGCAGCGTATCTGCCGGGGACCGCAACGTATCTGCCGGAGCGGCTACAGGCGGTATTCCCTCCCCTTCTACTCCGGAACTATCTTCGCCAGAAGCCGTGGTCTGCGGGGCATTTTCTTTCTTTTTTTCAGGAGGCCGGTTGGCCTCTTCTTTCTTTTTCTGGGCTTCCTCCAGTTTCTTGGCGGCCTCTTCCGCCGCACGGCGCCTATACTCGGCAACGGCATCCGTCCCTACATTCGCAACCCGCTTGGCGGATTCGGCGAGCGAAAGGGAATCGACATCGCAGCGTGGAATGGACCGGTAAATCAAGGTGTCGGCACCAAAATAAAGGGTATCCCGAACGCCATTATTGTCGCTGACAGACATGACGGCCGGGTCCCGGGTCATCCGGATCCGCGACAAGGAATCCGTATAGACCAGCCTCCCGGCCAGGGCATATACGTTCCGAGTCGTGTCCATGACCTCCGCGTCTCCGAGCATTTCGACATCCTGCGTTACACGGTTGAAATACAGGCTGTCGCTCCAGCCTTCATTGTTCTTCGTCTGGATATGGACATTTTTCCGGAAGAAGAAAAGCTCCTGTCCGCGGTCATACCAACCATCGTTAGCAGAAAGCATATTCTCATGTTCCCAGGCATCGGTTCCATACCCGAAATAGGCCTTGTTCTGGTCCGATTTATACTCCAGGCGGGATGTCTTGATAAAGATCGAGTCTGTGAACATGTTCACATTGTCCATGAACGTGAAGCTCTTTTCTTTCGAGTCATAAGAGCCGAACCGGCTTTCTATCAGCTGGCCGTCCTTGTCCCGCATGGATGCTCCGTTCTGGAAGACCGCGACACTGTCTTTCGTATTATAGTCCAGATAACGGGTCCGGAGGGTATTCTTATCCTTGTCCTCGAGCTGAACAAGATCGCCCCGGAATTTAGCGAGATCTTCATCGATTACATACTCGAGAGTCGCGCTGGAGAGGACTGTCCGGTCCTGGATAATCTGCACATTGCCATTGGCATAGATAATATTGGACGAAACATTCCAAAGGGCCGTATCACAGAGCAGGTAGGTGTTATTATGGAAAAAACGGGCCGGGCCGATAACCTTTCGGATATTCTGTCCCCCTTCTTCCAGCAGACTTGCCGAGCGTGCGCTGATCAGCCAGAAAAGCGAATCGCTGTCCAGCTTTTTTTCCTGAGCGGAAAGGGCAGGACAGAGAATCGTCAGCGCAGACAGAAGAGCAGCAAGCCTTCGGAATAACATCAGTCTTCTTTTCTGATTTTATCTCTCCACCCCGCCCGGTTGAACTCACATTCCCCGAAGAGCGGATCGATAACGATATAGGTCGATTTGATTTTCCCGTCAATAAACGCATCAATCGCCTCGATCTGCTTCTGGCCCTTCACCTGGGCAAGAATTTGGGTATAGTCGTTTTCGAAAGTTGCCGTATGGGCCGGAAGTATCTTGTCAACACGGATGATCTTGTAGACGGTATTTCCGTTACGGCCCTCATTGTCAAGCGATTCTACCGGCTCGGAGATCTCGCCTTCCTTCAGGTCCTTGATTGCGGCATAATCCTGCGGCTTCAGCTGGTCGATCTCGAAATAGGAAGAACCGCTCTGCGGATCGGCCATCTGCCCGCCGTTGGTGCGGGTAGACGGATCCTGCGAATAGAACCGTGCAGCCAGCGGGAAGGTAACGGCCTCGGACAGGATTTCCGTCCGGAGACTGTCCAGTGTCTTGAAGGCTTTCTGACGGTCCTCGTCGGTATACTGGGGCTTCAGCAAGATATGACGGGCATTGAACATATCCCCCTTCTTGTCAAGTACCTCAATGATATGGAAACCGTCAGGTGTTTCGACGATTTGGGAGATGACCCCCGGTCGAAGGGACATCGCTGCATCGGAGAACGCCGGCCAGAAAATTGACTTCGAAGCCATACCGAGTTCTCCGCCTTTCCGGGCACTGCCGGGGTCTTCGGAATAGATCCGGGCGAGGGTCGAGAATTTCTCTCCGTTGATAATACGTTCCCGGATAGAAAGCAATTTCTCCCGGACGGCCATATTCGCCGCCTCACGGTCCGGATAGATCGCAATCTGACTGAGCTGATACTTGATCGGGACCATCGGAAGATCTTCGACAGCCGTCGTATCCAGATACTGTTTTACATCAAACGGGGTCAGCTCTGGAATATTCGAAGCGACCTGCGACTGCTCCTGCTGGGTCAAGCTCTGATCCTGCAGGGTTGCCATCCACTCCTGACGAAGCTTATAGAGCGGCTTCCCGAAATACTTTTCTACCTCTTCATCTCCACCGAGGGATGTCCGGATCTGATCGACACGCTGGGTAAGTTCCCCGTTGACCATATCCATATTGACTTCCAGAGAGTCGATCCTGGCCTGCATCAAAAAGAGCTTGGACTCCAGCATCTGCTCCAGGATCTCACACCGCATGTTGCGGTCGGACAACATACCCTGCGCACGCATCATCTGGACCTGCTCTTCGATCTGGGATACAGTAATCGCTTCGTTGCCGATGACAGCAACAGTCTTGTCAATCAACCCGTTGGCGTATTTCTGGGCCATTGCCGCCCATGGTAAGCAGAGGGCGGCGAGAACCGCCATCGCTTTAACGAATGCTTTCATACTTCGCATGTTAATATATTACAAACCGGTCCCGGTTCCGTGCATCCATCAGCAAGTCCCGTTCCAAACCGGTAACAAGTGCATGTTTTCTTGCACTGAGGATTATATCTTTCACCGAGGCGGTACAATACTCGAGCGGTGCCCGCTTCCCTTCCCTGACCATATCCACCACGTAGGCGACATACAGGTTTCCGTGCCCGTCCGGCACCTGGATGAACCCACCCCGCATCGAGGCCAGAAGGGTCTGGGTATCGGTTCCGAACTCCCGGCAGAGGACGAGGATATCCATCCATTCCTCCGACCGGTCGGCATACTTGAGGGCAGATTTGAATGCGAGGCTATCCGCCTCAATGACATCATCCACCTTCGACGACGACATTTTTTTCTTGATCTTATCCAGCGACGACGAATGCTCCGGGATCTGCATAAACCTCACTTTTACGAGGGGTGAATCCAGGATGAATTTATCAGGATGGGTCTCGTAGTACTCCCTGATTTCGGTCTGGGTAATATTGGTATCGAGGCGCGAATTGACATAGAGCTGCTCATAACGGTACTTAAGGAGCGAAATCCGGTACTCCTCCAGCTCTTTGGTCACGTCTTTTTCTTCCTTCGAAAGTTCCGATTCGGCAACGTCCAGAAAGACCAGATCCGTCGCCCATGTATTGATAAACTGCATCGCCAGGGCTGAGCTGTCCTCTTTCGAGACGCCGTCCGGGATATACGCATCCAGTTCGGAACGATACAGTTTCCGGTCCCCTACCTTCGCAACGACCTCGTCACCGAAAAGTTCCGATGCCGAATCCTTGACCTTCTGCATGAAGTTGCAGGAGATGGCCAAGGACAAGACGAAGGCCAGGAGAGCAGCGCGTTTCATCGCTTGGTATAGTTCGGAGCGTCTTTCGAGATCTTGACATCATGCGGATGGCCCTCAAGCATACCGGCGGCGGTAATGCGCACGAACTGGGCGTCGCGCAGGGCGGCGATATTCCGCGCTCCGCAGTATCCCATTCCGGCACGGAGACCTCCGACAAGCTGATAGATCACATCCGCGACCGGGCCCTTGCACGGAACGGTCGAGACAATTCCCTCCGGAACCAGTTTCCGGGCATCCGTCTCCTTATCCTGGAAATAACGGTCTTTGGATCCCTGTTCCATCGCGTCCAGGGAACCCATGCCCCGATAGGTCTTGAAACGCCGTCCGTCTACGATCACCGTCTCGCCCGGGGTTTCATCCGTTCCGGCAAAGAGAGAACCAGCCATAATCGTATCGGCTCCGGCCGCGAGGGCCTTCGTTATATCACCGGAATAGCGTATTCCGCCATCAGCGATGATCGGAACTCCCGTTCCCTCAAGACCTTCCGCTGCCAGCATGACAGCCGTCAGCTGAGGCATCCCGATACCGGCAATAATGCGGGTCGTACAGATAGAGCCCGGTCCGATACCGACCTTGACGGCACTGACACCGGCATCCGCCAGCGCTTTGGCTCCTTCCGCGGTCGCGACATTGCCGGCGACGATCTGGATATCGGGGAAAGATTCGCATGCCTTCCGGATTACCCGGAGAACACCCTCGGAATGGCCATGGGCCGTATCAATGACGATTGCATCAGCTCCGGCAGCGATCAACATCGCAATCCGGTCCATCGTCGTCGCATTGACCCCGACCGCCGCGGCAACAAGCAGGCTCTGCGCCTTAACTTTCCGCACTTCCTCGCTCTGCTGGTCGGCAGACATGTTCTTGTGGATCACTCCGATACCGCCGGAACGGGCCATTTCAATCGCCATTGCCGATTCGGTAACGGTATCCATGGCCGAAGAGACGACGGGGACCCGCAGCGTTATGTCGCGGGTAAATCTGGCCGTAACATCCACCTCGCGGGGCAGGACATCCGAATGGGCGGGGACAAGCAGGACATCATCGAAGGTCAGGGCCTCCGGAATAACACGATTGTAATTGATCTTCATAGCCTCGACTGATATAATTTTGCAAAGGTAATAATAATTGGCGGATTTTCCCGTCTTTTTCCTTCTGAAAAAACAACTCGCTCCCGATACGGAAAAGGGGAACGGCCCTTCGGTCATCCCCCATACTTTCCTGAAAAAACTTTTTACTGTGCGACAGCTTCCTTAACGGCTTCGCTGAGCCGGTCATAAAGGCCATCCGTCTTTTCGAGAAGCTCTTTGCGGATTGCATTGTAAACGGCCTTCCCGCCTCCTTTGGCAGCACCGACCTTGTCCCGAAGATCATTGTAAAGATCAACGGCCTCATCAACCAGATCCGTAATCGCATCTGCATTCTTTCCGGGATGCACAGTAAGGAAGAGAGCGCAATCGTCCACAAAAGCTCCGACTACGTACTCGATGTCTTTTTTGATGTCTCTCAGATTCATATCTTTTGTGAATTAATTCGGTGCAAAGATAGTGAATTTTCTGCAAATATCGACAGGTTGGGTTGTTTGGTGAACAGAAGGTGCCCATTCAGGTGCTGGAAGGCCCGGCTGGCCGATTATCTTCCGGGGATGTAACTGCGGAGTGCGTCAACATATGCAGCGAAGGCGTCACGCCCGCAATCCGTAATGCTGCAGACTGTCTGCGGCATTTTCCCTTTGAATCCCTTCGTCACCTCGATATACCCGGCATGCTGCAGTTTGTCTATCTGGACACTCAGGTTGCCCGACGTCGCTCCGGTCTCCGCTTTAAGATACACGAAGTCCGCGCTGTCCACTTCGAGCAGGATAGACATTACCGCCAGCCGCAGTTCCGAATGGAGCAAGGGATCAAGGGGTTTGAACTGTTTTCCGTTTTCTGGCATGGCTCAGCGCTTTGTCTGGTTCTGGAGGATGACACCGGGAACGACCAGGGCGAAAATGCCCAGGATCACAAAAGAGAGGATGCGCAAGGGGGAGCCGGAGGGCATAACCATCAGGAAAAGCACCGACAGGGTTGTCGCTACTACCGAAGAGACGGTTATCGGCTTGAATTTGAGCACAGCCCCCGAGAGCGTACCGCAAAGGCCCATCAGAAGCACGATGATCAGTGTCAGGTCAACGCTCAGTGGTCCTTCAATGCCGATGGCGCAACGGATGCCCCAAGCGGCCCAGACAAGGGCGAAGAAACCTGTGGAGAAAAGGCCGAACCACATCCAGATTTTCCCAAGCATGCGGCTGACTTCCGTTTCCGGGACTTTTTCGCTGCTGCGCATCAACAAATGCATACACACGGCACCGATGGCCGACATGGCAAACCAAAGGAAATTCCATGCCGCGCTTCCGGTCTTGCTCCATAGAGCCCAGATGACCGTGGCTGTTACCGCTACCAGCACACCCCAGAGGATGAGCGGTCTGCCGGAGTTCCTGGCAATCGTGCGACGACTGCGATCGATTGTCTCCGCAATAAGGCGGAGGCTGTTTTCTGCTGTGAGATTGTTTTCCATTTCTTTCATTTTTTATGATAACCATTGGGTACCCCGCCGCCGTTGCGCACCGGTTGGAGAGTAACACCGATGCAAATATAAAGTAGTTTATTTTATAAACCAAATTTTTTCTTGTTTTTTTGCTTTTCTCCAAATTTTGGCAAGGCTTGCCAATCCGAAGGAAGGGATATACACTCTGCAAGACGATTCCCGGGCCATCCGCCTCGGAGGATTCATGAATATCCCGATGGACCGTTTCGGAGTCCAGTCCCCCGTCATTATCGGGGCTGTCGCCGAGATAGTCCTTGCAGACTTACTTCACTGTCAGGACGCAGTCTTTCCCTGGTTTTATGGAAATCTTTGTCAGATAATAGTTCCCAGACCTCTTCGATCTGGCGCTGGCGCCTTTGACCTTGACAGGGACAGAGATGCGGATCGTGAAGTTCTTCGCTTTGCCTTGAATGACAGGGGAGTAGTTCAGGGTGGCGGAACTAAGTTTGCCGCCGACCCAATTTATGTCAACAGTGACGGCGCCCCGGGCCCGCAGACCTTCCACTGATCCTTCGGCCCAAGCCGATGGCAGTGCCGGGAGCAAGTGAATCTCACCGTTTTGGCTCTGGAGAAGCATCTCCCCGATACCGGCGATGCTTCCGAAATTACCATCAATCTGGAATGGCGGATGGGTGTCCCAAAGATTTGGAAGTGTGGACTTGCTGAGAAGCTCCCTGTACATCTTATGGGCGTGGTTTCCGTCGAGAAGCCTTGACCAGAAGCAGATCTTCCAGGCCTTGCTCCAGCCGGTACCTCCGTCTCCTCTTCTCTCAAGGGTCTTGACGGCGGCCTTGGCGAGATCCGGAGTTGTGAAAGGTGATATTTCATGGCCAGGATGGAGGCCGAAAAGATGGGAGACATGCCTGTGTTCGGGCTCAACGTCTTTCCAGTCCTTGTACCATTCCACCAGGTTACCGGCAGCTCCGATCTGCAGGGGATACAGATTGTCGCGGTAATGCTTCCATTTCTTCCTAAGCTCCGGATCGACCCCGAGAGCCTCGCTGGCCTCGATAACGTCGGTGAATAATTCCCAGCAGATCTCCAGATCCATCGCCGAGCCGATCGTGACCTTGCCTCGGTTGCCGTTCTCGTCGATGAAGGTGTTCTCCGGAGAAGTGGAAGGAGACGTGATATATTTCCCTTCTTTTTCGATCAGCCAGTCCATCAGGAACTCCGCGGAGCCTTTGAGCAGGGGATATGCGGTCCCGGCCAGATAAGCCTTATCTTCTGTGAAAAGATAATGCTCGTAAAGATGGGTGCAGAGCCAGGGTCCTGCCATCACGTAATTGGCCCAGGAAGGGCTTCCGGTTTTGTCTCCAACAGGATTGGCAGCAGCCCAGATGTCGCTGTTGTGGTGGACGGTCCAGCCTTTCATTCCGTACATATTCTTTACTATCTCAGCACCCGCGACGGAACAATTCTTTATGAACTCGATAAGTGGCAAAGCACTCTGACTCAGCCCTAAAGGCTCAGCTGGCCAGTAGTTCATCTGGATATTGATATTGGTGTGGAGGTCGCTTCCCCATGCCGGGTGGCGGTCCTTGCACCAGAGTCCCTGAAGGTTGCAGGGGACTTCGCTGTCTTCCCTCGAGGAAGAGATCAGGAGGTAGCGGCCGAACTGGAAGTACAGCGTCTCAAGATACAGATCCTCAGCTCCGGCTGCGTAAGCCTCAAGACGTTTATCCGTGGTGAGCGGCTGTCCGGCCATATCAGCAGAACCCAACGTCAGTTTAACTGAGCCGAAAAGCTTCTGGTAGTCAGCGATATGGGCGTTCAAGAGCTCCTTGTAACCCTTCTTCTCGGCTCTCTCTATAAACGATGCCGCCAGAGCGTTCTCGTCACGCCCCTCGGTGTCAGGGCGCTTATCAAAGCCATTGAAACTTGTAGCGGCGGAAACAAGGATCAAAACATCAGAGGCATCGGAGACATGGAGGCACGGACCGGTGTAAACCCGTCCGTCGCACTTAACGACCTTGACCCGGAACTGGTAGCGCATGCCCCTCTCTCCGTTAGGCCCCACCTGCCACTGGGAGAACGGCTCCTGCCACTTCGTGCTCTGGTAATAACCGACCTGCCCTTTGACGACATATTCATTCGAAGATACGCTTTCCACGGAACTGCTGTCCCACATCGTGGCTCCGTCGAGATCGAACTCAAGCTTTCCTTTCTCGGAGGAAGTCAGCCGCATCACCATGACCCTGTCCGGGTGCGATACAAATATCTCCCTTGAATATTCAACACCATCGGCCACAAATTTGGTTGTGGTCACGGCGTTGTCAAGGTCCAGGGTGCGGAGGTAATTTCCGATTACGCTGGCCTTGCTCTGTGGGAGAGCCGCATTCTTTCCGGAATAATCAAAGACGAGGCCTTCTTTGTCAAAGATTTGGCGGATATGAAGCGACCCCATCGGGAGATATGAATTGACGTATTTCCCTTGAAGTCCTTTGACCTTTTCCTCGGCCGCTTTCCACTCCTCTTTCTCAAGCAAGGCCCGAACTTCAGCAAGGAGCTGAGGACCTCCGGTTGGGACAGGGTTGTTGTCAGGATTAGCGCATCCACCCCATAAAGAACCTTCGTTGAGCCAGATAAGGTCATCCACTATGCCGCCATAAACCGTAGCCCCAAGATGTCCGTTGCCAATCGGCAGAGCCTCCTCAAAGCGCGTGGCGGGTTTGTCATACCTTAATACGAGCCCCTGGGCGGAGGCTGACACGCAGGCAAGCAATCCGGCCAGAATAAAAGACAATCTCCCCATTTTTGGGATACTAGTTATCATATTTCTGTAGCCATTAATCCGAGCGAAGGGCCGTTATTCCCCATCCCCCCAAGTTTCTTCCTGGGCAGAGCTTTTCATGTATCTTATTCCTTGATTATAAATAACAGTCGCCGGTTCAATCCGTTATCCGGCATTTATAATAAAATGTTTCTTAATGCGTCTCTAACAATAGTGATTATTTTTGAAATATTGGTTTCAGTGCGGCATTGATTCCTTCCCCGCGCATGCCTTCTTTTACCAACTCACCGTCGGGGCCGAAGAGGAAGAGATGCGGTATGCCGGTTACTCCATATTTCTCCGCCAGGGTTCCTTTCGGGTCCAATAGCTGGGGATAATGAATGCCCAAATCCTTCATAGCCTTCTTCGTTGCCTCCAGTTTATCCTGCACCGGAATACCAATGACCACAAGTCCCTTGTCTTTATAGTCATTATAAGCTTTGATGACAAACGGCGTCTCCTCCCGGCATGGGCCGCACCATGAAGCCCAGAAATCGACCAGGACATAGTTCCCCTTGCCTATAAAAGTGTTCCAATTCCCTGTCGATTCACCAATCATCCCGCCGGCCGGATCCAACTGAATGACCTTTCCCATATCCGCTGTCAGGGATTCATATCTTCCGGCTATCATGGCATCGGCGTGAATGCATTCCCCTCCCATCTCATATAAGCGAATGAATTCTTCATCTGGGATATCGAAGCGGAGCATCGTCATGGCCTGAACCCCTATCGGGTCTTGCAAATGATTCAGGTACATCTCTTTACAACGATCAGTCATGGTCTTGTACATCTCTTCCATAAGGGCCGAGGCACCTGCCTCGTCCCCACTCTTCCTAAGCCCCATCGCCTTTTCATTATAACTCATAAAATGGTTCATCATCCACTGCTGGAATTCCTGCAATTCTTCTGAAAGCGGACTGCCGCTGACCACGGCCTTTCCGTTTTCCACTGTCACGGAGATTTCCTTACTGTCCGGAATCAGGGAAACCGGGTCGCCGCCCAGACTGGTTAAAACGGAAACACTCTTCTGCGGATCTCTTTCGCATGACAATGTAAAAGAGCCATCTTGTACGTCACAGGCGTCCAGACGATTCCCCGCCATGTCTACCAGCCACACACTATCCGTCTGGGGCTCTACTGTGCCTTTGATCATGCATGCCGGATTTGAAGAACAAGCGACCGCCCCCAGCAAAGCGACGGCAACAAAAAAAGCATTGCGGAACATAGATAGAATGATATTTAAACGGTTATAGCAATTAGCACAAAAATAATAAATTATATTTACTCTCTCGATTTTTTTATATCTTTGACGAAACAGAGAATATCCGAACCTGCTCAAAAAGCTCTCCTAAACGGTCACAGCCATGCTTTTGAGAAGTAATCATACATTCCTGCTGGCGCTGCTTTTGGCCGTGTCTGTTCCATGCTGCACTAAAAAGCCGGTAGCGACCGTTCCCGAACTGATTGCCCTCAATGCAACGCCTTCGGCTTTTACCGTCACGCTGGAAGCAAAATTCCTCCGTGCGGAGAATATCAAACGGGCATCATTCAGCATCAATCCGCCGGGAGAGGGATCGATCAGGAAAACCGCCACGATTTCAGGAAATACGCTGACGGCTACTTTTGATTCACTCCGGCCGAACGTCAGATACCGGTATTCCGTATCCTGGTCGACGGCAAAATCGGAATGGACCTCACCGCCCTATTCCTTCGACACCGATCCTTATCCGATGCCGAAGGTCGTGGACCTGAAGATTGAGCCCGGGGCCTACGATGCCATGGCACGGTTCCGCTTCCTGGATGAAGAGTACCTACGGAGTTACATCGCAGGCTGCTATATCGAAGGGACCGGCGGTGCGTATAATACGTCCCAGAGCAAAACTACGAAAGAAGGGGACGAGTATGTCTGCACGATGACAAACCTGATTCCGGAGACTTTTTATGAATTCCACATCATCTATTCCAATAAGGGAGCCATCGGGAATACCTATTCCATGCGGTTTAAAACGCTTCCGCCACCATATAGGGTAACGGTGACGGGTCAGGAGGCAGTGCCGTCCTACTTCTCTGCAAAATTATCCGCCTCATTCGAGGCAGACGTGGATTATACCCCTTGCGGTTTCATGTTCAGGGAGTATATGCCCGTCGAATGGAATGTCATTACGATCACTCCGGTGAATAACCGGATAGAAACAGAAATCCCCGATCTAAAACCTGAGAAAGGCTATCGGTTCAAAGTCTTTTATACAGTCAGAGGGGAAACTTTCATGACGGAAGAACAGTCTTTCGGAACACCCGCCGTTCCCGTTCCTGAAATTTCTTCTGCCCATTTCAACATCAGCGGCAATTCCGTTATTCTGACCGCCGACATTTCCCAGACTGAATTCGTTACCCAATCCGGGTTCATCCTTTTGGACAATATCAGTTTCGACCCAGCCGGGCGTCTCCATACCTGGAGAGAAACCACGATAGAAGTGACGCCCGGAGAAGGACGCATGTCCTATGTGTGGGAAGGCCTTTCGCCCGGAATTCAATATGGATTCAAGGCTTTTGGGACCAATGGATACAAGAGGGTTGAATCGGAGAGAATCTTCTTTACGATTCCCGGAGAATAATTCGCCACCCTCGCAGCCGTATGGACTCAAACAAAGGCAAAACGGATCGTATGCAGCGGCTTGTCATCGATGCCGGCTTTACCTGCCCGAACCGGGACGGGACACTCGGGTTCGGCGGATGTACTTTCTGCGATAACGCCGCCTTCCATCCTTCCTACAGCCATCCGGGGAAATCCATCCGGGAGCAGATTGACGAAGGGATTGCTTTCCACCTGGCGAGAGGACGTAAATCAGACGGCTACCTTGCTTATTTCCAATCCTTTTCGAACACATATGGACCCATAGACAATCTCCGGAGAAAATACGGGGAAGCCCTCTCCCACCCGGCTGTATCCGGGCTTGTCATTGGGACTCGGCCCGACTGTGTCGATGAGGAAAAACTGGACATGATCGCTTCCCTTCCGGGATCCGTCGTCCTCGAATTCGGAATCGAGTCCTGCTACGACAAGACGCTGGAAAGGGTCCATCGGGGCCATACCTTTGCCGACGCGCGGCATGCGGTACGGCTCAGCGCTGAAAGGGGGATCGATGCCCGGGCCCATTTCATACTCGGTCTTCCGGGGGAAACGCGGAATATGCTCCTCGCCGAATGCGAGCTGATCAATGCTCTCCCCCTTAGCGGCATCAAACTGCACCAACTGCAGATTCTGAAAGGGACGGCAATGGCCCTTGAATATGAAAAAAATCCGGAAGAATTCCTTCTCCCGGATTTAGATACGTATATCGAACTGCTCGCCGATCTGCTTGAAAGGCTTCGTCCCGACTTGAAGATCGACCGTTTCGCAGCTTCCGTTCCGCCCCGTTTTCTGGCCGTTTCTCCCTGGAGAGGGACCCGTCCGGATCAAATCCGGAAACGTCTCGCCGCCTGTCTCGCCTCCCGAGGAATTACCAGGGAAGATCTTACCGATTGATCTCGAAATCGCAGTAGACCGGGAAATGATCGGACAGGAACTGGGTCCCGTAGGTCTCCTCGTTGACGACTTTATAGACTTTCGGAACGGCGTTCTTGTAATAAATATGATCGATCAGGGTCCATGTCGAGCGGTCTGCACGGAAACCGTTGAAGGTCTTGGACTCATCCTTTTTCTCGGCCAGATCCCCTGCACGATAGAGATAATCATTGACGGAGGCCATCCTGGCGCTGGTATTGCTGCTGTTCAGATCCCCGGCGAAGAAAACGATCGTCGGATCATTCCCCTTTCCGGAAACAGTCTTGTCACCCAGAATCTGTTTCATCTGTTTGACATTCACCTCGGCGCAGGGAGTAATCACATCAACGACAGGCGTCACGGCATTTCCATAACTCTGGGGGATAAAATGCGTATTGAAAAGATAGAAATCAAAACCGCCCGCCAGGTGACGGACTTTCATCCAGAGTGTAATCTTCTGCCCGGAAGTCCCGAAGCCCTTGGATGGAGCCGAAGGGTTTTCCGAGAGCCAGAAGCGACCCCACTCCTTCATTTCAAACATGGAACTTCGGAGAAGGATGACGTTTCGCTGGCCACCGTTCTTGAAAGAAGCGTCATTGGTCGCGTCTCCGTCCGAATAGCCTGAAGCCAGGACTCCGTCCTTGGCATAGGAGAAGTAATTATATCCGGCCAGATTGGCTTTCAGGAACTTGAGCTGCTCGCGCCGGCACTCCTGAAGCAGGATGATATCCGGATTGATCTCTTTCAACATGTTGAGACAGGGCGTTTTCCGGACGGCGTCCCACTCATGTCCCGCCGTATCCGTCGATCCGTCGGCTTTCCCACCCTGGAGGATATTGAAGGTCATCAGCCGGAGAGGCCACGCCTTTTCCTGCGGTGCGGAAGACGTAACGGTAACCTTGCATTTTGAGACGAGTCCCAGATCGGCGGTTTTTGCAATGATATCCGTCGTACCCGGCGCCACGGGGGTTACGATACCGTTCTCAACCGTTGCAACTCCGGTATTTGCAGAAGACCAGAGGACCGTTTTATCCGTAGCATTCTCGGGCAGGACCGTTGCGGTAACGGTACCCTTCGTCTGATCCTGCAAAGTCAACTCGGTAGGGCTGACGGTGATAGACTGGACATGGATCTGGGTCTGAGCCGGTACTTTCTCTCCGCAAGAATGGATAAGGCCTGCCATCAGGCAAACGGAGACAAGATGAGAAATACTTCTGAGTGTCATAGTTATTAGTCTTTGCACTTTGCGAGCACAAAGATAACAAAAATATCAGAATGAGAACTTGTAGGAAACGCCGAGCGTTGTATTGAACCCTTTCTCCCAAGTGAGGGACTTCAGTTTCGTTCCCTCCTTGTTCGTATCGATATCCTTCTCCCGGCACCAGTCACCGAAGAGGAAGAAATCGAATGCATGCTGTCTCGACAGTTTCCATTCCATCCCCAGCGCACTCCTGACCCGGTTCAGGTAGATATCATTGTATCCGAGAAACTTATAATCCGAATACGCTCCCGTCGAGGTTACGTACGTCGCAGAACAACGGGGATCATTCAGGAGAGTCCTGATCTCGACAAATGCATACGGCTCGAACCGGACAAAACCGTTATAGGAGACCTTCAGGCGGGAGCGCAGCGCAACGAGGTTACGGACTTCCTGATAGGGATTGAGATACCCTGTTTTGTTGGTTATCTGGACCCTTTCCCGCAGGGAAATATGCCAGAGTCCCGGCCGGAGAGAGCCGATCAGATCGACATTCATCCTATGACGCGGAACCCACTCTCCATCATTGTTTACCTGATTGAAGAAGGTATAACTGACACCGGTCTTCAGATAGGAATTGACCTTATAGCTCATTCCCAAGGTGCCCGCATAGCGCTTGAATGTAGAAAAATTATCATAGGCGCGGAGCTCTCCCTCAGCAAAGACATGAAGGCCCCGGACGAGTTTCTTGTCCACTTCGACACTGAGGCGGCCGCGGACATCATCTCCGACATCGACCGTCTCCTGCTGCGCCCTCGCGACCGGCGGGAATAGCAGAACCGCCGCCGCGATAAGATAACCGATCTTTCTCATAACGCTACTGTTCTACGAAGTCTTTGGCTTTGGTCAGTTGGTCAATCGTGGCGCTCTGCCCCTTGTCCAGTGTATAATATACCTTGATATAGGCGGCATCCCGGAGAAAATCAACGTGGCCGATCTCCAAGTTGTCAATCTGGACGCCGACCCGCTTTTCCAGATCGGCGACGAGCTCTGCCCGGCGCTCCGGGACAATCAGTTCGATCCGGTCATAGAGGACCAGTTTCGCAGACGTATGCTTGAGAAGCCTCTCGTCTTCAAGTATCCAGATCAGGCAGATGACAAGCAGGTTGGAGATTACCAAAACGGCAATATTACCGGCGGGCAGTATATAATGCGGATTGTCCGTTACGCTTCCGACAAGCCGGTAGACGGGCGCCAGACCGTTCATCGCAGCAAGCGCGATGATTACGAAAAGATAGGTCATCTCCCGGATCGGTACCGTTTCGGTCCGATACCTGATCACCCCGAAGATGGCGAACAGTCCCAGCGTCAGGCCGACCCCGATCTCGACATTCCCCATAATATACAGGAGCATGAGCATCGCCGTGGAAAAGACCATGAAGGTAAAATAATAGTCACGGCGGCGGCTTTTCCGGTAATAGAAAAACTGCACGAGAATCCAGCAGACCAGCAGGTTCAGCCCGAAGCGGATCGCCAGTTCTGTTATACTCTGGGACGTGGTCATCGTTGCCTCAGTAATTGTCTGCACGTCGAACACGTTCTCGTCACTGAGATCATAATCACCAAGCGCAGAAAGATCCGCTTGGAGCGGTTGGAAGGCCAAGAGGCCGGAAAGGAAAAGGGCAAGTATCTTTATCATAGTACGGTAATGTTAGTGTGGATGATCTTCTGGATTTTTCTGATTTTTTCTTTAAAACGGTTGGCTTTGGCTCCCGGATCGGTCAGGGTCGTCCCGATACAGTATTTGCTGATTCGAAGGGGTTTGACCCGGCAGTCGAGAAGGATTCGCTTCATCTGGCTCTCTGCTCTTCCGTCCTGCTTGAGTTCGATAATGACCCCATCTCCGAGATTCGCCTCGCGGCCTGTCCGGACATTTTTGAACCTAAGGTTCATATCAATCGTCAGGCGTTCGGTCTTGGCGGCATTGACAAGGGTAATCCTGTCAAACGCCGTTTCGAGGGCAGGAGCAATTCCGGCGGCCGGATAGGATGAATGGCTCTCCAGATAAGCCACCGCCCCGGCGTCTTCGCGGAAGTCACCGAACAATTCCGGTGCAATGGCCATCCTTTTCTTCCGGGTCCGCCCCTTGTTGTTTTTATGTTTGACCTCAAGGAACGTTGCTCCGGAAGAGAGATAGACCCTTGTCCTGACCTTCTCCCGGACGAGGCGGCGGTTATGGTGGTCCATGAACATTTTAAGGTCCGCCGTATCATAGTAGAGAGAGTTGTACGGAGACAGATTCATCCCGTCGGCGACCAATGCCCTGTAACCGCACCTGGAGGCGTCCGAAAGAATACGGACAAGCGTCTCCTGCTCCGTCATGAACTTCGTGTCCGTCCTGTTCATCAGCCGGATGGAGTCCATCTCCCCGAGAGAGATCGGGGGGATGGCATCCAGCATTTCAGATATGGGTCCGGGACAACTACGCATCTTCGGTTTTATATTCAAATACTTTGACTGTCACCAACTTCCCTTTCGGATTATAGGTATACTGAGTCTTTTTCCGTCCGAATTCGTTATACTCGAATTTCTTATAATTGACCAGTTTGTTGAATTCATCGTACAACAACTCTTTCGAAACTTTCCCGTCGGCACCGTATTCATAGCGCTTGCGCCATTTCTGCTTCCGGCCACTGTATTCGATTTCTTCTATTTTCTTCCCGTCAGAGTTGTATGTCGTCACATGGTCCAAGACCTTGGTATTGGAATTCACGTCCGTATTCCACTCCTTGATCACCAGATTCTTTTTGTTGATCTTCGGAGTATCCTGGGCCCGGACGGCCGGAACCAGCAGAAGCAGCGACGCTGCCATTAGAAGTATTCTTTTCATGACTGAACAGGTTTTTCAGGTTTCTATCTGCCGCCGGGGCCCCATCCTCCACCGCCGCTTCCGGAAGAAGCCGACGCCTTGAGCGAAGTGGAAGATCCGCCGCTGACAGTCGGATTGTCAAAATAATATCCATCAAAATACGAAGTCCCGCCCGTCAGGGTAACTCCTGACTTAAGGGTATAGGAGGTTCCGCTCTTCAGTGTCGGGTGAGACAGGTTCATCACCGAAGTTGAACCGCTGGAGGGAGCCTTGAACGCCATCAGGAGGGTATTCCCGTCATAAAGCGCATAGTTCGAGCCCCGGGTAAAGGAAGCCGAAACATTCCCTTGTGAGAAAGAGGTCCCAGACTCCAGGGAACCGAATGCAATAATTGTACCCCCTTGGACATAGAGTTTGTAACCTCCTTCGGTGTTCGCATCGATAGCCACTTCCGGGCTGTTCGCTCCCATCGCATAGACAACGCCGCCCTTGATATAAAGGTTCCCATTGGCATCCATCCCGTCATTGGCGGTACTGACCGCATAGACCCGACCTCCTGAAATGGTCATGTGGCTTGCACTGTTGATTGCATCATCTGCAGTCGAGTATCCGAATACGGTGCCGCCGGTAATGTCCATCGTCCCCTTGGATTCAATTGCCTCATGGGACCTGCTCCGCACGGTCACTGCCGCTCCCGCGAAATAAAGGTTCCCGTCGAACTTGATGCCTTTTGCCGAAACGGAATTCGAACTGGAAGAAGAACCGCCGCCGGGCCCGGGACGGCCGCCTCCGGATGAACTGCTTCCGTAATTGGATCCTGTCGTCGTTACCGTAACGGTTCCACCGTTGAAATAGCCCGTCGCATCCCCGCTGATTCCCTTCCCGCCGGTTCCGGAATTGGTGATTGTCAAAACACCGTCATTCATAACGAAGTTCTCGTCCGCCTTGATGCCGGCCGTTCCGGTATATTCCTGATCTTCACTGTCATAGGCTGCAGATCCCGATACGACGATCGTGGTTTCACCGCCATCGAACTGAACCAGGGAATCTGAAGTCATGCCCTTTTTCATATTGGCGCTGACGGAAACGGTCAGCGTCCCGTTCGAAACATAGATTGCATCTTTCCCGCGGATTCCGTGGCCGGCGCTGGAAGTCACCTTGATCGTCGGAGAAGACATGAACCGGACATAATCGTCGCTGGTAATGCCGGCCTTGCCGGTCGCCGTCACTGTCAATTTTCCGGATCCGCTGAAAATCAGTTGTCCCTCACTGAAGAAGGCTGCCTTTTCATCCTCTTCGGAAGGCGTATCCGTATACGACGCCCCATCGGCCAGCGAATTGGTTCCCCGGACGACGATGAAGCTGCGTTTCTTCCCCTGGATATTGATAGCCGCGCCGTTCCGGTTCGTGATATGGGCTCCGTTCAGGATGATCGCCTGCTTGTTGCTGCTATAGAGTTTGAAGAAACCGTCATCCGTCGTGCCGCTGAGTTCATAGATGATCTTCTCGCCTGTGGTATTGTTGACAGTGACGTCGTTTCCGCTGACGGTCACGATACCGTTCCCGTCCCCCATCACGGTTGCATTGCCACCGGAGGAGTACGTAATGTATATCGTCCGGTCAAAAGTCGTATTGGCGACATTGTCCTCGGACTCCTCCGTATCGTCCGACGAAATCGTTCCTCCGCCGTTTTCTCCCTCTTGAAGAACGGTCAGGACGACGGTCAGGAGCTCTCCTTTGAATGTCACCTTTCCGCTACGGGAAGCGGAACTGTTGGCATCGACGCTGACGGAAATAGGCTGAGGGTTATCGGAGGCTGCACCCGCCGTCGAAGAAACGGAGATCCAAGAATCGGAGACCGCCGCCGTCCAATCTATGTTGGAAGTCATGGAAACGGATGCAGATCCTCCCTCCTTTCCGAAGGATACGGCCGAAGAAGAAAGGGACATCACATCGTCCCCCGTATACCGTTCCGCCGTCAGGATCGTACCGTCGCCCAGGATGACGTCAACGGCGTCATCGTCATAGGAGAAAGACTTAAAAACAGGAGAACTGCTCCCCGGCAGGATCTCCTCGATTCCGGTCCACCTCCCGCCGGCACCGACATACCAAATGCCGTTCTCTCCTTTGAGGGAAATCAATTCATCCTGGACTTTCGTTGAAAAGGTCCTCCCTCCGACGGTCCAGTAGCCGGACGTAATGCCGATCGACGGATTCGTATAAGAGAAATCATACGCAGTACGGGCCGTCACCTGGGCGACGGACCCGTCGGTAAAAGTAATTGTACCATCAGAAACCGACTGTACCTGGAGGCCGGAAGCGATCCCGGAATAAAGGATCTGCAAGGCAGCGATATCATCATTCAGTTCAGTACTGGAGACAGACACGCCCTCGACATCAGAGATGATTTCGTCTCCTGAGCATCCTGCCAGCGCCACCGCGAAAGGGAGGATGATAGTCAATGCTCTTTTCATAACTGTAATTGGTTTAAATTAAACATACACTGCCTGTTATAAAAGCAATTCTCCGGCCACCCGGACTTTTTTTCAGCGAACGGGCCGTTTTTCTCAGTGAGTCTCTGTCCATGGAAAGAAATCTTTCGTACTTTTGCATAAGAGATTATATTCGATGAAACGGGGAGACCAGGAGACTCGTCAGGAGAACTTTTTATATTTGATCATCTGGACGATGATCTTCGCTGTCGTTCCCGTTACCAGGCTGTTCCGATGGCTATCCGGCCACGCTGCCGCCTTCGAATGGGCCGAGGTCTTCCGGGCATGGACAGGGGTTCTCCCTTTTTTGGCTCTGTTCCTGATCCATAATTACCTGATTGCTCCCCTTTTGATAAAACGGCGCAAGACGTCCATGTACCTGGTTCTGACGACCTTGCTGCTTGTTTTCTTCGGGGCTTTTACCATCCTGACCCATTCAGATCCCGGACGCCCGGAGCGGGAAGGCCCTCCCCCACAGGCTCTCCGCCATGCCCCGGCTCCGGAAAGGATGGACAGACCGGCTCCTCCCCCGGAGGAATTTCGTCATGCACCCCGTCCTGAGCCCAAAGACCATCGGGGCAATCCGCCGATGAGCCCGGAGACCATGAAAATCATCATGGGCCTGCTGGTGATCGGAGTCAACCTCGGAGCCAAGTTCTTTTTCGAGGGCAAAAGGGACGAGCGGAAGATGGAGCAGCTTCGGACCGAACACCTCAACCATCAGCTGGAATACCTCCGCTACCAGATCAACCCGCACTTTTTCATGAACACCCTCAACAATATCCACGCACTCGTCGACATCGATCCCGAGAAAGCGAAGGAAAGCATCGAGGAGTTCTCGAAACTCATGCGATACGTCCTCTATGACGGAGACCGGCCGACCATTCCCCTCTCGCGGGAACTGGAATACCTGCGCCACTTTATCTCCCTGATGAGGATCCGTTACGCGGATTCCGTCCGGATCAAGACCGACTTCCCTGAAAACACCCCGGACGCCCAAATCCCTCCGCTCCTGCTGGCCTCTTTCGTAGAAAATGCATTCAAGCACGGCATCAGCTATGACCGGGAGTCCTTCGTCGAGGTCTGCGTCTCCATAACCGACGGGTCCATCTCTTTCCTCTGCAACAACAGCCGGCAGGGAGAAGAGCAGCCATTGCAGCACGGCATCGGACTGGCCAACGTGCGGAAACGGCTGGACCTGCTATATGACGGAAACTATACCCTGGAAATCCAGGAAAAACCTAATACCTACAGTATTTGTCTGACGCTGCCGGCGGCTCCGGTCAATCATCCCTGAATCACATGATACGCATTCTTCTCATAGATGATGAGCCGCTGGCCCTCAGGCAGTTGGAGATGTACGTCTCAAAAGTGCCTTTCTTGGAGCTTATCGCTTCTTGCCATAGTGCAGCAGCTGCTGTTCCCTGGCTGGAGAAGACCGATGCGATGGTCGTCGACATCAATATGCCCGACCTCTCGGGAATGGATTTCGTGCGATCTCTGGAGCACCCGCCCCTTATCGTTTTTGCGACGGCCTATTCTGAATATGCATTGGAGGGATTCCGGGTCAACGCTGTCGACTACTTATTGAAACCTTTCAGCTTCAATGAGTTCCTATCTTCCATGGAACGCTTGAAAGAACGATTCGAGCTCATGCACGCCACATCGCCGCACGAAGAGATCCTTTCGTTCCGGACCGACCGCCGGACTGTCCTTGTCTCTCCGGACAAAATCCGCTACGTTGAAAGCATGAGCGAGTACATCAAGGTGCACCTGGCCGACTCCCCGGAGCCGCTCGTCGTCCTCTACAATCTCCGCCGTCTCTCGGAAGAACTGCCTGCCGACCGCTTCCTGAGGATCCACCGTTCCTATCTGGTCAACCTCTCCCGCATCCGCTCCGTCTGCTCTTCCGCCGTCACCCTCGACGACGGAACCCAGCTCCCCGTCAGCGACCTCTACCGTCCAGCCCTCAAAGCCCTCTTCAAAGGCTAGAGTCCCAGCTCATGCAGATGACGCTCCCAGGCCCAGGCGGCAGCGAGAGTCTGTTCGACGGAACGTTCGGCCTTCCAGCCCATCTCCTCGTTCGCCAAGGTCGGATCAGCCCAGATCGCCGTTACGTCGCCGGCACGCCGGGGTGCAAACTTATAATTGAGTTTCAAGCCGTTGACCTTCTCAAACGCATTGACCAGTTCCAGAACGGAGACCGGCCGGCCCGTACCGATATTGAAGACCTCGCAATCTTCTTTCATCTTCCCGTCGATCATCCGGGAGACCGCGCATACATGGGCCTTTGCCAGATCCACGATATCGATATAGTCGCGAAGGCAGGTCCCGTCCGGAGTCGGGTAGTCATTTCCGAAGATAGAGAGGCACTCGCGCTTACCGATCGCCGTCTGCGTGATGAAGGGGACAAGATTGTTCGGAACACCGCGCGGAAGTTCGCCGATGAGGGCGGAAGGATGGGCGCCAATCGGATTGAAGTACCGGAGCAGAATCCCCTTCAGACGCCCTTCGGAAGCCTTGACGGCATCGCGGAGGATATCCTCGCACATCTGTTTTGTATTGCCGTAAGGAGAGGTTGCGGGTTTCCGGGGAGTCTTCTCGGTCACGGGAACGGTATCCGGTTCGCCATAGACCGTCGCGGAAGAAGAGAAAAGGACGTTGCATCCGCCGGCCTTCTCCGCCGCCTCAAGCACGTTCAGGAAACTCTGGAGATTGTTCTTATAATACATCAAAGGCTTCGCAACAGACTCACCGACAGCCTTGAAAGCAGCGAAATGGATCACGGCATCGATCCGGTTCTCAGCGAAAAGACGCTCCGCCGCGGCGGCATCGCAAAAGTCCATTTTTACGAGCGGAAGGTCCACCCGTCCCGTTATTTTCTTGACACCCTCGAAACATGTCGTATCGCAATTGGAAAAATTATCCGCTACAATGACTTCGTAGCCCGCCTGGAGAAGTTCTACTGTCACATGGCTGCCGATAAAGCCGGCTCCGCCAGATACCAATACTGTCTTTTTCATATAGCCAAATTCAATACGCAAATTTAATCATTATTCCGTATATTTACGGAAAATTTAAGGATATGAAACGAATCGCCGCCCTTCTTCTGCTGCTTTGCACCCTGGCTGCAAATGCCCAGAAACCCAAAGCACAGGCTTTTGCCGACAACCTCGGCCAGTCTTCCCGCGGAGACATCGGGACCGCCGTCTGGGGCATCCTCGCCAAGGATGGAAACGGAAAAGTCCTCGTCAGTCTCAATCCCGACATGCAGCTCACTCCTGCTTCGAATATGAAACTGATCACGACCGGGTGCGCCCTTCATTCCCTCGGGAAAGACTACCGGTTCGGGACCTCGATTGCCTACACCGGAGAGATCAAGGACGGTATCCTTGAAGGAGATATCTATATCGTCGGCGGAGGCGATCCAACCCTGGCATCTGCGGACAGCATTGCCCTCAAGCCCGACGCCCTTTTCTGGAAATGGAAAAGCGCCATGCGGGAAGCCGGGATCAATGCAATCCATGGACGGATCATCGGGGACGGACGTTT
This sequence comes from uncultured Bacteroidia bacterium, assembly GCA_902789395.1. Lineage (GTDB taxonomy): Bacteria > Bacteroidota > Bacteroidia > Bacteroidales > UBA932 > Cryptobacteroides. The sequence goes on along the minus strand of CADANY010000013.1, from coordinate 75,707 downwards.
CTTCGAAGGGAACTTGGAGAACAGTTCCTGGGAATACGACGACATGGGAACCGACTATGGTACAGGCGGTAACGGCCTGTCCTTCTATGAAAATGCGCAGGATTTCGACGTCAGTGCAGGGCCTACCGTCGGATCTCCTGTCAACGTGCAGATGAAATACCCGGAAACTCCCTGGATGCATTTTATTTTCCGTGGCACGACCGGTCCCGACGGTGCCGGGAATTCGCTCTATATGTACACGACGGACCTCGCTCCCTATGCGGAAATGCGGGGCGTCTTCGGCATTGACCGCAAGCCGAAGACAGAAAACTGCTCCAATAAATTCGGGGCGATGACCTGTGCCTACTATTTCTGGAAAAACCTGACCGCAACCGGCTGGGTCATTACCGGCGGATACGCGGACATCGACCGGGGCGGATACATCCGCGGCGCCGACTTCGTCCCGACCGACAAAGCGGCGGACGAAATGAAGACTCTGACAACCAGCTGGTCTCCTACCCTCGAACTGATCGCCCGGGAGACCAACCACCGCAGCGACAATTTCTATGCGGAAACACTCCTTCGGACAATGGGGAAACAAGCCACGGGGACAGACCTCTACGACAGCTGCTATGTCGCCGAAAAAGAGGTTCTTGAAGATCTTAAAGTAGACACATCCAGGGGCATCCAGATCGAAGATGGAAGCGGCCTCTCCCGGCACAACTTCATTTCTCCGGACTTTTTCGTCAGATACCTGACGGCCATGGAATCCTCCCCCGCTTTCCCGACCTTCCTGAAATCTCTCCCGCAGCCCGGCAGCAACGGAACGCTCCGGTCTGTCCTTTCGGGCAAACCGGAGACGCTCAAAAAAAGGATCTGGATGAAGAGCGGGTCCATGGACGGAGTCCTCTGCTACAGCGGGTACATCATGCCGGTGGGCTATGTTCCGGGGCAACCCGTTCCGAAAGACGCCATCGTCTTTTCCATCCTCTCCAATAACTGCATGGCCCCCGTTTCCGAGGTCCGCGCCTGCATCATGGAGATTATTACGCGGCTGGCGGAATAAGATCTACTTCCCCTTCGGCTTGACGTAACGGTCGCCGGTTACGTCCTTGACGGCATCGACAAAAGCCGGTGCATACTCAGGAGAAGTACGGCGTCCGCGGACGAGAACCCCATTCTCGGAAGGCAGCATGATCTGGTCATTGTGCTTGACGATCAGAAGTTTCGCAAGCTTATCCCAACGCTGCATCATCTTATCCGTATAGGCAATTGTCTTGGACGTCAGATACTCGGCCCGGTCTCCGGCCGTCATTGCTGCGGCCTTCTCCTCAACCTCTTTCTGATCCTCCGCATAATAATCCTCGAGCTCTTTTTGGGCCTCGCGCAGATCTCCGATCATCGCGCTGTAGCGAGGATAGATCATATTGGCGACGAAATTGTTCATCCAAAACGCACTGCCCGTACTGAATTCGCGGATATCGTTGTTCTCGCGGCGGAAGGGCTCTGGTACGCGGTTGATTCCGCAATAGACGGGGACGTAGGCGACCATCGTCGCATCGTCCATATTGAAATAGGTCACGCCGCCGACTGCATCGGGAAGGAAGGAACGCATCTGGCAAACCATCGTCATGCCGCTCTGCTGGCAGCCGATTGGACGCTCGCGGAACATCTCGGTCCCGTCGCTGCTCTTGAAATTGACCGGCTGGTTGCGGTAGGGAGAGGCCCACGGACCTGCGCTGACGTCTGCGGTCATGTCAAGGGCGGTACCTTCATAGTGGTCCCGCATGTCGTTCATCAGGTCGCGGACGGAAAGAGGGGCATCCGGTTTGATCCAGAGCGGGAGTTCGTCACAGATTTCGGTCTGACCGTTGATGAAGGGAAGGTAGGTGTCGATCTTCGCGGGATCATAGTGGTGGCGGAAAAAGCTCCAGACGCGGGCTTCGCAGTAGCGGATCTTCCCGAAATCGAGCGGTCCATAGGCTTCGCGGAAACTGAACTCTGCATCGGATCCCTCGTAAAAGCCCATTTCGCGGGCGAAAGAGATTACATCCGCCGAGTACATGCACTCACCCTCGACTACGCAGAAACCGAGTTTCTTGTCAGCCTTTTTCGCCTGGGGAAAACGGCGGATCCTGCTGGCATTGGCATACGCGGAAATGCAGTCATCAGGGACCCGGAGAGCAACCCAGACGGCGCCTTTCCTGCCTTCTCCCTTTCCGATCATCTCCATAATCCACGCCTCATCCTTATCGCATACAGCAAAGGATTCTCCGGTCGAATTATAGCCGTATTCCTGGACCAGCTCATGCATGACGGCGATTGCCTCACGGGCCGTCGTGACACGCTGCAGGGTCAGGTGCATCAGCGTAAAATAATCCAAATAACCTTCGGGATTCCGAAGTTCGCGCCGACCGTCCCAGGTCGTCTCGACAATCGTGACTTGATTCTCATTCATCAGGCCTACGACACCATACGTATAAGCGGCCTCGCGGACGAATCGGTTGTCGGCAGAAGGGCCCCAGCCGCGGATCGCAATCTGCTCTCCTTCCGCATGGCGTCCGGGAGCCGAGTAAGTCAGCGGCGCGGCAAAACCGAAGCCGTCGCAGTTATAGGTACACATGACGCTTCCGTCAACGGAAGCTTTCTTGCCGACGATGAGGTTCGTGCAGGCAAACGAGGCAACGGCGATAAAGGCCGAGGCAAGGGAGAGAATCAGTTTTTTCATTTTTATACCGTTTTACAATAGGGGTTTACTGAATATATGACGTCAGAAACCGGACGGAGCCGGATGGTTTGACCGTCAGGCCGAGGGATGTTGCCGGGATAAGGAGGGTCTCTCCACGACGGATCGTCGCAACATGACCCTTCGTCGGTCCCCGCCGCCCTTCCTCGTCAAAGACCGGTTCGGCATCCAGAATATCTGCTTCCCCTTCCGCACAAAGAACGATTACGAATGAATCGAGATCCCGGAGCGGAATCTCTTTCTCCTGCGTGAGTTCATAATAATCCGTTGTAAAGAACGGGCAGTCGACAAGCGAGGTTTTTTCTTCCGGAACGACCTTGTAATCAGTTCTATAGGAAGGATTGACCGTATAATCGACCGCTTCGGCGGCCTTGTCGACATGCAAGGCCCTGGGTTTCCCGTCAAATCCGACACGCCCGTAATCATAGATCCGGTAGGTCAGGTCGGATGTCTGCTGGATCTCGGCAAGGAGGACGCCGCTGCAGATGGCATGGATCCGGCCTGCCGGGAGGAAGAAGACATCTCCCGGAGTGACATCATACCGGGAAAGGACCTCGGTAATCCGCCCTTCGGATACGAGTGTCCGAAACTCCTCCGGGGTAATCTCCCTGGAAAGGCCGCTGTACAGATGCCCGCCCGGAGCGGCTGCGATCACATACCACATTTCCGTCTTTCCGCTCGGCTCACCCTCGACCCGAAGGGCCATAGCATCGTCCGGATGGACCTGGATCGACAGGTCCGCAGCGGCATCGATGAACTTGACAAGCAGTGGGAAACGGTCCCCGTAATGCGCATAAACCTTTTCTCCGACGAGCCGCCCTTTATAGAGGGCGACAAGCTGATTGACAGTCTTTCCGGCAAGGGGACCTTCTGCGACGGAGGTCTCATGGTCCGGATGGCCGGATATTTCCCAACTTTCTCCGATCTTCTCCAGGTCGGTTTCAATCCCTTTGAAGGGGGCGATCCGATCCCCGCCCCAAATCATGGGGCGGAGAAAAGGAGTGAATTTCAATGGATAAAGCATATCAAATCCTATTCAAGTCCACGGCCGCGGAGAAGGGCTGCCGGATCGGGATCCGCACCCCTCCAACTGCGGAAAAGCGTCATCGGTTCTTCACTGCCGCCCTTCTCGAGGAAGGTCTTGCGGAAGGAAGAGGCCAGATCGGAATTGAAAAGGCCTTCCGACTCAAACTTCTCGAAGGCATCCATATCGAGAACCTCGGCCCAGAGATAGCTGTAATAACCGGCACTGTAACCGCTGTTGAAGATATGGTTGAAGTATGTCGTCCGGTAGCGCGGGATAATCTCGTCGATAAGCCCCATTTCCTTGCAGACTTTCTCCTCGAAGGCGCGGACGGCGTCGGCTCCCTGGATCGCGTTCAGTTCCTCAAGGGTCAGTTCATGCCACTTCATATCGAGAATCGAGGCTGCGCAGAGTTCTCCGGTCATGAATCCCTGATTGAATGTCAAGGACTTGCGGATCTTGGCAACGAGTTCTTCCGGGATTGGCTCACCGGTAAAGCAATTGTGGGAATAGACGTCGAGGATCTCCTTCTGGAAGGCCCAGTTCTCATTGAACTGGGAGAACATTTCGACAAAATCGCGGGCGACAGACGTTCCGCTGACTTCCGGATAACGGCATTTCGTCAGGAAGCCGTGGAGGGCATGGCCGAACTCATGGAAAGCAGTCTGGACCTGGTCTACCGTCAGCATGGACGGTTCGGTTTCGGTTGCCGGAGGGAAGTTACAGACATTGACGATGACCGGACGCACATCCTGTCCATCCTTATCAACGTACTGGTCACGGAAATTGTTCATCCATGCGCCGCCGCGCTTGGTGTCGCGGGAATACCAGTCCGCATAGAAGATTCCGAGAAGGGAACCGTCGGCATCCGTCAGCTTGAACGCTTTGACGACGGGATTATAGACCTCAACTTCCGGAGCCTCCTCGATTTTGATGCCATAGAGTTTTTCGGCCGCGAAGAAGACGCCCTTACGGACACTGTCGGCCTGGAAATAAGGCTTGGTTTCCGCCTCGTCGAGGTCATATTTCTCTTTCCGGACTTTCTCGGCATAATAGAACCAGTCCCACGGCTCGATCTTGAACCCGGCGACCCGCTCCATATCGGCAATCTCCTCCTTGGCTTTCCGCATGGATGCGTCCATGATCGGGGCCAGGAAGGCATCTACGGTCTCAGGGTTTCCGGCCATCTTATTGTCCAGGAGATACTCGGCGGCCGTCTTGAATCCGAGCAGATTGGCCTGTTCCGTACGGAGCTTGAGAATCTCAAGGGCAATCTCGTTGTTGTCATACTCATTGCCATGGTTCCCGCGGGAAGAATAGGCCTTGAAGGCCTTCTCACGCAGGGCGCGGTCCTCACAGGTCGCCATGAAAGAGGGATACTGGGAGATCGTTACACCGATTTCCTCCTTGAACGCATTGTTCTCGGCAAGAAGGTTGTTACCAAACTTTTGGCGCAGGACGGCAAGGCGGCTGTTCAGTTCCTTGAAACGCGCCTGTCCTGCCTCGTCAAGGCCGATTCCGTTCCGGACAAAACGGTCATAAATCTTTTTCGTGACCATCTGCTGCTCCCTGTCTAGCCCGTCCATATTCTCATAAACGGCCTTGACACGGGCAAACAGATCGGCATTCAGATAGATCTCATTGTCGAAATCCGAAAGAATCGGAGTCATTTCCTCGTCAATTTTCTGGATTTCCGGAGTGGCGTCGGACTCGGAAATATTGGTAAAAACGCCGATTACTTTGGAAAGCAGCTTTCCGGAGAGTTCGTAAGCTGCGATCGTATTCTCGAAAGTCGGGGCGTCCGGACATGTTACAATTGCATTGATCTCGGCTCGTTGTGCTTCAATACCGGCCTGGACGGCGGGCAGATAATCGGTCGTTTTGATCTGGCTGAACGGAGCGGTCCCATACGGGGTCTTCCATTCTTTCTGGAAGATATTCTTAGGTTGACAACCTGTCATGATGAAGAGAATTGAGAGGCTCGCGGCCCCGAGGATAAACTTGGCTTTCATATGGTTAATTCTTCTTTACGGAAAGGGAGGGCTCGTCCACAAGGGTAAACTGGGCGGCTCCGTCATAAATGGTCAGAATTCCGGTAATGTCGACGGTCGCGGCTCCGGAGAGAATGGCCGGATCCAGCTTTTCGTCGGCGAACTTGGCATAACCGCTCGTGCGGACCTGGATATCCGTCGATCCGAGCTTGAAATAGTGAGAAACGTAGTTGGCGGTCGCGTACTTGATCATAATCTCTTTGTAGGTTAAGTCCGCATCCGCACCGAAACTGTCCAGCGTCTTTCCGGCGGGAAGATACCTGCGGGGAGTGCCGAGGATGGGTCCGTAGCGGGTCGATCCGCTGCCGACTTCTGCAGCGTCCAGTTTTCCTGACCGGAGGACCGAGATGAAACCGGCTTTGGAAAGGGCCCATGTATCGATACCCCAGGTATAGTCAACACCGGCGACAGGACCGCTCTGCGGGGTCGAGAGGAAAACACGGTTCTCGGGATTGGCGCTCTTGTGGGGAAGATTGCTGTTCGGGTAGAGCAGGGCGAAGATCTCGTTCCCGTAACGGAGTCCCTTGATTGTCACGAGTTTTCCCCATAATTCATGCTGATAGCCTTGGTTGCAGGCCGCCTTGACGGTCGCCTCATCTACGATTTCCGGCACGAGCGGCGTGCTGAATCCGCCCTTGAAGACATGCTCATTGATGATAGCCTGGACATCGATATAGGACGTTTCATACTCATTGGTCGAGGTCTGGTCCGGTTCCATTCCGAGCTGGGGCATGCCGTTGTAGGAGCCGAGCGTCAGTCCGCCGCAGCTGACATAGATCCACTGACCGACCTTGTATTCGCTGTACAGGGAGGACTTTCCGAGCTTGACATCGATTCCGCCCGTCTCGTCCTGGATATAGAGTTCCCGGTAGATGTTTCCGGTGCGGTCCGAAGAGGTAACCTGCCCACGGATCCAGATATTCCCCTTGATTTCGACGCCGGGCGAACGGTACAGGGCCTTGAGAGCCTTGATTGTCGTAAAATCGGAGAATCCGTACCGGGACTTAAGATCCGTCTCCGTGACGGTCACAAGGGATGCCGGTTCATTGTCCCCGAAGGTAAACACCGGCTGCCATTCTTCTTTCAGACTCTGGCAGGAAACGAGCGCAAGGGCTGCCGAGAAGGCGATCAATAACTTTTTCATGGCTTAGAATCTGAAATAAATGTTCAACATATAATTGGTACCGGCCATATAGAAATACTTCGGATCGAAGCGGTAGAAACGCTCCTTTCCGACCGTATTATCAACGAGCCGGGTCTGCTCATAACCGCCGGTCTTGACGGTCTTGTTATTCAGGAGGTTCTTGACATTCAGCGAGAAACCGAGCTGGTACTGACGCCGGATATACCAGGATTTCCCGATGCTGACATTGAGCAGTACAGCCGGGTCGAATTTCTCCTGGGAAGTCATATACTCAAGTTCGACGGGAGTGACGGTGTTGTCGAGACCCGCGGTTGCATAGTCCGTGCGGTAGAGCGGATTCATGTCGAGATAAGACTCGGCGAAATACTCGACGTCTCCGTCGATGAACCAGTAATCGTAGTTATAGCTCAGACCGAGGCTTGCCGCAAGCTGAGGGGTAGAAGGCACATAATGCCGCTGCATCTTCTCATACGCACCGGCATCGGTGGTCGTAATCACCCCGGAAGCGTCCTTGGGATAGACCGGGCTGCTCTTCCAATACGGAACGAGCACGTTCTCCATCACCACTTCGGCGCTGTTATCGACCGTCTGGGTCATTGTCGGATTGGAGATATACTCATACCGGCCCGCCGCCAGAACGCCCTGAAGGGAGAGATTCGGAACGACGTAGGTCGGAATCTTGAACCCGATCTCTACTCCGACATTCCGCTGGTCGATGCCGCTGAGGGCAAAGTTGGAGAATGCGTTCTGCAGGTCGTCATACGCGCTCATGACTTTGGACTGGTCCATGATGAGGGTATAGAAAACCGTTGTACGGAAATTAAGGCCGTTTCCGGTATACTGCCAGTTCAGGTCGGAAGAGAAGGTCTTGACCGTCTCCAGGTTATCGACAAGGGAATTGCGTGTACGGGCGGAAAGGAAGGCCTGGTTGAATTTCGGCGCTTCGTTGAAATAGCCCACGTTTGCATAGACCCGCTGATTGCCCTTGAACATATAAGCCAGGCCGGCTTTGGCAGCGTAGGTCAGGAAGCGGCTGACCTCGGACTTGCCGAATGAGGTAACCGGCTTGCCCTTGGAATCATACGTCGTCAGCTTGATGCCGTCGACGACGATCTCCTGTCCGTTCGGGTCCAGCCCGGCGAAGAGGCCCTTCCGGACGAGGCCGTCCCTCCAGAAGGATTCATAGCCGACCCGTCCGCCGAGATTGGCTTTGAAATTGCCGAATGCAAACTGTCCGTTCATCCAGAGGCCGGCATTCCGCACCTGGGCGTAATAATCATAGCCATACTTGTCTCCGACGCCTACTTTTTCGGCGCTCCCATGGGCAAGATAATAATCCAGGTCATTCTGGATCCTTGCCTCGGAGGAGCCGAAATCGCGCTCGGCGAAAGAGTCTACATTCAGGAAATAATCCCCGCCCAGCAGGTCCGCAAGGACCTTATAATATTCCGTCCGGTTGATCCGGGTGTCAAGGCCGCCCGTAAGGGTCAGCCACCGGTTCGGGCGTGCCTTGAAAGTCGCCGCGAAATTGAAATCCCGCTGGTCGGTACGCCGCTCTTCCTGCGCATACTTGGAGCGCCCTTCCTGCAGCCGGTTGACATTGTATAGGCGGTCCCAGTCGATATGGGTCAGGTTCGGATAGTCTTTGGCATGGGTCCATACCTCGTTCGTCCAGGCATACTTGACGAAGTTGTTCCGGTTCATGTCCGGATTGGCATCGAAGAAATAACTCGGGAGATTGCGGTAGTAGTCCGGACGCGGATCCTGGGCATCATACCAGTCGAGGGCCGTATAACCGTTCTTTCCAAAACGGAAAAGAGCGGTTGCGCTGGCCTGGAATTGATCTGAGGGCGTGTACTCATACTTGACGAGTGCGACCGGTTCATGGGTCTTGCGGACACGGGCATTGCGGACCTTGCCGTTCTGGTATCCCCAATTGGAGTTGTACATATTATCCCCCATCAGGTCGTAGACCTCCTGGGTCGACGCATTCTGGGCGCCGCGTTGTCCGGGCGTTCCGAAGAAGACGAAACTCAGCATGTTCTCGTCATTGAACTTCTTGTCCGCCGCAAGATAATATGCGAAAGAGCGGTAGTAGACCCCGTCGATCCAGTCATTGCCGCCGAGGCGTGCCGAAATGTTGAAAGCAAAGGCCCAGCCGTTATCTTTCATCCCCGTCGCATAGGAACTCATCAGGCGGAGCCGGTAGAGCGTGCTGTTGGTAAGGACGCTTCCGCGGAGCCCTTTTCTCACGTTCGAGGCATTGCCGAAAATATGGGTCAAGCCGTTGTATCCGCCGAATCCGTAATCGGAAACTTCTGTCCCATTGACCGTTTCCTTGGTCCGCATGGCCTCATTGAGGCCGCTCCAGAGGGAATAGGGGGAATAACCCGTAATCGCATCGTTGAGCTTTACCCCGGCCAGGTAGACATCCTGTGACTCGGAAGCATAACCGCGTGCGCGGAAACGGACCGCACTAAAATTATATCCGGCAATGTTGTTGAAGACATCGTTGGCGTCGAAAAGGATGGTCGGATTGTCATTGTATCCGCTGTCGTCCATATCGAAGGCGGAGAAGGAGTCGTCATCCACATCCGCCACACGGGCCATCGAGGTCAGGGAGAGATTGAACATGTTCTTGACATACCCTCCGTTGACCGTAACCTGGACCTGGGACTCAAGAAAGTCCGGTGCGGTGATGACGAGCGTATACATCCCATCCTCGAGGTTCGGGATCTCAAACGTCCCGTCTGCCGCGGACATCACCGTCGCCACTTCCACCGCCCCCTGCAGGAGCACCAGGCGGGCATTCTCAATCGGCTGCCGTCCGTTACGGTTGACGACGGTACCCTTGACGCCTCCGGTGAAATCCTGTGCAAAAAGCGCCGCAGTGCATAGGACGGCCGCAAGGATAGCAATTATCTTTTTCATACTATTTTTTGATTACGATATAAGTCGGATAGTGATCGGAATACCCGCCGACAAATGCTCCGTTCGAGAATGTGCGGAAAGGCGTATCCTTGTATTGGCCGCTCTGGTTTGTCATGAACGGTTTCTGGAAGATGCGGCCGTAGAATTTCTTCTTTGTAATCGGGACGATCTGGAAGGTTCCCTTCGGAGCATTGGCCAGGTTGTAATTGACCATGATGATATCGAAGATGCACCACTCACCCCGGTAGGCCAGGGAACCGTAACCGGCTTTGAACATGGACAGGAAAGGATTGAAATAATCTTCCGGTCCCATCTCGCCGATCGTTTCCTTTCCATGGAGATAGACACACATCGAGGCATCGTCGGGGTTGTCGTTCATATCGCCCATAACAACGCACTTGATACCCGGATACTTCTGCATCATCATCCGGGAGTGCTCCCAGGCAATCTCCGCTCCGCGGCCGCGCAGGTCCTGTCCCTTGTTCCCGAGGCGGGAAGGGAGGTGGCAGACATAGAAAGCAAAATGCTCTCCGTCGATAATGCCGTGGACCATCAGGATATCCCTCGTCCGGAAGTCTGCTTTCCCGGCCTCGTCGAGTTCGAACTCGATCGAGCTGTTGAAATCAAACGGGATCGACTCGCTCTCGACAACGGTCATCAGCTCAGGTCTGTAGAGCAGGGCCACATCAACCCCCCGGCGGTCCGGACCGTCATAATGGACAATCTGATAATTGGCTTCCGCGATCTCCGGTTCGATGACAAGATCTTCGAGCACATGACGGTTTTCGATCTCGGACACGCCGAGGACCGTATGCCAGACACCGTTGTCATTTTTCATCTCGGCGATGACATGAGCCATGTTCTTGAGCTTTTTCTGGTATTTGACCTCCGTCCATTGATTCGCCCCGTCCGGAAGGTACTCGTAGTCGTTTTTGCCCTCGTCGTGATAGGTATCGAAGAGGTTCTCGAGGTTGTAGAATCCGATGACATGGCTCTTCGGCCCGGCGTTCAGGGACAGGGTCGCCGCCAGAAGAAGGGTCATCGACAGTGTTAGGAATCTTCTCATTATCTATTTGTTATCGTTTTAGTTACTTCCACCAGGATACCGGAGTTTCGGACTTGATCCGCTCCGCCGTCTCCTTTCCCACCTTCGTGGGCAGGTTGACGAAGAATTCGAATCCGGTCTTTTTTTCCAGTTCCTTGACGGAAAGGATATAATCCGTGCAGTTTCCCCCCGCGATGGACGCGGAGTGAGGGAGATAATAGCCGCAGGCGAGATAGCCGCCGTACCCGACGGTCGATCCCGGCATATAGCGGAGAAGGGCCTTGAAATAGGCGGACGGGATCCGGACCCGATGGCCGCCGCGGTCCGTCAGGACGCCGGAATTGGCATCGATGACGCAGCCCGTCACGACATACAGGGTATCGGACTGGGTCGCATACCCCCGGACCTTCGTTTCCAGATCCGCCCAGATACCGCCGTTGAAATCATAGTCCTGGGGGGTCATGTTCGTCGCGTAAAAAGTCGAGACATTCGCCGCATACGTCAGCCGGTCCGCAGAAGGGAGCTGGTGGCCCCTGCTGTGGCCAGTCCCATAGGCTCCGGAAGCAATCGCCTGCTGCCGGTCCGAATGCAGGAGGGGATCATACCCCCAGGCATTGGTCCGGCTCCCGTTTCCGATCAGGGATTTGTTGAGCGGATAGGCAACCCAGCGGGAGAGGTAAGACGCCTGATCATATTCGAAAGACCAGTTCCGTCCTCCTTTCTGAGTGAAGTAATTTCCCCCTTGCATGTCGTGGGCGAACCACTCCAGGCCGTCACCGATGGCCGTTTTCGGCAGCTCAAGCCAGCCGACCGGGGCGACATCGAATCCGTTTGCGGAAGACGAAGAGAGCGTTTTCTGGACAATCGTCAGGGCGGATTTACCTCCCGCAGAAGAAAGGGTCAGCGTTACGGAGCGATCCTGAGCCTCAGGATTTCTGTCGTACGTAAAGATCACGCTGTTCTTGTCTCCGGTTCCGGATGACGGGGATACCGAGCACCAGGGAGACCCTTCCGGGAAATCGAGGCTGATGGACCAGTCTCCTCCGGCTGAGACAGACAGGAATATACTCCCGGCAGAGGCGTCAAGGGTCGTTGCCCCTGCGGAGAGGACCGGCGCTTTTTCAGGGACCGTCTTTTCTCCGCAGGAGACTGCCGCCACGGCGAGAATCACCGCAGCGACAGCATACCCTATGGACCTCCTCAAGGACATGGATGGTTATTCCGTCACGTACTTGACCAGGACCTTGGCGATCCGGCGCTGGCCGGAAGTGCCTTCGATCTTGAAGGTGGCAGCGGCTGCAGGGCCGTCCCAATGTGAATCACGGAACGTACCCGGGGTCACGGTAATCTCATTCTTTCCATCTCCCGATCCGAATACCAGATCGATTGAGGCAATCTGCTTGCCGGAGGATGCGACAGTCATCGTGTTCCCGGAATAGAGACGGACAGCGTTGCCGGAATCATAGAACTTCGGACCGTTCTTCTCGTTGGTCCCATTAGAGAACGTCAGGGTCAGGTCACCGACCTTCAGCTCGGAAACCGCCTGCGCATTCGTATATCCCTGGGCAGTCAGGTCGACGGTCACATCTGCAGTCGGGGTCTGCCCGCCGCCTCCTTCACCGGAAGAGATCTTCTCGATGAAGTATGCGTATTCCATCTCGACTTTTCCATTGTACTCACCGCGGTAGCCGTTGATGACAATCTTGTCTCCGGACTTGAGGCCGAGGGAGCTGAACGAATTGTCATTTGTCGATCCATAAGGCAGTTCCTTGGCAGTCAGGCCGTAGATATAGACCGTACCGGTCTCGTCCGTCAGGTCAAACGTACCGAGGGCCGTATTGACCTGGGAACCGATGGTGCCGGTCAGCTGATAGCGCTGGTTCTTCGACTTTTCGGCAGCGATGAACTCGGCGACAGTGACCTTCTTGATCTCAGGAAGCGGCTCGGTGCTCTGGTTTTCGGTATCGAGTTCGACACCCTTGGAGAAATCGAGGGTCGTGCCGACGGCAGAAGAAGGCTGCAGGGAGACGTCGTCGATCCGGTAAGCACTGGCCTTGTCTGCAGAGAAGTAGAGATACATGGAGGTCGTCCCGGCAGGAACGGTAAAGGTTGCGCTCGCCAAAGCCCATTCCTCTGATGTCTGGTCCGGATTCTTGAACCCGTAGCTCAGTTCAACCCACTTCTTGCCATCAACGCTGACGAATGCATGCAGACCATCTTTCGGGAACGGAATCGCACCAGACTGATAGACATAGTAATTAGCGCCGAAAGAAAGGGTCATGCTCGTCGAGGTAACGGCGATGTTCTTGATGGCGACCCAGGCGTCTGCTCCGAAGAAGAGGTTATTCGAACCGGAGGCATCATAGTTGCCGTTCGTAGAAGGAACGGTCGTACGGGCGGAAACGGCGTTGAAGGTATAGACGAGGTCGGAGATACCGGTTCCCTTCTCGTGCTTCCATCCGTCGAACTGGTCGAGATACGGATAGGAACTGGCCGTCGTTCCGTAGATCTTCTGTGCCGACTCTTTGTCGAAATCATTATAGTAGAAGCACTTAGCCGGATCGATCTTATTCGGGTCGGCCGGAGCGCTCTCGAGGGAATAGAGATAGGCTTCCTTGTCAACGGTCTCCGGGGTATTGCCCTTGTAGTTGACGAGTTTGCCGCAGAGGACAACTTTATCGCCTACCTGGATCTGCGGATCGTTCTCGGTCCACTGCTTGTTGTTCAGGTAGTAGATGTGATAGGCATAGAATTCCGTTCCGTCCTTACTGCCGTCTTCCGTGATATAGAACGAAGCATTGCCGTACTGTGCGCCGTACTTTTCCTTGATGTGGGAGATGACACCCTTGACGTAGTATGTTTCCGGCGTATTCTGGTCGGCGGGGAGGGCGGAAACGAAGGCTGCCGCTCCGGCCGGGTTGAACGGATCAGCAAGGGTTCCGGTCCCCTTCGGCGTATCGGTCTGTCCGCTTCCTTCCGCCGTCTGACCGTTCAGGGAATAAATGTGGCTCGCGCCCTTTCCGACGGTCTCCGGGGTATTGCCCTTGTAATTGACGACCGGTCCATAGACGATTACCTCGTCTCCGACCTTGACGTCCATATCGCCGGTTCTCCACTGGCGGTTGCCGAGATAATACGTCTGGAAAACATAGAAGCTTCCGCTGCCATCCTCGCTGTCCACAATCGTGAAATTCGCGTTTCCATAATTGCCGCTGGCCTGGAAAGTCGTTGAGACTTCGGAAATCTTGCCCTTGATATAGACCTTGTTGGTACTCTGGACATCCGATCCGAGAGAAGTGGCATACGCAGCAGCGCCTGCCGGATTGTACGGATCCTCAAGGGTTCCGCTTCCCTTTGCCGAACCGGGCTGGACTGGACCGCCTTCCTCGGAAACACCGTTCAGGGAATAGATATAGCTGGCACCCTTGCCGACCGTCTCGGGAGTATTGCCTTTATAATTGACAACCTTGCCGCAGAGGATAACCTCATCGCCGACCTTGATGTCCGTCTTGCCGGAGGTCCATTTCTTGTTGCCCAGATAATAGGTCTGGAAAGCATAGAACTGGGAACCGCTCGTCGAACCGTCATCGGAAATATAGAAATTGGCATTGCCATAGGTCCCGCTCGCCTCGAAGGTCATGCTGACATTCGAAATGATACCCTTGACATAGATCGGACCGGACTCGGCATCGGCAGGAAGCGAAGAGACATACGCAAACGCCGCCGATGCGGTATACGGGCGTTCGAGGGATCCGTCGCCCTTGTCAAGCTCGCCCTTCTCTCCTGCCTGGACGACATGGAGATACTGTTTGCTGAGGCCGATCGTGAAGACCACATCCGTTTCGCGGTTGTTCCCGCCGTTGGCCATGACCGTTACATTGACCGTCTGGGGCTTGGTCGAGCCCTTTCCGGACGACGGGTCCAGCGCGATCCATTCCGGCACATCCTGGGCCGTCCAGTCACGGGTTGCCGTCAGGGTAACAGACTGACTGCCAACCGCTGAGCCAAAGGAGAGCGTCGTAGGATTGAGTTCAATCCGGGCGACGCCGAGGTCTTCCTCCTGCTGGCAGGCAGTCATTGCCAGGAGGGCCGTCGCCATCGCGAAGAATAAGTGTTTGATTTTCATATCGTATCTGTTTTATATGTTATAATTCGGATTTTTCCTGTAATCTACAAATATACGCAGAAGTTTCAGCAAATTCAATTGCCCGGACACAAAAAAAGGCCGGCTCCCCAGAGCCGGCCTCATATCAGAGAATCCGAAGATTATTTGCCGAAAGAAACGCCTGAAGTAGATCCGCCTGTTCCAAGAGCCACTCCGAACAACAGAGACTGGTAATTGCTCTCCGTTACTTTTGTTGTTTCTCCGGCAACCTCAATGGTTCCACCTTGAACTTTGCCAGAAACAGCGGTGGTATACTTGGCATTCGAGCCACCAAAAAGACCAATGGCTGAGCCTGCAGCCTTCGCCTTGATGACAACTTTATCCGTCACAACACAGTCTTTGATAACACTCTCGGTACCTCCGGTCTGGCCGATCAGACCGCCGGCATAATTCGAATTCGTGGAAACCATACCGTTCATCGTACAGCCGTCAAGAATCAGCTTCGCAGATTTTTCTGCCTGACCGATAATGCCTCCGACCGGATTCTTCTTAGCCGTCTCGCCAGTAGAAATGATCTCGCCATTGTTGGTACAGTTGACAAATCTAAGTTCATTGCCATTGGCAGGATTATTCGAATTACCGCCATAGCTGGCAATGCCTCCCGGACGAGCGCAGCCGTCTGCCGGACCATTCGCCTCAATACGTCCATTGTTGACACAATCTTTATAAAGAATCTTGCCTTCGGCCGTCGGCGTACCGAAATAACCGGAGATACCACCTATATAAGTGTATCCGCTCTTCCAGAGGTAATCAGAAACGATGTTGCCATTATTGGTACAACCATCAATTGTAAAGTCAACAAGATTATTGATATAGCCAACAATACCTGCCGCCCGGACAGTACCAAGAGCAGAATAGAGAATATTCCCGTCATTAACACAATTAGAAATAGAGCCTGACTCTTCAAAATGGCCTACGATACCAGCAATCTGAGAAGCATTACCCGTTCCTTTATTAGGAATGACAGCTTCAATTTTACCTGTATTTTTACAACCGGAAATCTTGGCTCCTGCACCAGCATAGCCGACAATACCTCCCAAACGGTGAGAGAGCTGAGTCTCGCTGATAACATCTACTCCATTTTGACAATTTTCGATAATAGCCTTCGGAGCAAGAATAGCAGCGATTCCACCGACAAAATAAGTATTGTCAGCCCCTTCCGACTCATCATGGGCAGGGTTACAGATAATTTTTCCGGCCGTGACTAGATTCTTAACAGTTCCATTAATCTGAGGGAAGAGGCCGACATAATGATTCTGCCTATCAGCAGATTCAAGCGTAATACTATACGTAATCTTATGTCCATTCCCATTGAAGGTAGCGCGAAGCGTATCTGAAACAAAAGTCTTTCCCGTCAAATCGATGTCCGCACCCAACTGGGCATCCTGAGTCGGAGAGGCAAGCCAGGCAATAAGTTCATCCGCTGTCTTGATCGTCCCGTCCGGCTGCGAAGCGGCGCCCTTCTGGACAAGGGTGAGGGCGACATTGGAGACGCCTTCGGCGGCGACAGTGAATTCTGCCGTACGGTCATTCGCGGTAGTATTGGCCGAGACCTTCACGACAATGTTCCCGGACGTGGTCCCCTCCTTCGTAAAGTCGGAAACCCAATCATAGGTTGCCTTCGGCGTCACGGTCCATTTGCCTTTGAGGTTGCTGGCGGTGATCTTGAAGGTCGCTTCCGTCTGTTCGGCCTGCAGTTCGACTTGGGTCACTTCACCGCTAAGGCTCGGAACAGCCGGAGCGTCGCCGGCGGCCTGGCTGATCTCAACGGTTTTCGACGCTTTACCGGCAGTGAATACGATGCTGGCATTGCGGGCCTGTTCAACTCCCGCTTCAACGGAAACGGTTACCTTGGCCGTACCGGTACTGCCGCTGGAAGGAGTAACGGTCACCCATGAGGGAGCCCCGGAAGCAGACCAGGAGGTGTTCGCGGTTACAGTCACCTGGGCAGAGCCGGCAGCTTTTCCGTCAAAAGTCAAGGCCGAAGGATCGACGGTAATGGAATCCGGTTCTACGATCGGTTCGGGCTTCTTGCAACCTGCAACAGCTAGGGTGCAGGCTACGACAACAAAAAGTAAATGCTTAATTTTCATAGAGTTATGTTTAATTATTGTGGGATTGCGCTAACGATGCTTTACAAATTTAATAAGATATTTCCGAAAGTTCAATAACCCGGACACAAAAAAAGGCCGGCTCCCCAGAGCCGGCCTCATATCAGAGAATCCGAAGATTATTTGCCGAAGACAGCATTGAAGGTATGGATACCTTCCGTATAATTATTAGCATGATGGAGCAATGTCTTGAAATTATCGGCTGTTGCTTCTACACCATCAACAGAACCAGCAACCGTGACTGGCTTATCTGCTGTTCCAACTGTAATATTTTTGGTTTTTCCGTTCAAATTACCGACAATGAGACCCACCTGTGTAGTTCCGCCACCGATAATCGTAGCATTGACCTTGCAATTCTCACCCATTGCGTTCTCAACATTTCCAATTCCTCCGCAGAGGCCGCCAAGACCAGTAACGGCAACCTTTGACTCTAGTTTACCGGTTGCTTCGCAATCAGAAAGCTTGTGGGTCTGGGTATGGAAACCATTGATCAAACCAAAGACTGATGCAGGATCTGCACCATCCACCAAAATATTGCCGCTTGACTTGCAATTCTCGATGGAGTTGGTACCTCCGGCCACGCCGCCAACGCGGATTTTTCCGAGACCCTTCACTGTAATATTGCCTGAATTTGTGCAATTCTTAATGACAGTAATAGATGCACTTTCTGCTGCCGGCCATGCAGAAACGCCACCGGCAGTATTATTGGATGCCGTAAGGTTGGTATTGACATTGATATTTCCATAATTGTTGCAATCAAAGATGGAAGTCTCATTCTGATCAACTGAAGACTTGATTTTCGAAACGAAATAGTCTGCACCCTGAATACCGGCAGCATGAAGAATGATATTCTTCGCGGAGAAAGCGACATTCGGGGTTGCCGTTACCATTGTAGCATTGATTTCGCCTCTATTATTGCAATTCTTGATATCGCCACCTGAATTAGCGACAACACCGGCAACCGAAGAACGACTGACAGCAGCACTTTCATCATTGAGATTATCATATGTGAAAGTAACTTTAGCCGTATTGTTGCAGTTGGTAACAGTTACGTCATGAGTATGATCGGAAACCGCATACGCGACAACGCCGGCAACAGAAGATACAGGATTGTACTTCATGGATACTTCGGTCATTACTGCAGTACGTCCCAAAGGAGATCCTGCAACCAAAATGACTTCTCCGCTATTGTCGCAACCCTCGATCGCTGCGCCGAGGAAACCGGCAACACCGGCAACGGCATAAGTCCAAGTATCCTTTCCGGAAGCATCTACTGATATCTTGCCTTCATTCTTGCAGTTCTTGACCGGGCCATATGCCTCACAGACAATGCCGGCAACGGTGCCGCCACCGTCCTCCGGGGCTGCTCCGGTTACAGTAACCGTCGCCTTATTGATTACGTTTTCAATCGCGGCATAGCTCTTCCCGATAGGAGCGAGATGGAACTTCACATTCGAAGGAGAACCCTTGAACGAGCCGGCGAAGACGACGTTCTTAATGGTAGCGTGAGCAACCGTAAAGACCGGAGTTTCAAGATCTTTGACAGTAATGGTCTTCCCGTTTCCGTCAAACTCGACAGTCAGGTCAGCAACCGGAGAGAAAGTCTTGCCCGTCAAGTCGATATCCGCGCCGAGTTTGGCCGCGGCGGTCGGAGCGGCGAACCAGGCAATGAGTTCATCAGCCGTTTTGATTGTTCCGTCTGGCTGAGGAGTAGGAGTAGTACCGACAGTCCAGTCGGCATTGTCCCAGAAGCTGACCTGCTTGGTCTCCTTGTAGAGGGTCGGATAGCAGATCAGATCGCCCGTTGCTCCTTCAGCCAAGGCAAGACCCTTATTGTTAAGGCCGGCATAGACTTTGACCTCTGCACCGTTCTGGGTAACGACACCGTTGCGGTCTCCGTCTGCGATGGCATCCGTAACCGTCACGCCGACGAGCTTGATACGGCGGCTGAGGTTGGCCTGATAGTTCGCAACGAGATTGGCGATCGTCATAGTCGTCTCAGGAATGGTCCCGCCGTCTTCGATCTTGGCATCAGCACCGATGGCCGTAATCTCAGGAAGTCCATTGTAGAGGTAGCCGGTACCCTTGACAGGGCCGCTGATCTTCTTGCCGGCGGTCAGGCCGTGGTTGGCAAGATAGAGAAGGATAGCTCCGGAGGCATCCTCGATATAGGCGTTGTTGCCGTTCACATAAGAAACGACGGCGCCAGCGAGATTCGCTGAATAGGAACTCGGCTCCTTGCTGTTCGTAGAGGTAATCTGCTCGACAATGCCGGCGACGGTCGTAACGACCTTGGCTCCCTTCTGGGTGAGAGTCAGGACGACATCGGATACTCCTTCAGCGGCAACGGTGAACTCAGCCGTACGGGCCTCTTCAGCCGTATTGGCAGCGACCTTGACAACGATATTACCGCTCTCGGTACCTTCCTTCGTATAGTCGGAAACCCAGCTGTAGGTCTCCTTCGGAGTAACGGTCCATTTGCCCTTGAGGTTCTTGGCCGTAACGGTAAAGGTAGCCTCAGTCTCGTCAGCCATAATCTCGGCGCGGACTACGTCCCCGGAGAGAACCGGACTGGTACCGGCCTTGAGGGAAACGAGGTAAGCCTCGTTCTGGGAAGTCTCGGCCTGTCCGCCGTAGTTCATGATCATACCATAGACCATAACCTCATCACCTACGCTGATATTCTGCTTCGTGACATCATCGTACTTCTTATTGTCGAAGTAGTAGGCACGGTAGACCTCGAACTCGGGAGAATCTGCACTGCCGTCATCGGACATGAAGAAGGTAGCATTGCCATACTGGGTGCCGTACTTCTCAACGATGCGGGTGATGATACCCTTGACATAGACCTCCTTCGGTCCCTTTGCCCTATCGGGGAGGGTCGAGCAGAACTCGATCGCCTTGGCGCAGGTATACGGATTATCGAGGGTTCCATAGGTAACACCACCTTCCTGGCTGACTGTCAAGACTTTAGAGTCCTGGCCAGCCTTGAAGATAACTTCTGCGCTGCGCGCTTTTTCTTCGCCTGCCTCAACCGCGATGGTAACCTTGGTTGTACCTGTACTACCGCTCGGAGGAGTAACCGTCATCCATGAAGGGACGCCGGAGGTGGACCAGGAAGCCGTAGCGGTCACCTCGATCTGGGCCGAACCGGCGGTCTTCCCGTCAAAATTCAGGATAGAGGGCTCAACGTTGACGGCAAGTGCCGGATCGTTGACCGGAGCCTCCTCGACGCAGCCCGTCATAGCGAGGGCGGCGCCGGCCAGGAGGGTAAGGAATGCATATTTGAATTTCATATTCTTGTCGTCAGATTAGTTGAACATATACTTGATACCGAGCTGGAGGTACCAGGTCTGGCCCTTGGAGTCGCCATAACGCCAGGTCTTGGCACCTTCGCCGACGTTGGACTTGTAGACCGGCTGGCCGTTCGCATTGATCGAATCGAGCGAGAGGATCTGACCGCTGTTGGCCGTCGTGTCGAAGATCTTGCTGATACCCCAGGTATCCTTCATCAGGTTGGTGAAGTTCATGAGGTCGGCATTGATCTGGAACGTATTGTAGGTCTTTCCGATACGGATACGGAGATCCTGGCTGACGCGGAGGTCGAAACGGTGGACCATCGGAGGATGGACGCTGTAAGCCTCGGCATAGCTGCCCTTGTGGGAGGAAAGATAAGCATCCTGCTCGACATAAGACCAGAAGTTCTTCTTGTCGGTATCGGAAATGAAGAGAATCTCATTGGCATCTTTCGGGATGTAGATCAGATCCTGCTGGACGCTATCCCCGTTGACATCACCCTTGAAGATATAGCTGTAACCCGTCGGGATGTAGCCTTCATAGAAGATATTGAACTGGGTACGGGTCGGGAGCTTGTAGGAGATGGAAGCAATCAGACGATCCGGCTCGACATAGCGGGAGTTCTGGAGAACCGTAAAGTTCGGTCCTTCAACTGTCGGAAGGCTGTTGAATACGGAACCGGCATCGTTACCCGGCATACCGGTGAGTTCCTTCTGCTCGGTGTGGGTATAGGAGAACATGAGCTTGAGGTTCTTGACCGGCTCGAGGTTCGTGTTGAAATTGACCGTGTATCCGTAGCCCTTGTTGGTGTTGGTCAGGACAAGGGCGGAGGTAGAGGTATAGTAACCGGTTGCCGCGCTCGGATAGACATGGCGGTTATCCGGTCCGGTGAACTGGGACCAGGATGCGTTATCCTTGATATTCCAGTCCTTGATAAGGGTCCCGTTGATCGTCTTGTTGAAGATTCCTTCGACGGACATCGCCCAAGGGAAGGCAGTCGGGAGCTGGATATCGAGGGCGAGGGAAGACTTCCAGACCTGCGGCATCTTGAAGTTGCGGTCAACCGCATTCAGCTGGGACGGAAGCTGACCATCCTCAGGCTTGATATCCAGCGGCCAATGCTCAGGATAGAGCTGATTGAGCTTCTTTAGAATGTCCTGGGTGTTGGTCAGGAGCTTACCACCATTGTTCTTTGCGGCAAAAGCGTCGAGACCGGAGTTGCGGTTATCGACAACGCCATTCTTATAATGGGTGGTAATGGCCTGACGGGCAAGCATGAACATCGCGGCATTGGTCGGCATGTTGGTCATGTAAACCAGCGGAAGACGACCGGCGAAGAGACCGGTACCGCCACGGAGCTTCAGGCTCTTGTCACCGAAGATATCCCAGGAGAAACCGAGACGCGGGGAGATCTGGACATTGGTCTTCGGCCAGAGACCGGTATCGATATGGGTACCGTTGTAGTTGACATCATAAATGGCCTTGTTGGTCATGATGTCATTGTTGTCGTAAAGGATCGTATCGAAACGGACACCGGCGGTAAGTTTGAACTTATCGGTGACGTTCCACTCATCCTGGGCGTACAGGCCGACCTGGGAGAACTGGATACGGGCTGAAGGGGTTTCGTTGCCACCGTAACCATAGCTCAAGGCGACTGTCTCAGGCGCTTCACCGTTGAGGAAGTCGTCGAGACTGCGGAAACGGTAGTAACCGGTTCCCTCGCGGATGTAAGAATTGTCAGCGAACTGATACTCATAGCTGAGTCCACCCATGATCTTGTGGTTTCCAAGGTAATACGTCACATCATCCTTGATGTTGAGGACACGGTTATGGACACCATTGTACCATGTGAAGAGTTCGTAACCGGCGGACATATAAGGCTCGAGGACCTGCTTGACCGAACCGTCATTCTGGACGGTATATCCATTCATGATATCGATGAACGGGAACTTGGAAGAATCAGATCCGCGGACATCCTGGATGTTGGAATAGGTTGCCAGGAACTGGTTGGAAAGGTTTGAGCCGAAACGGCTGTTGAGGTCGACGGAAGCGGACCAGACCTTGTTCTCGGTGGAATAGCAGGAATTGACGAAAGCCATCGAGTACTGGGAAATACGGTTCAGGCTCAGGCGGGTACCGGTCATGGTAGCGGTGTTGTCATCAGTCCATGAATTGAAGTCGGCGGAGTTTCCGTTGGTACCGGTCCAAGACTGGCTGTTGGTATAGTTGTACCGGACAGCCAGGTGATGATCCTGATTGATGTTCCAGTCAACACGGGCGAGGATCTTCATATCGCTGAAAGGACGGTAGTAATTAGAGTAACCGCCGGTATCGTAACCATAGGTATCCTTGAGATACTTGGAGACTTTGTCCATATCGGCCTTGCTCGTGCGGGAGATCTTTTTGGCTTCGTCGGCAACGCCATTATCGGAAGGACGCCAATCGGCATAGGAGATCTCACGGACATTGCCGCTGTACTCGCCGCTGACGAAGAAGAAGAGCTTGTTCTTGATGATCGGGCCACCGAGGGTCGCACCGTAGACGGTCTTGTCACTGTAGTCGCCGGTCGCCTCCTGTCCATTGATCGTCTGGCCGCGGAGTTTGGCATTCTGGTGATAGGCATAGACCGTACCCTTGAAGGTATTGGTACCGGACTTGGTAATTGCATTGACACCGCCGCCGATGAAGTTGGACTGACGGACATCATACGGGGAAACGACAACCTGAACTTCTTCGATGGCGTCCAGGGAGACCGGGACAC
Source organism: uncultured Bacteroidia bacterium (assembly GCA_902789395.1). Taxonomy (GTDB): domain Bacteria; phylum Bacteroidota; class Bacteroidia; order Bacteroidales; family UBA932; genus Cryptobacteroides. The sequence continues at coordinate 52,453 of CADANY010000013.1, read as the reverse complement.
CGCCGCCGGGAAGTTTCTCGGAAAGGCCGAAGTTGTTGTTGAAGTTCGCACCGTCGATCGTGAAATTCGCGCTACGGCCGTCGCCACCGGCGAAGCTCATGCCGTTACCGCCGTAAGGAGAAAGCTTGGCGACATCGGTAATGCTGCGGGAAGGCAGAGGCAGGGAAAGAATGTCATCGTTGGAGATGTTGGTGGTAGCACCGGTCTTCTCCTGGGCTGCAAACTTCGAAGTCGGGGAGGCAATAACGAGGGCTTCGCTGAGGAACTCGGAAGACTCGTCAAGCTTGGCATTCAGGTTATAGATCTCACCGAGCTGGAGAACAACGTCGGTATATTCTACAGACCTGTAACCGAGGCAGGAAACCTCGACTTTGTAAGGACCGCCGGTACGCATACCCTGGATGGTATAACGGCCTTCGGTGTTGGTGACAGCGCCGTAGGAAGTTCCCGAAGGAACATGGACGGCGACGATCGCTGCGCCGGGGACGGCTTCCCCGTTCTGGTCGGCCACCTTACCCGCGAGGGAGGAGGTCGTCACCTGCGCAAATGCGAACACACCCGCAAACATTGCGATGCATGCGAGCAAAAAGCTTTTGAAAGCGTTTCTCATGATGTTAATAAAGATATTGATACTGAATAAACTTGCCTTAAAAAAGCGTCGCGAATATACAACTATTTTTTGACTTGGAAAAATAAAGTTTTTGAAGACAAAAAAGCACGGCATAAGAGCCGTGCTTCCTAACCTGTTATAAACCGAACTTCTCACGGATAGAATCAACCGCATCCAGAAGTTCCCAACCAAAGAACTGTACCTCCTTAGAAACAAATTCCGTACCACGAAGGATTTGAACCTCCGCACGATACGGAGTCCGCCCGACGTGACCATAGGCTGCAGTCGGCTCGTAGATCGGGTTCTTGAGCTGGAATTTCTCGATAATACTGGCCGGTCTCAGGTCGAAAAGTTCTCCGATCCGACGGGCGATTTCCCCGTCGGGAAGGCCGCATTTCGAGGTCCCGTAGGTATCGACATACAGGCTCACCGGTTCCGCGACGCCGATGGCGTAGGAAATCTGGACGAGCACTTCATCGGCAAGGCCGGCGGCAACGAGATTCTTGGCGATATACCGCGCGGCATAGGCCGCGCTCCGGTCGACTTTCGACGGGTCCTTGCCCGAAAAAGCACCGCCGCCATGGGCCCCTTTCCCGCCATAGGTATCGACGATAATCTTTCGCCCGGTCAGGCCGGTATCCCCATGGGGACCGCCGATGACAAACTTGCCGGTCGGATTGACATGAAGGATGAAACTGTGGATCAGCCGCGCCGTCTTTTCGGGGAGGGCGGCCTTGACCCGAGGAATGAGAATCTTCTCTACGTCGAAACGGATCTTTGCCTGCATGGCCGCGTCGACTTTCTCCTGTCCATACGTCCGGACCGCCTCTGCATAGGTCATATCCCCAAGGGAGGCCGGAACGAACTCGTCGTGCTGGGTCGAGAGGACGATCGTATGGACCTTGACCGGCTGGTGCGTATCCCCGTCATACTCAATCGTAAACTGCGCCTTTGCGTCCGGTCGGAGATAAGGCATGAGCTCCGGCTCGTTGTGCCGGATATCGGAAAGGGTCTTCAGGGTAAGATGGCTCAGGTAGAGCGGCAGCGGCATATAATCTTCCGTATCGCTGCAGGCATAGCCGAACATCATGCCCTGGTCGCCGGCTCCCTGGTCCATCGGATCCCCCCGCTCAACGCCCCGGTTGATGTCGGGACTCTGCTCATGGAGGGCGGACAGGACACCGCAGCTGTTGCCGTCAAACATATAGGCAGCCTTATCGTAACCGATCCGGTTGATTGTGTTCCGGACCGTAGTCTGGATGTCGACGTAGGCTTCGGAATTGACTTCTCCCATGACGACGACCATCCCGGTCGAGCAGAACGTTTCGCAAGCGACCTTGGATTCGGGATCACGACGGAGAAATTCATCAAGGATGGCGTCCGAGATCTGGTCCGCCACTTTGTCGGGATGTCCTTCAGACACCGACTCTGAAGTAAAAAGGTAGTTCATTTTTAGCATTTTTTAATGTGGTTGCAAGCAACCAAATCCTTCCACATACTTGTTTTGGACCGCAAAGATAAGAAAAATAATTATATTTGCAGTCATTATTCAAGATTATGCCGAAAGCGAAGAGCAAAATACAGATCAACAACCGCAGGGCGTCATTCGACTACGAGTTCCTTGAGACCTATGTCGCCGGGATCCAGCTCGCCGGAACGGAAATCAAGTCCATCCGGGCCGGCAAGGCGTCCCTGAACGATGCCTACTGCTATTTCGTCGGAAACGAGCTCTTCGTCAAGGGTATGAACGTCGCCCAGTATTTCTGGGGATCCTGGGGGCAGCATGAACCCACCCGGGACCGGAGACTTCTTCTGAACCGCAAGGAACTCCGCCATCTCCAGGCGGAAGATAAGAAAAAAGGCCTTACGATCGTCGCCGTCCGTCTTTTCATCGCCGAGAACGGTTACGCCAAGCTTCTGATCGCCCTGGCAAAGGGCAAGAAGGAGTATGACAAGCGCCAGACGATCCGCGAACGCGACATCCGCCGCGAACTCGAGCGCGGCTAGCCCCATTCCCCCGACGGCAGGGGGTATGGGTGCTGAAAAGTCTGCGCCCCCGGCAGACGGGGAGGGGCCCACGAAGTGGGAGGGCCTTTTCAGAGTCCATACCCCCTGCCGTCTGAACAAGGAACCCAAGACGCTGACAAACAACCCTATACAAAAAATGCGCGTCTGGTAAGTCATCACCAGACGCGCATCGTATAGAGCACTGATTATCAGCTATTTCGGCTCTGCCTAAATAAAGATGTACTTGCAGATAAACAAGGCGGCCAGGACCCACATGGTCGGCGAGATCTTCTTGAACTTACCGGCGCAGGCATTCAGCAGGACGTAGGAGATGACACCGATGAGGATACCGTCGGAGATGGAATAGGCGACAGGCATCAGAAGGACGGTCAGGAAAGCAGGGATGCTCTCGGAGTAGTCCTCCCAGTCAATCTTCACGACCGGGCCCATCATCATGACACCGACAATCACCAGGGCGGGAGCCGTTGCAGCGCCCGGGATGGCGAGGAAGATCGGCGAGAAGAAGAGGGCGAGGGCGAAGCAGAGGGCTGCCGTGAAAGCGGTCAGGCCCGTACGTCCGCCGGCTCCGACGCCGGATGCGCTCTCAACGTAGGTCGTCGTCGTAGAGGTACCGAAGCAGGCACCGGCGACGGTTGCGATGGAGTCAGCCATGAACATCTTGTCGATACCGTCAACATTGCCTTTCTCATCAACCATGCCGGCCTTCTGGGATACGCCGATGACGGTACCCATCGTGTCGAACATATCGATGAACAGGAATGTAAAGACGACGGCCAGCATGTCCCAGCTCAGGATGCTCCCCCACTCAAACTTGCAGAAGATCGGACTGATGCTGTGCGGAGCGGAAACGACGCCCGTGAAGGTTGTCAGGGCAGCGCCGGTTGCGGGATCTTTAACGAAGAGGCCGATGATCGCTGTTACGAGGATACCGATGAGGATGCTTCCCTTCACCTTGAGGATTACCAGGGCACCGGTAATGACGATACCGATGACGGCGAGGAGGGCCTTGCCGTGGCAGACGTCGCCGAGAGAGACGAGGGTCGCGTCATTGTTGGCGATGATCCCGGCATTCTGGAGACCGATGAATGCGATGAACAGGCCGATACCGGCACCGATCGCATGTTTGAGCGAAAGCGGAATGGCATTGAGGATCCAGGAACGGACCTTCGTGAGGGTCAGGATGATAAAGATGATACCCTCAAGGAAAACAGCCGTCAGGGCGAACTGCCAGCTATGGCCCATACCGAGGCAGACAGTAAATACGAAGAAGGCGTTCAGGCCCATACCAGGGGCAAGGGCAAACGGTTTCTTGGCAAAGAGGGCCATGACCAGCGTACCGACGAGGGCAGCCAGGGCGGTAGCCGTAAAGACGGAGCCGGCCGGCATGTCGAGGGCGCTGAAGATGCCCGGATTGACGGCGAGGATATACGCCATCGTAAGGAACGTGGTAATACCGGCGACGATCTCGGTCCGCACGGTATGCTTCTTGGCATCAAAGCCGAAAGCTTTACTGAGGAAGTTGCTCATAGGTCAGTCAGATTAGAAAACCCACTTTGTACCGATGCAAGGCATGACATTGAAGCCTTCCATCCCGGCAAAGTTGTAGCTGAATTCAACCTCTCCGCCGATGTTGAAATGCTCGGTTCCGCAGTTGTACCAGAGCTGAGGCTCGGAGAGAACGACGAAGTGGTCCCCTTCCGTCCATACATCGAGGAATCCGGAGAAGCGGACACCGGTCAGACCGAAAAGATCCTGGCAGCCCCAGACCGTCGTGAACTGGAGAGGAATCTTGGAATCAAGGCCGATAAACTTCTTGTACAAGAGCTTAAGGTTCAGGGTATTCTTGAAATCCTTGCTGTGCAGGAACCAGTCGACACCGACGAGGAATGCGCTGTTGACCGGGAAAGCACCGTACCCCACTCCGGGGGCGGCGTTCAGGTTGCCCCAGGTACCGAAACCGCCGTTGTACTCGACATGCAGGCTCAGCGGTGCAAGGGCAGAATCACCCCAGAAGTTCAGGCAGCGTGCGATTTCGAAATACGTGTTGTTCGGAGAGATAACCGTGTTCCCGTCCTTGTTGTTGTAATCGTAATCGATGAAGAAGAACGTGTTACCCCACTTGTCGGGATGGAAACCTTCAAGCGTAGTGGTGAAGTGCTTACGACCGAAATCGTAGAACGTCTGGAAATTAGTCTGCGCCTGGGCGGTTGCACCCAGCGCCAGTGCCGCGAAGGCAGCTACGAGGAGATGTTTGGTAGACATAAAACGTAGTTTATGAGATTAATATATCGATTGTCAGTCTTTACGGAGCGAAGGGTTGATCTCGAAGTCGACAGCCTTGTCGCCCTGCGGGTTGGCTCCGAACTCATAGTCTTTCCCGGGCAGCACGGCATTCAGGATAATACCGACAAGGGCAGCGACGGCAAGACCGGAAAGAGAGGTAAAGCCCAGGGAGATATGGTCGTTTGCACCGTACTTGATACCGATGGCAAGGACGAGGATCAGCGCAGCGATAAGCACATTGCGGGAAGAGGTGAAGTCAACCTGGTTGTCCACGATATTCCTGACGCCGACAGCGGAAATCATACCATAGAGAACGAGGGAGACGCCGCCGATCGTCGCAGCCGGCATCGCACTGATGAGCGCCGAGAATTTCGGACAGAAGGAGAGGATAATCGCGAAGACCGCGGCAATACGGATAACGCGCGGGTCGAAAACCTTTGTCAGGTTCAGGACGCCCGTATTCTCACCATAGGTCGTATTAGCCGGAGCGCCGAACAGGGAAGCCAGGGCGGTAGCAAGACCGTCACCCATCAGGGTACGGTGCAGACCCGGATCCTCGAGATAGTTGATCCCGACCGTCGAGGAGATGGCGCACATGTCTCCGATATGCTCGATCATCGTTGCCAGGGAAATCGGCAGGATGGCGATGATGGCAGAAACAACAAGACCCCAGTTCGGGTTCTTAAAGACATGGAATGCGGTGTTCTGCCACTGGAACGGAAGGCCGACCCAAGCCGCATCCTTGACGGCGGAGAAATCGCACTGTCCGAAGCAGGCAGCTACCAGATACGAACCGAGTACGCCCAGCAGGATCGGGATTATCTTGATCATTCCCTTTCCCCAGATATTGCAGACGATAATGATCGCAATGGCAAGAAGGGCGATCCACCAGTTCTGCGTGCAGTTCTGGATAGCCGAGCCGGACAGGGTAAGACCGATGGCGATAATGATCGGTCCCGTCACGATCGGCGGGAAGAACCGCATGACTTTCTTCGCCCCGAAGGCGGCGAAAAGCCCGGCGAGGACGAAATAAAAAAGGCCTGCACAGAAGACTCCGATGCAGGCGTAAGGAAGTGATTCTGCGGCAGAAAGGCCCTGTGATTCTCCCATGGCGACAACAGCTGCGTAGCCACCGAGAAACGCAAAGGACGAGCCGAGGAATGCAGGGACCCGCATCTTGGTGAGGAAATGGAACAGAAGCGTGCCGAAACCGGCGAAGAGGAGTGTGGCGGACATCGAGAGTCCGGTGATCACAGGAACCAGGACCGTTGCGCCGAACATGGCGAACATGTGCTGGAGACCGAGGGTTAGCATCTTGCCGCGACCGAGCGTGCGGGCATCATAGATAGCTTGGCTTTTGCTTGTCATATGTTAAATAAATTAGGTAGCGTCCCTGCGGCCGAAAGACCACACAAATATAACAAATTTTTTCGTCTGTTCAACGAAAAAATTTGCAAGAAATTCAAATAAATCCAATCCCGGTTATTTGACCTGGGACTGGTAGGTCAGATTCGGATAGACCCGGTAAAGAACGGCCGCCTTGTTATAGAAATTGACATAATACTCTCCGGCCGCATAGAACATGCTCTCGGATTCCAGGGTGAGCGGAATCTTCAGGTTCCGGATATACTTCCCGTCCCAGTCATAGGCGACCAGGATATTGACCTTTTCGGGAGAGTTGCTGTTCGGGCTCATCGGGAAATAGACATACGAATCGTCGCTGCCCATCCCCTGGGCGGTATAGGTATCCTTCATGTTGTCCGTCCGGCCATAATCCTTGATCATCTTGAAGGACGCGTCCGCCGTCTGATATTTGGAGCCGCCCTGGGTAATCCCGTAAATGTCGCGCTTGGCATTATAGGTAAGGCCGCCGATTCCGAGGCTGGTTTTGATAGAGACCGGAGCGCCCATGGAAGGTCCCGCCGGGATGGCCGTCAGGGTATTGCTGGCCCCGGATCCATGGACCACCAGCACGCGGCGTCCCTTCGTATCAAAGGTCATATCATTGGCGTGGTGCCCGTTGAAGGTTTCCGAAACGCCGACGCGGGTAAACGGGGAAAGCTTGTACTGGTATACCGCGACCTCCGAATTGTGGGTCGAACTGTCTTCGTTGCCCTTCATGGTAAAATAGACATACTCGCCGTCGGATGCGGCCCCTTGGGCAACCGTCAGGCTCCCTTCACGTGGGCAGGATCCGACCTGGACAGGGACAAGATCGAACTTGCGGCCTTGCGAGAGCAGACGCGCAATCAGCTGGGGATCCTCCTCATCCTGGACATACTTATAATTATCAGGAATCTTCAGCGTCCCTTCCGAACAGAAAGCCGGGTCAGTCAGGACTTTCGCTCCGAAATACTCAAGACCCAGGACCGTCCATGCATCGTCCGTCCCGACAATCATGATCTTCCCTTCCTCCGCCTTGATGACAAATCCGTGCCGGATCTCCTTAATGGCCGCATGGGTCTGGTCGCTGTACGTTGAGAAATGTCCGATGACGACCTCCTGCCCCTTGTCTTTATCCGAGACCGACGAGATCACTTCCGGCCGGACGCCGACTGCCTTCTCAATATCTTTTACAAAGGCCGATGCACTGCTCAACATTTTTTGCTGGACACGGATGACGGCCGTGGCCTCACCGTTAGAAGCAATCGTAACAAAACCTTTTTCAACCTGTTGGGAAGAAGATGGCTTCCCACTGCAGCCAAGGGCCAGGCCAGAGACCAGGATCATCAAGCAAAGACGATGGATCGTTTTCATAATTCGTTCATATGATTAATTAAGATATTTCAGGAAGGGTCGGTCCAGTGGATACAGGTTCCTTTCGATTCCATGGACCGGAAAAAAGTCATCTGACGTTTGGCGAAGTGCCGGATCGCCATTTCGAGCTGGGCAGCCATGGTCTCCCGGTCCATAACCCCCGTCAAATAGTATGTAATAAACTTATACTCAAGACCATAGTAGATAAGATCCTCTGCTCCGAGACCGCTTTCGAGAAGCCCCTTCACCTCTTCGACCATCCCACTTTCGAGACGGGCCTTCAGGCGGGCGGCAATCTTCGCGTGTAGCTGTTCTTTCGGGAGGTACAGGCCGATAAAAAATGTACGTTTGGGCTGATAATCGCTCCTTTGCACGGGCCGTCCGCTCAGGAGAACCTCCAGGGCGCGGATCAGCCGCTTCTTGCTGACCATCACCTCGGGATCCGGCTCGGTCCGCTCGGCATACGCCTCGCGAAGCTCCTCGATATCAGCTTCTTCCAGCTCCGCTCGCAACCCCGGATCCGCAGGCACGTCCGGCAGGTGGAACGCCTCCGTCACCGCCTGGATATAAAGGCCTGTCCCCCCGCAGAGAAGCGGGATGTTTCCTCTTTCCCGAATCTCCCGGTAGACCTTTTCAAAATCCGCCTGATACCGGAAAAGGTCATATTTCTCCCCCGCATCGACGATATCGATCAGATGGTACGGAATCTCCCCGTACTCTTCCAGATCCTTTCCGGTCCCGATGTCCATTCCCCTGTAGACCTGCCGAGAGTCGGCGGAGATGATCTCAACCCGAGGGGCCTTGCGGGACTCGGCGAGCAGGGCGTCCAATTTCCGGGCGAGGGCCACGGCATACCGCGTCTTCCCCGATGCCGTCGGTCCCAGCACGCACAGAAGATCCAAGGCCCCTGCCTTCCAGATGGACACAAGACCCTCTATATTAACCGTTTCTAGGATCGGTACTTCTGCTTCCGGATTATTTCCCCGCTTTCCCATACGTCAAAAATAGCAATTATTTCGCGCCTTCGCAAACTTCTGCCACCGGTACATATCCATCCCACACCCCCACGGTGGAACTATTGCTTTGCTCTTTGGTGGGAGAAGGTGCGGCGGGGGCCTTCGGCCTCGCGCCAGAACTTTTCGTCGAAGTCCGCCGGAAAGATGAAGTTGCGACTGCCTGAGGAGACGAAGGGGCGGTCGAGGGTAAAGGAAAGGTAGGTGATGGGGAGTCCCATCTCGAGGAACATGCTTTCGTAGAAGGTCTGGACCTCGGTGACGGCCGCGAGATCCCGCAGACGGGCATCATCTGCAGCAAAGACCGTCAGGCCTTCGTGATAAATGTCGGTGCCGGAGGTGAGGACCGGAAGGCCGTTCGCCGCAATAACTGCCTTTGTATATTCATGCAGGAAACGGGAGTCGGTCTTCAGGTGCACAATGCCTCCCGGAGCGAGGAAGGAGCGGTATCGGTCCAGGAAAAGCGGAGAGGTCAGGCGGCTGTTCGGGCTCTTGAGCTGCGGATCGGAGAACGTCAGCCAGATTTCGGCGACCTCGCCCGGAGCGAAAAACGCCGGGATAAACTCGATCCGGGTTCTCAGGAATGCCACGTTCGGAAGCGCCTTCTCCGTCGCATATTTGGCCCCCTTCCAAAGTCGGGCGCCCTTGATATCGACACCGATGAAGTTCATCTCGGGGTGCCGTTCCGCCAGGGCAATCGTATAATCCCCTTTCCCACAGCCGAGCTCCAGAATGATCGGTTGGTCAGCCGCAAACATCTCCTGGTTCCACCGGCCCTTTATCGGATGGTCCTTCAGCAGGAGCGCCTTGTTTTCCCCGTGGGACATCACCTCTTCCGCCGCCGGTTGCAACAGGCAGCGGAACGTCTCGTTCTCAGCGAATTTTCTCAGTTTTCCATGGCCCATCTTTCAAATCCTCCTCTTGGTTGTCATCAGCCCCAGCCCCCGGAGTCCGGGAACAGGAGACGGCAGGGTGACGGTCAGAGCCCAGACTCCGGCCTCAACCGGGGATACATCCTCCCGGTATGGCACCATCAGCTGCCGCGAATAAAAATTCTCATCCTCTCCTTCCAGCGGCAGATAGACCGTCTCGCTGTAGAGACTGTCCGAAGGTGAGCGCCAATAGATCGTCAGAGGCGTCTCAAAATCAGATTCCAGATAGCGGTGCGGCCCGTCCAGCCGCGTATAAATCGTCAGGTCATAAACGGCTGTCGTATCGCTCATGTCGACGGAGAAAGCATAAGGCCCCGTCTCGGAATGGATATAGGTCTCAACGGACATCGGCTCCCGGCACGAAAGCACCGAGAGAAAAATCAGGATGAGAGGGATGGCCCTGCGCATCAGGACTCCTGTTTTCCGGAGCCTTGGCCACGACGGTTTCCGTTCCGGCGCCCTTTGTTCCGGTGCTTTTTCTTTTTTGCCTCGTCGAAACGGGAAATACTGTCATCCCCGACGGCTGTAACAAACTCAGGACCGGCGGACAACTCCTCTTTCCGGAGCGACTCGGGCCTGCGTCCATGCCGGTTCATCTGCATGATTTCCCGGACTTCCTCGGCCGGAAGCGGATAGATATCGGCGAGGGAACCTTTCTCATAGGAAAAATACATCGTCTCCCGAAGGATATCGGTCTTGACCAGATAAGCCAGGCCGTCCTCGAATTCGAGCGGTTCGACGACTTTCGGAATCCGGGACTGTGCGTCCATATAGGCGGCCACCTCATAATTGAGGCAGCACTTGAGCTTTCCGCACTGTCCTGCCAGTTTCTGCGGATTGAGGGACAGGTCCTGTGTCCGAGCAGCAGTCGTTGTAATCGACTGGAAATTAGTAATATAATTCGCACAGCAAAGCTCCCGCCCGCAGATTCCGAGTCCTCCGATCAGGCCGGCCTCCTGCCGTGCGCCGATCTGTTTCATCTCAACCCGGATGCGGAATTCTTCTGCAAAATCCTTGATCAGCTGCCGGAAATCGACGCGGCCGTCTGCGATATAATAGAAAATGGCTTTCGTCCCGTCACCCTGGAACTCGACATCCCCGATCTTCATCTCAAGTCCGAGGTCTGCCGCCAGCACGCGGGCGCGGATCATCGTTTCTTCCTCGCGCGCAATCGCGTCCTGCCACTTTTCGATGTCATAACTCTTCGCTTTCCGGTAGATCCTCCGGAACGTCGTCGTCTCCGGGTCAATCCCCTTTGCCTTCATCTGCCGGGCCACAATCGGCCCTTCCAGCGTTACGATACCGAGATCGTGACCGGTCTGTGCCTCGACAATCACGAGGTCGCCGGTCTTGATGCTCTGGCCGGATCCATTGACATAAATCCCCTTCCGCGTATTTTTAAAACGCACTTCAAACAGGTGGTTGAACTGCTCCTGGCCGACTCCTTTCAGCCAGTCATAGACCTCGAGCTTGCAGCAGCCCTGGCGATAGGTGCAACGGGTCTCCCCCGTCCCCTCCGCTTTCGTTATCGTACAACCTCGGAAACAGTCGTAGCGGATATTTTCATTGGCAGTTGTGTCCATCTTATACAATCAAATAAAGCCTGTTGACAAGATCTGTGAAGAGCACCTTCTGGCTGACGTTCCTTTCCAGAAGCATCACAGCCCTGTCGATATGTTTAGCCGCTCCGCGGGGGAACGTTTTCCTGCAGCGGGAGGAGAAGTCCGAGATCGTTTCCGACCACTCATCCGGGATATGGGCAAGATCTCCCATCCCTTGCTGCCGCAGAAAAATCCAGCGGAGACATTGTGAAGCAAATTTACAGAAAGATTTCTGTTTTTCCCTGTTTTCCAGGGAAACAATCGCTTCGCCCGTTTCCAGCGCCGTGAGCAGATCCTTGTCCAGCAGCGCGCGCATCAAGTCTGAAAAAATATCCATGTAAGCCTGGGAATCGCCATCCTGATGGCGCCCAAGGGCTATTTCGTTCTCCGGAGAAGGAGGCATGACCCGAAGGAAAAGGCATCGCGAGAAAATGGTCTTCAGCACTTTCTCAGGTTCATGGGTAATCAGCAAAAAAAGTGTCTTCTCGGGCGGTTCTTCGACCATCTTGAGCAGCGTATTTGCCGCCTGCTGGTTCATCTTCTCCGGAAGATAAAGGACAACGGAACGATAACCGCCCTCAACACCGGAAAGAGAGAGCTTATCCAGAAGGGACTTCGACTCATTGACCGAAATCAGCCCTTGCTTGCCCTCGAACCCGAGAGCGGCATACAGGTCTCCCTCCCGGAACAACGGATTGGAAAGCGCCAGTTCCCGGAACGGACGGATGAACTGCTCCGAAACCGGCTTGTCCTTTCCCGCAACGGGAAAAACGAAATGGACATCCGGATGGATCAGTTTCCCGACACGCCCCCCGGAGGGCCCATACAGATACTGCAGGAACGCTATGACTATCGGGAACGCTCCGCCGCCGTCATTCTCATGAAGCAGCAGGGCGTGCGGAATCCGTCCGCTGTCGACCATTCCCCGAAGGGCGCCGACGACGGCATCATTTCCACGGATGTCAGACAGTTCCATCTTAAATCAGTTTGATCGGACTCCCACATAGAGAGCCAGTTCCGAAAGATACGATTTTTCTTTTGAATCCGGAAGCGGAGCAAGCGAACGGATCGCATCTTCAATATACCTGTCCAGTCGGGCGGATGCAGCGTCGATACCCCCACGGTCCCGGACAAAGGCGATGATATCCGGAATGGCTCCGGGCGAATCGGACAGGGTCGAAATCTGCCGTCGGATCCGGCCGGCCTCTTCCGCCGGGACGGAAGCAAGGGCATAGAGCAGAGGAAGGGTAATCTTCTGCTCCTGCAGATCTTGTCCGGAAGGCTTTCCAAGGGCCTCTCCTCCCTGATAATCAAGGATATCGTCCTTTATCTGGAAAGCAATCCCGAGATTCCGTCCATAAGAAACCAAGGCTTCGACATATTCCTCAGGTGCCCCAACAGAAAGGGCTGCGCTCCGGCAGGCCGTAACGAAAAGCGACGCCGTCTTGCAGTAGATAATCCGGAGATAGTCTTCCTCCGTCGTGTCGCACTCCGTCGATTTTTGGAGCTGGAGCATCTCTCCTTCTGCCAGGTCGGACAGGGTGCCGGCAAACATCCGAACGACTTCCTCGCTATACCGGTCGGCCGAGAGAATACAGCGGATGCATTTGACCAGCCAGAAATCCCCGATCAGAACGGAAGCCGGTCCTCCGAGAATGGAAAGAACGGTCGGCTGACCGCGTCGCGTCGGACTCCCGTCAACGACATCATCATGCAGAAGCGTCGCATTGTGGAGCAATTCCACGGCAGCGGCAAACCGGATCGAATCCTCTCCCGGAGACCCGGCGGCACCGGATGCAAGAAGGGAGATAACCGGCCGGATCATCTTCCCGGAATGGGACAGCAAGCTGCGGTTGGTTTCGTCCAAAAGGCGGATGTCGCTCTGGAGGGAGGACACGATCAGCGCTTCCGTCTTCTCCAGGCGGGGCGCCAGATAGGACCGGATGCCATCCATACTGCCCATCATGAAATCTCCTCCATCATCTCCCCGACTGTCGCGGGGAAGGATATCAGGGCACGGGATGCCTCATCGAGCATCCCGGTTGCGACATAATGGTCCAGCAGCGCCTTGAAGGGTTCGTAGAACCCGTCGACATCCAGGGCGACGATATGGCCATGGAACCGGTTCAGTTTCGAGAGAACCAGCGTTTCTATGACCTCGTCCAGCGTTCCGATCCCACCGGGAAGGGCGATTGCTACATCCGCCCCCTCGCGCATTTTGCGCTTGCGCTCGGACATGGTTTCGGTCCATACGACCTCGCTGAGGCCGGGATGGAGTACCTCGGACATGAACCGGGGAACGATCCCGATATGTGTTCCGCCGACCGCTGCAGACTCATCGGCGATAACACCCATGGTCCCTTTTACGGTTCCGCCGGAAACAACGGTCCACCCGGAACGATGCAGCGCGCGAACTGCTTCACGCGCTGCATCATTATACTTCGGATCAATCGAATAACTCGCCGAACAGAAAATAACGGCCCTTTTCATTAGAAAAGAATGCCGAGAGAGACCTTGATCCCCTGGAATTTCACATCTTTGAGGTCCGCGACTGCACCCTTGCCGGCATCTTCGCTCTTAAAGACATTGCCAAGATTCGTAAAGTACTGGGCGGAAATCTGGAAATGGCGGGCAATCTCAATACCGGCGCCGAGGCCGAAGCCGTATTCCAGTTTATTCCGGGCATTGTCTGCCCAGGTCTTGGCCGCTTCCTTTACCGTTCCGTCATATTTGTCAGCATCGGTAATCGCATAGCCGATAAACGGTTCCGCGAAAAGATACGGACGGAAAGCAACAAGGTCCGGGCCCCACTGGAAAGCAACCGGAATCTCTACGAATCCGGTCTTGAGCTCGAAGGAATTAAGCGCATCATCCTGTCCGAGTTCGCCGGTCTTGGCGCCCTTTACCTGATACATCAGGGACGGCTGGATAGCAAACCCGAGGCCGAGGTCGAACTTATAAGTCAGGCCGGCATGGTAAAGGCTGACGGACTTGACGTCGTCGACCGTCTTGATATTGGCATTGGAGGAAGTGAGGCCTCCGATGATTCCAAACTGCGCATGGGCATTAGCCGCAAAAAGCAGCGAAGCCGCAGCGACAAGAAGAACTGCTATTTTTTTCATTTTCAGTTAATTATAAAAGTGAATTGATTTTCTCGACAAGGGCGGCCTTCGGCACGGCACCGACGGAACGGTCGACCATCTCTCCGTTCTTGAAGAAAAGAAGCGTCGGGATATTCATGATCCGGTAGCGCATCGCGACGTCTTCACAGTCATCGACATTGCACTTGACAACCGTAACCTTGTCGGCCATTTCCTCGGAGATCTGATCGAGGATCGGAGCGATCATCCGGCACGGTCCGCACCACACGGCCCAGAAATCGACGATAACCAGCTTCTCATCCTGAAGAAGCTCGTCAAATGTTGCATTCGTTGCTACTTTTGCCATAATCCTAAATGATTTAGACTACAAACTTACAAAAAAATCTCGAACATCTATGTCAGTGGAATAAAAATCAAGTCCGTAATGCGCCCGCACAGCCGGCCGCCCTTTTCGGAACAGACGGTTACCCGTCACTGCACCCCAGCCAGAGACATCGAACTCAAGAGCGGCACCCGGAATCTTGGTCGGGCCGGGCGATGTCCGCTTGAATTTGTCCAGGTAAATTGAGAAGTAAGACTGATCTAACTGGACACGTTCGGGACAGCGACGCTTTCGCCGGCATGCTGCCAGACTGGGAGGGGGACCAGGTGTTTTTCCCCGTTGAGGCTGACATAGACCCGGTCGCATGTCCGGGAAGGATCTGATACATAGGCCTTCCCTTCAGTCAACAGGAGCGTGCATGGCACGCTGACCTGAACTTCGCCGCCGGACCATGATGCTTTCCCGGCCTCATAGAAAATAAACATGGCTGTTTTTCCGTCCGTGCTTTCAACAGCTTGCAGCGCCGTGTCATTGCAGAGAACCTTGAAAAGGTCAGCCGCAAGGGTTGTCCCGGCTCCAGGAAGGACGGCATAAGCATAATGCTTGTCTTGAGGACGGATCCCATGATCGATCCAGAGTTTGAAAACCCGGGCGGTATCTTTCCGGTTGTCATAGGTTGTCCCGGAGACGGCATTGGCAAAGGTGCCGGTCATCACCTCGTCCAGGAAATGGAGTGTATTCCCGTCAAGGGACTCGTAACGAACGCCATTGTTGAAGACGATCCGATCTCCGGATGAGACAACGTCCCCGGCAGAATTGCATTGCTCAAGGGTTGTGACTACCGGCTCCTTTTCTGTCGAGCGGATGCCGGCGCCAAGGCATACATACCCATTGTCAAAGAAAAACCAGCCTTTCCGGGCAGAGAGGTCATAGAATTCGCTGATGAAATCAAAAGCCGCCGCCCCGCGTTTCCCGTCCGTGACGCCGCCAACGAAAACGGACTTACCCAAACGCTGGGGTTTGGGCGGGAAGTCCTTGACCCGCAATGAGGTCGTTCCGGGGATCATAGAAAAATCGAAAACAGCCTGAAGCCCATTGTACTCATCGCCGTCAAGCGAAAGGTGCGAAGCTCCGTCGCCACGGAAATGGCTGTGGATTGCTTCTCCGTTATAGGGATATTCGATGTTGGACGTGATGTTGGAGTGCATCCTGACCGACGCAGTGTACTGCGGATTCTGAAAGATAAAATACTGGGAGCACCAGAAGAATTTGCACCAGCTTTTGTCAAAATCCTTTTTCCCGCCCTGAACCGCTATAGCATCGTCCAATTCGTCTTCCCGGTAGCCTCCACAGATTTTTTTGAGACCGATGGCATAATCGGCGGACAATTTTTTGCTCCCGGGACGGCTGAGGTCCCGGTTCCAAGAGCCGGGTTCCAGCCAGATGTCCTTGACCGTATGCTTGAGAGATCCTTCCAGAAAAAAGTCGATCACACATTGGATTTCCCGCTTGTCAAGGGCATACTCCGTGTCTTTCAATTTGTCTCCCCAATAAGCGAACTGACTGATGAGCGCAACGCCGTAGGTATTTGTATTGTCGACACCGTCAGAGCGGTGGTGGAAGCTCATGTCGGGCTGCAGCCCACGTCCTGTCGTCGGGTTGGCGTTTTTCTTACCTGTAAAGCCGCCCAGATCCCTGACGATTTCTTCCGGGTTGGCGATATGGGCTTCCTGCTCCAAGTAACGGAACTGCCGGGAGGCCTCTTCCCAGTCCCGCATGAACAGGGCGGCCTTGGCATTATCCCCGATGACTTTCGGCCGGTCTCCGCCCGGGCGTCCCGGACCGGAATCCGAGTCGATTATTTTTAGGACCCGGCATACATCTTCACGGCATTCTTCGGGGAGATCCTCGTCCAGGATCCAAGCCAGGGACAACATTTTCTGGGGCGCTCCGATATCGTTGTGCCACCAGTTATCGCTCTTGCATTTGGCGTTGAACCAGAACTGAAGGGCGTTGACGATTCCCCGGTACAGGGCAGGATCCTTTGTCTCCTTCTCGTAACTGGCAGCCAGGATATTCAGGCGGGTAAGATGTTCTGAGGGTATCCATGTGTGCCGGGAACGGTCCTGGTAATCGATATCAGCCCAGGAACCGTCAGGCTCCTGTTTTCGCAGGATTTCTGCGGCATGATCGGTAACAGCATCTTCGAGGTACTCCTTACGTACCTGGTCCCGAACCTTTTCAATGGTGGACTTTTCCTGACAACCGGGCAGTATGAGCCCAACTACTGCAACGGCAAGATTGAGAAGGACATTCCTTTTCATGGCTGAAGACTGATCGGGTTATTACAACGCCTCCTCGACGGGAAGGACCCAGGCCCGGAGGCCGAGGTCGGGATAGTCCGCATCCTTTTGGCGGAGGCCTGCCATGATCCGTGCGGTCTTTTCATCGTCGACCACGGAGAGAACGGCATGGTTCTGGGTCGGCCAGGCATGGTTCCCAAGGTGGGGTTCCCCCGATTCTCCGCCGCGTCCGCCGATTTCCTCCCAAACGGTATAACCCCGCTGCCCACAGTCTTCCAGGAGTTCGACAATCTCCTGATTATAAGCCTGGTTGTATGCTATAAAAATCGCTTTCATACGTTTCTACTCTTTGTTTTTCCTTGCGCGGCGTTTCTCTCGGTGCTCTGTTATGCCGCAATACAGGACCGGAATGATAACAAGGGTGATCAAGGTGGAGATGCTCAGACCCCAGGCGACCGTAACGCCGAGTCCGTTCCACATTTCCGATCCCTCTCCCCGTCCGAGAGCCATCGGGAGCATACCCAGCACCGTCGTCAGGGTCGTCATCAGGATCGGGCGCAAACGGCTTCTCGCAGCCGTCACAGACGCCTCGCGGACAGCCATCCCCCGCTCCTGGCAAAGGATCGTATAGTCGATCAGCACGATACCGTTCTTGACAACGATACCCAGGAGGATGATGATACCGATCATGGACATGATGCCGACCGCCATTCCATGGATCATATTCCCGAGCGCGACACCGACAAAGGCGAAGGGAATCGAGACCATGATCACGAACGGCCCCATAAAGGACTCGAACTGGGAGGCCATGACCATATAGACCAGGATGATAATCAGCAGAATCAGAAGGATCATGTCCGAGAACATATCCTGCTGGTCCTCATAATCTCCGCCGATGCGCCAGGAGAGTTCCGGAGGAAGCGGATCCGCATTCATGATCGATTCCGTTACGCCGACGGCCTCGCTGAGGGCATGCCCGCGGGCAACGATTCCCGTGACCATGATATACCGCTCGCGGTTCTTGCGCTGGATGGTCGGAGGGACCTTGGACTCAACGATCGACCCCAGGTCGCGTACCTTGATGCCGCGTCCCTGCGCATTATAGATCATGATATTCTCGATATCCTCCGTGCTCCGGCGGAATTCAGGGGCATAACGGACGCGGATGTTGTATTCGTCACCGTCCTCACGGTAATAGGACATGACGGATCCGCTCATCGCCGCACTGACGGCAGCCGCCGCTGTTGTCGAGGTCAACCCGTTGAGAGCCAGTTTCTCCCGGTCGAAATCAACCTCATATTCCGGCGTATACTGGTCGCGGCTGAGGATCGCCTGGGTAAAGACTGGACTGTCCATCATTTTCTCCCTGACCCGGCGGGCCGTCTGTTCGGTCGTCTCGAAATCATAGCCATAGATCTCGAGCTGGACGCTGGCAGCACCGCCCATGCCCATTCCTTCATTGACATTGAAGCGGTTGAGCTCCGGGAAAAGACGGAGATCGGCACGGATGATATCCGCAATTTCGGCACTGGAGCGCTTTCGCTCTTCCATACTGCCGATATTGATATTCATGTTGATCAGGTACGTGCCGTTGTTCTGCATGCTTGCGAAAGCATTGTCGGTATCGGCCTGTCCGAAACGGTAGCTGAGGACCTTGATTTCGGGAACATCCTCACGGATCTTGTCAAAAATACGGGCTGCAACGTCACGGGTGACGTCCTGGGCCGTTCCGATCGGGAGCTCGATCGTCGCATTGAGACGGCCCATATCGGACTGCGGCATGAATTCCGTCTTCATGCCCGGGAGGTAAAGCCCGAGGACAAGGATGAACACGGCCGCGGCTCCGATAAGGACAATCCGCTTGTGGTGCATGCACCAGGAGATCAAGCGGGAATAGCCGCTGGAGAGCCCGTTGAGAGCCTTGTTGATCGGGCCGAAGATCGCCAAGTGCAGTTTCCCGGTCTTAGGCTTATTCGTCAAAAGGATCGAGCAAAGCATCGGAACAAGGGTCAGGGCGGCGGTCGTCGAAACGATCATGATAATCGAGACCATCCAGCCGAGCTGCTTGAACATCATGCCGGCCATTCCGGAGATCATCGTCAGCGGGATGAACACGCAGAGCATGGTCAGGGTCGACGCGATAACCGAGATACCGACCTCGGAGGTTCCATGGACAGCCGCCTCGCGCGGTTTTTCACCCCTTTCCAGGTGCGTCGATACGTTCTCAAGGACGACGATGGCATCGTCCACGACCATTCCGATCGCAATCGAGAGCGCGGACATCGAAATGATATTCAGTGTGTTCCCCGTCGCGAGAAGGTACATCAACGAAGCCAGGAGGGCGATCGGGATCGACAGGACGACGATCAACGTGCCTCTCCAGCGGCCGAGGAATACGAAGACCACGAGCATGACGACCAGGAACGTAATCATGATCGTTTCCTTCAGGGAATTGATGGTCCGGAGGATATTGTCGGAGTTATCGACGACGGTCGTGATATGGATATCCGTCGGGAGATTTTTCTCCAGACGCTTCATTTCCTTTTTAACTTGCCGGATAACATTGACGGTATTGTAACCGGACTGTTTCTGGATGATGATCTGCGCCCCGCGGACGCCGTTTGTATAGGATTCCTGGGACTTCTCTTCCAGCGTATCGTCGATCCGAGCGACATCCCGCAGGTAGACGGCATTCCCGCCATAGCTCCCGACGATGACATCAAGCAGTTCAGACGGATCCTGGAACTCCTTCTTGATCCGGAGCGTATAGGTATCGGATCCGATATCGATGCTCCCGGAAGGGACATTCCGGTTCTCGGCGGCGATGATCTGGGAGAGTGTCGCAACGGAGAGGCCGTACGCCTGGAGTTTGGAGGGGTCGCAATAGACCTGGATCTCACGTTTCGGCGCACCGGCTACGGAAACCGTACCGACGCCGGAGATTCGGGCGAGCGGGGTCGCAACCCGGTCGTCAAGGATCTTGTCGAGAGCCGATACGCTCTGGTCCGCCGTAGCGGCCAGGATCATGATCGGCATGTCATCGACGCTGAACTTGAAAATGAACGGGCTTGAAGCGCCGTCCGGAAGGGCCTGGCTGACCATGTCCAGTTTGTCCCGCACATCGTTTGTCGCCTCGTCGATATCGATGCCGTACCGGAATTCAAGAGTCAGGACCGAAATGTTCTCCCGGGAACTGGAGGTCAGGTTCTTCAGGTCGGAGACGCCGTTGAGCGAGTTCTCCAGAACCTTGGTCAGGTTGTTCTCTACATCCTCCGCGCTGGCGCCGGGATAAGAAGACATGACCATAATGACATTGGACTCGATATCCGGGAAATTATCGACCGGAAGACGGGTCAGGGAAAAGATACCCAGAATCGCGAACGCGAGAAAAACCAGCGCGGTCGTGACCGGTTTGTTGACGGCTGATCTATAGATGCTCATACCGCTTACTTGCTAAGAATGTTGACTTTGACGCCGTCCCGCAGAGCGGCCTGGCCTTTAACGACAACGGTAGCACCTTCAGGGATACCCTCGGTAACCTCATACTCGGCACCCATATGCCGGCCGATTCCAACCGGGATATAGCTGACGGTATGGTCTTCGTTGACCAGATAGACGAAACGCTGGCCGGTACCTTCCTGCTTGACGATCGCCTGATCCGGAAGGACGATGTGGCGGTCGACACCGAAAATAACTTTGACCCGCGCGAACATGCCCGGGCGGAGCGCCCTGTCGGTGTTCGGAACGGTTACCTCGGCATTGAAGGTGTGGGTCATCGGATTGATCGTCGGATAGAGGCGCTGGACTTTACCGGTAAAGGTCCGCCCGGGCAGGGCATCGACCGTCAGGGATACCACATCCCCTTTCTTGACCTTGGTATACTCGCTCTCGGAAATGCCGACGAGGAGTTTGACCGGAGTAACCTGCTGGACCGTGAAGAGCGGTGCGGTCATCGCAAACATGTCGCCTTTGTCGAAGTTCCTCGCCGTGACAAAACCCGAAATCGGGCTGCGCAGGATCGTATTCTCTTCCAGATTGGCATAATTACTCTTGCGGACTTTAAAACCGAGTTCCGCAGCCTCGAAATCAGACTGGGAGACGCCTCCCTGCTCATACAGACCTTTCAGACGGGCATATTCAATCTCGTCATTCTGGATCTGGAGCTTAAGCTGGTCAAGCTGGAGACGGTCCATTTCCGCCAGAATCTGCCCTTTTGCGACGAAATCGCCGACTTCGACATTGATCTTCCGAATACGGCCGCCCTGCTGAGGCATAATATTATTGGTCGCATAGGCCTCGACAGAAGAAGAATAGACGCTTTCCTGGGAGACATCACGGGAGGTCGCAACGGTTACTTCAACATTCGGAACGGGCTCCTCCGCGGGAGCTGCAGCCGTTCCCGTCCCGGTTTTCCTGCCCTGATTGCCGCAGGATGCGGCGAGAAGGGCGAAAGCAGCGATAATGTAAATTCTTTTCATATCCGATTTTTATTTTTCTTCATTGAAATCATACCCGAGCGTCTGCTCGAGGCCGGCCTTGGCGACCAGGAAATTGTAGATAGCCTGGGAAACGGCGAGACGGGACTGGGTCAGCACCAGCTGGGTATTGTTCAGGTCCGTCAGCGTGCTTCCGCCAAGCTGATAGGATTTTTCGGCGATGTCGTAGGCTTTTTCCGCCGTAGCCAGACCCTCTTTGGAAGCGTCATAGGTACGCATGGCGGTTTCCATCGTCGAGAGGCTCTGCCGGATTCCGATCTTGAGCTGACGCTCCGCATTGATCCGCTGGAGATCCAGTTCGGCAGCCTGGACCTTTGACTGCTTGACATCATGGTACCGCTTTCCGCCCGAGAAAATAGGGATGCTGAGCTGGAAACCGACGTAAGAATAGGGCGTCCAGTGGTAATTGCTGAACTTAAAATCATCGGTCATGGCGTTGTAGCTATAGGCTCCGGCAAGGGACAGGGTCGGCAGATAGGCGTACTGCTGGGTCCGGATCGTCTTTGCAAGCATCTCGGCCTGGATGGCCAGCTGCCGGAGGGTCGTATTCCGGTCCAGGGACGGGTCGTCCTGGGAGTGGATATCATAGAACATATGATCCGCATAGTCTTCCAGTTTCCCGGCGATGTCCATATTCATGTCCAGGTCGACCCCCATGACGGCCTTGAGCTGCCAGAGGGCGAGCATGACTGAATTCTCTGCGTTATAGACATTGGGGATGGCGCTGGCGACATTGGCTTTCGCACGGGTAAAATCGAGTTCGGAAGCCTTCTGGGCATTGAACCGCATTTCGGTCTGGCGGAAGTTTTCGACTGCGTTCTCATAGACCTCCTTATAGACATTGAACGCCTCTTTCGCCATGAGGGCGGCGTAAAAAGCCTGCTTGACGGACGCAACCGTTCCGAGACGGGATTCCCGCGCCTGTTCGACCGAGAGTTCGACCTGGTCTCCCGTCAGCTTGAGGCTTTCCCATAGCTGAGCGTTGACTAGCGGCATCGCAAGGCTTATTCCGGCGCTGTATGTATTCAGACGGCCGACGGCAAATCCGTTGTCGGAAGACTCCGTCTCCGGAGTCACGGGAGCGACGTACGGAGGAATCTGGTAGCCGCCTGCCAACATGATCTGATTGATATAGTACATGATCGGATCCAAAATCCCGCTCATCATACCGCCCATACCACCGCCGCCACCGTCGTCGTCGGAGCCGCCCATGTACATCACCTGTTTCTTGATTGTACGCTGGTAGGAACCGGTCCCGTTGACCTGCGGAAGCAAGGATGCGTATGTCCCTTTCCGGGCATACTCCGTCCGTTCGATCTCCATATCCGCCACCTTGACGGAGACATTCTCGCTGAGGGCAATCTTCAGGGCGTCGTCCAGGGTCAGAACCACCGTTGAATCGGCCGGGACAACCGCTCCGTCGCGGTACTGTGCCCGTGAGAGAACCGGAATCAGGACGAGCGCTGCTCCGAGCAGAAGAGCCTTACTCATTCTTTTCATATAATTGATCTTTAAATAATTCATGATAAGCATCCCATCCCTCTTTCGTAAAAAGGGTCAGTCCGACGGTCTGCGCAAAAGCCGAGCAGAGACGTTTGTGGGATATTTTTTTGACGGGACTGGGATCATTTCCGGAAGCATACCGGGCAATCCCTTTATGAATGAACCCGAAAACAATCGACAGGGCCTCCACGTCGATATCCGGCCGGAAGAATCCTTCTTCCTGCCCCTGCCGGACATAGGCGATAAAGGTCTTATGGATCTCAGACTCCTTCAGGCGGGTCGATTTCCGGAACGTCTCGGGATAGTATTTCATGATATCGGAGACCATCCGGCTCTCCTGCTCAAGCCAGCGCTTCTGCTGTATGAGGGTCGATACGATATGGAGGATCTCGATGGCGTTCTTTCCCTGGAAAAGACAGGAAAGGAACTGTTTCTGCTTTTGGGAACGGGACTGGACAACGTCGAAAACCAGATCTTCCTTTTGGGGATAATACTGATAAAATGTCTTTTTGGAGATAGATAGGGACCGGCAAACGTCCTCGATGGTTACATCGCGGACACCCCGCTCTCCGAAGAGCGCAGAGGCTGCTCCTAAAATCTTTTCTTTCAGATCTTCAGCCATACACTACTACTAACCAGCCCTTTTCAGGGCACGAAAAGGATTGCAAAAGTAGTGCAAAAGCCGTGAAAGTCAAAGAAATTTTTTAAGAATTATTCTGTAAATAAAATTGATAATATGCAATATTCTCATTATAAGGAACTTACAAAAACAAAAAGGAAACCCGAAAAATTTTCGGGTTTCCAAGGTAATTATCACGCCCTCTTCCGTTCCTTCCCTTTCCAGATTTCCCGAAGCGGGAGCCCCGGAAACCCATGGCCACCCTCGGCCGTGTTAGAGGGAGGGGCCCAAAGGTTGCTTTGGGAGGGATTCAGGTTTCCGGAGCTCCCGCTCCGGGAAATCCCAAGGGAGGGAGTCGCGTTATTTACGGGCCGTTCCGACCATCCGGTATTTCCCGCAGAGGAGGTCGACAACCGGTGTAACCGCCTTCGGGAAGACTTTCCGCAGGTCGATCTCGTCGGTAGAAAGCAGGATCTGCTTGAGGGCTCGCATGAATGTATCCTTGATTTCGGTCGCGAGGTTGACCTTGACAATTCCGTTTGCGATCGCTTCGCGGACCTGGTCATGCGGAATGCCGGAGCTGCCGTGGAGGACAAGGCAGACAGGGGTTGCCGCATGGATTGCTTTCAGGCGCGGAATGTCGAGATGGGGCGGCTGCTTGTAGAATCCATGGGCAGAACCGATGGCAACGGCAAGGGAGTCGACCCCCGTCTCGTCGACGAATGTCTTCGCCTCTTCCGGAGTCGTAAAGCCACCTCCCTGCTCCTGACCGAGTTTGGCGACGTAACCGAGTTCCGCTTCAACGGGAACGCCGTAAGAGGCCGCCATTTCAACGACCTTACGGGTCGTTTCAACATTCTCGGCAAAAGGTTTCTCACTGGCATCGATCATGACAGAATCAAATCCGGCATCCAGACAGCGTTGTACGAGTTCGATGGAACCGCCGTGATCGAGATGGATATAGCCCTGAAGCCCATAATCGGAAATAGCCTGGCGCGCCATTTTGACAGCTACGTCGATGCCCATGTAGTCGATTGAGCTTCGGGTCAGTTGGAGCATGACGGGCGCATCAACCGCCTGGGCCGCTTTCATAACGGCCGTCAATGTCTCAAAATTGTAGAAATTGGTTGCAAGGACCGCAGTCCCCTCCTTCTGGCATTGAAGGAGCAATTCTTTGATTTTCATATTGTTTCGTTAGTTTCAAACAAATCAAGCCACTCTACTTCCCCGCCCCAGAGGTCGAGGAAACGGCGGAAAGCCTCTCCGGTCAGGACGACCCCCGCGGTATTGTCACAGGGATGGAAACTGATCCGCTCCGCCTCGCGCAGTCCTGCGTCCAGGAAGAGCTTGACCCTGTGACCATTCTCAAATAGTTCTTTCGGATCCGCCCCGGACAGGTCCATATCATGGATCAGGCCGAGGGGAGAGACGCTGCCGGGATGGAGCCCCAGGCACCGGACCATCCGCTCCTCAGAAGCAAAGGAAAGCTTCCCCTGCCGGAGTTTGTGCTCAAGGTCATGGATCGAGAGGTTCTTATGGCACTCGAAGCTGATCAAATAGTGACGGTTGCCCTTGTGGTTCCGCATAAACAGGTTCTTGCAGTGCACACTGTCGATATGCCGCCAGTACGCAAGAGCCGTTTCCACCGTCGGAAGCGGCGGATGCCTGTACAGCTCATAGGAGATACCCTGTGCGTCCAGAAAATCAAGGACCTCCTCAATCCGGGCATTGATCATTTCGTCCTGCAGATAGGGAGCATCCGCAGGGCCGAGAATAACGGGGTTCCGGCTCATTTGGAAAGACTCTTGGCGTAGTGGGTCGGTTCCGCCTTTTTAGGGGTTTCACGGACGATTGCTGCCGGAATCTTCTTCCTGGAAGCCCAGATCAGGCAACCGATTCCGAAAAGGACAAACGGAACGCTCAGCAGCTGGCCCATATTGAAGAGCATGTTTTCTTCGAATCCGACCTGCGGTTCCTTGATAAACTCGATCAGGATCCGGCTCCCGAAACAGATAATCATAAAGATCCCGAGGAACTGACCACGGTACATTTTATCCAACCTATATTTATATAGGAGCATCAGGACGATGCCGAGAAGCAAATAGGTTCCGGCTTCATACAGCTGGGTCGGGTGCTTCGGAAGAGTCTCCCCGCGACGTTCGAAGACAAAGCCCCAGGGAAGATTCGTAACATCACCGTAAATCTCTGAATTAAAGAGATTTCCCAGACGAATGAAGCAGGCCGCAAAGGCAATCGGGATTACGATATGGTCTGCGATCCACATAAAATCGAAGCCTTCTTTCTTTCCATATTTATTGGCGAACCAGATCATGGCGAGAATCAGTGCAATCGTGCCGCCATGGCTGGCAAGCCCCCCCTTCCAGGGCATGAAGATTTCGAAGAATCCTTTCCAGCTGCCCAGGAAATAATCCGGCTGATAGAAAAGACAGTGGCCGAGACGGGCTCCTACGATGGTTCCGATCAGCAGCGTATAAAGAAGCGGATCGAGAAGGCTTTCTGAGACTTTTTCGCGGCGGAAAAAGCCGCGGACGATAAACCAACCGAGGATGAACCCCGAAACGAAAAGGAGAGAATACCACCGCACTTCAAACCCGCCGATATGGAAGATCGCGGGATCCACATTCCAATGTACGACCAAAAGATCCATAATCAATCATTCTTAACATGCAAAGATAGCACGAAATCTCCACACTGCAATAATCGGGCTGGAGGAAAAAAGAATGGCGCCCCTCGGGCGCCATCCATGGATATGTCGGTTCTGTACCGGACTAGAGATTGAACGCGGAGAACTCGATATCGTTCGCAACGCGATCCTTCAGGGCCTGATTCTGGGTAGCCTTGGCGAGGTTCGCCTTGACACCGTTCTCATTGCCGCGGCGGGCGGCGATGATGGCCTTGAGATACTGGCACTCGAGGCTACCGCAATGGATAGCGGCCTCAGCCTTGTCGAGCTGGTCGGTCAGGATATAAGCAAGCGCGAGGTTGTGGCAGCAGCCCTTCGCATTCTGGAGGGTCTTGACAGCCTCGTTGTACTGGCCATTAAGGATCTGGACGGCGCCAAGGTTGGCAACGGCAGCATCCGTCTTGGAAGAAGAGAAGTAACGCTCGGCAGCGGCGAGGTCGCCATTACGGAGTGCGACGACGCCAAGGGCGTTCTGGACGTCAGCATCCTTCGGATCAGCCTTGGCAAGAGCCGCAGCGGCCTTGTCGAGCTGACCCTGGGCAAGAGCGAGGGCGCCGAGGTTGTACTGAGCACGGGCGCTGTTGAACTTGCTGACAGCCTTCTGATAGAGGGTCTCCTTCTGGGCCGGCTCCTTCACGAGGGTAGCGGCACGGAGGAGGGCTTCCTCATCGAGGACGTTGATATTCTCATCGATGAGCTTGAGGAGCTCTTCCGGAGTATAGTTCTCATACTCGACGTTCGCGATGAAGCGGGCGCGGCGGAGCTCAGGAAGGACTTCGCCCTTGAGGGTCGTGTAGACCTCGGACATATTGCGGATTTCGCTCTCACGGACAGCCGGGTCGCTGTACATGGAGAGAACGCGGAGGATCAGGTCCTTATCTTCGATATTGGACTCGCTGACGAGTTTCTGGAAACCTTCCCAGTCCTCTCCGACGCTCTTGACGGTCGGATCGGCGACATCGTGGCCCTTCGTGACTTTCTTCCATGCCTTGGAAGCGGTCTCGGAACGCTTGCCGGAGAGTTTGTTGTTCAGGGACTCGGCGCCTTCCGGAGAAGCATAAGCGACGATTTCGGTACCGGTGATGGTAGCCTTGTCGTTGGCCTTGAGCGCATCTACAGCTGCAAGGAAGTCCTTGATAGAAGCACCCTTGAGTTCGGAATTGCGGACCTCGGAGCTGTTGACCTTATAGAGGATCTGGCCTTCAGCCTTTCCTGAATAGGTATCCTGATAGTTGTCAGTCTTGTAGGAGACCACACCATCGCCTTTGACGAGCATATAGGTCGTATTGACACCATCGGCAACTTTGCGGACTGGCAGGGCGAGTTCCTTATTCTTCGCCTTGACGACACCGCGGAGTTCGAGGTGGGACTTCTCCATGCCCTTGACAAACGGGAAGTGGACCTTCTCGGTCACGGTCTGGCCCTTGGAAGAAACGACTTTGTAGTTGTCCTTTACCTTTTCACCCTGATAGATGAAAGGAGCCATCTTGGACTCACCGCCATCATAAACGAGAACCGGGGTAACTTCGAGGATCGCTTTCGGATTGAAATATCCGTCCGGATAGGTTACGGAAACCGTAGCGTCGACATTGCCGGCGACTGCTTCAAGGACTTCCGGGTTGCATACGACCTGGACATTCTCTGCCATCTTGACCATCTTCTCGGTGGAAGAGCAGGCAACCGCTGCGACCAAAACGGCAGCAGCTGCAAACAATCTGAGTGTTTTTGTCATATCTATATAATTTAAGAGTTCTTTCTTGTATACTCTGAATTGCAAATATAATCAATAAAAATTAAATAATTGTGCTAAATTTGCACAACTATGGAATTACAGGCTCTAAAAAATAAATTTGACATCATCGGCAATGATCCGGCGCTCAACCTGGCGCTGGAGACGGCCGTCAAGCTCGCACCGACCGATCTGTCGGTCCTGATTACCGGAGAAACGGGATCGGGGAAGGAGAATATCTCTAAGATTATCCATCAGTTCAGCCTCCGGAAAAACGGGAAATTCTTTTCCGTCAACTGCGGCGCTTTCGCCGAAGGACTGATCAATTCCGAACTGTTCGGCCATGTAAAAGGAGCTTATACCGGCGCTTCGGACAACCGTTCCGGCTATTTCGAAGAAGCCAACGGCGGGACCCTGTTCCTTGATGAGATTGCCGAACTTCCCCTGCTTTCACAAGCCCTTCTCCTGCGGGTCCTCCAGAACGGAGAATACCGGAAAGTGGGCAGCAACAAGATCGAACGGACGGACGTCCGCGTCATCGCGGCAACCAATATCGACCTGTACGATGCGGTACGGAGGGGAAAATTCCGTGAAGACCTCTACTATAGACTCTCCGCAGCCCGGATCCGAGTCCCTTCACTGAGCGAGAGAAAAGATGATATCTACCTGCTGTTCAGGAAGTTCACATCTGATTTTTCAGAGAGATACGGGATGTGCAAAGTCGCCCTGACGGATGACGCCATCGCACTTCTTCAAAGTTACCGCTGGCCCGGAAATATCCGTCAGCTCATGGGCTTTACCGAAGCCCTGACAGCCCAGGAGTCGATGAAAATCACCCCGACGACCCAGCGGATCGTCCTGGACGCTGCGACGGTGGCACAGTATATGCCGAAGGAACAGGGACCGAACCTCCCCGCCGTCTATGAAGGCGACCGGGGCGGAAGCCTGAGCGACGCTGAAAAGCAAGCGATCTTCAAGGCCATCCTCGACCTCAAGCAGGAAGTGGATGCTCTCAAGGCGGAAATCCGCCATTCCCCCGCCGAACAGCCCCGCCATGCGGAACTTCCCCATCACGAGGAAGAACCGATGGACGCGGAATGGCAGGGAGAGACGGCTGCGAGGCAGGAATCGAAGCCCCATGTCAGTTTCTCCGGCGACGGGTACGAAGATCCCGAAGAACAGCAGCAGGCGGAAGAAAGCGGCCATACGATGAAAGAAATCCTGAAGGAAAACATCCGGAAGGCTCTTGAAAAACACGGCGGAAACCGGAAGAAAGCCGCCGAAGAACTCGGAATCTCCGAACGGACGATCTACCGCAACCTCCCGGAAGAGTTCCAAAAAGGCAAAAAGGCATGAAACTAAGACTGCTCTCCCTCCTTGCCGTGCTTCCGCTCGTAACAGCGTGCGGCATTTATTCCTTCTCCGGGACGTCGATCCAGGCCGACGTAAGGACGATTACAATCCCGTACGTCGAATACAAGGCGCTCCGGGTCAACCCCTCCCTGTCTGCCAATCTGACCCAGGCGCTCCAGGAAAAATACCGGAAACTGACAAGCCTTGAACAGGTCGACGTCGACGGGGACCTCGAGGTCGTCTGTGAGATTACGGGCTATGAGGTTGCCGCCACGGCCGTGACCGCGGACGAAGTCGCCGCACAGAACCGTCTGACCGTCACCGTCCACTGCACCTTCACCAACCGGAAATACCCGGAAGAAGACGTCGACCAGAATTTCTCCGCCTATGCGGACTATGACTCCACCCTGTCCCTCGACGCCGTAGAGTCGAATCTTTGCCAGACCATCATCGAGACCCTCTGCGAGGATATTTTCAACGCAACCGTAGCACAATGGTAGACAGCAGGATCCAACTCCGTTCCCTTTCGACGGGAGAGCTGACGGGGATTATCAATATTTACCCCTGGTTCGGCGGAGCCCGGAAAGAACTCTGCCGCCGGATGGCCAGGGAAGGCGGTGCAACCGAAGAACAATTTGCAGAAATGGCCCTCCATATCCCGGCACGGGAGAAAATCTACCGGCTTCTCCGGGAACCGGCTCTTCCCTCCGCTTCATTCCGGAAAACGGCTCCAGCGGCAGAGGAAAAGCCACGGACAGTCCAGCCGAAGCCCGAACCTCAGTCCCAGAACAAGCCGAGCGTCCGGATCGCCGGCGGCGACTACTTCTCCGCGTCCGAATACGAACAGGTTTCTTCCGACGGAGACAGCCTCCTCACCGGCCTCCATTTCAAAGCTCGGAAAGAGACTTCTGACGAAAAACCGTCAAAAGACATTACCGAAATATTCCAGACCGAAGCCCTCGCTGAAATCTTTGCGGACCAAGGGTATCCGGATATCGCAAAACGCATTTATTCCAAACTAATTTTGGTTTATCCGGAAAAAAGTGCTTACTTTGCAAGCCTTATTGAAAAATTGGATTAAAAAGTTAAACAATATGAAATTAGCATTCACAATCCTGGTGGTCCTCATCGTTATCGCAGCGGTGCTCCTTACGATTGTCGTCCTTCTCCAGAATGGCAAGGACGGAGGCCTCGCAACGAACTTCACGGCCGCCAACCAGGCTCTTGGCGTACGTCAGGCCGCTTCTTCCCTGGAAAAAGCAACCTGGACCCTCGTTGCCGTCATCCTTATCCTCTCCATCGCCAGCACCCTGACCCTGAAGCATTTCTCGGACAATGCCGCCCAGGACGCCCTCTCCACGGAGATCCTGAACCAGCCGGCTGCTGACGAGGCTCCTGCCTTCCCGACGGCAATCCCGCAGACCGATCCGACCACTCCTGCAACTCCTGCAGCCCCGGAGCAGTAAGCACCCTCTTCTCTGACAATTTGTCAGAAAAATAATAAAGGAATATGTTTTGATACTAGCCGTTTGCCCCCTCGGGCAGACGGCTGTTCCCTCATATAGTCCGCAGGTCCCGGGACGGGTAAAAAGGAGATAAAACTATGACGGACAATAACAATTCATTCCTTGGCAGATTTGCCATCAACCTCAACGAACAGGCCTCCCATGGCAAGCTCGACCCGGTTATCGGGCGCGACGACGAAATCCGGCGGGTCCTGCAGATCCTTTCCAGAAGGACGAAGAATAACCCGATCCTTGTCGGCGAACCGGGCGTCGGAAAAACCGCGATCTCAGAAGGGATCGCCCAGAAAATCGTCAATGGACAAGTTCCCGAAAACCTGAAATCGAAAACGGTATATTCCCTCGATATGGGAGCTTTGATCGCGGGAGCGAAATATCAAGGCGAATTCGAAGAAAGGCTCAAGGGAGTCGTCAAGGAAGTCGTTGATTCCCAGGGAGAAATTATCCTCTTTATCGATGAGATCCACACCCTCGTCGGAGCTGGCCGGACCTCTGGTGCGATGGATGCGTCAAACATCCTGAAGCCTGCCCTTGCAAGGGGTGAACTCCGGACGATCGGATCGACGACCCTCGACGAATACCAAAAGTACTTCGAGACAGACAAGGCCCTGGAGCGCCGGTTCCAGATGGTCATGGTTGACGAACCTTCTCCTGCAGAGTCCATCTCGATCCTGCGGGGACTGAAAGAGAAATACGAAAACCACCACAAGGTCCGGATCGAAGACGATGCCCTCATCGCGGCCGTAAACCTTTCCCACCGGTACATCACGAACCGGTTCCTGCCGGACAAGGCCATCGACCTTATCGATGAGGCCGCTTCGAAACTCCGGCTGGAGATGAACTCCGTCCCGGAGCCGATCGACGATCTCAACAGCCGGATCCGGCAGCTGGAGATCGAGAAGGAAGCCATCAAGCGGGAAGGGGTCT
Organism: uncultured Bacteroidia bacterium; assembly: GCA_902789395.1. GTDB lineage: Bacteria > Bacteroidota > Bacteroidia > Bacteroidales > UBA932 > Cryptobacteroides. The sequence goes on along the minus strand of CADANY010000013.1, from coordinate 20,649 downwards.
CGCTGAAAATGGAAAAGATTGACGCTGAACTTGCTGAGGCAACCGCCGAACGAGAGGCGCTGATGAAGCGCTGGAACGAGGAGAAAGAGATCTTAAGCGGTCTGCAGAACGCCCGTCAGCAGATCGACGACTACAAGATCGAGGCGCAGGCGGCCGAACGGGCCGGCGATTATGGGAAGGTAGCGGAGCTTCGCTATGGCAAGATCGCCGCTGCGCAAAAAACCATCGACGAACTTTCCGCCAAGGCGTCCGCTATCGAGCATCCGATTATTACCGAGGCTGTTACCCCGGAAGACATCGCCGAAGTCGTCGCAAAATGGACCGGTATTCCGGTTCGGCGGATGCTGGAAAGCGAAAAAGAGAAACTCTTGCGCATGGAGACAGAACTCCATAAGCGGGTTGTGGGCCAGGACACGGCCATCCGGGCCGTTTCGGACGCCGTTCGGCGCAACCGGGCCGGTCTTTCCAACGAAAAACGGCCGATCGGATCGTTCCTGTTCATGGGCACGACCGGCGTCGGCAAGACCGAACTTGCGAAGGCTCTGGCGGAATTCCTGTTCAACGATGAGAACATGATCACCCGAATCGATATGAGCGAATACCAGGAGCGCCATACCGTCTCCCGGCTCGTCGGCGCCCCTCCGGGATATGTCGGCTATGACGAGGGCGGCCAGCTCACCGAAGCCGTGCGGCGGAAACCGTATTCCGTCGTTCTTCTCGATGAAATCGAAAAGGCCCACCCGGACGTCTTCAACGTACTCCTGCAGGTGCTCGACGACGGCCGTCTGACCGACAATAAGGGCCGGACCGTGGACTTCAAGAACACGATCCTGATTATGACGTCAAACGCCGGGGCTGACATTATCCAGAGCTATATGGAAAGATTGCCGGAGGTTTCCGGGGTCGACCTGCAGGCCATCGCCCGCCGGCGTGAACTTCTCGACGAGTGTCGGGACCGGGTTACGGATGTCCTCAAGCAGACCGTCCGGCCGGAATTCCTCAACCGTATCGACGAGATTATCATGTTCGATCCGCTGACCAGGAGCGACATACGGGATATCCTCCATATCCAGATGAAAGACCTGCAGAAGAAACTTTCCGACAACGGAATAACGGTTTCCTTTACGCCGGCTTTCGAGGATCACATGGTCGAACACGGATATGATCCTGCCTACGGCGCCCGGCCGATCAAACGGCTGATGCAGCGGGAACTCGTCAACCGGCTTGCCAAGGCAATCCTGGACGGAACCATCCGCCGCGACTCGGCCATTACGGTCGACGCGGTCGGCGGAGAGGTGGTGCTGAAGAATTGAGGCCCAGCTATACTTCCGTAGCGGTGGAAAATTCGGAGAGGAAGCGGAGATCGTTCTCAAAGTAGTGACGGAGGTCATTGACCTGCCATTTGAGCATGGCGATACGCTCTACTCCCATTCCGAAGGCGAAGCCGCTATACTGTTTCGAGTCGATGCCGCTGGCTTCGAGAACATTGGGGTCGACCATGCCGCATCCCATGATCTCAAGCCAGCCGGTTCCCTTGCAGATGTTGCAACCTTTGCCTTTGCAGATGTTGCAGCTGACGTCGACCTCAGCCGACGGTTCTGTGAACGGGAAATAGGAAGGACGCATGCGGATCTCGGTATCGGCACCGAACATTTCGCGAGCAAACAGGAGGATCGCCTGCTTGAGATCTGCGAAACTGACATTCTTGTCGATGTAGAGTCCTTCGACCTGATGGAAGATACAGTGGGCACGGGCGGAAATCGCCTCGTTCCGGAAAACGCGTCCCGGGCAGATGACCCGGATCGGAAGGGGCTGGGTCTCCATCGTGCGGACCTGGACGGATGAAGTATGGGTCCTCAGCAGGAGCGGATTGAGATGACCGTTGGATACGAAGAAGGTATCCTGCATCTCGCGGGCCGGGTGATTCGGGGGGAAATTGAGGGCCTCGAAAACATGCCAGTCGTCTTCGATTTCAGGACCTTCCGCGACATCGTATCCGAATTTACGGAAGATGTCTACGATCTCCTGACGGACAATGGAGACGGGATGGCGGGAACCGAGGGCGATCGGATCTCCGGGCATGGACAGGTCCTGCTTCGGAGCGGACGCCGTTTCCTTATCGGTGATGGTCGATTTCAGTTCTTCGATCTTGGATGTCGCCTGTTTTTTCAGTTCATTGAGGGTCTTTCCGAATTCCCGCTTCATCTCGGACGGGACTGTTCTGAACTCTTCGAATAGGGCCGTTATTTCTCCTTTCTTTCCCAGAAAACGGACACGTGCTTCTTCTACTTCTTTCTGCGTGCTGCATTTGAGTTCATTCAGCTCGGCGAGAATCTTCTCTATCGTCTCTTTCATATAGATTCAATTTTAATCTTGCAAAGATAACTATTTTTTCTCCATTTTGGCCTTCCGCTTGTCCCGGGCTTTCTTTTCCCGCGCGGCACCGCTCTTGAGATACTTGGCCCATTGCTCTTCGTTAAAGAACTTGTGGTAGGCTTCGTAGATCTGCTCCTGCCACTTGTCCCCGACGGCTGTATACATATCTACGTTGGCCACCTTCTTCTCCTGAAGCCCCTTCATCTCGTCCTGCATGGCATGCAGGTCATGGACAAGGGTCGAGTCTACATAGAATTCCTGCCAATATTCCAATTTCAGCATTCCGGAAAGGCGCTGAACCTCTTTGTCTATATATTCCATGAGCTGCTTTTCCATCTCCTCAGGAGTCTGCGGCTGCTGGGCGTAAGCGCAAACGGCAATCAAAAGAGAAGATAAAAGGGTCAACCAACGTTTCATTTCAAAAAATCATTAAATTTGTAAAACGTAAAACCGGACAAAATTAGTTAAATAATATCAATGTTCAAAACGATGAGAAACAGCCTTCTCGCCGCGGCGGCGGTCCTTGTCATGGGCCTTGCCGCATCGCTTGACAGCAAAGCCTGTACCAATGTCATTATCTCGAAGGGCGCCAGTGCCGACGGGACCGTCATGGTCTCCTATGCCGCTGATTCCCACTATCTTTTCGGAGAATTGTATTTCCATCCCGCTGCGGATTGGGCTCCCGGCTCTCTCCTGAAAGTCTATGACTGGGACTCCAACCGCTATCTCGGGGAAATCGCCCAGGTTGCCCATACTTACCGGACCATCGGAAACATGAACGAGCATCAGCTGATCATCGGAGAAACGACCTGGGGAGGCCGTCCGGAACTGGAAGATAAAAACGGAAAGATCGATTATGGCTCCCTGATCTACATCGCCCTTCAGCGGGCTGCGACGGCCTGCGAAGCCATCGATGTGATTGTCGCCCTCGCGAATGAATACGGTTATGCCTCAGAAGGTGAGACCTTTTCCATCGCAGATAAGAACGAGGCCTGGGTTATGGACCTGGTCGGAAAAGGGCCGGAGGACAAAGGCATCGTCTGGGTCGCCCGGCGCCTTCCGGAAGGAGCGATCTGTGCCCATGCCAACCAGGCCCGGATCGGGACTTTCCCGCTGAATGATCCCGAGAACTGTCTGTACGCTCCTGACGTGATTTCGGTCGCACGCAAGATGGGATGGTTCGACGGGGAGGATAAGGATTTCAACTTCGCCAGAGCCTATTGCCCGCCCGATTTCGGAACGGTCCGCGGATGCGACGCCCGTGCCTGGAGCGCGTTCAATATCCTCGGAGAGGGTGAGTTCACCTGGTACGACGAGCAGGGCCAGGTCCATACGGAACCCGCCTCGGCCTATCTGAACTATGCCATGGGCTACAACCTGGAAGGATCGATGCCGCTGTTCATCTTCCCGAAGAAGAAGGTGAGTCCCAAGGATGTTGCCAATGTCATGCGGGACCATTATGAGGGCACCCCGATGGACATGACCCAGGATATCGGAGCGGGCGGCAACGCCCTTCCGTACCGCTGGCGCCCGATGGGTTTTGAGGTCGACGGAAAGAAGTATATCAACGAACGCGCGATTGCAACCCAGCAGACCGGCTTCTGGTTTGTCGGACAGGCCCGGGCTGCGTTTCCGGATGCGATTGGAGGGATTTTATGGTTCGGTACCGATGATGCCGCAACCTCTTACCTGACACCGATTTATACGTCGTCCACGGAGGTCCCGGAGTGCTTCCGCGTTGGGAACGGCGATCTGCTGCACTACTCGCCGACTGCGTCCTTCTGGATGAATAACCGTGTCGCCAATGCCTGCTACCGGATGTACAATATCATGGCTCCGACCGTCCGCGAGGCGATAGATGCCTTTGAGAACAACCAGATGGAGGTCGCTACCCGGGAGGCCGATGCCGAGGCGATGGCCCTTTACGAAGCGGCCATGGCCCGTCCGAAAAAGGTTCAGCGCGCCCTTAAGAGAGGAAAAGACCCCTTCAAGAAAGTGACCCGTTTCCTGACGGATTACTCGGTCCGGACTGCCCAGGAACAGTTTGCGGCCTGGACTTCGATGGAGGAAATGCTCCTTCTCAAATACATCGATGGCAATGTAAAAGAGCAGAACCCCGACGGAACCTTCAAGCATTCTGAATATTCCGACGGGATTCCCGCAAAGATCAGCTGGCCGGGTTATACGGATCTCTGGAAAGCAACCGTTGCCCGCGACCACGGTAAGGTCATCGAAGAGCGGTAATGCGTCTTTCCCATAGAGCATCATCCGATGCTTCCAACTTATCGCTGTAATCATAAAAAAGACGGCCCCGAGTGAGGCCGTCCTTTTTTATGACGCTGTATCTATAGACTATTTGTCAACGACGCAGACAGAAACACGGTTCTCTTCCGGAGTCGGATACGGGTTGACGGTGTCACCGAAGTCCTCGGTAGAGATACGGTCAGCAGCGATACCGGCGGCCTTGAGAGCCTTGGCAACGACGGCTGCACGGCCGACGGAGAGTTTCTTGTTGATTTTAGCGTTACCGGTAGCCTTGTCAGCGTAAGCCTTGATGGAAACCTTGGTGTCCGGGTTCGCGTTCAGGAAAGCGACAAGCTCGTCGATCTTAACCTGCTCGGAAGGACGGATTTCGGTCTTCGCACGCTCGAAGTAGACATACTTGGTGAGAGGCTCCCAAACGGGTGCTGCAACAGGCTCAGCCTTCTCAACGACCGGTTCCGGTTTCGGTTCCGGCTTCGGAGCGGGTTTCGCAGGCTCTACGGGAACAACCGGAGCAACGACAGGAGCAGCAACCTTCTTAGCCTTGCGGCCGAAGCAGAAGGTAAGACCGGCGAGGGCGTTCAGCTGGAAGTCAGCCTTGGAGCCGACCTTGGAGTTGAACTGGTCCATCAGGAAGTTGGAGTTGCACTCGAGGTTGAGGGCGACTGCGTCGGAGAGTCTGAAGTTGAAGCCGACACCGGCACGGGCGGCCGGAAGGATCTTGGAACCGTCCCAAAGATAGTTCTCCGGAGGGAAGTGGTCCTTGACTGCGTTCGCCTCGTCGTTGTTGAATGCATAGTTTGCACCGATACCGGCGAAGAGATACGGGCTGATGAAGCTGTCGCTGCAACCGCCGAGGAGGAGGTCGACTGCGCCTTCAACAAAGTTGAATTTGTAGACACCACCGTTAGTCACATAACCCTTGGCCTGCCAGCCATTGACATTGAGGCGGGCGCCGAGAGCCGGAGAGAACTGGTAGCCGATAGAGGCTGCCGCTGCCGGAGAAAGGAGTTTCGTGAAGGTCGTTTCGCCGATGGTGTGGGCGGCACCTCCCTGGAGCTGCATGAACCAATGAGGATTGAAGTCATTGTTCTGCGCCGTCATGATCGTTGCAGACAGCACAACAGCAGAGATGATACTGATAACTTTTTTCATAAGAAAAACAATTTGTATAAAGTTGAAAATTAATCTTCTTCCTGCTCCTGAGCAGCGTACTCGGCGAGGAGTTTCGTCTGGACATCGGCCGGAACCGGCTGATACTCGGCGAAGGTCATCGTGAAGGTAGCGCTACCACCGGTGAGGGAGCTGAGAACCGTTGAGTAACGATAGAGCTCGGCAAGCGGAACACGGGCATGGAGGACGGTAAAGCCCTTCTCCATATCCTGGTTCATGATCATGCCACGACGGGTATTCAGGTCGGACATACAAGGACCGACGTAGTCGTTCGGGGTAATGATATCTACGTTGTAGATCGGTTCGAGGATCTTCGGACCGGCGTTGCGGAAGGCCTCCTTGAAGGCGTTGCGGCCGGCGATGATGAACGCGATTTCCTTGGAATCAACCGGGTGCATCTTACCGTCATATACATATACGCGTATATCGCGCGCGTAAGAACCGGTGAGCGGGCCTTCGGTCATCTTGTCGTTGATACCCTTGAGGATAGCCGGCATGAAGCCTTCATCGATGGCACCGCCGACGACGCAGTTGATATACTCCAGCTTACCGCCCCACTCAAGCTCGAATTCCTGCTGGTTCTTGATCTTGAGTTCGGTTTCCTTTCCGTCAATCTTGAACTTGTTGGAAGCAGGCTCGCCTTCGATATACGGGCAGATCAGCATAGAAACCTCACCGAACTGACCGGCACCGCCGGACTGTTTCTTGTGACGGTAGGTTGCAGTTGCAACGCGGGTGATCGTCTCACGATAAGGAACCTTCGGAGCATAGAGTTCGACATTGAGCTTGAACTCATTGTTGATTCTCCACTTGACATAGTTGATATGCTGCTCGCCCATACCGCTGAGGATGGTCTGGCGGAGTTCCTTGGAATACTCGACATGGATCGTAGGATCCTGAGCGGCGATCTTGTTAAGGGCATCGCCAACCTTCGCCTCATCATTCTTGTCCGTCGCTTTTACGGCGCAGCGATACTTGTAGTCCGGGAATACCATGTGCTCGATCGCTTCGACACCGGGAGCGGCAAGGGTCGTATTGTACTTGCCGGATTTGAGTTTCATCACGCAACCGATATCGCCGGCGCAGATCTGGGAAACTTTCTCCTTCTTTGCACCCGCGACGGCGTAGATGGCGGAAAGACGCTCACCGTTACCGGTCTCAGGATTTACAAGGTCGGCACCTTCGTTAAGCGTACCGCTCATGACCTTGAAATAAGAAACCTCGCCAAGATGCTGCTCGACAGCGGTCTTGAAGATGAACAGGCTCGTCGGAGCAGCCGGATCACACTGCGGAGCCGGAGCGACATTGACGATGAACTCCATCAGACGGCGGACACCGATGTTAGCCTTGGCGGAAACGCAGAAGACCGGCATCGTCTCACCCTTGAGCATTCCGGTGGTCAGACCCTCGCGGATCTCGTCGGTGGTAAGCTCCATCGTCTCGAAGAATTTCTCCATCAGCTCGTCGGAACCTTCCGCGGCCTTCTCCATCAGTTCGGCACGGAGTTCTTCAGCCTCGTCCGCATAAGCGGCGGGGATGTCCAGTTCTTCGTTCTTGGCGTTGTAGAACTTCATTGTAATGACATCGACGACGCCTTCGAAGCCGGGACCCGGGTTGACCGGGAACTGGCAGAGGATGGCGCGCTTGCCGAATTCCTCACCCAGGGCGGCGCGGACACCGTCCCAGTTGGCTTTTTCATGGTCGAGCTGGTTGACGGCGATAACCACCGGCTTGCCATACTGGTCAGCGTAGCGGGAGAAGATCGTCGTTCCGACCTCCACGCCTGCCGTTCCGTTCATTACGAGGACGGCACTCTCGACAACCTTGAAAGCGGAAAGGGCACCGCCGCTGAAATCGTCGGAACCGGGAGCATCGATGACATTGATCTTGCAGTTCTTGAATTCTGCATAGAGCGGAGTGGCATTGATGGACTTCTGGTTCGTCTGCTCGAACTCCGTATTGTCGGATACGGTATTCTTGTCCTCGACGGTTCCACGGCGGTCAATTACTTTGCCTTCGTAGAGCATGGCTTCTGATAACGTCGTCTTTCCGGACTTGGAGCTGCCGATAAGGACCACGTTACGGATGTTTTGGGTCTGATACGTTTTCATGTGGTATTATTATATATAAATTATATTCGTTCTTTCTCTTAACTTGCAAAAATAACAATTTTTCAATCCAATAACAAAGTTTTATCACCAATTCCTATTTTTTCGTACCTTTGGATCATGGGAAAAGAAGTTTCACTCCTGCCATTCCTGCAGCACGGACGGCTGGAAGCCGGTTGTGACGAAGCCGGCCGGGGGCCGCTCGCAGGCCCGGTCCATGCTGCCGCCGTCATCCTTCCGGAGGATTTCCACCACCCCCTGCTCAATGACTCCAAGCAGCTGAGCGAGAAGCAGCGGGACCTGTTGAGACCCATCATCGAACGCGAAGCCGTCGCCTGGGCGGTTGAAGCCGTCAGCGTCGAGGATATCGACCGGTTGAATATTCTCTGGGCTTCCGTTACGGGCATGCAGCGGGCCGTCCTCCGGCTCGATCCCAGACCGGTTTTCCTGCTCATCGACGGGAACCGGTTCCGTCCGTTCGGAGATTATGGATTCAACGATTACCGGATGGTCGTCCATGGTGACGCGACCTATGCGAGCATTGCCGCCGCCTCGGTCCTGGCCAAGACCCACCGGGACGAATTCATGCGGAAAATCGCCGCCGACTACCCCGAATACGGATGGGACCGGAACATGGGCTACCCTACTCCGGAGCATATCGAAGCCATCCGCAGGTACGGGATGACCCCATGGCACCGAAAATCTTTCCACCCGAAAGAACTTGAACCTTCCCTATTTTGAATCTGAGACGAATTTGCTAACTTTGTGGGCGCTACATAAAATTTATTGACATGAAAACGAAAATTCAGGAAAAATTCCGCACCCTTTTCTCCGAAGAAGGAGATTTATATGCATCTGCAGGGCGCATCAATCTGATCGGCGAACATACGGACTACAACGGAGGCTATGTCTTCCCCGGAGCCATCGACTGCGGTATTGTTGCAGCCATCAAGATCAACGGGACCAAGAAGGTAAAAGCCTACTCCCTCGATTACGATGAATTCGTCGAATTCGGACTCGAAGAGGAGGACGCCCCCATGCAGCAGTGGGCCCGCTATATTTTCGGCGTCTGCCGGGAGACAATCAAGCGCGGCGGCAAGGTAGAAGGATTCAACACGGTCTTTGCCGGAGACGTTCCGCTCGGAGCCGGACTTTCCTCTTCCGCAGCCCTTGAAAGCACCTTTGCCTTCGCCATCAATGACATTTTCCTCAACCATATCGACAAATTCGAACTGGCCAAGATCGGCCAGTCGACCGAGCATAACTACTGCGGTGTCAAGTGCGGCATCATGGACCAGTTCGCTTCGATTTTCGGAAAGAAAGGTTCCCTGATCCGCCTCAACTGCAAAACGCTTGAATACAAATACTTCCCGTTCAATCCGGAAGGTTATCGCCTCGTCCTTATCGACTCTTGCGTCAAGCACGAACTCGCTTCCAGCGCCTACAACAAGCGCCGTGCTTCCTGCGAGAATGCGGCGGCGGCGATCCGCAAGAATCACCCGGAAGTCGAATTCCTCAGCGACGCCAAGCGCGTCTGGCTTGACGAGGTCCGCACCGAAATTCCCGAAGAGGATTTCCTTCGCGCAGAATACGTCATCGGAGAGGTCCAGCGCGTACTGGATGTCTGCGACGCCCTTGAAAGAGGCGACTATGAGACCGTCGGCGAAATGATGTACCAGACCCATTTCGGGCTTTCCCGCCTCTACGAGGTCAGCTGCGAAGAACTCGATTTCCTCAATAAGCTCGCCCGCAAGATGGACGTAACCGGATCCCGCGTCATGGGCGGCGGTTTCGGCGGCTGCACCATCAACCTCGTCAAAGACGAACTGTATGATGCCTTCGTCAGCACGGCGGTGACCCAGTATCAGGAGAAGTTCGGCAAGACCCCGAAGGTCTACGACGTCGTCATCAGCGATGGCGCCCGGAAGCTCTAGGCTATGAAAGCCAAGGCATGGCTGAGTCTGCTGCTTGCCAGCGGACTCATTTTTTCGTGCATCACGAAAAAGGACAAGGACGCACCCTTCCGGTACGACCCCGTTGCGGACCATATTGAACTGACCCATGAATTCCGCGGAGTCTGGCTCGCGACCGTTGCAGGAATCGACTGGCCCTCAGCGACTGACAATGCTGCGACCCAGCAGCGGAAACTCGTAGAAATGATCCGTGCAATCCGCGCGACCGGATGCAACGCCGTCTTTTTCCAGGTCGTCTCGAATATGGATGCGCTCTACCCTTCCGACATCCTTCCCTGGAGCAAGGTCCTGACCGGAAAACAGGGGACCGACCCCGGGTATGATCCGCTTGAACTGGCGATCCGGACCTGCCGGGAAGAAGGCCTTCAGATCCATGCGTGGCTGAATCCCCTCCGCTGCGGAAGCGCCAAGACCGAATTCTCCCCGGAACATATCGTCCTCAGCAGGCCGGGACTGGTCCGGTCCTATAAGAATTCCTACTACCTCAATCCCGCCCTTCCGGAAGCGCGGGCCTTCCTCGGGTCCATCGCCACGGAAATCATGACCCGTTACGATCTTGACGGGGTCCATATCGACGATTACTTCTATCCGGACGGCTTCAAGGAAGACAACGCAGACTGGGATGACTCCGATGATTTCGCTGCCTATGGGAACGGAATGGACCTCGAAGAATGGCGCTGTGCAAATATAAACGCTTGCGTCAAAACCCTTTACGATGTTACCCACGCGACCCGTCCCGAGGCTGTTTTCGGGGTCTCCCCGCAAGGACGGCTGGTCAATACACTGCGCCTCTACGCCGATCCCCGCTGCTGGGTCGCGGAAAAGACGATCGATTATCTCGTTCCCCAGATCTACTGGCAGCATGGCCATGCCATCGCCGACTTCAAGACGGTGCTGGACAGTTGGGAAGAAATCGTCGGGGACGTTCCCATGCTGACCGGCATGCCGGCCTACAGGAGAGGCCAGACCGGCTTTGAAAGCATGGGCGAGTATACCCGGGAAATCATAGACTGCCGGAAAGCCTCCTGGGTCGACGGCGTTGTCTGGTTCTCAACGAAAAGCATCCTGACGGATGAGTTCTCTTCTTTCCTTTCCAGCGGCGCCTATACCTATGGATCCCTTGTCCCATTCCTGGGAGAGTCTGTCGGGCCTGTCCCCCAGAGACCGGTCGTCACCGTTGACGGGAAAACACTGCAGTGGGAGGAGGTCCCGGACGCGGAAGGATATGCCGTCTATGAACTCGTCCGTGTTCCGGGCAGCCCGACAGACTGGAGTGCCGAACTCGTCTGGAAGGGCAAGGGACACAAATTCTATGCGTCCTCCGCAACCAACTATGCCGTACTGGCTTATGCCGGCAAGGAAAAATCAGACCTCTCGGACATTGTCTTCGTCCCGTCCGGAGAAAAATAGTATCTTTGCAAGTTCTTAACAAATAAAGAAATGTCTGCAATCTCAAACCTTTGGAAAAAAGAAGACTGGCTTGCCGTATGGATCGGTGCCATCATTATCCTCATCGGATGCATCGCCGTCCTGACCGGCGCATTTGATTTCTCCGCCCTCAAGTTCTCGACATGGACCATAGGCGAAGATGCGCCGAAAGCCGTCGCCCTCGGCACGCAGCTCGCCTCCTGGGCTTTTTGGCGGAAACTGCTTGTGACCGTCCTCACGCTCGGGATCCTCTTCACCCTTGGCATCAAACTTCAGGGAGAGAGCGTCAAGAAATTCATCCCGGCGTTCATCGGCCTTTTCGTCATCTCGGTCATCGTCCGGCTCGTCAGCGCGGAATTTACCCTCAACCGCTACCTGGAATGGGCATTCTGGGCGCTTCTGATTGGACTTTTGATCTCCAATACGGTCGGTATCCCGAACTGGCTTCGTCCTGCCATCCGAACGGAGTTCTACATCAAGACCGGCCTTGTCATCATGGGCTTTTCCGTCCTCTTTTCCAATATCGCGAAATTCGGTCTTTATGGTCTCGGTATTGCCTGGATCGTCACCCCGATCGTCATTATTTTCATGTGGTGGCTCGGGACGAAAGTCCTGAAGATCGACAATAAGCCGATGGTCATTACCTTAGCGGCTGCTACCAGCGTCTGCGGCACTTCCGCCGCGATTGCGACCGGAGCGGCGGCAGGGGCCAAAAAGAACGATCTTTCCATCTCCATCTCCATCTCGATTATCTTCACCATCCTGATGATGGTATTCGAGCCCATGATTATCAAAGCAACCGGCATGGGACAAATGATGGGTGGCGCCCTGATCGGCGGAACGGTCGACTCAACCGGAGCCGTCGTCCTCGCCGGAAGCGCCCTCGGTCCCGAAGCCGAGCAAGTGGCGTCGCTCGTGAAGATGATCCAGAATATCCTGATCGGATTCATCGCTTTCGCCGTTGCCCTCTTCTTTGCCACCAAGGTAGACAAGGACCCGACTCGCAAGGTCGGCGCAGGAGAAATATGGACCCGCTTCCCGAAGTTTATCATCGGTTTCTTCGTCGCCTCCCTCGTCGCTTCGTTCATTATCCAGCCTCTCGCGGGAGCCGACAGCGTCAAGGCGATCAACGGCGTACTCGACCAATATAAGAACTGGGCCTTCGTTCTCGCCTTTACAAGCATCGGCCTCGATACCAATTTCCGTGAGATCGCCCGCAACCTGCAGGGTGGGAAAGTCCTGTGGCTTTATATTATCGGTCAGGCTTTCAACATCCTGCTGACCTTTTTTGCCGTCTGGTTCCTCCTCTCCGGCAAGTTCTTCCCGATTCCTGTATTGGGATAGGATGAAACAAAAAAGACTCCTCCGAATCATTACGGTAGCGGCCGCAGTCCTTGCGGTCGCCGCCGCTTTGTATATCATGGTCCACGGCCTTGGCCTTTCGGACCGGTTCGACTTCGGAGCGGGAGCCTATTACTATGCAGATATCCCCGGGTTCGAGAAAATCCTCCGGGATGACTTGTTCCAGACCCGGGTCCCCTATTGGGTCCATGTCGTACTTTTCCTTTCCTGGGGCTGGCTGATGTGGCGGCTCTGGGTCTGGGTCGATCAAAAAGGCAAGAAATGACAACGGATTATACCTATACATGCTCCGGCTGCGGAGCCCGGTTGACAACCTCATTCCACAGCGGAATAAACGTCCGCACCGAACCGCAGCTCAAAGAGTCTGTCCGTGACGGTTCCCTCTTCGTTGCAGAGTGCCCCTATTGCGGACGTCGGAACCTCTTGCGCGGACAATTGCTCTATCACGACCCGGATGAGCGTCTGATGATCTGGCTGCTACCCGACGGAGACCCCGCGGAAGAGAGGCTCGAATCCATCGAACAGCAGTTGAACGGGCTGGAAGGATATACCCTCCGCCGGGTTCCAGATGCCGGCACCCTCATTGAGAAAGTCAATCTCCACGACGCCGGACTCGACGACCGGGTCATGGAGATGTGCAAATACGTTACAAGGATGGAACTCACTGAAAGCCGGAAAGATCCTTCCATGGCAGACCTTCCCCTCAAATTCTTCCGAATAGACGGACCCGACAACCAGATTACCCTCACCTATCCCAGGGACGGCAAGATGGAAGGCCTCGAAATCGGGTTCAATGTCTATGAAGACTGCCGCGGGATCCTCGCCCGCAATCCGGCCATCCAGGCCGGGCCCGGATTCGCCCGCGTCGACGCCGCCTGGATCGAACGATTCTTCCGGTAACCCAGCCCCTGGCGTCGGAGACTTACGCGACGGGTCGAAGAGGATGATGTGCGGGATGCCGTTGATGCCGTTGATGTCTGTCGGGACCTTCTGAGCATCATAGATGACCGGCCAGGTGACGGAGGCCTGACCTTCAAGATCATCGACGGTCTCACCCTCGACCCAAAGGCCCAGTACGAGCTGATCCCTTACCCTCAAGAGTGCATGAGAGGACCTCCGGTGCCCCTGCCGCCTGGTCCCCTGTCCCCAGGTCCCCTGTCGCCCACAAAAAAGGCCAAAATTGTGGGTGAATCCTTCAAAATGAAGCTCCCGCCCACAAAACCGGCGGTTTCCGTGTGCGAGAGCAACCTCGTTGACATTGAAAGGGTAGAAATCGCCCCTTTTCGCCCTGTCAGCCGCAGTCCCCTTGCCGTCGCTGTGCTTCCTGGTGGAGTTCTCATCGTACTTTGACAAGAAAGGTGACGTACATTGGCGATTACGTGTCGAAGTGATTCGGAAGGGTTTTTCGAGACCCCCAAGGGTAGAATCCCATCGGAAGAAGGAGACTTACTCGACGGGTTGAAAAACATTAAAAAAGCCCTCGGGACGACCGAGGGCGATCAATTAGGTTAGACCTATTCTCCAGCAACATACTCATGAGAATAAGGCATGGAATGGTACAACACCTTTCGAATAGTCAAAAGACTGAGAAACAATTTTTGTTGCCACATCCTCTTCTCTGGCCTGTTGTGCTACGATAGCTGCTTTTTCTGCTTTCATCGCCCTTACAGTGGAGGATGGTCTATTTTCAGAAATGTTTCTTGTATCTTTAGCGTTCCAAGCCGCATTGGAAGCCTTTTTTTCTGCTCCCTTAGCTGCCTTTTTGGTTAAATTAGATACGCCCTCTACACCAAAATCAACAATTGTATTAACTGCTGCGTTTGTAATTATACTCCTGCCATCATGCTCTAATTGAACCCCATCATTAGGAGTGATCGAAACTGATTCTTGAGCAAACTATCTACTCACAGATTGTCGTTTTCTGTCCAGAAACGAAGATTGTATCTTTTTCAATGCGCTTGTATTAACTGCACCTTGCAGAGGGCGCATACCATCATGCTGAGAGCCTTGATTCGTGCCAGATTCATACTTTTACCATAATGTGTGTTTCAGAAGAAACATTTATGACCAGTCGGCGTCGGAATTTTTAGTTAACACCGTAGCATTATCTTATTTGAGGAGGAATCTGAATGCCGTTCATAGGAGCTGGAGGAATTAGAAATAAAGAATCGCTAACCCACCAGATATCTTTCTTGTCGGTAAACACAATGAGTCCATGCCTGAAGCAGAGGGCGGATATTTGTTTTGTGAGAGATTTATAACGGGGGTTGATTTTTGAGAAATACGTTGAAGGATAATAATAAATAACAGTATCTTGTACTAAATATTTCTGTTTAAAGGATTCAAAGTCGGTATCCGCCTCATCAAGCAAATAACGAGGAATTCTAAAACGAAAGAGGGCGTTTGTTTCCTTATAATACGGATGATCCCAATTCAGATGATTCGAATGATTCAGTGCCGTCGTGAGTAATTCTTTATACGATCCATATTCCCTATAAAGAAACTGCCAAGGATATTTTCGGAAAACGTCATTCTCAATAATGATCCAAGAAGAATCATCCAAATTGAAAAAAAGACACTCTTGTTGAACAAATGAAGGATCATAATCATATCTTTCGATCAGCGATTCTGGATAATCATCAAAATAGTTGCCTTGAGAGCACGCCAAAACAAGTACTAAAGAAATGATAATAATATATATCCGTTTCATTTTTTGTCTGTTTTATGCTTCCATGGATTTTCAAGTTTGCTCTGAGGGATCTTTGTATCATACCGTTTCCTCAAAGGGAGTTCAGTCCTGACTCGAACTCTGTTTTCGAAATTAACGGCACTAACCTCAGAAGGATTTGGGGCTGGGGCATCTGGATTATTTCCTATCTATGCCAAAGAACGTCTGCAATTCCTTGCTTCGGTAAAGATACGGATTTTCCATGGAAAGAGCCCATTCTTCTGACATTTTTCACCGAAGGGAAGGGAATCATTCCTTTCGAGGACGTTCCCTGTGTCTCTAATGTCGAAATGATAGTCCTCTTCACGATAGCGTATCATTATTTGATGATTGCGATATCCTTACAAAACGTCAAATGTACGAGGAGAGAGTAGAGCAGAGTTTTCGTTTTGTGATAAAATATATGGTTTTACTTTTATTTATTGCGTTAAATGCAGAACGGAGCCCCGTCTTGTCATCAGTTAAAGGAGAAAGAGCATCGGTAATAATGCTATAGTGATTCATTTTAAGCTTCGAGATCGCTTCTATCATTATTGATGGCGACTTAGTAATAGCATGATATAATACTTCATTTGCCATCTCAATCGCTTCTACATTATCAGAGTTATAAGCGTAAATAATTTGATGAAGCAAAGAAGCTGCGTCGTCTTGGTCGAGCGTATTAAGGGATAGGATATATTTGAAACAAGAAATAGGAATACTCTCATTATTGAATCGGTCATTCTGTTTTATTGCTTCAAGTATAATTCGGGAAGGAGTATCCAATCTTCTCTTTTCTATCTTTAATGCTTTGAGATAAATCTTATATATAGTTGGAGAATCAGAGATCATTAATTCCTGTATGACAGCGGATTGCTCTTCTTCAGATAGCATAGAAAAACAACTTACATCTTTGCTTATTATGTTAATCAAGCACGTAATTCGGTCCTGATCATTTTGATGACTCTTTTTTATCTCTTGTGCAGAGTTCTGCACAAGAGATAAAAAAGAGCAACAACACAGTACTAATAAATGAAAAAGAGATTTCATTGTTTTGTGTTTAATAACAGCATTTCTTTAACACTACTATTCCGATAGATCAAAATTGAGCCAGAGGAGTCACCCGTTGTCTTAGATTTGTTTGTCCAATTGAAGTTCGAAAAAAAGGCGTCAGCATCATCAGGATGAATTGTAATACATGCTTTAGAACCTCTGCTTGTAGCATTTCCATTATCAGAATAACCAGCATGAACATTAACATACGTAGCAATAGTCTCTTTGTTATCTGGAGTGAAGGCTGGAACTCTTCTTCGTCCTATATCATCAATGATATTGAGCCCTTTTTCCGTTCCTCCCTTGTGCCCATATTTGTTATTATATAAGTACTCCCCTTCTTTTACGGTATTAGCGGCGGGCATATTATTAGAATTAGATACGGAGTTAGGGTATGAACTGCCACGAAACTTTTGAGAAATAATGCCATTCTTAATAAAATATATCTCTGCAGTATAGGACGTTCCTTTTATCCCATTATCACGTGGCCTATTGCTCGCATCTATCACAAGAACAGTATCCCGACCATTTAAGTCAATCTTATTCACCGGATCCCCGGCGCAGTAGGCGTAGGGTGTTATCCCGTAATACTTCTCTGCCAGAGGATCTTCGCCGGTCCAGGCGCAGGCGACTGGATCATAGTACCGCGCCCCGAAGTGCTGATAGCGCTCACCCCGGAGCCAGTGGGAGGTGCTGCTCTCCGCATTCCACAGTTCGTTCTCCTTGCCGCTGAATAAGCGCGTATATTGAAACCAGCCTAATGAAATCATAACCAATTAACTTGACACCCAAAGGTCTTCGTCCCGGTGTCACTTCCATCTGCCTGTGTGTCCGTCAGCGATATCACGTTACCCCATAATCGCAATAATATAGTTATAACTAACGCATCAGTAGTACTTATTCCAAAAGTAATGATTCGTTGGAACAAAATCTATAGCATGTTCCTTTAAAAATCGTTCCACGCTGGATTTCGTCGAGAAGAACTGTACTAGATATGGTTCAAAAGCGGAAGTTGGCTTTTGGTCTTCAGCACTGGTGAGCAGAAAATAGCCGGCTATTCTTTTATCCTTTTTATAACAAACTGCCAAGATATCTCTATCTTTATTCCAATATACTTCCAGAATATTATGATCCAGTATGGTTTTATATCCAATCTCCAGAGGAGTTCTTTTGTAAACTAAATTTACCACCATCGTATTTTCATCAAATCGCAAATAACAATTTGTATGGGGAATCCGGTATTGATCTTTGAGTCGAAGAATAAGGTCTGCGCATATAATTACCATCACAGCGCACAACATCATAAACAAAAGACGAGACTTTATTTTCTTGGACTTACCCATAAGTAAAACTGATAAGTGTTCCCAAATCTTGAGCTTTCATTTCGGCGAACTGGCTTTGGAATGTGAAGGAAAAAAGAATATCGGCTTTTGCTATCATATACCATGTTGTATACATAATTTCCTCCAGAACTAATCATCCCCCGATAAGTATAGGTTCCTACAAATTGGCGAGTAAGACTTAAATGAGTAAAGACGTCAAATATGGACCACTGACTAGTCCCTTTAAGATTCTTTAAGAAATCGTAATTCTGTAATGCTAAATCTTTTTCTTTTGCAGTACGAGAATCCCGTAGGTCTTGAGTCATCTTATTGTTTTCTAAAATCACGGAAAATTCAGGGCCCTGATTACGCCTGAACTCATCAAAAAACCCTTCTGCTTCTTCACTAGAAAAAACGCCTTTATCGGCAGAGGCAATCTCGAAAGAAAAATTCTCCGTGAAGATACTCTCTAAGTGTAAGGTATTTATCATAAAAGAATTGATAATGTCTTCCATTTCACCTAATACGGAGCCTTTTGTGCCAAAATAAGTATATCCTTCATAGTCGTCATTACCATCAAACCAAGTGTAGTATCCGGTCATATTATTAGTATACCAGTCTCGTCCTTCCGGATCAATGAGATTCACCGGATCCTCGGCGCAGTAGGCGTAGGGGGAGATGGAGTAGTAGGATTCGGCCTTGGGGTCGAGAGAGGAGAAGGTTCCGTAGGTCGTCTGGAACCGCGCCCTGCTGTCATACCAGTCTATGCCAAAGAACGTCTGCAATTCCTTGCCTCCGTAAAGATACTCCGATTTACTCGCATTTGCAACGTTTAACGAAGGATTCTGACAGATTTCTCCGTCCATGTTCGTTATTACTCGCACAGACCCCCAGGTGGTCGGTCGTGTAGTAGTCCATCCGGTACTCGTCGTCGGCATAGGATCCGCGTCCTGTCTCAACGGGTGCAAAAGGAGACTGAGCAACCCTTTGAAGGGGCCAGTCTCCTTGGATAACAAGATAAATGGTGTTGCTTTAGCCGTTCTTTAAATGGCAGCCCTACTCCAGACACACTGGATGGAACGCTACACTTAGTTCCGTCAGCAATGGGAAGAGTAGGTCCATTTTATACTGACATCAACACAAAAGAAAAAGAGGGCGGAGAGCCCTCTCTTTCTCAAAACCACGGACTGAAAAACCAGATTGATGCTAAGGAAATAACAAGATTACAAATGATTAATGCTCCTTTCAGAGATTTCCATCTATCTTCCTTCTTTGAATACATTTGTTTCAGCTTTTTATAACTATAGTTTCTCATCAAAGCAATAGTCCCGAACGCATAAATAACAGCAACTATTATTGCAACCTTTTTATACCCTAAAGACCGGAAGCCAAGACTTTTTGTGATAATTGCCACAATAACAAATAAATAACTATAATATGGGAACAATGTCAGTCCTGCTGAATAGAATGCAATATCAAATTGATAATCCTCACTTAGTTTATTAACAATGTATTTATCATAAAAAACACATAAACGATAATATGTATAAGTAATTATTTTGTGCATCTCAATAAGAAACTAAAGGTTCATACAAGCCTCCGGACTCGATTTGAGGAGTAATATAATAGTCCAATATGGAGTTATAATAATCATCTCCGAATAAACTCCAGCCAACTGAAATAAATGGTCCATATCCTGAAGCAAAGCCAATCATTCCCATCCCGGCATTAATAAAATGATTGATCTGTTCACGAGTATCTGAACTTTGTTTTATTTGGGATAATTCAAGCCATATAGACAAGCCATTCCAAAATCCACCTCCCACTTTCAATCCTTTACTCAACGATCTCGCAAAAGCATTCCGACCGCCGGTATACTGGTTACCGTTGAACGAAAAATCATACCATTTAAGGTTCTTCCCAAGCCACTTGACTCCCGGCTGATAGACTTGATGGCCCATGACCCCCAGCGCTGTTCCATGTATCGAGGCCGCCAGACTGCGCATCCGCTGATTGAAGGCTTCGTCCGTCTCTTCGCTCTCTTGCAGATACGTCGCTGTCGTATAAGCTGGTGAAAGGTAGACTCCGTGAGGATTGAATGTATAACGGTACTTGCCTACTGCTCCGGACACGCTTCCCTCCTGTCTCCACCATACTCTTCCGCTTCCGTCTACATACTTATTCCCTCCTTCTTCCTCCAATTCATTACGATACAGGACATTCCCTTCTGTATCCCGATATACGGCCAATCCTGCCGGATCAACAAACATCACCGGATCTCCGGCGCAGTAGGCGTAGGGGGAGATAGGGTAGTAGGATTCGGACATAGGGTCCAAGGAGGAGAAGGTTCCGTGGGTCGTCTGGAACCGCGCCCCGCTGTCATACCAGTCTATGCCAAAGAACGTCTGCAATTCCTTGCCTCCGTAAAGATACGGATTTTCCGCGGAAACAAGCCCATTATTCTGACATTTTTCACCGAAGGGGAGGAAATCATTCCTCTCGAGGACGTTTCCGGCGGCATCTGCGACGAGGCGGACGGAGCCGAGATGGTCGGTGATGAAGTACCGGACCTGGAGGTCGGGCGTCGTCGAGGAGACGGACCCGTCGGGATTGGCGTTGACGTTGACGATGCGTCCTCCTGACGAGGCGGCACTCTCGAGGACGAGGGCTCCGGACGCGGTCTGGAGGAACCGGAACGGTCCCGCATACCGGAATCCTTTACCTTCGGCATCAAGGGCTGCCCCCTTCGTCCCATCGTAGAGGTAGGTCAAAGCGACATCGGTGTTGGATTCGTTCTGGAAGAAGCGTTTCGGAAGGTTGAGGATGTTGTACCGTGCCTCGAGAGGATACTCCGGATCCGGGATAATCGTGAGAAGGTTTCCAGC
>CADANY010000012.1 GCA_902789395.1 uncultured Bacteroidia bacterium | reverse complement strand
GGGTTCCTCCTGCGGTTGGCGGCCTGGCGGCCCGGAGCCTTGGCTACATAACAAAAAAGAGAGGGTGACTATCGGTCTTTCGACTTTTTAGTCACCCTCTTTCTTCGTCCTCCCCCCGGAGAACCTTCCTCAAAATAAGTTCTTCTCCGGAAGAATACCAGGGGGAGCGATGAGGATTCCGGAAAGTTTGCAAAATCGGGGGAATGGTCTATCTTTGCAAATATGAAAAAGTGGATACTACTCGCGGCCGTCCTGCTCGGCTGCATACCGGTCGGGGCGCAGCAAGTCGCCGAAGTGACAGTTTATCCTTCCCGTGAGAATGGGCCGGTTAAGATGATGAATGCGGCCAACAACTTTGCCTCCGCCGGACCGAAAGCAAAAGAACTCGGCGTGCCGTACGCAAAGGAACTCGCCTGCCCATATTCCAGGATTCACGATGCCGAGCGTGTTCCCCATGGAAGCGGGATCATTGATATCAACGCGATTTTTCCGGATTTTGCCAAGGATCCTACGAAGCCGGAGAATTACAACTTCCATCATAGCGACCGCTACATGAAAAGCGTGATGGCTACGGGGACCAAACCCCTCTACCGCCTGGGCCAGAGCGCCGAAAGCGGAGCTGGGAAAATCGGCTCCGTGCCTCCGGCGGATTTCAAGAAGTGGGCGGTCATCTGTGAACATGTCGTGCGTCATTACAATGAGGGCTGGGCCAATGGTTTTCATTACGGCATTGAGTACTGGGAAATCTGGAACGAGGCTAATATCAAGAGTTTCTGGACCGGGACGCAGGAGCAGTACTTTGAGCTGTACACCGTGACGGCGAAGCATCTCAAGAAATGCTTCCCGGAGCTGAAAATCGGCGGTCCTGCGGTTGCCGGGGGAGATATACAATGGAGCGAAGCCTTCCTGCAGCATATCCGTGCAAAGGAAGCACCGCTCGTTTTTTTCTCATACCATAAGTATACGACCGACCCGTCCATTCTGGTTCAGATAACCCGGGACATGCGCACCCTCCTCTATAAATATGGGTATGACGGTCTTGAGATGCAACTCGGGGAATGGAACTATGTGACCGGATGGTCCACTCCGGAGGTCAATTATTCGAACAAGGTACGTCGTACCGAACTCGGAGGAGCCTTTGCCGCGGCGGTGATGTGCGCCTTGCAAAAAGAGCGCGTGGACAAACTCTTCTTCTATGACCTTCGCGAATATACCCGATACAACAATGCGTACGACCGGTACTCCGCTACGCCTTGGCCCGCTTACTATGCACTGTACGCCTGGGCGCAACTCAGAAAACTCGGAACGTCTGTGGATGTATCATGCCCGGCTCCCGACATTTACACTTGCGCCGCCAAAGCCCCGGATGGCCGGGCCGGCCTTCTGGTGGTGCGTTACAACAACGACGGCAACGTAGTGATGCCTGCCACGGTTCAGGTAAGCGTGGAAGGATACGACCTTTCCGATGCCATCTGCTTCATGACCGACGACAGCTTCCTTTTCTCCGGCCTTCCCGTGTCTCCCAAGAATGAACAACTGACCTTCGACATGCAGCCAAATTCCTTTGCTTACATCACTTTCTCAAGATAAGATGAAAAAATACATCCTGATCTTTACCGCGCTTCTCGGCAGTTTCGTTGCCGGGGCACAGAGCCGATACTATGTGGGCGGCGATTTTTCCGTCGGATTCGGTTCCGGAGGAACGAGCATTATTGTTTACCCGGAAATCGGGACCCGTATCAGTCCCCACCTCTACGCCGGCGTCGCCGCGGGATTCGACTGGAACAACGTCGCCAGTCCTTCGGATTTCACGATGGGCTTGACACCGCATCTAAGAGGCTATTTCCCTATCATTGACCGGTTCGGACTGATGGGTGATTTGTTTTTCTCCTCCCGTTTCACCCGCAGGCGCGACTATGACCCTCTGATCAAGTCCTTCCAGCTGGGCCTGCGCCCAGGCCTGTATTTCCCTATCGGGAATATAACCCTTACCGCCCGGGTCGGGTTCTTCGGGTGGACCCGGACGGACTACGGCAACGGGAATACGAATAGCGGATGGGAGGCCCGCATCGAAGCACGGGACATCCTCTTCGGCGTATTGGTGAATATCTGATAAAAGGACGTCCGGCTCGAAAGCCGGACGTCCTTTTTATATCCCAGAGGGAGTTTTTATTTCACCATACCGCTGAAGCCCATGAAAGCCATGGCCAGGATGCCGACGCTGATCAGGGCGATCGGAACGCCTTTGAAGGCTTTCGGGACGTCGTTCATCGCGAGGTGCTCCCGGATGCCGGCAAAGATCACCATCGCGAGACCGTAACCGAGCGAAGTGGCAAAAGCATAGACGAGCGCCTCTCCGAGATTCAGGAAATGGGCTGCTTCTCCGAAGGTAAACTGCTTGGTCACGACATCAATCGCGACACCGAGTACGGCGCAGTTCGTCGTAATCAGCGGAAGGAATATTCCAAGAGCCTGATAGAGGGACGGACTGGTCTTCTTCAATACGATTTCGACCATCTGGACGAGTGCCGCAATCACAAGGATAAAGGCAATCGTCTGGAGGAAAGTGATATTGAAGGGAATCAGCAGGTATTTGTTGATCAGATAAGTGACAAGCGTCGCCAGGGTAATGACGAAGCAGACGGCCATGGACATGCCGGTCGCAGTCGAAAGTTTATTCGATACGCCCAGGAACGGACAGATACCAAGGAACTGCGCAAGAACGATATTATTGACGAATATCGCCGAAATAATTATAAGGAAGTACTCCATGGCTTAGCTCTTTTTAAGGAATTTATTGAAAAGGACCATCAGGTACCCGAGGCAGATAAATGCTCCCGGAGCCATTACGAACGCGAGCATGCCGTCATGGCCGCCGAGGAAGTTCCATCCGAAGATCGATCCGCTTCCGAGCATTTCTCGTACGGCGCCGAGCACCGTCAGCGAGCAGGTAAAGCCGAGACCGACCCCAAGGCCGTCGCATGCCGAATCCAGAACCCCGTGCTTGGACGCGAACGCCTCCGCACGGCCAAGGATGATACAGTTCACGACGATCAGCGGGATGAACAGGCCGAGCGTCTCGTACATCGCCGGCGTATAGGCCTGCATCAGGAACTGGACCAGTGTCACGAACGTCGCAATCACGACAATATAAGCCGGAATATGGACCTTGTCCGGAACAACCGGAGCGATTGCCGAGATCGCCATGTTGGAAAGGACGAGGACAAAGAGGGTCGCGAGGCCCATGCTGAGTCCGTTGATAGCGGAAGTCGTCGTTGCGAGCGTCGGGCACATACCGAGTATGAGCACGAAGGTCGGATTGTTCTTGACGAGTCCGTCCGTGATAAGTTTGAATCTGTTACTCATGGCTCTCTCCCTCCATTATTTTCTTATACACATCCAGGGCGCCTGCTACGGCGCGGGCATAGGCTCGGGAAGTAATCGTCGAAGCGGTAATCGCATCGATGTCGCCGCCGTCTTTCTTGACGGACAGGATTTTCTGGGCCGGGTCGAGTCCCTGCCACTGGTCCATGAACTTCTTGTCGGAAGTGCACTTGGCGCCAAGACCGGGAGTCTCGTTGTGGGAAAGGACCGACGTATTGTAAACGGTTCCGTCGGAAGCGATGCCGACCATCAGGGTCAGCGGGCCGCCGAATCCGATCGTTCCGCTTTCAATGGCGTAACCGACCGTTTCATTTCCATTTTTCGCCGTATAATATCGTGTCCCGTCCATGACGGACTCCTCAACGGTCTGGAATGCAGGGAGAACCGCTGAAAGGGACTTTTCGGTTTTCGCTTTTGCCGCTGCCTCGATCGGAGACTTCGTCAGCGAATACGCACCGGCAAGAAGGGCCGAGCAAACCAGGCAGACTGCCGTCAGGCAGAGAACCATATTTTTAAGATTTGATTTTACTGCCATAGCCTATGCCCTCCCGTATTTTTTCTGTTTGAACCACATATTGAGCAGCGGAACAACCGAGTTCATAATCAGGATTGCGAAGGATACGCCTTCCGGATAGGAGCCGAAATAGCGGATCATCATCGTCAGGAAGCCGATACCGATACCGAAAATCACGCCGCCCCAGGTACTCATCGGAGAGGTCACATAGTCCGTCGCCATGAAGCAGGCGCCAAGGATCAGACCACCCGTCAGAAGATTGAAGAGCGGATCCGTGAACCGGGCCGGATTGATTCCCCAGAAGAGAAGAGAAGTCAGGGCAACCGTTGCGAAAATCGACAGGGTGATCCAGGGCTTGATTACCTTGCGGATGCAAAGATAGACAAAGCCCGCAAGGAGCGCCAGGGCGCAAACCTCACCGGCCGAACCCCCGATATTCGCAAAGAGAAGGTCTTTGTAGCTGAAAGAACCCATCAGCTCCGGAACGGTACTTCCCTGGAGCAGACCTTCCTTGATAACGCCGAGAGGGGTGGCCCCCGTTACTGCATCCACACCGAAGAGGCCCTTCGGGGCAGACCAGGTCGTCATATAAGTCGGGAATGAAACCAGAAGGAAGACACGGCCGGCAATCGCCGGGTTCCAGATATTCTGGCCAAGACCGCCGAAAGAAAGCTTGGCGACGCCGATGGCGAAGACCGCACCGATGAAAATGACCCACCAGGGAGTCGTATAAGGCACATTCAGCGCCAGCAGGATACCCGTGATGACGGCGGACATATCGCCGATCGTCGAGGGTTTCTTCATCAGATACTTCGTAATTGCCCACTCAAGGAGCACGCACGTTGCGACGCTCACGAACATGAGCAGGATCTGGTTCCATCCATAGAAAATGAAGGAACACAGCACCGCAGGCAGGAGCGCAATCACGACATCGGTCATCAGGGACCGGGTCGATACCGCGCTGTGGATATGCGGAGAAGGTGAAACAATCAATTTACTCATATTCAATTACTTTTTAGCCGCAGCACGGGCTCTCATTATTTTCATGACATCGGCTTTCGCCATCCGGATGACGTCCAGCAGCGGGATATTGGCCGGACAACTGTAGAGGCAGCAGCCGCACTCGATACAATCCTGGACGGCATTTGCTTCGAGCTTGTCCATATCTCCTGCCTTGGCCAGGCGGTTCAGCAGGAACGGCTCAAGCCCCATCGGGCAGGCGTCGGCACAGCGGCCGCAGCGGATACAGTTCGAAGCCTCGCCGCGCACAGTCTGGTCGGCACGCAGGAAAAGAAGGGAAGACGTTCCCTTGAGGGTCGCCGCATCGAGGTTGGCAATCGCTTTACCCATCATCGGACCGCCGCTGATTACTTTGACGGCATCCGCCGGCATTCCGCCGAGCTGGTCGATTATGAATGAGAGCGGGGTACCTACCCGCACGAGGACATTTGCCTGGTTCGGGAAACACTCGCCGGTCAGGGTAATCGAATTGTCGACAATCGGCTTGTTCTTCTGGACCGCATCATAGACGGCCAGGGAGGTCGCGACATTCTGTACGACGGCGCCGACGCTGATCGGAAGGGCTCCGGAACCGACCTGACGGTGCATTACCGCATCGATCAACTGCTTCTCGCCGCCCTGCGGGTAGCGTTTCTTCAGGCTCATCACCTCCATCCCCTCACAACCGAGTTTCGCAATGACCTCGCGGATATGGGCGATTGCCTCAGGCTTGTTCTCCTCGATACCGAAGACACAGCGGACATTGCCGAGGACCTGACGGATGATGGCAGCACCGATTACGACCTGCTCGCCTTTTTCCAGCAGGGTCCGGAAATCGGACGTCAGATAAGGCTCACACTCGCATCCGTTGATAATCAAGCATTCGCACTTGGATCCGGGCGGAGGGGAAAGTTTGACATGGGTCGGGAAGGTGGCACCGCCGAGACCGACGACTCCGCCAAGGCGGATCTTCTCGAGAATCGCCTTGTTATCTTCCGGGATAGCCGTTACGAGGGTATCGGAGGTATCGATTCCCTCAGCCCATTCGTCTCCTTCGACAGCAATCTCAATCGTCATCTGATTGTTGCCGGCGAGGTCCTTGCGGGGGCCTACGGATTTGACCGTACCGGACACGGAGGAATGGATGAATGCGGAAACGAAACCGCCCGGTTCCGCGACCGGCTGGCCGACCTTGACTTTGTCTCCGGGGGCTACGATGGGCTTGGCCGGAGCACCGATATGCTGGGCGACCGAAATGTAGACTGTCGGAGGAAGCGGGAGCGGCCGGATGGCGCACTCGCGGGAAATCTTGCTGTCATGCGGATGGATACCGCCGATGGAAAAAGTTCTCTTTGCCATAATTACGCCTCCTTCTGTGCCGCAGCGGCAGCTGCAGCGGCTTCACGTTCTTTCTTCTGACGCTCCAGGATACGGGCTTTGACCGCTTCCTTGTCGAGGGGCTTCGGGAAACCGACGGCATGGATCGCACCCGTCGGGCACATAGCCTCGCATTCGCGGCAGAGCTTACATTTCTCCGGATCGATATAAGCGATATTGTTCTCGACAGTTATTGCACCGTGACGGCAGGTCTTTGCGCAGATCCCACAGCCGATGCAAGCCGCCGCACAGGCCTTCTTGGCGGAAGGGCCCTTGTCTTTATTGACACAGCTTACATACATACGCATGCCGCGCGGACCCTGCGGCCGGAGTTCGATGATGCCCTTCGGGCAAGCTTTCGTACAGGCTCCGCATGCCGTGCATTTCGAGGCATCGACGACCGGAAGACCGGTCTGGGGATCCATCGAAAGGGCTCCGAACTGGCAGGCTGCGACACAGTCCCCGCAACCAAGGCAACCGAAAGCACATCCGGTATCCCCGCTATAGAGCGCCGCCTTGACCTTGCAGGAAGGATAGCCGTCATAGGTATTCACTGTAGGCCGGTTGGTACAGCTGCCGTTGCAACGGACGACAGCAACCATCGGGGCCTTGGCCTTGACCTCATACCCGAGGATCGCAGCCACCTTTGCCATCACGTCATTGCCCCCGACCGGACAGAAATTGTTGTCCAGGTTCGGAGCCTTGACCGCCGCTTCCGCAAAAGCCCGGCAACCGGCGAAACCGCAGCCGCCGCAATTGGCGCCCGGCATCACCTTCTCCACCTCGTCGATCCTCGGATCCTCCACAACCTTGAACTTTTCAGCTACGAGGTAGAGGACGAGGGCGAGCAGGAGACCGAGGACGGTTATGATCGCTATGGTCCAAATGATGATTTGAGACATTTTGATTAAATGATTGGTTATTTCTTTTTTATCGTAAATACATATTCATCGGAGAGGCGGTCCCGAAGCAGATAGACGCCGAGGTAGTACAGCCCGACGCCGCCGATGGCTGCCACCCCGGCCCATACCTCCGGAAGTCCGAGGGCGGAAGTGCCGAAGAAGACCGCAAACAAAACGGCCAGGGGGATCATATAGGCGATCCAAACCGCCTTGAAACCCATTGTCGCGGCAAGCAGGACTTCCACCTCATCCCCGACGGCATAGCCGCCGCGGGGATCCGTCGGCACGACAAGCGTCTTCTCCTTGAATTCGGACATGCCACAGAGACCGGCGGCGTGACAGGAGGAGCATGCGGACTCCGAAATGAACCGGACCGTCGTACCCTGCGGATTGATATCCACGACCTCGCCTCTGTGGGAAATGCTTTCTATTGCCATGGATCAGAAGAGTTCAAAGCGATATCGTCGAAATCGGATACGCTGTTCATCCGACTGTCCGTAACCATGGACGCCGCCTGCATGTCCAGCGAGGCATCCATCTCCACGAAGCGGATCTTTTCGCTCTTGAAGAGCATCGGGATATCCTTCGTTTCTCCGTTACGGTGCTTGGCAATAATAATATAGGTCTTTTCACGATCCTCGATATTCTCAGCCATGCCGACATAGTCGGGACGGTGGATGAAGATAACAAGGTCGGCATCCTGTTCGATGGACCCGGACTCACGAAGGTCGCTCAGCTGGGGTTTCCCGGTCGCTCCCGCCCGCTGGACGGAATTACGGGACAACTGGGACAGGGCGATGATCGGAATATCCAGTTCCTTCGCCGTCGCCTTGAGGGTACGGGAAATCGCGGCCACTTCCTGCTCCCGGTTGGTCCGGAGTTCAGGAGGGCCCTGGATCAGCTGCAGGTAATCGACGACGACAAGCCGCACTCCGCGCTGCTTGACAAGACGCTTGACTTTCGTACGGAATTCCATCAGCGGAATGCCCGGCGTATCGTCGATGTAGAGCGGCGCCTTGGACAGATTCCGAAGCGTATCCTCCAGCTGGACCCATTCGAACTTATCCAGTTTCTGTCCGCCCTTGATCTTGTCGGCCGGCAGGCCGGACTCGGAGGTCATCAACCGCTTGACAAGCTGGATAGCCGACATTTCGAGCGAGAATACGGCGACCGGCATATTGTGGTCGACGGCGGCGTTCCGTGCGATATTCAGTGCGAATGCCGTCTTACCGACGGAGGGACGCGCCGCCAGGATGATCAGATCGGAACGCTGCCAGCCCTGGGTCACGGTATCGATGGAAGGATAGCCGCTCGGTACTCCGCTCAGCCCTGTCGTTCCCTGGAGCTTCTGGATATCGTCCATCGCCTCGTTGATCAGGGAACCGACATCCTGGACGTCTTTCTTGACGCTGGAGCGGATCGCCTCGAAAATCTTCGTCTGGGCGTTGTCTATCAGATCATCGACATTCGTCGAATCGTCATAGGACTGCTTCAGGATCTCGTGGGAAGCCGTGATCAAGTCGCGCTGGATCGTCTTCTGCTTGAGGATCTTGATATAGTACTCGATGTGGGCGGCGGCACCGATCTTCTGGGAGAGCGCTGCCAGGGCGACCGGACCGCCGATCTCCTGGAGATTCCCTTTCGAACGGAGTTTCTCGCTGACGGTAATCAGGTCGACCGCCGAATGCTCCGTAACGAGTTCGGCCATCGCCTCGAAGATCATCCTGTGCTTGGGATCGTAGAAACACTCCTTCGTAAGCTCTTCCATCGACTCGTCGATCGTGGCAGGCTCAACGAGCATAGCACCCAGGACCGCCTCCTCGACGTCCAGGGCCTGGGGCGGCTTATTGCCCATCTCCAGTCCCAGTGCATCCAGGTTTACGCTGTCCTTTTTCCGGGAAGATCTTCTGACGGCCTCAGGCATGGGATCCTATTCGAAATCGGGATTGATAATGATACGTCCGCAGTGCTCGCAGATGATGAGTTTCTTGTTGGACGCGATTTCGACGAGCCGCTGCGGGGTAATGGTATTGAAACAACCTCCGCAGGAGTCTCCGTTGTGGACGGAAACGACGGCCAGATGATTGTGGACACTGGCGCGGATCCGCTCGTAAGCGCTCATCGTACGGGCGTCGATCTTGGCGGCGCAGGCGTCGCGACGGGTCCTGAGCTCTTTCTCTTCCTTGGAAGTCGAGTCTACGATCTGGGCAAGCTCTTCCTTCTTGGCTTTGAGATCCTCGGTACGGATCGCGATATGGTCCTTGATATCCTCGATTTCGCTGCGGCGGCCGGCGATTTCGTACTTGATGTCAGCGATGTTCTTTTCAGCGATCTGGTGGAGCAGCTCCTGATTCTCGATCTCCTTGTTGAGCGAGTCGTACTCACGGCTGTTGGAGATCGTCTCAATCTGCTTCTGATACTTGGCGATCGCATTCTCGCAGTCGACGATATCCTGCTTGTTCTGGGCGATGGAGCGGGTGAACTCGTCGATAACCTCGTTCTGTGCCGCGAGTTCCGCTTTCAGGTCGGAAATCTCATTCTCAAGGGCTTCGACTTCTGCGGGAAGTTCGCCGCGGAACTGGAGAATCTTGTCGATCTCCGAATCAGCATGCTGGAGTTCGTAGAGGGTTTTGAGTTTTTCCTCGACGCTCAGGTCGGAATCCGCGAAATTCTTCTGGAGGGAAGTAAAGGTTTCCCTCTGATCAATCGGGGTCTCGACTTTCTTGATCTTTGTCTTGCTAGTTGCCATATAGTGATTTGTATTGATTACAGGTAGTAATGCACAAGGTTACTGCTATTTAATTTCTCGCTGATGCGAACTGCAAAGGTAGGAAATTTTTTCCGTATCCATGAAAATAAAATGGACACAATCTCGACTTCACTCTCAAAATGGCCGATATCAGCGACCATGAACCCGTCCGGAACCGCAAAGCGGTGATAGGAAAGGTCTCCGGTGATGTAGAGCTGGGCCCCCGCCCTTTGGGCGTCCCCGATCATATCGGAACCCGCCCCCCCGCACATTGCAATGCGCCTGACCGGTCCTTCTACCGGGCGGGAAGAACGGATAAGGGGCAGGGAAAAACGCTCTTTGACCAAGGCAAGCACTTCCCCGGCGGAAAGAGGCTCCGGAAGATCCCCTACGGCTCCGAGTCCGATCCCGTCCTCTTCCCGGCAAAGGATCCCGATATTCCGGAGACCCAGTTTCCGGGCCATCGCCCCGCTGACACCTTCGATGACCTTATCGGCCGTCGTATGGGCGGCATAGACGGCAATTCCGCCCCGGACCGCCTTGACAAGGGCCGCGCCGACCGGATCCGCTCCGTCAATCCGTTTGATTCCCCGGAAAAGAAGCGGGTGGTGGGTTATGACCATGTCCGCCCCGCACTCAAGCGCCTCGTCGATCAGTTCCGGCGTACAGTCGAAACCGACCAGCACGCCTTTCGTTTCATCTTCTTCCGCACCGATGCAGAGACCGCTGTTGTCCCAGTCTTCCTGGATTCCGAGCGGAGCGAATTCCTCGACCGCACGGATGATATCTCCTACTCTCATAATTCTTTCCTGACAAGAACCAGTTGCTTTCGGACTTCTTTCAGGCTGTCGATCGCCTTGGCCCGGCTGTTGACTTTCTTACGGTCTTCACGCAGTTTCTTCTCAGCGCCTTCAAGCGTCATCCTGTTTCCTTTGACCAGCAGGTGGATCTGCTTGAAAGTCTCGAGATCTTCCGGTGAGAACCGCCGGTTCCCCTTGGCATTGCGGTCTGGCTTGATGAAGGCGGGGAAACTGTTCGACCAAAACCGGACGAGGGAGACCGATTCTCCCAGGATCTCGGCGACTTCTCCGATAGAGTAAAAGATCTTATCCATATTTTAATCCATTGATTGACCTGTACTTACTGACATAAAGAGCATATTGGCATATTCCGCCGGGCTAACCGAGGCGAAGAAATAATGGACAGGATCGAGGACCCTGCCTCCGCTGAGGACCTCATAGTGGAGATGCGGGGCGAACGAGCCGCGGGATATCCCGACCGTCCCAATCTTCTTTCCGACGGCGACCCGGCTGCCCCGGGATACCGAAACGTCTGAGAGACAGGCATAACGGGATATGAAACCGTTCCCGTGACTGATCTCCACGACATTGCCGAGCCCTCCCGTCGACTTCTCAACCGAGACGACCGTTCCGGGGGCTGCCGCATAGACCGGTTCTCCCTGGCGCGCAATCAGATCGATTCCGTTATGCTGCATCTCGACTTTCATGAAAGGATGCACCTTCATGCCGACGGAAGCGCCGGTGCGGATGTAAGACATATCCCCGATCGGAAGGGTCAGAGGGGGGATCGTATCCCGCCGGCGCGACAGCGTCTCGAAAATTTCCCGGAAATTATCTTCGACCCGGGAAGCCATCTTCATGGCCGTTTCGGATTTTGACGCGCTGTATGAAAGGTAGAAATTGTCCGAAAGGGTATCACTGTCCGCGATAACATCCGCTGCGGTAAGAGGTTCAGGCGCAGGGGCTTCCGTATAAAAAAGGCCTCTGTATATCTCATTGTCCTTTTCCTGAAGGCCTTCAACGACATCCCCCAGCAGCTGCTCCTTCTCCTGAAGATCCCTGTACATGTCCCTGTACATGCGGTTCTCCCGGAGCAGGCGCTTCTCTTCGGGCGTACTGAAAAAGAGGGCGGTCAGTCCGTAGAAAACGATCGAGAGAGAGACCGTTGCGATCCCATACCCGATCAACTTCCAAAGCAGGCGTCCGAACCGTTTTTTCTTATTCTTTTTCATGGTTCTTCGTGCTTTGGGCGATTATTTCCGCATAGTCCTTGGCGGAAAGATCAAGGTCCATGAAATCATAGGGATTGACGAAGTCGTCCCGATACATGATTTCATAGTGGAGATGGGGACCGGTAACCCGCCCGGACTGGCCCGTCTCGCCGAGGACCGTACCTCGCGTAACTCTTTGTCCCTCATGGACAGCGATCCGGCTCATATGCGCGTAGCGGGACTTGTAGCCGAATCCGTGGTTGACGATGACGATATTCCCGTACCCGAAGAAATCGCTGCTGGCACTCTCAACGACCCCGTCGCCGACAGCGTAGATCGTATTGCCGGGAGGGCAGGCAAAGTCCATTCCGGAATGGAATTTCGATACGCCTGTGATCGGGTCGCTCCGGTAGCCGAAGGGACTGCTCATGTGGAATGAACCGGGGGCGGTACTCAAGGGACAGATCGCGGGGATATGCGAAGCCATGTCGCCAGCCCTTCTGGCCATCTCCCCGACTTCGTCATAGGATTTGCTCTGGATATAGGCTTTCTTGATCAGCCGGTCAAGCCGTAAAACGGTCTTTTTCAGCTCACTTCTCCCGTCCAGACCGTCCAGGGAAGCATAGCGGTTGACGCCTCCGAAACCGGCATCACGCACGGCGGAAGGAATGCCGTTCATACCGTAGACGGAGCGGTAGATCTGCTCGTCTCGGTCTTCCAGATCCCCGAGAACCTTGTCATACTGGTCGATCTGGGCGTTCATCAGTTCCAGCCTGGCGGCCCACCCGACGTTCTGCCGCTTCAGGATTGCCGTCTTGGGAAGATCCAGCCCGAGAACGGAAACATACAGCCAGAGGACGCCCACGAACAGAAGCGCACCGGCAACCACGACCAACGCGAATTTCGCGAAACGGTGCCGGGAAACTTCCTCGAACTCAATCTTGAGCGTCTCGGGATTGACCTTATAGTGTTTCAATTCGGGCATATTATGCAAATATAATAAAAAACTCCATATTTTTCGTTTTTCGTTCTTTTCAAAGGGAATGTGAGATTTTTGTTGTATTTTTGTGGGTTATTGCAAAAAAAGTAAGAAAAATGACGGCTAAAGAAATCAGACAGAAGTATCTGGACTTTTTCGCTTCGAAAGGACATACCATTGTCCCGTCGGCTCCGATGGTAATCAAAAACGACCCGACGCTGATGTTTACCAATGCGGGAATGAACCAGTTCAAGGATATTTTCCTCGGTAATACAACCCCGAAATTCAAGCGGGCGACAGACTCGCAGAAATGCCTCAGGGTCAGTGGAAAGCACAACGATCTCGAGGCGGTCGGCCATGATGGCCGGCACCATACGATGTTCGAGATGCTCGGAAACTGGAGTTTCGGTGACTATTTCAAGGACGAAGCGATCGACTGGGCATGGGAACTGCTGACGGACGTCTACGGGATCGACCGGACGAAACTCTATGCCACCGTGTTTGAAGGCAGCGCCGAAGACGGGACCGCCCTCGACGAAGAGGCCCGGCAGGCCTGGCTCCGCCACCTTCCCGCCGATCACGTCCTCCTGGGTAACAAGCATGACAATTTCTGGGAAATGGGCGACACGGGTCCCTGCGGCCCTTGTTCCGAAATCCATATCGACCTCCGTAGCGACGAGGAAATCGCCCGGATTCCCGGAAGGGAACTCGTCAACACGGACAATGACCAGGTTATCGAAATCTGGAACCTCGTCTTCATGCAGTTCGAACGCAAGGCCGACGGCCACCTCGAACCCCTTCCGAACAAAAACATCGACACCGGCATGGGCTTCGAACGCCTCTGCATGATCCTTCAGGGGAAAACCTCGAACTACGAAACAGACGTTTTCAGCGGCCTGATCGGCAAAATTGAAGAACTCTCCGGCCACAAGTACAAGGAATCCCCCGAAACCGAGGTTGCGATGCGCGTCGTCGCCGACCACATCCGGGCAATTGCTTTCTCCATCGCAGACGGACAGCTTCCCTCCAACGTCAAGGCCGGTTACGTCATCCGCCGTATCCTCCGCCGCGCCGTCCGCTACGGCTACACGTTCCTCGGATTCAACGAGCCCTTCCTCTGCAGGCTGGTCGCGCAGCTGATCGACGACATGGGCGAAGCCTATCCGGAACTCCCCGCACAGCAGAAACTCATTGAAAGCGTCATCCGTGAAGAAGAAATGGCCTTCCTGCGCACCCTCGACCGCGGAATCCGCATGCTGGACGACTATATGGCGAAAAACGCCGAAACGAAAGTCATCCCCGGGGTCGACGCTTTCATCCTCTATGATACCTACGGCTTCCCTGTCGACCTGACCGAACTGATTGCGACCGAGAAAGGCTATTCCGTCGATCTGGAAGGATTCAACACGGAACTGCAGAAACAGAAAGAGCGCGCCCGCAACGCCACGGCCAATGAATTCGGGGACTGGGATGTCTTCGCCGAAGGAGAAGAAGCCGAGTTCATCGGTTATGACCGGACCTCCTGTGAGAATGCCGTCCTGCTGAAGCAGCGGACCGTCAAGTCCAAGAATAAGATCCTCTACCAGCTCGTCTTTGACAAAACCCCGTTCTATGCCGAGATGGGCGGTCAGGTAGGCGATACCGGCGTAATTACCAATCCTTCCGGAGAATCGATCCGGATCCTCGGCACCGTCAAGGAAAACAATCTTACAATCCACCTGGCCGAACGGCTGCCCGAGCATTGCAACGAACCGTTCTCCCTCCAGGTCGACAAGGAGCGCCGGGAACGGATCGCTGCAAACCATACGGCAACCCACCTCCTCGATCAGGCTCTCCGTGAAATCCTCGGCACCCATGTCGAGCAGAAAGGGTCCTTCGTGGGACCGGATTATTTCCGCTTTGATTTCTCCCATTTTTCCAAGATGACGGATGAAGAAATCGCCCGCACCGAAGCCCGCGTCAACGAACTGATCCGCGCCGACTATCCCCTGAAGGAAAAACGGGATGCGACGATGGACGAGGCCAAGGCCATGGGCGCGATCGCCCTGTTCGGCGAAAAGTACGGCGATACGGTCCGCGTCGTCAATTTCGGTCCTTCTACCGAACTCTGCGGCGGAACCCACGCCAGCGCGACCGGACGGATCGGCTACTTCAAGATCCTGTCCGAAGGCGCCGTCGCCGCCGGAGTCCGGAGAATCGAAGCCTTGACCGGAGCCGCAGCCGAGAACCATATCAAGGCCATGGAAGAAATGCTCCGGTCCGCCCGCAGCTTCTTCAACAACGTTCCCGACCTGACGGGAGCCATCCAGAAGATGGTCGAGGACAACGCCGGCCTCAAGAAGCAACTTGAGGAAGCTGCCATGGCAAAGGCTGCAGAACTCGCCTCCCACATCGAGGATAAGGCTGAATTGATCGGCGGCATCAAAGTTGCACGTTTTACCCAGTCCGCAGACCCGCAGATGGTTCGCAATGTCGCCCTGCTTGTTGCAAAACATGCTGAAAACCTTGTCATTGCGGCAGCCTACCGCTTTGCGGACAAACCGAACCTGCTCCTGATGTATTCGGACGATCTCGTAGCCAAAGGCAAGAATGCCGGAAAGGATATCCGGGAAGCCGCGAAGCTTATCCAGGGAGGCGGAGGCGGACAGCCGGGGCTTGCAACGGCCGGCGGCCGCCAAATCGAAGGACTTGACCAGGCGCTTGAGAAATTGGTAGAAATCGCTACGGCATAACCGTTCCCTTTCAGGATGAAGAAAATCGACAAGTTCATCGTAACTTCTTTCATAGGACCGTTTATCGCGATCCTGCTTGTCGTTATCTTTATCCTGATGATGCAGTTTCTCTGGCTGTATATCGACGAGCTGGTCGGGCGCGGACTCGGTCTCTCGGTTATTCTTGAATTCCTTTTCTGGGGGGTCTGCAGCCAGGCCCTTCCGCTTGCTCTCCCGCTTTCCACCCTGCTGGCTTCGATGATGACCCTCGGCCAGATGGGCGAGAACAGCGAGTTGATCGCCATGAAGGCTTCCGGCATCTCACTGACACGCCTGATGGCCCCGCTGATGATCTGCAGTACGATTATCAGCATCCTCGCCTTCTTTACGGTCAACAACCTTTCCCCTTACGCCACGAACCAGATCTTTACCCTGCGGGACGATATCGGAAAGACCAAATCCGAAATCAAGATCCCGGAAGGCACGTTCTATGACGGCATTGAAGGATATATCCTCCGCATCGGAGACCGGAACGACAGGACCGGCATGATGTACAAGGTCATGGTCTATGACCATACCCATGGACGCGGGAACACCTCGGTGACCGTCGCCGATTCCGGCGTCATGAAGATGTCGAAAGCCAAGGACTACCTGACCTTCAACCTCTACAACGGGTACAATTACCAGGAAACCAATACCAAGAAATACCGTGACACGACCCTCGCCCTGAGGAAGATCCATTTCTCCTCGCAGGAAATGATCATCCCCCTGGCGAACTATGCCTTCCAAAAATCGGACACCGCCCGCTTCAGCGACCAGGTCCGGTCGATGAATATGGCCCATCTGATCATGGGGCGGGACTCCCTCCAGAAACTCTCCAACGAGGCCCTGGAACGCCACAAGAATGATTTTCACCGCCAATCGTCCCTGAGCCATACAGCACAGCTCGACACGGCATGGCGTACGAAATTCACTTCCGACGCCGAAATTCCCCATCCCCTGAACTGGAAGAATACCAAACTCCAGCGGAACATCTACGAGACCGCCGCGACCAACGCCCGGCAGATGGAGAGCACCCTGACGACCTACGAAGTCGAGTCCTACGAATACAATTATATCCTCCGGAGGACCCACGTCGAAATCTGGAAAAAATATGCCCAGGCACTGGCTTGCCTGATCCTGTTTTTCATCGGCGCCCCGCTCGGGGCCCTGATCCGGAAAGGCGGGCTGGGCACCTCGGCCATCGTTTCTGTCCTCTTCTTCGTCCTCTATTGGGTCATTGATATTTCGGGAACGAAGCTGGCCCGGGACGGCGCCGCCACCCCTTTCATCGGTACGTTCATATCCGCGATGGTCCTGCTGCCCATCGGATTTTTCCTCACTTGGAAGGCCATCCACGACTCGACCCTATTCAACGCCGAAGGCATGAAAACGGCCTGGCGCGTCGTTAAAAGCAAGATTATGTCTCTGTTCAAGAAAACCAGAATCGTCTATATGGGGACGCCGGAATTCGCCGTCGCCCCGCTGGAAGCGCTCCTTGGGCGCGGATACAAGGTCGTCGCTGTCGTCACCGTTCCGGATAAGCCGAGCGGCCGCGGGCTGAAAATGAACGAAAGCGCCGTCAAGAAATTTGCCGTCGAGCGCGGACTCCCCGTCCTGCAGCCTGAGAAACTGAAAGATCCGGCCTTCCTCGAAGCCCTTTCCGCCCTGAAGGCCGACCTGTTCGTCGTCGTCGGATTCCGGATGCTGCCCGAGGCCGTGTGGGCCATGCCGAAACTCGGAACGTTCAACCTCCACGCCGCCCTCTTGCCGCAGTACCGCGGCGCCGCTCCGATCAACTGGGCGGTCATCAACGGCGAAAACATCACCGGCGTCACGACCTTTATGATCGACCAGAAGATCGATACGGGCGGTGTCATCCTGCGACAGGAACATCGGATCGGGCCCGCCGATACGGCCGGGGACGTCCATGACGCCCTGATGGGGATCGGGGCCGACCTTGTCGTCCAGACGGTGGAAGGCTTGATCCAAGGAAACGTTGAAACCCGTGTGCAGCGCAGTTTCATCCAGGGCTCCGAACTGCTCAAACCCGCACCGAAACTGACCCGCGAACTCTGCCATATCGACTGGAATGACACGACCCGGAATATTTATAACCTCGTCCGGGGACTCAGCCCCTACCCGACCGCCTATACGGAACTATCTCTTCCTGACGGAGGAGCTGATCCTGTCCAGCTGAAGGTTTTCTTCGGCGAGCCCCTCCCCGCTGAACTGTTGCCTTCTCCGCTTCCCGCTCCCGGGACGGTCCTCTCCGACGGGAAGAACTGGCTTGCTGTGACGACCTCAGACGGCGCGCTTTCCCTGAAAGATCTCCAACTCGCCGGGAAGAAACGGATGGACATCAAGTCCTTCCTCCTTGGATTCCGGAATCCGGAACGGTACCGGACAACCCCGGGAACTTCCCGCGAAGAAA
Source organism: uncultured Bacteroidia bacterium (assembly GCA_902789395.1). Lineage (GTDB taxonomy): Bacteria > Bacteroidota > Bacteroidia > Bacteroidales > UBA932 > Cryptobacteroides. The sequence continues at coordinate 85,851 of CADANY010000012.1, read as the reverse complement.
TCGCAAAATGCAAACCTTCTGAAGAATAGACGAACGCCATGGACGCCACCATCCTCTGCAACGGGTCTTTTCCCCGGAAAGACTATCCTCGGTACCTGCTGCGGAAGGCTGACCGCATCGTCTGCTGCGATGGCGCCCTCGTTCCGTTCCTCCGCCATGCAGAAGCGGTTTTCGGGGAGGCACGGCTTCCGGATACGGTCATCGGAGACATGGACTCCCTGCCGGCCAGGCTCAGGAAAGAATTCGCTGACCGGATCGTCCACGTCGCTGAGCAGGACGATAATGACCAGACGAAGGCCGTCCGGTATATCGCCGAAAACTGGCCGGAGGTAACGGATATCCATATTCTCGGCGCAACCGGCAAACGCGAAGATCATACCATCGGAAATCTCTCCCTTCTGATGGAATACGCCCGGACGGAAGCGCTTCAGGGAATCCATATCGAAATCGTTTCGGATTACGGAACGGCTTTCGCCGTCACCGATTCCTGCAGCCTTGAGCTTGGAGCCGGCCGGAAAGTTTCCCTTTTCTCCCCCGACAACTCCCTTCAGATCCGCTCCGAAGGGCTTGTCTGGCCGACAGACGCCGTCGTTTTTGACAATTGGTGGAAAGCGACACTGAACCGCGCCTCCGAGGATACGGTTCGCCTTACTTTCTCCCATCCCTCCATCGCCCTGTTGATTCTGGACTGAATTTATATAACACGAACCATATGATTACCAAGACTCTTGCTTCCCTGACGCTGGCCGCCGCGCTGTCAACGGTTCCGGTAACAGCTAAAACGGACCTCCGGGTCGGAACGTACAATCTTAGAAGGGCACGGCTGGACGAGGCCAGCGCAGAGAACAACTGGGCTCGGCGGGAATCCCGCCTGATCGCATCCCTGATGGCCTGCGATTTCGATCTATGCGGCTTGCAGGAGGTCGATTCAGAAGAGCAGGAAAGCATCCCGCGTGCGCTTTCCGCAGCCGGAAAAGAATACGGATCGTTCTTTTTCAGCCCTTACGAAGATGACGGAGTGGGGACCAAGGCCCATGGCCTGATCTGGAAAAAAGACCGATTCGAAGTTCTTGAAATCCATCATTTCTGGCTCTCCGACCCGCCTTCCGTCAAGCAGGTCAATGACCTTGGCGGAAATCTGAAGGGGAAATTCATCCGCGGTGGATTCTGCGCGATCGTCAAGGATTTGAAAAATAAGGGGAAAGAGTATTTCATGATGGTCACCCACGCTCCGCTGAACAAAGACCAGCATGCGGAAAATGCCCACATCTTCATCGAGATGGAACAAAAATACAATCCCGAAGGGCGCCCCTCCTTCTTCGTCGGCGATTTCAACGCACGGGAGACCTACGATTGCTCCACCCTCTACCGGACCTGGTGGACGGATTCCTACCATTTCTTCGACAAGACCCCTTCCCGTCGTGAAGGCCCGTTCTATACGTTCAACGGGTGGAAGAGACCGCTCGATCCTGCCTCGGAGCAACGGATCGATTTCGTCTATTTCCGGGGAAAAGGCCTCAAACCGCTCCGGTATGTCTGCGATGACCGGCTCTACGACGGATTCTATGCTTCCGACCATTTCCCGGTCTGGGTTGATTTCCGTGTAAAATAGTTTTATTATCTTTGTACATAATCATTTAAGATATCTCTATGCTTAAGAAAATCAGGATTGCACTGGCAGTGATCTTCTTTACGGGGATTACCCTGCTTCTGCTCGACATTACGGGTGCCCTGCATCTCTGGCTCGGATGGATGGCCAAGATTCAGTTCCTGCCGGCCGTGATGGCCGTCAACCTGGGAGTCATCATCGTTCTCTGCCTGCTCACGCTCGTTTTCGGGAGAGTCTATTGCTCAGTAATCTGTCCGCTCGGAGTCATGCAGGACGGGATCGCCAGGATCCGGGTCAATGCTCTCAGGCGGAAAAAGAACCGCAGGCCTTATCAGTACAAGAAAGAAATCAAATGGCTCCGGTATGGAGTCTGGGCCGTTTTTGTCGCCGCCCTTATCGCCGGGATCCAGCCGCTCGTTGCCTTGCTGGCCCCCTACAGCGCATTCGGCCGCATCGTTTCCAGCCTTTTCCAGCCGGTCTATATCTGGATCAATAACCTCTTTGCCGGCATTGCCGAGCATGCTGGAAGCTATGCTTTCTATGGGAAAGAGGTCTGGCTCAGGAGCCTTCCTGTTCTTCTTGTAGCCATCGGAACACTGGTTCTTGTCGGCGTATTGGCCTGGACTGGCGGCAGAACCTATTGCAACGCGGTCTGCCCGATCGGAACGACCCTGAGCTTCCTCTCGCGGTTCGCCATGTTCCGCCCGGTCATCGACAAGGACAAATGCAAGAACTGCAAGGTCTGCGAGCACAACTGCAAGGCATCCTGCATCAATATCCAAGAGCATAAGATCGATTACAGCCGGTGCGTCGACTGCTTCAACTGCATAGAGGACTGCAAGTTCGGCGCCCTCCGCTACCGCTTCGCATGGAAACGTTCCAACAGTTCTGTCCCGGAAGGGACTTCTGAGGGAACGGATACCGGTCGGCGGGCGTTTATGACAGGAACGGCCGTTCTCCTGACTTCGACCCTTGTCGATGCACAGGAAAAGAAACTGGATGGCGGATATGCGGAGATCATGGACAAGAAAGTTCCCGAACGGACCGTCCCGGTCACGCCTTTCGGATCGAAAAGCGTAAAAGATTTCTACGACCGGTGCACGGCCTGCCAGCTCTGCGTCGCCGCCTGTCCGAATGACGTGCTCCGTCCTTCCGGAAGTCTGGAGCGTTTCATGCAGCCGGAGATGTCCTATGAGCGCGGCTATTGCCGTCCCGAATGTGTACGCTGCTCGGAAGTCTGTCCGAGCGGAGCTATCCTTGGAATCTCGAAAGAACAGAAGACGGAATATCGCGTAGGGATCGCCCACGTCAACCGCGACCTCTGTATCGTCGAGACCCAGGGGACGACCTGCGGCAACTGCGCCCGGAAGTGCCCCATCGGGGCGATCAGCATGGTCCGTATCAATCCCGAGGATCCCGATTCGCTGCTGAGACCGAGTGTCATCGAAGAAAAATGTATCGGCTGCGGAGCCTGCGAGAACCTTTGCCCCGCCCGCCCGATCAGCGCCATCACCGTCGACGGACGTCGTGACCACCTGAACGCTTAACCCTGAAAGAGAAACAGTTATGGACAGAAGAGATTTCCTTAAAATATCCGGCGCCGGGGCTGTTGCCCTGGGGACCGCCGCCTGCGCACCGAAAAAGAACGCCCCTGCGGCCGAAGAACCGGAAGAAATGGTCATCCGTACCAATCCCCGCAACGGAGACCGTGTTTCCCTGCTCGGATACGGGTGCATGCGCTGGCCGATGATCAAGGATGCCGACGGCAATGATATCATCGACCAGGACGCCGTCAACGAAATGGTCGACTACGCCATGGCCCACGGAATCAATTATTACGATACCTCCCCAGCCTACCTGCGTGGCCAGTCGGAACGGGCTGCGGGCATCGCCCTGAGCCGCTATCCGCGGGACTCCTATTATATTGCGACCAAGCTTTCCAACTTCGGAGACAACTCCCGGGAAGCGTCCCTGCAGATGTATCAAGACTCTTTCAAGGACCTGCAGACCGACTATTTCGACTACTACCTGTTCCATTCAATCGGACGGGGCGGCATCGAGGCGTTCAACAAGCGCTATGTCGACAACGGAATGCTGGACTTCCTGCGCGGAGAAAAGGAAAAGGGACGGATCCGCAATCTCGGATTCTCTTTCCACGGCAACCAGGAAGCATTCGACGCCTTCATGCAGAAATACGACAGCGGCGAGATCGTCTGGGATTTCTGCCAGATCGAGATGAATTATGTCGACTGGAAATATGCGGACGGGGTACGGAACGTCAACGCCGACTATCTCTACGCCGAACTGGACAAGCGGGAAATTCCGGTCGTCATCATGGAGCCGCTCCTGGGAGGACGCCTTGCCAATGTCCCGGCAAACGTCGCGGACAATTTCAAGCAGCGCGAGCCCGACAGTTCCGTCGCCTCCTGGGCGTTCCGCTTTGTCGGCTCCTACCCGCGGATCCTGACCGTCCTGAGCGGAATGGCCAGCATGGACCCGCTGATCGACAACGTAAAGACATTCACCCATTTCCGTCCGATGAACGAGGAAGAGATCGAGTTCATGCTGACCCAGGCCGCCCTGATCAAGGAGTACCCGATGGTCAATTGCACGGACTGCAAATACTGCATGCCCTGCCCGTGGGGTATCGATATCCCGGGAATTTTCAAGCACTACAATACCTCGATTACGGAAGGAACCTTTGTCCACAGCAGCGAACAGAAAAACTACCGGAAGATCCGGAACGCCTATCTGGTCAGCTACAACCGGGCGATCCCGACCCTCCGTCAGGCAGACCACTGCATCAGCTGCGGAGAGTGCCTGATGCACTGCCCGCAAAGCATTCCCATTCCGCAGGAACTCATGCGGATCAACCGGTACGTAGAAAAGCTGAAACAGGATACGCTCTAGACAATCAGATTGTAAGGGAGCCCGTGAATACGGGTCCCACGGGAACACACCTGTACGCAATCTAAAGGTTTTTGAAAAAATTTAAGAAATTTTCAAAGTTTCAAATTGAAAATATTCGGCGGTTTTTTCTTTCAGTTTTCGCTTTGGTTTTTTGTGTCCGTTGCTAAAAATCAGCGAATAATGTGCAAAATATTCATTCTTGCACATATTTTCGTATTATCCGGCTTTTGCAATTGTCAAATTTTATTACGACTTTTGTAGTTGATGTCGCTTTGAAAAACGACAATATAATTATATAACTTATTAAATAGGAAATAGTTATCAATTTCAATATTTATGTTTAATTAATTTCACGCTTATGAACAAAGCTAAACTGTTTCTCAGCGCACTGTTCGTTCTGCTCTCCGTAGCAGTTTCCGCGCAGAACATCAAGGTCTCCGGTACCGTCAAGGATGCCAGTGGAGCACCTCTCTATGGCGCAACGGTGATGCTGCAAGGCAACCGGACGACAGGTACCTCTACCGACTTCGACGGTAACTACACCCTCACCGTCCCTGCCAACGGCACCCTGATCGCAACGATGGTCGGTTACGCAGAACAGACCGCTCCGGTCAACGGCCGCGCCACGATCAACTTCGTTCTCGAGGAGGACAACGAATTCCTCGACAATGCAATTGTCGTCGGTTACGGTTCCGCCAAGAAGGTCGGTACGATCGTAGGTTCCGTTTCAACCGTCAATTCCGAGACGATCAAGAACGCTCCGTCTTCTTCCGCTCTCGACCAGCTTTCCGGTCAGGTTGCAGGTCTTTCCGTCCTCTCCTATTCCGGTGTCGCGGGTGATAACGCGGTTTCCATGCAGCTCCACGGCGTCGGTTCCCTCGACGCGAGCTCCACGCCGCTCTATGTCATCGACGGTATTCCTTCGAGCGCCCGTTCCATCATGGCCCTCAACCCGAACGATATCGAGTCCGTCAGCGTTCTCAAGGATGCTTCCGCAACTTCTATCTACGGTTCCCGTGCTGCTAACGGTGTCGTTTATATCTCTACGAAGTCCGGCTCCTACAACGAGAAGGCTACCATGACAATCCGTTCCCAGTATGGTGTTTCGACCCTCGCCGACCTCTCCCTGTACAAGAGCATGATGACGGGCGACGAACTGAAGGACTTCTGGATCCGCTCCGGTATCCACTCCGCAGAATGGATCGAGAACACCTTCACCAAGAAAGGCTACGACTACAATACTCCTTGGTATGAGTATATGATGGACCTCGTCAACCCGCAGTACCAGAACGACATCACGATCGAGGGCGGCGGACAGAAGGTCGCTTACATGATCGCAGCTTCCCAGTACCACCAGAAGGGTTACACCCCGGGCAACTACTATGACAGATTCACTGTCCGTTCCAATGTCCAGGGCCACCCGTTCAACTGGCTCAAGATCGGAACCAACGTCAACCTTTCCTACGACATCACCCAGCAGAACCCGAACTGGGGTTCCGCAGCAAACGGTATGTCCAACTACACGAGCGGTGGTCTCTCCTACCTCCTCGTTCCGCTTTACCCGGCTCTTGACGAAGACGGCAAGGTCTATGAGAAGAAATTCCCCGGCCAGAACCGCGTCACCCCGCACTACTTTATGGACAACCATATCGACCAGTACGACCGCTACGGCATGAACGGCAACGCTTATGTCGAGATCGAGCCGATCCGCAACCTCAAGTTTGTCAGCCGCGCCGGTCTCGACGGATACTTCCGCCTCAACAACTGGTACACGACTCCGTCTTATGTCGCCGAGAACGGCGGTACTGCTTCTGCCGGCAAGTCCAACGCCTTCGAGTACACCGCAACGATCACCAATACGCTCGAGTACTCCTTCGACATCAACGACAACAACAAGATGAGCGTCCTCCTCGGACAGGAAGGTGTCGATAACCATTACGACTATTTCTTCGCCCAGTCCAGCGGCCAGACGGACGACCGTCAGATCCGCCTCCAGGATGGTACGAAATCGACCCGCGACATGAGCGAGAGCCACACCGCTTCCCGGTTCCTCTCCTTCTTCGCCCACGTGGACTATACCCTCATGGACCGCTACATCTTCGACGCCACGATCCGTAACGATGCATCTTCCCGTTTCGGTTCCGCAAACCGCAACGCGACCTTCTGGTCCGTCGGTGCCCTTTGGAAAATGAAGAGAGAGTCCTTCATCCAGGATCTTACCTGGGTCAACGACCTCAACCTCAAGGTCAGCTACGGTACCCAGGGTAATGCCGGTATCGGCGACTATGCCGCTCTCGGTCTGATCGGAAACTCCGGTTCCTATGCAGACGTCTCCGCCCGTTATCTGACCCAGCCGGCCAACCAGCGCCTCTCCTGGGAGCAGCAGGGCCTCTTCACGATCGCCCTTGACGGCCGCATCTTCAACAAGGTCGACTTCGACATCGAGTTCTACAACCGTCAGACCTCCAGCATGTTGATGGCCGTTCCTCAGCCGTACACGACCGGTTTCGACGATTCTTCCGTTGATATCTATGACAATGTCGGCGGACTGAACAACCGCGGTATCGATATCACCCTCGGTGTTGACATTCTCCGCACCCGCGACTACTTCCTCCGCTTCAACACGACCTTCAACTACAACAAGCAGAAGATCACCGAACTCTTCGACGGCCGCCAGCGCTGGGAGATCGCCAATACGGGTATTACCTACGTCGTAGGACAGCCTGTCTCCTTCTACTATCCGATGTTCGCGGGTATCGATCCGACGGACGGTGCTCCGACCTGGTATGTACCTGGCGAGAACCCGGATATTACGAATCTTGACCCGAACAACACCACAAAGGTATGGGATTCCGACGCCCTGACCCAGAATACCGGCAAAGCCCGTTACGCTCCGATCAACGGCGGTTTCAGCTTCTCCGGCGGTTGGAAGGGCCTGACTTTCCAGGCTGACTTCAACTATGTCATCGGCAAGACCCTCATCTCTAACGACGGTTACTTCTATGGTAACCCGGCCAGCTTCGCGACCATGAATACCAACAAGGCAGTCTCCGACTTCTGGACGCCGGACCATACCGACGCCAAGTGGCCTGACTGGTCCAAGGGTTATATCATGCAGTTCGACTCCCACCTCCTTGAGAACGCTTCCTTCCTCCGTCTGAAGAACCTCCAGGTCGGCTACAGCCTGCCGAAGGCGATTCTGGGATGGCAGAATGTCGTCAAGGACTTCAAGATTACCTTCACCGGCCGTAACCTCCTCACTGCCACGAAGTACTCGGGTATCGATCCGGAAATCAACTCCAACCTTTCCTATGGTGTCGGCGGTAACTCCAAGCAGTTCCTCGGCGGTATCGAGATCACGTTCTAATCGTAACGGGTAACTTTTAAATGAATATGGATATGAAAAATATTTTCAAATATACCCTCGTGACCCTGGCAGCTGCCTCCATGCTGACTGCCTGCGACCTGGACCTCTTCCCTGTCGGTAGCCTTGTCTACAACCCGGAAAGCGTTATCACGAATGAAACCGACCTGACCGGTTTCGAAGCCGGCGTCATCGCCCAGTTCCGCGGTATCGCGGGTGGCGGCGTCCTTGACGAGCCGCAAGATATCATGATGGACTATTTCAACGCCCTTGGAGACTATGGCAACAACTATGGTGGCGTCCACCGTACTGATGACAGTTTCTCCGCGGACGATTATGACTCCCGTGACAACTGGCGTTATCCCTATCTCGCCATCCGTCACTTCAATATCGTGATCAACGGCGCGCAGACCGTTCCTGACGGTCTCCAGGCGAAAGCGGCCATCGCCCGTGGCGAAGCTTATGTCGCCCGCGCGTACGCATACCTTCATATGATCCGCCTCTTCGCGAAGCCTTACGGATCTTCTTCCTCTACCGACCTCGGCCTTCCGATCATCCTCAAGTATGACCAGACCGAGCGTCCGTCCCGCAATACCGTCAAGGAAGTCTACGACCAGATCAAGTCCGACCTTGACTCTGCAGCCGTTCTCCTCGCCGGTGTGAAGGGTGAGGTTCGTGCCCAGAAGCCGACTATCGACTTTGTCAACGCGATGTACGCCCGCTACTATCTTGACACCAAGCAGTATGCACAGGCCGCATCCGCTGCTGAGAAGGTCATCGGCTCCGCAGCCGGTTACAAGCTGGCCGCAACCGCTGAAGAATTCGCAGCCGAGTTCGTCGAGGACAACGGTAAAGAGCCGATCCTCCAGTTCTACGGTTCCCTCCAGGAAGGCGGTTATGGTGAGCATACCTATTATGCCAATATGGCGATCGACAGCGAAGAAGGCCACGGACAGTACTACCGTCCGTACTTCATCCCAACCAAGAAGCTTGCTGAAGCTTACGGTGAGGGCGACCTCCGCAACAGCTGGCTCACCGATGGCACCGTCCCTATCTACGAGAACGGTAGCTGGTATACCAGCGAGTTCAAGGTCTTCAAGAAGTACAGCGGCAATCCGGCCCTCCGTACCACCGACCTCCCGAACACCCGTCAGATGCTCAAGCCCATCACGATCGCTGAGATCTACCTGATCGCCGCCGAGGCTTATGCCGGTGCCGGCAACAGCGCAAAGGCTACCGAGTGCCTGAACGCTCTCCAGACCGCCCGTGGCGCCGAAGCGACCTCCGCTTCCACCGCCAACATCCAGAACGAGTGGTATCGCGAGACCGTCGGACAGGGCCTCCGCATCTCCTGCCTCAAGCGTTGGGGACTTGGCTACTCCGGCCGCGCGCCTCAGGATGGCGCTGCCTCCGCAGGTGTCGTTATCACCCAGCCGAACTTCATTGACAAGAGCATGCCTGCCAACGACTATCACTTCGTATGGCCGGTTCCGAAGCACGAACTCCAGGTCAATCCGAACCTCGTCCAGAACGAGGGTTATGCAGCCATTACCATCGAGTAATCAACCTTAAATCGAATTGCGAATATGAAAAAAGCATATACACTCATTGCAGGTCTTGCACTCGTAGCTGCATTGGCTTCTTGCGACCGGATCGCCGAGTTCAAGAGCTATCCTTTCGTCCGTCTCCAGGACGGTACGACCTCCTACTCCGTCAACGAAGACGTCGGCAAACTGACCATCCCTGTAACCTCCTATGACAATGAGAATGGAAGCGGAAGCGTCACTTTCGAGGTTGTCGACCCGAAGGGAGCCAAGGGTACCGCGTTCACCGTTGAGCCGTCTTCCGGCGTTCTCAACTTCACCGGAAACCAGACCCAGAACATCACGGTGACCGTCAAGAACAACGAAGGTGTCTACACCGGAAACGTAGCTTTCCAGATTAAATTCACCGGCGTCAGCGGCGACCTCACCATGGGTGCCCCGAACGCCCTCAACGTTACGATTGTCGACAAGGATATCCCGGTAACGTGGGATTATGTCGAGGATATCTGGGAGGCCCAGGATTATACTCTTGCCGGCGCCAAGGATGGTGATCCTTATCATGCCCAGATCAAGAAGGTCGATGATACGCATCTCAAACTCATCAACCTCTGGGGCGGAGAAGAAGCCCTCGACGGTACGATTACCTTCGATGCGGCAACCAACACTGCGGAAATCCTCTTCGATGCACGCCAGGTTGTCATGGATGCCAGTTCTTACGGCTATGGAAACCTGATCCTTCTCGGTCAGAATGATGCCGGCAGCTGGGCATTTTCCCCTGTCAAGGCCAAGGTAACGGCCGAGGGTATTACCATCGGTCCCTGGAACATGCTGATCACCGCTGGTGAAAACGCCAACTACCTCTGGGATAATAGCGGCTACAATACCGTTCTCACGAAATAGTTCCGACTGAATTTGATGGACCCGTTACCGAAACCGGCAGCGGGTCCATTTTTACTTTTTAACACACGACCCAATCATGAAACGTATCCTTACCCTTCTTTTTCTTGCACTGCCGCTGATGGCGACGGGGCAAAATGCCTTTGAACAGGAAACCGGATCGAAACTGAGGTTCAAGCCGCTGGACAGCTGGCCGTATCTCTACGAAGATTTCATGTCCGGAACGGTTCTTTCCGGGAAAGCCGGCAATGAATCTACGTTCAACTACGATAAGATGAACGTCAATGTCCTGAACGGTACCCTCCATTATGTCGAGAAGGGAACGATCATGCAGGCCGACATGCGGAACATCTATGTAGCCCGGATCGGAGCGGAAACGTATCTCAATGCCGGCGGGAAGATGATGAAAGTGCTTTCAGAGACCGAACATGGCGCTGTTGTCCTCAAGAACGAAGTCGACCTCGATGAGATGGGAAAAGCCAACATCGGATATGGAAAATCCGCCGTCGCTTCTACCCAGAACGTCTCGCTGTTTGCCGTTGCCGGAGGGGACACCAACAAGAAAAGCCTGGAAGACGTCCGGAACAGCCGCTTCAGCGGGACCGAACTGCCCATCCGGGATAAAATCTACCTGGTGGTCGACGGCCTCCTGATCCGGGCCTCCAAGTCCGAGGTCATGTCCTGGCCGAACGCGGACAAAGAAGCCGTAAAAGCTTATCTGAAAGCCAATAAGGTCAAATGGCGCGATCCTTCATCCCTCTCTGCGCTGGTCGAATTCCTCTATAGCGAAAAAGCCAAAAAGTAAGGAGACGTCCTCCCGGATTTGCGGATTAGCAACTTTTTTGATATCTTGGCAGTGTTAACTGACGAAAAATGAAAAAAACACTGCTGTTACTGACCGCCGGACTTCTTTCGGTCTACTCCTGTATCCAGGTCAATGATACAGAGATGCAGACGGAGGAAGTCCCGTCCGTTTTGGAAAAAGAGACCTTCTCGCCCTATGTCGAGGGGGTTGCCCACGTATACTTTTCTGAAGAAGCCACGGCCGAACTTGAGCGGGAACTCGCTTCCGGCACAACGGTTCCGACCCGTTCTTCCGACCTTTCGGATGGCCTGAGAGAAATCGGCGTGAGGTCCATGGAACGCCTGTTCCCCGACGCCGGCAGATTCGAAGCCCGGACACGGGCCGAAGGGCTGCACCGGTGGTACAAGGTCGAATATGATCCGTCCATTCCTGCGACAAGAGCTTCCGAGGTGATTTCCGGCCTTCGCGGCGTAGAAATCTGGGAGCCGGTCGCAAAGGTCCGCTCCCATGCCGAGCTGCCTTTCAATGATCCCTATCTGAAAGATCAGTGGCACTACTACAACGACGGGAGCCGGTCCGGCTGGAAACCCGGAGCCGACATCAATGTATTCCCGGTCTGGCAGAATTACACCAAAGGAAGTTCCGATGTCATTGTCGCCATCGTGGACGGCGGCGTTGATTACAATCACGAAGACCTTGCCGGACAAGTCATTACCAATGCGAGCTACAATTTCGCAAAGGGGAACAGCAAAATCAATCCGAACAGCCATGGTACCCATGTCGGCGGTACGATTGCAGCGATCAACAACAATGGGATCGGCGTCAGCGGCATCGCCGGCGGCGATGCCGCGGCCGGAATCAAAGGAACCCGCCTGATCTCCTGCCAGGTCTTTGATACGTCGACGGACGGAGGTTCCGTCAGCGGCGGATTCGAAAATGCCATCAAATGGGCCGCGGACCACGGCGCCCTCATCGCCAACAACAGCTGGGGATACGATTTCACGGACGACAAAGGCAATTTCAACCTGGAAGACGCCATCAAGACCCAGGAATTGTTCGACCATCCGAACGAAGGCTCCTACGCAAACTCCCTCAAGTCAGCGATCGACTATTTCAACAAATACGCGGGGATGGACGAGAAAGGCAACCAGACCGGCCCGATGGCCGGCGGACTCGTCCTCTTCTCGGCAGGCAATGACAACCGGATCTACGGCGCTCCGGCCAACTATGCCGGAGTCCTGGCCGTCGGTGCCATCGGTCCCGTCGGCGGACGGGCCTACTATTCCACGCATGGAGACTGGGTCGATATCGCCGCACCGGGCGGAGACAGCAACTACGCCATGATCCTCAGCACGACTCCGGGCAATAAGTATGAGTCCATGCAGGGTACGTCAATGGCCTGTCCGCACCTGAGCGGCGTCGCTGCCCTTGTCATCGCGGCCTGCGGAGGTCCCGGATTCACGCGGGACATGCTGGTCGAGCGTCTGCTCGGCGGGGTCAACAAAGAGATCAACCTCCGCAACCAGCAGATCGGCAACCTGGTCGATGCGCTTGGCGCAATCACCTATGGAACCGATGAAATGCCGGCCCCGGTTACGGACCTCAGGGGCGAATCCGCCTCCAACAACATCACCTACAGCTGGAGCGTCACCGGCAGCGAGAATAATATCCCGGCCCATGGCTACTTCCTCCTCTGGGGAACGGACCGCAGCGCCGTCGAGAAAGCGACGCCGAAAGAACCCGGCGCCGGCGTCACTTCCCTGAATGTCGTATCCGGATCGGTTCCTATCGGAGGAACCCTCCAGGCCTCGCTCTCCAAACTCGCTTTCGAGACGGTCTACTACGCAAAGGTTACGGGATATGATTACAACCTGCATTACGCGGAACCTTCCGCCATCGTATCCGTCAAAACCGGCGCCAACCAGGTCCCGGTCATCAGCGCGGAAAGCGGAGCGGGCCCCTTCACGCTCAAACCCTTCGAAACCCTCAACCTGACCTTCGACATCTCGGATCCCGACGGCCACACGGTCAAGACGGGATATGAGAGCGGATCCGCTGCGGAAGAATGGAGCAAGATCCCGAACGGGAAATACGGACTGCGCATCGTCGCGGCGAACGCGGATCCCGGCACCTACTCGGGCAGAATCACAGCCACGGATGAATTCGGAGGAACTTCCTCGATGACAATTCAATACACGGTTCTCGAGAACCAGCCACCCGTGAAAAGCGCCGATCTGGAGAATCTGCTCCTCCAGAGAGTCGGAGAGGAGACACAAATCAACATGAGCGGATACTTCTCGGATCCGGACGGAGAAAAACTCACGTACGAGATCCAGAATGAAGACCCGAAGGTGGCCCATCTGGTCGCCGAAGGAGAGACCATCTATATCACGCCGCTCAAATATGGACTGACCACCGTAACGGTCCGGGCGCTTGATGCAAGGCGGAGTTCCGCCGAGGGCTCGTTCAAGATCCTCGTCAGGGATCCTTCCATCGAAATCCAGGTCTACCCGAATCCGGTCGTCTCGGACCTTTACATCGCGACGGGAGAGACCCCGCAGGAAACGGAAATCATCATTACCTCCGCAACCGGCCAGAAAGTTTTCGAAGAGACCCTGTCTGCCAGCGCTTTCTCACCGGCCATGGTCGACATGAGCGCCTGCTCCCCGGGACAGTACGCAGCCATCGTCCGCTTCGGCGGAAAAGAATACCGGCAGACCGTCATCAAGAAATAGAAGAAAACAATGAAAAAGATCATAACCCTTGCTGCATTCTTGCTGACCGGCCTTGCAGCCCTTGCCCAGCCGGCGATGCCCTTCATGCGGATCGACCGGAATCCGGTCACGGCTGCCATGGGCGGCGCAGAATCCGTTTCTCCGCTATACAATCCGGGAATCCTCCCGTTCGCGTCCTCCAGCAATGTCGTCGCGTCCTATCAGCTATGGGCACCACGGACGGTCGGGAGCAATCATTTCAACCTTCTCGCCGGAATCAAAGTGGGGGAAAAACTTGGAATTACGGCCTTGGGCGCCTATCAGATGGGGAAACCTTATACCATCGTAGATGCTTCCGGAGCCCCCGGAGGGACGTTTTCGCCCAATGAGATGATGGCGGGACTGGGAATCGGTTTCCGGTTCACAGAGTCTCTCGGAATCGGCGCAACCGTCCGGTTCGCTTCTGAAAAACTGACGGCAAAGAATTCCTACAGCACCATTGCCGGAGACCTCCTCCTGGTCTACCGGACAAACGGGCTTACCCTGACCGGCGGAATCGCCTCGCTCGGGACCGGTGTTGCCGATGAGATTGCAGGATCGAACAACCATCTTCCGCCGACGTCTGTCAGAATCGGCGCCGGATATCATTATGACCTTGGAGAGGGAATCATCAACGCCGCAGTTGATGCGGATTATTATCTTGCCGGGGGACTCGGCGGAGCACTCGGCGCAGAGTATGGATATAAAGAGATGGTCTTTGTCCGCGCCGGCGCCCATGTCGGAGGGCAGGCTGCCCCTATCCCGACCTATGTCTCGTTGGGAGCCGGTGTAAAGTTCTCGGGGGTCCATCTGGACGTAAGCTTCCTGACTTTCAACGAAATTATCGGGAACACCCTGACGGCCGGCATCGGTTATGAATTCTAGGTGCCGTTCCCTCTGTGTCACCGGCATCTTTGCCGGATTGATCCTGTTCTCCTGTACCCGGGAGAAAGCCCTTCCGATTGCCGCGGAAGGGCCTGAGGAGCACCGGGAGGTGATCCGGAACTGCATGCCGGGAATGGTCAGGATCCTTTCCGGTCATGAACTCAGCGAGGAAGAAATCGCAGACCTCGCTCCCCAATATACGATCAGAAGGACTTTCCCTCCGGCCGGGAAATTCGAGGAAAGGCACCGTCAGGCCGGCCTGCACCTTTGGTACGACATCAGTTTCGACCCGTCAGAACCTTTGACCCGGGCCTCGGCCGATCTTTCAGACCTGCTGGATATCCGGGAAACGGAATTTATTCCCGTCGAACGGACGGAAGAGTTTGTCTGGCCGTTCAATGATCCCGATTCCTTCCGGTTATGGCACTATTGGAATGACGGCTCCGTCGCCGGGGAAAAAGCCGGTTCCGACATCCGGCTGCTGCCTGCCTGGGGGATCACGACCGGAATCCCGGAGGTAATCGTAGCCGTCAACGATACGGGAGTCGAATATACCCATGACGACCTTGCTGCCAATATGTGGACCAATGAGAAAGAGCTGCATGGAAAGCCCGGGGTAGATGATGACGGAAACGGATTCGTGGACGATATCTACGGTTACAATTTCTGCTACAATGACGCCAAGACGGCCTTTAAAGGAATTATCGAGCCTGGTGATCACGGTACCCATGTTGCAGGAACCATTGCAGCAGTCAACGGGAACCATACCGGCGGATGCGGGATTGCAGGAGGAAACGGATCGCCCGGAACGGGGGTCCGGATTATGACGACCCAGACGATGTCAGGGACCAGCAGCGCTGCGAACTCTTTTGTCTATGCTGCCGACAACGGCGCCCTTCTGATCAACTGCAGCTGGAGTTACGACCGGGAGACCACGCCCAGTTCCTACTTAAATGCCGTCAATTACTTCAATACTTACGCCGGCGTAGACGAGAACGGGGAGCAGAACGGTCTGATGAAAGGCGGACTGATCATCGTGTCTGCGGGAAACCAGCAAAAAGACACGGCCTGCCCCGCCATGGAAGAAAGCGTCTTTGCCGTGGCCGCCGTCGGAGCGGATTACGTTAAAGGATATTACTCTAATTATGGAGAATGGGTCGACATTTCAGCCCCGGGAGGAGACTCCAAGAAGGGATATAAGATCTATTCCACGATAACCGGCAATACGTATGGGACGAAACAGGGAACCTCGATGGCCGCTCCTCATGTAACAGGAGTCGCCGCACTGGTCATTTCCCATTTCGGCGGTCCCGGTTTTACCCGCGAAAAACTGATCCGGATTCTTCAGAATTCGGCCGACGAGGTTATCTATGAGCACAACCCCGACTATGCCGGCAGGCTGGGAGCCGGTCTCATCGATGCCTTCGCAGCCCTCTCCAAAGGTGAAGATCCGGTTCCATCACCGGTTACCTCCCTCTCCGGCAGCGCAGAAGGAAGGACCTTGACGATCCTGTGGGATCTGCCTGAAAACGGTTTTCTTTTCAACATCTACTACAGTAAGGAAAGCCTCGCTTCCCTCAACCCGGAAAACGTCCCGGAAGGCGTGAACGTCATCTCAATGTTCAATCCTGGCAAAAGAACCGGAGAACCCGTTTCCATTCGGATCGAAGACCTTGATTTCTCCACGCCTTACTATTTCCGGATCGGGACGGAGAGCGTTTCCGGACGGAAAGCCGCCCTCTCGAGGCAGATTATCCTGACGACGGATCCGAACCGAAAGCCGGTCATCACCCCGTTGGACGGAACGTCCCTGACCCTGACGGCGCAAGGCAAAGGAACGCTCCGTTTCCGGATCCATGATCCCGAAGAGCAGACACTCTCCCACTCCCTTTCCGAGATGAAGGGGGTATCCGCTTCACGTGAAAATGACATTATCACTTTGGTAATCAATGCGCCGGAAATGGAAGATGGAAAGATATACGACGGCATCTTATCTGTCAGCGACCCCTACGATACAACGGAACAGCCTTTCCGGATCGAAATTCTTATGAACAATCCCCCTTCGGCAACAGGAGAGATTGACAATCGGATTCTAGCCTACGGGAGCGGAATCGAGCATATCGACTTGCGGGACTTCTTCTCAGATCCCGACAAAGACCCGCTGGACTATGCAATCCACTTCGGATCTGAAGCCAGGCCCGTCAGGGCCGAAGTGTCCGGCAACATACTCAACATCAAGCCTGTAGCTTATGGAACAGCCCCGATCAGCATCGTGGCCTCAGACTTCCGGGGAAAGAGTGCGACGATATCTTTTACCGTTCTTGTCCGCGATGCGTCGCGGCCGGTCGATATTTTCCCCAATCCGGTCCGGGATATTCTGACCGTCCGGCCGGGGACGGAAGAGCGGACCGGTATCCGGATTCTCAACGCTTCCGGAGCGATAATCCGCTCCTTCGGTCCCGCCGAAGCGGGGCCATTCTCCCCGCTCACCCTTGACCTGAAGTCACTTCCTCCCGGATCCTATTCCGTTGTGCTCGACGGGGATTCCGTAAAAGGAACCTACCCGGTCGTTAAGCTATAGAATAAGTTTTCGAAAGGAAGCGGTTGCAGATTCAAAAAAATTACCTATATTTGCAGTCCCATTAAAGGAGAGATGCTCGAGTGGCTTAAGAGGCACGCCTGGAAAGCGTGTATACCCCAAAAGGGTATCCCGGGTTCGAATCCCGGTTTCTCCGCAAAACAAAATCAAAACCCTGTTCTAAACGCATAGAACAGGGTTTTTTCTTATGTCAAACGATAATGATAATTACAGTTCTTTCAATGCTCTTGCCAATTGATCCGGGCAGCTGGTCCCGCGACCTTTGCAGTCAATGCCTTCCAGCAGACCGATGACGTCCTCGATCTTCCGCCCCTCACAAAGCCTGGCAAGACCTTTGGTGTTTCCGTCGCAGCCTTTGACGATCTTCACACTGCGAATAATACGGCCTTCGGTCTGGATGTTAATCTGTGTGGAACAGGTTAAGCCGCAAGTCGCAAATGATGTGCTGCGGATGCCGTCAGCTATGGTATCTGATAATTTGGTTACGTTGTGCATATGATTGATTTGTTGAACGGGTGTTTCAATTTCTTGCATAGCCTCATTCCGGGGGATGGGCTGGAACCGGGAAACCATTTTCCCGTCGTACAAGACTTCCTCAAAGAAATTTGTCTTTGGCCGAATCCAGTATCTACGGTCCCCGTACATGGCCTGGTATACGACGGCTTCTTCCTCCGTCGCCTCAATGGTGGCAAAGGTCACGAAACGATAGACTTTCCGGTTGCGGAAGTGGCGGTAGTACTGCTCCATAATTATCAATTGCAAATATATGAAAAAACAACATCGCAAAGAACAAAGCGTAAAAAAGAAAAACGGAGTGAATCATCTCGATCGACTCCGTTATTTTGTATGTATCAATATTTATGTCTGAAATAGATTATGCCAACATCGTGCCAAACTTCTCTACCACAGACCATCTTATTACAAATTCGTAACAAAAATCAGAAACAGGCTACAATAGCGGTGCAAAGTACCCTCCGACAACCGAGCGGGCTTTGAACCCGCAGCGATTGGGCTTGTCCGTCCATGGCCAGTCGGTCATCGGAACCCGGTCGACCGTCTCATTCATAAAATCCCAGACCGGATCGACCAGCGCCTCGACGGTCTCACGGTCCTCTGCCATCGAGGCGCACCAGATAATCCAGTCCGTCTTCGTATAGGCCATCCGGCAATCCAGCGGGAGTCCATAGCGGTTCTGCTTGCCCAGGTAATACGCCAGTTCGGTCCGCATCACTTCAGGCGGGAAGATATCAAGACCCAGGACATGGTCCCACATCAGATTGTATTTCTGGCTCCATGTTCCTGCCCCGTCAAAGGTCAGCCGGTAATGGTCCCCCTCGAAAGCTTCCTCCTGCCACTTTGCCGCCATCTCATGGGCCATGGCATTATAGGCGGAAGCCGTCTCAGCATGACCCAGCAGATCTGCCATGCGTCCATAGGCCCCCAACGCAAGGATCGCCTTTGCGGAAAGGTTGACATTGTGCGCAAGACGTCCTGCGAAATCATCGGTACAGAGCTGGTCCTCAGGGTCATAGCCGAATTCTGAGAGATATTCAGCCCAGGTCGTCAGCGTCTTCCAGTGGCGCGCTGCATAATCCGTATCTCCGGTAAGGATCGCAACAGCCGCGGTAAGGATGATCATATTACCCCCCTCTTCAACCGGCATGTCCTGCGAGTAGGTCTGTCCCTCCGCTACCGGATAGGTCCCGACATCATGCGAAGGGAACGGCTTGGTCCAGCGGCCGCTCTCGCTATACTCGAAAATATGATTCAGCAATCCTTTTGCGAGTTCAGGGCCATATTTGAGGAAGAGCGGGGCGGACGGATAGGTTACGTCCACCGTTCCGATCGACCCGTTGCTGTTGTTTTCCTTCGAAAGGAAAAGGAGTTCCCCGGAGGGAGACTGGACCAGTTTATGGGCTGCGACAGCCTGTCGGTAAGCAAGGGCGCAGAGATTCGCATACTTCTTTCCTCCCCTTTCGGCTGCGGTCGCCGCAAGATCCGCATCGAACTGGCGGGCTGCGGTCATAAGGGAAGGATACTCAGCAAGGGCCGCTTCAAATTCGTCTCCGATCGTTCGGTCTCCGCCGCGATTCCAATAGGGACGGAGATCCTTCCCGAAATAACGGATCGAATAGAGATCGTCATAACCGAGCATAATCATTCCGGAAGCATGGCTGATTTTTCCCAAATCACGCGAGAGCGACGGCTGATTCCCTTCGACGGAAGCCGTATAGAGTTTCTTGTCGCCGGCGAGATGGAAATAGCCCCAGTCGATGCGGATATCATCTCCTTTATGGGCAAGGACTTCCTGGGAAAGGCTGCCGGTTTTCGTCATAACCAGATGCTCCGTTTCTTCCAGCTCGGACGAACTGGCCTGCCAGGGAAAATTGACCGCCCAGTTGGGAGATCCTGAGAAACGAATCGAGACATCGTGTTTTTTCCCGTCAGCAGAGCTTACCGCATAGGAGATATAATTGACCGGCCGGCTGACAAGTTCCAGCCTGTCAAGGAATAAAGGTGCTGTAAAAGTCAGGCGCAGACCGACTGGGCCGCAGATGAAACTATAGTCTGTATTCATCGCCTGTACGTCGACAAGGGCCTGGATCGGCTCGACCGACTCCGGGACCGATGCATCCGAGGAAAGGAGAAGTCCGACATCGAGAAGGGCACGGCCGGCCTCATTGAAGGCAGATGCAGCGATCACATTCTCTCCTTTCCGGAGCAGCCCCTGGGGCAGATCGATAATCTTATTCTCACAGCTGCTCTCCGTCGAAAAAACCGGGGTTCCGTTGATCCAGAAAGAGGCGCGGTCGTTCCCGGTAACGATCAGACTGACTTCTTTTTCCGGTATATCCGTCAGATTGAAATGACGCCGGACCCGGATTACACCCTCCGTCCAGGCGGTCCGGTTGAATCCGCCCCGATTGGAAAGTGTTCCGAAACCGCCCTCCCCGTCGCTCCAGGAAGCGTCATTATAAGCCGGATCCGTCCATCCCTCCGCCTCATCGGTAAAGGTATACTTCCCCGCCCAGGGGCCGGTCGCCGCTCCGGGCAGCAGTTCAGAATAGGAGACCGGAGCCTTTCCTCCCATAAAACGGTAAACGGTCCCATCGATGGAGAGGAGCCCCGTCAGGGGATAATCCTTCCCGGTCCAATGCTGCGGGGCTGAATCGAAGAGATTCTCCGTCGTTGACCACGCGTTGGTATATGGATCGATCGTAATCAGGGGATATGCGGGGGCACGAAGGGGATTGAGCGGAGCCTTCGGCGTATAATCATTTGATCCACAAGCGATGAGGGCCAAGAAAAGCAACCCGGCAAAGCATTTATTCTTCATAAAGGAGATAGGGTTTTCTTTGTGAAAGGAACTGTTCCACATCGGGAGCCCATGCCTTTTTGAGATCCTCCGAGGTGGCCCCATCCTTGATCATCTGCCGGATCCATCCGTTTCCGGCGAGAAGGTCGAAGAAACGGCCGTTCCTGAAGAAGTCCTCCGGCCGGCCCATCTTGTTATAGGCATCGATAACATAAGAGAGATTGACTCCGCCGGCGATAATCGTCTCATTATCCAGATCCCGCAGATCCACCCCGCGGCAGAGCTGGCCCAGCAGCGGCGGATTCTTCGCTCCGGGAACGCTCTCCGGCGTAAAGGTAAAGGTGCATCCGGTCATGTCGGGATGGCCGTATATCTCAAAGGGGACATCCGTTCCGCGGCCGAGGGAGACCGTGGTTCCCTCGAAAAAGCAGGTAGATGGATAGAGATAGACCGCCTTCATGTCCTTAAGGTTCGGAGAAGGATTGACCGGCAGTTCATAACGGGTCTGGTGGGTATAATTCCGGCACGGAACAACACTCAGGAAATCCTCCGGCACTTCTTTCGTGTCCATCCAGCCCTCGCCGACAATCATCCGGGCCAGTTCTCCGAGCGTCATCCCATGGACGATCGGGATCGGCAGCCGGCCGACACCGGAAGCATAGTCCATGTCCAGGATGGGCCCGTCGACATAAGAGCCGTTCGGATTCGGCCGGTCGAAAATGACGACCTTCTTTCCGGCCGCCGCACAGGCATCCATCAACTTGAACATCGTGACATAGTACGTATAGAACCGCAGTCCCACATCCTGGATATCTACAACCAGGACATCGAATCTGTCAAGGACTTCGGGAGAGTGGATATCCGTCTTTCCGCCATAAAGGGAGAGGATTTCGACTCCGGTCCCGGGATCGACGCTGCTTCCGACATGCTCCCCGGCATCCGCAGTTCCCCGGAATCCATGTTCAGGGCTGAATACGGCCTGGACATCAAGTCCTTCTCCAAGCATAACGTCGAGGACATGCGGGGCATCGGCTGTCGTTCCGGCAAGACCGGTCTGGTTGCTCAATAGGGCAATCCTGCGTCCCTCCAGGAGAGGACGGTAGGTCTCGGGCTGCATATCGCCAAGAAGCAATTCCTGGTTACCTGCCGAACAGGATACCAACATTGCGAAGGAGACCAAAAGGGCACTAATCGTTCTCATAATGAAAAATTATTTCAGGGATCCTCCGACAATATCGAGGATCTCGGAGGTAATCTTTTGCTGGCGTCCTTTGTTGTAGTCGAGTGTCAGCTCCTGCAGCAGGTCTTCTCCGTTGTCGGTCGCCGTCTGCATCGCTACCGTGCGGGCGGCATGCTCTGCCGCAGAGCTATCAAGTAAAATGGTAAACACCTTGAGTTTCAGAACTTTCGGAAGGAGTTCAGAGACCTGATAGGCGGTTGAAGGCTCAACGATGAAAAGTCCTTTCCGGGCTTCCTCAGATACGAGTGAGGCGCCCGTCTCAGAAAGGGAGAGGGGCAGGAAAGTCTCGCGTGTCGCCTTCTGGGAAGCGGTTGATACAAAGTGGTTCCAGACCAGTTCAACCTTGTCGAAGTCGCCGGATACGAATCCGTCCATCAACCGCTGCCCCAGAACGGAAGAATGGACATAATCAGGTTTCTCGGAAAGCTTGACCAAATCGAGGGTCCCTTCTTCATAAGGGACTTCCTCCGGATTAACGCCGACCCGACGCATCGCTTCCGCCATCTTGCGGCCGACGGCAAAGACCGTAACGTCGATCCCGGCGGAGCGGTATTCCCGGATCGTATCCAAGGCAAGCCTGACGGCATTGGCATTGAACCCGCCGCAGAGGGAGGAGTTTGACGCAAGGGCCACCAGCGCGACCTTGCGGACATCTTCGCGGCCGGCTACGAAAGCTCCGCCCATTCCTTCCGATTCCGGAATCTTTCCCAAGTCGACCTTGGCCGCATAATCGGCCATCAGGTCTTGGAGGATGGCATGGAGCTGCCGCTCGTACGGGAGCATGGACTGAATGGCCTGCTGGGCCCTCCGAAGCTTCGACGAAGCCACGAGTTTCATCGCGGAAGTAATCTTCAGCGTGCTTTTGACAGAGCCGATTCGGCCTTTGATTTCCTTAAGGGACGGCATAACTACATGGCTGCAATGACCGAAGCGGCTTCCGCTTCGATTTTATCGCGGATTTCTTGTGAAATGACCCCGTTGGAAAGCGGGTCAAGGATATCATCCTTGTGCGAGGCCCGCATCCGCTCGAGGAACAGATCCTGGAACTCACGGACGCGGTCGATCGGGATATCCCGCATCAGCGCGTTTGTACCGCAATAGAGGATCGCGACCTGCTCGCCGACGGGCATCGGGCTGTACTGGGGCTGGATCAAAAGCTGGTTGTTCTTGCGCCCTTTGTCCAGGGCCATCGCCGTAACCTTGTCCATATCCGAGGAGAACTTGGAGAAAGCTTCCAGCTCGTTGTACTGTGCCTGGTCCATTTTCAGGGTTCCGGCAACTTTTTTCATGGACTTGACCTGGGCGCTGCCGCCGACTCGGGAGACAGAAATACCGACGTTGATCGCCGGACGCACGCCCTGGTTGAAGAGACCGGATTCCAGATAGATCTGCCCGTCCGTAATCGAAATGACATTGGTCGGGATATAAGCCGATACGTCTCCGGCCTGGGTTTCGATGATCGGAAGAGCGGTCAGGGAACCGCCTCCGCGAACCTTTCCTTTCAGACTGGCCGGGAGATCGTTCATCTGCTCTGCGACTTCCTGCTGACCGATAATCTTCGCGGCTCTCTCGAGAAGACGGGAATGGAGATAGAAGATATCGCCCGGATAGGCCTCCCGGCCGGAAGGCCGGCGGAGGATCAGGGAAACTTCCCGGTAAGCGACGGCCTGCTTCGACAGATCGTCGTAGACAACGAGGGCATGCCGGCCCGTATCCCGGAAATATTCGCCGATGGCGGCGCCGGCGAAGGGAGCATAATACTGCAGGGCTGCCGGATCGGCCGCGGTAGCCGCGACGACGACGGTATAGTCCATCGCTCCTTTCGAGCGGAGCGTTTCGACGATGCTCGCAACGGTACTGCCTTTCTGTCCGACAGCGACATAAATACAGTAGACCGGCTTCCCTTCCAGGAAGCAGGAGCGTTGATTGATAATCGTATCCAGGGCGATTGCAGTCTTTCCGGTCTGGCGGTCGCCGATGATCAGTTCCCGCTGCCCGCGCCCGATCGGGATCATTGCATCGATGGCCTTCAGGCCGGTCTGGAGCGGTTCCGTAACCGGCTGGCGGAAAATAACCCCGGGCGCCTTGCGTTCCAACGGCATATCCGTCTTCTCTCCCGGAATGAGCCCTTGTCCATCCAACGGATTCCCGAGCGGGTCTACGACGCGTCCGACCATGGACTCATTCACCCCGATCGAGGCAATCCGTCCGGTACGGCGCACGACCATCCCTTCCTTGATCCGGTCGGTCGGTCCCATCAGGACGGCGCCGACGTTATCCGGCTCAAGGTTCATCACGACGGCCATGATCCCGTTCTCGAATTCGAGGAGTTCCCCGGCTTCGGCGTTTGTCAGGCCGTAGATCCGGACAACTCCGTCGCTGACCTGAAGCACCTTGCCGGTCTCTTCGAAGCGGAGCTCGGTCCGCATCGCTTTCAGCTGCTCGAGAAGGACTTCCGACAATTCACTTGCTTTGATATGCTG
Organism: uncultured Bacteroidia bacterium; assembly: GCA_902789395.1. Taxonomy (GTDB): domain Bacteria; phylum Bacteroidota; class Bacteroidia; order Bacteroidales; family UBA932; genus Cryptobacteroides. The sequence goes on along the minus strand of CADANY010000012.1, from coordinate 61,446 downwards.
ATCCATAAACTAAACGATTCTTCTGTTGTTATCGACAAATTGGGCGCGGATGCGGTCCAGCTGGCGGACGATGCTGGCATCGATCAGATAGTCGTCGATGTCGAATACGAATCCACCGATGAGGGAGGGATCGATCGTCGTCTCGATTTCTGCGTCAAGACCCGTTTTCGCCTTGACGAGGCTACGAAGTTTTTCCAGCAGCGACTCCGGCGGAGCCGTGACGACCCGAAGATGCCCTTTGACCTTCCCCTGGCTGCGTTGGTAGCGGATAATAAAATCCCGGAGCATCATCCTCAGGAGCGGGACCCTCCGGTTTTCGAAAACCATCCGGACAAACCTTTCGAACCCGTCTTCCATCTTCCCGCCGACGGCAGAGGCAATAAGACCGATTTTAGCGTCGTCAGGGATTTCTTCCGGAGTCTCGAGGATCATAGCCAGGTCCGGGAGCTCGGAGAGCGATTTCTCCAACAGCACAGCCTGGGCGCACACCGCCTCTCCGTCCCCGTTTTCGAGGACGTATTTCAGCAGGGCATCCGCATAACGGGACGCTATGATTCCGTCATCCATCTTTTATGAAACTTGTTCATTTTCCCGGGCGACCTCATCGACCAGACGCTCCAGATAGGCTTGCTGTGCCTTTTCCGAGGAAAGTTCCTCCCGGAGGATCTTCTCTGCCACTCCGACCGACAGGAGGGCGGCTTCGCGGCGGATATCCCGCATCGCGCTTTCCTTCTCATCGGCAATCCGGGCACGGGCCTCCGTGACGATCTTGTCCGCTTCCTCCCGGGCATCGGTTTTCGCCTGCTCGAGAATCTGCTTCCGGGAATCGGTCGCTTCCCGGAGAATCTGGGCCTGTTCCTTGCGCGCCTCCTCCAACATCCGGGCATGATCCTGGACCATCTCCGTCATCTTCAATTCAATCTCTTTGGCATCCTTGAGCGACTTTTCAATCGTCTCATTGCGCTTCTCGACCATCGAGGTGATGACCGGAAAGCCGAATTTAGCCAGGAGGAAAAAGACGATGCCGAAGATCAGGACCATCCAGAAAAGGAGGCCGCTGTCTGGCGTTATCAGATTCATACGCGCCTAGAAGAAAATAGTCAGCAGGCAGACGATGATAGCGAAGAGGGCGGCGCCTTCGATCATACCGGCCGCGATAATCATCGAGGTTCGCATGTTGCCGGCGGATTCCGGCTGACGGGCGATCGATTCCATGGTCGCATGGCCGATTTTTCCGATACCGATAGCGGCGGCAAGGGCGGCGATCGCAGCTCCGACGGCAGCGCCGACTTTTCCGAGAGCAGCACCCGCGGCTGCCTGAAGTAACATCATTCCTAACATAATACCAAAAGTTTTATATTGTTAATCTCCTTTTTGTCTGGCCAGCCCGATATAAATCGAGGACAGCATGGTAAATACATACGCCTGGATAAAGGCGACGAGGCACTCCAGCGCATCCAGGAAAACGCCGAAGAGCACCGAAATCACACTCATGGAACCCAGCATGACGGCCCCGTACTTGGCCATGATGAAAATCACGCAGACGATGCTGAGGATCATGATATGGCCGGCAAGCATGTTCGCAAAAAGACGGATCGTCAGGGAGACGGGTTTCATCATCGCACTGAACACTTCGATGACCGGCATGATCGGTTTGAGGAAACCCGGGACGTCCGGGGCGAATATCTCTTTATAATAATGCTTCGTTCCGAAGATATTGACTGTAAAGAACGTAAAAAGCGCCAGGACGAGAGTGACCGCGATATTTCCCGTCAGGTTGGCCCCGCCGGGGAAAAACGGGACAATGCCGAGGAAGTTGTTGAAAAGGATGAAAAGGAAGGCCATGCACAGGTAGGGCGAGAACTTCCGGTAATCCTCTTCGCCGATATTTTCGCGGGCCATATTGTGGACCATCATGATCAGCGGTTCCATCAAGGCGGCAATTCCCGTCGGAGTCTCTTTCAGGACGTCGTGCCTACGGTACCAGCGTGCCGTACAGAGAACGACGGCCAGAAGGAGCAGGCAGCTGAACATCAAGGCCAGGACGTTCTTGGTTATCGAAATGTCGAAAGGCCGCTTTCCGCTGTCCGCTTCAATGATCTTTCCTTTTTCAGGATCAATCTTCAGGCCTTCCCATGAGGCGCCGTTCTCCAGATGACGGGATGAAAAGACGTGCCAGCCAGTTGAGCTGTGGACGATCACGGGAAGGTGCAGGATGAGGTGCCGGTCTCCCCAGGAGGCGATATGCCACTCATAGTCATCGCCGATATGGTCGAAGATGATTTCGGCAACGTTCAGGTCATTCCCTTCAGCCTCCGTTCCGGAAGGGGATTCCCTCTCTGGAGCATTTGCCCGTACAGGGTCGCGAAGCGACGCGGAAGAGAGGGAATCCCCTTCCGGAACGGACAGTGCCTGGAGGAGCATCAGAACCGATATGAGGAGCACTCTGATCATAGTTCGGCACAGACATCCACCCGGTTATCCCGCACTTCGACAAAGCCTGACCGGATCGCTACGGCTTTCCGCTCCGCCCCGTCCCGGTAGGTAATCTCCCCTGCCTCAAGCGAGGTAATCAGCGGAGCATGGTCCTGCAGGACCTCGAACAGGCCCTGCGTACCCGGCAGGACGACAAGGTCCGTTGTCGTATCGAGGATCTCACCCTCGGGAGAGAGGATATGAAGTCGGATCGGATCCATGGTTTACTTTTTTGCTTCGGCAAGGATCGCCTCGCCTTTTTTGATGGCATCTTCGATCGTTCCGACATTGAGGAATGCCTGTTCCGGCAGGTAATCGACCTCGCCGTCGAGAATCATCGTAAAGCCCTTGACCGTATCCTCTATCGAAACCATAACGCCCGGAACGCCGGTGAACTGTTCGGCAACCGAGAAAGGCTGGGAGAGGAACCGCTGGACACGGCGGGCACGGTTGACCGTCTGCCGGTCCTCGTCGGAAAGTTCGTCCATACCGAGGATCGCGATGATATCCTGGAGTTCCTTGTTGCGCTGGAGGATCTGCTTGACCCGCTGGGCGGTATTATAGTGGGCCTCGCCGACGATATTCGGATCGAGGATCCGGGATGTCGATTCAAGGGGATCGACGGCCGGATAAATGCCGAGCTCGGTAATCTTACGGCTGAGAACCGTCGTTGCATCGAGGTGGGAGAAGGTCGTTGCCGGGGCCGGGTCAGTCAGGTCATCGGCCGGGACATAGACGGCCTGGACGGAGGTGATGGATCCGTTTTTCGTCGAGGTAATGCGTTCCTGCATCTGGCCCATCTCCGTCGCCAGGGTCGGCTGGTAACCGACGGCCGACGGCATACGGCCAAGCAGGGCGGACACCTCGGATCCGGCCTGGGTGAAACGGAAGATATTGTCGATGAAGAAGAGGATATCCCTCGGCCCGTCTCCGGTATCGCTGTCACGGAAAGATTCCGCGAGGGTCAGACCGGAAAGCGCAACGCTGGAACGGGCTCCCGGCGGTTCATTCATCTGGCCGAAGACCATCGATACCTGGCTCTGTTTCAGAAGTTCCTTGTCCACGAGGGAAAGGTCCCATTTCCCTTCTTCCATCGCCTTGTCGAAAGCCTCGCCGTATTTGATAACCCCGGATTCGATCATCTCCCGGAGGAGGTCGTTCCCTTCGCGGGTCCGTTCGCCGACGCCGGCGAAGATGGAAAATCCGTTATGGGCCTTCGCAATATTGTTGATGAGTTCCTTGATAAGGACGGTCTTGCCTACGCCCGCGCCTCCGAAAAGACCGATTTTACCGCCTTTCAGGTAGGGTTCGAGAAGGTCGATGACCTTGATGCCCGTAAAAAGAACCTCCTGGGAGGTTTTCAAGTCTTCGAACTTCGGGGCTTCGCGGTGGATCGGAAGGGAATGGTCCATATCCAGCGGATCCATGCCGTCGATCACTTCCCCCACAACATTCATCACCCGGCCCCGGATCTGCGCGCCGGTCGGCATCGAAATCGGAGACCCTGTCGCGACCGCCTCCATCCCGCGGCGGAGCCCGTCGGTAGAGTCCATCGCCACGCAGCGGACGGTATCCTCGCCGATATGCTGCTGGACCTCGATAACCAGGATTTTGCCGTCGGGACGGCGGACATCGAGGCTGTCATGGATGCGCGGGAGTTCCCGCTCTGCAGCACTTTCGGGGAATGAAAAATGGACGTCGACGACGGGGCCGACGATCTGTGAAATATGTCCTGTAACAACTGACATGCGAATCTTTGTTTACAAATCGTACAAATTTAATCACTTTCTTTTTCTTTGGCAACTGAATTTTTCTATATTTGTGAAGGATATGAAACACTAACTTGAAACCCGGACAGATTATGATTCACCCGACGCGCATTCCCTGCCGGTGGTTCCTTCTTTTCGTGCTGCCTCTGCTGCTGACCGGATGCCCGGAATACCTGGGCTGCAAGGACAGAGCCTCCTGTGCAAGGACTTGTTTTCCAGGGATGGATCAAAGACTCCAAGACCGGTTATCCCACCCTCAGCGGGAAGCCTGCAACGAAATAAACCACAAATAACCAAAAGACAAGATGAAACTCTCAAACCGGGCCCAGAAGGTTCCATCCTCCCCCATCCGAAAGCTCGTGCCCTTTGCCGATGAAGCCAAGAAAAAGGGCATCAAGGTCTATCATCTCAATATCGGCCAGCCGGACATCAAGACACCGGCCGTCGGCCTCGAGGCCGCCCGCTCCTACAAAGCGGACGTCCTCGCCTACAGCCACTCGCAGGGTATCGCCCCGCTCCGGCAGAAGATGTCTGAGTATTATGACCGGTATGGAATCCGGCTGGACCCCGACGAGATCATTATCACGACCGGCGGATCAGAAGCCCTCCTTTTCGCCTTCCAGGCGGTTCTCGACCCTGGGGACGAGCTGATCCTGACCGATCCCTCATACGCCAATTACCTTTCTTTCGCGACGAGCTGCGGCGCTGTCGTAAAAGCGGTCCATACATCGATTGACGAAGGGTTCCGTCTCCCTCCCATCGAGAAATTCGAAGAACTGATCACCCTGAAGACACGTGCCATCCTTGTTTGCAACCCGAACAACCCGACCGGCTATCTCTATACGCCGGAAGAGATGGAGCAGCTTCGTAAACTCGTCCTGAAACACGATCTTTTCCTGATTTCAGACGAAGTCTACCGTGAGTTCATCTATAACGGAAAGCCATACCTTTCCGCGATGAATCTTGAAGGGTTGGAAGAACACCTGATCATGGTCGACTCCGTCTCGAAACGCTATTCCGAGTGCGGGATCCGCGTCGGTGCGCTCGTGACCCGGAACAAAGAGATACGTGCCGCAGTAATGAAATTCGCACAGGCCCGCCTTTCTCCGCCGATCTACGGTCAGGTCGTCGCAGCCGCCTCCATAGACACACCGGCCTCTTATATGGCCGAAGTGTGGGAGGAATACAAGTCCCGCCGTGATTTTCTGATCGAGGGTCTGAACCGGATCCCGGGCGTCTACTCGCCGAAGCCGGAAGGGGCTTTCTATACCATGGTCCGCCTACCGGTCGAGGACGCAGAAGACTTCTGCAAATGGTGCCTGACGGATTTCTCTTACGACGGAGCGACCGTCATGATGGCCCCGGGGGCCGGGTTCTATTCCGAAAGCGGAGCCGGCCGGGACGAAGTCCGGATGGCTTATGTCCTCAACAAAGAAGATTTGGGCAAGGCACTGGTCGTACTGGAAAAAGCATTGGAACAATATAAAACCGTCAAGTAATGAAAAGAAGGGACTTTTTGAAAAGTTCAGCCCTCCTTGTCGCCGCCGCATCGACAAGTGAGATGGCCCATGCGGCGGACCTGCTCAGCCCTGACCATGCGGAAAACCAGGATTCTGAAGCCGTTGAAGGGCCCCTCATCACCTCCGCCCCAATGCTCCAGAACTACGCAGAGACCTCAGTCGGTATTGCTTTCGGGGTCAGTGCCATGGCCAACGGCTATGTCCTCATCGGAGAGAAAGAAGACCTTTCGGATGCGAAAAAATTCCTCTGCGGCGGGTATCGTGTAACGGAAATCAGTGACACGGTCATCCAGGTACGTGTAACCGGGCTCAAGCCGGCCACGAAGTATTACTACCGGATCGGAGCCGACCGGATTTCCTATCTCGGCGGCTATAAAATGAAGATTCTCGGGAATGAAGAAGACCCTAGAATATATCGTTTCACCACAGCCGGCAGGAAAGCCAAGGACCATTTTTGCGTTATCAACGATACGCATGTCAAGTGGGAGCCGTTCTCTCTCGTCATCGAAAAAGTAGCTGCACTGGCTCCTTCCTGCGTCATCTGGAACGGAGATGCCTCCAATACGGAAGAAACGATCGAAGCACAGAAACGTATTTTCCTGAACCCGGAAATCGAGCGGACCGATTACGCCAGCGAGATTCCCTATCTGTTCTGCCCGGGCAACCACGACTCCCGCGGGTGGGCGAACCGCCACCTCGAGAAAGTCTGGATGTTCCGCCAGCCGGAAGAACGGGATTCCCGCGACTGGGATCTCGGGCGCAATTTCGCAGTCCGGATGGGCGACATCGCCCTGATCGGACTCGATACGGCGGAGGACAAGATGGACACGAATCCCCGTTTCGCCGGCCTTTTTACCAGCGGTCCATACCGCGAAGCGCAGGTGGCCTGGTTACGGGACGCCCTGCAGCAACCGGAAATCAAGGAGGCTCCGTATCTTGTCGCCTTCTGCCACATCCCGCTTTACGATCCGCGCCCGGACGCGAACCCGGGGGATATCGCCCCGGACGATACCGATCCTCGGTATAAGACGGACTATGCCGCCTGGCAGCGCACCTGCGCCCGCCTATGGACCCCGCTTCTGGCGGAAGCCGGATGCCAGCTTATCATCACGGCCCATCAGCACTGCTACCGCTATGACGCGCCCGATGGGGACCGTCCATGGGCCCAGATTGTCGGCGGAGCTCCGTCCATGGGATATACCGTCACGAAAGAGGGGGAACGAAAAGAGACTCCCGCTCACTTCCCGACAGTCATCGAAGGGACCGTCCGACGGAAAAAGCTCTGCATCAAGGTCCACAATGTCTTGACCGGAAAGGTCGTAGACACATTTGAGTATGCTCCTAGAAAAAAGAAATAAACAATGAAAAGAATTCTCCTTCTGCTGGGTGCCCTATGCGCACTCACAATGACGGCCCATGCACAGGCCGGCAGCCCCGAAGATTCCCTCGCATTCGTCAATGCCTCCTGGCAGGTCACCGATCTCGGGAAAGGCGGAGAAGCGCGATATGCTTCTATCCGCATGTTTGACAGCGTCCAGTCCGTCAGCATCATCAGCTATCCGGCCCGGTCCTTCAAGACCTCGATTGTCGAAGGGGAAGGCATGAGCATGGGAGAAACCTATGTCAAGAGAGGAGTCGCGAACCATGCCATGCATGTCAGCGTGCTCGCCGAAGCAGCGAAAGCCAAAGCGGCCATCAACGGGAACTACTTCAATACCAGGACCTTCGTTCCGATTTGCTATACCCGGATCGGCCGGCGGGTATTCTCCCGGACATCTCCGAAAGAGACCTTCCGCACCAACGGCGTCGTCGTTATCAAAGGATGCGGACACAAACTGGATATCTTTACCTGCGATACGCTCAGCTACGATACCGCGACACGGGGATGGAAAGAGGTCATGGCCGCCGGCCCGATGCTGATGGAGGACGGCAAAGAGGTTCTTTATACGAAGAAGCAGAAACAGAGCACCGAGACCTTCTACGACTATCGGCATCCCCGCTCCCTTTTCGGATTTACGACCGATGCGAAAGGAAGGGCTGACAGGGTCTATATGATTGTCATTGACGGACGTTTCCCCGGACAGGCGGACGGCGCGAGCATCGCCGAATGCTCCTATATCTGCCGCATCCTCGGACTGACGGACGCCATCAACCTCGACGGGGGCGGTTCCTCGACCCTCTGGTCGGACCAGACCGGAGTCATTAACTATCCGTATGACAACAAAACCTGGGACCATAAGGGCGAACGCCGCGTTCCGGATATCCTAATCGCGAAATAACTATGATTCAGATCTACTGCAAGAACACGGGCACGACGGGGAAATTCCGGGAAGGTACCAGCCTCCTGCAGATGCTGGGCGAATTCCAATTCGAGCAGCCGTACCCGATTGTCTCAGCTAAGGTCAACAACGTATCCCAGGGCCTGAAATTCCGGGCCTACCAGAACAAAGACATCGAATTTGTCGACGTTCGGCAGCCCAGCGGTATGCGGGCCTACTGCCGGTCCCTCTGTTTCCTGCTCTGCAAGGCTGCCGCGGACGTTTTCCCTGAGAGCCGGGTATTCATGGAGCACCCCATCTCGAACGGATATTTCTGTCATCTGCGGAAAGCTGACGGGACCCCGGTAACGTCTGAAGATATCGGCCTTCTGAAAGAACGGATGAATGTTATCGTGGACAAGAACATTCCCTTCCACCGTTATGACGTCCACACCGAGCAGGCCATCAAGGCCTTCCGGAAGAGCGGTTATGATGACAAGGTTCGTCTGCTGGAAACCTGCGGAGAGACTTATTCGGATTACTACACTCTCGGTGACACCGCTGATTACTACTACGGAAAGCTCGTTCCGTCAGCCGGTTACCTGACCGTATGGGATATCTGCCTCTACCACGACGGAATGCTCCTCCGGGTCCCGGACCGGCATGACCCGTCCCGTCTCGCCACATTTATGGACCAGCCCAAAACCTACGGGATGTTCGCAGAGAACCTCCGTTGGAACATCATCATGGGCCTCAACACGGTCGGAGACGTCAATTACGCCTGCCAGGCCGGGCAGGCCAGCGAACTGATCCAGGTTGCGGAAGCCCTCCAGGAGAAAAAGATCGTCCAGATCGCCGAGGAAATCGAACGGCGCTACCGGGCTGAGAATCCCTGCAAGGTCGTACTCATCACCGGCCCGTCCAGTTCCGGAAAGACGACATTCTGCAAGCGTCTCAGCATCCAGCTCAAGGCCTGCGGCCTGCGCCCGCTGTCCATCTCGACGGACGACTATTTCGTCAACCGGGTCGAGACGCCGAAATTCCCCGACGGAAGCTACGATTTCGATAATTTCGACACGGTCGACCATGCACTGATGGAAGCGGATATCATGAAGATGATTTCCGGTGAAGAAGTTGATGTCCCTGAATTCAACTTCGTTACGGGACTCCGGGAATACAACGGGAAAAAAGTCCGCCTCGGAAAGGGCAGTATCCTGCTGATCGAGGGAATCCACGCCCTCAACCCGGGCCTGACCTCCCATATCCCAGATGCGAATAAGTTCAAAATCTTCATTAACACGCTGACAAGCACCCTGCTGGACAACCACAACTGGATCCCGACAAGCGACAACCGGCTTCTGAGACGGATTGTCAGGGATTACAACAAAGGAGCCTTTACGGCACGGGAGAGCATCAGCCAGTGGCCGAACGTAAGGAAGAGCGAAGAAGAGTGGATCTATCCCTATCAGGAGAATGCCGACGTTATGTTCAACTCGGCCTATCTGATTGAGTTCGCCGTCCTTCGGAACCATGCCGAGCCGATTCTCCGCAGCGTTCCCAAGAATTGTCCCGAATACAGCGAAGCGCACCGCCTGCTGCGGTTCATCAGTTATTTCACGCCGGTTCCGGACAAGGAAATACCGCCGACTTCCCTCCTTCGCGAGTTCCTCGGCGGCTCCAGTTTCAAATATTAGACGGGCATTTTCCGAAGCAGGATTCCCCTCCTGAAACCGCCGCTGTGCGGCCCCTCCCCAAGGGGCCCCTCCCTCTTATAGTGCCGAGGGTGGCATAGGTTTCAGGAGGGGAATCCTGCTTCGGAAATGTATTATTAGAGTTTGACGGTAACAGAGTAGGTCCCGGATCCATATTCGCGGACCTTTTTTTCGCCGGGGATCCGGACCTCGGCCGTTGTATTGGCCGGGATGGTAAACTTCCAGATCAGCTTTCCATCCTGCTTTTTCCAGAAGGAACGGATCGGCCCGTAGATACTCTCATAGGAGCATTTGACATAGTCCAAACTGTCCGGGACCGAAGGCTCCAGACGGATCCGTTTGTAACCGGGCTCAGCCGGACGGATTCCCGCAAGGTATTCATAGTACCAGATGAGAAGATCCCCGAGGATCATAACATGGTTCCCGGAATTCATCGCAGGAGCAGCTGTATTGCCGTTCCAAAGCTCCCAGATCGTCGTCGCTCCCTGTCTGGCCATATAGCCCCAGCTCGGATAGGTATCGTCCGTCGCCATCCGGACAGCCAGGTCGATGCGGCCGTTCTCGGTCAGGGTCCGCATCAGTTGCTGGATGCCGACGACGCCGACGCTGACATGGCCGCCGAAATCCTTTTCCGTCTTGTCTACAATGTGATTGAAGACCCTGTCCTCATACCCCTCAGGCACGATTCCATAATACAGCGGGAGGATATTGGCGGTGACGGTATTGTTCGAATAGTAGCCGAGACGTTTGAAGAAGAACTTGTCATTGAATGCTTTCCGGGTAAGGGCTGCTTCTTCTTCGAAATATGCTATATCGTCCTTGTTGCCGGACACCTCCGCGAAACGGGCCATCATCTTACAGAACCGGAAATAGAAAGCAGTCGAGAGCAACGCGCCTTCCGTAATCCGGGACGGGTCCTTGGAATGGATCAGTTCGAGAGATTCCGGCGGCATGCACCAGTCCCCATAGGTATCCTTGGTGATGACTCCGTTATCACTGTACTTCGATTTCATATAAGCCATCCAGTTTTTCATAGCGTCATACCCTTCCCGGATCGGACGGGTATCGCCCCAGCGCTGCCAGATCATGTCCGCCGTCGTCAGGAAAGCACCGGGCCAGGTCATGTTGTCGCTGTACATGGACCAATAGGCGGGGCAGACATCGGGAATCTGTCCGTTCGGGCGCTGAGCCTCCCGGATATCCCGGTTCCATTTCGCATAAAGAAGATGGTTGTCAAAAAGATAGCTCTCGCCATAACAACCTGTCGTACGGTCGCCGAGCCAGCCCATCCGCTCATCCCGCTGGGGACAGTCTGTCGGCATGCCCCGATAATTGCCGCGGATACCCCGGAAGGCATTGGCATAAACGGTATTGATTATCTCGTCCGAGGTCTCGAAAGACCCGCTCGTCTCCATCGCGTCATAGAAGACCTGCCCCTCGAAGTCGGTTTCCAGGGGCTTGTAAGAGAGACCGGAGACCTCGACGTACCGGAATCCGTGATAGGTAAAAGTCGGATGCCATACAAAATCCCGGCGATCCCTGACGATATAGCGGTCCGTCACTTCCGCAGCGCGGAGGTTTTCGGTATAGAGGCTGCCGTCTTCCTGGAGGGACTCGGCGAATCGGAGCGTCAGGGTATCTCCGGGTGCGCCATGGGCCTTGACCTGCAGCCACCCGACCATATTCTGGCCCATGTCGAGGATGTACCGGTCGCCGATCCGGGTAACGGAAACGGGAGTCAGACGGTCCTGGATCCGGATATTCGGATTCGGCTGCGGGGTCAGCGTTCCGACGGGGGCGGAGACGACGGACGCATCGCGCCACTTACGGTCATTGAAGAAAGGAGCGGAGAAATCGGAAAGTCCCGCCCGGGCGTCGTACAGTTCTCCATCGAATTCACTGCTGTAGCGGATCGGTCCGTCGGTCGTGCATTTCCAGCTTCCGTCGGTCGCGATGACGTCGGTTTCTCCGCCGTTGTATGTCACTTCCAGCTGGGCGATCAGTTTCGGAAGATCATAGTGCTTGATGCCGGGGATGTTGTCCTGGGCGCCCATCCGCATGGACGTATAGCGCCCGCCGCCAAGCACAACACCGAGAGCGTTCCGTCCCGTCGTGATCAGATCGGTTACATCGTAGGTATTGTAATAGACGGTTTTGTCGTATTCGGATACGGTCGGAGCCAGCACTTCCCCTTCTCCGATCCGCTCGCCGTTCAGATAAGCCTCGTAATTGCCGAGTCCGCAGATATAGAGGGTCGCCCGGATGATTTTCGCATCGACCCGGAAGGATTTTCTCAGATAACGGGAAGGGATCTTGACATGATCCGTCAGATGATCCTTTTCCGAAGCGGTCCCGATCCAATAGCCCGACCATTCACGGGAATCGAGAAGGCCCACCCGGAAAAAAGCCGGTTCGCTTTCCGCCTTGCCATGGTTGGTTTTGACCAGTACCTTCCACCAGCATTCCTGCCGGCTTTCCAGCGCCCGCCCGCCATAGGGGACGGCAACGGAACGGTCCGAAGATATCTTTTTCGAATCCCAAAGATCATATTTCCCGGAGGCCAGCTTCTCTTTCGAACTGGCGACGACGATACGGTATTCTTTCTGCTCCGTACCGGACTTCGAAGAAATGATCTGCCAGCCGAAAACCGGCTGCTCCGTTCCTACCGTCACGGGGCACGGAGCATATTCTACCGTTGTTTTTCCGACTTCGAGCTTTTCAGCGGCGTGGGCGGAAAAGGCGACCAGCAAAGCGGCCAGCAAAACAATGATTCTATTCATCTTCATATCCATAGTTCTGTGTAAGATTCGGATTAAGCGTCAACGCATTGGACGGGATCGGGAATACGGTCGTGAACCCGTTCTCCTCGTCCGGCAGGGCGGGGCGGAAACTGTACGGACGGGTAAACGCCCCGAAACGGATCAGGTCCTGCCGCCGGAGCCCCTCCCAGGCAAATTCGCGGAGGCGCTCGGCGAGGATGTCGTCCAGCGTAACGTTTTCGAGGGGGGCTATTCCGGCCCGGGTCCGGACCGCATTGATCTCCGCCCTCCCGTCCATGCCTTTCCGGACCTTTGCCTCGGCGGCCATCAAAAGGACATCGGCGTAGCGGAAAATAACGATATCGTTGTCCATGAGTTTTCCGTCCTTGGCGGCGTTGGGATCCGGGACATATTTTTTCATACGCGCCCCGGCGATTTTTTCATCAGGGGATCCGGTCAGGTCCAAGGCAACGGAAAGGGGCTGATAGACAAGTGGTTCCCCGGTAGACAGATAGACCTGGGCACCGGAGAGGTCCGTCGCTGCACCGGTCCAGTAATTGATATTGAGCCGGAGATCGCCCTCCGGATAGGAGCGGATCGCCTCGAGGGTCGCCGAAGAGCCGTTCTCGCCGCAGCCTCCGACGGCGGCGGCATGGTCATAATGGCGGGAGCGGAAGATATTCTGGTTCTGCGTCCGGAGGGTCTGCTTATCCATCGGAATCGTCAGGATATTCTCCCGGGACCCTTCGTTATAGACATCGAAATTGGTCTGATAATTCTCTTCCAGGACATATTGATAGGAAGAGAGTTCCTTGCAAAGGGTGATGACGGCATCCATCGGATCCGTAAAGGTTTCCCCGAAGACCGTCAGGCTGAAGGGAGCCATCGCGCCCTTGCCGTCGGTCCAGTCATCATCCAGCCAGACGGAAGCATTGAGCGAGAGCTTCGCCAGGAGGAAAAGAGCGACGGGTCGGGTCATCCGCCCGTAATACTCGCCGCGGACGTTGCTTTTCTGGGGAGACAGGGAAGGAAGGCTTTCCAGCAACTCGTTCCGGACGAAGTTGAAAACTTCGCTCCGGGAAGACTGGGTCAGGGAATTCATATTCGCATCGAGCCGATCGACAATGGGAACCCGGCCGAACATATCGAGCAGATAATAATAGAAATAAGCCCGCACTGCGCGGATCTCGGCGGTCAGGGATGCCTCCTCTTCGGATCCGATCATGCCCGACTTTCCGGCCTCCGCTACGGTCTGCAGGGAGCGGTTTGCCATGACGATGACCTTGTAGAGATAGTTCCAGGTAGCATTCAGGTAACTGTCTCCCGCCTCCCAGGTATGCAGGTAGAGCCGCTGCCAGAATCCACCGTCGTACCAGTCGCCGCCGCGAGTCGGAATCAGCGCCTCATCCGTTGTAAAGGTATTGAAATCGTACAGGCCGCGGTACGTGCCCTGGATTCCCTGGCTGTCCTCAGCGCCGCCGAAGAGGCTGTAGAGGTTCCCGAGCGTTGCGAGATAGAGGTTTTTCGCATCGGTCACGACTTCTCCTTCCGTCTTCTGGTCACGCGGATGCTCTTCCAGGAAGGAATTGCAGGAAACCAGCAGAAGCAGGGCGGCAGGGATACAAATCGCTTTTCTCATCATCTTTCCTCCTAGAATTGAATGCTGACGGCCATGGTGTACGTACGGTAGACGGGGAAACTGATCTTATCGTCCAGTCCCAGGGTCCCGTTGACCACGAAACTGTTGATCATGGGCGTAAGGCCCGAATAGGCGGTCAGGGTCGCCAGATTGTTGACCGAAAGCGAAAGCCGGATGTTCCTGACCAGAGAGGCGAAAAGGGGAAGATTCCACCCGACGGTCACGTAGTCGATGTTCAGGTAATCTCCCTTTTCCAGCCAGTAATCCGTCACTTCCTGATCGGAGATCTTCCGCTGGGGTGCCTCGGAGAGGACATTGTAGAATGGAAGCGAGGCCATATTCATATATGTCAGGGACGTGCCGTTGTAGATTTTGTGGCCGAAGGCGCCGTTGACCTGGCAGGAGATATCGAAGTGCCGGTAGCGGAAACTGATATTCGAACCGAGCATGGCCTTCGGAGTCGCCTGGCCGGCGATATAACGGTCGTGGCCGTCAGAGACATTGATCTCCCCGTCTCCGTCCAGGTCGGCGATCCCGTAACCATACGTTCCGTCCCCCTTCGGGACGAGCCCTGTGCAGTGCGGCAGATAGAAAACACCAAGCGGCTCTCCGACGATCTGGTAGACCACATCGTTGTAGCCACCATGGAATCCGGCGCCGTTCAGGGTCGAGATGGGCGACATCGAGGGCGCTTCGATATAAGTATCATTGTACCAGCCGCTTAACGAGACAAGGCGGCTCTGCTGGAAGGAGAGGTTGAAATTGAGGTTCAGCTGCGCATCCCGGGTCTCGACAGGGGTCAGGCCGAGGCCGAATTCAAGACCCCGGTTCGACATCTTTCCGAGGTTCGCCATCAGTTTGTCGAAGGCGAAGGGCGGCACGCTGACGTCATAGAGATAAAGCATGTCACGGGTCCGTGAGGAGTAGAATTCCGCAGTGAAAACAATCCGGTTCCGCGCAAAAGCGGCTTCCATGCCTACGTTCGCCGTTGTCCGAACCTCCCAGCGAAGATCCGGATTGGCATTCCGGACGATATTGTACACCGTCAGCGGAGCCCCCTCATAGTAAGCGATTCCGTCGGGCATAACCAGCTGCATGGAATTGTACGGACCGAGAGCATCCTGATTACCGGAATAGCCGTACCCGGCGTTGAATTTCAGATTATCCAGCCAGGCGATGTCCCGGAAAAAGGGTTCCTTGATCGCGTTCCAGGAGACGGAGGCCGAAGGGAAGAAGCCCCAGCGGTGGCGGCTTCCGAACTTCGAAGAAGCGTCCGCACGGGCATTGACCGAGAGACTGTATTTTCCGGCGAAGCCGTAGGTCGCCCCGCCGAGGAAGGATACCATCCGGGGGTCGGTCCATGAAGATCCGGCGCCCTCCCAGGGCAGGGTTGCCCCGCTTTGCAGGGCTGCCTGACCGAAGACATTGGTGGAAAAATCCGTCGACGTGACATGGAACCCGTCCGTCGTCGTGCGCTGGGCTTCCGCCAGGGCGGTCAGGGACAGGTCATGACGGTCCCGGGTCCATTTGTAGTCCAGGCTGACGTTTCCGAGGATGTCCTTGGTCTTGACGGACTCCCTGTAGGCCTCGCCGTGGGACCATACGATGGTCGGAAAAAAGTGCGACAGATCGACAAAGTTGACCGAATAGGAGCCGAATGCCGTCAGGGCCAGCCGGTCCGTCAGACGGAGAAGCGTCCGGACATGGGTGTTGAAGTGCGCGTTCTCGGTATTGTAGCTCTTCTCCAGGAGAGAGACAGGGTGGTTGATCTGGCTCGCGGAAGGGATCTGCGAATAGGAGCCGTCCGCATTGGCACCAGTAGGGAAGGTCGGGTTGAAGGCGGCCGAAGAATAGAAAAGATGCTGCATATCATGCAACTCTGCCGCGGACTGGAGGGATCCGAAGATACCGAGATCGACCTCTACCCTGCCGCCGAAGGCCTTCTGCCCGATATCGAGCTTGGCCGAGTAATTCCGGTAGGCGTTCGTCCGGACGACGGTATTATGGTCTTGCAGGCCGATGGACGCGCGGTAGTGGGCATCGTCCGTGCCGCCGCTGAAAGCAATGTGGTGGTTCTGTACCGACCCCGTCCGGAGGATCGAGGCGGGCATGTCGCTGTCGTACCCAAGGTCCATGAACCGGTATCCCATGGACCGGTTCCATTCCCGGAAACCGGCCGCGGAAAGCATGTCGAGATTCTTGCATACCGATTCAAAACCCGCAGTCCCGTCGTAACTGATACGGAACTGGCCTCCCTGGCCTTTCTTCGTTACGACCTGGATGACGCCGGAGGCGCCCCGGGATCCGTACTGGGCCGTTTCAGATGCGTCTTTTAAAATCGTAAAGCTTTCGATATCACCCGGATAGAGCGTTCCCAGCGTACTCAGATCAGACGTTACCCCGTCGATGATGACCAGCGGGTCGTTACCGCCGGTCAGGGACGTCGTTCCCCGCACCCGGACGGCACTCAGCATTGCGGCCCGGTTAGCCCCGGAGGTAATCGTTACACCCGCAGACTGGCCGCTGAGCGCGCCGAGACCGCTGGATACGAATCCTTTGTTCATCTGCTTTTCCGTCACGGTATGGGCATCTTTGAGCCGCAGGGAATCGACCTGCTGGGCGGACAGGGAAACGGAAAAGACAGCGAGAGCCAGGACGGTAAGCAAAGCCTTCATATAAGGATACTTTGTGCGAAGATACGAAAAGACGCCCGGAAAAACAATCCCGGGCGTCGTAAAGAGCAGAATCTTCAATTACTTCTGGTTCTTCAGGAGATCGCGGATTTCCTCGAGGAGGACGACATCGTCCGGCTTCGGAGCCGGAGCTTCGGGCTCAGCGGGGGCTTCCGGCTTCTTCGCGGCTTCCTTGGCCTTGTTGATAGCCTTGATTACCAGGAAGATCGAAAGGGCGACAAGAAGGAAGTCAACGGTTACCTGGATAAAGTTGCCATAATTGAGGGTAACTGCCTGCTTGACAACTTCACCAGCCTCGTCGAGCTTCGGAGCACGGAGAGTGGCGGAGAGAGTCGTGAAATCGACATTCCCGATCAGGGCACCGATCAGCGGCATGATGAGATCATTCACCAGGGAGGTGATGATTTTGCCGAACGCACCGCCGATGACTACACCGACAGCCATGTCAATGACATTGCCTTTCATTGCAAAGTCCTTGAACTCTTTCATTAAACTTGCCATACGTAAAATGTTTATAGGGTTTGCACACTTACTCACAAAGATAAGAAAAAACCTTGCAAATGGAAAAACGAATCCTTAATTTTGAAGGAGAAAACCTTTTTCGATATGAATAGACGAGATTTCCTGAGAATCGGCGGCAGCGCCGCCCTTGCGACGGGCGTCGGTGGGGTTTCCGCCCTCGCCGCCTCTCCTTCCCCCCAGCAGCGAACCGCCTCCGACACTTCCCTCGCCGTTAAGTTTCTCGGCACCGGTGCCGCCGGGAAACGCCGCTCGGATCACCCGGAAGACCGGCGCCATTCCAGCATCCTGCTGGACAAGCGCGTTATTATCGATTTTACCCCGGCCTCCGAGGATATGCTTCCGGAAGGATTCTCTCCCGAAGCGATTTTCTATACCCACTCCCATGGAGACCATTACAACCCCTCCGCCGCGATCAAACTCAAACCCGGCAAGATCTACGTAGGCGAGACTTGGATCCAGCGGGCCATCGGCGAGTTGCATGCCGCAGCCACGGCTCTCGGACTGCCTGTTCCCCAGATTTTCCCGCTTAGGGTCGGAGACCGGATCCCCGTCGGGGATATCACCCTTACCGCCCTTCCCGCCAACCATGCTACGGGTGACATCCATGAGCAGACTCTCATGTACCTGATAGAAAAAGGCGGAGTCCGCATCATGTACGCAACCGATACCGGCGGAATTCCCGCCATCGCCGCACGCCTCGCCGGCATCGATCCCCATGTCAAGCCGGGCAATCCGATTACAGGACTCATCATGGAATCAACGATGGGGATAGACCTTGACGAAGATTTCCGGATCTTTGCCCATTCAAGCGTCGCGACCGTCCTGAGGACCGTCCACATGCTGAGTGCATACGGCCGCTACACCCCTCCGGAGGGCCAGCCTGTTTATATTACCCATATGGCCAGAAGCCTGCACAAGGAGCCGGTCGGGCACAACTGGCCAGCCCCGCTCAAGCCGGCCTCCGATGGGCTTGAAGTCATCTTCCGCGCTCCGTAACCGGCGGTTTTGCCCGTAAAACTTGACTTGTTTGAGAATAGTTGCTATATTTGCAGTCCTTTACGGATGGTTCCGTAGCTCAGTTGGATAGAGCAACAGCCTTCTAAGCTGTGGGTCTTGGGTTCGAATCCCAACGGAATCACACTGACACCTCACAGGTTATTCTGTGGGGTGTTTCCTTTTTGTAGTTGCACAATTAGTTGCACAAAAAGTTACTTATCCGCCACAAAAAAGGCACCTACATTTTTGTAAGTGCTCACTCATTAAAGTCGGGGTACCGTGACTCGAACACGGGACCCCCTGGTCCCAAACCAGGTGCGCTACCAACTGCGCCACACCCCGATAAAACCCGAAAACGGATTGCAAATTTAAAATTAAAATTGTTTTTATGCAAAATAATGTATACATTTGCAGTCCTCTTCCGAACGGAAGCGTTTCTGGATGTGGCGCAGTTGGTAGCGCACCTGGTTAGGGACCAGGAGGTCGCTGGTTCAAGTCCAGTCATCCAGACCACTAACAATCAAGCACTTGCAGGAACGCAGGTGCTTTTTTCGTTCATTCACCGTTTCATCGCAATGAAGACAGGAGGCGCTTCACTTCAACAGATATATTGGACTTTATTGGTCGATGACCTGGAGGTTGTCAGTCGGTAACTGTTTGTGTGGCTGTGCCGGATAACGCCCTGGTATTCAGTAACTTGACATGAAGTCTTTGTCCTAAAAAGGACAAAGGGTACAGCGCAAACAGTTAATAAAAAAGTGCTCTCCCGAATAATAAAAGAATTCACTTTGACGAGAGAAACTCCAAGGAGACCGATTTCTTGTCAAAGTGCAATGGAATCTACTCGAAAACACGGCATCAGACAGGACGGAGCCGGGCGGAAACAATGAGGCTGACTAAAAAGATTTTTAGTCAGCCTCATCCAATTGTTTAGTAAGAACTACTATTGAATCGCGGCCTGATCCGCTTCAGTCGGCCAGTACGGGTTCTGATAGATCGTGGAAGAAGAGATATCGCCGCTGTCTGAGGCAATCAGCATATCCTGAATGGCGATCGGCGTCAGATAATGGGCCATGTGCCATTTGTATCCATCGAGAGCAGGGCTCGTCCCGACAATTTCATAGGGCCTGAAATAAAGGCTTCTCTCCTTCGGAGAAACATATGCCTTCGGGTTGTCAAGGCCGGAAATCAGGGTCGACTCTCCGCTGGCATTGTCATACCAGTGCTGCATCGGTCCCCAGATCTTGAAACCTTCAATATGGTATCCCTGGGTTCTCATCTGATCGAGGGAACGCCAACGCTGAAGGTCCATCCACCGGAGCGACTCCGCCATCAGTTCACAACGGCGCTCACGCCGGATATTGTACAGGGTCGGATCCGAAAGAAGCTTTCCTGCGGAATAGGCGCCCCAGTCATTCGCAGCCTCCTTTGAGATATCGGTTGCGGAAATCGTAGCCTGGAGATCGGTAGAGACCTTCGCCCTGGAGCGGATCGCCTGCCAATACTGGGTAGCCGTCGCATCAAGAGATCCGTTCTTTTCATAGCATGCCTCAATATAATTCAGCAGCGCCTCTGTCGAACGGAATACAAGGCATCCCGTCCAATTCTTTCCGTTGTTCACATACTTCTGGTGCCAGTTTCCGCCCTTCCGGAGGGAATAACCTGTCCTGTATGCAGCGCTGTTCGTAATCTCAGGATAAGGCTCGACCGGAACCGCCTTGTCTCCCGTCGCATCAGCGTGGAGATAGTTCTTCTGCCCGGGGACCTTAAGGAAAAGCTGGAGCCTGTTATCCCTGCCCTCAACGACGTCTGCGATATAATCGTCTCCCTTATAGCCGCTTCCGGCCGCATAGATAGGAAGGCCGTTCGCCATCAGGAAGCCGTCCACGAGTCCCCTTGTCACGCTATTCTGGTAACTGCTGGTATGGATTGTTTCCTGCACGTCATGATAAATACCGAGGGTCTGGCTGTATTCTCTCCAAAGAAGAACCTCACTGTACTTTGTCATGTTCTCATCGCCGAACATATCGAAATAGGGATTGGCCGCATCCGCGGTCGTCTGCTGGAGGACACCGGTATTGGGCGTCAGGGCAACGGACTCCGCCAGGGTCTTGGCAGCCGCCATGCTCTGCTCGAGGAACCAATTGATTTCCGCATCAATGCTGCCGGCAGGGAACTGATAACCCTTGTTATAGTCTTTTTCAGCACCCGGCCAGCCCGATCCGTTCGGGACAAAAGCCGTTCCCTTGAAATACTTGAGGAAGGTTCCTTCATAAAGGGCTACCCTGGACTTAAGAAGTAGGGCGCTTTCCTTGTTGATGCGGGTCTTCTTCGAGTCCGGATTCGCAGCCATCAGCTCGATGGCCTTGTCAAGATCGGAAAGGATGAAACGGGCCACCTCGTTTCTCGGAGAACGCTTGCTGGCCTGGGTCAGCTCCTTCAGATCATCATTGAGGGCAGTCGTCACGATCGGAAAATCTCCAAAAAGCTGGTATTTCGTGAAATAAGCATAAGCGCGGAGGAAATAAATCTCTCCGATATAATGCTTGATATTCGCTGCCGAACCGGTTATTTTTCCATCTTCCAAGTTAGGAAGGACCTTGTCAAGAAAATAGTTGCATTTCCGGATGTTCTCGAAATTCCAGTTGGAACCATCCTTCTGGGGAACCCTCCATTCGTTGTCGGTATATTTGGACGAAAGAGCGGCCTGATAGGCAAGCTGGTTGTCCGTATGGGCATCCCGGCCGAAATAGCCGTAACCATACCCGCTGTGTGAAGGAAGTATATCCGTATAGAGATTATTGGCATAAGCCTGAAGCTGCGACTCCTCGTTGAAATAGACTTCGGGAGAAATCGTGGATGTAGGCTGGAGGTCCAGGTTGCAGGAAGCGAATCCGATGCAACCGAGAACAATAGCGCTGATCTTATATAATGATTTCATATTCTTTCTCCTCCAAAATTATAATGTCAAACTGATACCGGCGGAAACGGTCTTCATGATAGGATAACCGAGACCCGATGCGGAATTGACTCCGTCGATGCCTTCCGGATCGAACATCTCCGGCAGTTTCGTGAGAGTCCAGAGGTTCTCGCCCGAGATGAAGAACCTGAGGCTGGAAACCTTGAAACTCTGGGAGATCCGGCCGGGGAGAGTATAACCGAACGTCACATTCTTAAGACGGAGATACGCCGCATTGTGAAGATATCTGGTCTGGACCTGCTGGTTCTTGTATGAACCGGCCGCATTGTTCTTGGATGAAATGATTGGACGGGGATAGTAGGAATCCGTATTGGCCGGAAGATCGTCGTACGCGCTTGCCCGGTAATAATCAACCTGCTGGACAAGCGGGATCATGTACCACATATTCTCGTTCGGAGATCCCCAGAACGCGTAGGAAGAAGTCCACCAGTCACGCTTTGCGACGCCCTGGAAGAACACCCGGAGGTCAAATCCCTTCCAGGAAGCGTTCATATCGAGTCCATAGCGGAACCGGGGAGTAGAGTTGCCGATGATTCTCCTGTCGCCCGGATCATCATACGTAGACGAACCGGCACTGACCTGTCCGTCACCGTTGAGATCCTTGTACATGATATCGCCGGCTGCCCATCGGGTACCGAATGCCTGCCCGCCGTGAGAGAGGGATGCAAGGTGGGCGTCCATCTCCTCCTGGGACTTTGCGATGCCGATGGTCTCATATCCCCAGATATCTCCAAGCCTCTGACCCTCATAATAGGTATTGAGGGATTTCGTCACATTCGGATACCGGGTGATGATCGTCTGGTTGTCCGAAAGGACAAAGGTTGCGCCATATGCCAGACCGTTGCTGAGCTGGTCCCTCCATCCGAGCGTAAGCTCGAAACCATAGGTTTTAAGGTCGGTGTTGTTCGTAACCGGCACGGCGGTTCCGAGAATGTTCGGCAGTTCCTGGGCTGGGCCAACCATATTGAGAGTAAGACGGTTATAGACATCGAAGGATCCAGTGAGACGGTTGTTGAACGCTCCGAAATCGATGCCGGCATCGAGCGTTTTGATTGTCTCCCATGTCAGGGACGAACTGATCAGCTCGGCCATCGCCGCCGTATTGGTAAGGGCGCCGTTCTGGAGCCATTTACCGGTGGATGTACCCAGCGTAAGGGTAGAATAGGTGGGATACCAGCTGGTTGTATTCTGGTTACCGAGAGAACCGTATGAAGCCCTGATTTTGAGGAGATTCACATATGGTTTGATTCCCTCCCAGAACTCTTCCCGGGATACATTCCAACCCACAGAGAAGGAAGGGAACCAGTCATAGCGGGATTCAGAGCGGAATCGGGAAGATCCGTCATAACGGAGATTGGCTTCGAAAAGATACTTGCCGTCGTAATCGTAGTTGAGACGTCCGAAGTAGCCGGCTGTCTTCCATTCTGAATCCGATCCGCCGACGACAGGGACCTGAGCCGTCCCGTTGTAATCGAGACCGTTGGTCAGGTCAATGACCGGAAGATCATTGATGATAAGACCGACTCTCGAAAGGGTGTTTGTCTTGTACTTGAGATCTTCATACTGCATACCGGCCATGACCTTGAAGTTATTCTTCTCGCCAAGGCTGAAAGAGTAGGTCGTATAGGCATTGAACGTCAAGAAATTACGTTTCCAGAAAGTTTCCTGAACCTTGTCGGTCTTGGTCTGGATATAAGGATTGCCGTTGGCGTCATGGTTATAGGTCTTCAGGCTGACGGCTCTCTCTTCACGGGTCTCGACATTGTAGTCGGCGCTGACCGTCGTCACCCAATTCTTGACAGGCTCAAACTCGAGGGAGCCGTGATTGTCGAATTTGTCGTGCTGGGTATTGCTGCGACCGCCTTCAATCAGGGAAAGGGCGGGAGAAGATTGCTGGATGAAACCATTGTCGTCATAGACGGAACGCCAAGGGAAATTCTGGCGGCCCAAGTTCTCGAAGTAGCTGGATTTCATCACGGTAGGACGTCCATAGTCGGTCCTCGTAAAGCGGGTGCTGTAAGTTGCACGGATCCAGTCGTTGATCTGCGCGTCAATCCGTGCTGAAGGGGTGTATTTCTTAAAGGAATCCTTTGCGAGTTTGAGGAGACCGTTCTGGTCCATATAGCCCATCCCGATATAATAGGAAACCTTTCCGCTGCCGCCGCTTACGCTGAGATTGTGCTCCTGCGAGAAAGACCAGTCATTGAAATAATCACGGTAGACGTCGCTGCTGGCGTTGCCGTAACCGTTCGGGTTAGCCCATCTCGTTTTGTCTTTGGGATCGATGACATTGACTGTCGTAATCTTACCGGCAAGATAATCTTTGATACGCTGTACGCGGTCATCATTGGAGTACCTTGAAGAGCCGTAGTTGATAAGGCCCTGGTCAATCATCATGATGAAGTTATAAGAGTCCATGGACTCCGGCATCATGGTCGGTCCGTTCCAGCGGAAGTTGTTGTTATAATTGACACGGGAGTTCCCCGCCTCGCCCTTTTTGGTCGTCACGAGAATAACACCGAACGGAGCCCGGGATCCGTAAATTGAAGAAGCGGCGGCATCCTTAAGGACCGAAATGTTTTCAACATTCTGGGGATTGATCATGGAGAGGTCCCCTTCCACACCGTCAATGAGAACCAGCGGGGCGGCAGTCGAGCCGGTTCCGATGGTCCCTGTTCCACGGATATTCATGGAAGGATTCGAATCGAGAAGACCGGAGGTCACATTGATATTGAGTCCCGGGACTTGACCCTGCAAAGCCTGCGTAAGGTTTTGGACCGGTCTGTCCTGGAGCTGTTTGGAATCGATGGTTGCCACGGCACCGGTCAGGTTAATCTTCTTCTGGGTGCCGAAACCGACTACAACGACTTCGTCAAGTGCTTCCGTATCTTCATGGAGCACGACGGAAACGGGTTTGCCGCCCTGGACAGGGTATAGGATGGTCTTATAACCGATGCAGGATATTTCCAACGTTGCATTGGAAGTTTTTACCGGAAGGGAGAATCGACCCGCCCCGTTGGTAATCGTACCGTTATGTGTTCCGGCTTCAACGACACCGGCCCCGATAACAGGAACCCCGCTCTCGTCCGTAACAACACCGGAAACGACGGTATTCTTTACCGTTTTTGCAGCATCGGTCTGCGGAATGATAACGATGTAATTCCCGTCCATGCGATAGGAATAGCCCGTCTGCGCAAGGATGACCGGCATGACGTCTTCGATGGCCCCGGTCGGGATTGCCGTCGGGACTTCTTTGGTCACATCGAGTTTTGAATTGTTGTAGGAAACCCGGTAGCGGGTCTGGCTCTCGATGGTCTCGATCGCTTTCTGAATCGTCATCCTTCCGGACCCGAACCGGATGGACTGGGCAATGGATGGGATCGAGATCATCCATAATGCCACCATCAGAAACAGCATTTTCCCACGACAGGATAACGCTGCTTGCTTAACATAATTAAGTGATAACATTTGTATATGATTTAGTTAAAGTTATTTCAGCGTTACGATCACGGATTCATCCTGTCGGATGACCTCAATATTGCCGACCGTCATGCTGATGACGTCCATGATCTTTTCAAACCTCTCCCCTTTCGGGAAACTCATGGTATATTTCGAATCATCATCGCTGACCAGATTCACGATCGTCCGGCCGTACATCCTTCCGACCTTCTCCAGAATCTCGTTCAAAGAATCTTCATTAAAGTAGAGAGCTCCGCTTGTCCAGTCGTTTTCCCTGGCAGAATTCACCCGGCTTACATGATAGGTTTTCAGCCGGCTGTCGTAACTGAACTGCTCATCAGGATGGAGAATGAATGTTTTCTCCGGGTCCAGGAGACTGCTGATCTCCACCTTCCCCTCTTCCAATGTCGTCGTGGACCGGAATATGCTCTGGTCCGCCAGGATGCTGAATTTCGTTCCCAGAGCCTTCACGCAGAACTTCGGAGTTTGGACAATGAAAGGGTGCTCGGCATCATGGGCAACGTCAAAACTGGCTTCGCCGACGAGGTTGACCAACCGGTCATTGTTGCGGAAAGACCGCGGATAAGAAAGGAAACTGCCTGCGTTCAGGGTCACATTGGTTCCGTCGGGCAGGACAATCCTCTGCATCATTCCCGGCTGGACGACGCAGCGCACCAATTCATTGTCTGCCTTCAACCTCATCTCATTTAACTTGACGGAAAGGCCACACAACGCAGGCAGAAGAAGGAGCATGGCTGCAAAGCCATACATCCATCCGGATTTCCGTGTTCTTTTTGATTCCGGCTCCTGGTGGGGTTTGATGATCTCTAACACAGTTTGCAGGGATTCAAGAGTATCCTCTTCGGGACATTCCGGCACCGAATCCCATATTCTTTTCAGTGCGGAATCCAGTTCTTCTTTCCCCGTATGATCATCCGTGAGCCACTTCAGGCGCTGAGCCATGTCCTGATAATCTTCATTCATATGCTATGAATTCTTTTCAACAAACTTTCTGATATCGGAAAGGGCAAGAGACAGCATGTTCTCGACGGTCTTTTTGCTGATTCCGAGCGTTTCCGCTATTTCGTCCGTTTTGATTCCCTCATAACGGCTCATCTTGAAAATCTCCTTACGGCGCGAGGGCATAGCCTCCACATACTGCCAGATCAGCAGGGCCATATCGTTGGCATCGATATCGGATTCGATATCGGCGGACGAGAAAACTTCCTTCCGCGTCTGGCTATAGGATTTTTTGGCCATATAATCCGCCACAACCTTTTTATGACGGATATATTGCAGGACCATATTGGAGGCCATCCGGAATAAATAGGGTTCTATTCTGTCGATTTCAAGCAAGCGGTCACGGCGTTCCCAGACATACACGAATATGTCCTGCGCGAAATCTTTTGCAATCTCCTCATCATTTACCAATGCGAAGATATATCCCTTTACCTTCGGGAAATACCGCATAAAGAGGACAGAGAATGCAGATAGATTCCCCTTGACAATCTCAATTAAAAGCTGTTTACCGGTCTCGTTCAAGTTCCTGTTATATTACATGGTCCGTTAATAATGATGCCTAAACCCAACGGTTTTCCCAAAACTATTTGAACTTTTTTGCAACCGGGTTGCAAAAATTCGTTGCTATTTTTGTGGTCAGTCAATAACTGACTGGCAAGGGATACGAAAGCGCGCCTCTGCTGCTGCCTTTTCCTCTTTTTCAGCATCGGAACGATCGTAACCGGCGTCGCCGGACTGTAGTTTTCCCATACCGGAGAACGGATTTTCTCCGATAATTTGGTATTTTTGCAGAAATGGCAAAAACATCATGAGAAGAATACTCTGTTCCATTATAGCGGTTAATTGATCAACTAGAGACTAATGATGAAGAATAAAGTGCAAAGAATTTTTTCAATAATGATTCTCTTCTCTTGTGTCTTTTGCGGAGTATTCGG
The DNA here is from genome assembly GCA_902789395.1 of uncultured Bacteroidia bacterium. Taxonomy (GTDB): domain Bacteria; phylum Bacteroidota; class Bacteroidia; order Bacteroidales; family UBA932; genus Cryptobacteroides. The sequence continues at coordinate 34,709 of CADANY010000012.1, read as the reverse complement.
AATTCTACTATTAATAGATAATGGATTATCTGCTGAAGATTTAAAAACGTTAGATTTGTATTATTTGGGGACAGGAGGTGCCCCAACAAAAGATTTACTCTCACAATTATCTAACTTGCATAATATAACAACAAATCTGGTTTTTCTATTCTGTCTAATAGTGTTATTCGTTAGTCTTCCTTTTGCGGGAAAGTGGAAATTGTTTATACTAGCAGCGTCCATTGGTTTGATGGGTTTTTGGTATAAAAGAATCACTGCATGCAAAATGCTGGTTCAAGAGATGCTAAATGATAGTGAATCTTCCCAACTTGACTTTGTCAGCGAAATTGTTAACCGGATTATTTTTTCTTTGTCAAGAAATGCATGTTCGGCTTTACTAATAACAATCTTTCTTTTTATTCTATTTTTCGTCAAACAGAGGTATTCTTTAAAAGCAAAAGGAACCGCGAAACGAAATCTTTAGCGATGAAAAAGATCTTTTTAATTATTTGTGTTTTTGTCGGACTGGCAGCCATTGGCTGCCGGTCTGATATATCTTCGTTTAATCAGAAGAAATATGAGCGATATTTTAGAGAGATTCCTGATTCTTCAGTCCTTGAGTATCTTATATCAATATATCAAGACCAATTACTGGAAAATGAGAAAGACTATCTGTATCTTATAAGATTTTTTGAAGTTAAATACGGAGGAGATGAATGTGGATCGGAAGGGATTATAGATTGGACGTATGATTGTCTTATTGATAATCCAGAATCTCAGCAACGTCTAAGTGATTATTTAATCAAATTGGACAAAAAAGCCTCGATATTGTTGCAAATAAAGACGTTTCTGTTGTCAAATTATGTTTATTATTTCTTAAACAATCATTATGAGACTCAAGTATCCTTGAGCGATATCGATACAATCGTTAATCATTTTAATAAGGATTTTGTCCTTTGCCCCGATTGCCCTCTTCCGAAAGACACCTTGCAAGCCTTCATCCTTTCCCAATTTTTATGCGAGCCTCAATTTCAACGATTGAAAGAGTCTATGAGAAATAGCAAACTCGAAGAATGAAGCAAACAGCAAGATCAATTTCTCGCATCCAGATCCAGGACCATCTGCACTATGAAGCGCTGGTCATATCGACGGTCATCAGATATTAGGAAAAAGGACCTTGAACAGCATATGGATGAGCAATCATTCATGGGTAGCGTTCCATCCAGTGTGTCTCGACCAGGAGGTCGCTGGTTCAAGTCCAGTCATCCAGACAGCAAATTGGCTTTTGTTTTTGTACTCTTAATTACGTATATTTGAAATGCTTTAAAACCTATATGAAATGAGATCTTTAAGAGTACTCCTTTTGGCGCTGGTCGTTTCGGCCTTTTTCCTGACGCCTATAACGGCAGCTACCATTTACAACCGGTACGGAATGGTCCTGATCGAGGAGGGTGACGGCAGTTACTCGATAAAAGACGCCCAGAAATATGAGGCTCTGACAGGCGATCCCTATCTGCTTCCAAAGGCACTCGTCCCATATGAAGCCAAGGTGCCGGCGTACAATAATTCCGCAAAGAAAAAGATTGTTCCCGAAACCCTTGTGTATAAGAAAAGCGTGACTGGTGAGGACCTACCCATGATGATATACCGGTCGGGGCGGAGCAACTCACCTGTCGTATTTCTCATCCATGGTGGCGGTTGGGTTGCAGGAAGTTATAAAGGAGCAGCCGATTTCTGCAAAACCCTTGCGGGCAAGTACGGAATTACGGTCGTCAGTATCGAGTATTCCTTCGCCAATGCTCCCGGAGTGCGGATGGAAGATACCGTCGACGACTGTTATGACGCTGTCGAATATGTATTCTCGCGGGCTCAAGAGTTCGGCATCGACCCCGACAGGGTGGGGTTCGTCGGCAGTTCCGCCGGCGGACATCTTTCGGCCTGCTGCGCAATGCATTTTCCTCAGACCAAGGCTTATGCGGGCTGGTATGGAGCCTATGACCTGCAATATACGATGAATAATTACGCCCCCGAATCAAACGTGCAGAAGCATCAGCGTTACGACGTATTCTTCAGTGGATGGGATCCTGATTATATCGACAAATTCTCCCCCATAAAGATAGCTGAAACCAAGAAAGGCTTGTCTTACAAGGTGATTCTGTTCACCGGCACAGCCGACATTACCATCGGAACGGACAATCCCCGCCGCTACCGCGAGGCCCTTTCCGCAGCCGGGATAAAGAATGTCAAGGTCGTGACATACAAGAATGTCACCCACGCAATCGGAAAATCCTACGCAGGTGCGGACATGTATACAAAGACCCTGCGCCTGTTTGCAAAAACCCTGTAAAATGAGAAAAATCCTCTGTTTAATCCTGATTTCGCTCGCTTCAGCGGGGATCCTGACGGCGAAAGAGAAAAAAGCCGTTATCATCATCGTCGACGGAATCCCGATGGATGTCGTTGAAAGGCTGCATGTCCCGGTCCTGTATGACATTGCATCGCGGGGCGCCCTGGGGCCGAGTTATGTCGGCGGAGAGGTCGGGACTTATAGCCAGACGCCGACGATTTCAGCCGTCGGATACAATACCATGCTGACAGGGACCTGGGTCAACAAGCACAACGTCTGGGGCAATTCCAAGCAGTCTCCCAATTATCACTACTGGAGTATCTTCCGTATAGCCAAGGCCCAGAAAGAGCCCGTCACGACGGGCCTTTATTCTAGCTGGACGGACAACCGGACCGTACTTATCGGTGCCGGAAAGCCGGAAACGGATTACCTTTCAATCGATTATGTACGCGACGGATATGATCTCGACAAGGTAAACTATCCGAAAAAGGAGAATGATCTGCATGTTTTCGATTACGACGAAAAGGTTTCCCGCGAGGCAGCGGAAAGCATCCGGAACGACGCTCCGGTCCTCAGCTGGGTCTACCTCTGGTACACAGACGATGCGGCTCACCGGTACGGGGACGGACCGGAGATGGACGAGGCCGTCCGCAAGGCCGGAGAGCAGATCCAACGGGTCTGGGATGCCGTCCAGTACCGTCAGGCGCATTTTGACGAGGACTGGCTGATCGTCGTTACGACGGACCACGGCAGGGCTGTCAAGGGATACAGGCATGGCGGGCAGTCCGCCCGGGAACGCAAGACATGGATCGCGACCAACGCGAAGGTCAACAAATACTTCCGGAAGGGTAAGGCATCAATGGTCGATATCAATCCCTCCGTCTGCCGCTTCCTGGACTTTGAAGTCCCTTTTGAGGTCGCCATCGAACGGGACGGCATTCCCTTCATCGGGGACATCGACATTACCGACATGGACCTTGCCCGGTACGGAGATACGGTAACGGTAACATGGACTGCTGTTGACAAAAAAGCCCCGGTAAAGGTCTATCTTGCCGAGAGCAATGAATTCAAGGATACCGGCCATGAGAAATGGACCCTTGTCGGAGAAGTTAAAGCTTCCCAGGAGAGCTTTCAGGTCCAGGTCCCGGGCGGAAAGTTCTGCAAAATTGCGCTCGTTGCTCCCGACAACACCCTCAACCGGTGGTATGCTGACAAACTATAATACATCATACCTTATGAAAAAGACGATTCTTCTCCTTGCAGCCCTCCTCCTCGCCGCAGGAGCCCAGGCCCAGAAGTATGAATTCAACGGGCTCGACATGAATATGGGGACTCTCTCCCGGCTGTCCAACGCCAAGACGCGCTCGATCAGTCCCGAAAACTTCACCGGAGCCCCCGGAAAGGGCGCCATGGCCGATCCGGTCAAGGACAAGGGCAAAGTCAACCAAGCCAACGCCCACGCTGCTGCCGAAGACCTCGGAAAGGGATGGAAAGTCAATCCGTATATCGACATCCAGCCCGGGGAGACGGTAACCCTCGCCGAGATTGAAGGCCCCGGGGCGATCCAGCAGATCTGGATGACCCCGACCGGGACCTGGCGTTTTTCCATTATCCGGATGTACTGGGATGACGAAAAGGAACCTTCCGTAGAGTGCCCCGTCGGAGATTTCTTCGCGAGTGCATACAACCGGTATGCCCAGCTTTCTTCCCTGGCCGTCTGCGTCAATCCGGGACGGGCTTTCAACTGCTATTGGAAGATGCCTTTCCGCAAAAAGGCGAAAATTACGTATGAGAATATCGACAACGTACCGACCCGGCTCTATTATCAGATTAATTATACCCTAACCGACGTACCCAAAGACGAGGCGTACTTCCACGCCCAGTTCCGGCGCTCCAACCCGACAGAAGGGTCGATCCATACGCTCGTAGACGGAATCAAGGGAAAAGGACAGTATGTCGGCACCTATTTCGCCTGGAGGGTAACCAACGACGGATGGTGGGGAGAAGGAGAGATGAAGTTCTATATGGACGGAGATACCGAATACCCGACAATCTGCGGCACCGGCTTGGAAGACTATATCTGCGGATCCTACAATTTCGATGTCGGCGGGAAATATGTCGAGTTTACAACCCCGTATTCGGGCCTGCATCAGGTCATCCGTCCGGACGGTCTGTATCAGGCCGTCATCTCGTTCGGCATGTACCGGTGGCACATTATGGACCCCATCCGTTTCGACAAGGATCTCAAGGTGACGGTCCAGGATCTCGGATGGAGAAGGGGGAAAAACGGAGGGAAACGCTATTATGGACAGCGGTCGGATATCTCAAGCGTCTCCTACTGGTACCAGACCGAGCCGCACGCTCCCTTCCCGGAATTCCCTTCGAAAGACGACCTGGAATTCACGCATCACAAGTTCTGACGACCCACTCCCGGACTATTCCGAGAGCTTCCGGGTAATCTTATCGCAGGTATAGGTTCTGGTCTCGCGACTGCCGGGGAATTTCGCTTTGGCGACTACTTTCCAACCCTTGAGTTCCGAGGCCGGCCGGTCCAGTTTCAGGTACCACCAGTTTTCGGATCGGTCCCAATGATAGGTCCAGTTGGTCCGGATACCGGAAATGCCGTCATTGGCGAGGTGACTGTGGGCACAATAATCGTAGATCCGCTTATTGGCGAAGGTCATCTTTTCAGAAATGCCGTCATGCTCCAGGCTGACCTCCCAATCCTCGTCGCCATGGTAGATATGCGCAAGGAGGAAGTTCCCGCCGGCGAAGAGAGATTCCTGGCTCCATGCATACTGGTGGGACCAGTCCGACTCCTTGTCATAGACATCGTTGGAATCATAGACGCGCATCTGGTCTTCCGGATTCTGGACGCTCCGGAACTCCCAGCTGGAGAAGTCGTTCCCGTCTACATGGTAGATATAATACCCGGCAGGGGCGCCGTCGGGGCCATAATTTGAGTACCAGAAATTGCCCATGGGAACGCCGTGGATGCGCTCCATGACAGGCTGGCCGCCTTTTGCCTTCACCTTATACTTATAGCTCTCGCAGATATGAGCATGGCCGGAGAGGATATAGGCACTGTGGAATTCCGCAAGCTGCGAGACCATATCCTCGCGGTGCGGGACCTCGGCAAATCCCCGGATGTGGCAATGCTGGAGAATCACGACCATCTTCGAAGATTTGTTGTCGACGAGAGCCAGGTCCCGGATAAGCCATTTGTAGACATCGTCGCTCAGGCCGTTGTGCCCGGTTGCGGGCAGGGCCGTGTTGCTGCTGGAAGGCTCGGACCTGGCGATGAAATTGTCCAGAGCGACAAAATGGACCTTCCCCACATTGAAGGAATAGCAGGTCGGACAGAAGGTACTGGTAAAATTAGCCTCCGTACCGTGATCGAATCCGTCGGATCCGGACTTGGAAGAATCTCCGAGGCGGGCGTTATGATCATGGTTTCCGATGACGGCAAAAAAAGGAAGGAACTTACCGGACCCGCATTCCGCACTTCCCAGCGCGCTTTTCGCAAAGCCGAAGGTCTCCAGATCCTTTGCGTTGTTGATGATATCCCCGAGACTCACACCGAACACAGGTCCCTTTGAGGGATTATCCCGGAAATAATCCCCGATTTTCCGCATCGCACCGTCCTTGAACTGCGCCGCCGTTGCAGCACTCCGGATATGTATGTCCCCAAGGACCGCAAAAGAAAAGGCGCTCCCCGCTTCGGTCAGTTTCTCAAGTGAAAAGTTCTTCCGGTTGACGACAGAAGGGTTGATTTTCTGGAAGAAAGAAGGCAGATGGGTCGCAGCATCCTGCCGGATCGCATACCCGGAAGGCAGGCTGTAAGAGACGGTGGTACTCCGCGGATCCGCCTTCATCTGATAGACTCCGTTCATATCGGTCACGGCAAACTGAAAGCCATCCGTCACGGCGACGTTCCGGACCGGATTCCCTTCCGAATCCGTGATCACACCGACAAGGTTGTTTCCCTCTTTGATCGGGGTTCCATTGAGGGTCTCCCCTTCTTGCGGTTTCGGGTCCACCGGTTTGTCTTCTTCCGGGTCGGGTTCTATCTTGTTTTTCGCTCCGCAGGCTGCCATAATGCCCGCGAGAAGGGAAATGAAGTATCTTCTGTTCATCCTGCAACTGTTTGGTAAAACGCTTATTAACAGATTCTAAGGCCGGTCTGTCCCAACAAAAGAGAGCAGTTGGTCCAGGAACTTGAGATAGGTCTTATGGGAAGTCGTCCGGCCGTATATACGGTCCGTCTTGAAAGCAATGACCATATCGAGCTCCGGAATGACTGTGATGTACTGTCCCATCGCCCCGCGGGCCGTATAGGCTCCGTGGAGAAGCGGAGAATTGTCCTTGCTCTTGTCATCGAAGAGCCACCACATCATGCCATAGCCGTACCGCCCTTCTTCGTTGTAGGATTCATTGACTTCTTCCCAGGTAGAATACTCGGTCGTAATGCGTTTGCACCAGTCCTCGGAAACGATCTGGCGCCCGTTCCAGTTCCCGTGGCGGAGCATCAGATACCCGATGCGTGCCATGTCGCGTGTTGAAAAATGGAAGTGGTAAGAAGGATACCGGGACACAGAAAGATCGCCGCCCTTGACATGGACCTCACGGTTCCAGTCCTGAAGCCCGATATACTGTCCTATATCCTCATAGAAAGCATCGTAGATATCCTTCCCCGTAAACTGCTCGAAAAGAGCTCCGGCGAGATTGAAATCCCAGTTATTGTAGAGGAAATAGGTCCCTGGCTGCTTCGTTCCCCGCTCCGGCTTGTTGGTGTTGTCCCCGGAATTGGAAGCAGGATGGTAGCAGCCCGAACGGGCGGTGATCAGGTCGAAGACCGTTGCCTTTTTCTCAATCGGAAGAAGGCCTCCGATATCATCAACGCCCAGTTCTTCCAAGGTTTTTGAGAGGTCGATGGTCCCGTTTTCGACATATTTCCCGTACATCATCGCCAGCACGCTTTTGCGGCACGACGCGATATAACTCAAGCGGTCAAGGGCGCCGAAGGAGAATATCTCCTTCCCGCTGCCGAGAATCAGCACGCCCGTCGCATGCGTACTGTCAATCAGAAAGTTCTCAAGCGTCTTGCATTCCCCAGCATCCAATCCGTATTCTTTCGGATCCCCCTCGGGCCATTCTTCCCCGACAGGACGGGGTTCATTCTTTCCGCCACCGGTCCCGCAACCGGAAAGCAGCAGCGAAAGAGTCAGCGCTGCATAAAGTAAAGAATTGATTTTCATATCTTTGTTACTCCTATTCCTGGTTTATCGTTCAAGGTAATTTTTCCGTCCACGACCTTCATGCCGTCAAAGCAGTCGTTTGAAAGAAGAAGGTTTCCGTCGATATCGGCAAAATCGACCTTCGGAGAAAGCTGGGCCGCCGCACTGCATGCGCAGGAGGTCTCCGTCGTACAGCCGATCATAACGTTCATTCCGAGACTGCGGGCTGTTGTAATCATTTTATTGGCTTCGCGGAGTCCGGTACACTTGATCAGTTTGATATTGATTCCCGAAAAGACGCCCTTCAGCCGGGAAACATCCTCCAGACGCTGGCACGACTCGTCTCCATAGGTCGGCAAAGGACTGCGCTCGGTAATCCAGGCCATGTCATCGTAGACATCCTTCGGCATCGGCTGTTCGATCATCTGGATTCCCCGTTCCTGAAGCCAGCCGATCATATCAAGGGCATAGTACTTGTCTTTCCAGCCCTGGTTGGCGTCTATGACGATGGGCTTGTCGGTGACTTCCCGAATCGTCGAGATGATCATCTTGTCGTTTTCCTCCGTCGATCCGAGCTTGACTTTCAGGATCCGGTACGGCTCCGCTTCAAGAGTCTTTTCGATGATCTTTTCCCGGGTGTCCATTCCGATTGTATACGAGGTGCACGGCGTTTTATCAGGATTATACCCCCACATCCGCCAAAGCGGGAGCCCGCAGAGCCGGCCGATGAGATCATGGAGAGCAATGTCGACCCCGCATTTAGCGCAGCTCATGCCCGGGGCGATCCCGTCGACGTAATCGAGGATATCGTCTGTCATGAAAGGATCATTGAAGCGGGACAGGTCGACTTTCCTCAGGAAATCAGAAGCGGTTTCAACCGTCTGACCTGTCATGTACGGCGGAAGGGCGGCTTCGCCGTAGCCCGTTACCCCCTCATAGGAGATCTCGACAAGGACCGCATGGGTCACATCCCGCGAGAACCCGGAAATCGTAAAGGTATGGGCCAGTTCGTTATCATGCGGATAGAATCGCATGGAGAGCCGTCCGCCGGGAGGCGGAGGGCAGACGGGACGGGATGAGCAACCGGTTCCGAGGACGGGCACTGCTCCGACGGCAGCGGCTGCGGCTGCCGATTTCAGGAAGGATCTTCTGGAAAGTGGGGACATAGGGTTCAGTGATTTGCCTGAAGGTCAACAATATGGATATGAGTCGGAACTTTCCGTTCCTTGTCATGTCTGAAGGTACGGGAAGCGGAAGGATAGTTGACGACATGGGTTTCGGGATGGCCTTCCCCCTTGACGCAAAGGGCCGTCGAGCCGCCTCCGTCGAGGTTGATGGCATGGACCGGATGGAAATGTTCTTCCAGGAAAGAGGTAAGCTCAAAGGCGTTCATTCCTTCCGCCAGACCGGGTCTCCGTCCATCTACCACGATGAGAATCAGGTGATTGTCCGCAGTAAGGGCCGCCGCGGTCCTCGGATGCCGGACGCTCTGGTGCCGGAGGGGATCTTCATAACTGAGTTGTTCGATCTGCTCCTTTGAGAGGCTGCTCGTCGCAAAATACTTACCGACCGGAACGTAATTGTCGATCAGCATCGGGGCACTGGTAAAGACATTCGGATCCTCCATTGCCTCGAATGCGGCTCTCTGCTCCTCCAGGGAAAGGCCCTTTCCGGTATAGGAAATCGTTACCCGGCGCCCATCCGTACTGATGGAACTGTCCGTTTTCCACTGAGGGACGGCCCCGGCGAAAGGAACAATGTCACTTTCAATATTGTGATAAGTCGTTCCGTCGACCCGGATGAATACCGAGGCTATTTCATAAGTCGCATTGACCGTCGCGACGGCGCCGGCTTTCTTGAAAGCGTCTGAAGTCGAAATCCGGTCCTCGTACGAAAACTTTACCGCATAGCGCGGATTGTTCAGGTCGACATCGACGGCATTGATGATCTGATGGGCCCCCGAAATGGATTCTTTTCCGCTGAACCGCTTGTAAACCAAGCCTTCCTGGACCGTATCGACCTCCCAGCCGCCCCGGTTGAAATCAGGATTCCGGTCCATCCGCTCCCGGTAGGCAGCCTTTACGTCGTTCCAGTGATAGAAAGGCCATTGATCGGTTTCGATCCCGACAAGATGCATTTCCTGCTCATTGAGAAGGGCTTTGACAAGGATATCGTCGGTCCCGTTTTTCCGGAAAAAGACCAACTGGATATTCGCGCCCATCGGACAGATCCGGTCCCATACCCAGACCGTTTCGGGGTGGGTCGGGTCGTCAGCCGCCTGGCAGCAGCCATCGAAAAGCATCAGGGCCGCAAGCGGACCGAACTGGGAATCGTGCCCATAGCGCAGCGTCGCCCGGTAAGGGCCGCCGGCGAGCGCATCCTCCGCACAGTCAATTATATGGGTCAGCGTACTGGAAGCCTGGTCCAGCAAGAACTCGCTGTATTCACCGGAGGGACCGATGGCATAGTATTCCATCCGGTTCTGCATCTGCCATACATTGCGGAAGTCCTCATAAGAGAAATAGTTGAAAAGGTCGATACCGAGTCCGTCGATGAGCTGGGATTCGCAGGCAAGCTTCCACAGATACAGGGGCAGCATCTTCCGGCCTTCGGAAGACAGATACCGGTCCTTCTGCTTATCATCATAGGTAAAGATCCTGTCGAGCAGGGCATCGTTTGCAAAAGCGTCCAATTTTTCCTGCTCATAATCCCGCAGGTAGCCGCTCCGGGAGAGCGCGACGGATTGGAAAGACGTAAATACCTTATCCTGGATATAATCGCTGCTATGCCGGTCATAGACGACCTTCGGGTTGGCCGCCGTAATGGCATCAAGGCTGTACGCCATGCTCATCAGACAGCGGTGGCGCTGGGAAGAATAGACATCAATCCGGCAATCCTTACCGGAAAAAATGCCGGGATAGCGGGAGACGGTTCTTTCCATCGTATGCCGGAGCTCCCTTCCACCGCGCGGAAGGAGGGTCCCGTATTTGCCGCGGGCATCTTCAGCCAGGACCCTGACATCGGCAAGCAGCGCTTTCCCCGTTTCGGTCAGGAAGCCTCCCCTGCCTGCTTCTTCGAGCGCTTTGAGCGGAATCTCATAGGTATCCGCAGACAGCAGATAACGGCTGCCATGGCGGCTGAAGGTCGACAGGTAGACCGGTTTATATCCTGCCGGCGGCCGGGAAACAGGCGTCTTGACATCCGGGTACGGAGTAAAGGAAGAAGTCATGTTTCCGAAATCTTGTGCGGAAATGGTAACGCTGGCAAAAAGAGTCGCGGCGAAGGAGAGAAGACTGCGAAGGGTCATAAGAGCGCTAATAATCGGGTTTCTTCACAAATATACATAAAAAAAGAAAAAAAAGAGCCGGCTCATCACTGAACCGGCTCTCTGTTTCACGAAAAGAAACTTAGAGATTCGGATTGGATTTCTTCCACTCGGAGACAGCCGGGATGATGCCGAGGCTGATAATCTCGTCACGCATCTTGCAGAGATGCTCGTAGGAAGCCTCGAGTGCAGCCATTTCTTCGGCCGTACCTTCCGGATTGCAATAATGAACACCGGTCGCGTCGATGACCGTCGGCATCGCCATCATGACATGCTGGAATTTCTCGTTGCAGACGTACGTTCCTGCAGGCCAGGTGAATTTCTCTCCGCCCATGGAAGCCTCGATCATCTTGACGGCATTGTAGGCCGGGCTCTGGAAGGAAGAACGGCCGCGGAGCTTGATGATATTGGAACCACCCTGGATCGTATTGTGCTTGATTTCAGCGAATCTCTCTTCGCTGAGACCCATCTCGGCGAGGGGCTTTCCGTCAATCTGGACCTTGGAGGCGAAAACCGCCATGGCTTCGCCGTGGCCGCCGTAGGTATAGCTGCCGGTCACCTTGCACTGCTGGACACCGAATTCCTGGGCCAGGGCCTCCTGCAGACGGGTGCTGTCGAGGGCGGCAAGGGAGGTGAGCTGCTCGGGCTTCAGACCGGAATGGATCAGAGCGGTAAGGGCAGTTACGTCAGCGGGGTTGAAGATAACGACGACATGCTTGACATCAGGGCAGTATTTCTTGATGTTGTCACCGAACTCGGCGGCGATCTGGCAGTTTCCCTTCAGAAGATCTTCACGGGTCATACCTTCTTTGCGCGGAGCACCGCCGGAAGAGATGATATACTTCGCATCCTTGAAAGCGACGGCGGGATCGATCGTCGCGGTAATGTTTACGCCCGGGAAGGCGCAGTGGTCCATCTCGGCGAGAACGCCTTTGAGCCCCGGCTCGAAAATATCATACAGGCAGATGTTCGGGGTAAGACCCAGCATCGCTGCAGTCTGGACCATGTTGGATCCGATCATGCCGGCTGCGCCGACGATGACGAGTTTCTCTTCAGTAAGGAATTTCATAATACTATAAATGAATTTTAATTAACTGTCAGCTAAAAGCGTTGCAAAGATAACAAAAATCATTATCTTTGCATCGTTAAATGTAACGAAATTGTATGGAGCCTCCCAGTTCGGCACTCTCTGGTCAACAGTTTATGACGGTCGTCGGTTCTGACGACCCTTACTTGCGAACATTCCTAAACCGTTGCCCCGGCATCCCAGAAGGATACCGGGTGGAGTTTCATGCATCGTTCGAACGTTTTTAATATGGGACTATATCTTAAAAGGGAATTAGAAAACGAAGCCGAGATCGGCGTGTGGGAGATCACGGAAACCGAAGAAGAACTCAAAGAACTGAGTTCTACTCCGACGGACGAGATGGAAGAAATCTCGTTTATCAAGAGCGAGTCGATGCGGAAGCAGCGGCTGGCTGTCCGCGCCCTGCTCAATACGATGTTCGACGACAAGGTCTATCTGAGCCATCATGACAACGGAAAGCCGTATATCGAGAACAATCCGATCAATATCAGCATTACCCATACGGACCGCTTTGTCGCCGTCATCCTGCATGATGAGGAAGACGTCGGCATCGACATTGAATCGCTTGACCGCGACTTCTCCGTCGTAGAGAAAAAAGCGCTCTCGGAAGACGAAATCGAAGACCTCGACGATGAGAAGCGCAACGAGCAGCTCGCGATTTACTGGTGCGCAAAGGAAGCCATCTTCAAACGGCTCTCCGTCTACAACCTCGATTTTGCCGAGCAGATTGAAATCGAGCGGTTCCGGCCGCGCGGGGAAGGAGAACTGGAAGCAACCTTCATCAACAAAGACGAAGACGAAGAAGAATTCGAACTCGAATATATCACTTTCGAGCGTCACGTCCTGGTCTGGGTCGTCGGTTAGCGGTCCATGTTGAAAACTTCCTCCCAAAGGAAACAGAAATGTTCTAATTTAGAATAATTCTAAAATAAATAACAATTTAAAATCCTGTTAATCAGCGAATTAACAGGATTTTTCGCGTATTGTTGATAACTTTTCCTCTTAAAAAGCGAACAACGAAGATACAAATCTGCTATATTTGCTGACGGAAGAGGGGCGCATGCTCCCCGACTTAAGACAAGACCAAATTACAGATACATAAACCTGGGCAACCGGCCTGCAAGGCCGGCGCTGTCTCCAACACTCAATAACCATGGTAAAGCGGGTACTTAAACGCGACGGAAGAAGAGTCGATTTCAACAATCAGAAGATTGTAGCAGCCATCCTCAAGGCGATGGATGTCACGGAGAACGGAGAAGATATCGTTCTCGCAGCACAAATCGCGAGCGCCATCTCCAAACTCGAAAAAGAAGAGATGACGGTCGAAGAAATCCAGGACGTCGTCGAGATGGAACTGATGAACAGTCCCCGGAAAGAAGTAGCGAAAGAATACATCCGGTACCGCAACAAGCGTAACCTCGCCCGAAAGGCTAAGACCAATGAGATCTTTGAAACGATCATCGGTGCACAAGCCAACGACATCACGCGTGAGAACGCCAACATGAACGCAGATACCCCGGCGGGCATGATGATGAAATTCGCTTCCGAGGCGACGAAGACGTATGTCGACGAGTGTCTCCTCTCGGACCCCGTCCGCGCTGCCGTCATGAACAATTATATCCACATCCACGACAAGGACTATTATCCGACCAAGTCGCTGACCTGCATCCAGCACCCGCTCGACCTGATCCTCGAGCATGGACTGAAGGCCGGCCACGGCGAATCCCGTCCTGCAAAACGGATCGAGACGGCCAGCGTACTGGCCTGCATCTCGATGGAGACCGTCCAGAACGAGATGCACGGGGGACAGGCGATCCCCGCGTTCGATTTCTACCTGGCACCGTATGTCCGGAAGACCTTCGAAGAGGAAATCGACCAGATCAGTTCCCTCTCCAACGCAGATTACAGCGATCTGAAGACCGCAAAGATCGACGATTATATCAAGCGGGACCTGATCGGCCTGCAGGGTCGTGAGAGGGCTTTCCAGCATGCCATCAACCAGACCGTCAGCCGCGTCCACCAGGCAATGGAGGCGTTCGTCCACAACATGAACACAATCCACTCCCGCGGCGGAAACCAGGTTGTATTCAGCTCGATCAACTACGGAACCGATACGTCCGCTGAGGGCCGCTGCATCATCCGCGAGATCCTCAATACAACCTATGAAGGCGTCGGCAACGGATCGACGGCTATCTTCCCGATCCAGATCTGGAAGAAGAAGAGAGGTGTCAGCTACCTCCCGGAAGACCGCAACTACGATCTTTACAAGTTCGCATGCAAGGTTTCCGCCCGCCGTTTCTTCCCGAACTTCCTCAACCTGGATGCTTCCTTCAACCAGGACGACGCCTGGAAGGAAGACGATCCGAAGCGCTACATCCACGAAGTCGCAACCATGGGCTGCCGTACCCGTGTCTATGGAAACCGGTTCGGGCCGAAGACGTCAATCGGACGCGGCAACCTTTCCTTTACGACAATCAACATCGTCAAGCTCGCCATCGAATGCATGGGCGAGACGGACAAGGATGCCCGTATCAAAAAGTTCTTCCAGCGCCTTGACTGGGCCCTCGATATCGCTGCAAGGCAGCTCAACGAGCGCTTCGATTTCCAAAAGACCGCGCTCAAGAAGCAGTTCCCGCTCCTGATGAACGGTCTATGGCTCGGAAGTGAAAAACTGGATGAAAACGATACGATCGAAAAAGTCATGAACCAGGGTACCCTGTCGATCGGATTCATCGGTCTGGCCGAGTGCCTCATCGCCCTGATCGGCAAGCACCACGGAGAGAGCGACGAAGCGCAGGAACTGGGCCTCAGGATCATCTCCCACATGTCCGAGAAGATCAACGGCTACGCAGAGACCTACCAGCACAATTTCACCTTCCTCGCCACCCCGGCAGAAGGACTCGCCGGGAAGTTCACCAAGCGTGACAAGAAGACTTTCGGCATCCTTCCGGGCATTACCGATAAGGATTACTACACCAACTCCAGCCACATTCCGGTCTACTACCACTGCACGCCGGAGCATAAGGCGAAGATCGAGGGGCCTTACCACAAATACGAGAATGCGGGTCATATCTTCTATGTCGAAATCGACGGCGACGCGACCCACAACCCGGAGGCGATCATGAATATCGTCGACCTGATGGACAAATACGACATCGGATACGGCTCCGTTAACCACAACCGCAACCGCTGCCTCGACTGTGGCTTTGAGAATGCCGATGACGACTTGCGCGAATGCCCGCACTGCCACGGTCACCATATCGACACGCTGCAGCGTATTACCGGCTACCTCGTCGGTACGACCAACCGCTGGAACTCCGGAAAACTGGCAGAACTCCACGACCGCGTGGTACACAAATAGCCGATGGAGAAAGACAGAATCAAAGTATTGAAAATCCTGGAGCAAACGATGGCCGACGGCCCGGGCTTCAGGATTTCAATCTATTGCGCCGGATGTGCGCACCATTGCAAAGGCTGCCATAATCCCCAATCCTGGGATTTCGACGGAGGCCGCTGGATGAGTATTGACGAAATCATGGACATCATCAAAGCCGATTCCCTTTCAAACGTCAGTTTCTCCGGCGGAGATCCTTTCTATCAAGTAGAAGCCTTTACGGAACTGGCCCGACGGATCAAGGCTGAAACCGGAAAGACAATCTGGTGCTGGACGGGATTTACCCTGGAAGAAATCCAGGCGGACGCATCCCTCTCGCAGATGATTCCATATCTGGACGTCCTGGTGGATGGCCCGTTCATTCTCGAGCAGCGCGACACAACCCTCCTTTTCCGGGGCAGCCCGAACCAGCGGATCATCTATCTCCACGGGGCACCGCCGGATGACAGCATCCCCGGGACGGTCCCACTTGTTCCCCTGAAATAGCATGGAGAAGATCGGGAACTTCGGGAGGAGAAACCTCGCCATCGACATGTTCCGGGCACTGACCATGGTGCTCATGATCTTCGTCAATAATCTCTGGACGATCAAGGGCATGCCCCATTGGCTCCTCCACAGCCAGACGACGGAGGATTTCATGGGCCTTTCCGATTATGTCTTCCCGGCCTTCCTCTTCGCCATGGGAATGTCCATCCCCTATGCAATCGAAAACCGATTCAGAAAGGGCCTCAGCGCCGAATCCACCCTCTGGCATATCCTGAAACGGGGGTTCGCCCTCGTTGTCATGGGCGTTTTTTCCGTGAATGCCGGCAGCGGACTTCAACTCGGCCCCCAGTCGAGAAATCTCTTCCTGATCCTGATGACGACCGGCTTTTTCCTTGTCTGGAATGAGTATCCGAAAGGCCGGAAATGGACCCGGATCCTGCGCCTCGCAGGTGTAGTGCTCCTCGGATGGATGGCGCTCCGCTACCGGACCCCGGAAGGAGGGATCTTCGCCCCGAAGTGGTGGGGAATTCTCGGACTGATCGGCTGGGCATACCTTTTCTGCGCCACCGCCTACCTGCTGGCAAGGGATAACCTGAAGATCCTTCTGGGGATCTGGCTGGGGTTCGTCCTTCTCTGCATACTCAGTACAGGGATGCGCAGCGGCCATCCGATCGTCGATTTTCCGGAGCCGAACGTCTTCGACCGTCTCCGCGATGTACTGCGGCTGGACAACGGAGCCCACCACGCTCTTGCGATGGGCGGAATCATTCTGTCTGTCGTGAGCGCGGAATACGCTCCCTCATGGAGCCGGAAGACGTGCATCGGAGTCTCTCTCGCGGTCGCAGCCGCTCTGATCGGGGCCGGTTTCTTCGCCCACCGTTATTTCATCGCTTCGAAAAACCTCGCCACCCTGCCCTGGGTTCTCTGGGTGATGGCTCCCTGCGTCGTGCTTTATACCCTTCTCAGAATGCTGGAAGACAAGGGTTGGACCGGTTGGTTCCGCCTGATCAAGCCTGCGGGAACGGCGACACTGACTACGTATATGATTCCCTATCTTCTGACAGGATTCTGTTCGATGACCGGGCTGAATCTATGGGGAAGATTCAGTGGATGGGTCGGCGTCCTGTACTGTCTCGCGTACGTCGCACTCGTTCTCGGAATCGCCGCCCTTCTGGGAAGATTCCGGATCCGGCTGAAAATCTAAAGAGGGAAAATCCCGAAGACGGCGGAGCCGCTTCCCGACATGGAGGCGTAAATGGCACCTTGATTATAGAAGTTCTCTTTGATGGCTTCAAGAGAAGGGTGAATCGCAAAGACCGTTTGCTCAAAGTCATTGACGAGCAGTCCCTTCCATTGTTCCGGACTCTTCGCGACAATCTCCCGTACGGATTCGGCCGGAACGCCGGGAACGATTCCGGCATAAGCCTCTGCCGTAGAAACGGAAATCCCTTCCGGTACCGTTACTTCGACCCGGTAGCGATCAGAAGGAAGAATGCCTTCGGGAGCATCGGACAGAATCTCTCCCCTTCCGCTTCCGAACATCGGACGGTTATAGACAAAGAACGCACAATCGCTCCCGAGCCTGGCTGCATATGCCGAAAGATCGGCATACGAGAGAGGGAGTCCTGCCAGATCCGCCATCATCCGAAGGGCGAAGGCGGCATCGGCGGATCCGCCTCCCAGACCCGCCCCGACCGGGGATCCCTTTTCAAGGAAGATCTTCATCGGAGGCAGATCGAAATCCGCAGAAAGCAAGGCATGAGCCCTGGCGGTCAGATCTTTCAGCGGGTCCCATCCGATCCCATCCTTTCCCGCCAGGGTGATCATCAGCCGCCCGTCGGAAGAAATGCCCTGCACGAGCTGGCCAGGACGCACGTAACGGGAGAACAACGCGGCAGACGTTCGGCTCCAGTCATCGCCCCGGATGATTTCCAAGGTGTCGTGGTACCGGTTGCAGGGGAGAAAAAGCGTATCGATGTCATGATATCCGTCCGGGCGCTTCCGAAGAACCCGAAGACCCAGATTCAGCTTGACATTGGGATAAGTGATCATGGAGACAAAGATACGCTTTTTTCAGGAACTTCTACCCTGACCCCGGTCAGAAAGCCATGGATCGGGATATCGCTTTCCTTTCCGTCCGAGATCAAACGGTTGGGATCCCCCGTCAGTGCCAGATAGAGTTTCCCATCGAGAAGGGCCGCGCACTTCCGGGAATAAAGACGCATCTTCCCGGGAAAAGAAATCTGCTTTTCTCCGACGACCGCCACCCCGGGGGCCATATAGGCAACCGTCCCTTTCTCATACAGAAGCATCGTAACATCGGTCCGCCTTGCCACGGGGACGCCTGATCCCCGGATCCAGATATAAGGGACATCAAGGCCCTTGGGACGGGAGAAGCCTAACACCACAGCCCCACCCTCCGAGGGAAAAATCAGGCATTTCCGAGAATCGCCCCGATACCAGAAATCAGGGTACAGAGATTGCCCATCCATGACCAGGGTAGGATCCTTCTCTGCGGCAGACCGCTTCTCAACCCGGTACAGGACTCCGTCCAGAAGACGCTGGTCATGGACCCAGAGGGCCTCGGGACAAGGCTCGCTGCGGGTCGCCCTCCCATCCTCAACGAGGATGATTTCCCGGGAAAGCGTCGTCTCCCGGGTATAACTGAAACATACTTTTCCGCTGCTGACATACAAAGCGCCCCCTTCGAAAGCCGGATGGTCCTCCGTCCCGACCAGGATTCCCTCATCTTTCTGCAGGATGGGCCTCCCGTCTATCCGGTAGGCAAAACCGGCTCCGTCCAGATTCTGGCCCAGGGTATGGACCTTGCCGCCCACGAGCAGGAAGCCCCGGAGCGACTCCCTTCCGGGATATCGGAAAAGTTCTTCCCCATCCCTGCGGATAACCGTTTCGGTCCCGTCCAGATTATCAGTATAAAGGTGCCCTTCCCGAATCCGCATACGATCCGCATCCGGGCTGATCCCCGAACCCGGACCGGCGGGGATGGATAGAATCCGTTCTCCTCCAAGGAAAAGGGACAGTTGGCAGGGGACCTTTCCGTAAGCACTGTCACGCTGCCAGTCGTAGTCTTCCGGGAATTCGACGGCAGAGACATAGACAAGCGTGTCGGGATAAGAAGCGGGCGGAATCTCCGGATCGACTGTATGACGGGAACGGTCTCCGGAACCGGTCTCAGAACGGTTTCTTGCCAAGTGGAGGGATTCGGGCCGGCAACCCAGAATCAGGAAGACCGGCAAAAGGAAAAGAAAGTTTTTCATTGCTGTGTTTTTCCGGCAAGATAGAAAAAACCCCGGAATCAGAAAGTGCTGAAACCGGAGACGGAACTGGTTTTTTACGTTTCTTTACGGAATTCGCTGTTTTTTACAGTCCGAAACGCATACCGACTTCGAGACTCATCATCAACGGCTGCTGGGTACGGATGCTGCGCGGCTGGTTACCCTCGAAATAATAACGCATGCTCGGGTCGACATACAAGCCCAGATGCTCTCCGAGACGGAATTCGACTCCAAGGCCAAGACCGGCAGAAAGCTGCAGGCCGGGCGCGACCTTAGACCAGTTGACAACCTCAGAAGTCCCGGAAATCCGGTAGTGGTCGACGATTCCTTTTTCAACGGCTCCCCCCGCATAGGAATAGAACCGGAAATTACGGTCTTCGAAGAACTTATAGTACAGATTGATCGGAATACCGATATAATGCTGGACATTATCGATCGTCCCGGTCACACTCTTGACCTCCTTACCGTTTTCAACCTGGGTGAACGTACCGTGATACGTTCTCGGGAGCCGGGAATAGACCAGCCCGGTTCCGATAGCAAGACGGGGCGAAAGAGGATACATGATGCCGAGGCCGAAAGAAAGAGGTGCTCCGTAGACGCCGGACGGATCCGTATCGGAGACAGTCGTCTCACTGGGTCCCCGGGATGAAGTCATCATCCGGGTCAGGGATGCGCGTCCGTTATGGGGACTGCCGTTACTCAGGACATTACCGGAAACTGTATAGGTCAGGGTCCCGGAGGTCTTGCGCCCTTCCTCGAAAGCCAGTTCATTGAATTTGCGGTTGATCTCATCCGGATCCTCTCCCGAAGCGGGAACGGAAGAAGGACGGGCTTGAGACGCGGCCGGAGAGGCGCCCTCCTCAGAAGGCGTAGGTACGGTCTCCTGTGAAAGGATCTCCGGGTTGGCCGGGGTCCATTCCGATCTGTCTGCAAGGAGGGCGATCTCCCTGGCGGGAGTCAGCCCGGGCACGATGACCTCGACGGGTTCCCGGGTCAGGCCGGCTGTGGAATACGGGGCGGGTGCGGAATGTTTGGGAAGGAACAGGAATACCCCGGCAGCAATGGCCGCAGCAGCCGAAACGGCGGCAGCGAACCTCCTCCAGGGGAATGCGACGACACGCGGCCGGGAAGACTGGCGGTCCAAATGCTTGGACACGGCATCCCAAACCTGCGGGGGAACTTCTTCCTCCGCATTCTGCATGATCAGCCGGATATGTTTCTCAAATTCCTGCATCATTCTTACTTTAACTCCTTTATCATCTCCTGCAACTTTACACGGGCCCTCTGCAATTTCGACCGGGAGGTCGCCACCTCAACACCCATGATATCTGCGATATCTTTATGCGTATAACCTTCAATCACGTATAAATTGAATACGGTCCTCAGGCTTGCCGGGAGTCTTCCGATGAGCTCCATGATTTCCTTGTAACCGAGGTTTTGGACCGGCGTGACGGCTTCGCTCGCGAGGGATCTTACCTCTTCGATATCGTCACTGACCTTCAATGCGTCCGTTTTTCTCAGCTGCATCAGGGCAGAATTGACAAAGATCTTCCGGGCCCAACCCTCGAAGGATCCAGTCCCCGAGTAGGCATCCAGCCTGGAGAAAAGGGTTATAAAACCCTCCTGAAGCACATCCTGGGCCGATTCCCGGTTTGCCATATACCGCAGGCAGACAGGGTACATCTTCGGTGCCAGGAGGTCGAAAAGCTGCTTCTGTGCCCTGCGGTCGCCTTGGCGGCAGGCTTCGAGCAGTTTTTCATCTTCAGGAGTTCCTCCTTCGCCGGAATCTTCCGTGTTCCAAGTAATAAGATGCAAATTCCATTGAAAACGTTTCATCAACAATCGAATTTTTTTCTTATCCGCACAAATTTCGCAATTTTTTCTCTGAAATGTACTATTTTTGTACATAGCATCGGAAACGATTTATCGAATGACACAGGGAAAATTCATCTTATGCCTGATCGTGGGAGTTTTCATATCCCTCGGCGTTTCGGCCCAAAATACAGACAACCGGCTGATCGATGCTGTCACCCTTCTGGAGAACGGCGATTATGCCAAGACACAGACGATTCTCAATACCCTCCTCAAGGCGGAACCGGACAATGACGCCCTATATTATTATCTCGGACTGAGTGAGATCGGACTGAAAGATTTCGAGAAAGCTGAGGAGCATCTGAAAAAGGCCGTCGAACTGGACGGGAAGAACTATTGGTACCGTCTGCGGCTGGCTTCGCTTTATGAGCAGAAAGGAGAAACTGATCTGGTCGTCGGCATGTACGAGGAGATCCTGAAGGAGTTCCCCGATAAAAATGACGTCCATTTCGAACTCCTCAACCTCTATCTCCGCCAGAAACAGTACGAAAAGGCTCTCTCTTCGCTGGACGCCATCGAGAACCAGATGGGAGTCAACGAACAAACCGTATCGACCCGCTATGAAATCCTCCGCACCCTGGACCGGACGGAAGAAGCGCTGAAGGTTCTCCAGGATTACAACGACCGGTATGCTTCCGCACCCGTCCTTTCCATGATCGGGGATTACTATCTGTCCGAATTCAAGGATACCCTTGCCCTGGCGAGTTACAGGGAGGCACAGGAAATCCAGAGTGACTATGTCCCCGCCCTTCTCGGAGAATCGGAAGTCTACCGGACGACCCGCCGCTATCCGCAGTACTTCGGCGTCCTGAAGCGTTTCTTCGGGGATGCCCAGATTTCGCCGCAGCCCAAAGCCGTCTACCTTGGAAATGTGACCCGCACCCTGGATCCCAAGTTCGTGCGGCGTAACCTGGCCGAATACGACAGCCTGATTGCCCTTGGACGGCAGGCACACCCGAAAGACAGTGTATTCCTCTCTGCTGCAGGCATGTACTATTTCGCAACGGACCGGAAAGACAGTGCAAAAGTTTGCCTTGCCCGGTATATGGAACTGTACCCGGAGAGTTTCACGGCCGTCGCTACCTATGTAGAGGCCCTTGCCTATATGGAAGACTGGGAGACCCTCCGCGCCATTTCGGGAAATGCCGCTGAAAAATACCCGCTCGAAGGTGCGTTCCTGGAATACAACAGCATGGCGGCCTATAACCTGAAAGACTTCGAGGCGGTCATCCGGAACGAGGAAAAAGTGCTGGAACGCTTCCCGGGCGATACGGCGAAAGTGCTTCGGGCATGGTCTTCCATCGGAGACATGTACCACGAACTCGGAGATGAGAAAGCCAGCTATAAGGCCTACGACAAGGCACTGAAAATCAACAAGAATTATGCTCCGGTGCTGAATAATTACGCCTGGTACCTCTGCAAGTCCGGGAAACAGCTCAAGAAGGCCCTCCAGATGAGCAAACGCACGATCGATGCGGAGCCGGACAACCCGACCTACCTTGACACCTATGGATGGATCCTCCACCTGCTCGGAAAAGACCAGGAGGCCAAGGCCTATTTCAAACATGCGATGCTCTATGGAGGCAAGGAAAGCACTGTCATGCTCTGCCATTATGCCGAAGTGCTGTACAAACTGAAAGAATACGATCTTGCCAAAGTCTACTGGATGCAGGCGATCAAACAGAATAACGGAGAAGTCCTCCGTCTCGAAGAAAACGTCCAAAAGAAACTGGAGGCTGTCGGAAAATGGTAAGGAAACGCTGTCTGATACTGGTTCTCCTGCTGATCCCGGCCCTCGTTTTCGCGCAGAATACCCAAAAGCAGGAAACGCGGAAAGCCGCCCTGCAAAAAGAGATCGAGGTCATCAACCGACAGCTCAAAGAGAACTCCCGCAGCAATGCCAAGGCCCTTTCCAGCCTGCAGCTTGTCCGAAGGAAGATCGACAACCGTAAGGAACTGCTGGCGGAAAGCGATCTGGAAATCAAGGCCCTGAACGATTCCATCCGCCTCCGTGAAGCGGAGATTAACGTCCTGGAGCGCCGGCTCGACACGCTATCCCTCTATTATGAACGTCTCGTCCGCAGCGCCTATAAAAGCCGGGACGGACGGATTTGGTATATGTATCTTCTCTCGAGCGAACGGCTCGGTCAGGCTGTCAGGCGCATGTCCTATCTGCGCGGATTCTCAAAAGAAATGAACCGTCAGGCTACTGCCGTCCAGGAAACGACGTCGCTGCTGAAAGCGCAGAAGGATACGCTTGCAGCCCTTAAATCCGGGGCGGAAACCGTCCGGCAGGAGCGCCAGAAGGATATGGAACTTCTACGTGTTGAAGAATCCGAATCACAGACCCTGATCGCACAGCTCAACCGCGACCGGAAGAAATACCAGCGGGAACTGGAGAAGAAGAACCGGGAAATTGAAGCGCTGAACCGGGAGATCGCGGAACTGATTCGGAAAGCAACCAGCAAGGCTTCCTCGAAATCCTCCGCCAAGGGTTCCTCGAAAAAGGCTGCGGGGAAAAGCACCAGCACCGCCATCGACACGAAGTTGAATGCCGAATTCGCTTCGAACAAAGGCCGCCTGCCCTGGCCGGTCTCCGGCACGGTCGTCGAACGGTTCGGATCCCACAATCACCCGGTCTACAAAAACGTCAAGATGCCTTTCAACAACGGTGTTACCGTAGCGGTCGATCCCGGGACGCCGGTCAAGGCCGTCTTTGACGGAACCGTCTATCAGGTCGTCATTATCCCCGGTTACAACCAGTGCGTCCTCGTCCAGCACGGAGAGTATTTTTCTTTCTACTGCAAGATGAAAGACGTTTCCGTAAAAAGCGGGGAAAAGGTCAAGACCGGCACCACCCTCGGGACGGTCGATTCGATTGGCGGAGAGACCCAGTTCCACTTCCAGATCTGGTCCGGCCGCACCCCGCAGAACCCCGAAAACTGGCTCAAATAAGTGGTTTCAGGCCATTATTGCCGGTTTCAGGTAAAACCATTCAATCCTTTCCGCCACTTTTTTCCGTTTTTTCCCTTTCCTGACGCCGGGAATACCTATGTTTGGAAAAAAACGGTATGCTTGTGTATGTCCATGGGGCTAAATGTATCGGTATCGATGCCGTCCCCGTCACCATTGAGGTAAATATCACGGCCGGTATCGGCATCCACCTGGTCGGCCTGGCGGATGCCGCGGTCAAGGAAAGTCTCCTGCGGACCGTCACAGCCCTCCAGTCCCGAGGGTTCCGGATCCCGGGCCGCAAGATTGTCATCAACCTCGCCCCTGCCGATATGCATAAAAACGGCAGCGGATATGATCTTCCGATCGCCATCGGAATCATTGCCGCTTCAGCCCAGCGGGACCTTCCCCTGCTGGAGAAATATCTCATCATGGGAGAACTGGGTTTGGACGGAAGCGTCCGTTACGTCCCCGGGACCCTGCCCATGGCCGAACTGGCGGAACGGGCTGGCATGGACGGATGCATTTTCCCTGAAAAAGCGGCCCTTGAAGCTGCGGATTTCGGTCCTGTGCGGACGTATGCGGTCAGGGATCTGGAAGACGTCCTCCGAATCCTAGGGGGAGAAGAAGAATCGGAGGACCTGCTTGTCAGGAATACCGGTCTATTCCTTCGGCGTCAGGATGAACCGGAAGGAAATGCTGCGGACTGTCCTGACATGGCCGATATCATCGGCCAGGACGGAGCAAAGCGGGGGCTTGAAATCGCTGCTGCCGGAGGGCACAACCTGATCATGATCGGTCCGCCGGGATCAGGAAAGAGTTCTCTGGCAAAAGCGATGGCCGGCATTCTTCCGCCGATGACCCTGGAAGAATCGACTGTTACCAGCAAGATCTATTCTGTCGCCGGGAAGAGCATCCATACAGCCGGGCTGATTCGGAGACGCCCGTTCCGTTCCCCGCATATCAGCGCTTCCCTGCCTGCCCTGCTCGGCGGCGGAAGCGGAGAGAACATCATGCCCGGAGAGGTCTCATTGGCAACGGGAGGCGTGCTCTTTCTGGATGAATTTACCGAGGCGCCCAAGGCTGTTACAGAGGCGCTCAGAGGCCCGTTAGAGGATAGGAAAGTCGTCATATCCCGACTTAAATCCAAGATCTGTTATCCGGCATCATTCATCCTGATCGCTGCCGCAAATCCTTGTCCATGCGGATATTATGGGGAAGGAGACCGCTGCCGGTGCTCCCCGGGCCAGATCGCCTCCTATCTCGGAAAGCTTTCCGGTCCCTTGACCGATCGACTGGACCTCCAGGTTTTTGTCCATAGCGTTCCGGCATCGGAACTCGTCTCGGGAAGGAAGGAAGCCGGACGGCGGGAAAAGAGCGCGCAGATTGCAGGACGGGTCGCCCGGGCACGGGATGTCCAAAAAGAGCGTTTCAACGGCGAAGGAATCTTTACCAACGCAGAAATGTCCAACCGGCAGTTGGAGCGCTACTGTCCCTTATCCGAACCATGCCGGAAACTTTTGGAAAGGCTGATCGGGGAAATGGGCCTTTCCGCCCGGGCTTACACCCGGATTCTGAAGGTTGCGCGGACGATTTCCGATCTCTCACAAGAGAGGGATATCCTCCCGGAGCATCTGGCCGAAGCCGCTTCCTACCGTTTCCTCGACCGGCGCAATATCCTTGATATCTGACTGGGAATCACTATCTTTGCAGAGAATCAAAGGAATAAGTATATGAACATCACCATCCTCGGCGCCGGGAACATGGGCGGAGCGACCGCCCTGGGCCTGAAAGGATTCTGTGACGGCGGGTTCACCGGCTCGGGACATCCCGGACCCTAACGGAGGAAAACGTCGGGATAGGCCTGGATGAAATAGACCGGCGTACAACTCCACGCGTGGCAGTTGCTGTTCAAAGGCACGAAATGATACGGCGAGAATAACTCGTCAGCCGGATCATAAGCTTCCGGGAAAGTGTCAAATCCTTTCCGGACCATACCTCCCCAATAGTCAGTCAGATACGCTTTCGCTTCCTCTTTCATTCCGGAAAGGAGCATCGCCTCAATCAGGTAATGGGTAGCATACGGGGATCCGGGCATCACGCAATCCTCCGTCCCGAAGGCCGTTCGGATGGCTTTCGCACCTTCTTCCGGGGTCAGGATCCCGGACAGGACCATCCAGGCCTGTGCAATCAGACTTACCTGACGGGACGGACCGCTTTCGACAAGGCCTCTTTTCCGGTTGTACCAGGCCTTCCTGCCCCCTTTTTCCAAGCGGCGGATCAAGGCCGGATAATCGGCCACTTCCTCTTCTTTTCCAAGCAGACGGGCCAGTTCCCAGGTCTTTCGGAGAGCGAAAAGCAGGATTCCCTGGGACGAAGCGTGGACGTCCAGCCCTTCCCGATGGTCGATGAAATGCCAGGCCTGTCCCCGGGAAGTATCGTACACTCCGTTTTCATCGACAAAAGTCAAGCCCGCCCGGATCTGTTCTTTCGCCACCTTCCATAAATCAAGCGCCGTTTCCCGGTCTCCGGTTTCTTTGAGATAATCCAGGAGAATGACATTCCAGATCTGGGCGTATTGGGGGATATGGTTAGGCTGGGGATGGGGGACCGGGGTCTCGATAATGGACGCCGGAAGGGTTCCGTTTTTCCAGGAAAGAGCCGCAAAAAGATACAGTCCCCGGCGGGTCAGGGCCGGATCCTGGAAAGAATACCGGTTGGCGAGGGCCTGGAGGTACATGTCCCCGATCCAAAGCCGCCGGTCCCGTTTCGGCCCATCCTCATAAACCGTCTGCATGCATTCCCGGAGGGTTTCGACGCCCACTTCGAAGATGGACCGCATCAGGGGCGGACAGGACTCCGGAAGGATTTTCTTCAGGGCCCCGGCGGAGCTCTGCGCCGTAAAGAACAGGCTGTCGATGGCAAAATCATATCCTCCCCCCGGCCAGCCGTCCATCTCGATCCTCACGTACCGGAAGGCCATCCGGCGGGGAATCGTCACCCAATCGTCCAGATGGTCCAGAACCAGGATCTCGTCCTGCATCCATCCCCTTCCGAGCCGGTCTTTCTCCCAGGGTTCATAAGGAAGTACCAAGTCGATCGGCCGCTCCCCGAAGGTGAATTTCAGCCGGAGCGGCGAATCCAGGCAACCTGCTGTCGTCTTCGTATGGAAAGAGAGATGGCCGACCAAGTGGCGCCCGAAATCCAGCGTCACCGTTCCGATGGATTTGAAGCCTTGTCCATACAGATCCGAGGGTTTACCGGTTTCCTCATAGCGCCAGCCCTGGAATTCCGAGGAGTCTTCCACCGCCCGAACCAGGGCAACGGGAAGACATTCCTGTTTGTTCAGGACGGGTTTCGCTTCTTCGGCCTTCCGCATCCAGCGGTTACGGTCATTGCTGAACGGATCCCCTTCGGCGGACAGGTTTCCGGCGAGAGCGAGGAAAAAGAGGAGAGAGATGATGGCTTTCATATCGGACGGTCAATGCTGCAAGATAGTATTTTTCCTATAAATAACACAAGGAAATTGTATCTTTGCATGATGATTAGAGAATTGGATATGAAGAAAACGATTATACTCCTTTCTGCGGCACTTCTCTTCCTGACGGGCTGCCACCCCAAGGGACCGGATACGCCGGAACAGAAGGGCTTATATTACGCCAACTACTTCGCCTACAATATGATGGGCACCTACTATCTCTGGATTGATGAGATCTCTGAAGCCTTCAGCCACTGGGGCTACTACGACGATCCGATCCAGAAAGTCTATGATATCCGGTATAAGGACAGTGCCGGTGAGGATATCGACAAATGGACCCGGGTTACAGACGATTTCAGCTCGCTGGCAGGTTCCGTCTCCGGCAATACAAAAACTTATGGATTGGATTATAGCTTATATTATTCCGACGAAACCCGGAAGAATATCTGTGCCGTCGTCCGGTATACCTACGCCGGCTCCCCCGCTGCTGACGCCGGTCTCAAAAGAGGTGATATAATCCTTAAAATCAACGGAAAGACGCTGACGGAAAGCAACTATTACGATATCATCGTCGGAGAACTCTCCGGTGGAGACCACGTTCTTCTGACGCTGGCGGACGGACGGGAGATTTCCCTGGATGCCGTCCAGATGTACGAAAATCCCATCGGAGTAAATACCATCTTCGACACAGGATCGAAGCGAATCGGTTATCTTCATTACACGAACTTTACCCTTGACTCCTGCAAGGATCTGCAGACTGTTTTCCGGCACTTCAAGGAAAGCGGGGTGACGGAACTCATCCTGGACCTCCGGTACAATACCGGCGGATATGCAGCTACGGAAGCGTTTCTCGCATCCATGATCGCCCCGGAAAAGGAGGTGACCGGGAAGAGTGTTTTCACGACCGAAGTCCACAATAAAAAGATGAGCGAGGAAGATACCGGGGACGCAGAAACCCGTTTCAGTACGACCCATGGCATCTCTTCCGGCGGATCGATCCGGTTTATAGACATCTCAAATGCCTTGCTCGCTCCCTCGAAAGTCTATTTCCTCGTCTCCGAAAGCAGCGCCTCCGCTTCGGAAAGCCTCATCGGCGGACTGGCTCCGTATATCGACATGACGGTCATCGGGACGAAGACCTATGGAAAGTACTGCTCCGGACTCATCGTCAGTGCGAAGCAGTGGTATGAAGCGGCCAAAGACCAGATCGATGCGACGACCTTCGAGGAAGGAGTCCGCTATACGGACAACTGGGGCATCTATGTTATGTACGGGCGCTATGCAGACAAAGACGGAAAGACCCTGAGCATGCCGGACGGGATTGAACCGGACATCCTCCTGAAGGACAATCCGCTCGATGGGCATGAACTGGGATCTCCCGCCGAAACGATGCTTGCGAAGGCACTCTCCCTTGCGGGATATGAAATGGCGAGAGAGGAAACAACCTCTCCCGCCGTCATACCGGTACAGGGTGCTCCGACCCGGGAAGGATTCCGGGTACGGACGCTACCCCGCTAATCGTCAAGCGATTCGTTATTCATCTCGCGCTCCTCGGCAATTTTAGCAAGGACCTTTTCCGCCCTGGCGTAGTCATCCGCCGGGGCGTTCCACATCAGAGCCAGGATACCGGCCCCGAGAAGACCGAAGAGGAAGGTAACGATAAAAACAGCGTTCCATCCGTAGGCTTCACTCTCAGCCAGGGCACCGAAACCGACACCCGCAATCAGAGAGGCCGCATAGCACCAGATGCCCACGAAACCGTTGCTGGAAGCGGATGCTTTCTTGGTTGCATACTGGGAAGCGCTGACTCCGAGAAGGGCCTGGGGGCCATAGACGAAGAAGGCGGAAAGGACGATGAAGAAGGCGGTAAAGATCCACGGAGCATCCTTCGGAAGCAGCCAGAAGACGAAGAAGCTGGCCGTTGCGCCCAGCATGCAGAATACGCAGGTGCGGATCGTCCGGCTCTTGAAGAATCGGTCGGTCACCCAGCCGGCGACAACCGTTCCGAATACGCCGCCAATCAGTTCTGAAGCAGCGACAATCGACGCCGCGAGCGCAATGGGAAGGCCTTTGTACTGGGTCAGGAACATGGTTCCCCATTCCAAAATCGTAAACCGGATAACGTAGACGCAGAAATCAGCCAGGGAAACGATCCAAACGTGCTTGTTGCGGAAGACCATCTGATTGACGAACTTCTTGAATTCGGATCCGGAAAGCTCAACATCTTCCTTCTCATTCTCTTTCTTGTTCCCCTCCATGCGCTCCAGCTCCTCAATTTCAGGAAGACCGACGGAGGACGGGGTGTCGCGAAGGGACATATAGAGATAGATCGCGCCCATGAGCGAAAGAACTGCCGGGACGGCAAAGCAAAGCTGCCAGGCACTATATCCCCACTTGGAAAGCATCCAGCCGCAAAGGGCAACGACAAGTCCGGCCCCGATGGAATGGGACGCGTTCCAAATCGACTGCTTGGTCGCAAGTTCCGAAGGACGGAACCAGTGAGCCATCAAAGAGGCGCAGGGGGGATAACCCATGCCATGGACATACCCGTTCAGGACCCAGAGGGACCCGATGATATACACGAGCGTCATCGTCGCCTTCCCCTCCGTATCGAGAACGTTGATGAATCCGTTCATCTTCGGTGAGAAACAAATGGCGAAATTGATGATAGCAGACAAAACCAGGCCCATCGTCATCATCAGGCGCTTGTTGTAGCGGTCAGCGAGAATACCGTTGATAAAACGGGAGAGGCCGTAGACGATACCGTTCAGGGACAGGAAAAGACCGAGCTGGGTCTTCGTAATGCCGAGGGTCTCGTTCATCGCCGGAATGGCGGCACTGAAGTTTTTGCGAAGGAAATAATAGAATGTGTAACCGACAATCAGGGCGATAAGGGTTCGCCACTGCCAATAGTTGTACTTGGCTTGTGTTGCTTTGTCCATAGCTGAATACTTTATCGAAGGACTAAGATAGCAATTATTTTTTGTATTTTTGCACCCGTTAACTGTAAAGATACATTGTAATGGTCCATCAAATCGCAATCCCAAGCCTTGAAGACCTCGACCGGGCGGCAGGTGAATTTCTCCGTGAAATCGGAGACCATTCCTTGATCGCCTTCTACGCTCCGATGGGAGCCGGCAAGACGACCTTCACAACCGCCGTCTGCAAAGCGCTGGGTGTCAGGGAGGACGCTGTCAGTTCTCCGACTTTTGCCATTGTCAATGAATATCGGACGGCCTCCGGCGAACCCGTCTTCCATTTTGACTTCTATCGGATCGAAAAAATTTCAGAGGCGCTCGACATCGGTTTTTACGACTACATCGACAGCGGAGCGCTGTGCTTGATGGAATGGCCCGAAAATATTGAAGATATTCTTCCGGAAGAGACTCTCCGGGTCCATATTTCCGTTCTTCCCGACGAATCCCGCCTCCTGACCTGGGAGGACTGAGGGAAGGGATGTCCAGGACCGGAAACCCATGGCCACCCTCGGCCGTGTAAGAGGGAGGGACCCGGTCGAAAGACCGGGAGG
Source organism: uncultured Bacteroidia bacterium (assembly GCA_902789395.1). Lineage (GTDB taxonomy): Bacteria > Bacteroidota > Bacteroidia > Bacteroidales > UBA932 > Cryptobacteroides. The sequence continues at coordinate 3,727 of CADANY010000012.1, read as the reverse complement.
GGTCCGAAGGACGGTTCCCGGGTCCTGGACATCCCTTTCCTCGGCAGCAATCCGGAGAGATGATAAAAATCGGGGTCGGCTCTTGTGAGCCGACCCCGTCATGATTCAGGACCGCCGGAAATTAGCGGAGCTTCTTGTAACCGTAAGCTGCGGTAGAACCGAGTTCGAGTTCAATCTTCATCAGACGGTTGTACTTCGCGATACGGTCCGTACGGCTGAGGGAACCGGTCTTGATCTGGCCGCTGTTGGTAGCGACTGCGATATCGGCAATCGTCGTATCCTCGGTCTCGCCGGAACGGTGGGAGGTAACGGTCGTATAGCCGTGACGGTGAGCCATCTCAATCGCATCAAGGGTCTCGGTCAGGGAACCGATCTGGTTGACCTTGATAAGAATGGAGTTGCCGGCACCCATCTTGATACCTTTCTCAAGATACTTGACATTGGTAACGAAGAGGTCGTCGCCGACGAGCTGGCAGCGGTCACCGATAGCCTTGGTCAGCTTGACCCAGCCTTCCCAGTCTTCCTCGCTGAGACCGTCCTCGATTGAGTCGATCGGGTACTTGGTAATCAACTCCTCGAGATAAGCGATCTGCTCCTCGGAGGTCAGCTTCTTGCCGTTCGGATCCTTCTTCTTGCCATCCTTAAGCTGCTTATAATCATAATAGAAGGTATCACCTTCCTTGAAGCAGAACTCGGAAGCGGCGCAGTCCATAGCGATCGTGACATCCTTGCCCGGCTTGTAACCGGCATTCTCGATAGCCTTCATGATGCAGTCAAGAGCGTCGTCGATGCCTTCAAGTTTCGGAGCGAAACCGCCTTCATCACCGACAGCGGTAGAAAGGCCGCGGCCTTTGAGGACCTTCTGCAGGGCGTGGAAAACCTCAGCGCCGATACGGACGGCTTCAGCCTCGTTTTCGGCACCAACCGGACGGATCATGAACTCCTGGAAAGCGATCGGAGCATCGGAATGAGCACCGCCGTTGATGATGTTCATCATAGGAACCGGGAGGACATAGGTATTGGTACCACCGATATATCTGTAAAGCGGAATCTGGAGCTCGTTGGCAGCTGCCTTCGCAACAGCGAGGGAAACACCGAGAATGGCGTTGGCGCCAAGGTTCGACTTGGTCGGGGTGCCGTCGAGTTCGATCATCTTCTGGTCGATCTGGCGCTGCTCGAGAGCGTCCATACCGATGATGGCCGGAGCGATTACCTCATTGACATTCTTGACAGCCTTGAGAACGCCCTTACCGCCGTAGCGCTTCGGATCTCCGTCGCGGAGCTCGAGTGCTTCATTCTCACCGGTGGAAGCACCGGACGGAACGGCAGCAACACCGACAAAACCGGAATCAAGAACAACTTCCACTTCGATTGTAGGATTGCCTCTGGAATCGAGGATCTCCCTACCGTTAACTTGAATAATCTGCATAATTGTATTGAATTTAATGTGTTTGCTTCAAAAGCGACGCAAATGTACGAATTTATCGCAAGAATATCAAGCTACAATACCCGTACCACTTTGATTCCCGGACAGTTCTTTCTCGACTTGACATAATCCGCGATCGTCAGGGGATCGATTTCGACCTTCCCGTCCGCCTGCGATGCATGGATGAACCCGACTTTCCCGTCATGGACATAGGCAATGGCGACATGGGCGATATCAAGCCCTTCAACTCCGGACATATAACAGATAATATCTCCGGAGCGGATCTGCCCTTCTATCTCCCGGATACGCGCTGCGGGGATATAGGTTTGCGGCGATTGGTTGAGCTCCTTTTCCACACCTGCGATGATCTCCCGGTTCCGAGCGGCAGCCGGGTCTGTATCAGCATCCTTCAAGTGCTTGTAACTCTTATAGTTCCGGCTCATATAAAAAATCTTTTTCTCGGATTTGATTCCGCCGAGATCAAGCGTGATATCCTTCAGAATCCCTTTCTTTTCTTTGAGCCGTATCCATTCTGTCGTATAATGGATGCGATCCGCATAGCAGGAAACGACCCCGCCCCGGTAGCGGCTCTGGCGGAGATTCTCGGCAAGTGCATCAAAATCGGAATGTCCCTGCATCTTGGTCAGGGCGAGATTGAGGCAGGTCTCAACGAAAAGGATGCAGTCTGTCTTTGTCAGATAGACCCGGAGTTCTTCTTTTGTTCCTCCCTCGAGAGTCGATGCGACGTAGGGGGTACCCAACAGGTATCGCGCGGCATAAACCATCAGCTCGGAGGTCGGAATCCCGGCGTCGAGGATGGTGCAGGTCGTGCATTCGGATAACGCCTGGGGGCCGATCACATGGTCCATCCCCCCGAGAATTGCCTCTGCCCTTTCAATGTCCCGGAGCGTCGTAACCGCGCCGCCCCGGTGGATTTCCTGAGCATCCACCGCCGGGACGAGAAGCAGGAGTCCGATCAGAAATGAGAATATCTTTTTCATGGCTGTCAATCGATTACAAAGTCAAACTGGTCATACGGGCCGGTGCGGTGGGCAAGGTGCCGGGTCAGAGCGGAGATCCCGAACAGCGGAGAATACGTCCGAACTTTGACCGTTTTTCCATCGGGCATGAACTCCAGGATCCTCAGCCAGCCGTCGCCACCGTTCCCTTCCCAGCCGCCGCCAAGGGTCTGGACATTGAACATCATCTGACCGACATTCTTCCCGGCCTTATTCTTGTCGACACGCCATCCGGTAGCCCATTCATACACATCCGGTTCCCCGTTGACGGCATGGCCGTGGTGACCGCAGATGACAAGCCGCAGGTTCGGGACCTCATTGACGAGTTTGTCCCAGATCTGCTGCCCATAGTTGTTTCCTTCCCGCTTGCTGATCCCATAGCCCTCCGGCTGGGTATAGCGCTCATTATGGCACTTCAGGGCACATTTCATATACGAATGTGTCATGAAAATAACATAACAATCCTTGTAAGCATCTGAGAGACAAAGCTTCTTTGCCCATTCAAGCACCCCGTCAGAAGGCGTGAACTCAGCGGTGACAACAAGGATTTTCCGGTCCCATCCGGGCAATTCGAACAGGCAGGCAGCATTCTCAAGGGAAGCACGGCCCTCCCGGTTGGGGTATTCGGATACCAGAATCTCTTTTAACGCATCTCCCTGACGTTCAAAAGTAAAATAATCCGGGAAGAAAGTATGATAATCCTCAGAACTCTTAAACCCATAGTCATGATTGCCGGGGCTGACCATATAAGGGACTTTCCCATCGATCCGCTCAAAGGCGCGGGAGACTGAAGCCCACATCTGGCGGCTGCTTTGGTTCAGCATCTTGCGGTTCAGCGCATTGTTATCATTCTGCTCTACCAGATCTCCCGTGCAGAGAACGGCTTTGATATTGAGGTGGTCCGCATTATCCGCTATCCAGGCTGTACAAAGCTCGAAAAGAGGCTGGTTCAGGTCATACTTGATATATCCCTGCGGATCACCGAGGACGATCATGGTTGATGATCCGGGAGCCGAAAGTTCCTGACGGTCTGCCCTATGCTGGGCAAGAGCAGAAAACGAGAGAAAAACAAAAAGGACGGATAGGATTCTTTTCATACTTGGATCGAATTATTATCTTCGAAAGATAACAAAAAAATTGAGAAGATCGAAAAGGAATATACAAAAAGCCCTGACCAGAAGATTCTGATCAGGGCTTCGAAGAACGGCAGCTACCTACTCTCCCACCTGGTGGGGCAGTACCATCGGCGTGGGTGAGCTTAACTTCTCTGTTCGGAATGGGA
>CADANY010000011.1:46796-151729 GCA_902789395.1 uncultured Bacteroidia bacterium | reverse complement strand
AGCGGAGATTGAGAGGAGCGGGAGTAAGCGGAACCGAGGGAGGATGCGTGCCCGAAGGGACGACGGCGTGTGTCTGAGGGACGTTACAGGGCGACGGAGTCGGACTGTAAAAGGACCGAGTTAGCCGTCGAGCATCCGGACGACAGTGACGCCCCGCTCCGAACCATGGAGCTCGGAGCATATCCCTTCCCGGACAACTCTTTTCTCCGGGAAGAGTGGAGACTAGGAGGTTTGTCCCGGGGTGTCGGGGATGCGCCTTGAGATTTTCCAGCCGAGGGCTGCAACGAGAATGCTCATGAGCGGGCTGATAAAGCAGAAGAAAGCGTAAGGGGCGTAGACGAGCGTCGGGACGGAAAGGATTGTCGCCTGTGTCATGCCGCAACTGCTCCAGGGTATCAGGGGCGAAGTGACCGTAGCACTGTCTTCGATGCTCCGGCTCAGGAGGCGCAGGTCGAACCCCTTCTTGCGGTACAACTCCCGGTAGATATCCGAATCCATGATAATGGACAGGTACTGGTCACTGACCGTTGCATTGAGGAAAAAACCTGTCAAAACCGTGCTGGAAACCAGTCCGGTCCGGCTCTTCGCCATGGGCCGGATCATATCTGCAATGATGCCGATCATCCCCGTTGCTTTCATGCACCCGCCGAAGCACATCGCGCAGATAATCAGATAGACCGTATTGAGCATCCCGAGCATCCCCCGCGTAGATACCAGACTGTCGATCTCGGGGATACCGGTCGACAAGGTGATGGAATCATAAAACGAACGGACCGTTCCGGTGAAGAGCAATCTCCCGTCGGGACTTCCTGCCGGGAGGGTCTGCAGGGCGATTTCCCGGAGTATGCCGGGCTGGGCCAGGCAGGCGGCGGCCGCGGCGAGGACCGAGGAAATCCCGAGTACGGCGATGGCCGGAAGACGCTTATAGATCATCCAGACGGTAATCAAGGGAACGACCAGCAGAATGGGGGAGATATGGAACTTGCTCCCCAACGTTTCTTTATAAAGGGAAATGTCCGAGGCTCCGATTCCATCTCCGCCAAGGCCGAGAATCAGATAGATGATCAGGGCGATGAGGATGGATGGGACGGTGGTATAAAACATGTACCGGATATGCTGGAAAAGAGGGACCCCGTTGACGGAGGAGGCCATGACGGTCGTATCGGACAGAGGGGATATCTTATCCCCGAAATAGGCCCCGGAAATGATGGCGCCGGCGGTCAGTCCGGGAGAGAACCCCAGTGCCTGTCCGATTCCGAGCAGGGCGACACCGATTGTGGCGATCGTCGTCCATGAACTCCCGATCATGACGGAAACGATGCTGCATATCAGGCAGGCTGAAAGGAGGAAGACCTTCGGATGGATAATCTGGACTCCGTAATAAATCAGCGTGGGAATAATGCCGCTCATGGTCCATGTCCCCGAGATAGCGCCGATCAGGAAAAGGATCAGGATGGCGCTTGAAACGTTCTTGATATCCGTCGAAACGGTCTCGCTGATGGCGGACCATTCCGTCTTGAAACAAGTCATTCCGAGAATGATGCAGACACCGGCGGAGACCAGGAGGGCGACCTGGCTGGCTCCGAGAATCGAGTCGCTTCCGAAAATGCTGATACACAAGGCAAGGAGTCCGATCAGCACGACAAGGGGAATCAAGGAGATAAGTTTTGGGGAGAATTTGCCGTTCATTTTGTACACGCTAACTGCTGCAAAGATAGCAAAAAAGGTGTATCTTTGCCAAAACCTCAGATTTATGAACGCAATCCATACCCAGCAGGCGCCGGCTGCAATCGGCCCTTACAGCCAGGCCATTGACTCCGGTCTCGGTCTTGTTTTCGTTTCCGGTCAGCTTCCGATCGATCCTGCGACCGGCGCTTTCCCCGAAGGGGGAGTGGCGGAACAGACCCGTCAGTCCCTTCTCAATGCAAAAGCGATCCTCGCTCAGGCGGGACTTACCCTCGGAAACGTCGTCAAGACGACAGTCTTTCTCGCTGATATGAATGATTTTGCTGAAATGAACGGCGTCTACGCCACATTCTTCGAGGCTCCGTATCCCGCCCGCTCGGCGGTCGCTGTCAAGACCCTTCCGAAGGGCGCGCTCGTGGAGATCGAATGCATCGCCTCCCGGGGTTAGGAGATCTTGCTGTAGTCCCTGACGAGATACTTGTCCTTTCGCAGTTCTGCCGCAAGGGGCGCATTGACCGGCGCTGACAAATCCGGATCCCTGTCGAGGATATGGTCGGCATACAACCTTGCATCGGAGAGGATCTGTCCGTCGTGGGCAAGGGATGCGATGTTGAGGGTGATCGGCAATCCGGACTGCTGGGTCCCCTCCATGTCCCCCGGTCCGCGCATTTTCATGTCTTCCTCCGCGAGGACGAAACCGTCTTCGGTCTCGCACATCAGGTCCAGCCGTTTCTGGCTTTCCTTGGAGACTTTAACGCCTTTCATGAGTATGCAGTAGGAAGCCTCGCTGCCGCGCCCGACGCGTCCGCGCAACTGATGTAACTGGCTGAGGCCGAAACGTTCAGCACTTTCGATAACCATTACCGAAGCATTGGGAACGTCGACGCCGACCTCTATGACGGTCGTGGAAACCAGGATATTCGCCCGACCGGCGGCAAACGCATTCATGTTGAAATTCTTCTCCTCGTTGGATTGTTGTCCATGGACGATCGCCACCTTGTAATCCGGCAGGGGAAACTGCTCGACGATATCTTCGTAACCTTTCTGAAGATTCTGATAGTCAACCTTCTCGCTCTCAAAGATCAATGGATAGACAACGAAGACCTGTCTTCCCAGGGCAATTTGGTCTTTCATGAACCGGTAGAGGGCATACCGCTTGTTCTCACCGAACTGGCGGGTGACGACAGGTTTCCGTCCGGGCGGCATCTCATCGATGACGGAGACGTCAAGGTCCCCGTAAAGCGTCATGGCGAGGGTTCTCGGAATCGGGGTTGCAGTCATGACGAGGATATGCGGGGCTGTCCCGTCGGCTCCCTTGCTCCACAGGCGGGCCCGCTGGTCTACACCGAACCGGTGCTGCTCGTCGATGACGGCGAGTCCGAGGCGGCGGAAACGGACGGTATCTTCGATCAGGGCATGGGTGCCGATGAGAATCCCGATACTCCCGTCTTCCAGCCCGGCATGGATTTCCCTTCGGGCGGCGGCTCCGGTTGAACCGGTCAGGAGGGCCACTTTCACGCCGGTCGGGGCGAGGTATTTCGAGACGTTGGCAAAGTGCTGTTGGGAAAGTACTTCCGTCGGGGCCATAATACACGCCTGGTAGCCATTCCCGACCGCGATAAGGGCGGAGAGGACGGCTACCATCGTCTTTCCGCTGCCGACATCTCCCTGCAGGAGACGGTTCATCTGACGGCCGCTCCTGAGATCTTCTCGGATTTCCTTGATAACGCGTTTCTGGGCTCCGGTCAGTTCATAGGGAAGTGCGTTGTAACAGATATTGAAAGCCTCGCCGACTTTCGGCATCGGAATGCCGACGGAACTCCGGCTGCGGATGAATTTCTGTTTCAGAAGCGACAGCTGGAGCAGGAAAAGTTCTTCGAATTTCAGCCGGTAGGTCGCCTTGGAAAGGGCGTACCGGTCGGTCGGGAAATGGATCTGGCGGAGGGCATAGGGCAGCGGAACAAGTCCCTTTTCCTGGATGACATATTCGGGAAGGGTATCCTTGAGTGTCGGCAGGACCATATCCAGCGCGGCGCCGATCAGCTTATTCATAACCTTGCCGGTGATACCGCCGGTCTTGAGCTTTTCCGTGCTGTTATAGACCCCGGTCAGGATGCCGGTTCCGGCGTTGTCAGGGGCGTCGACTTCGGGATGGACCATATTGATCCGGTTCCCGAAAACGGTGGGCTTTCCGAAAAAGATGAATTCGCTTCCGGGGATGAGACGTCCGTACATCCACTTGATTCCTTTGAAGAAGACGACTTCCATTTCCCCCGTTTCGTCGGAGACGATGACGCTGAGGCGGTTGACGAGGTTGAATTTGACATTGTCCGTCGTGACTGGCTCTCCCTTCTTCCCGAGGAGTCGGGCGCTTCGGACGGTCGCCCTGATCTGGATATAGGCTTGGTCCGGAATAATCTCAGCGATCTTCTGGACCGAACTCCGGTCGATATAGCGGAACGGATACAGGTGCAGAAGGTCTCCGACGGTCTCGATCCCCAATTCACTTTTCAGAAGGGCTGCCCTCCGGGGGCCGACGCCCGAAAGGTACTGCACATTCATATCCATCATCTCCGCCATATTGGCAAAAGTAATAAAATCTTTTGTTATCTTTGTCAATCCTATGGAAAAGATCGTCGTAGAGAATGATGTTTTTTTCGCCCAGGTAAGGGAAATGCTTGACGCCGGCCACCGGGTTACCATTCCGGTCAAGGGACGGAGTATGCTTCCTTTCATCCGGGGCGAGAAAGATCTTGTTATTCTGGAAAGGGCGGATGGCAGATTGAAGGAAGGAGATATTGTCCTTTTCTACGTCGGAGAGGAAGGCTCGGGGCGTTATATCCTGCATCGGGTCCAGTCCCTGGACGGAGACCAGGTCGATATCATGGGAGACGGTGTCCTGTCGAGCCATGAAAGGGTTCCGCGGGAGAAAGTATATGCGAAGGTGATCACGATTCTCCGGGACGGCGTAAGAAAAGTAGATCCCGCCTCGCCGCGGGAGCGGAGAAAAGCCCTCTTTTGGAAGAAGCTGCTCCCCATCAGGCGGTATCTCCTCTTTGCGTACCGTCATCTTCCCTGGAATGCGAAATGGTTGAATAAGAAATAGTTGAAAATGAGAATCAAAGAAGGTTTTGTCATGCGGAAAATCTGCGGCCAGGACGTTGTCTCCGGAGAAGGAACCGCAAACGTAAATTTCAGTAAACTGATCAGCCTGAACCCGACGGCAGCCTATCTTTTCAAGGCCGTTTCCGGGACCGAGTTTACACCGGAGCGGATGGCTGACCTTCTGCTGGAGGAATACGAAGTCGACCGGGAAACGGCCCTTGCCGATTCCGAGCGGCTCTGTGCCCAATGGAAAGAAGCCGGCATCGCAGAATAACGGATGAAAACGCTGGTGAAATACATCAAATGGCTCTATGCGCACTCTGAGGGGGTGCGGTGGCGGATCGTGCTCAACATCCTCCTGGATCTTGTCAGTATCGGCCTGAATCTGTATTTCATCATTCTGTGCAAACGGATTGTCGATATTGCGACAGGAGACTTCGAGGGAAGTATCGTCCTCTACTCGCTCATTATCGCCGGGGTCATCCTGCTCCGTCTCGGAGTCAATGCCGGAAATGTCCGGCTCGAGAGCCTGACCAATTCCAAGATGAATTTCATCATCCGGAAGCAGATCTATTCCCACCTTCTCCAGGCGGAATGGGCCGGTAAGGAAAAACTCCACAGCGGCGACACCCTGAACCGCTTGGAGACCGATGTGTCGAAGGTTACGGGCGTGATCTGTTCGGATTTCCCGCAGATATTCTCGACCCTTGCCCAGCTGATCGCGGCGCTCTGCCTGATGGGGTCTATGGACTGGCGGCTGGCACTTCTACTTCTGGTCATGACTCCGGCCTTTGTCGCATTCAGCAAGGTCTTTTTCAAGAAACTCCGGACGATGACCCGGAATATCCGTGATACCGAAAGCCAGGTGCAGAGTCACCTCCAGGAGAGCCTCCAGCACCGTGTCGTGATCCGGTCCATGGAAAACGAACGGAGGATGGAAGAGCGGCTCGACGATCTCCAGAATTCGGAATACGGACAGGTCGTAGAGCGGACCCGTTTCAGCATCCTGGCCCGGACGATTGTCAGTGCGACCTTCAGTTTCGGTTATCTTGCCGCCTTTCTCTGGGGTGCCTATGGCATCATGGACGGACGGCTGACTTTCGGTATGATGACCGCCTTCCTGCAGCTGGTCGGGCAGATCCAGCGCCCGACGGTCAACCTGACCCGTCAGATCCCCTCGTTCATCTATGCCACCGCATCGATCGACCGGCTGATGGAACTGGAGGAGGCTCCGAAAGAAGAGTCCGGGTCTCCGGAGTGGCTTTCGGTCCCTGCCGGAATCCGGGTTGAGAATCTGGTCTACCGGTATCCGGACGGCGACCGCGATGTGCTCCGCGGCCTGACATTCGATTTCAAGCCCGGGTCCCGAACGGCCATCGTCGGCGAGACCGGGGCCGGGAAGAGCACGTTGATCCGATTGATGCTCAGTCTCTTGAAACCTGTTTCAGGTTCCGTAACCCTGTATGATGAAAACCGATCCCTGCCGGCTTCTCCGATGACCCGCTGCAACCTGGTCTATGTTCCGCAGGGAAATTCCCTTTTCAGCGGAACCGTGCGGGAAAATCTGATGATGGGCGATCCTGAAGCGGATGAGGCCCGGATGCGATGGGCCCTTTCCGTCGCGCAGGCCGGGTTCGTGGATGAGCTCCCGGACGGGATGGACACGCTATGCGGAGAGGGCGGAGCCGGCCTCAGTGAGGGACAGGCCCAGCGTATCGCCATCGCCCGCGGGCTGCTTCGCCCTGGAACGATCCTGCTCCTGGATGAGTTCAGTTCCTCGCTGGATCCCCAGACGGAAGCCCGGTTAATGGAAAGTCTTGCCGAAAACTCTTCCGGCAAGACCCTCATTTTCATTACCCACCGGGAAAAAATCGCAGAATACTGCGATTCCCGGCTGGAACTTTAGTCGTTATCCTGTTTTTTCATCCTTCCGCTGAGAAGGCGGTCATATTCCTGCCGCTTGCGCCAGATATCGATCGCTCCATAGATCGAGCACATCATCGAGTGCGGGTCTGCCGCATCGCGTCCGGCCATCTCGTAAGCCGTTCCGTGGTCCGGAGAGGTCCTGACGATCGGAAGACCGGCAGTGAAATTGACTCCCTGCTGGAAAGAAATGGCTTTGAAAGGAGCCAGTCCCTGATCGTGGTACATGGCGAGCGTCGCGTCAAAGCGTCCGTAATTGCCCATCCCGAAGAATCCGTCGGGGGAGTAGGGGCCGAAGGCGGCGATGCCCTCGCTGACCGCCTGCTGGACCGCCGGCAGGATAACGGACTGTTCTTCATCGCCAAGGAGCCCGCCGTCTCCGCAGTGCGGATTCAGGCCGAGGACCGCGATCTTAGGCTCGATCACTCCGAAATCCCGCTGAAGGGATGCTTTCATAAGGCGGAGCTTCCCGAGAATCCGTTCTTTGGTAATCGCAGTCGGCACATCCTTGAGGGGAATATGTCCGGTGACGACCCCAATCTTGAGCTGGTCGCTGATCATGATCATCGCGACATCCTCGCATCCGAATTCTTTCTGGAGGTATTCCGTATGGCCGGTATAGCCGAAACCCTCGTTGACCATCGCCCTTTTGTTGATCGGGGCGGTGACCAGTACGTCGATCGTTCCGTTCTTGATGTCGGCTACGGCCCGCTGGAGGGAACGGATGGCCGATTTGGCGGACTCAGCCGTTGCCTGCCCGGGTTCGACATAGACGTTGTCGGGAAGGCAGTTGACGATATTGATCCGCTTGGGGTGGGCGTCGGACGCGGACATGACAACGTTCGTGTCGACCGGTTCGATATTGTGGATCAGTTTCCGGTAGAAGCCGAAGATCTTGGAGGATCCGTAGATCACCGGCGTAAAGGAATCGAGGATGCGGGCGTCGGCGAGCGCTTTGATAATCACTTCGTATCCGATCCCGTTTCCGTCTCCCTGGGTGATGCCCACGATGGGCTTTCTGTTGTTCTGCATATCTAGATCAGTGTTTGTTCGGTCTCATTGACATAGCCTTCGTCCATGGGAAGATCCTTCCGGCTGCGGGCCTCGACGGCAAGGGCGTCGCACCGCTCGTTCTCCGGGTGCCCGGCATGGCCCTTGATCCAGTGGAACCGGACCCGGTGGCGTTGATAGACTCCGTCGAAACGGAGCCACAGGTCCATGTTTTTCTTTTTCTTGAATCCGGTCCGTTTCCAGGTCTCGAGCCAACCCTCGTTGACAGCCTTGACGACGTAGGAAGAATCGCTCCATACCTCGACTTCCGCATTCTCCCAGCGGATCGCCTCGAGTCCGACGATGACGGCGAGCAGTTCCATCCGGTTGTTCGTCGTCAGGGCGAATCCTCCCGACATTTCCTTCACGGCGAGCCGGGGTCCGTCAGGAGTGGAAACAGCACACTTCAGGACAACGCCATATCCCCCCGGTCCGGGGTTGCCGCTTGCGGCCCCGTCGGTGAAGAGGCAAATGGTCGGTTTCTTCTCTTGCATGTCATTGCAAATGTACACATTTTTTTGCTTTGCATGTATTATTTCTGTAAATTTGCATGTTTATTGGGGTTATAACCGAACAACTGATCATGAAGAGATTTTTTAAGACCGCCATTGCCGTCGCAATGCTCCTGAGCGTTGTTTCCTGCGGCAACAAGACATGGAAGAATATCTATTACCTGCAGGATGTCCGCGAAGAGACAACGATGCGGATGCCGATCAACGAAGGGATCATCATCCAGCCGCAGGACCAGCTTTCGATCCTGGTGACTTGCACCGAACCGAAACTGGCCGCCAACTTCAACCTCGCCGTGGCTACTTTCCAGGCTGGTTCGTCTGGCGGAAACATGACCTCCGGCAACAACCGGATTACCCCTTACAACGTCGACAACAACGGTGATATCGATTTCCCTTCCCTCGGAAAGATCCATGTAGCCGGCCTTTCCCGTTGGGAACTCCAGGAAATGATCAAGGAAAAACTGGATGAATCGGGCATGCTCCGCGATGCCGTCGTCATCGTGGAATTCCTGAACTTCAAGATATCCGTTCTCGGTGACGTAGCCTCTCCCGGTACCTTCAACATCTCCGGTGACAAGATTACGATCTTCCAGGCCCTGTCCCTCTCCCATGACCTGACGATCCACGGCAAGCGTGACGATGTTATGGTGATCCGTGAACAGAACGGCAAGCGCCAGATCTATATGCTGGACCTCCGCAGCAGCGATGTCTTCAATTCTCCTGCCTACTATCTCCAGCAGAACGACATCGTTTACGTGACCCCGGACAAGGTCAAGGTCGGCCAGTCTACAATCAACGAGAACTACTTCAGGTCGGCCAGCTTCTGGATTTCGCTGACCTCCACGGCGATGACCATCACCAACTTCGTTATCATGCTTTTGTCTTTAAACAAGTAACTTACTATGGCTGAGTATAATCAGAACAATAACTCCATGCAGGTCCAAAGCAGCCTGGATGACGAACAGGTACTCCGCCTGTCCGATATCCTGGGACTGATCTGGAATCACAAGGGATGGTATATCTTTTCCCTCCTGGTCTGCCTCGCCGCCGCGGCTTTCTATCTCTATAAGACTCCGAAGGTCTACAGCCGGAATGAAAAACTCATCATAGACGAGACGACCCAGAATACGATGGTCCGGAACCTGACCTCTTTTTCCGGCGGGTACAGCCGTTATTATTCCGGTTCCAGCATCGATAACGAACTGGCTGCATTCGTGTCACCTGACTTGATGGAGAAGGTCGTGGAAAGACTCGGACTCGAGACCAAGTATGTCGATCAGCAGTTCCTCCGCGAACGCGAGATGTACCGCAATTCCCCGGTCGAGATGCAGATTACCGGTGACCGTCCCGTATTCCCGTTCTCGTTTACCCTCGTGAAGACGGGCAAGGAGTCTTTTGAACTGAAAGACTTCAAAATGGCAGGAGAGTTTGCGGAAGGCAGGTTCAAGGGTAATCTCAAAGATACCCTCGACACACCGGCCGGCAAACTGGTCTTCGTCCCGACGAAGCAGATCGATACCTGGAAGAACGATATCGCCATTTCCTGGCTGCCTGCCCGCTCCCGCGGAAAAGCATATTGCGGACGTCTTTCGGCCGGCCTCTCCAACAAGCAGTCCTCCGTCGTCGTCCTAACGATCCAGGACGTCTATCCGAGCCGGGCCGAAGTGGTCCTGAGCACCCTGCTCGATATCTATAACGAGGACTGGGTGGAAATGAAAAATACATCTGCGCGCAAGACGTCGATATTCATCAACGACCGTCTCAGCTATATCGAGAGGGAACTCGGTGGGATTGAGTCCAACATCAAGGACTATAAGCAGTCGCACCAGATCACCGATGTCGCTTCGGACGCCAGCACCATGCTGCAGCAGTCTACCAATTATGCCCAGCAGGCGTTTGAGATCGAAAAGAGGATGGAGGTCGCCCGCTATATCAAGCAGTGGATCAATGATCCGGCCCATGCAGATGACCTCATTCCGGCCAACATGGCCGTCGAGGGCGGGAATGTCGGCAGCCAGATCGCAGAGTACAATGCGGCCCTTCTCGAGCGGAACCGGCTTCTTCCGATGAGTAGCGAGTCGAACCCGATGATCAAGAGCATCAACAACAACCTGGATGCGATCAAGGTCGCGATCAACCGGTCCGTGGACAATCTGATCGCTACCCTCGACATCCAGCGCCAGAAGATTGTCGGCCAGGAGAACCGTGTCCTTTCCAAACTGTCCTCGACTTCCGGCCAGCAGCTGGAACTTGCGTCGATGGACCGCCAGCAGAAAGTCAAGGAACAGCTCTATATCTTCCTTCTCCAGAAACGGGAAGAGAATGAACTTCAGTCCCTTCTGACCGTTGAAAATACGCGCCTGATCCAGAAGCCTTCCGGCTCCGGCGCTCCGATTTCCCCGAACCGGATGATGATTCTCCTCATCGCCGCCCTGCTTGGACTCGGTATTCCGTTCGCCTATTTCTACCTCCGCAACGTGCTGGACAATACGGTCAAGGGGCGCAGTGACGTCTCACGTCTGTCCGTCCCGTTCCTCGCCGAGATTCCGCAGCTCGGAAAGAAACATAAGCTCCCGTTCCGTGAGAACCGGTTCGATGAGTCCAATACCCGGATCCTCGTCGAGTCCGGCAAACGGGATATGGTCAATGAGGCCTTCCGTGTCCTCCGTACGAACCTCGATCTGATGATCCATACCTCGAAGGAGACCTCCAAGGTAATCATGGTGACTTCCTTCAACCCGAACGCAGGAAAGACCTTTACGATTCTCAACCTTTCCGCTTCCATGGCCCTGAAGGGTGCCAAGGTCATCATCGTCGATACCGACCTCCGCAAGGCGACCCTCAGCAAGGCGCTGGATAAGAATACAACCGGTGTCGCCGCTTTCCTGAGCGGCAAGTCCGGCCATATCCGCGAGCACGTGACGAGCATTTCAGAGAACCTTGACTTGCTTTCCGTCGGATCCATCCCTCCGAATCCGGCCGAACTGCTCGTCTCCGACCGCTTCGGCGAGATGATCGAGCATCTCAAGGAGGATTACGATTATATTTTCCTCGACTGTCCGCCTGTCGATGTCGTGGCCGATACTTCTATCATTGCTCCGAAGGCCGATATTACGATCTTCATTATCCGGGCCGGGCTCTTCGACAAGCGTGCCCTTGCCTATGTCGAGCAGCTCTATGCCGATAAGAAATACAACCGGATGGCCTTGATCGTCAACGGTGTGGAAACGTATAAAGGCAAGAGTGGCTACGGTTATGGCTATGGTTACGGCTATGGCTATGGCTACGGTTACGGCTACGGTTATGGCAATGAGTCTGACCACAAGGAAGGCAGAAAGGAGAAGGCTAAAGCATAATGTTCGGGCTGTTCAATCGCCGCATATCGCTCATTGAAAGCGGATTCCTTTCCGGATGGACCGATAATCACTCCCATATCCTTTACGGGGTCGACGACGGGGTCAAGACGGTAGAGGAATCCCTTGAGATTCTCTCCTGGCTGGAAGAACTCGGCTTGCAGGAGGTCTGGTGTACCCCTCATGTCATGGAGGATGTCCCCAACACGACAGAAGGGCTCGTGAAGCGTTTCGAAGACCTGAAATCCGTCTACAAAGGCGGTCTTGTCCTGCATCTTGCGGCAGAGTATATGATGGACAACCTTTTCGAGGAAAGGCTCGAAGACAGGGACCTTCTCCAGCACGGAGAAGATGTCGTTCTGGTCGAGACCTCGACCTGGTCTCCTCCGATCGATCTTTGGGGGACGCTGGAGCGGATGATGTCCGCGGGGTACAGGCCTCTGCTGGCCCATCCGGAACGGTATCGCTATATGGCAGAGGAGGATTACGTAAGGCTCCACAGGATGGGAGTCCTCCTGCAGTTGAATCTTCCTTCCGTTACCGGATATTATGGGGAACATGCCCTGCGGAATGCCCGTTTCCTTCTCGGTAAAGGCTGGTACTGTATGGGCGGATCCGACTGCCACCGGTTTAAGGTTTTGCAGGCCCAGTACTCGAATGTCTCGATTGACAAAAAACTGCTCGCATCGCTGCGTGCTATCCATACGAATTTATGAACATACTCGTAACAGGGGCCAATGGCCAGCTCGGCATTTCTCTCCGGAATGCGGCGGATACGGTGAAGGATCGCTTCATCTTTACTGATGTGACCCGCCTCCCCGGTATGGATACCGTCTATCTTGATATTACGGATATCGATGCCATCCGTCTGATCTGCCGGTCGGAACGGATCGGTCTGATTATCAATTGCGCAGCCTATACGGCGGTCGACAAAGCGGAAGAGGATGTGGCGATGGCGGATCTTCTCAATCACCGGGCTGTCGGCTATCTTGCTGCGGTTGCTGCGGAAACCGGGGCGGAGATGATCCACATTTCTACCGATTATGTTTTCCAGGGCGACCGTCCGCTGCCTTGCCGCGAAGACTGGCCGGTCAATCCGATCGGGGTCTACGGCGCCACCAAACTCAAAGGTGAGCAGGCTCTTCGGGAGGCGGGCTGCCCTTATATCCTGATCCGTACGGCCTGGCTGTATTCTCCATACGGAAAGAACTTCGTCAAGACGATGTGCCGGCTTACAGCTGAACGTCCTTCGTTGAATGTCGTTTTCGACCAGGTCGGGACCCCGACCTATGCACGGGATCTCTCCGCCCTGATCCTCCATATCATTGCGACGGGACAGCTTGGAAAGACCGGCGTCTATCATTATTCGGACGAAGGAGTATGTTCCTGGTACGATTTTGCCTGCGCGATCCGCGACCTTGCTGGGAATACGTGCGATATCCGTCCCTGCCACAGTGACGAATATCCGACCAAGGCCCGCCGTCCGGCTTTCTCTGTCTTGGACAAGTCCTTGGTAAAGAAGACCTTCGGAGTTGAGGTCCCCCATTGGTATGAGTCGCTTCGTAATTGTATGGCGGAGATGGATCTCCAAAAGGAAAAGAATTCTCTATGAAAGTAATAAAGACTGAAATAGAAGGGCCTGTCATTCTCGAACCGACTGTCTTCGGGGATGAGAGAGGGTATTTTTTCGAATCGTATAATGAGCGGGTCTTCGAGGAGGCTGTCGGCCCTGTCCATTTTGTCCAGGACAATGAGAGCCGTTCCCGGCGGGGCGTTGTCCGCGGGCTCCATTTCCAGAAAGGGGAGTGGGCCCAGGCAAAGTTGGTCCGGGTTGTTTCCGGAAAGGTGCTCGACGTAGCCGTCGACATCCGGAAAGACTCGCCGACCTTCGGTCGGTACGTCGCCGTAGAACTCAGCGGGGAAAATCACCGCCAGTTCTTCATCCCAAGGGGATTCGCCCATGGATTCAGCGTCCTCTCCGAGGAGTGCGTGTTCCAGTATAAGTGCGACAATTTCTATCATCCGGAGGCGGAAGGTGCCGTTGCATGGAACGATCCCGATATCGGTATTGACTGGCAACTGCCCCCTGAAGAGATCATCCTTTCCGCCAAGGACCGGAACCATGGACCTTTAAAAGAACTCAAAGTATGAAACGCACGATTCTTATTACCGGCGGTGCCGGATTTATCGGAAGCCACGTCGTCCGCCTGTTTGTCAATAAGTATCCCGACTACCGGATCCTGAACCTCGACAAACTGACTTATGCGGGCAATCTCGCCAACCTCAAGGACATTGAAGACCGTCCCAATTATACCTTCGTCAAGGGCGATATCTGCGACTTTGAATCCGTAAGCGGCCTGATCCGCGAAGCCCGGGTCGACGGCATCATCCATCTTGCCGCCGAGAGCCATGTCGACAGGAGCATCAAAGATCCCTTTACCTTTGCCAAGACGAATGTCCTGGGAACCCTTTCCCTCCTTCAGGCCGCCAAGGATTTCTGGCAGCCGCTCGGATATGAGATCGACGGCGTTCCCTGCCGCTTCTACCACATTTCGACAGACGAGGTCTACGGCGCCCTGGAACTGACCCGGCCGGAGGGGAAAGCCCCTTATGGCGATGATTTCTTCACGGAAGATACGAAGTACAACCCCCACAGTCCATACAGCGCGGCCAAGGCCTCCAGCGATCACTTCGTCCGGGCTTTCCACGATACCTATGGTCTCCCGACTATCGTGACTAACTGCTCGAACAATTATGGTCCCTATCAGTTCCCTGAAAAGCTTATCCCGCTGTTTGTCAATAACATCCGTCATCGCAAGCCGCTGCCGGTCTACGGAAAGGGCGAGAATGTCCGGGACTGGCTCTATGTGGAGGATCATGCCCGCGCGATCGATTTGATCTTCCATGAGGGAAAGATTGCGGAAACGTACAATATCGGCGGGTTCAATGAGTGGAAGAATATCGATATTGTCCGGACCCTGATCCGGGTGACGGACCGGCTCCTCGGCCGTGCGGAAGGGGAGGACGACAATCTCATCACCTTCGTTACCGACCGGGCAGGGCATGATCTGCGTTATGCGATTGACAGCACGAAACTCTCCCGGGAACTGGGCTGGAAGCCCTCCCTGCAGTTCGAGGAAGGCATTGAGAAGACAGTCCGCTGGTATCTGGAGAACCAGGAATGGCTCGACCAGGTTACCTCAGGAGATTACCAGAAGTATTACGAGCAAATGTATAAGAACCGATGACGGATATGGATATAATGAAGATGGTCCGCACCCAGGCGGAAGAATCGGCAGCCGTAAAGGCGCGGCTCCTCGAAGATGCCGCCCTGATGGAAAAGGTTGCCGAAGTGGCGGATCTCCTGTGCCGGACTTACAGGAACGGCCACAAGACCCTCTGGGCCGGGAACGGCGGGAGCGCTGCGGACGCCCAGCACATGGTCGGGGAGTTGGTCAACAAATTCTATTTTGACCGTCCGGGTATCCCTGCGATGGCTCTGACGACGAACGGGTCTCTCCTGACGGCGATCGGAAACGATTACGCTTACGACAAGGTCTTTTCGAAGCAGATCGAGGGATGCGGCGCTGCCGGTGATGTCTTCATCGGGATTTCCACGTCCGGAAATTCAGCCAATCTCGTCGATGTGCTGGATATCTGCAAACAGAAGGGGATCTGGACCGTCGCCCTCGTCGGGGCGAAGCCCTGCCGGATGGACGCCTATGATTATGTGATCCATATCCCTTCCGAAGTGACCCCGAGGATCCAGGAGTGCCAGACCCTGATCGGCCATATCCTTTGCAGCGTCGTCGAAGAAGCTATGTTCGGTAAAGACAGGAATTTATGATGAAAGGAATCGTTCTCGCCGGAGGATCCGGGACCCGGCTCTATCCGATCACGAAAGGAATCAGCAAGCAGCTGCTCCCGATCTATGACAAACCGATGGTCTACTATCCGGTTTCCGTACTGATGCAGTCCGGAATCCGGGAGATCCTGATTATCTCGACCCCTTCCGACCTGCCCGGCTTCCGGCGCCTGCTTGGAGACGGTTCCGATTACGGTGTCCACTTTACGTATGCGGAGCAGCCCTCTCCGGACGGGCTTGCCCAGGCTTTCATCATCGGCCGGGATTTCATCGGGGAAGATGATGCCTGTCTCGTACTGGGCGATAATATTTTCCATGGGACCGGGTTCGAAGCCCAGCTCTCCGAAGCGGTCCGGGTCGTGGAACAGGAGCGGAAAGCGACAGTCTTCGGCTATTGGGTAAGCGATCCCGGCCGGTATGGCGTAGCAGAGCTTGACGGGGAGGGAAACTGTCTTAGTATCGAGGAGAAACCTGCCGAGCCGAAGTCGAACTACGCGGTTACCGGATTGTATTTCTATCCGAATGAAGTCGTTGACATTGCAGCGACGATCCGTCCTTCCAAGCGCGGAGAACTGGAGATTACCTCCGTCAATCAGCGATTCCTGGAAATGGGCCGTCTGAAGGTCCAGACCCTCGGACGGGGTTTTGCCTGGCTCGATACCGGGACACATGAGTCGCTCTCCGAGGCGTCTACCTATATTGAAGTCATCGAGAAACGGCAGGGACTCAAGGTCGCCTGTCTGGAAGAAATAGCTTACCGGAAAGGATGGATCCCGGCGGAGAGGCTCCGTCAGGTGGCGGCTCCAATGGCGAAAAACCAGTATGGACAGTATCTTTTGAAACTGCTTGATGCTTAAAACGCTCCTCAGACAAGTCCGTCAGTATAAGGTGGCGGCCCTGCTGACCCCGGTCTGGACAACGGCCGAGGTGATTATGGGCATCCTGATACCCTATGTGACGGCTTCGATCATCGACAAAGGCATCCAGGCCGGGAGTCTTCCCGAAGTCTATAAATGGGGTGGCGTCATGATCGGGATCGCTTGTCTGAGTATGCTTTTCGGTATTCTGGCGGGACGTTTCGCCGCCTATTCCAGCACCGGACTCGCCGCAAACCTGCGGGAGGCGATGTATCGGAATATCCAGCGTTTCTCCTTCTCCGATATCGACAAGTTCTCGACGGCGGGGCTCGTAACGCGCATGACGACAGACGTCTCCAATATCCAGCGGGCCTTCCAGATGCTGCTGAGAACTTCTTTCCGGGCGCCGCTCAATATGGTTTCAGCGCTGTTGATGTGCTTTTTCATCAATACCCGCCTTAGCATCATCTTCCTGGTTGCGATGCTCGTCCTGACAGTCTTCCTGACGATTCTGATCACCCGGGTCGCCCGGCTTTTCCAGCAGATACTCAAGAAGATAGATAATCTCAACGGCGTTGTCCAGGAGAATGTTTCCGCCATACGGGTCGTCAAGGCCTATGTGCGGGAGAGCCATGAGATCTCGAAATTCGACAAGGCGGCGCTTGAGCTTTTTGCCCTGAATGTGCGGGCGGAGAGCCTGATGGCCCTGAACCATCCCGTCATGAACCTCGTCGTCAATGCCTGCATCATTTCCCTGAGCTGGTGGGGCGCGCATTTCATCGTAGACGGCTCCCTGACGACCGGCCAGTTGACCTCGCTTTTCAGTTATGTCATGACGATCCTATCATCGCTGATGATGCTCTCGATGATCTTTGTCCAGCTGACCCAGAGCGCGGCCAGCGGGGTCCGGATCGCGGAGGTCATCGACGAAGATCCGGATATGTTCAATCCCGAACATCCCTTGACAGCCGTTCCGGACGGGAGCATCGACTTCGACCATGTCTATTTTTCTTATGAAAAAGGCGGGGATTATGCCTTGGAAGATATTGATCTTCATATCCATGCCGGCGAGACCATCGGGATCATCGGCGGTACCGGCAGCGGAAAATCTACCCTCGGCAATCTGATTTCCCGTCTGTACGACGTCTCGGAAGGAGCCGTCCGGGTCGGAGGGCACGATGTCCGGGCGTATGACATGACCGTCCTCCACGGAGAGGTCGCCATGGTCCTGCAGAAGAGTACGCTCTTTTCCGGGACAATCCTGGACAACCTTCGCTGGGGAAAGGAGGATGCAACCCTGGAGGAATGTAAGGAAGCCTGTCGGCTTGCCTGTGCGGATGAGTTCATCGAGGCCTTCCCTAATGGATATGAAACCCGTATCGAACAGGGCGGAACCAATGTATCAGGCGGTCAGCGCCAGCGGCTCTGTATCGCACGGGCCCTTCTGAAAAAGCCGAAGGTTCTGGTGCTGGACGATTCGACCTCTGCGGTCGATACGGCAACGGACGCCCGGATCCGGAAAGCCTTCATGGCCCGGATTCCCGGGACGACGAAAGTCATTATCTCCCAACGGATCCTCAGCATCAAGGATGCGGACCGGATCGTTGTGATGGAAAACGGACGCGTAAACGGGTTCGATACCCATGAGAACCTTTTGATTAATAATGAGATATATCGCGATATCTACCAGATGCAGACCTCTGGCGGAGAAGGCGATTTTGATGAGATTTGATTATGCCGCCCGGATTTGGACCAAGAGGAGGCGGTGGCGGACCCAGGGTCGGGGCCACGCTGAAAGACCTGAAGAAGGATTCATCCGTCTTCAGGCTGCTGAAGTTCATCCTCCGGAATTACAAGTTCCATTTCGGAGCGGTGCTGCTATGTATCGTCATCTCTTCCCTCACATCGGTCGTCTCCTCTCTTTTTACACGTACCCTCATTGACGACTATATCCTCCCGATGCTTTCTCCGTCTCCGACGACCCTTTTCGGGGATGTGGGCCTTGGACCGGACTATCACCCGCTTGCCGTCGCGCTCATCAAACTGGGAGCAGTCCTTCTAGTCGGAATCGCGGCCGGCTATCTTCAGAGCATCATTATGGTCCGGGTCGGTCAGGGGACGATGCTTAGGCTCCGCCAGAAGCTCTTCACGCAGATGGAAACCCTGCCCCTGAGCTATTTCGACTCTCATTCGCACGGGGATATCATGTCGGTCTATACGAACGATATCGATACGCTCCGGCAGGTCATCGGCAGCAGCCTCCCGAACCTCTTCAGCGCGGTTGTCACCCTTTTCGCAACCCTTGTCAGCATGCTTGTCCTCAGCCTCCCGCTGACGCTCGTGACGATTGTCATGGCTTTCCTGATGTTCCGCGTTACGACCTCGCTCGGGCAGCTCTCCAAGAAGTATTTCACCCAGCGTCAGCAGAATCTCGGCAAGGTCAACGGATTTATCGAGGAGATGGTTTCCGGGCAGAAAGTGATCAAAGTCTATTGCCACGAAGAAAAGGCGATGGAGGAGTTCTCCGTCCTGAACGAAGAGCTCCGGAGCAGCGTCTACAATGCGAACAAGATCGGCAATGTCATCATGCCGATCAACAGCAACCTGGGCAATTTCGGCTATGTCCTGCTTTCCGTCGTCGGTGCCATCATCGCAATCGGAAAGTTCCAGGGGTGGTATCTCTGCGGGCTGGACGGGGCAGTCCTGACGCTTGGTTCGCTGGTATCGTTCCTGACACTCCAGAAGAACTTTACCCGGCCGGTCACGCAAATCTCCAATGAAATCAATTCGCTCGTCATGGCTTCCGCCGGTTCGGACCGGGTCTATGGCTTGATGGATGAGATGTCGGAAGTGGACGGGGGTGCTTTCTCCCTGGTCCATGTCCGGGCATCCGAATCGGTGCTGGAAGAGACTCCGAACCGGACCGGGGCCTGGGCCTGGAAATCGCCTGAGGGAAGTCTCCGCCGTCTCGAGGGACTCGTCTCGCTGAAGGACGTGGACTTTAGTTATGTACCTGAAAAACAGGTCCTTTATGATATTACCCTGACGGCCTATCCCGGACAGAAGATCGCTTTTGTCGGTGGAACGGGAGCCGGAAAGACGACGATTACGAATCTCATCAACCGTTTCTATGAGATCCAGGACGGTACGATCACATACGACGGGATCGACGTCAGGGAGATTGCGAAAGCTTCCCTTCGCCAGAGCCTCGGTATCGTCCTCCAGGAAACGCAGCTTTTCAGCGGTACCGTTCTTGAGAATATCCGGTACGGGCGCCTTGATGCGACCGATGAAGAGTGCCGGGAGGCTGCCCGGCTTGTCTATGCCGACAACTTTATCCGCCGCCTCCCGAGTGGCTATGATACCTGGCTATCCGCAGACGGGGGCAACCTCAGCCAGGGCGAACGGCAACTTCTTTCCATCGCGCGGGCTGCTGTTGCGAACCCGCCCGTGCTGATCCTCGACGAAGCGACATCCTCGATCGATACCCGTACGGAAAAACTGATCCAGAAGGGAATGGACTCCCTGATGAAGGGACGTACGACCTTTGTCATCGCGCACCGCCTCTCGACCGTGCAGAACGCGGATTATATCATGGTCCTCGACCATGGCCGCATCATTGAACGGGGCAAGCACGCAGAACTCCTCGATCTGAAAGGCAAATACTACGAGCTCTATACCGGTAACCAGATAACAGGATAACATGCAGGATAACCATACTATATCGCTTAAAGAAGGGCTGTCTTCCCCGGAGAAATACCGTGAAGACCTGACGCAGTACCTTCTTTCCATCTGCACGGATGCGGGTCTTCTGAAGGGTACGCTCCTTTCCTCACCGGATATCGACGATGCCTGGATGCGGTATGCCCCGTCCTTCTATGGCGATGCCGTGAGGAATTTCAATGCGTATCCCGAATACTGCCTCGCCTGTGCCGGTTATCTGGGTATGGCCGTCGCTTTCCTCTGGGATCGGGACTGGGCGAAATATATGGACACCCCTTATGCCTTTTTCCAGGGGAAACGGGGCTTTGACGACATGGACGATCATATAACGGATGAGATTCTCCGGGACCGGAAGCACAGCGTCCCGGCGATGCAGTCATGCTCGGCCAACGCATATCACTTTCTCATGCGTGAGAGCCCGGAACCCGGAACGGCTGAAGCCTATAAGCTTTTCCTCGAGACCGTAGGCGTGCTGTTTAAAATCGGTGCAGCCATTCAGCTCTGCCGCCTCGGTTATAAGTTCGAAAAAGTCGACTTGAGATAGAAGATATGAAAGTACTCATGATCAACGGCAGCCCGCGGCAGAAGGGGAATACCTCCATTGCCCTTGCGGAAATCGCTGAAACACTGAACCAAGAGGGTATTGAGAGCGAAATCGTCTGGATTGGGAATAAACCCGTAAGAGGTTGTATTGCGTGCAACCGGTGCGGTGATAAGCCCGGAGCGTGTGTCTTCAATGATGATATCTGCAACGTAATCAGTGCAAAATATGCGGAAGCGGATGCCTTGATCGTCGGCTCTCCGGTCTATTACGGCCAGCCGAACGGGGCCCTGCTGTCGATTATCCAGCGCTCCTTCTATTCCAACGGCCAGAGCATTGCCGGAAAACCGGCCGCGGCCGTCGCTGTCTGCCGCCGGGGCGGAGCGACCGCCGCCTTTGAAACGCTTAATCTGCCGTTTCAGATGATGAACATGCCGGTAATCGGCTCACAGTACTGGAATATTGTCTACGGTCGCGAACCGGGCCAGGCCGCCCTCGATCAGGAAGGCCTCCAGACTATGCGGGCCCTTGCCCGCAATATGGCCTGGCTTCTCAAGGCCACCGGCGGAAAGCCAGCCCCGGGCCGCGGCAGCGAACCCTGGACCCCGATGCATTTTATAAGATGACAACCTTGTCGTAAGTTCCTTTTAGGACGATCAGATATTATTTTTGTTTCCCACATCCGTTTGTGGGAAGTATCCCGATTTGTCCAGGGACGGGTGTTTGCTAATCCTGTCCCGCCCCGGGAAATGGCGGGTAACGGGGAAAGGGGAACGGAAGCAGGGAAGAGCTGTTATTTCGCCGTTGTGCAGGCGTTGACGAGGTAGGCGATGGAGAGGTAGGGGATACCGGAGTTGGTGGTGAGGCCGATCTCGCAGGTGCGGCTGTTGGAGTAGCCGGCGGGGATATCCCTGACCTGGTCCTTGAGTTTCCGGAGGGCATAGGCGTTGAGTTCGGGATGGGTCATGCCTTTATCCCCGGCGAATCCACAGCAGCCGACACCTTCCGGTACCGTGACAGAAGAGGAGCAGAGCTGCGCGAGCGAAACGAGCGTCTTGTCGAGTCCCATCAGCCGCGTCGAGCAGGTCGGATGGACGGCAACCGGGGTATCCGTCGGGTGGAAGTCGAGCCGTTCCCGGAGGAACTTCCAGATAAACTCGACGGGTTCGTACAGGTGCATCCGTTTGATATGGCCCCGCATCCGGTGCAGGCAGGGACTTTGGTCACAAAGGACCGGGTAGAGCCCTTCGCAGGAGGCTTTCCAAAGGGCATCGTCGAGTTCGCGGACTTTCCGTTCCGCTTCTCCGGGAAGGCCCTTGCTCTCCCAGATCATCCCGCAGCATAGGGAATCCTTGTTATCCGGGAAAATCACCTCGTAGCCGGCCTTTTCCAGTAAAGCAACCATCTCCTCGACGAGCGGTCTCCGAACCGGGGATCCCTTCTTCGGAAGGCCCATCATCTGGTTCAGGCAACTCGGGAAATAAACGACTTTCAGCGGGGAGCCCGCTTTGCCGGTCAGTCCGTCAGGGACCCGGTACGGCCTTGGCGTTGCGGGAGTCCATAACGGAAGGCCCACCTTATGGAGTCCCTTTCCCAGGCCGGTCATGGCCTTTGTCCCGAGAACGCCCTGGCCTAGATCGGCCAGTCCCAGAACGCCCCTGAGCCCGTTTTTGACGCCATGAAGATGCTCTGCGGCAAAAGCGCCGAGCCGCGCTCCGGAAGGGGAGAGGTTCCGGTGGCGGATATCATGGGTCAGGTCGGCGACGTTGATCCCCATCGGGCAGGACATCGAGCAGAGCCCGTCTGCCGCGCAGGTTACGTCTCCATAATACCGATACGCCCGTTCGAGCTCCCGAAGCAGTTCCGGATCCCCGCCGCTTTCCCGCAGGCGGGCTATCTCCCTTTGCGCAACGATTCGGGTCCGGGAGGAAAGGGTGAAACCGCAGGATACGCAGTTTACCTCACAGAATCCGCATTCGATGCACTTGTTCAGGCTCTTATATGCTTCTGCGAGTTCCGGATCCTCTGCGGCGGGCCGGAGGATGGGAAGCGCCTTGAAGTCTTTGATAAAGCAATCGGGATCGTCATTGAAGATAACGCCCGGGTTGAGGATCCCCTTCGGATCGAACAGGGCCTTGATCCGTTTCATGACGGAGAATGCCTTCGCTCCCCACTCGTATTCGACGAAGGGAGCCATATTCCGTCCCGTTCCGTGTTCGGCCTTGAGGGATCCGTCGTATTTTCCGACGACCATCTCCGCGACGTCACGGATCATCGCTTCGTACCGACGAACGTCAGCTTCCGTCGCAAAAGACTGATTGATAATAAAATGGAAGTTCCCTTCCAAGGCGTGTCCATAGATACAGCTGTCGTCGTATCCATGCTTGTCGAGAAGGGCGGAAAGGTCCGATGTCGCTTGGGGGAGATCCTGGATATGGAACGCGACATCTTCGATCAGGCAGGTCGTACCTTCTTTCCGAAGTCCGCCGACAGCCGGGAAGATGCCGGATCGGATCGCCCAGTACTGCGAGTAAACGGCCGGATCCTCCGTGAACTCAACGGAGACGCCGAAGGGGGCAAGAGCCTCCCGGATCGCCTCGATATTGCCGAGAAGGTCATCGTGCGTCTCAGCCTGGGTCTCTGTCAGAACCGCGGTCAAGTCGGGTACGGAAGGGGAGAGATGGGGATCATGGACCGCCGTCAGCGAGCGGATGTCCAGCAGTTCGGCCGCCGTGATTCTGTCGCGGGGCATCGCCACGACGCCTTCGGCCGCGGAACGGATATCCTTGAAATAGATCATCGCACTGGCCTTGAACGGAGCGATCGGGAGTGTGTCCATGGTTACTTCCGAGAGGAAGGCCAGCGTGCCTTCAGAGCCGACGAGAAGGTGGGCTGCGATATCGAAGGGATCGGTATAGGTGATAAGGGGTAACAGATTGAGTCCCGTGACGTTCTTGATCGAATACTTGTAACGGATCCGTTCTGTCAGTTCAGGGTCTGCAAGTACCTCATCGCGAAGGACGGCCAGTTCGCCAAGGAAATCGGGATGGCTCTCGGAAAAAGCTTTCCGGGAGGCCGCATCCCCCGTGTCGAGCACCGTCCCGTCGGCGAGGACCATCCGTACGCTCCGGAGCATCCGGTCGCTGTTGGCGTGGATGCCGCAGCTCATGCCGGAGGCGTTGTTCATCACGATTCCGCCGACCATACAACTGCCGATGCTGGCTGGATCCGGGCCGAATTTGCGTCCGTAACGGGCAAGGAGACGGTTGACTTCTGCCCCGACGAGACCGGGCTGCAGCGTTACCGTCGTATCGTCATTGTAGTGCCATTTCTCCCAATTCTTTCCCGCAACAACTAAGACCGAATCACTGACTGCCTGGCCGGAGAGACTCGTTCCGGCAGCCCGGAATGTAACGGGAATACCGGCGGCGGAAGCCTCCTGCAGGATGGATGAAATGTCTTCCTCACTGCGGGAGCGGACGATGATTTGAGGTGTCAGCCGGTAGAACCCGGCATCCGTTCCCCATGCCAGGCGGCGGAGCGGATCGGTATACAAATTGCTCTCCGGGAGGATTCTCTTCAACCGGGCAAGAAAGGCATCAGACGACATAAGATATTATTTATCAAACTGTTCGAATTCGGAGTTCTTGCTCTTGAATTCGGGAACGGTATCCTTCATCAGACGGACGAGGGCGGGAATGTCAACGGCCTTGGTCAGCCGCTCCAGCTCTTCCACTACCCGGCTTGCATTTTCGTACTGGTATTCGCGGACCTGGGCGATGCGGATCTTCTCGTGGAAGGAAGGGAGCGTATTTTCCGCATTGGAAAGAACTTCTTCGTAGAGTTTTTCGCCGGGGCGAAGTCCGGTATACTCAATCCGTATATCCTTGTCGGGAACGTATCCGGCGAGCGAGATCATATTCCGGGCGAGGGTGTCGATCTTGACGGGAACGCCCATGTCGAAAACGAAGATCTGGTTTCCGGTGCTCATCGTCGCCGCTTCCATGACAAGGCGGCAGGCCTCGGGAATCGTCATGAAGAAGCGGGTAATTTCGGGATGCGTCACCGTGACGGGACCGCCATGGGCAATCTGGTCATTGAACCGCGGAATGACGGATCCATTGGAACCGAGCACGTTGCCGAAACGGGTCGTGACGAAGCGCGTTTTTCCCTGGCGCTCGCCCTGGGCGATCGACGTCCCGAGGGACTGGACATAGATTTCCGCCAGCCGCTTGGTGCAGCCCATGATATTCGTCGGGTTGACTGCCTTGTCGGTCGAGATCATGACCATCTTGTCGACATCGTACTGGATGCATTTGTCTGCGACGTTGCGGGTACCGATGACATTGACATGGACCGCTTCGGCGGGATTCTCCTCCATCAGGGGCACATGCTTGTAGGCGGCGGCATGGAAGACAATCTGGGGATGCCAGGTCCGGAAAACATAATCGAGCCGGTTCCGGTTCCGTACGTCGCCGATAATCGGAACGAAGTCCAGGTCCTTGTTCGCGTCTTCCAGTTCCAGCCGGAGATTATGCATAGGCGTCTCGGCATTGTCGAAAAGAATCAGTTTGCCGACTCCGTACGAAACAAGCTGGCGGCAGAGTTCCGATCCGATCGAACCGGCCGCTCCCGTCACCAAGATGGACTTGCCTTTGATGTATTCAGTGATATTCTTGACGGAAATCTTGATTTCTTCCCGGCCGAGGAGGTCTTCGATCTTGATCGCCCGGGGCTTGAGAATCTGGCCGTTTTCAGGGAATTCGTCGACCGACGGCATAATCAGGCACTTGATCTGTTTTTCCGTACAGAACTGGATCAGGCGGTTCCGCTCAAGCTGCGCATCCCGCTCCGAAGCGAAAAGGACGGCGTCGGCATTGTTCTTTTGGAAAAGGGCTTCGAGCGATTCTTCGGAATTGAAGCTGTGGACCGGCAGACGGTCGATCGTAATGTCGTGCTTGCTTTCGGAATAATTGATAAAGCCTTCAATCTTGTAGTGCGGGGAATTCTGGAGTCGGATGATGGTCGATACGGACTTGTCCGAAGTGCCGTAGACGATGACCTTCATCTGGCCGGTGTGGTCGTTGATGCGGGTCTTGATCGTATCGTAGGCGATGATCATAGCGACGCGGACACCGATCAGGAGGAACAGGGTCATCAGGAAATCACCGAGGACCTCGATATAGACTGCCTTGGAAAAACCGAAGGTGAAAATGACGAAGATCGCCAGAATAATCGTCTTCCCGAGTGCGGAAAGTACGAAGGGGATGATATCCTTGATGCTCAGGTGCCGGATGATGATCCGGTAGGTTTTCGTGATCCAGAAAAGGATGGCTGAGGCAAGGATGGAAACGCCCAGATATGACAGGAAATACGATCCTGCGTAGAATTTGGAATCAGCAAGAAGATTGATAGAAAGAATGACGAAGGTCGAAGCGATGGCGGACAGGATGATGTCCATCAGATAGATGATCTTCGTATTCAGATATTTGTCTTTCAGGAGCGAAAGGTTGAAGTTTCGGAACATGATGCTTAATTATAGATTACAAAAATAATGATAAGAGTTGAAACTTCAAAGTCCCGGCCCGTGATGAATTCACGGTTTTAATGATTATATTTGTAAAATCATAAAAGCCAGACGATGATAATCCGGAGCAAAGCACCCCTCCGTCTCGGGCTGGCCGGAGGGGGAAGCGATGTCTCTCCGTACAGCGAACTGTATGGAGGACAGGTTCTTAACGCCACTATCAATCTGTCCGCCTATTGTACGATCGAGGAGACGGATGACGGGCTTATTTCCGTTGAAGCCTATGACGTCCCTCTCCGGGCGTCTTATCCTGCTTCAGGAACGCTGGACTGTCCGGCTTCCCTGATCTGCGGCGTTTTCAACCGCGTTTTGCGGGATTATGGCGCCGATGGACAGGGGAAACCTTTTGACGGGACCTTCGGGATCCGGCCCGGTGTGACGGGATTCCGGATTACGACCTGGAATGATGCTCCGGCGGGTTCCGGACTCGGAACTTCTTCGACGATGGTGGTCTGCATCCTGAAGTGTTTTGCCGAGTGGCTGGGCCTTCCGCTCGGGGATTACGAGATCGCCCGTCTGTCTTATGAGATTGAACGGATGGACCTCGGTCTTGCCGGCGGCAAGCAGGACCAGTATGCCGCGGCTTTCGGCGGTTTCAATTTCATGGAATTCCGCCCCGACGATACCGTTATCGTCAACCCGTTGAAAATCAAGCGTTGGATCATTGACGAACTGGAATCCTCGATGGTCCTGTATTTTACCGGAAAGTCCCGCAGCAGCGCGGCGATCATTTCCGAGCAGCAGAAAAAAACTTCTTCCGGCAACCGGGTCGCGATTGAAGCCATGCACCGCATCAAGCAGAGTTCTGCGGATATGAAACTTGCCCTCCTGAAAGGGGACATGATGACTTTCGGACGGATCCTCGGAAGCGCCTGGGAGGATAAGAAAAAGATGGCCGGAGCGATTACCAATCCCGTGATCCAGGAGGCCTTTGATGTCGCGATCGACGCCGGTGCCGTTGCCGGAAAAGTTTCCGGCGCAGGCGGTGGCGGATTTATCATGCTGATGGTTCCTCCGGTCCGGAAAAAGGCGGTGACGGAAGCGCTTCAGGCCCTTCCCGGGCTTGTCGTGCCTTTCCAGTTTACCGAGCGTGGCGCCCATGCCTGGCGCATCTATGAATCAGACCGGGTAGAATTCATGTAGTTTATGGAAAAGTACGAAGCGATTATCCTGGCAGGAGGTCTCGGGACCCGTCTGAGAAGTGCCGTCGCCCATGTGCCGAAGTGCATGGCGCCGGTAGCGGGGCGGCCTTTCCTCGAGTATCTGCTGGATTCGCTTTGCGGGACCGGCGTTTCCCGGGTCATCCTTTCCGTCGGCTATCTTCGGGAAGCCGTTATGGACTGGGTCGATCCTTCCCGTTGGCCGTTTGAGATCGCGTATGCCGT
Organism: uncultured Bacteroidia bacterium; assembly: GCA_902789395.1. Lineage (GTDB taxonomy): Bacteria > Bacteroidota > Bacteroidia > Bacteroidales > UBA932 > Cryptobacteroides. The sequence goes on along the minus strand of CADANY010000011.1, from coordinate 124,142 downwards.
CGAGGAGTCGCCTCTCGGAACGGGCGGAGGAATCCGCCTGGCTCTGTCTGAGTGCAAGGGGGACCGGGTTGCCGTCCTGAACGGGGATACCTTGTTCCATGCCGACCTGGATGCGCTGATGGAGGCTTCCCGGGGACAAGCACTGGCTATCGCCCTGAAACCCATGACTGATTTCGACCGGTACGGCTCCGTGACGCTGGAGGGAAACCGGATTACGGCCTTCCGGGAAAAGGCCTTTTGTGCAAAGGGGCTGATCAACGGGGGAGTCTATGCCATCGACAGACGCCTGTTGGATCTTTCCTCTTTTCCGGAAAGATTCTCTTTCGAGAAGGAGGTACTGGAGCCGATGGCTTCAGGCGGTCGGCTCTCCGGGTATGTCCATGACGGTTATTTCATAGATATCGGTATTCCGGAGGATTATGATCGTTCGCAGCGGGAACTGCCTGAGTTCCAGGCTGTCAACGATGTAGACCGGCGTCTTCCGGGCGGACGGGGATGGACCCTTCTTCTCGACCGGGACGGGGTGATCAACCGCCAGATTAAGGGAGATTATGTCCGCAGGTGGGAGGATTTCAGTTTCCTCCCCGGTATTTTGGAGGCGCTCAGGGGATGGTCCCGGCGGTTTGACAGGATCCTTGTCATGACCAACCAGCGGGGAGTCGGGCGCGCGCTTATGTCCATGGAAGACCTGGAAAGGATCCATGACCGGATGTGTGCGTCCATAACCGCCGCAGGAGGGCGTATCGACGGAATCTATGTCTCGACGGCGGTATCGGAAAGCGATCCGTCTCGCAAACCGCAGACCGGTCTTTTCGAGGCCGCACGGCACGACTGTCCGTCGCTGGATCCGGAGCGGTGCGTGATGGTCGGGGATACGGATTCCGATGAGGCATTTGCCCGCAACTGCGGGATTGGATTTGTAAGGATGGAAAGCTGATGGCTGAACAGACCAACATAGCGGCAGGCAGAAGCCGGATCGCCCGGAATACGGTTTTCCTGTATTTCCGGATGTTCCTGCTGATGCTGATCGGGCTTTATACCTCACGGGTCGTGATCCATGCCCTCGGAATCGAGGATTATGGCGTCTACGGCGCCGTCGGCGGGGTCGTCGCCCTCTTTTCAATCCTGACCGGGTCCATGTCCGCTGCCATCAGCCGTTTCCTGACCTATGAACTGGGACGGAAAGAGGCCCATCCAGATCGGGTTTTCTCCTCGGCTGTGTCGATCCAATTGATAATCAGTCTTTTCGTTATACTCCTTTCGGAAACTGCCGGCCTCTGGTGGCTGGAAAACAAGGTGGTTGTCCCGGAGGGAAGGATGGTGGCGGCCCGCTGGGTTTTCCAGTTCTCTGTCCTGACATTCGTCTTCCAACTTGTCAGCGTGCCGTACAATGCGGTCCTGATCGCCCGCGAGAAGATGGATGCCTTTGCCTTCATCGGAGTCATCGAAGGCCTGCTGAAGCTCGGCGTCGCTTTCGCTATTGCTGCCGCTCCGCTGGACAAGCTGATCTTCTATGCTTTCCTGATGTGTCTCGTCAGTCTGATCGTCCGTCTGATGTACGGGATTTACTGCCGGCGGCGTTTCAGGGAAGCCCGATATACCTGGTCCCTGGACGGAGGGCTTTTCAAGGAAATGTTCGCCTTCGCCGGGTGGAATTTCATCGGCGCTGGAGCCGGCGTGCTTCGCGACCAGGGCGGAAATCAACTGCTGAACCTGTTTTTCGGGCCTGCCGCCAATGCGGCATGGCTTGTCGCCAGTCAGGTCAACGGGGCGGTCCAAAAATTCGTGACCAGTTTCGTTACAGCACTGAATCCACAGATTACCAAGTCGTTGGCATCAGGAGAAAAAGACTATATGATGCGCTTGGTCTTCAAGGGTTCGAAACTCTCCGTTTTCCTGCTCCTCCTTGTCGCCGCCCCTGTCCTGCTTTATGCGGATCCGCTGCTCTCGCTTTGGCTGGGGAAAACCGTTCCGGAGCATGCCTCTTATTTCGTACGGGGTGTCTTGCTTCTGTCCCTTATCGAAGCGGTTTCCCATACGATGGTGACGGCTGTCCTCTCGACTGGCCGGATCCGGAACTATCAGCTTGTCGTCGGAGGGCTCGTTCTTCTGAATATTCCCATAGATTACGTGCTGATCCGGTGGCTGGGAGCCGGTCCCGGTGTGATCTATCAGGTTGCTGTAGGAATCGCCCTTGTCTGCCTGGCGGCGCGGATACTGTTCATGCGGCGCATGCTCGGGATGGATGTTGCCGCCTTCTGTCGCGATATCCTGTCCCGTGAGGCGGTTGTTACGGCTTTTGCGCTGCTTCTCCCGAGGTGGCTCTTCGCCGGTATGCAAGGGAGCTTATGGATGATTGCCGCCGGCTGTGCCCTGACGGTTCTTCTGACGCTTGCTGCGATATGGATTCTGGGCTGTGACAGATCCGAGCGCTCTTTCCTGATACAAAAAATCCAAGCATTCCTTCACCGATGATCCATCCCGCTGACAGAAAGCTATGCTCGGGCTGCTGCACATGTGCGGAAGCCTGTCCCGTCCAGGCTATCACGATGAGCCCGGATCCGATGGGATTCCTCTATCCGGTTATCGATCCGGCCCGTTGTACGGATTGCGGCCTCTGTGCAAGGATATGTCCCTTTGACAAAGCCCGTCCGCAGGAACTCGATCCCGCCGCAGAGCACTTCTATCTCTTCCGGAAAGAGATGGATTTGGAAAAGAGCCAGAGCGGAGGCCTTTCCGATGCGCTGGCGTCAAGGGCCATATCGCTCGGAATGGTCGTTTACGGGGCAGCCATGGAGGATGATTTTTCCGTCCGCCATATCCGGGTGGAGAAGATGGAAGATGCCGGGCGGCTTCGTCTGAGCAAATATGTCCAGAGCAATATGAGGGGCATCCCCACGGCTATCCTCGAAGACCTGAAAGCCGGCAGGAAGGTTCTTTTTACCGGGACCCCCTGCCAGTGCGCCGGAATCGCTGCCGCAGCTTCCCGGTACCGGGAAAACCTGATTCTCTGCGATATTATCTGCCATGGAGTCCCGTCTCCGAAGGTATGGGCGGATTATATTGCGTATCGAAAGAAGAAGGGCAGGAAGCGCCTCTTGCGTGCTGTTTTCCGGGACCCGGCCGAAGGGTGGCACCGGGCGGTGGAAAGTTATGATTTCTCCGGGAAAAAGCTGGTTACGGATGAGTATTCCTATCTCTATTACCGATGCCTGATGGACCGGCCATCCTGCCTGCAGTGCCCGTATTCGTCCATGAACCGCCCATCCGATATCACGATGGGGGATGCCTGGGGCATTGAGAAGACGGAATACGCCGCTCTCGCCGATGATGAACGGGGAATGTCGCTGGCGATTGTCCATACCCCCAAGGGTGCCTCTTTTTTCATCGATACGCCCTTCTCTGTCCGTCAGGAAGTTGAACCGGGGCCCTTTATGCAGCAGAACCTCCGGGTGACGACATATCCGGATCCGGAGGCAAATTCGTTCGAAAATGATTATATTCGCAAAGGTTTCCGCTATGTGAACCGGAAATACGGAAAGGTCTCGCTGCGTTTCCGGATCCGGCATTGGATCGGAACATGGAAAGGTTATCAATGAGAATCGGTATTCTGACGCTCCATTATGCCCGTAATTTCGGCGCTGTGCTGCAGGCTTATGCGAGTCTGCGGTTTCTCCGTAGCCTGGGCTATGACGCGGAGATGGTAGATTACAGGAATGCCGTCATCGAGGAGGGGTACAGGCCCTGGCGCTGGGATGCTTCCCGCGCCCGGCAGGAGGGAGCAGGCTATGTCTTGAAGTATGTCCCGACTGCGCTTTCCCGCATGAAACGTGATGCCGCTTTCTCGGGTTTTGTCAGGAAATTTCTCTTGGGCGGTCAGGATTGCCGTCCTTTAAATATAAGTGAACTAAAAGGTTACGATGCTTTACTTATAGGAAGCGACCAGGTATGGTCTCCTTCGTTGACCGGCGGTTTCGATCCTGTCTATACGGGGGCTTTCGCTCCCGGGGAGAGCAAAGTCGCCTGGGCGGCAAGTGCCAAACGGGAGGATCTCGAGGCAATGGACCCTCGGGAGATCGGCAGGATGCTTTCTGCTTTCCATGCGGTGAGTGTCCGGGAAGAGTCACTTTGCCATCTTCTGCAGCCGTATTGCTCAAAGCGGATCGCTCTTGTCATGGACCCGACCCTGCTTGTCGGACGCCCGGTGTGGGAGGAAATTGCCGATGCCTATCCCGTCCGGGAAACGTCCCCCTATGTCCTGGCCTACCCGATGCTCGATGACGGGACCGTCATTAAGATGGCGCGGGAACTGGCTGCAGCCAAAGGAATGAAACTTCGGATTATCAGCAAGAATGCGGACTGGAAGGTCACTTCCGAAAGGATCCAGTGGGCCGGTCCGGGTGCCTTTCTTTCCTGGGTCCGCGGAGCCCGTTATGTCGTGACTTCTTCGTTCCATGGAACGGCTTTTTCTCTTATTTTTGGGAAACCCTTTCTGAGCGTTTCCGCCTCGCCGGGCGGTCGGATCGAGTCACTTCTCCAGCGGTTGAAGATGACGGACCGGATCAGTATCGGAAGTTTAGATAATATAGATCAAGAAATTGATACTAAATATATTGAAGAATCATTGTCTCTATTTCGAAAAGAGGCAGAATCCTTCTTGAAAGACGCGCTCCCATGGACGACCGGAAACTGAAAGTACTCTATGTATGTAACGACGATACCGTCCTCGGGGGAGCCTCGCTTTCCCTGGGCAATCTCCTGCAATCCCTTGCGGGAGCAGTGGATCCGGTCATCCTGCTCCGGTCCCATGGCCTGGTTGAGGACTGGTTTGCCGAGAGAGGGTACGAAACCCTTGTAATCCCGTTTTTCCGGGCTACTTTCCATGGGTCCGGATTCAGCTGTGCCCTGCGTTATATCCCGCATTATCTGTCATGGACACGGACCCGCCGTTCCTGCATCCGGGAGGTCATGCGCCGGCTCTCCGGAAAGAGGGTGGATCTTGTCCATTCCAATTCAGGGGCGGTCGATATCGGTTTCGATCTTGCCCGCGCCCTCGGCGTCCCGCACGTCTGGCATCATCGCGAATATCTCGGATTGGGGATTCGGACGCGGCTGTTTCCATCCCGGAAGCGGTGGATCGGCCGGATTCGGAGCACAGAAGCCAATATTGCGATCACACCCGGCGTCGCGCGGTATCTGCAGATCGACAGCCTTCCCGGGACTTTCTGCATTCCCGATGCCGTCCGGCCCGCAAACGATACGGTCTTCGTTCGCGAAAAAGAACCGTTTTTCCTTTTCATCGCCGGAAAGATTTATCCCGGGAAGCATCCCGAGACGGCATTGGAAGCCTTTGCACAGTCGCAACTGGCATCTGAAGGATACCGGATGAGGATGGTGGGGAGCCTGACACCCGGATACAGGGCAGAACTCGATTCACTCTCCCGTCGGCTCGGTATTTCCCAGTCCGTTGATTTCATCCCCTTCGTTGATGATGTCAAGGCATCTTTTGCGCAGGCGACCGCTTTTCTGATGTGCTCTGAGTTCGAAGGAATGGGCCGCGTGACGATCGAGGCGATGTTCTACGGCTGTCCCGTCATCGCCCGGAATTCAGGCGGATCGGCGGATATCCTGGAGAGCCGGCGGACGGGTTTCCTGTTCGATTCCATCGGGGAATGCGCCGCGTACATGCGCCGTGTCGCAGGGGCGCTTCCGGAGGAAATGATCCTTGCAGCCCAGCGGGAGGCCGTTTCCCGTTATTCTGAAGAGAATTATGGGGAGAAAATCCTGCAGGTCTATCATAAAGTGTTGAAGGAATGGAAGTAAGCATCGTCATCGTCTGCATGAACAAGCCGGAGCAGCTCCGGGTATGCCTGGAGAGTATCCGGCGGGAGACTTCCGTGTCCTATGAGATAATCGTTGTCGCCTATCTCTTCTCGGAAGAGAACCTTGCCCGGCTCAGGGCGGATTATCCGGATATCCGGATCGTAGAGAGCCGGGAACTCCGGGGATTCTCGGAGAACAATAACCTCGGTCTCGCCCTGGCGGAAGGGGAGTATTGCTTTATTGTGAACGATGATACGTGGATGGAAATGCCTGTCATCGACGCCCTTGTCGCCGACCTTCGGAACCATCCCGAGGCCGCCGCGGTCCAGCCGGCGATTTTCTATCCGGACGGCCGGAGGCAGACCTGTGGCAGGGGCCCATGGACCCCGGGACGTTACCTTCGCCATTATCTGGGACTTGTCGATGAGACGAAACCGACGCAGTGGACCTGGCAGGAAGGTTTTTTCCGGACCTGGTCGCTCAACGGAGCCTGCTTCCTGATCCGGACGGAGGTGTTCCGGAGCATCGGCTGGTTCGACGAGACCTATACCTTTACCCCCGAGGATGTCGCTCTCGGGACGCTCCTGTCCCGCCGGGGCTATGGGGTCTATGCCGATGCGGACGTTCGGATTGTCCATATCGCTAACGCGACCGCTTCCGCCCTCGAGGCTGCGATCAAACCGACCCGGGTCAGGGGGTCCCTGATCTTTTATTCGAGCCTTTCCCATCTTGACAGTCCCCAGGGAGCAGACCGGTGCAACCGGCTGGTCTATGCGGGAATGGGACTTTTCGTCGGCTGCTATGAGGCGCTCCGCTGTCTGAAGTACAGCCTAATCGGCCCCGGATGCGACGAAGCGGTCCGTCGTCGCCGAGCCTTGATGCACCGGACGGCGCGGAACGTGCTCCGTAGCCTGTTTACCAGGAAATTGCCGAAGGAAATCTTTACGGACTTGTATCACGAAATCAAAGGACAATGACCCCGGAAATCCTACTGAACCAGCACCAGCGCTATAAGGAAATGACACGCCTCGAAAAGGCGCGCGGCCTCCGCCGGCTTCTCGCAGGGGGAATGGCCACTATGACCGGGCGGCGGGTCCTCCGCCTCTACAGGAACCGGAGACCTGCACTACCGGAACCGCTTCCCGCGGACGGCGCCTATGTCATCTCACTGACCTCTTTTCCGCCCCGGATGGAAAACCTCTGGATCGTGGTAGATCTTCTGATGCGGCAAACGGTGCGTCCGGCGGCCGTCTATCTCTGCCTCTATGAAGGGGACTTTCCGGGAAAGAAGCTCCCGTCTTCGCTTGATCCTTATCTCGAAAGAGGATTGCAAGTACTTTGGGCAGAGGAAGATATGAAACCTCATCTGAAGTATTTCTATGCATTCCGGAAAGAAGCGGAAGGACTCGGCAGGCCCGTCATGACGGCGGATGATGATCTGTTTTATGCCCCGGATACGGCTTCCCGTCTGCTGCGCCTCCACGCTGCTTATCCCGAGGCCGTCTGTGCCAACATCGTGCGCAGGATCGAGGGGGAACACTATGCCGGATGGCCCCTTCTGACAGAGGCTGCCGGTCCTTCGGAGGACCTTCTTGCTTTGGGATTCGGAGGTGTACTTTATCCGCCGGCCTTTTTCCGTTTCGGCCCTTTGTACGACCGGGAGAAGATTCTAAGGACTTCTCTGAAGGCCGATGACCTCTGGCTGAAATACATCGAGCGGAAGGCCGGTATTCCGGTCGTTTCGGGGGATTATTTCGCCCACCCGGCGGAGGTCCCGTCCTCCCAGCTGATCAGTCTTTCATCACAGAATGTGGCCGGCGCCGGGAATGACCGGGTCTGGGAAGCGCTGCAGGGAGAGAAGTAGCATCCCTGTCAAATTGTCAGAAGGGAATCGTAAAAATCTGCTGGCAATCTTTTTGATAATACGGCGGATATCCTTATATTTGTAGGATATTCGTCGTTTACGATTATAGAATTGTGAGAATATGGCATTAGCAAACGTAATCAGAAAGATATTCGGTTCCAAATCCGACAAAGACATGAAACTGGTCAAGCCGATCCTAGACAAGGTCCTGGCGGCTTACCCTTCGATAGACGCCCTTTCCAATGATGAACTCCGTGCCCGTTCCGCCGCACTCCGCGCCCGGGTCGCCGAAGTCGAGGCTCCGTTTGAAAAACGGATTGCCGAGATCAAGGCAGAACTTGAAAAAGACATCCCGGTATCGGAAAAGGAAGCGCTGGCGACTGAATCCGACAAACTGGTGAAAGATGAGGACGACGCAATCGAGAAGATCCTCGACGTAATCCTTCCCGAAGCGTTCTCGATCGTCAAGTCAACCGCCCGGCGTTTCGCGCAGAATGAGTTTATCGAAGTCGAGGCTTCGGATTTCGACCGTCAGCTCGCTACGAACCACGATTTCGTCCGCATTGAGGGCGACAAGGCTATCTGGCAGAACCATTGGGTCGCCGGAGGCAATGAGATCACCTGGGATATGGTCCATTACGATGTCCAGATCATTGGTGGTATCGTCCTGAACGGATCCCTCAAGACCAACAAGGAGCAGCGGGGAAGTATCGCCGAGATGGCGACCGGTGAAGGAAAGACCCTCGTCGCGACCCTGCCGGTATTCCTGAATGCCCTTGCCGGGAAAGGCGTCCATGTCGTCACGGTCAACGACTACCTCTCCAAGCGAGACTCCGAGTGGATGGGACCGCTCTATATGTTCCATGGACTTTCGGTCGACTGTATCGACAAGCACCAGCCGAACAGCGATGCGCGCAAGCAGGCCTATAACTGCGATATCACGTTCGGTACGAACAATGAATTCGGTTTCGACTACCTGCGTGACAACATGGCGATCCGCCAGGAAGACCTTGTCCAGAGAAAGCATCACTACGCCATCGTCGATGAGGTCGACTCCGTCCTGATTGACGATGCCCGTACCCCGCTCATCATTTCCGGTCCGACCCAGAAGTCCGAAGACGACGAGCAGTTCATGGAGTTCCGTCCCTATGTCGAGCGCCTCTACACGATGCAGCGGTCCCTCGTCACCCAGACCCTCAACGAGGCGAAGCGCCTCATCGCAGCGGGCGACGAGAACGAAGGCGGCAAGCTCCTTCTCCGCTGCCACAAGGGACTCCCCAAGTATCAGCCGCTGATCAAGTTCCTGTCCGAACAGGGTATGAAACAACTTCTCCAGAAAGCGGAGAACTTCTATATGCAGGACAACGAACGGGAGATGCATATCGTCACGGATGATCTCTTCTTCGTCATTTCCGAGATCCAGAATTCCGTCGATATGACCGACAAGGGCCATGATGTCCTTGCCAAGGCCGTCAACGATCCGAACTTCTTCGTCCTCCCGGACATGGGCGCCGCAATCGCTGAAATCCAGCAGGACGGATCGCTCTCCGCCCTGGAAAAGCAGCAGAAGAAGGATGCCCTCATGGAAGACTTCTCCCTCAAGAGCGAGCGTGTCCATACCGTTATCCAGCTCCTGAAGGCCTATGCGATGTTTACCAAGGACATCGACTACGTCATCGTGGACAACAAGATCAAGATCGTCGACGAAAGTACCGGCCGTATCATGGAAGGACGCCGCTGGAGCGACGGCCTGCACCAGGCGGTCGAGGCCAAGGAAAACGTCAAGGTTGAAGCTGCGACGCAGACCTTTGCGACGATTACGCTCCAGAATTATTTCCGTATGTACCACAAACTCGCCGGTATGACCGGTACCGCAGAGACCGAGGCGGGCGAGTTCTGGAGTATCTACAAACTTGATGTCGTCGTCATCCCGACGAACCGTCCCGTTATCCGTGACGACCAGGATGACATCATCTATAAGACCAAGAAAGCGAAATTCAACGCCGTCATCGATAAAGTCGTCGAACTCTCCAATGCGGGCCGTCCGGTCCTTGTCGGTACGACGGATGTCGAGACCTCCGAACTTCTGGCGAGGATGATGCGCCTCCGCGGCCTGCATCCCAATGTCCTCAATGCCAAGGAGCACGCCCGCGAAGCGGAAATCGTCGCCCAGGCGGGTCAGTCCGGCAAAGTGACGATCGCGACCAACATGGCCGGTCGAGGAACCGATATCAAGCTTTCCCCGGAAGTCAAGGCAGCCGGCGGTCTTGCCATCATCGGTACGACCCGCCACGACTCCCGCCGTGTCGACCGCCAGCTGCGCGGCCGTGCCGGACGTCAGGGGGACCCGGGTTCTTCAACCTTCTATATCTCCCTGGAAGACGACCTGATGCGGAAATTCGGATCCGAGAGGATTGCGAGCGTCGTTGATAAACTGGGAATGAAGGATGACGAAGCCCTCGTTTCGAGTATGCTGTCCAATTCGATTGAAACGGCCCAGAAGAAGGTCGAAGAGAATCATTTCGGCTGGCGTAAGCGGACCCTCGAGTACGACGACGTCATGAACTTCCAGCGTGAAGCGATCTACAGCCGCCGCCGCAACGCCCTTTCCGGAGACCGGATCGAGATCGATGTGCAGAACATGATGATGGATATGGCGACGATCATTACGGAAAATGCCCAGGGCATGAGCTACGAGGCATTCGAAGAGTACGTCATGGCCCAGCTTTCGATTGACCTTGGCTTTACGCCCGAGTTCTACTCCCATGCGAAACCGCAGGAGATTGCCGACAAGCTGACCGAGCATATGCAGGAGGTCTATCGCCGGAGGATGGATGCGATGATTGAAAAGGTCTATCCGTTCATCAAGCAGGTCTATGAGAAACAGGGATCGATGTACCAGAATATCGCGATGCCGATTTCGGACGGCAAGCGGATGATCAACCTTTCCGTCAATCTCGAGAAGGCCTACCAGTCCGAAGGCCGCGAGATTGCAAAGACCCTCAGCAAGAACCTGATTCTGTATCAGATCGATGAGCATTGGAAACAGCACCTGCGGGATATGGATGATCTGCGCCAGAGCGTCCAGAATGCTGCCTACGAGCAGAAAGACCCGCTCGTTGTCTATAAGCTGGAGAGCTACAATCTTTTCTCCGCCATGCTGGAGGACCTGAACAAGGATGCGCTGTCCTTCCTCTTCCGTGCGTTTATTCCGCTTCGTGACCGGGATGAGGCCCAGCCGGCCCGTGCTCCCCAGCCGCGCCGTGATCTGGCCCAGATGCGGACCAATGACCCGTCCCAGCTTTCGACCAACGGGGAACAGAAGTCCCGTCAGCCTTTCCTTGCCGACAAGAAGGTCGGGCGGAACGATCCCTGCCCGTGCGGTTCCGGTCTGAAGTATAAGAACTGCCACGGAAAAGGCCTGGTTTAGAAAATAAAGAAACAGAAATATATGGCTAAAACAATGGAACCTAACATCAGTGTCAATGAAGTGAGCCGGATTTCCGCCGGTTCTGTATTCAAGGGCGAAATCTCATCCCCGAACGATATCCGGATCGACGGAACTTTTGAAGGTAAGGTCTATTCAAAAGGCCGTGTCGTAGTCGGTGAAAAAGCTGTCGTAAAGGGAGATATCATCTGTCAGAATGTCGATTTCTGGGGCGTGATCCAGGGCAATTTCTATGTCAAGGATACCCTCTCCCTCAAAGGGGGCTGCAAGGTAGACGGCGATCTGCATATAAAGCGTCTCCAGGTAGAGCTGGACGCCCGTTTCAACGGAAACTGCAAGATGCTGGCAGAGGGTGAGTTCGATAAACTGGCAGCCCAGCTGACCGGCCAGCCGATGCCTCGTCCGGCCCAGCCTCAACCGCAGCAGGAGAAGTAAGCGTTTTATCCGAGGGGATAGAAGGTTGTGCGGGGATTGTATTTCCCGTACCAGTTCTTGTCGTAGACGTTCCGGATGGCGCGGGAGATGTCATTCAGGAAATAATTGTCCCAGCTCCGCCGGAACAGGCGGCTGAAGTCAGCAGCTGAAAGGGCGGGGTTCTCAAGAATGGCGAAAGCCGTATAGACACTCAGCACGAAAGCGATACCCTGTTCCCGTTCATCGGTCTCTTTGGTACCATGAACGGTGGGGATTCGTTCCATCTGCGAGAAAGAAAGGTCCGCGATGATGTCGGCCAGTTCATATTCCCGGGCCTCAGGATGATAGATCATGGCGCAGTATGGATTGCTGCGGCATGATTCCGTTTCCAGTTCTTCCACGATGCTTTTTCGGAAATCTCCGAAGGGTTTGGTGAAGAATTCCCGGGCTCCGTCAGGTTCGATGAAATGCCGGACGCCGATGATTTCATAGTATGAGCGGATGTCTTCGGACTTCCGTTCGACCGAAGAAAGATCCTGAACAAAGGAATCGTACGCTTTTTCTATGTCCGCTCTGCTTCTCATACAATTCCCAAATTTAACGATTTTTCGTTATTTGTCCAAATAGGAGGACACATCGTCATAAAACAGGGCGATGCGGGAAAGGATAGGGGGAGCGTAGGCCCGCTCGATATTGATACGGATGCTTTGGGTCTTGACAGGCGGGATGCATAGAATCCGCTTGTATCCTATCGTGGTCTCCTCTGCGATCCGTTTCCAGTATCCGTCTTCGTCAAGGGCGTCGACTGTAAAGGAGGCAATTCGCTGGCCGAGGGGGATGTATTCCTGCAGCAGGATCCGGTTGAAGGTTCTCTTTTCCGGGAGTTCGAGCGTAACCCATGGAGTCAGGTCTCCCTCCATCGCAGCCCAGTAGCGGTCGTAATCGCCGTCCAGCACGTTTTCGACGGCGTATTCCGATCCTTTCCAAGAAGATGTCGCCTTTACGGACGCTCCGGCGGCAATATCTTTTTCGAAGATCCGGTCCAGTGCCCGGGAAAAGTCCATCAGCCGGGCCGAATCGGTCTCATGGATATGCCCACGGGTATCCGGCGGGACGTTCAGGAGCAGGAGGGCATTCCGCCCGACGCTCCGATAGTAGATTTCCAGAAGCTCTTCCAGGCTTTTCACCCGGTCGTTTTCACTTTCCTTCCAGAACCATCCCGGCCGGATCGAGACATCGACCTCCGAAGGGATCCAATCAGTTCCATGGACATTTCCCTGCTGGAGGGTGTCTGTCGGCGGGGCTCCGGCTCCCGGGGAAAAACCGTCGGGGGAGAGGGAACTCCAGCTGGTTCTTCCGTTAGATCCGCGTTCATTTCCGCACCAGCGGCAGCCGGGACCGATATCCGAGAACATAACCGCTTCCGGCTGCAGGGCGCGGACTGTTTCATGGAACCGGGGCCAGTCGTAAACCTGCCGTTTCCCGTTCGGCCCCTCTCCGTTGGCTCCGTCGAACCAGAGTTCATAGACGGGCCCGTAGGAAGACAGGGCGGACTGCAGGGTCCGGACATAGACATCGTTGTAGGCATCGCTCCCGTAATGCGGATCGTTCCGATCCCAAGGGGATATATAGACACCGAACGAAAGGCCGTATTCCCGGCAGGCGTCGGAGAGCTCTTTCAGGATATCTCCTTGACCGTCCCTCCAGGCGCTTTGCGCGACCGTATGGCGGCTTTCCGGGTTTGGCCAGAGGCAGAACCCGTCGTGGTGCTTTGCCGTCAAAATAAGGCCTTTAAAGCCCGCCGCGGCGGCAGTCCGCGCCCATTGCCGGCAGTCCAGGTCTGTCGGAGCGAACAGGTCCTCGGGCTCTTTCCCGTCTCCCCATTCTTTTCCGCTGAACGTATTGGGTCCGAAATGGAGAAAGAGGTTCCGTTCCATCTGCTGCCATCTCAGCTGGCCGTCCGTCGGAACGGGACCATACGGCTCCGGTCCGGGTTCGGTGCCTCCTCCGGAAGGACCCCCGCAGGAAAACAGGAGACCGGTGAGTACCAGCATTGTCAGAGTATATTTCCGGATCATGCTGAAAGTTACTTTTTTTGAGGGAACCACCAAATCCGTGAAACTTACCAGACCATATCCCAGGCGGCATTCTGTGCCCGCCGGCTGTGGGCGGCGTTCATCTTTCCGAAGTTCCACTTGACTCCGAACAGGATGTAACGTCCCAGGATGAGACGATAGGTGTCCTCTTCGTAGTTATTCGTAACCGTGTGGGTCAGATTCCGGGTCTGGTCAAGGATGTCATGAGCTGTAATGCTGAGGTTGAAGGGGCCGATATTCTTGGAGACAGAGGCGTTCCACTGCCACTCCGGGGCTCCGTATCCTTCAGAAAAACCTTTGTAAAAGACATAGTTGAGGTCGGATTGGATCTCGAATTCATGCTTTGTCGTATAGGATCCCCTGGCAGTCAACCGGGTTGTGAGGGTATTCATGTCGGCCGTAGGGTCCAGTGAATAACGGACGATCCGTCCGCTCGTGCTTGCCCCAGCATTGAGATTGTAACGGTCCTGGTTATACCGTATATTGATGTTGGCGCCCGGATCGATAGACCGGGTATCACTTTCGGCAAAGCCGCTCTTTCCGCTGTAGAAGAGAGAACCGTGTTCGTCTCCCCAGAATCCGGTCATGAACTCGGTATAATTGAACGTCTCTTTATCGAGACCCTTGAGTGTTCCTTTTGCCTGATAGGAGGTAGATGCCGTGATGCCGGTTGACCCGCCGACGGTTATGAACCAATGTTTCTTCGCATCCAGGGGAGTCGTATAGCTGGCATAGAGAACTCCGCTCAGGGAAGGCTTTTTCGTATTGACGGGAATGGAATAGAGGATACCGTCCGGATCATACCACATGGCGGTGCTGATGGGGGTGGTTGTAACTGAAGTATAGAAATACATCATCAGGGTAGAAAACTTCTCCCGGTTGTTCCTGTCCCATGAACCATTCAGCGAAGTGCTCGTATAAGGCTTCAGATAGGTGTTGCCGAGGCTCAGGCGGGAGGGATCGGCAATGTTGAGGACCGGTAGTTTCCGGTTTGAGGAGGGTTGCTGGGTGTAGCCGGAGGCTGAAAGGTAGAAACGATCGTTTCCTTTGCCGTGCTGGAAATCGAGTCTCGGGGTGACAAACCAGTTCCATTCGTCTTTTCCGGTCGTCTCTTCTACACCGAAGCTCTTGGAGTAGGTTTCATTGAGCACACCGCTAAGCTGGGCTCCGAGCGTAATCCAGCTCTGTTCGCCGAATTTATACTGGAATGTCTGCCGGTAAGTCTGCTCAAGAAAACTGCTCTGGCTGACGGAACTGTAGTAGTCGTTCCGTCCGGCCTCGTCGAAAGCGTCCCGGATCTGGTCAGAGCGGGAGTAAGACAGGCCAGCTGATGTATTCGATTTCCATTTTTCACCGAGCGGTTCCGTATAGGCGATCGAACCACCCATCGAATAACTATCCCCATCCGTGTCATACTGCATGGATCGGGATTCCGATCCGGCGGATAGCCGGAGCAGGGAGTTCTCCGAACTGTGCCCTGTGACGGTACTATAGTATCCATCTAGGGAAAGACGTACGGTACGTCCTTTTTTATTTCCGATTTCCCGGAAAGAGATATCGCTGTCCAGGTTTGTCATTTTGCTGGTATTTTGCGAGTTAGAGGCTTTTTCGGAGGCATTGATAAAAGACCCGTTCCGGTTTGTTTCGGAATTGCCATGGGTAGTGTTGTCCGTTAAGCCGTAACGGAAAGAGGGACGGAGATGGAACCAGACTTTTCCCTTTTCTTTTTTGAACTCCATATTGGCGGTTGCGGAACGGGCGTATTGCTTGCCGAAGTTCTCGGAACTGGATGTCAGGTCACCGTCGTCCTGATACGTCGTCCGGAAAGAGCGTGAGCCCGAATCGGTGTCCGAGTATTTGTAATTGGCCCCGACGGTACTCTCTACGTTTTTGATCCGTGTCGTATTGGCGTTGATGCCAAGCTGGGCGGCCGTAGAAAGGCCCTGGTTCAGCGGAGTGGCTTCCCCGCCCTCGTCGATTATCATGACAACGCCATTCCCGCCATCGACATTCTGCACATTGCCGATGACCGTGACCTGGTCTTTATCTGTATAAGCGGATACAAGGGCATTGCCGCTGAAAAGAAATCCCCGGTTGTCGCGGAGCTGCTCGTCTTCATTGGCCCCCAGGGTCGTTCCGCCCTTGGCACCGGCATTTCCGAACCAGCCCTTTTCGTATTCTTTTTTCAGGGCGACGTCGAGAACCTTTTCCCGGGCCCCGTCCTGGATGCCGGTCGAGCGGGTTGCTTCGGATTCCCGGTCGATGACCCGGATTTTATCAACGACCGAGGCGGGAAGATTATTGAGGGCGGTAGACTGGTCGTCAAAGAAGAACGTCCGTCCGCCTACGGTCAGGTGGTCGATTTCTTCTCCGTTGAATTTGACTTTCCCGTCTTCCGTGATTTCCATGCCGGGCATCCGCTGGAGCAGATCCTTGAGCATGGCATTGGCTCCGACCCGGAAAGAAGATGCATTGAATTCGACTGTGTCCTGCTTGACGACGATGGGGTTCCCGACTCCGGAGACGACGGCCGCCTGGAGGTATTGCTCGTCGACCTGAAGACGGATCGTTCCCATGTCGACACGGCGCTCCCGGAAGTACTTTTCTTTGACGAAGGGTTTGTATCCCATCATTTCGACATGGAAGACATAGCTTCCGTAGGGGACTTCGTCGAGTTTGGCTTCGCCCTTAGCGTCGGAGAGGGTAAAGTTGGTTATCGTTGTGTCTTTGGACGGGATGACGTAGATGGATGCAAATCCGATCGGTTCGCTGGTAAGGGAGTCGACGACAGTGGCTTTGATCTCCGACAATCTTCCTGCCATCATATTGTCATTGATGATGAAAACCTGCGAAAAAGCCGGGACTGAGAGGCTGATGAGTATGATAAAGAGTGCGAGTGTACGTTTCATTACAATGTCCATAATAATCGCAAAGTTAGGGATTTTTCAGAAATGACAATTGTTGAACCCTATTTTGTCTCTACGGAATATGTCTGTCCGTTGATGGTGATTTTCATGACTGCCTGACCGTTGATCGTGATCCTTCCTTCCGAATCGACTTCAACGCCAGGAAGTGTCTTCAGAAACTTCGTCAGATCCGCCTTATTCTTTTTTGTCGTAATTTTAATGACAGTCACGTCGTCGCCATATTTCAGTTGCTCGGAAGACCCGTCTTTGACCACAGAAATGCTCTCGATATCCGTTGGCGAGATGATGTTGAGCGGGGATGGATTCTCATACTCTTTTCCATCGATTATGTAGATGATTTTCTTGCTCAAAACCTTGAAGGCCTCATCTGAAACAAAAACTGAATCGGCGCTGAATTGGGTGATTCTACTGCGATCAGGCGTCATCAGGGAATCAAGACGAACCATAGGCCTCAGCGGGGAGAATGATCCGGAAACTGAATACACCGAAGGGGATGTAGTGATGGCATGGATCGTAATGGCGTGTCGTCCGGAACCTTTTTGGGTGATTTTGTAGTCCCTGACGGTCCTGTTCTTGAGCTGTGAACCGTCGAAAAACTCTACGGTCTCGTTGTCGATGATATAAATGGTCTGCTGGGCAGACAATGCCCATGCGCCGGCTAACATACAGAAGAAAAGAAGGAGTATCTTTTTCATGGATAATCGTATTTTATTGGTTTAACGATACGAGATTGAAGGATTCGCCCCCATCCAACGGTGTCAGGATGTATGAAGCGGTTTGCCCATCGGGGAAATGGGCGGTCATCACAAACCCGTCCCCAACGGGTTTGAATTCCAGGTTCTCGGCTTCCGCCGGATTGAAGTTGGTCAAAAAGGCAATTTGCTTAATGATTTCAATATAATTATTTTGTGGAATGTCAGGCATGCCGTGATCCTCGGGCTTATGGGTAAACAGGACCACTGCTGCAATGGCCGCCGCCACTCCTGTCAGGGGAAGGCCCCAGGTAAAGAAAGGGCGCACCTTTGAAGGCCCCACCATCCGGTCAAACTCCTCATCGGCTTCCGGCAGGTCCGGGAGTTCGATGGGCCTGACAGCCTGCATCATCATATATACTGCTCTCTCTTCCTCGTCGACAGGGGGTACAGTGGCAAAGGAGGCGGCAAGCTCGCGCTCCTGCTGACAGGTCGTTTCTGCATTCAGATACAGTTGTATCAAACCTTTCCGGTCCATTGTATTACTTCGTTTTAAAGTGTTTTATCAATTCTTGCCGTGCGGCTGAAATGGAACTCTTCACCCCGCCTTTTGTCCTGCCGGTTATGGCGGCAATCTCATCCAGGGAAAGCCCGGTGGCGCGTAATTGAAGCAGTCGTCTTGTGCCTGCAGGAAGCCGTTCCAGTACGTTGTCGGCCAGCCTTTGGACCTCGGATTGTTCAATCAAGGTTGAGGCGTCATTCCCATCCGATAACCATTCTGGATACACGCCGCTTCGTACGGGAGTCTTCTTGCGCCATAGCGATATGCAACTGTTCTTGGTAATAGATATGGCCCAGGCTTCTGCACTGCGGATCGGGACTCCGTCACGTCTGGCCACCCAAAGCCTTAGCAGCACATCCTGCACCACATCCTCCGGATCACCTTCCAGCCGGGAGGCTCGGAAGAATTTGAGAGCCGTCGCCAGGACCTTGGGCCTGATCTCTGAGAGTTCTATTTCAAGCGTTTTATCCATACTTCACATAGATAGACGCAAAAACCGTGAAAAGTCAAGAAGATTTCCGGGATTTCGTCGGCCTGCCGGCCTCCGACATCCCCTGATGGCGGCCCTGCAAAGCATAGGATGCAGCTGATGTCCCTTCTTCCGGGATTTCGTCGGCCTGTCGGCCTCCGACATCCCCGCCCCGCTGCGCGGGGCTTTACAAACCAGCATCAAAAAAGCGCAATCGAGCTGGGCTCGTTGCGCTTTTTTGATGCTGGTTTGCGGAAGAAGGGGGATTCGAACCCCCGATACTCCGTGAGGAGTATACCGGTTTTCGAGACCAGCGCCTTCAGCCACTCGGCCATCCTTCCATAAAACGATGCGAAGTTAGCAATAATTTTGGAAAAGTCAAACGGTCCCGGACTGGCCGGAACCGTTTGGATTGTCTGCTGACGGAAACGTACTAGAGCATGAGAGCGGCCATGACGGCGCCTACCAGTCCAAGGATGGCGTAGAACTCAGGAAGAGCGGCGTAGATCAGCGTCTGGGTGAAGACGTTGTCGTGGCCCTGGCTGACTCCGACGATACCATTGGCGCAGACCTGTCCCTGACGGATGGCGGAGAGCATGCAGACGAGTCCGACGCTGACACCGATGCCGAAAACGAGGGCGCCGGATTCAGCGACCTTATTCATCATCATGAAGAAAGCGACGAATCCGTAGATACCCTGGGTGGCGGGGAGGGCGGAAAGGACCATGTAGTTTCCGGACTTCTCCGGGCGTTTTTTCAATCCGCCTTCTGCAGCGTTTCCTGCGAGGGTCGTTCCGATGCTGCTTCCGATACCGGCCAGTGCGAGGACGAGGCCGAGTCCGAGATAACCGAGTACTAAATTAAGCATAATTTGATTTGATTTATTTGTTTTACTTATTGATTCTGAAGAGGATGGAAATTACGGCCCGAACCCTCGTAGCCGGAGTTCTTAAAGAACTCAAGGAAATTGAGACGCAGCGGATGGACAAAAGCGCCGAGCGCCGCCATGGCGATATTGAGCGTATGCCCGATGAGGACGATCAGGATGAAGAAAAGCCATCGGACAATGCTTGATCCGTCTCCGAGGACCATCTGGCCGATGTTGTTGAATGCCAGTCCCAGCATGCCGCCGGCAAGGCCGAGGGCGTAGAGCCGCAGGTAGCTGAGGACATCGCCGATCAGCCCGGTTGCCGTATTGTAGGTGTCCCAGAGGCCCATTCCGACATTGGCAAACTTGTTCCGCTTGGGATCGTTGAAGACAAAGATTCCGAGAGCGGAAACGATACCGAGGACGATGATGATCCATTTTGTGACGGCCGCATTGAGTACGCCTGTGAGCGCAAAGGCACCGACAATGACACCGCCGACGATCAGCAGGGTCCATCCCCAGGTCCCCAGCGAACCGCCGAGCCCCTTGTTCTTGGTCTCATTCCAGGTCTTGACGACCATGGCGAGACAGAGGTGGATGACACCGACAATGATGGAGAGGACCATCGTTCCGTCGTATCCTGCAATCTTTCCCGGGAGGAAGATCCCTTTGATCGGTTCGAATAGTTTCCACGTCGAAATATCCATACTGAAGAACGTATGGAAAAGGAAACCGATGACGGTTGTTCCGATGCCGAGGGTTACGACGATCGGGGCATAGGACTTGAAACTGTCGACTTTCTTGAGGAGGAATCCGACGAGGATCAGGATCAGTCCGTATCCTGCATCGCCCATACAGAAAGCGAAGAACAGAAGGAAGAAAACAGAGATGAACGGGGTCGGATCAAATTCATTGTAAGCCGGACGGCCGTACATATCTGTAAAGACCTCGAACATCCGGACGAACCGGTTGTTTTTCAGCTTGATAGGAGGATTCTCCTCCGTGCGGGCGTCTTCTGTGAAATAAAAGACGCCGGTTTCGTCCAGGGCCTTCTTAACGGATGCATCTTCCGAAGTCGGTGCGAAGCCGACGAGGGTGACGACCGTATTTTCGGCGGCCGGAACCGCGGCTACGCCTGCCAGATAGAGGTCCAGCACGGATAGTTCGCTGCGGTAGCGTCTGTTGATCTCTCCGATCTTTTCCCGGATGCCGAGAAGGAGGGATTTCGTGCTGTCGATTCCGGCTTCGAGTTCACCGATCCGGTTCTTGATCAGTTCAGGCGTTTCTTCAGGCGCATGGATCTCTCCAGGCAGGGGATCGGACTCCCCGGCGGGAAGGACCGTCACGAAACGGATCCGTCCCTTTTCTTCAGAGATGATGCTGAGAGGAACGGTTTCTTTCCACTCTTCCCGGAACGCTTTCGCCTGGACAGCATGGAAATGGACATGCAGTCCCGCTTCCTGAAGGGCGAGTAACTTATTCGATTCGAAAGAGCCCCAGGGGAGGGCGAACGCATAGGCCTTAAGGGCCGCTTTCCGTTCTTCCGTGAGTCTTTCAAGGGAGGTAAGCGCTTCCTGTGCGGCTTCGACAATATCCTTTTCCGGATAGGACGGGACCGTTCCTTCAGGAATTTCGACCTTCCCGAGTTCGGTCATCAGCCGCTGATAGGATTCGGCCTCGGAGAGGATTTCTGAGGAATGGGAATCGACAGGCTTTACGCTTCGGGTAATGTCAAGCATCCCGAGTTCCTGCAACCGGGAGAGGAAATCCTTCTCTTCTCCGCTTAGGAGGATGAAGGAGTATTTGGTCATTTTCTCGATCATAGTGCCGAGGCCTCCTGCTCCTCTTCTTCCGCGTGGCGGTTCTTGACGATCTTGGAAGAAGCCTTGGAAAGATTTTCCTCATCTTCCATATAGCGTTTGATCTTCCGGATGGCTTCCTGGTACCCTGGAATCTGGACCTTCTCGTAGAGGTTGACCTTCTGGGTCGTCTTTTTCCGCTGGTAATCGAGGATCCGGGCCTTTTCCTGATAGACTTCCGATTCGATGCCGAGTCGGGAGAGTTCTTTCAGTATGGCGACCCCATCTGCGTACCAGGCGGGCCTGTTGAATGCGTTGAACGGCTTGATCTCATAGTGGATTTCCCCGAGGGCGGGGGTCTTCACACCCGCTACCTTGACCGTATACAGGTCGACATCGGTAATCCGGATCAGACCGGGTTCAAATTCGTTCCAAAGCGCGGCGAGATAGTCATACCGCTTCAGAGAGGCGTCAAGATCCGCAATAAGACGGTCGCTTTCGGACTTCGCTTTCCGCACCTCGAGCCGCAGGGCGCTCTCCTTGTTCTGCAAGGTAGGCAGCGCCTTCTGACGGACCTTGAGCTGCTTCCCAAGTTCGTTCAGGGACGTTTTATTGTATTGGAATTTGATAGCCATTATTATTTCCAGTATTTGTCGATAAGTGCCTGCTTGATACCGGTTTCTGCCGGACTGAAGTATTTGGCGAAGAGTTCCCATGCCGTATTGAGCATCTCCTCGATCGGGATGTTGACATCGATCGAGAGCAGCCGGACGGCATAGTCCTTGGCGTACGAGAGGCACCGGAGGTCATAGTCGGACAGGTCGAAACCGTTCTCGAGCTTGGTCTTGGCGTTCTGGGCATCCGCATACAGCCGGACGGAGGCGTTCATGACCTGGGAGTGGTCTTCGCGGGTCTTCTTGTTCTGGACAAGCTGTTTCAGACGGGAAAGGGACCGGAACGGATCGATGATAACCTTACCCGTGTCGCTGTCATAGCGGAGGTAGAGCTGTCCTTCCGTGATATAACCCGTATTATCAGGGATTGCGTGGGTGATATCTCCGTCGTTCAGGGTTGTGACGGCGATGATGGTGATAGAACCGCCTGAAGGGAGCTGGACCGCTTTCTCATAGATCTTCGCGAGATCCGAGTAAAGGGAACCCGGCATGGAGTCCTTGGACGGAATCTGGTCCATTCGGTTCGAGACGATCGACAGGGCATCGGCATAGAGGGTCATGTCGGTCAGCAGGACGAGGACCTTTTCATTCTTGTCAACAGCGAAATATTCTGCCGCGGTGAGGGCCATATCCGGAATGAGGAGGCGCTCCACCGGGGGATTCTCGGTCGTATTGATGAAGCAGATAATCTTGTCCAGGGCCCCCGCCGCTTCGAACGTATGGCGGAAGAACAGGTAGTCGTCGTTGGAAAGACCCATCCCGCCGAGGATGATCTTGTCGACATCGGCACGGATGGCAACGTCTGCCATGACCTTGTTGTAAGGCTGGTCCGGATCGGCGAAGAACGGAATCTTCTGGCCGGAAACGATCGTATTGTTCAGGTCGATGCCGGCGATGCCGGTCGGGATCAGCTGGGACGGCTGGCGGCGCTTGTACGGATTGACGGAAGGACCGCCGATCTCGCGGATTTCACCTTCCGTTTCCGGACCTCCGTCGATAGGATGTCCATACGCATCGAAGAAACGGCCGGACAATTGTTCGGAAACCTTCAGGGTAGGCGGCTCGCCGAGGAAGGCGACTTCGGCATTGGTCGGAATACCTTCCGTCCCGGAGAAGACCTGCAGGGTAACGAGATCCCCCTTGGTCCTCACGACCTGCGCAAGGCGGCCGTGGACGAGGGCCAGTTCGTCGTTGGCGACACCTTTCGCCCGCAGGGCGACGGTCGCCTTGGTGATATTCTCGAGCTGAGTATAAACTCTTTGGTATGCTTTAGTTGACATGCGCTTCAAGGTGTTTGTTGACGTTGTCGAAATACTTCTGGAACGCTTCCGACTTGAACTCGGAGTAGTTCATCTGCTTGAGGTCGTTGATGAGATCCTTGAAGACCTTGCGGCAGTCCTCATAGTCCTGGAATTTGAAATCCTTGTCGCAGATCCCGAGAACCAGGTCCAGCATATACCGCTGGCGTTCCATCGGGCAGAGCGAGTCGATCGGATCGAAACCGTCCTGCTGGAGGATAATGAAATCGACCAGTTCAGACTTCCAGAAAAGAATATGGTAGCTCATCGGCACGCCATCGTCACCGAGGATGTTGATCTGCTCCATGGCTTCCTTGCCGCGGCGGATGATATTCTTTGCCTTGAGAACCTTGTCGACCCATCCTTTTTCGACGGTCCGCTCAAGGAATTCCTGGATTTCCGGATATTCGAGATACTTCGAGTAGGAGTCGATCGGGTTGACCGCAGGGTAGCGTTTCTGGTCGGCCCGGT
This sequence comes from uncultured Bacteroidia bacterium, assembly GCA_902789395.1. Lineage (GTDB taxonomy): Bacteria > Bacteroidota > Bacteroidia > Bacteroidales > UBA932 > Cryptobacteroides. Next base: position 100,737 of record CADANY010000011.1, on the reverse strand, counting down.
TCTGCTCAAGTCCATAGAAGCAGCGGGCCGCTTTCTTGGTCGATTCGGTAACGGGTTCCTTGAGGTTGCCGCCCGCAGGGGAGACCGTACCGATAAAGGTGACGGCGCCGGTCTTTCCGTTGTTGAGAATGACCATGCCGGCGCGGGAGTAGAAGTTCGAAATGATCGCGGAGAGGTCGACCGGGAACGCATCGGCGCCCGGAAGCTCTTCCATACGGTTGGACATCTCGCGGAGCGCCTGGGCCCATCTGGACGTCGAGTCTGCCAGGAGAAGGCATTTCAGGCCCATCGCCCGGTAATACTCGCAGATCGTCATGGCCGTATAGACCGAAGCCTCACGTGCAGCGACCGGCATGTTGGAGGTATTGCAGATAATTGTCGTCCGCTCCATCAGGTGCCGTCCCGTATGCGGGTCGATCAGTTCCGGGAACTCGGTGAAGATCTCGACGACCTCGTTCGCACGTTCGCCGCAGGCAGCCATAACGATAACGTCGGCGTCGCCCTGCTTGGCAATCGCATGCTGGAGGACGGTCTTTCCGCATCCGAACGGTCCCGGAATGAATCCCGTACCGCCTTCAGCGATCGGATTGAACGTATCGATGACCCGAACGCCCGTTTCCATGATCCGGGACGGACGGGGTTTCTCACGGTACCCCTTGATAGCGACCTTGACAGGCCATTTCTGGACCATAGTCATGGGCACTTCTTCACCGTCGGCCCTGACAAGGACCGCGACGGTCGTATCAATGGTATAGGAACCGGCGGGGATAACGGACTTGACGGTATATTCTCCCTCAAAGGAGAAAGGGACCATAATTTTGTGGGGAAGCCATCCTTCCTTGACTTCGCCGATCCAGTCGGCAGCGATCACTTTGTCGCCGGGGGCGGCGATGGGCGTGAACTCCCATAATTTTTCATGGTTCAGCGGATCCGTGTATTCGCCGCGGCGGAGGAAGACATCCTCCATCGTGGTCAGGTCGTTCTGGAGACCGTCATAGACGCTGGAGAGCAATCCGGGTCCAAGCGTCGCTTCCAGCATCCGGCCTTCGAATTCGGCCTTGTCTCCGTTTTTGAGGCCACGGGTGCTCTCGAAGACCTGGACAACAGCATGCTTGCCGTTGACCTTGATGACTTCTGCCATCATCTTGACGCCGGCGAGGGTGATGTAGCAGATCTCATTCTCCGCTACCGGTCCGTCGACGAGGACGGTAACCAGGTTCGAGACGATTCCCGTTACTATTCCGGTTGTTTTCATATCGTTTGCTTTATTGTTTTATTCTTCTGTGTATCGGACTCCCTTGAAGGTGCCTTTGACTTCCCGGACGAGTTTCTCGAAGAGTTCCCGTCCTTTTTCCTTGTCAAGAACGATCCATCGGTCCGCGATTTTCAGTTTGGCGAGATATCCAAGGACGGCATCGATGTCGAAATAATGGAACGTAGTCAGATCTTCCACCTTTTTCCATACGAGATCGTCCAGGGCTTTTTCCCGGTCTACGAGATCCTTTTCCGCCAGGGCGTTTTCCGCCTGGAGCGCTTCTTCGAACTCTCCGCCCGTAAAACGGAATCCGTCGATATCCATCCGGTCTCCGTCACTGCCTTCCCCGGTCATGATATCCATATCGGCCGGACGGCCGAGCGCCTTGTTGATATAGGCGACCTTGGCATTCCTCAGATTCAGGTCGAAGCGGAAATACTCGCGGATGAAACGGTCCTTTGATTCCAGGGCCTCGGCGTAGAAGTCGGCATCGAGGTCCTGTCCTGTCAGTCCCCGGAGGAGGAAGTCCATCAGGGCCTCGTCCTTCTCGGAGAGGTTGGAACGGATCTCTTCGACAACGTTGCCGAACCCCTCTCCGTCAGCGTAGCGATAGTCCGTCGTCAGGAAAGGGAGAGAAGCGATGATATATTCGAAATTACTCATTTCCGCCGTACAGGAGTTTCTTCGTGGCCGGACGCAAATAGGCGGAAATCAAATCCGTAAACGTTTCATCCGTCATGCTGATGAAATAGCTTCCGTCTTTCGGACCAATCTTGAATCCGCCGGCGATCTTCTTGGAGAAGGTTCCCTCTACGCCTTTTCCGAGCGCCTTAGCAAGCTCTCCCTTGAGGAAGGGCTCCAGTTCGGAACGAAGGCTTTCGGGAAGGATAAGTGCGATATCCTGCGGCTCCTGGGCGGAAAAACGCTCTGCAACGGCCGTAATGATTCCTTTGAGGAAATCGGCGGATGAGAGGGCCGACTTCGTGCCGTCGGCAACGGTTCCCGAAACGAGAAGGTTCTCGATATCGCTGCGTGTAGCCTGGACAGCCTGGAGGGAAGCCATACGGATATCGCTTGCCGCCTTGATTCTCATATCTTCTGCTTCACGGGTCGCCTGGGCGATGATGGCTTCAGCCTCAGAACGAGCTGCGTCAAGGATTTTTTCCGATTCGGCCTTTGCCTTGTCCAGGATGGCCTGCCCTTCTTCTTTCCCCTTGGAGAGTCCTTCGTTGTAGAGTTTCTCCGTCAATTCCTGCAATTTATCCATATTGAATGTTTGAATTGGTGTTACAATGGCTATGTATTCCTACAAAAATAATGAATTTTATCGGGAATTCCCCCATATTTCCCATTTAATTCTCTTTACGGACAAAAAAACTTACTATCTTTGAAAAGATCAAACGGATTCCGCCATGACACAAGTCGCTATCATTCTGCTGCATCTGATTCTCTCCGCCAATATCCTGCTTCCAAGGACCCTCTATGTCGATCCGATGGTCGGGACAGACGCTCATGGACATACCTTCCCCGGAGCCTGCTATCCTTTCGGTATGGTCCAGCTCAGCCCGGATACCCGTCCCCGCTCCGGTGACTGGGACGGCTGTAGCGGATATCATTACTCGGACTCCCTGATCTACGGCTTCAGCCATACCCACCTGAGCGGTACCGGCTGCGATGACTGGTGCGATATCCTGGTCACGCCCGGAAACGGGCCGTCCCGCTTCTCCCACAGCCGGGAACAGGCCGCACCGGGGTATTATCAGGTCTTCCTGGAGGATCCGGGCGTATGGGCCCGGCTGACGGCCGGCCGCCGGACCGGGGTCCATGAGTATACCTTCCCGAAAGGGGAGAAGGCGGTCATCCGGATCGACCTCCAGCACCGGGATGTCCTTCTGGACGGAGAAATCGATTCCGACGGACGCCGGTGCTGGGGTCGCCGCCGCTCCCGGAGCTGGGCCCATGACCAGGACCTCTATTTCTATATGGAATTCTCGTCCCGGGGAGAGTTCCGCCTTGAGAATGACGGAAAGACCGGTGTGTTCACGTTCCCGAAATCCCGGATCGGAATCCGGGTCGCCCTTTCTTCCGTTTCTGTCGGGAATGCCCGGGAAAACCTACGCTCCGAACGCTCCGGCTTCGACCGGGTCTGGAAGGAGACGGAAGAGGCCTGGGAAACCTATTTATCCAAGCTCGACTGTCCCTATTCGGACAAAGAGCATCTCAGACGTTTTTATACGGCGCTCTATCATACGGCAATCCATCCCTCCCTCTATTCCGATGTCAACGGAGAGTACCGGGGCATGGACCGGAAAGTCCACCGCGCCGTGGGCTTCGAGCGCTATAATGTCTTTTCCCTTTGGGATACCTTCCGGGGAGAGCATCCGCTGCTTTGCATGATCGAGCCGGAAAGGACCCTGGACTTTATCAAGAGCATGCTCTCCATCTATGACGAGGCCGGGAAGCTTCCCGTTTGGGAACTCTCCGGCAACGAGACCGATTGCATGATCGGATACAATTCCGCTCCGGTCATCGCCGATGCCATCGCACGGGGAATTGTCGATTTCGATGTCGAGAAGGCCTTCGAAGCGCTTCTTGTCAGTTCCCGGCGACCGGAGCATGGGCTGGACAGTTTCCGTGCCAACGGACTCGTACTCGCCGACGATGAACATGAAAGTGTCTCGAAAACGCTCGAATACGCCTATGACGACTGGTGCGTCGCCCAGGTGGCCAAGTACCTCGGCCGCATGGAGGAGTACGCCCGTTATATGGAGTCCGCCCAGTACTGGCGTAATGTCATGGACCCGAAAACCGGATTCATGCGCGCACGCCTGAACGGACGTTGGTTCTCGCCCTTCGATCCGCGTGAGGTCAATATCAATTATACCGAGGCGAATGCCTGGCAGTACAGCCTGTTTGTACCGCAGGATATCCGCGGCCTTATCGAGGCGCACGGAGGCAAAGCGGCCTTCGAGAAGCGGCTGGATGCCCTTTTCGAGGCGGACGATGCGACGACCGGAAGGGTCCAGGCGGACATTACCGGCCTGATCGGCCAGTATGCCCACGGCAATGAACCGAGCCACCATGTCGCTTTTCTCTATGATCTGATCGGCCGGCCGGACAAACGGAAGGCCCGGGTGGACCAGATTCTGGAGACGCTCTATACTTCAGCTCCCGACGGACTCTGCGGGAACGATGACTGCGGACAGATGTCAGCCTGGTACGTTCTCGCATCCTTGGGACGTTACCCCTATTGTCCCGCCTGGAACCGCAATGAGATGACGGAAATCCCCAAGACGATCGTCACCAATCCCTGGTTCGAATTTGAAAATGATATCTTCAAGGATTCCCTGACCGTCTCCCTATCCGGAGAAGGAAAGCTCTGGTACCGGGTCGGGGAGGAGGATTTCCATCCGTACGAGGGTGCCTTTACCCTTCGGGACAATGCAACGATGGAGGCCTATGGAGAGAAGGACGGCAGGCGGAGTTTCGTGACCCGGAGTTCTGTCCATAAGATTCATTCCGACCGCCGAGTTGAAATCCATTCCAGGTACAGCCGGCAGTATACGGCCGGGGGGGACGAGGGATTGATCGATGGTGCACGCGGCGGAGCGAACTGGCGCACAGGTGGGTGGCAGGGATATCAGGATACGGATTTCGAAGCGGTCGTCGACTTCTTGTCGGAAAGGACCTTCACCGAGGTCGGGGCCGGATTTTGCCAGGATGTCCGTTCGTGGATCTGGATGCCGAAGTATGTTGAGTTTTCGGTTTCTTCGGATGGGGAGCATTTTAAGCCGGCCGGACGTGTGACGGCTTCCGTCGCCGAGGAAGACTATCAGCTGCAGGTCTGGGATTGCAGCATCGCGGTTTCAGAGCCCTTCCGGTATCTCAAGGTCTTTGCAAAAAATATAGGTGCCATTCCTGAATGGCACCCTGGAGCCGGATATCCCGGTTATATTTTCATTGACGAAATCTGGGCCCGGTAAGGCCTATCCGAGGAAACTCAGGAGGATACCGGCGGCGACGGCGGAGCCGATGACTCCGGCAACGTTCGGACCCATCGCGTGCATCAGCAGATGGTTCGTCGAGTCGAATTCCCGTCCGACAACTTCGGATACGCGGGCGCTGTCCGGAACGGCCGATACGCCGGCATTGCCGATCAGCGGATTGATCTTTCTGCCCTCTTTCAGGAAGAGGTTGAACAGTTTGACAAAAAGGACGCCGCTGGTCGTCGCGATGACAAAGGACAGCAGGCCGAGTCCGAAGATCAGCAGGGATTTGGCGGAAAGGAACTTATCCGCCTGGGTCGACGCGCCGACGGTCAGGCCGATCAGGGTCGTGACGACATCGACGAGCGGTCCGCGGGCCGTTTCTGCGAGACGACGGGTTACGCCGCTTTCTTTCAGGAGGTTACCGAAAAACAGCATTCCCAGCAGCGGAAGACCGGACGGAACGATAAAGGCCGTCGTCAGGAAGCCGATAATCGGGAAAATGATCTTTTCCCGCTGGCTGACAGCCCGGGGGGCCGGCATGCGGATCAGCCGCTCTTTCTTGGTCGTCAGCAGGAGCATGATCGGACGCTGGATAACCGGGACGAGAGCCATATAGGAATAGGCCGATACGGCGATTGCGCCCATCAGGTCCGGAGCCAGTTTCGAAGAAAGGAAAATAGCGGTAGGACCGTCTGCTCCGCCGATAATGCCGATCGCGCCGGCCTCATTGGGTGCAAACCCGAAAGCGAGAGCCAGCAGGTAAGCTCCGAAAATACCCATCTGAGCGGCTGCACCGATCAGGATCAGCCGGGGCTGGGAAATCAGGGCGGAGAAATCCGTCATGGCCCCGATGCCGAGGAAAATCAGTGGCGGATACCATCCCTGCTTGACGCCCTGATAGAGGATATTCAAGACGGATCCGTCTTCGTAGATGCCGATATTCAGTCCCGGAAACATCGGAATATTCCCCACGATCATGCCGAATCCGATCGGAACCAGCAGGAGCGGTTCCCACTCCTTGAGAATAGCCACGGTGATGAATCCGATGCCGATCAGGATCATCGCCAGGTTCTGCCACGTACAGTTCGCGAAGCCGGTATACTGCCAGAACTGGACGAGGCTATTGATGATTTGTTCCATACTACGCGATCGTTACGACGGGGGCCCCTTCCAGGACGGAATCTCCCTTGTTGACGTGGATAGCCGTAATGGTTCCGTCTTTGGGTGCGGCGATTTCGTTCTCCATCTTCATGGCTTCGAGAACGGCCACTTTCTGACCGGCCTTGACGGCTTGTCCTTCCTTGACGGAAACTTCGATGATAACACCCGGGAGGGGAGAGTTGACTTTCTCTCCTGCTCCGGCCGGAGCTGCCTTGGGAGCGGCTGCCGGTGCGGGTGCGGCGGTCTGCTGGACGGGTGTGGCCTGGACCGGTGCGGCAGCGGCGGGTGCGTTCTCCGCTTCGACTTCGTAGGTAGCACCGTTCACGGTAACGTCATACAGGTTTCCTTCTTTCGGACTGACGGTGACATCGTACTGCTTTCCACCGATCTTGAATTTGTATTCTTTCATATCTTGACTTTGTTATTATCTGGGTAATTTTCTGAAGTTCAGCTTCTTATCGTTCCACTGCGACGGTCCCGACGGCCGCATCGTCAGGATATAGGGTTCCGTGTCATGGACCGTATCGTTGAAGTAAAGGTCCATCGCAAGGGCGATGGCGGCATAGGTGTCCCCGCCGTTTTCCATGTCGAGAGCGAGGGCGATTGCGGCGGCCGTCTCGGCGTCGGGAATTCCTTGTCCTGAGGTCTTCGCCGGTTTGGCTTTCTTCGGAGCGGCCGCCCGTTTGGCGGGAAGTTCGAAGAAAATCCGGAAGAGGAACCAAAGGATCGCAAGGGCAGAGAAAACGACACTGACCGATACCAGGGTGAGGATCCATCCGTGGGGATCCTTACGGGCCATTATCTGTGCGTTGGTCTCGGCATTCTGGTCTCCGTTCCGGACCATCGGGCTCGGCTCTCCGCCTTTCCCGTCGCTGGTCCAGCGGAGCATCTTCGCATCGCTTGCATGCTTGCTGACCGATTCGCCCGGGGCGAGGTCTTTCGGAATCGGAAGGCTGTCGACGACGGTCTTCCCGTCGTTACTGATCAGATAGACGGTTTTCCCGGGAGAAAGCGTGAATCCGGCATAGAATGTTCCGTCATTTCCTTCGCCGCTGGCGAAGAGAACGGTAACCTGGCGAGGTCCGAGTTTGGTGCGGAGATCATTCTTCGGGATCAGGCTTTTTTTGAGATCGCTGAGGTCATCCGTCAGGTAGCAGCCGCCGAAGCTGACCGTTCCGGTCGAGGTATTATAGAGTTCAATCCAGCCGCTCCTACGTCCGAAATCATCCTGGAATCCCGTGCTGTCCGGCGTGGCGAGAACCTCTGAAATAATGAGGTCGGACACGTTCTGGGAACGTGCGCCAAGCACGAAGGAGGTCAGGAGCAGCAGCGTGAGAATCAGTCTTCGTTCCATAGTCTACAGCGGAAGGTTGTCATGTTTCTTGGCGGGAACTTCCTGCCGTTTGCCAGCGAGCTGCTCTAGGGCCCGGATAACGCGGAACCGGGTGTTGCGTGGCTCGATGACGTCGTCGATGTAGCCCTTCTGGGCTGCCTGGTAGGGATTCGAGAAGAGTTCGTCGTATTCTTTCTTCTTCTCTTCGAAGATCTTGGACGCATTCTCGGGATCGGCCTTCATCTCCTTGGCATAGAGCACGTTGACGGCTCCGTCCGCGCCCATGACGGCGATGTTGGCGGAGGGCCAGGCGTAGTTGATATCGCCCCGGAGCTGCTTGCAGCTCATGACGATATGGGCCCCGCCGTAAGACTTCCGGAGGGACACGGTGACTTTCGGAACCGTCGCCTCGCCGTAGGCGTAGAGGAGTTTGGCTCCGTTGGTGATGATCGCTCCGTACTCTTGCTGGGTCCCGCAGAGGAATCCCGGCACGTCGACAAGCGTGACGAGCGGAATATTGAAGGCATCGCAGAAACGGACGAAACGCGCAGCCTTGCGGGAGGCATTGATATCGAGCACGCCGGCGAGGACCTTGGGCTGGTTCGCAACGATGCCGACGCTGCGTCCGTTCATGTGGGCGAAGCCGACGATGATGTTCTTTGCGAATTCTTTATGGACCTCGAAGAAAGTCCCGTCGTCGACGATGCTCCCGATGACATAGTACATATCGTAGGCCTTGTTCGGGTTGTCCGGGATGATATCGTTCAGGCGGTCATCCGTTCTTCCGACCGGATCGGCGGTCTCCTTTCTGGGCGCTTCTTCCATGTTGTTCTGCGGGAGATAGGACAGGAGTGTCTTGATCGTAGCGATACCTTCCTCTTCGGAGTCGGCTGCGAAATGGGCGACGCCGCTCTTGGAAGCATGGACGGAGGCTCCGCCGAGCTGCTCCTGGTTGACTTCCTCACCCGTAACGCTCTTGACGACGGAAGGTCCGGTCAGGAACATGTAGGAGGTATTCTTGACCATGAGGGTGAAGTCGGTCAGGGCGGGGGAATAAACCGCACCGCCTGCACAGGGACCGAAAATGCCGCTGATCTGGGGCACAACGCCGGAAGCAAGGATATTCCGTTCGAAAATCTCGCCGAATCCGGCCAGGGAATCGATGCCTTCCTGGATCCGTGCGCCACCGGAATCATTCAGTCCGATCACGGGAGCGCCGGCACGGACGGCCATGTCCATGATCTTGCAGATCTTCTCGGACATCGTCTTCGACAGGGAGCCGCCGCTGACGGTGAAATCCTGGGCAAAGACGTAGACGAGCCGGCCGTCAATCGTTCCGCAACCGGTTACGACTCCGTCTCCGTCGGGATGGTCCTTGTCCATCCCGAAGTTCGTGCACCGGTGCTGGACAAACATATCATATTCCTCGAAACTGCCTTCGTCGAGCAGCAGGGCGAGGCGTTCGCGTGCAGTCATCTTGCCTTTAGCATGCTGGGCGTCGATGCGTTTCTGTCCGCCGCCGAGGCGCGCTTTCGCCCGGCGCTCGACCAGTTTCTGGATGTTTTCAGTCTGAATGCTCATATCATCTTGTTTAATCCTGCAAATATAATGATTCTGCAGGGGATTTGCAATTGAAATTCCCCGCCGGATCGGACTCACGGCCGGAAGATGACCGTGGCGGTAATCGGACGGTGATCGGAGAAGTTCGCCGTGAACTTATCGCCGTTCTTGACGTCCTTCAGTGGTGTGACCGTTGTGGTCGTTCCATGGTGCGTCATTTCCGCACTCTCGGTAATGACTTCATATCGGGTTACGCCGTACTTTCCGGAAGCGAGGGAACTGACAAAGATATGATCGTACTTGCGGTCGTGGGAAGTCGTCCCCGTGACAAGCCATCCCGGCAGCGACCCCTCCTTCTCATTGATCTTTATCGCAGCAAGCCCCCTCGTGTCGACGAGGACACCGCCCTTGGTCAGTTCCACATATCCCGGGTGTGCCTCATGGACGAGTTCCCCCGTTTTATTGCTGTAGAAAGCTTCCGAGCAGTTGAAATCTCCGGTGCAGACGGTGAAATTCTTTCCGGCAATCGAGGCGATCCGCTGCTTGAGCAAGCGGGCGTCCCGGCAGCGGAGCGTGTCACGTAAAGGCTCCGTATAGTACGCATGGAGATGGGTATTGAAATGATAGAAAACGATTCCCGATTTCTTGTCCCGGAATCGGGCCCAGATGCAATTCAGGTCCTTCTTCTGGGGATCTTCAGGATCGTAAGTGTAGTCAATATCCGGAGTCGGGGAATAATAGAAATGTCCACTTTCCTGAAGCTCAAATCTTTCCGGCTGATAGAGGATGGCATTGACCGAGGAGGAGCTCGACCGGTATGACCCGATCCACTTGTATTTCGGCAAGGCTTTTACGATATCGTTCAGCATTTCGCGGCTGGTTTCCTGGGTCCCGATAAGATCGAATCCGCCCTTGTCGATCAGACGGATGACCTGTTCTTTCCGGTTGGGCCAGTAACCGATGCTGCCCGCTTTCGGGGCGGAAGGACCTTCAATGTTATAGGTAAGGATCTTTACCGGAAAATCTTCCGAATCTGAAGTAGAAACGGACGCTCCGCAGGAACATAGTCCCATGCAGAGCGTAAGCAGGATAGAGATTTTTTTCATGTTATCTGATGTCATATTTGCGCAGGATTCGGAGAATGGGCTTCTCGATGGAACGGGCCCAGTAGAAATAGCCGTAGCTGCACGGATGGGTGCCGTCTACGGAAGTGTCATGCTCCTTGGAGGCTGCGTCTGTGCTGGTGATATAATAGACGTTCTTGTATTTCTTGCAGGCGATGGCCATCAGGGAATCGGCCACGGCCCTGCGGTCGGACTCGGCCTTGCGCTTGCGCAGGTTGAAATTTCCGCCCTCGCGGTAGATGGTTCTCATAAAGATCAGCGGAATGTCCGGATGCTTGGCCTGGATCGTCTCGATAAAAGGGAAGAGACGCTCCTTGATCATATCGCTGGAGGGGTTGGAGAAGGCGTCGAACACATAGGCGTCCACGTCTGCGTCGGCAAGGGCACGGGCAAAACCGGGCTGGAGTTTGGACCTTCCGCTGACGCCGAGGCTCAGCAGCTGGATGCCGGTATCCCGGCAGAAGATGGCAGGATAGGTCATCCCGGGACGGGCAGCGCCCCCGCCGTGGGTGAAACTGGATCCGAAAATGCCGACCCTGTGCCGGAACGGGTTCTCAAGCGGCTCGATTACGTTTCCTTTGGTTATGCCGATTTTGACCGAGCGTTCCTCGCTGTATAAAGGAAGATAAAGGAGGCATTCGTGCATGCTTCCGTCCATGTCCTGGATCAGGGTGAAGGGTTTGTCGGAGGCGTCCTCTTTGGGAAGGCCGCTGGATGCCCAGAGCCATTTCCCGTCTTTTTTGATATAGAGGTCATATCCATGGATGGCGATGTTCGGAGAAATCATGCCGGATCTGCGGAAACCGTACTCGGTCTGGATCCGGATGATTTTCGAATCGGTCCTGAAGGCGACGGCAAGGCCGGAAGATTGGATGCTGTTGATATAATCTCCGTGTTCGAGGCCTTTGTATTTCACTGTGTCCATGCGATGATACGGATTCGGCGTATCGGGGAAAAGCTTGCCGACAAGAGTAAGGTCTTTGGCCTCTGTGTAATAGATTGAAGGGGTCTGTGCAGAGGCGCTCAACTGCGCCAGGAGCGCCAAGAAGACGGCGAAAAAGCGAAATGGTTTCATCTTTTGAAAATTTCCACTAAAATACGGAATAATAACGAAAGACACAAAAAATCGGCCCGAGGTTCATCCCCGGGCCAATCGCCTGTATCCGGACCGGCTGACAGCCGGCATCGGGAATTATTCTTCGGGCTTGATCGTCGAGTAGACGTTGGTAACGTCTTCGTCGTCCTCGAGCAGGCTGGTCAGTTTTTCAAGCGTCGCGCGCTGCTCGGGCGTAACCTCCTTGAGATCAACGTTCGGGATACGCTCGAAACCACCGGAGATCAGGTCGTAACCGTTCTCTTCAATGTATTTCTGGATCTGTCCGTAAGCGGAATAGTCGCCATAGATGTTGATCTCTACCGTTACGTTCTCATCCTCATCCTCGACTTCCTGCTTGAAAACTTCCTCTGCTCCGAAATCGATCAGTTCGAGCTCCAGTTCGTCGACGTCAATCGGCTTCGCGGGATCTTCCTTGATACGGAAAACGCACTTGTGGTCGAACATGAAGGCGGTCGAACCGCTCGTTCCGAGGGAGCCGCCGCACTTGGTAAAGTAGCTGCGGACGTTGGCCACGGTACGGGTATTATTATCGGTAGCGGCCTCGACGAGGTAGGCGATGCCGAACGGGCCGTATCCTTCGTAGACGATCTCCTTGAAATCGCCGGTTTTCATTTCGGTCGCCTTCTTGATGGCGCGCTCGATGTTCTCTTTCGGCATCGATTCGCTGCGTGCCTCGGCGATGAGGGCCCTCAGACGCGGGTTCCCGACGACATCAGGGCCGCCCTGCTTGACGGCAATCGTGATTTCCTTCCCCAATTTGGTAAAGACGCGGGCCATGTGGCCCCATCTTTTCATTTTCCTTTCCTTGCGGAATTCAAATGCTCTTCCCATATGGCGGTGCTATTTGGTGAACTCGATGCGGGAGATATACTTGTCGATATCCATCGCTTCGGGAGCGGCGGGATACTTGTCCTTGATCGTTTTGTAGAAACCGAGGGCTTTGGCGGTATCGCCGAGCTGCTCAGCGACGGCGGCGGCCTTCAGGAGATAACCGGCGGAGAAAAGATTGTCGGAAGTGGCGGCTGCTTTCTCGAACCAGGAGAGGCCGTTCTTGTAGTCTTCGAGGTTGACGTACGCATCGCCGATTCCGCTCTGGGCACGGGCGAGCAGGATCTTGTCCTTTCCGTTGTATTTCTTCAGATAGTTGATTGCATTCTCGTTGTTGCCGAGATTCAGTTCGCTCAGGCCTGCATAGAGATAGACGGCGGCGCCGGCTTTCTTTCCATACTGGGAGATCACATCCTCCAGGCCCATATTGTTGTCGTCCCCCTTGAGGGCGAGCTCATAATTGCCCTGCATGAATGCATTCTCGGCAGGGTAGAGCTGCGCAGCAGCCTCAGCCTTCTTCGGCTGGAGATAGAAACGGGAATACGCCATGACGATCGCGGCGATCGCGAGGACTGCGATGAATACGCCATAGATCAGTTTTTTGTTTTTCGCGAAGAAATCTTCGGTCTTGGAAGCTGCTCCGGCCAGATTCTGCTGGGAGAGCTCGTCTTTAGTCTGTTTTGCCATATTGATGTTTGTTTATATTATCTTATCCCGGATCCTGCCTTTGCAGAATACAGACTGCAAAAGTAGTAAAAATTGATTATATTTGCAAGGTAACGCGAACTTGCCATGCCCATATTGAAAAAAATAGTGGTCCAGGATTTCCGGAATATAGCATTCCAGGAACTGGAATTCTCGCCCAATATCAACTGTATCAGCGGAAACAACGGGGAGGGAAAGACGAATCTCATGGACGCGGTCTACTACCTTTCCATGACAAAGAGTGCCTTTCCGGCTCCCGATAAGTTCAATTTCCGATACGGCACCGATGGTTTCGTCATCGGCGGGACCTATCTGATGAACGGCGGAGTGGAATCGAAGATTTCAGTCAGAGTTACATCCAGCGAAAAAAAAGTGGTCCGGGACGACAAACCGTACGGCCGGGTCTCCGAGCATATCGGTCTCCTGCCAGTCGTTATGATTTCTCCGTCGGATATTTCGATGGTCAGCGAAGCGGGGGAGGAACGGCGGCGCTTCGTCAATTCCGTCCTTTCCCAGATGGACCGGGAATACCTGGCGTCCATGCTGGTCTACAACCGGCTCCTGGCTCAGCGGAACCGGATCCTGAAAGATCCCGTGCCCGACTGGGACCTGATTTCCGTAATCGATATGAAGATGGAAAACGCCGCTGAGACAATCGTAAAGGCCAGAAGAGAGGTGACCGCATCGCTCGGTCCGATCGTTGAGTCCTATTACGCCCTGATCTCCGGCGGATCCGAGAAAGTGTCGATGGACTACCGGACGGACCTTGAAAAGGCTTCCCTGACCGAACTTTTCGCCTCTATGCGGGAGCGGGACCGTCTCCTGAAATTTACCGGTGCAGGTATCCAGCGGGATGATTTTATCTTCATGATGAATGGGCATCCGATCCGCCGGAGCGGGTCCCAGGGCCAGCAGAAATCCTTCCTTGTCGCCCTCAAGTTCGCCCAGTACGAAATCATGAAACAGCGCTACGGATTCGCTCCGACCCTTCTGCTCGACGATGTGTTCGACAAACTCGACATGAACCGGATCGCCAACCTGATCGGGATGGTCGCCGGAAACGAGTTCGGGCAGATTTTCATTACCGACAGCAATAAGGTCCGTCTCAGCGGGATTGTGGACCGTATTACCGAAGACCGCGCCTATTTCGATACGGCCGGAGGCCAGTTTACCCGTCAGGACGTATGAGCGGAATCGGAAAAAAAGAGGCGGTTTCGGTAGGGGGGCTCGTCGGCGCCTATATCAGGAGCATGGGCCTCGCCCCAGGGCTGAATACCCAGCGGATTTTCCGGGCATGGGATGAGTGTTCCGGTGCCGGACCTTTTACGCTCAAACGTTTTTTCCGCAGCGGGACCCTTTATATTACCGTCTCCTCGTCGGTGGTGAGAAACCAGCTGTTCTTCCAGAAAGATCTCCTGCTGGAGAAAATCAATGCGGCCCTTGCGGCAGACCCGCTCTTTACCGGGGACAACCGGACCGTCGGTTATGTCAAGTCGATTGTATTGAAATGAAAATCGTTGCAGACAGGAATATCCCTTTTCTCCAGGGCGTTTTCGAGCCCTATGCCGAGGTCGTTTACCTCGATGGAAAAGCCATAGCCAGGAAGGATCTTCTCGATGCGGACGTTCTGCTTACCCGGACTCGCACCCGTTGCAATGCCGCCCTGCTTGACGGGACGTCCGTCCGGATGATCTCGACGGCGACGATCGGTACCGACCATATCGACCTGGCTTATTGCATGGAACATGGGATCGAGGTCGCCAATGCCGCCGGTTGCAATGCCGGCGGGGTCATGGATTACGTATTCTCCGCCCTCTATGCCATCGCTTCTCGCAAATCGATCCGCCTCCAGGGTAAGACTTTCGGCGTCGTCGGAGTCGGCCATGTCGGCTCCCGGGTGGCAGACATGGCGCAAAAACTGGGTTTTAAGGTCCTTCTTTGCGATCCGCCCAGAGCCCGCCGTGAAGGACCGGAAGCCTTCTGCACTTTGGATGCTCTCCTGGCAGAATCCGATATCGTTACGATGCATACCCCGCTGGATGCCACGACCCAGCAGATGTGCGACGCCGCGTTCTTCTCGAAAATCAGGCCGGACGCCATCTTTATCAATGCTTCCCGCGGAGAGGTCGTTGACGAGAATGCACTTTTCCATGCCATTCCGAAACTCGGGGCCGTCGTGATCGACACCTGGTGCCGGGAGCCTGAAATCAACCGGGCCCTGCTGGATGCCGTCGATATCGCTACGCCCCATATCGCCGGCTATTCCTATCAGGGCAAACAGAACGGAACAGCCCTCGCGGTCCGCAGTGTGGCCCGCCGTTTCGGCATCGAACCCCTGTATGATTTCCATCCCGAAACCGGCGTCCCGGAGCTCTTGCCGATCCGTTTGAATGTCGAGGGCTTGAGTCAAGGCGAAATTGCCTCGGTTTTTCAATATAATTATCCTATCTTTACGGATGATTTCCTTTTCCGTCTCGATCCCTCCCGGTTCGAAGAAATCCGCGCAGGGTACCAGTACAGAAGGGAGTTTTATCTCGGACAGTAACTAATAATATGCACGATATGGCTATCTTCAACCAACATGATATCCGCCAGATAGAGGATCGGGGATCCTCGGTCAAGGCCGTCCAGAAACAGATCGAAAGCTTTAAGAAAGGCTTTCCCTGGATGAGAATCGTTTCTCCTGCAACTCCCGAGCGCGGGATCCGGGTCCTGTCCCGCGAACAGGCGGAAGAGGCGGTGGCGTATTACGGGAATGCCCGCGTGGAGGGGAAATGCAAATTCGTCCCGGCCTCCGGAGCCGCGTCCAGGATGTTCAAGGATATCTTTGCCGGCCTGGATACCTTGGAAAAAGGGAACGACCTTCCCGAGACAGCCCCTGCCCGCCGGCTGGTCAGCGAGATAGAACGTTTCGCCTTCTATGATCCGGCTCTCTTCGGCACGCCGGAAGACAGCCCGGCTTACCGGAAATCGGTCCTTGAAAAGGTCCTGTATGAACCCGGACTCGGGTATGGGTCGAAACCCAAAGGGGTTATCCGCTTCCACCGCTATTCCACCGGCGAGGTCCGGACGGCTATAGCCGAGCACCTCGTCGAAGCCCAGGCGTACATGCGCAATCCGGACGGAACCTGCCGTCTCGTCGTGACGATATCCCCAGAGCACCAGTCCCTATTCGAAGCCGCAC
Organism: uncultured Bacteroidia bacterium; assembly: GCA_902789395.1. Taxonomy (GTDB): domain Bacteria; phylum Bacteroidota; class Bacteroidia; order Bacteroidales; family UBA932; genus Cryptobacteroides. Next base: position 84,481 of record CADANY010000011.1, on the reverse strand, counting down.
TTGCAGAGGTACTTCCGGTTTATGAAAAACGTTACGGCGTCCATTATGAGGTCTCTTTTACCTACCAGGACAAGGCGACCGATACGATTGCCGTCGACCCGAAGAACCGCCCATTCCGGACGGAAGACGGCTCCCTTCTTTTCCGTCCTGCCGGCCATGGAGCCTTGATCTACAATCTGGACCGGGTCGATGCGGAAATCGTTTCGATCAAGAATATCGACAATGTTTCCCATGAGAAACTGCTTCCCGAGACTTCTTTATATAAAAAGGTCCTTCTCGGGGAGGCGCTCCGGCTCCGGGACTGTATCTTTTCGTATCTCCGCCGCTTTGATTCCGTCCCGGAAGGGGAGAACGAAGAGAGCCGCAGCCTCTGTAACGAGGTGGAGAATTTCCTTGACAAATACCTCTGTATCCAACTCCCCCTGCCGCATAACCATGAGGAGAGGGTCGCCATGCTCCGAGCTAAACTGAACCGTCCGATCCGCGTCTGCGGGATGGTCCGGAACGAAGGCGAGCCCGGCGGCGGTCCCTTCGTCATTGCCGGGAAAGACGGGTGTACCTCGCTCCAGATCCTTGAGAGCGTCCAGATCAATCCCGGGGACAAGGGCGCGCAGGAAGCCCTCGGCAGGGCGACTCATTTCAATCCCGTCGATCTCGTCTGCTGCCTGAGGAATTACAAGGGAGAGCGGTTCCATCTCCTCGACTTTGTCGATGAGAATGCCGGTTTCATCAGTTCCAAGAGCTATCAGGGCCGGGAATTGAAAGCACTCGAACTCCCCGGTCTCTGGAACGGAGCCATGAGTGACTGGAATACGCTCTTCGTTGAAGTCCCCCTTGCAACTTTCAACCCGGTCAAAGTCGTTCTCGACCTGCTCCGGCCCACCCATCAGGAATCATAAACCCATTATATCATGAAATACCGTCTTTTAGGGGTCATTTCCCTTCTCGCAGCCCTCTCTGTCATCTCCTGTTCCGGACCTTCTTCGGCCGCTCCCGGCAAGCTCGGCCGGATCTCTCCCGAGAAGGCCGGCATGAATCCGGAAAAACTTGTCCGGGTCGATTCCGTTATCAACAAAGCCATCGGGGAGCATCTCATTCCCGGTGCCGTCCTTTCTGTTGTCCGGGGGGACAAGATCGTCTATCTCAAAGCGTACGGCAACAAATCCGTCGTTCCCGATACGGTCGCGATGACCCCGGATGTCCTTTTTGACATGGCTTCGGTCAGCAAATGTGTCGGAACGACGCTGTCGTTCATGCAACTGATTGAAAACGGACAGGTCCGCCTGACGGACAACGTCAAGATGTATATCCCGGATTTTGCTCCATGGACCGATCCGGAGACCGGAGAGGAAGTCGATATTACCGTTCAGGATCTCCTGACCCATTCTTCCGGCCTCGCTGCCTATGTCAACGTCAACCGGGTTGCTTCTTTATATGGAGAGCCTTGCCCGGATTCGACCATGGCCTATATTGCGACCCAGGTCAAACGCAATTTCCGTCCGAAGACCGATTATCTGTACAGTTGCCTCAATTTCGTGACCCTGCAGAATATCCTGCAGCGGGTGACAGGGGAGAAACTCTGCGACTACGCCCAGCATCATGTTTTCGATAAGCTGGGACTCAAACATACATGTTACCGGCCGGCCGAGACGCGACCGGACCTGATGCCGCTCGTGGCTCCGACAGAGGTCCAGCCCGACGGCCTTCCGCTCCTCGGGGAAGTCCATGATCCGATCGCCCGCCGCCTCAATGCGGGAAATTCCGGCAATGCCGGCGTTTTCTCCAATGCGGAAGACCTTTCTGTCATCGCCGCGGCCATCATGAACGGGGGAGCCATCGGAGGACGTCGGATCCTCGGACCGAAGACCGTTGAAATGATGGCCCGCGTACCGGCAGATAACGCACCCCATATCGGACGCGCCCTCGGCTGGGATTGCTGTAACGGTTCCTATTCGATCAAGGGGGACATGACTGACCGGACGCGGACGCTCGATCATACCGGCTATACAGGGACTTCCGTCGTTATGGACCTGGAATCCAAGACCGCCATCATCCTTCTTTCGAACCGGGTCCATCCCGAAGATAAGGGTAATCTGGCTCGCGTCAGGGCGACAGTTTCCAACATCGTTGCCGGGTCGATTGAAGAATAATTGCTTTTTTTCGAAAAAAATTTGCAGATATAAAAAGTATGTGTACCTTTGCAGTGTACTAATGAACTAATACACAACAAAGGCACACATTTATATGATACAGATTGACAATCTAGCTTTCAGCTACGGCCCGAAAGAGGTCCTGAAAAACATCTCGATGGAGATCCTTCCCGGGAACATCTATGGACTTCTCGGGGAGAACGGAGTAGGGAAGACCACCCTCCTGACGCTCCTTTGCGGACTGAAGAAAGTCCAGTCCGGTTCTATCCGCGTCGATGGACGCGATCCCTTCGATCGGCAGCCATCCCTGCTCGCCGACCAGTTCTATCTGGCGGACGAAGTCGCTCCTGTCCATGCCAAGGCAATCGACTTCGCCCGGGAACACGGCGTATTCTGGCCGAATTTCAATTTGGATGCTTTCTCCGGTATTCTGGCAGAATTCGAGGTCGATCCGTCCCAGAAGATGGACGCGATGTCTGCCGGACAGCTCAAGAAGACTTATATCTCCTTCGCCCTGGCCTGCCGCGTCCGCTACTATTACCTGGATGAGCCGACCAACGGGCTGGATATCCCCTCCAAATCCCAGTTCCGGAAGGCCCTGATGAAATATACCCCGGAGGATGCCTCGGTCGTCATCTCGACCCACCAGGTCCGCGACCTCGAGAACGTGATCGATCCGATCATCATCCTTGACCGCCGGGACGTGCTCCTGAACGCCTCTACCGCCCAGATCGCGGAAAAACTGTATTTCGACTATTCGACCCAGATCAATCCGGACGCGCTCTATCTCGAGCAGACGCCCGGCGGAACCGTCCAGGTCTATCCCAACGCGACCGGCGAGGAAAGCAAGGTCAACGTCGAGGCCCTTTTCAATGCCGTCCATGCCCACAAGGACGTCGTCAAAGCTATGTTCCACACCAACCTTTAAGACAAAGCCATGAGCGAAGTATTTAATTTCCAGCGATTCTGGACCTATTTCAAATATGATCTCAAGCAGATGTGGAGAAACCACTTCAAAGTCGCCCTCTTCCTCGGTCTGCTTCCCCTGCTTCTCTATATAATCTGGGTGCTCTGCTCCCTCTCTTTTACCCGCAACTGGTCGGCTCCCGTATTGGAAGTGCGCTACGTTTTCTTCTACCTGGCAGCCCTTGTCATCGTCCTCTATCAGGCCCGTACCTACGGTCATCTGACCGACCGCCAGAAGGGCAGCAACTACCTGATGATCCCGGCTTCTACCCTCGAGAAGTTTGTGTCCATGATGCTGATGACCCTTGTGATCATCCCCATCCTCTTTGTCGGCGTTTACCTTCTCCTTGACGGACTCCTTTCCCTGGTCGATCCGCATTACGGCAAAACCCTTGTCTCGGGAATCAACGATATTATCGCCGAGGTTTGGCAGGCGGACCTCGCCGGGGCCTCTTTCGGTGAGCTGTTCCCGAGAGGACTCTTTATCATAACCGCCCTGATCTCGTTCGCCCAGTCACTGGTTTATTTCCTCCTTTCCGGGTTGGTCTTCAAGAAGTGGAAGATTCTCGGAGGCCTGATGGTCAGCTATGGTTTCGGACTTGTCCTGACGGTTGTCGCAGGTTTCGTTGTAACGGGAGAGAAATTCCGTAGCTGGGTCGAAATGCTTGATTCTGGTTCCCAGGTGGATTTCGCTCAGTCTTTCATCAGCGGATCACTGAATATCGGCCTTGCTGTTTCTTCCATTTTTCTGATAGCCCTGATGATCGGCGTTTATTATAGAATTAAAACCATTAAACATTAGAGCTATGAATTTCAACAGCGAAAAACCGATCTATCTGCAGATCGCTGACCATATCTCCGAACGGATCCTCTCCGGAGAGATCCATCCGGAAGACCGGATACCCTCCGTACGGGAGTATGGGGCCGATATCGGGGTCAATCCCAATACTGTCATGCGGACCTACGAGAAACTGACTGCCGACGGGATCATCTTTAACAAACGCGGTATCGGCTATTTCGTCAGCCCGGAAGCGACCGGAATCATCCTTGACAAGGAACGGAAAGAGTTCCTGGAAAAAGACGTCCCGGCTATCCGGCGGAAGATGGACCTTCTCGGACTCGATATGTCAATCTTCTCCGACTGATCCCCCGTGCGTCAGCATCCAGTCGTAAGGCTTCTGCCCCGTATGGCGCTCGAATTGTTTTGAGAAGTTTGACTGGTCTGAAAACCCCGTGCGGTCAGCAATTTCTCTCATGAACCGGAAGTCTGCCGTCCTGATCAGGCGGCAGGCTTCTTCGATTTTTAGGCGGATGCGCCAGGTCCGGCAGTCTTCATGGATGACATTTCGGAAATAACTGTTCATAGCTCTCCGGTCGATGCCGATGCTCCGGGCCATCTCCTCATTATTCCTCAAGTTTTCGCAGTACCCTTTATCTGTGATCCACTGGGAAAGCTTCCGGCTGATATCCGGGTATTGTCTGAGGATGGGAGCGGGAATGTTTTCTATTCCGTCGTATTTGACGGGAAAAACGTCCTTTTTCCATGGACGGAGCGGGCCGAACAGCCCGTCGAACAGAAGACTTTTCATAATTTTCGTTTATTTGTTACAAAATTACATTCTTTTCTCTATTTTTGCAACGGGTTAGTTTGCTTATGAAAAAAAGTGTATTCGAACGGTTGCTTTCCTTGGAAACGCCTGTGTATTATTATGATATGGACCTCTTCCGAAAGACGGTCGATCTGCTTGCAGAAACGGCTACCGCCCATGGGGTCAAGGTCCATTATGCCGTCAAGTCCAACAACGAGGAGCGGATCATGCGTTATATCGCCTCCAAGGGGCTTGGGGCGGATTGTGTTTCCGGGAATGAAATCGCCTGGGCTGTCCGTTGCGGCTTTCCCCCGGAATCCATCGTATACGCAGGAGTCGGGAAGACGGACAAGGAACTGACCTCCGCTATCCTCGCCGGGATCGGGGCGTTCAACTGCGAGTCCCTCGAGGAACTCCGCATCTTGGATGATCTCGCCGGGCGATGCGGCCGCAAGGCCCGTGTCTGCCTTCGGATCAACCCGGATATCGATGCCCATACCCACCAGTATATCACAACCGGTCTGGAAGAGAATAAATTCGGCATTTCGGAATATGCTTTCGAAGATGCGGTCCGTATTGTTAAATCTTCTCCCAACCTGATTTTCACCGGGCTCCATTTCCATATCGGTTCGCAGATCACCTCCGTCCGCGAGATTTTCGCGGTTGAGGTCGCCAAGGCAGAGAAGATCGTCGACTGGTTCGAGTCCCAGGGGCTCCGGGTCGACCATATCGACCTTGGAGGCGGCCTCGGAATCGATTACGACGATCCGGACGGAGATCCGATCCCGGATTTCAAGGGATGGATCGAGACCGTCGCAACCTTCCGCCACCGTCCCGACCAGGTCCTGCATATTGAACCCGGCCGTTCTGTCGCCGCTCAGTGCGGCAGCCTGCTTTCCCGTGTCGTCTATGTCAAGGAAGGGAGGACGAAAGATATCGTGATTCTCGATGCCGGCATGAACAACCTGATCCGTCCCGCCCTGTATGGGGCTTATCACAAAGTAGACAATCTTTCCGCCGGTTTTCTTCGGGAAACGGGACCGGAGCGGGAATATGATGTCGCCGGACCGGTCTGCGAATCGGCTGACGTGTTCGGAACGAAGCGGCTCCTCCCGGAGACCTTCCGCGGGGATCTTCTAGCCATCCGTTCCGCCGGAGCCTATGGGGCCGTCATGTCTTCGCACTACAACATGCGGGGCGATGCCCCCGCCGTCTTCAGCGACGAACTGTAACTTTTCGAATCCGGAGGCGCCAGGCAAGTGCCCTGCAAACCTTCGCTTCGCTCATCCCTCCCACCGCTTTGCGGCGGGCCCCTCCCGTTTACGAGGCCACGGGTGGCCACGGGTTTGCAGGGGCAACCTGTCTGGCGCCTCCGGATGTAAAACTACAGTCTGAAAAAAATGAAGGCGACCGATCCGGTCGCCTTCATAGAATTGTTTCCAGCGGGTGCGCGCTATTTCTCCTTCGGAGCGATCGCGCACCAGACACAGGCGCTGAGGGCACCTCCGACGAGCGGAGCGCAGATGAAGACCCAGACGTTCTTGAGCGCGTCACCGCAGGCGAAGAGGGCGGGACCGATGGAACGGGCCGGGTTGACGGACGTACCGGTCAGGTTGATGCAGACCAGGTGGACAAGGATCAGGGAGAGACCGATGGCGAGTCCGGCGAAGTTGCCGGCTCCGACCTTGGAATCAGTCGTTCCGAGGACCACGAGGACGAAGATGAAGGTAGCGATGACTTCGACGAGGAATGCACCGCCGACACCGCCGGCATTGGCAACACCGTTGCTACCGAGGGCTCCGGTCAGATCGGGAGCCGCTACGACCTTGGTCAGGAGGAGAAGGACGGCACCGGCGATAATACCACCGATAACCTGGCCGATCCAATAACCACAGGCATCCTTCCAGCTCATGCGGCCCGAGAGGGCGACGCCGAGGGTAATGGCCGGATTGATGTGGCAACCGCTGATCCCGCCGATGGTATACGCCATGGCGACAACGGCAAGACCGAAGGCAATCGCCGTTCCGACGACGCCTGCAGGCGTGGTGCAACCGAGGAACATGGCCGTTCCGCAGCCGAGGAGTGTAAGTACGAACGTACCGAGGCACTCAGCAATGTATTTCTTCATAACGAAAACTAAATAATTTGGTTAATGCTCCCCAAATTTAAGAAGAATTTCCGGCAATCCAAGCATCTTGTTAAATTTTCTTTTTGTGTCCGGGACATCTCCCTGCCGGTTTCGGAAATACCAGATATTTCCTTATCTTTGTAGGTTAAATGATAGTAATATGTTCGAGAATCTAAGCGAAAGGCTGGAAAGGTCTTTCAAAATACTGAAAGGTGAGGGTAAAATCACTGAGATCAATGTTGCCGAGACCGTAAAGGATATCCGGAAAGCCCTGCTGGACGCGGATGTCAGCTACAAGGTTGCGAAGGAATTCTGCAACACGGTCAAGGACAAGGCCCTCGGCCAAAACGTCCTGACGGCGGTCAAGCCGCAGCAGATGATGGTCAAGATCGTCCACGACGAACTCGCCGCCTTTATGGGCAGCAGCGCCCAGGATATCAATATCAAAGGGAATCCCGCCGTCGTCCTCGTCGCCGGCCTGAACGGTTCCGGTAAGACGACCTTCTCCGGAAAACTCGCACTCCATATCAAGAGCAAGCGGGGCATGAAAGTCCTTCTGGCCGCCTGCGATACGTTCCGTCCCGCCGCCATCGAGCAGCTTAAGGTGCTCGGCGAGAGCGTCGGCGTTCCGGTCTATACCGAAGAAGGGGAGAAAGATCCGATCCGCATCGCCAAGGCAGCCATCGCCAAGGCGAGGTCGGAAGGCTACTCCGTCGTCATCGTAGATACCGCCGGCCGTCTGGCTGTCGACCAGCAATTGATGGATGAGATATCTGCCTTGCATCAGGCCGTCCAGCCGACGGAAACGCTCTTCGTCGTCGATGCGATGACCGGACAGGATGCCGTCGAGACAGCCAAGGCCTTCAACGATCGGCTTGATTTTGACGGAGTTGTGCTGACGAAGATGGACGGCGATACCCGTGGCGGTGCCGCGCTCTCCATCAAGGCGGTTGTCGGGAAGCCGATCAAGTTCGTCTCCTCGGGTGAAAAGATGGAGGCCCTTGATATCTTCCATCCGGACCGTATTGCCGACCGGATCCTCGGCATGGGCGATGTCGTCTCCCTCGTCGAGAAGGCCCAGGAGCAGTTCGATGAGAAAGAGGCCCGTGAACTCAAGAAAAAACTCGCCAAGGATAAATTCACGCTCTGGGATTTCTACAACCAGATCCAGCAGGTCAAGAAGATGGGTAATATCAAGGATCTTGCCTCGATGATCCCGGGAGTCGGCAAGGCGATCAAGGACGTCGATGTCGACAACGATTCGTTCAAGGGCATCGAGGCGATTATCCTGTCCATGACCCCTTATGAGCGCGAGCATCCCGAAATTATCAACGGCTCCCGCCGCAAGCGCATTGCAGACGGTTCCGGAACCTCCCTCCCGGAAGTGAACCGGCTTTTGAAGCAGTTTGAAGGGACCCGGAAGGTGATGAAATCCGCCATGACGGGCAACCTGATGGGCCAGATGCGGGGCATGAGAAGACGCTAACCAATTGCTGACGCGATATGAAAAAATGGTTTTTACCGGTACTCGCCGGACTGTTGATGCTCGCCGGCTGCGGCGCCCTCAGGGAGACTCCTGAGCAGCGTGCCGAGCGGCAGATGCGGGAAGCAGCCTATGTCCATGAGCACATTCCCGCTGCGGATTTCAAGATCCAGATCGACCGGATGATTCCTCTCAGGGGAATGAGCCGGACTCTCTCATCTCCGTATTGGATCAAGGTGAAGGACGGCGTTCTCGATTCGACCCTTCCGTATTTCGGCCAGGCCTGGCAGGTTCCTTACGGCGGCGGCCATGCCCTGAATTTCGAAGCGCCGATCGTCCACTATGAGTACGGGATGAACCGCAAGGGCGGATATGAGATCCTGATTTATGTCAAGACAGACGAGGACGAGCATATCTACTCGCTGACGGTCTTTGACAACGGCTCGGCGTCGTTGGACGTGCAGTCGAGGAACCGGGAGCGGATTTCCTATACCGGAACGGTAGATTTCCTCGCCGAGTAATCAGCCTTTCATAGGAATATGACGGGCCGCACGGGCGGCATTGCAGCGGGACTCGAAAAGGTCCCGCTCTTCGTCCGGCAAGGCCGCGTCGATGAAACGCTCCCAGATATACCGGGCAGCCAGGGGAGATGGATGGACCATATCTTCGGCCCACCAGCGGTAGTCCCGCAGTTCGTCCATCATGATTTCGTATGCCGGAAAATAGGCCGCCCTGTTTCCGGAAAGCACCGAATCAATCGCGAGAAGGAGGGAAGCCTTCGAGATCTGGTTGGCATGCGCCCCGTCGGCAAGGTGCCGGATCGGGCTGACGGTAAAAAGGAACGCTTTCTCCGGATTCCGCCGCAGGAGCCCTTCCAGAAGGGTAGCCGTCGTCTTCAGGGGAAGGAAGTACCGGGTAAACTCTCCGCCCGGTCTTTTCAGGCAATTGGCGACCGTCTCTCCGCTTTGATTGTGCCGGAAGCACCAGGATGTCCCGAGGGTGACAAGCACTTTATTGCAATCTTTCCAGAAAGCCGAAGCCGCTTCCAGGGAGCGGTTGGCCTCTTCGAGGAAGGTTGCCGTCGTATCGCGGGCGAAGGAAGTGTGGTGCGAGAACGAACAGATCCGCCCGTCGCCCGCTCCGATTTCGATACAGTCATCCTCTCCAAAGGGCGTCCCGGAGGAGAGTCGGGCAATTGCGTTGGAGAGGGAGACCGGATTGTACAGGGGGCCGAACGGGTTGGCGCACACGTCGAATCCGGTCTCAGCCAGTTGCCGCCCCGTTTCCTCGGCAAAGCAGCTGCCAAGGACCATGATCCTGTCCCCGTAAGAGATCTTGACCGGAAGGGGAGGGATCGTTACCGGTGTCTGGAGTTTCAGCATATCTTCCATATTTTCAGTAAAAATAAGCAAAAATGTGTAAATTTGCCCGATAAACCCATTATTTATGAAACGAGTTCTCCTTCCGGTCCTGCTCTTTTTCATCCTCTCCCTTCCCGGAGAAGCCCAGGGCCTGGATGACTTTTTCGGGGAATTCTTCGGAATTCCGTCCCGTGTAGAGCGGAAACCCTTTTCCTTTACCGGCGATCTTCTGCTCGACTGGACCTTCCTCAATGACGAAATCCGTCCGGGAGACCCGGAAGGATTGGTATCCGGGACCATGGCCGGAGTGCGCCTGACCCCATTCGCCGGCATCAAAGTCGACCGCGGGAGAGGCGGGATCCATCAGGTTTTCGCCGGAGTAGACTTCTTCAAGGAATTTGGAGGCGATCCAACCCGGGTCGGAGACATCCAGCTCTATTACCGGTACGACAACCGCTTTGGCCATACTGAATTCTCCGCGCTCGCCGGTTCTTTCCCCCGTCTGAAGACAGAGGGCGATTATGACCGGATGATCTTTTCGGACGAAGTCCGTTTCTACGACAACAGCCTGGACGGGCTCCTCCTTCAGTTCCGCCGGCCCAAATCTTTCTATGAGATCTGTCTTGACTGGAACGGGCAGTACGGTACGGTGCGCAGGGAAGAATTCAATGTGTTTACCTATGGAGAATCCGCCCTTCTGCCCTGGATGAAACTCGGTTGGGAGGGAATGTTCCACCACTATGCCAACAGCGTCGTCGCAAAGGGTGTTGTAGACGATCATATCCTGAATCCATGGATTCTGTTCGATTTCGCTTCCAGCACCAGGCTGCAGGTCCTCTCCGCCAAGGTCGGCCCCGTCGTTTCCTACCAGCGGGATCGCCGGTATGAGGACATTGAATTCCCTTGGGGATTTTCCCTGACGACGGATATCCGGAACTGGGGCTTCGGGGTCCGGAATTTCTTGTATTACGGATGGAGCATGGTCCCCTATTTCTATAAGATGGATTCGACCGGGGCCCGTTTCGGGAACGATCTTTATATGCGATCCCTCAAGGCGGCCCTCGATACCGGATACAACGGCGGTCTCGCTGACATACTCTCCTTCTACTGGGCTCCCAGGCTCGGTGATTTCCTTTCTGTGCGGATCAGCTGCGAACTGTTGTTTAACCGCGGAAACTATATCGGCATGGACCAGTATGGAACCCTCACGCTGAACCTCGAAAAACTTTGGAGACGGAGCTCGCTCCGCACCGCTTCCCGCAGACAACCTTCAAAATATCAATATTCTCTGTAATGAAAGCTTTCAAATACCTGATCCCGGCTATCGTCCTTCTGCTTGCTGCATCCTGCAGCCATCGTCTCAAAGACGGGGAGTACAGCCTGACCCTCCTTACGACCAATGACGTCCATGGACACTATTTCGACTCGACCTATACGGGCAACCGGCTGTCCAAGTCCCTGTATGCCGTCAACCTGGCCGTTGACAGCGTCCGGACTGCGAAGGGGGCCGACCGGGTCGTTCTGGTCGATGCCGGAGATATCCTCCAGGGGGACAATGCCGCCTACTATTTCAATTATGTCGATACCCTGACCCCGCATATCTATCCCCGGATGGCGAAATACATGGGTTACGATGCCATCGCGGTCGGTAACCACGATGTCGAAACCGGTCACCGGGTCTATGACCGGATCGCGGCTCAGCTGAAAGAGTACGGCATCCCGTTCCTGGCTGGCAATGCGATCCGAAACGACAACGGGGAACCCTATTTCCCGCTCTATACGGTTCTCCGGAAAGGCGGGCTTAAAGTCGCCGTTCTCGGCTATACGAATCCGAATATGAAGGCCTGGCTCAACGAGAGTGTCTGGAGCGGCATGCATTTCGAATCGCTCATCCCTCTTGTCCAGGCTGACGTCGATAAGGTCATCGCGAAAGAGAAGCCGCATGTCGTGATCGTCGCAGTCCACAGCGGAACCGGAAGCGGGAAAGGGAATATGCTCGAAAGTCAAGGACTTGATCTTCTTAAGAGCTTGAAAAACGTGGACTTCCTGATCTGCTCCCATGACCACCGTCCCTATACCGAATCCGCTGACGGCATCTGCCTCATCAATTCGGGCAGCCATTGCCGGAACCTCGGTCTCGGCGAGATTACCGTCCGTGTCAAAGATGGGCAGATCGTCGGAAAAGATCTTTCCTGCGGGCTGATTCCGATCCGGGAGGCAGCGGTCGATACGAAAATGCAGGCGGAGTTCCATTCCGATTATGAGGCCGTCAAGGCCTTCACCCTCCGGGAGGTCGGTGAACTCAAGTCGGACCTTCTTACCCGGGATGCTTTCTGCGGCATGAGCGATTATATCAACCTGGTCCATACGCTCCAGATCAACTGCTCTCCTGCCCAGATCTCCTTCGCAGCGCCATTGACCTATAACGGTTACGTCAAGGCCGGAACCCTGATCTATAATGATCTTTTCACGATCTATCCGTTCGAGAACCAGCTCTATGTCGTCAGGATGACCGGCGAAGAAATCCGGAACTATCTGGAATACAGTTACGACAATTGGATCCAGACGATCCGTTCTTCCGAGGACCATGTGCTGAAGATCCGTCAGCGTGATGATGCACGGACGGGACAGAAGGGCTGGTCTTTCGTAGCACGGAGCTACAATTTCGATTCGGCCGCCGGCCTGAACTATACGGTCGATGTGACCAAGCCTTTCGGGCAGCGTATCGCCATCGCTTCCATGGCTTCCGGAGAGCCGTTTGTCATGGACAAGGAGTACTTCGTCGCAATGACTTCCTACCGCGCCAGCGGCGGTGGCGGTCTCCTGCATGAGGGAGCCGGCGTCGATACGGACAAAATCGACGAGCGGGTCGTTTCGCGTTATCCCGAGATCCGCGATATCCTATATAACTATCTTGTGGACATGGGGTCCATCGATCCGGCCGTCACCGGCGACCCGGTTCGGATCGGAACATGGAAGTTCATCCCCGAAAAGATGGCAGGGGAGGCTCTTTCAAGGGATATGGAGTTGCTTTTCGGGAAGCGCTCAGAATGACAGGGGGCGGATCTGCGTCCGGCGGGCGATGATGGCGTTGTAGCGGTCAATCGCTTCGCCGGCGATGTCCTCCCAGGAACGGACGATCTGCTGTGAAGCGGCGATTCCGACGCGGGCGATCCGGGACCGGTCCGCATGGAGCCGGCGAAGCACAGCCTCGAATTCCTCGGCTGAGTTGCCGATCAGAAATCCCGTCTCTTCGTCCCGCAGCATGCCCGAAGCAGACGCCTCCCGGAGCATGACAGAGGGTGTATGAAGCGCAGCGGCTTCCCGTACAACCAGTCCGTCCGTATCATAGAGGGAAGGGAAGAGGAAAAGATCTGCTGCGGCATAGTAATGCTTGAGCTTCTCCCGGTCGGTCAGGCGGCCGACAAAAGTGACCTTATCCTTGATCTGCAGGTTATCTACCAGTTCTTTCATCTCTTTTTCCGCATAGCCAGTCCCAATGAAGAACATGCGGAAAGGGAGGTCTTTGATCCGGGCGAGCGTTTCGATCGTAAGCCGCACGTTCTTCTCCCAGATATGCTGTCCTACAAAGAGCAGCGAGAACTCTCCGGGAGCGATCCCGAGCTCTTTCCGGCAGTCGTCAAAGAAAGACTCCGGATAATTGCCGACGAGGTCGCATCCGTTCATCATCACCTCGATCTTCCCCTTGTAACCATAACTGTACAGGACGTCCTTGACCGACTCCTGCGGGACCCAGACCTCGTCCGCATCCTCATAGAACTTGACAATCTCCGAGATAATCGTATCTACGATCATCGTTCCCGGAATAACCCTTGCGAAGTCCTCCCGGTACTTGGAGTGGAAGGTTGCAACGAGCGGGATCTTTTGGTTTTTAGCAATCCTGGCAGCCGTCAGCCCGGCGACGAAGGGGCTGTGGGCATGGACGATCTTGAAATGGTGACGGCTGATTTTCCGCAGGAAGGATGGGTCCATCGCCGAGATTCCGGTTACATACGGAGCCCGGAAAGGGACCGGTACGGAGAGATAGTCCAGCACTTCGTATTTCTTATCGCTGTAGTCGCTGTCGGGGATGTGGGGCGTTACGACGCAGACTCCGCCGACTTTTTCCTGCATCCATCTCGCATAGTTCTCTACACAGATGGCGACACCGTCCATCAAGGGCGGAAAACTTTCATTGAATAAGCCGATATTTGATATCATAGTGTTTTGATTCTGTCAAGGTCATCCTGCTCTCCGACGATCCAGAGGATATCGCCTTCTTCGAAAGTGATCGACAGATCAGGTTTAAGCAGGTTTCCGTCGCTTTTTTCAATGCCGGCGACAAAGCAGTGGTACGTATCCCGGAGGCCGCTGGTGCGGACATCCTTTCCGATGAGGGAGGATTCCTTCCCGATGAGAAGGTGATTGAGTTTCATTTCGTTCTCGGCGGCCATCGCCTCATCGACGGTCACCGATTCGTTCCGCAGCTCCGAAGCAAAAGCCTCCATCTCGCTGTCCGTCGCAATGACCTGGATCCGGTCGCCCGGATAGAGACGGTCGGTGCCTTTGGGAATATTGATCCGGCGGTTTCCGCGGAGAATCGAAACGACCTGGATACCGAAACGCTTTCCTAAATTCAGTTCGGCGAGGGTCTTCCCGACCCACCCGGATTCGCCGGGAATCTCGAAGTCGCTAAAGTGCAGATCCTTGGAGATCAGATCATCGGCATATTCGGGCTTTTTCGCGCCGAGGTACTCGTCCCTCAGATCGCGCGAGCGGAGGTTGTTCAGGAAGGTCTGCTCAATCCGGATCGAACGGCGCTTGACCCAGCGGCTGAAAATCATCGCGGCTATCAGCACGAGGGCAAGCAGGATCGCCAGGGCACTGGACGTGTGGAAAAGCCGGACGAGGGTCGTAAAGACGAAACCGAGGGCGATGGCGATCCGGATGACAATCGTGCCGATCAACGGGGCGCGGTTGCCCTTGTTCTGGTTCCATAAGGCCATGAACTCCTCGGAGTGGTTCTTCTTGATCATGATGGACCGGAGGAACGGGGCCATCATGAGGATGATCGTGCCAGCTGAGACGATATCGGACCAGGGCTCGGGAATCCATTTCCCGACGAAAGGCACGAAGAAACGGAAGGCGAGGGTCTGGATGGCAAAACAGATGATCGAATAGACAACGGTCAGTTTGACAATGGCCAGGATAAAGTCCTTCCAGTAGCTCTCCTTGCCTGATACGGCCGGTGTACTGCCCGAAGCATACCGCCCAAGGAAATTGATCCATTTCTCCGGCAGATGCTTCTCCAGGAAGCCGTAGAAAGGCTCCGCGAGACGGATCATATACGGAGTCAGGAAGATCGTGATGACCGAAACGGCGACGACGATCGGATAGAGGAAATTGCCGGTGACGCCGAGGGAGACGCCGAGGGAGGCGATGATGAAAGCGAATTCGCCGATCTGCGTCAGGCTGAATCCGCACTGGATGGCCGTTTTCAGCGACTGCCCGGAAAGAAGAACGCCCAGCGTCCCGAAGAAAGCCTGCCCGACAAGTACGGTCAGGGTAATGACGACGATCGGTAGCCAGTACTGAGCGATCATGGCCGGATCGACCATCATACCGACAGACACGAAGAAAATGGCTCCGAAAAGGTCCTTGACCGGCTTGACAAGTTTGTCGATATGCTCCGCTTCGACGGTCTCCGCCAGGATCGAGCCCATGATAAAAGCGCCGAACGCGGCGGAAAAACCGGTCTTGGCTGCCAGAACGACCATTCCGAAGCAGAGGGCCAGGGCGACGACCAGCAGGGTCTCGTCATTCATCAGCCCCCGTGTCTTCCGAAGGAGGAGGGGAATCAGGTAGATACCGACAACGAACCAGAGAATCAGGAAGAATACCAGTTTCAGGATGCTCTGGAGAAGTTCACCGCCTTCTACGCTGCTGCTGACGGCCATGGTCGAGAGAACGACCATCAGGACGACGGCAAGGATATCTTCCAGAATCAGGATACTCAGGACAAGGCCCGTAAACTTCTTCTTCCTCATGCCCAGGTCGTCGAAGGCCTTATAGATGATTGTCGTCGAAGACATGGCAATCATTCCGCCGAGGAAGATCGCATCCATCTTGCTCCAACCGAACGAGGAGCCGACCGTAAACCCGAGGAAGATCATCCCGAAGATGATCGTCAGGGCGGCGATGATCGCCGGTCCTCCGACCTTTACGATCTTCTTGAAACTGAATTCAAGACCGAGCGCGAAAAGGAGGAAGATGACGCCGATGTCCGCCCAGATATGGATCGAAGCCGTATCGATAACCGACGGAGTCAGGGCGAAATGCGGACTGGCAATAAAGCCGGCAACGATATACCCGAGGACGAGCGGCTGCTTCAACTTCTTGAACAGCAACGTCATGACTCCCGCGCAGATCAGAATCAGCGCAAGGTCGGCAATCAGAGGAGCAAGTTCGGACATGCTAAATCAGTCTTTCAGGCCGGATTGGAGGAATTCGACAAACCCCGGTATGCTGAGGTTATATCCGCGGGGACCGGCCAGGGTATTCCCTTCGGAATCCAGGATTACATAGTTCGGCTGTGCATTGACCCCGAAGCGGTTCAGGGCGATATAGGAGTTGACTCCGGCCATGTCTTTGAGGACCTTTCCTTTCGGGGTCGTAATCCATTCCGATTCCGGGAGTTCCTCACGGAAGTCGGTATAGAGCGCCACGATCTCAAAACGGTCCCGGAGGAGGGAAAGCACTTCGGGATCGCTCCAGACACGTGCTTCCATCTCGCGGCAGTTGGTGCAGCCTTTCCCCGTGATATCGACGAAAACGGGCTTTCCGCTGGCTTTGGAAGCGTCAAGGGCTTCCTGCAGGGAGAAGTAGCCTGTCAGTCCATGCGGCATCTTCAGATCGCCCCGGGAACTGCCCTGGGCCGGTGCTGCGACCGTTCCCTGGCCTTCAGCATAGTTCGCGATGATAAAGTCCTGGGTCTCGATTGGAGGCAGGTAGCCCGAAAGGGCCTTGAGCGGGGCTCCGAACATGCCCGGGACCATATAGACCACGAATGAGAATACGGCAATGGCGAGGGATAGGCGCAGTACGCCGATCCGCTCCACGGGCTCGTCATCGTTCTTAAAACGGATTTTCCCGAGGAGATAAAAACCGAGAAGGGAGAATACGACGATCCAGATCGCGAGATAGACCTCGCGGTCAAGAAGCCCCCATCCGTAGGTCTGGTCGGCCACGCTGAGGAACTTGAAACCGAAGGCAACCTCGATAAAGCCCATGACAACCTTGACGCTGTTCAGCCAGCTGCCGCTCTTCATCTTTTTCAGCAGTTCCGGGAAGAGAGCGAAAATCGTAAAGGGCAGGGCGAAAGCGACGGAGAAGGCCAGCATCGTAATGATCGGGGTCCATACCTCGCCCTGGGTCGACTTGATAAGGACCGAGCCGACGATCGGACCGGTGCAGGAGAACGAAACCAGTACGAGGGTCAGCGCCATGAAAAAGACGCCTCCGAGGCCCTTCATTCCCGTATTCTTGTCACTCTTGTTGACAAGGGAAGAGGGGAGGGTAATCTCGAACGCACCGAAGAAGGATGCGGCGAAGATCATGAACACGAGGAAGAAAAGGATGTTCGGGAGCCAGTGCGTCGCCAGCCAGTTGAAGATATTGGCCGTTACGGCACCGCCTCCGATGATCCAGGTCAGGCCGATTATGACAGCGATCGGAACGGTATAGAGAAGGACGATGAAAAGGCCGTACATGAAGGCTTTGAACCGCCCTTGCCGGACATTGTCGGATCCCTTCAGGAAGAAGGAAATCGTCATCGGGACCATCGGGAAGACGCAAGGGGTCAGCAGCATGGCGAATCCCCAGAGGATCGCTTCGATGATAAGGGCCCAGAGTCCTTTCTTCTCACCTGCAGGTGCGCTTTCGGGATCGGAGATCAGCGTCTGATTCTCTGCCCCGGTCACCGCCGGCGCTCCGACCTCGATGCTGAATTCCTGCACTTCCGGAAAGCCGCATTGGGTATCCGTACAGGCCTGCCAGTTGATCGTGCCCTCGATCAGGGCGCCTTCACCTGTACGCACATCCTGGGTATAGACCGCTTTCCCGAAAAGGACGTCCTCGTCCTTGTATTTCTCGGGCGTTGAGACTTCCTGGAGAGAACCTTCCAACTGGGCGGCGCCCGTTGTGGAGAAGGTTACAGTGGTGGGATTGTACGCATGGTTCGCGGCATAGATATGCATGCCGTCCGCAATCTTTCCCGTAAAAGTAATCCGGTAGAGGTCCTCACCGGTTTTCTCCTGGGATACGGTCCACCGGACGGATGGCGCTTCCCCCAAATTCTGAGCAAAAACGGCAACACTCCCCAGGAGTGCTGCCATCCATGCGATGATGCTGAAAATCTTACTTCGCATAAGCTACGGATCTGGTTTCGCGGATAACGGTTATCTTGACCTGTCCGGGGTATGTCATTTCGTCCTGGATCTTCTTGGCGATATCAGACGAAAGGGTGACAGCCTGCTCGTCGGAAACCTGCTCGGCGCCGACGATGACTCGCAGCTCGCGGCCGGCCTGGATCGCATAGGACTTCGTGACACCCGGATAGGCGGCGGCCAGGTCTTCCATTCCCTTGAGCCGCTTGATATAGGACTCGATGACTTCCCGGCGGGCACCCGGGCGGGCACCGGAAATCGCGTCGCCGACCAGTACGATCGGAGCGATCAGGGAGGTCATCTCCATCTCTTCGTGGTGGGCGCCGATGGCATTGCAGATCTCGGGTTTCTCCTTATACTGCTCGGCGAGTTTCATACCGAGGATGGCGTGCGGGAGCTCCGGATCGGCTTCGGAAACCTTTCCGATATCGTGGAGAAGGCCGGCGCGCTTGGCCATTTTGACGTTGAGACCCAGTTCGGAGGCCATGATGGCGCAGATATTGGCTACCTCGCGGGAGTGCTGGAGCAGGTTCTGCCCGTAAGAAGAACGGTATTTCATCCGGCCGATCAGACGGACCAGCTCCATGCTCATTCCGTGGATTCCGAGGTCGATGCAGGTCCGTTTTCCAGTTTCAAGAATCTCATCCTCAAGTTGTTTCTGGACCTTCGTGACGACTTCTTCGATGCGGGCCGGGTGGATCCGGCCGTCAATGACAAGCTGATGCAGGGCGAGTCGGGCGACTTCGCGGCGGACCGGATCGAAGGCGGAGAGAAGGATCGCATCCGGGGTATCGTCGACTACGATCTCAACGCCGGTAGCGGCCTCGAGGGCGCGGATGTTGCGGCCTTCCCGGCCGATGATCCGTCCCTTGATCTCGTCGTTCTCGATCGGGAAGGTCGTTACGGCATTCTCAATCGCCGTCTCCGTCGCAGTCCGCTGGATCGTATTGATAACGATGCGTTTGGCTTCCTTGGCAGCGTTGAGACGGGCTTCGTCCATGGTATCGTTGATATAGGCCTGGGCCTCGGTACGGGCTTCCGCCTTCATATTCTCCATCAGCGTATTCTTCGCCTCGACCGCTGTCATGCCGGCGATATTCTCGAGCAGCCGGTTGGCCTCGCCGATCCGTTTGTCGTACTCTTCCGTCTTGCGTGCGAGGGCATCCTGCTGGCCCTTGAGGGAGGATTTCATGTTGTCGATCTCCTTGCCCTTCTTCTGGACTTCGGCCGTCTGCTGGTTCAGGGTATTTTCTTTCTGCCTGATGCGGGATTCCGCTTCGCGGATCTGGGCATTCTTCTCGTTGACGTACTGCTCGTGTTCGCTCTTGAGATTGAGGAACTTCTCTTTCGCCTGGAGAATTTTTTCATTTTTGATCTTCTCGGCTTCAAGGTTGGCTTTCTCGATGATGTCGGCACTCTTGCCCTTGAGGATCGAGCGATTGATGAGTATGTATGCAACAAGTGCAATCGCGGCACCTGCGATAAATGCGAGAATGATAGGTAACAAGTTCATTTTATTTGTTTTGTATATAGTTTTACTTCAAGCAAACAGGCAGTCTCCCAAAAGGGAAACTGCCTGATGAAAGAAAAAAGCCGCCAGCATCTGTGTCAGAAAATCTTATTACTAAGATTTGGGTTCCGACCGGTTCTGAAATCCCATGTCCCGCCTCGCGGCGGAATCCCCGAAGGTTACTTGGGGCCTGTCATCCCTGGTCTGAGCTCACCCGGTACGTTCGTACTTGTTGTTTTCAGCAAGAGGTCCTGACGGCTATTCCGCTATATTGTCCAAATAGTGCTCCGTATCTTTCAGCATCTGCTCGGCTTCAGCCTTCGCCGCATCCAGGTCTTTCTGGAGGGCGAGGGTCCCGAAGGCCATATTCAAGGCGATCAGCGTCATCTTGTCAAGGTCGCTTTTCCCCGGCACTTTGCGGGTAAGATCGTCCAGTCGCTTGTTGATCCATTCGGCGGCGGTCCGCAGCAACGTCTCGTTCTCGGGGGACGAGGCGCTGAGTGAGTATTTGCGCTCCGCGATCGTGATCGTAATCTTCTGGTCCATCATCAGCTCTTTTCAAGCAGGGAGATACATCTGTCGATCTCCTTGATCATCCTGTCTATTTTTTCTTTCGAGGCGGAGGGCATATTTCCGCCTGCGGTAAAAGCTTGCGTGAGTCGAAGCGTTTCTATCTGTTCTTCCAACCCGGATATCTGTTCCCTGTAGGAGTTGACGGCAGCCCTGCTTTCGGATAGCTGGGAACGCAGATTCTCATTCTCGGCCTTTTCTGCCTCGTACAAGGCGATCAGACGGTTGATGTTTTTCCTGATATCTTCAAGCATAGCTTGCCTTATTCTACCTAATCATGGCAAATTTAGTAAAAAAATTTAAGAGAACATCATATATATTGACTAAATTTATTTAAATTCGCACATCGAGCATTGATATATAGAATGAAAAGTTTCGGATTTATCAGGGTGGCAGCAGCCTCTCCGCGAGTTAAAGTATCTGATATTCAATATAATACATCGGAAATTATCCGTCTTATAGACGAGGCCGATAAGGAGCAGGCCGCCCTTGTCGTTTTCCCGGAACTGTCCGTCACGGGCTATACCTGCGGCGACCTTTTCGGGTCCAATCTCCTGATCGAACGGGCCGAAGAAGCCGTTGCCGCCGTCAGGGACCACCTCCGCGGAAGAGAAATCACCGTTGTTCTCGGCGCGCCGGTCCGTTACAACGACAAGCTCTACAACTGCGCCGTCGTTATGCGGAACGGACAGATCAAGGGCATCGTGCCCAAGATCTACCTCCCGACCTACAATGAGTTCTACGAATCCCGCTGGTTCTCGACCGGTGCCGATTTCCTCTCCGGCAATGTCCATAACGAGGGGCGCTTTACCGACAACGGAAAAGACTTTGTCCGGGAGGGCTTCTGCGCGGAAATCACCTTCGCCGGACGCCGCTGCAACATCTCCCCGAACATCCTTTTCAGCATCGGAAAGGCCACTTTCGCGATCGAGATCTGCGAAGACCTTTGGACCCCGCTTCCCCCTTCTTCGTTCCACAGCGTCGCCGGAGCGCAGCTGATTGTCAATCTCTCCGCAAGCAATGAGGTCCTCCTCAAGCATACCTACCGGAAGAATCTTGTCTGCGAGCAGTCCGCCCATACCCTTTCCGGTTATATCTACTGCTCCAGCAATTACGGAGAGTCGACCCAGGATCTGGTCTATGCCGGCTCTTCCCTTATCTACGAGAACGGAACCCTGATGGCCGAGGCCAAGCGCTTTACGATGGATTCGACGATGATCCTTGCCGATCTCGACGTCGAGAAACTGACGGTCCTCCGCCAGAAACAAAGCTCTTTCTTCTACGTCACCCCGGACGGAACCCGTGCCTCTACCTATGCGCAGATGTATTCCCGCGTCTATGTCGGGAATCTGCCGGCCACGGACTTCGAAAAACGCTTCTACCGCTATATCGAACCGCATCCCTTCGTCCCTGCCGGGGCTCCCGAGGAGATCAAGGCCCGCAGTGAGGAGATCATCTCGATCCAGACCCTCGGTCTGGCGACACGCCTGGACCACCTCAGCGCCAAGACAGCCGTTATCGGCATCTCCGGCGGACTCGACAGCACCCTTGCCCTGCTGATTACGGTTCTTGCCTTCGACAAGCTCGGATGGGACCGCAGCCGGATCATCGGCGTCACGATGCCCGGCCTTGGAACGTCGAAACGGACCCGGAGCAATGCGGACGACCTGATGGAGGCGCTCGGCATTACATCGAAGGAAATTTCCGTCGTCCCGGCTGTCAACCAGCACTTCAAGGATATCGGACACGATCCCGCGGTGATGGACACAACCTACGAAAATGCCCAGGCCCGGGAGCGGACCCAGATCCTGATGGACCTCTCAAACCAGACCGGCGGCATCGTCGTCGGGACCGGGGACCTGTCGGAACTCGCCCTCGGCTGGTGCACCTACAACGGGGACCATATGTCCATGTACGGAGTCAACGCTTCCGTCCCGAAAACGCTGGTACGCTATCTATGCCGCTGGATCGGGGAGACGCTTTTCACAGGAGAGGACCGGAAAGGGGACCGTACGGTCGGAGAAATCATCGCGGATATCGTCGCGACGCCGATCAGTCCTGAACTGACCCCGGCGGATGAGAACGGAGAGATCGCCCAGTTGACCGAGAACCTGGTCGGCCCCTACGAACTCAACGACTTTTTCCTCTACCACTTCTTCCGCTTCGGATGCGAACCGAAAAAGATCCTCTTCCTCGCGGAGAAAGCATTTGGAAATCAGTACGATAAGGAGACTCTCCGGAAGTGGGCCTACAACTTCTTCAAGCGGTTCATCGGCCAGCAGTTCAAGCGCTCCTGCCTGCCGGACGGTCCGAAGGTCGGATCGGTCAGCCTTTCTCCGAGAGGGGACTGGCGGATGCCGTCGGATGCCAAATGGGCGCTTTTCCTCAATGAACTTAACCCTTTAAATCTTTAATATTATGGCACGTATTGTCTACATCGTCGGTGTCGTTCTGTCGATTCTCGCAGTGCTTGACATCCTCAAGAAACCCATCAAGCTCGGACCGAAGATCCTATGCATCATCCTCGTCCTGGCTACCAGCTGGATCGGCCTCGCCGTCTACTATCTCTACGCCAAGGATAAACTTGTCTCCTGGTTCAAGTAGCCGGGGCTTCCCCTGAAAAGGGAGCCTGTCCTTTCTGAAACCTATGCCACCCTCGGCACTATAAGAGGGAGGGGCCCGGCGGAAGCCGGGAGGGGTCGCGAAGCGACGGTTTCAGAAAGGACAGGCTCCCTTTTGACGAGGGAAGAAACGGCTTTACAGGCGCTCGAGGAGCGTCTTGAAAAGAATACTCATGCGGTCGGCTGCGGCGTCTGCGGCTGCGACGATGGCGGCGCCGTCCGTGACGTAATCGGCATCTTCCGTTGCATGCGCAACGTCCGTAATGACGGAAATGCCGAAACACGGGATCCCGCTGTGACGCGCGACAATGACTTCCGGTGTCGTGCTCATGCCGACGGCATCGGCTCCGTAGCGGCGGAAACAGGCATATTCTGCAGGCGTCTCATAACAGGGACCGGTCAACGCATAATAGACACCTTTCCGGAGGTTGATCCCTTTCTCTGCCGCGATCTGATCGACCATCCCGATCAACTTCGGGTCGTAGGGACGCGTCATATCAGGGAAGCGGGGACCGAACTCATCAAGGTTCGGACCGATCAGCGGGTTCGGGAGACCATTGATATGGTCCGTGATGACCATCAGGTCGCCGACATGGAAATCGAGGTTCGTCCCGCCGGCCGCGTTCGATACGAGCAGATACTGGATTCCCAGTACTTTCATAACCCGGATCGGGAGGGTAACCATACTCATCGGATAGCCGTCGTAATAGTGAATGCGGCCCTGCATGGCGATCACACACTTCCCGCTGAGGGTGCCGATGATAAAATTATTCTTATGACCGATCGCGGTACTGACCGGGAATCCCGGAATCTCCCGGTAGGGAATGACGATCGGGTCTTCGATATCGTCCGCAAGTTTCCCCAGTCCGCTGCCGAGGACAATCCCGACCTCGGGCTGATATTGTCCCATCCGGGACCGGACCGCGTCAGCGGCCGTATAAATGGTTTCTAACAAATTCATCCTTAAAGCTTTTCAATCATTTTTTCAAATAGCGATGACATGGTATCGGTTGCCTTGTCGGCCGCAACGACAACGTCATGTCCGTTGTTTACATAGTCGTCAGAATAGTTGTCGTGGGCCTCATTCGTAATCACACTCATTCCGAAGACCGGAATGCCCGAATGGCGGGCGACGATGACTTCCGGAATCGTGCTCATACCGACCGCATCCCCGCCGGAAATGCGGAAGAACTTATATTCGGCCGGGGTCTCGTACGTCGGACCCGTACTGCCGAGGTAGACGCCTTCTTTCACTTCAATCCCCATCTCAGCGGCCGTTTCCTTTGCCAGGGCAATCAACTTCGGGTCATACGGACGGGTCATGTCCGGGAACCGGGGGCCAAACTCCTCGAGGTTGGGTCCGATGAGCGGGTTCGGAAGCCGGTTAATATGGTCCTTAATGATCATGATATCGCCGATGTGGAGGTTATAATTGACTCCACCGGCCGCATTGGAAACGAAAAGAAAGCGGATTCCGAGGACCTGCATGACGCGGATCGGGAGCGTGACAAGGTCCATCGAATAGCCCTCATAATAGTGGAACCTGCCCTGCATGGCGATGACTTTCTTGCCGGCGAGGGTTCCGAAAATCAGGTTGCCCTTGTGACCGATCGCCGTACTGACCGGAAAACCCGGAATATCTTTATAAGGGATGACGGTCTTCTCCGTAATCCGGTCGGCGAGACGTCCCAGGCCGCTTCCGAGCACAATTCCCACCTCCGGGTGCTTTCCGCCCAGCTTGCTGCTGACATAGGCCGCTGCACCGTGTATTCTTTCTAATCTTTCATCCATAATAAAGTAGGTTATTGGATTTTGTTCAATACTTCCCGTGCATAGAAGAGAATCGACTCCTCATTTTCTACCACACGATTTTTCATCACGAATTTCCCGCCGGCGATGACCGAGTCGATGCAGTCGCTGTGGGCGGAGTAGATGAGGTTCGCCTCGAAGGGAGCGGGGGAGAGGAAGCTGGAATTCTCCGTATCGACGATGGAGATATCCGCATCGGCGCCTTCCTGCAGTACGCCTGCATGGATCCCGAGGGCCTTCGCACCGTTTATCGTGGCCATATCCATCAGTTCCCGGATCGGCATCTGGGCCGGGTCCTTCCGCCACGCTTTCTGGAAAAGGGCGGTCGTTTTCATGGTCTCCAGCATGTCCATGTTGTTCGACGAGGCGGCCCCGTCGGTCCCGAGACAGACATTGGCTCCGGCGTCCCGGAGCTCATTGTACTTGAACCGGTAGCCGGACGCAAGCTTGGCGTTGGAGTTGATGTTGTGGACACAGTTGACATGGTTCTCCCCGAGAAGTTCGATATCATGTTCGCTGAGCCAGAGCGTATGGCCGGCAATCAGATGCGGGCCCAGGATCCCGAGTTCATTGAGATACTCCGTCGGGGTAAGTCCCTTATGGGCCGCCTTGCAGTCAATGACTTCCTTCTCGTATTCCGCAAGATGGATATGGAGTTTCAGCCCGTGTTCTTTCGCAAAGTCGGACGCCCAAACCATCATCTCCTCGGTGACGGAGTAGATGGCATGGAAGCCCATCTGCATCCGCGCTCCGTCCTTCCATCCGAGCGATTTCTCGTACATGAGCTGGCACTGCTTCTTCTGGCGTTCGGCGGCGTCCCTGTCGAGGTGGTCGAGAACGACATAGCAGATAAACGGGCGGACCCCCATCTCCACGGCCGCCTGGTGTGCGGCGTCGGGGTAGAAATACTGGTCATTGAAGGTCGTCGTCCCGCTTTTGATCATCTCAAGGCAGGCGATCTTCGTCCCCCAATAGACAAAATCGGCGTCGATGTTCTTCTCGATTTTCCAGATATTGGACAGCCAGATTTCAAAGGGAACGTCCTCCATGATCCCGCGCATCAGGGACATGGCGGCATGGGTATGCATGTTGATGAATCCCGGGATGGCGACCTTGCCGCGGCAGTCCATAATCTGCACGTCGGCACCGTCGGCCGGGGAGAGTTCAATTCCGGGGCTGATACGGCTGATTTTTCCATTTTCGATCAGCATGTCGACCACCCGGCCGTCGATTGTGATGTCTTTTAAAAATATCATAGTGTCGGCGGATTTGAAAAAACCGGCACGCGGCCGGTCGTTAAACATATCAGAGTTCGTCGAAGGAAACATCCGTCATCTGCCCGTCCTCGCGCGAAGGCATATCCTTCAGGCAGTTCTTGCGGATATAATCGATTGCATCTTCGAGTCCTTCCGCGAATTTTTCGAAATCTTCCTTGTAGAGGAAAATCTTGTGTTTGTCGAACGAGAAACTGCCGTCGCGTTCCTGGCGGCGCTTGCTCTCTGTAATCGTCAGGTAGTAGTCATTGTTGCCCCGGGTCGATTTGACATCGAAAAAATACGTCCGCTTACCGGCCCTTACCGGCCTGGAGTATACATCTTCACTGTTTCTCTCCTGAGGGTAGCCCCTCTCATAATCCTCACTGTACATAAGTATGCATTTTATTCTCTACAAAAATAGGGAAAATTCTTACAATTCACTATATTTGTGCAAATTTTTTTGATTGACTCTATGCTGAACCGACGTATACTGAGGACAAAAGCTTTCAAGACCCTCTTCTCTTTTTCCGAAGACAGGAGCCTCTCCCTGAAAGATTGCCTCGCCCTTCTGGAAATATCCTGTGAAGCGACCCGCGACCTGTATCTGTTCATGCTTGCGGGCATCCAGCCCCTGACCGGCGAAGCGAACCGCCGGATCGAAGCGTGCCTGACGAAGTTCAACCCAACCGAGGAAGAACGGAACCCCAACCGCAAGTTCGCTGAAAACGCCGTCGCTTCTCTTCTGGCTGAGGATCCTGATTTCCAAAAACTTATCGAAAAGAAAAAGCTCTCATGGGAGCCTTATGACGTCCTGGTGCGGAACCTTTTCGACACGATTCGGGAGAAAGACTATTTCAAGGCCTATATGGCTGCCCCCGGCCGTTCCCTCAAAGAAGATGCCCGCCTTTTCAAGACGATCTTCGAGAACGAATTCGAAGACAATGAAGAGCTGGCCCAGATTCTTGAGGAAATGAATATCTACTGGATCGACGACCTCGGTTACGTCCTCCGTTTCGACATGAAGAGCATGGACGAGATCGCAAAGACCGGCCGCTGGACCTATCCCGGTCTCTATCCCGACCCGACGGATCATGTATTCGTCTCGAAACTCGTCCAGAACGCCGTCGCCAATTATGACCGGATCGCCGGCAAGGTCGCGGCAAACGTTTCCCAGTGGGAAGCCGACCGGCTTTTCAATACCGACATCGCCCTGATCGCCCTCGGCGTGACCGAAGCCGAGACGTTCGAGGATATCCCGGTCCGTGCGACGATCAACGAATACGTCGAACTGACGAAATACTACAGCACCCCCAAGAGCCGCTCCTTCGTCAACGGCCTCCTCGACCGGCTGATCAAGGAAGAGATGGACGCGGGAAAGATTGCCAAACGAATCTAATCAATTGTTACTGATATGTTTTACATGAATTTATTGCAGAATACCACGCCTGCGGCGGGAAGCTCCGCCTCCATGTGGATCATGCTTCTTCTCGTCTTTGTCGTCATGTGGCTTTTCATGATCCGGCCGCAGCGCAAGCAGCAGAAGGAACTCCAGAACTTCCGTGCCGGTCTCAAGAAGGGTGACAAGGTCGTCACCGTCGGCGGAATCTATGGAGAAATCGTAGAAGTCAACGAAAAGACCGCGCTCATCAAAGTCGACGGCGACGTCAAGCTCCGCGTCGACAAGAATGGTCTCGTAAAAGACTATTCCGAGTCGCAGCAGTAGAGTGACCCCGCGTCTGAAAGACCGATTCCCGATAAGGGGGAGAGACTGGATCCTGTTCCTGACCTCCCTCTTTCTGGCTTCCGTAATCTGGCTGGTGAGCAACCTTTCCCGGACTTATTCCGGCATCGTCAGCATACCGGTCGTGGCGGAGTGCGGTATCGACGGCCATTCAGACGTATCCGCCAACGTTGCTACGGCGACGGCACGCTGCCACACAACCGGATTCCGTCTCCTGTCCAACCGCTATTCCAAAGATCGTAAACCGTTGAGGATCAAGGTTGAAAGACAGGATTTGCATTCTGCGGGCAAGGAGGATTTTTATCTTGCCGGAGCGGTCCTGAACAACTATACGAATGCGATCTTCGGCGATGAGACCCAGGTTGACGCCTTCATCTCGGATACCCTTCGTTTCCGTTTCCCGGCCCAGAATCACAAACGGGTTCCCGTCGAACTGGTGCAGGATATAACCTACCGGCCCCAGTTCATGTGTTCCGAGCCGCTGAAGATCGAACCCGATTCCGTCACGATCTACGGCGAGGCGGCCCGCATCGACAACATCGACCGGGTCTATACCGCTTCCCTGAACCTGTACGATGTCCATGAAAACCGCCACGGAACCCTGCGTCTCGGGCGGATCAAGGGCGTACGCCTCTCGGAGGAGGAAGTCCACTATACCATGACGGTTTCCCGCTATGTCGAAATCTCGACAACCCTGCCGGTCGAAGTCTGGAATGCTCCTACCGGGCGGCATCTCCAGGTCTATCCTTCTTCGGCGGATGTCGTCTTCCGCTGCGTCTTCCCGGTCAGCAAGGATCCGACCGAGGCCGTCCGCCTCTATATCGATTACGGGGATTTCGTCTCGTCCCTGAACGGACGCTGCATCCCCAAGGCCCTGTCGCTGCCTTCCGGCGTGATCGATTATTACGTCTATCCGGAAGTCTTCGACTGCATCCTGAGCGAGTGATGAAGACCGTCGCAGTAACAGGAGGAATCGGCAGCGGAAAGTCCACCGTTACGGCCTATCTGGCCTCAAAGGGCATTCCCGTCTATGATACGGATTCCCGGACGAAAGGCCTGTACGACAGCGATCCGGCCCTGGTCGGAAAGCTGGAGGCGCTGTTCGGGCTCCCGCTCCGGACGGAAAGTGGTAGCCTGGACCGGAAAAAGCTCTCCTCGGTCATCTTTTCCGACCCCCGTGCCCTCGCAGGGCTCGAATCGATTGTCCATCCGCTTGTCCATGCCGATTTTCTCGCATGGCGCTCCCGGCAGGGAGAGGCTCCGCTTGTCATTCTCGAATCGGCCATCATCCTCTCCAAGCCCCTTTTCGACGACCTCTACGACAAGGCCGTCCTTGTCGATGCGCCCGAAGAAGTCAGGCTCCGGAGAGCTTCAGCCAGGGACGGAGCAGCCCCGGAGGCCATCCTTGCCCGCATGCGGGCCCAATCTTTCGACCTATCGAAAGTCGACCTGATTATCCGTAACGAAGGAACCCTCGAGGAACTTCACCGCTCCGTCGACCGTGCCTTCCGCTACCTATTTGACGAAGATTTGCTATATTTGCATCCTTAAACATACTTTACACGATATGAAAACAGACCTTACCAAGACGCTTTCCGTCTCCGGACAGCACGGGCTCTTCCACTATATCGCCCAGTCCCGCAGCGGCGCCATCGTCGAAGCTTTCTCCGACAAAAAACGCACGCTTTTCGATTTCAAGAGCAAAATCACGACCCTTGCCGATATTTCGATCTATACCGAAGAAGGCGAGATGAAACTCCAGCAGGTATTCGAGAAGCTCCACGAGGTTCTCGGCGACGCGGAAGCTCCTACCTCCAAGGCTGCTCCCGAAGAGCTCAAGGCCCTTTTTGCCAAGGCTGTTCCGGACTATGACGCCGACCGTTTCTATGTCTCCCACATGAAAAAAGTCGTCGACTGGTACAACGAGATCAAGCGCTTCGCCTCTCTCGAGTTTACGGATCCCGAAGCTGCGGAAGAGGAAACCCCGGCCGAAGAGGCATGAGGACCCTGCAGGTCATAACGCTGGGGTGCTCCAAAAACACTGTCGATACGGAACACCTTCTCTACCAGCTCCGTAATGATTACGAAATCATTCCGGAAGGGGAGACCGTACCGGTCGACATCCAGTTGATCAACACCTGCGGTTTTATCGGAGACGCCAAGGAACAATCGATCCAGGTTATTCTCCAAAGCGCCGCCAGGAAGGCCGCCGGGGAGATCGGAAAGATCTTCGTCTTCGGCTGCCTCTCGCAGCGTTACAGCGACGAGATGCCCGAGCTGATTCCCGAAGTCGACGCCTGGTTCGGAGCCCGGGACCTGGATCCCCTGATCCGGGCGCTCGGCTGCGAGCCTGACGCCACAAAGTCCCACCTGAGAGTCCGGACGGACGGACAGCATCCCTATGCCTTCCTGAAAATATCCGAAGGCTGCGACCGGCGCTGCTCCTACTGCGCCATCCCGCTGATCCGGGGCGCGCACCGCTCGGTCCCTATGGAAGTGCTTGTCCATGAGGCAGAAAGCCTTGCTGCCGAAGGCGTTCGGGAACTGGTCCTGATCGCCCAGGATACGACCTTCTACGGCCTCGACCTCTATAAGCGCCGTGCCCTCGCGGAACTCCTCCGCCGGCTTTCCGCCGTCGAGGGAATCGAATGGATCCGGATCCACTATTCCTATCCGGCGGACTTCCCGGATGATGTCCTCGACGAGATGGCCTCCAATCCGAAGGTCTGCCGTTATATGGACATTCCCCTCCAGCACATCTCCGACAAGGTCCTCGACAACATGCACCGGCACGTCACCGGAGCATGGACCCGGGAACTGATCCGGAAGATGCGGGAGAAGGTTCCGGGTGTCGTCCTGCGGACTACCCTCATCGTCGGGCATCCCGGCGAAGGCCCCAAGGAGTTCTCGGAACTCCTCGATTTTGTTGCTGAGGCCCGTTTCGAGCGGATGGGCGCCTTCCCGTACTCGGAAGAAGAGGGGACCTACGGAGCGGAGCATTTCAAGGACTCCGTGACGGCCCGCACCAAGAAAAACCGGCTTTCCCGGCTGATGGAGCTGCAGCGTGGCATTTCATTTGCATTCAACCAATCCCGGATCGGTACGGTCGAAAAAGTCCTTATCGATGATTTCAACGACGGGGTCTTCGTCTGCCGGAGCGAGTTTGAAAGCCCGGAGGTAGACGGCGAGATTCTGGTACGGTATGATTCCTCGGCATTCGATGGGGTCGAACCGTACTCGATGGTCGGAGAATTCATTGAAGTGCGGATCACCGCGGCGGACGAATATGACCTGACCGCAGAACCTTTGTAATAACACGATACCATGAGAAGAAACTTTATCCTCATCGCCGCGGCCCTCATCCTGGCCGCCTGCTCTCCGGAGACGTTTACGATGAATATCGAGATGAGGCATCCTTCCCGCTCGGGGCTGGACCTCGGCCGGAAGACCTTTTCAGTCGTTTATGCGGACAACGGGAATACCCGGGATACGCTTTTCCTGCGGAATGTAGCCGCCGGGTTCTCCGAGACCCTCGAGGAAGACTATTTCGGCGGACAGCAGCTGATTACCCTTTTCAGCACGCCTGCCGATACGAACCTTTCCTCGAAGGAACGCCTGCAGAACCTGATTATGGAAACCGGCAGCGATGTCGTCTTTGTTTTTGATACCCCGGAATTCGGGGACGTGATGGCAGGGGAGAACTCAGCAGCACTGCCCTTCAAACTCAGGCTCTACGCCTACGATTCGATGGACAAGAGCGATAATGTGCTCTCTTTCAACGGTTCTACTGCCGTCAAGACACCGTTGACCCCGGAACAGTCCTTCACGAAGGAGAAGATGACGGAGGCCGTCTGGAAGGCGATGCCGGAGCTGGCGGCCGAGGTCGGACGCAAATCGACGGGCAACTTCGTTTCGACCTGGCAGACCGAGCAGTATTCCCTCTATTACTATGAGAACCTGACAGACGACTGGGATACCCCTTCCCAGGCCGCATACGAGTTCCGTTGGGCCGATGCGATCAAACTATGGACGGGGCTCCTTAAAACGAATAATCCCGAGCGGAGAGCCTGCGCCGCGTATGATATCGCGACCGCCTGCTATATGCTCGGAAACTATCCGCTTGCCCTCCAGTGGCTTGACCAGGCGGACAAAGAATGTGAGCTATCCCTCTCCCCGGGTCTGAGGAGAAGGATCTTAAACAAAATGAAATAAATCAGATATCCAGGGCTTCAGCGAGGATCGAAATCGGATTCTTTACCTGAAGCCCTGTTGACATCTCGATCTGCCACTTGCAGGTCTCGCAGTCGCAGGCGACAAAGTCCGGAGCGACGCGGGCGATCTGGTCAAAGAGCGGCTTTCCGATAGCCTGGGAGACTTCGTAGTTCTCTTTCTTGAATCCGTAGGTCCCCGCGATGCCGCAGCAGTTGCTGTCGAGGAGGGTGAATTCCACCCCCGGGATCATCTTCAGGAGTTCGACCGAATAGACGCCCCAGCCGAGTTTTTCCATGTGGCACGGCGTGTGGTAGGCAATCTTCGCGTGGTAATCCTTCTTGAATTTCAGCTTGACTTCGCCGGATGAGATCCTCTCGTAGAGATAGCGGGTCGCGAGGGTAATCTCGTCGCGGACCTTGCTGTTGTCGATCCCGAGCAGTTCCGGATACTCGTCCCGCATTGTGAAGGTACAGGTCGAGGAAGTCGTCAGAATCTTTCTCCCCGCATCGACCGCCTTGCCGAGGACTGCAACATTGTGCGCAGCGTGCTTTTTCGCACCGTCGATCATTCCGTTCGAGATCATCGCGACGCCGCAGCATTTCTCCTTGTCGAGGAGGTTGACGCCGATTCCGGCGGCATTCATGACCTTGACGAAGTCCTTTCCGAGCTGCGGGAAGTTATAGTTGACATAGCAGCCATGGAAATAGGAAACCTGCTCCGGGAAACGGGTCTGGTCGGGAGCGTTCTTCCTGAACCAGCTCTCAAAGCCCTTGAAGGAATATTTCGGGAAGGTCCGGTGCTTGTCGATCGCCATCGTCGCATCAAGGACGGCTTTTGTCGCGCCGAGACCGGTCATGCCGTTGACGACCGGGGCGAAGGGACGGGCCAGCGTGCCCATGAAATCGGTGCTGGCGAGGATCCGGTCGCGGAGCTTCGGCTTGGACTTGCTGTAGCGGATCCGGGCGGCCTGGATGATGTCCGCGACCTTGACCCCGGACGGGCAGGCGACTTCGCACCGTTTGCAGTTCAGGCAATATTTGAGGGTCTCTTCAAAGAAGAAAGGATCCTTCAGACGGAGACGTTCCCCGTCCGGACCGGCCTGTTTCGGTCCGGGATATTTCGGATTGGCCGGGACGACCGGGCAATAGGCCGTACAGACCGTACATTTCATGCACTCCTCGAAATTGTGGGCGCTGGAGGTATATTCTTGTAGTGTCATCTTCCGCTGGTTTAAATCGTTTCTGCAACTGAAAGGGCCGTGAGGATCGCGACGCCGGCCCCGCATCCCAGTTCCAGGGAGCGGGCCCCGCCGAGAACGGATCCGATCGCATGGAGATTGTCCATGGGGGCCTGGTCTTTCAGGACCCGGAACTGTCCGTCCGTAGCCACACCGTAAGAGAGGAAGGCCTGCGGGGAGAAGAAATCGGGATCATACCAGGCGCTGCGGCCTTCGTCCAGGAGCACATCGGCCCCGAAGATAGGTTCGAAGACATGGTTCATATCCGAGGCGATGCCTTTGCTGAAATAGCTGCCGGTCGCGAGGACGAACTCCGCGGCCTTGACTTCCCCGAGATTACGGGTCGAAACGGAGAGGACGCGGCTCCCTTCGGTCTTTGCCGAGATCGCCTCGTCGCCCATCAGGAACGTGCCGCCGAGGGCTTCGTAGGCCTTTTTCAGCTGCATCTGCGTCCGCATGCCGGGGACGGAAGGAGGCATTGTGCCGACAAAGAGAACCTTTGCGGGAACCGCCTCGCGGATCCGGTCGGGAACGGTCGCATCCTTCAGACCGAAAACCAGCGGCAGGATAATCCAGTCTTCGTCCTTGACAAGGGTCTTGATTTCGGCTGCGACCTTGATCCAGGCGCTGTCCATCACCCTGGCGATATTGACCGAGCGCATCTCGCTCGGGTTCTCACGGAGGCGTTCCATCTCCGGGAGCCGGAGGGTTTCGATACGGCAGGAGCACCCTTGCTTCTCAAGCCCGAGGGCCAGGAAGGAGGTGTTGAAATCAAGATAACCGAGCAGGTTGACGATCAGGACCTTATGACCTTTGATGGCTTCCTTGTCCGGGAAGATATCGACTTCCGGGAGCGTCATCCAGGCTCTTTTGAGGCCTCCCTGCGGAGTCAGCCTCCAGCCGTTTTTCAGCGGTTCTCCGTTCAGTGCGATGCCCGCCTTTCCGAAGAGCGCCTTGGCCGCTTCCGTATATTTCGGGAGATTCTCCGCACCGATCCTGGCGTACGGATGATGCTCCGGCAGTTCCTTTGCCGCCTGGAGCGGATCTTCGGCATCGAGAAGGCCGAAGGCTCCGGAAGAGAAGTGCAGGGCATTCTGTCCGGCGCTGACGATGGCAGTACGTTTTCCTTTTTCCTGGAGGGCGAGACCGGCGGTCAGTCCGGCGAGTCCGCCTCCGATGATTACGACATCAAATTCCATATCTCTTACTGCTCATTAAGTCCAATCACATAATTATAGACCCACTGGGTATATTCCGCTTCGCGGAGGGTATTGCCCCAGGCGATCGGGTACATTCCTTTCCACCGCTCGTTCATGAACCCCTTCAGGTCGGCTTCGGCCTTTTCGGCACATCCCCGGGCCTCGGCAATCATCCCTGCTGCCCGGCAGGCGCAGAGCCCACCCTGGCAGGTACCCATACCGACGCGGGTGCGGCGGCGGAGGTCAACGAGGTTGTCGACTTCCAGGTGCTCCAGCGCGTAACGGACTTCTCCGGAAGAGACCTCTTCACACTCGCAGACAAGCGCCTGGTCGAGCGGATTCTTGAGGGGAATGACTTCCGCACGGGTTCCGGCCCGTCCGGCTGCCGCTTTCTGCGGGGCGCTCGGAACGGCCCATATCTTCTTAGATACTTCTTCCGTCTTTCCGCCTTCCGAACCCGGGAGGGGAAGCGTTGCAGTCTCACATTTCTTATTGATGTTGAGCTTTTTACATACGAGATCGGCTGCCTGCTCGCCCATCAGACGATACGTCATCAGCTTGCCGCCGGTAATGCTGACAAAGCCCTTGATTCCGTCGCGGGTCTCATGGTCCAGGCAAACGATGCCGCGGCTGATGTTACGGCCGGACGGATCGTTGTCGGCGCTGACGAGCGGCCGGACGCCGGCGTAGGCCCTCAGGATACGGGTCGTCGCCAGAGCCGGAGCCAGCTTGGCACCTTCGGTCAGGAGCAGGTCGACCTCGTCCGGGGTGACGTGCATGTTGTCGCACTCCTCGAACGGGACCTTCGTGGAGGTCGTTCCGATGACGCAGACCGTGTCGCCGGGGACGAGGATGTCCGCATTGGCCGGCTTGCGGCAGCGGTTGATGACGATGCTGTTGACCCGGTGGGCAAAGATCAGGAGGGCTCCCTTGGCGGGGAACATACCGATATTCGCCCCGGCCATCGCGGCGATTTGGTGGCCCCAGATGCCGGCCGCATTGACGGTAACGGGGGCATAGTATTCGCTGATCTCCCCGCTCCGGTTGTCGCGTACCCGGACGCCCCGGATCGTGTCGCCTTCCTTGATGAACTCCGTTACTTCGCTGTAGACCAAAATCTTGGCTCCATGGAGCTTGGCATCAAGCATATTGGCCGAGCAGAGCCGGAAGGGGTCGACGCTACCGTCCGGAACGCGGACGGCGCCGATGAGGTCCGGATTGACCGAAGGCTCGAGGCGGATTGCCTCTTTCGGGTCGATGATTTCCGCCCGGATTCCAGCCGCCGTACAGGATTCGACGAACTTCGCCTGATAGGCAAGATCATCCTCCGGAAGGGTAATGAAGAATCCGTCGGTCTCGTCGACACAGTGCCGTGCGATCCGGCGGAGGATCATATTCTCTTCTATGCATTCGGTTGCTGATTCCTTATCTGTAACCGCGTAACGCGCGCCCGAGTGAAGGAGGCCGTGATTCCGTCCCGTTGCTCCGGTCGCAATGTCATGCCGTTCGACAAGGAGAACTTTCAGTCCGCGGAGCGCACAGTCGCGGGCCGTTCCCGCTCCTGTAATGCCGCCTCCGACGATAATGACATCGAATTCGTTGTCTTTTCTCATAATTATGCAGTTTCTGTTGGATTCAATCAACAAATATAGCTATTTGTGATCAAAAACGCAATATGCGCTGCACGGGAAGCGATTGCTTATTGGATGTCGAGGTATTTGTGGGTCTGGAGGGAGAGGCGCCAGGCGGGGTGGGAGAGGATGTAAGAGATAGTCTCAGCCGTGTTGCTGCAGGAGCAGGGCTGGAGGAAGTGCCACCGTGCAGGGAAGGCGGCCCATTTTTCAATGGCACTGTTTCCGAGATAGACGAGTTTGACCTCGTCGGCCTCCCGAAGGACGACCGTTCCGTCGCCTTTCTGACCGGGGACGTCTTCCTTGGGGCTCAGCGTAATCCAGTCAATGCCTTTCGGAAGGGGGCGGGTTCCGTTGGTCTCGATATGGATCCGGAAACCGGCAGCATGGAGGGCTTCGATGAGGGCCGGATCGGCTTGCAGGGACGGTTCGCCGCCGGTAAGGCAGACGCGATCAATCCCGGGACCCTCTTCCCGGGCGCGGTTGATAATATCTTCTGCGCTCATTTCCAGGAAATTACGATGGTCTGTGTCGCAGAACGGACACGCCAGGTTGCACCCGCTCATGCGAATGAAGACGATCGGGGTTCCGGTCCAGAAGCCTTCGCCCTGGAGGCTGCAGAATATTTCGTTGACCCGGTACATCAGTCGCGTTCGTAAGCGGCCATGTTCATCTCGGACTCCCAGACCTCGACGCGATAGGCGTTCTCGACATGGTCACAGATCCAGCGCGCGATATTCTCGGCGGTGGGGTTGAAGGGGAGAACATCGTTCAGGTTCTTATGGTCCAGCGCACCGGAGATCTCGCGTTTGATCAGGGTGAAGTCGGTCACCATCCCGTCCTGGTTCAGGGTCTCGGACTTGCAGTAGATCTTGACGATCCAGTTGTGGCCGTGCATCGCCTCACACTTGCTTTCATAGGAGAGCATGAGGCTGTGGGCGGCGGATATTTCGAGTCTTTTGCAAACGTAGTACATAGTCATTGCTGAATTTCCCTGCAAAAATAGCAAAATTGCGCGGATTATTCGTATTTTAGCGGACGATATGGAAAAGACGGAAAAGTATTCGCTTCTGCTTGAGCAGATTAAGGCTCTCCTTGAAGGAGAGGAAGACTGGGTTGCGAGGATGGCCAACGCCGCGGCCGCGATCCACCAGGCGTTCGGATTCTGGTGGACGGGATTCTACCGGGTCGCGGATGATCCGGGCGTGAAGGTCCGGGGACGGGAGCTGATCCTCGGCCCCTTCCAGGGCCCCGTCGCGTGCATGCATATCCCGTTCGGGAAGGGGGTCTGCGGAACGGCCTGGGAACGGGCTGCGACGGTCATCGTCCCGGATGTCGAACTTTTCCCGGGTCATATCGCCTGCAGCAGTGCATCGAAGAGCGAAATCGTTGTTCCGCTTATCCGTGACGGCGTTGTCACCGCAGTCCTTGACATCGACAGCGACCGCCTCGATTCCTTCGACGAAATCGACGCCATCTGGCTCGAGAAAATTGCCGCGATCGTTTAGCGCGTTTCTGCATTTTTTATCGGTACGGAAGAAATTATGATAAGAGCGGGGAAGGGAAGGGGCAGGTAAGGTTTTGTCGGAAGAGCGGTTAGGCTCGATCCGTCCGGAAGGGGATTCTGGGAGAAGGGAATTTCTTATTAAAATAGCTTATTAACGGGGAAGAGTGGTTTTTTCCATCCTTTCCCGTTATAGTCGTTTGATTCTCAAGGGGGACTCGTTTTCGGAGGCACCAAAAGGCCTCGCTTCTGGGCCGGTATTCTTTAAGTTAAA
>CADANY010000011.1:0-46756 GCA_902789395.1 uncultured Bacteroidia bacterium | reverse complement strand
CCGAGGCAGAAATAATTGAAAAAATCGCCGGAGGGCCGTTTGTTATTTGCCTAATTATGAGTATATTTGCATAGGTAAATCTGCTTTAACTTAAAGAATGCACCGAAATCCTTGATTGAAGCGGTTTTACCGGGGATTCGCGGATGATTCTCCTGGTAAGGAGAAAGCCGTTCAGATTGAGTCAGTTCTGAGGAATCCGGCTCTCACCGGCGCGGCATTAGCCGCGGGGCCGGGGAGTCGGAGATGTATCATTCCATATAATGAGCAAGCTGCAAAATACAGAGACGAAGTCCCTCCGGGACGGAGTCCATTGGTATGCAGTACGGACCTTCGGAGAGGATCCGTTCCGGGTCGGAGCGCAGGCGCAAAGGCAGGGCATCGAAGGATGGATCCCGGCGCAAAAGGTATGGACCCGGCAGAACGGACAGTCCATACCGAGACGGGAGGCGCTGCTCCCGCAGATCCTTTTCGTTCGGTGCGGGGAAAGGCAGCTCCGCGATTTCGTGATGTCATATTTTTGGCGGATCATGCCTTTCCTGGCTCCGGACGGGAGCCCCTGGATCGTCGATGAGAAGGAGATTGAGAATCTCCGCCTCGCCCTCTCTGCCGGAAACGGACTGATCTATATGAACCTCGGAGCGGAAGGGAAACCCTCCGAGCAGCCCGTGCGGGTCGTGGACGGCCCCTATACCGGGGTCCATGGATATTATAAACGGGTCGACGGGAACCGGATGGTCCTCCTGCCGGTATCGGGCGTCGCGACCGTGCGTCTCCCTTTCATCCCTCCCGCAGCTCTCGCTAACGCATGACCTCGAAGCAGCAGCTGGACCTTCTTGCGGCAATCCCGCTCTCCCTGGGGAGCGGCGGGGATACCCTCCGGCTCCGGGCGGCAGCAAAGATTGCCCGCTCGCTCGGGGACCTTGTCATGACGGCTGCAAGCGGAGAGGAAACGGACCTCAAGGCTCCGGTCTGGGAAGAACTCAGGCGGGTCTATCATGGACTTCGGGAACATGCCCTCCGCCAGAGCGCGCGCCGGAGCGTCCGGCGGGACCTCCTTTCGGAACTTCTCGCCTTCCGGGAAAGCGGGATCGTGCCCGACGAGGCCCTTGTCAACGAAGCCGGGACCTTCCTTGCGCGGGAAAAGAGCGATGAGCCGGGCCTTTCGCCCCTTCGTCTCCGCCTTCTCTATGTCCATTACGGCCTCCAGGCTGAATCCCTTGGCGGCGAACCGGCCGAGGAAGCGCTCCGGAAATGGGCCTCTGACGCTGCTGCAAAACCCTCTGTCCATGCAGATGCGGGCCTTGGCGAGCGCCTCAGCCGGGCGGAACTCATGGCCCTTTTTGCGCGGTTTTTCCCCGAAGATGCCGCTGCCGTCCCTGGGTTCACCGACGCCCTTCTCCAGGTCCACGACGCCCTCGTCCCCGAGGCCCTGGCGGCTCTCTTGCCGGAAACGGAACTCGCTGACATCGAGGCGCTTTATAATCTCCTTGCCGAAGAAATCCGACCCGAGGAAGACAGACGGCTCCTCCACGGCCTCACCGCAACACTGGATAAACAGATCCTTCCGGCCCATGCGGACTCCGACGCCCGCCTCTTCCTCCGCAGCCTCCTCCTCGACGCCGAAAACCGCGAGAAGAGAGAGGGGAGGTGGGAGAAAATGACAAATAATTGACGAATAACTTGATAATTCAGCTGGATTTGCTTATTATTGCAAAGTTATTAACGAAAAATTCGTAAATAAAGTGCTGATAAGAGCCGTCATAAAGAATTACTATTCGATCGGGGAGGAACTCGAGTTTAACCTGCTTCCGGAGCCGTATAAGAAGACCCATCCTGACCATATCTATCAAGACAAGCGGGTACGTCTTCTTAAGGCTTCTGCTATTTATGGAGCCAACGGAGCTGGGAAATCAAACTTTATTGCTTCTCTCCGGCTTTTAAAGGATATTGTCTCGGGCGCATTCGAGATTCCGGACAAGACTACGTTGATCGAGAACCGGCTGCTATCGGGTTTTCGTCAGGAACCTGTCCACCTTGAAGTAGAATTTTCCTACCTTGGATACTATCTAGCTTATGAACTTGAGTTTAAAGACGGAGTTATCGTCTCGGAGTCGCTATATGAACTGGGGTTCGAGAAAGAGGATGTGCTTGTTTACGAGCGGGGATACGATTCAAGGACAGAAAAGATATGGATCACACCAGGAGATAAGTTCTTCACGTCCGCAAAAGAGAAAATGTTGTTGTCATTGCTGACAGATAACTTGCTCTCGCCGAAAAAACCGGTCCTTGCGATGGCGGAAGTTCTTAAGAATGAACTTGTCAGTTCAGCCAAGGAGTGGTTTGACAAAGGACTTGAGGTCGTCTTCCCAATGACGAAATTCACGACGCTGGTCCCATCGCTGACAGATGAAGAGTTTAGCGGATTCGCCAATGACGTCCTGAAAAGTTTTGACACAGGAATATCGAAGCTTGATGTGAGAATCCTTCCGCTCGAGCAGTCCGGTCTTTCCCTGCAAGTTGTCAACAGGATCCGGGAACGCTTGGAATCGTCTCCTGAAACCAAACTTATCGTAGCTGAAGACGGTACCCTGGCCGAAAGACGGGACGGAAAAGATATCGTACTAAAGCCTCAGACGCACCACCTTGACGATCAGGGGCACGACGTCTCATTCGACCTTTTCGACGAATCTGACGGTAGCCAGCGCTTGATCCAGTATATTCCGGTTCTGCGCTCCTTGATGACCGAAGAGAAAACGATCTTTATCGACGAGATCGAAAGGAGTATCCACCCCAGCCTTCTCAAGGCACTGATTACCAAGATACTTTCCGAGGGCGATCGTCTGAAGGGACAGATCGTCTTCACAACCCATGAATGCAACCTGCTTGATATGAATATACTTCGTCCCGATGAAATCTGGTTTGTAGAGAAGTCGGATTCCGGAAGTACGTCTATGTATCCGCTGACGGACTTTGATGTCCGCCAGGATCTCGATATAGAAAAAGGATACCTGCGCGGTCGTTTCGGAGCGATTCCATTTATCGGAAACCTGCGGGATTTGAGGTGGAAATAAAAACTGTATGGGAAGGAAAAAGAGGGGTTACCAAAGAACTATCGGGAAACTTCGTGATTATCATCTCTTCGCCGTCGCTTGCGAAGGAAGCGTGAGAGAGTGGGAGTATTTCAAGATGTTCGAATCATTGTCTTCAAGGATTTCGGTCGATCTCATCGGAGACATCGACGAGGACGGTCTTGTCTCATCGACAACGAATTCTTCTCCGGATCATGTCTTGAAACGGGCGGAAGCTTATTGTAACGAAGCCGGCCTTGGAGAAGGAGATGAGGTTTGGCTGGTCCTCGACGTGGACCGTTGGGGCAGCCAGAAACTGAGTGACCTCTGCAGCGAAGCCGCCAACAGGAAATGGCATACGGCAATCAGTAATCCCTGTTTTGAAGTCTGGTTGTGCTACCATATCAGCGCAACGATTGAAGATGGTGGAAAAGAACTTTCAAGCGCTGAGATGAAGCAACTTCTGGCTACTATCGCTTCTCCGGGAGGATATAACTGCCAGATCTTCGCGAGGCTCGCCTTCTCGGCGGCCGATCATGCCCGCACAGCTGACAAACATCAGGGATTCAGGATCCCGGAATACAAAGAGACTCAGGTCTATCATCTGATAGACGCCATGAAAGCCTACACATCCGTCGAAGAAATCGAGAGGTTTGTTGGGAAATAATCTTGATAACATACTTATGCATACTAATGCATCGTATTGTTAGCTTATTAATAATTCTACCTTTATTTCTTTCTCTCCTTGCCTGCGGGCAGGGGGCGGCGCTGCGGAGTGCGCAGGAGGTGGGGGAGACCGTACGGGAGAGTTCGAGCCTCCTGAGTGGCTCGAACGAAAGCCAGAGCTCAAAGGGGGCGGTAAAGGAGATATCCCTCGCGGAACTTTCAGCGATGAACAAGGCTTCCAATAAGGGAACAGCTTCCGGGACGGGAACTTCTGCCGGTCCGGACCTCGGGGTAACCAAGGACATCACAGGACTCGAGCGAGTCGTCCTGAAAGGGGGAAACGGAAAAGTCCTGACGCAGGCGATGATGAATCAGCGGTGCCGCAGGTACATCATCGAAGGCCCCTTCGACCTCGCCGGCAAGGGGATCACGATGCCGTACGGATCCGTCCTGGACCTCGAAAACGGCGAACTCCGGAACGGAACGCTCGTGATGGACCAGACGCGGGTCACGCCGATCTACGGGATCTCGAAGGAAACGCGCATCAGTAAGGTCAAGGTTACGGGCGAGTATTACGAGACCCTTGTCGACCTCTGGGGGGTCCATGAAGATCCGGTCTTCCCCTGGGATACTTCGGCTCCGAAGAAGGTCTATGTCGTTGACCTGAAGAAGTTTGGGATTACGCCCGGCTATCAGAAAAAGGGCGTCGACGGCCACTATACCGACCGCCAGTACGACCTCATGTACCAAAACGGCGTCGGCTTCACCGAAGCCATCCAATGGGCTTACAAGAACGGCTACGACGGCATCCGCTTCCCGAAGAATGACTATTGTTTTACACCGAGAACGGTTGGGGAAGAGAATCCGAGCGGTTATTGTGGGCAAGTTCTAATTCAGGATATAATTAAGTTCGACATTGATCTTGGTGGAGGATCATATTATAATATTCTCGACAGTTCGAGGAAGTCAAAGTATTATAAGGCAGAAGGAGAGACATATCAGCAGGCAAGTTATATGTTCTGGATGGCGATGTGCATCAACGTTCAGGTACATAGTGGGAAACTTGTTGGTGATAGAACTATTCGGGACTATACTAATTCCAAAGAACGAAACCAAGAGCAGACCTATGGCATTATGGTTTCTGCGTATTGTTATGATGTCAGGATTCACCATATAGATTTTTCCTGTTTCATGGGAGATGGAGTCACTATGAATCAAGCTGGAGACTATTTTAAAGATTACAATGCTCCATATTCTCCATCCGGAGTCAAGTATGTCGGTTTAGCAGAACCAATGCAGTACTCATTGAAAGAAGGTGACCTTAAGATTAATCCTCATAGCAATAGTTATTGTTTGGTATCAGATTATTTAGATTTTTCAGGCTGGTATCCGACATATTTTTCTATAGGTAAGAAACTAAAAGAACTGAAACTATTTTCTGTAAACAACAATAGAGGTTATACTCGTATCCCGAATATGTATTTGAATGTTGATATTTTAACGTTCAATAAAAAAATTTCTACAGAACGGCCTATTCGAATGATTAAATCCTCTTATTTGGACTATTTCCAACTCAATAATAATGAAACAGGTATTAAGTTTCAGTTTTATTATGATGAAGGTGTTGGGAAAGAAGGATTCAAACATAATATGGCTATATCTGATCTCATCACGAGTGATTGTATCATAGAGTATTGTGAGATTCATGATAATCATAGAGGGGGGATATCAGGCGGATGCAACAATACGGTTATTCGTAATTGCAAGTTTAGCAAAAACGATAAAGAAATCAATTATCAAGGACATATTATTCCTT
This sequence comes from uncultured Bacteroidia bacterium, assembly GCA_902789395.1. Classification (GTDB taxonomy): domain Bacteria; phylum Bacteroidota; class Bacteroidia; order Bacteroidales; family UBA932; genus Cryptobacteroides. Next base: position 41,206 of record CADANY010000011.1, on the reverse strand, counting down.
TATTCCTTGTCGGTGGAACTAATTATCATATTGATTACGAAGACAGTTATGGAAAGAATTTAACTATAAGGAAGAATACATTTGATAGGGCCGGCAATAAAAATATCGGAAAAATCTTATTAGGAGTATTGTCTTTTTCTTTCTCTGATAATCGGACTGATGCAGGGGTATATATTTACAATAATCTTACTTCTGATATTCAAGATAATATTTTCACATCAGGAAGTTTTGGCTTTTCAAACTGGATCCTTTCAACAGATGCAAAGAAACAAAATGACTATGGTTGCAAGTACTTATGCAGGACAGTTTTGTTTAGAAATAACTCCATAGAAACTTTTAAAGAATTCTCCCCCGGAATCAGAACAATCTATTTCCTCGAGGGAAATACAATTCGCAAAAGATAGTGCCGGAACAATACGTAGCTCGTCCTAAAACAATTGCCAAAAATACGCTGATGCTGTATCTTCGGATGTTTTTGGTCCTTGTTGTCGGCCTTTACACTTCCCGCGTCGTTCTCAGTACCTTGGGTGTCGAGGATTTCGGAGTTTATAACGCTGTCGGAGGGGTTACGGGTATGTTGGGTTTTCTCAATGCTACGATGAGCGGGGCAACTTCTAGGTTTATTGCATACGAGTTGGGACGGGGAGATGAGAAGAGATTGAACCAAACGTTTAATTCAGCCTTTTGGGTTCATGTTGGAATTGCCCTTTTTGTCTTTTTGGTACTTGAGACAGGAGGTCTTTGGTTCCTGAACCATCGGATCGTGATACCACAAGGTCGTTTATCTGCAGCACGGTTTGTTTTTCACGCATCAATTCTTGCATCCATGTTAGGCATAATGAACGTACCCTTCAATGCCTGTATTGTCGCTCACGAAAAAATGGAAATTTATGCCTACATTGAGATTTATCATGTTATAGCCAAGTTGGGGATTGTTTTCCTTCTTCCTATTCTTCCGTTTGATAAACTTAAGACCTACTCTTTGTTGACCGTATTTGTGAGTATGTCAATCATTGCAATTAACAATACTTATAGTCGGCATCATTTTTCTGAAAGTAAACTATCCAGATGTACAGATCCTGAAATTGTCAAGAATATGCTTTCTTTCTCCGCATATAATCTGTTCGGGAACTTCGGCTCTGTTTTCAACAGTCAAGGAATTATCATTTTGATTAATAATTTCTTCGGAGTAGTCACCAATGCGGCCAGCAGTCTGGCAACAACGGTGGCGAATATGGTTTCAACATTCGCCAATACAATGATTACGGCGTTCCGTCCTCCAATTACTAAGTCCTATTCTTCGGGAAATGTCAAAGCGGTAGAGAGTTATACATTGATGGCTCTTGTATTGGCTATTTATTTGTTTGCTCTTGTTGCAATACCAGCCGGTATTGAGATGGAAAAGTTGATAGATCTTTGGCAGGAAATCGTACCCGAGAATACGGTTCTTTTCAGTCGCATCATTCTGCTCTGTACTCTCTTTGCTATTATCCGTTATATAGTAACTATCACGATTCATGCTACGGGCATGGTCCGGACTATGAGCTTGTTCAACGGAATTGTCTTGACACTGAATCCCTTTTTTATCTATATTGCTTTCAAGAGTTCCGCCCCGGTCTATTGCGCCTATCTCCTTTATATGTGTTCGAACATGACACTTGCAGTAGTGTCGATCATTCTAATGACCCGTTACGTACCGGAGGTTTCCCGGAAGCGAGTTTTCTGGTATATTGTCCGCGGACTTCTGATCGGAGCCTTTGTCTGTGTGGTTTCTTATTTAATTGTGTGCAGGATACCTTCGTCTATAGGCCGGATTTTTCTGACAACTGCTGCCTCTTCCATCATCTTGTCGACATTGTACTATTTCCTCTGTTTGAATAGAGACCAGCGTGGAATGGTGAAGGAGTATATCACCCGTAAGTTAAAACGATGAACAATATTCTTATTTTAGATACTTCCATTGCTTCAGATAACAAGGGCGATGATATTATTATGGAGTGTACACGCAAAGAATTAGCTCCTCTATTGGAACGATCTTTTGAAAGAACACTCCCAACACAAGTGTCGCCATTCCATTGGTATCAGGTATGGCGCAATTCAGAAGCGGTTCGACAATTTAGCAATTGCAAGTACAAGTTTGTCGGCGGTTCTAATCTCCTTATTCCGAACTTGCTCACTCATTTCCCTCAATGGAATATCAATCTGTTCAATTATCAGCCCATGAAAGGTTGTATTTTGGTCGGTGTCGGTGCAGGAGCAGGGGCAGAAGGAAAGATGAGTTGGTACACCAAATACATTTATCAACGCCTGTTGAATCGCGATTACTACCATAGTGCTCGTGATGAGCGCAGCAAACAGTATATGGAGCGTTTAGGCCTTAAAGCCATCAACACGGGTTGCGTGACGATGTGGATGCTAACACCCGATTTTTGTGCAAAGATTCCCACCATCAAGGCAGATAAAGTGGTCCTAACGCTTACTGCATCTCACAATCCTATGAATTTGGAAAAAGACCAAACTATTCTTGATATTTTGCTGCGCAATTACAAAGAGGTCTTTTTTTGGCCTCAAGGAGCAAGAGATTATGATTATTTCTATAAGTTAAAGAATACAAAACCAGTCCAAATACTCCAGGCAAGCAAACAGGCATACGATGATTATCTGACAAATAATGATACAGATTATGTTGGTACCCGTCTTCATGGTGGTGTATATGCTATGCGTCATGGCCGTAGAGCTATCATCATCGCTATTGATGAGCGTGCGAGAGCTATCGATGCTCAGAATCATATCAACTGCATCGACTATGATGCATTAGAAGGACTGGAGCCAAAGATAACAAGTGAATTCGAGACAAAGGTTGTTATGGACTTCATTGCTATAAGGCAGTGGAAATCACAATTCGAAGAATACAACAAGTCGCTTTAGGATCATGTTTATTTCAGAATCTTTAAAAAAATGCTGGAGGAAAATCATCAATGCAAATTGGAACATTGCTATTGCTGATATAGGTGAGGATTTATCTCCTGTCAATATTAGGTGGATGAAACATAATTATACAGACCGCTGGTTTGCAGATCCTTTTTTCCTTGAAAAAAACTCGGATTCGTATGTCATTCTTGCCGAAGAGTTTATGATTAATAGTGGATTGGGAAGAATTTGTAGGCTTGTTATAGATAAAAATAACTATGAATTAATTCAAAATGATACACTACTTCATTTAAGCACGCACCTTTCTTTTCCTAATTTCTGCATCCATGAAGGCAATATATATATTTATCCAGAAAATAGTGCCGCAGGACAGTTGACAATATATCATATGACTGACCATATTCTTGAGTGCAAGAAGATGATACCTATCCCTTTAATCGATCCAGTTCTTTTTATGAATAATGAGAAGGAAGTGTTCTTGATAGGTACGTTGCCTGAAAATGCTAATGGTAATAGTAATATTTTACATGTGTATAAGTCAGATCATCTATGGGGTGAGTATAAAGAAACACAACAAATATCTTTTAATGATAATGTGGCTAGACGAGCGGGTAAGATATTTCATTGGAAAGGAAAAATCATTTCTTCGGCGCAAATCTGTAATAATTATTATGGAGAAGGCATTTCTCTTCAAGAAATTAAGTGTTCCGAAGATGGAATATTGAATATGCAAGAAATCCAAAGGTTAGAAGCAAAAAAGATTACTAAAATGACTGGTTTTCATACATATAATGTTTTTGATGATGAAGTTGTGATTGATGGATATAAATATGGCAATGAGTTTATTCATGATACGTATTTTAAAATACGGGGTTTAAAAAATATATAAGTGTAGATAATAATTTGGGGTGGCTACACTTCGTCGTTACAATAAGTACTCAACGGAATACATGTGGGTACTGGTAAGCAAGGCTCACGGGATAGTGAGTTGAAGGCTTTGATGTCAGACGGCTACATTGTATATATGTTCCTGGACGGAGAACTGGTTCGCACGGATCATCTGATTTGTATGGCTCACGCCCGAGTGAAACTTACTATCGATGAGATCCGTCGTGAGCGTCAGGGGCCAGAGACGGAGGCGATAGTCGAAGATATCCCAGAGCGATTGCGAAGCTTGCAGGAAGATGCATCAAGCCGAAGCGACTATATGCAGAAGGGTTTGAACTATCTGGAGAAGTTCTGGGGTGGTTTGTTCTTATATCGAAAAGACGGGTCATATCCGTTATCAAACAATCTGGCGGAGCGTTCGATCCGTCCATTTATAACGAAGCGAAAGATATCAATTCACTTCGATAGTGATGCCGAAGCGGAGATGTCCGCGGTGTATCAAAGCGTGATCAGCACGGTGAAGTTACAGAAGAAATCAGTAGGGGACTTCTTCGGGAGGTTCTTCAGAGGGGTCGTGACCGGAGAGAAGGACTATCTGTCTTTAATGCCTGCGGCGATCTAATTGATCAAATCAAGAACAAGGAAAGATGGTGACAAAAAGCAAGGGACTGGAGCAGTACCTTAACCTTTTGGTAGCCCTGAATTGAGTACAAACAACAGTCTGATATTAATGGAAAGAATTGAAATAGAAAGAATAGATGTGAAGGGGAGGGTTGTAGAGTATTCTTTTTCTTTGTCGAAAAGGTTAGAGAAGTTTTTTGTCTCTAGGTCTATCTTCATCGATTTCGGTCTGGACGTTGCTCGGATCCCGCTCTCGATGCTGAGTATCCCCTTTGTCTGCTGTATGAGTGGGCTTTCATGGATTGCTGATGCCGTCATCTTTGTTGATGAATTGGATGAGACTTTTTACCGCTCCTACCGAAACATCAAATCAGCATATCAGGATCTTCATCAAGATTTTCCTTTCCGAGGGATGCTAGTCCCTTCGATCCTTCGCGATAACCGGATTGAAAAGAATGACCGTTCTGTCCTTCTTTTCGGGGGAGGCATTGACTGCCAGACATCATTTCTTCGTCACCGGGAGACGATACCGTATATCTGCAATGTCTACGGATGGCTGGAAGAAGAAACGGATGAATCAGATGTGGATATCTCAGACCGGATGAAGACTGAGGAGTTCGCACGTAGGATGGGAACGGAGTCACTGCATGTCAGGTCGAACATTTTCAAAGTCTTTAATCATCCGGTAATAGATAAGGAATTCAATCAGAGACTGAGGACAAACTACTGGTACGGATTCCTTCATTCTATGACATTTATATCCATTGCAATGCAGCAGTGCATTGTCACAGGCGCATCAAATGTAATGATAGCCAGTTCCTTCACGAAAGGAAGAGCAAATTCGGTCTGCGCATCCCTGATGACGACCGACAGTGAGTTCTTTTTTGCTGGAGAAGGAAGAACGATTCACGATGCTTTCGAGATGAGTCGTCAGGATAAAGTCGGATATCTTGTCCGTTACCAGAAAGAATCTGGTCAGCCTTATCCTTTGCAGGTATGTTCTTTTAATGACCACAATTGCGGAGAATGCGATAAGTGTTTCCGTACAATGGTCGAGATTGCCGCGGAAGGTGGGGACCCCCGAAATTTTGGTTTTTCCTATAACGGATCCCTGACATCCCATCTAAAGTCCGTGATGGAGCTCCGTCTGTTTAACTGGGGTATTTGGAAGGAAAACTATTATTACCAACTCGCTCGAAAACGGATCGAAGGAAGTCAGGATAAATGCCTTGACAAGGAATTTGTTGATTGGTTTCTTTCGTTTGATTTCGTAGAGGAACATAAGAAAGCAAAGAGAGTATATTACAGAAATAATTTCTGGAAGATTCTCAAAAGGAAACTCCGTAATAACGGATGAAAAAAAGAATACTGATTGCAATCCATTACCTTGAACTCGGCGGGGCCGAGATCAGTCTGATCGGTTTGCTTCAATCGATAGATTATAGCAAATATGAGGTTGATCTGTTTTTGTGGAGCCATCGGGGAGAGTTGATGGAGTTCATCCCTAAGGAGGTTCATCTTCTTCCTGAGATTCCTGAATATGCGCAGATTGAGAGACCGTTGAAGGATGTAGTTAAGTCAGGCTTTCTCCGAATTGCTTGGAGACGATTCTTGACAAAGATTCGTTTTGGCCGATATAAGAAGAGTTGTCATCCTATTGACGGAAGTGCTGTGTTAGGGTATGTGGCTGATTCTGTTACGCCGATCCTTCCTTCGCTTGAACAATTCGGAGAGTATGATCTTGCTATCAGTTTTCTGACGCCACATAATATCGTTGCGGAGAAAGTAAGCGCGAAGAAAAAAGTAGCATGGATTCATACGGATTATTCAAAGATCGATGTTAATGCTGATCTTGAGTTACCGGTTTGGTCATCGTATGATTATATAGCCTCTATTTCAGATGCTGTTACGGATAGTTTCGTGAAAGTCTTTACTCAGTTGAGAGACAGGATAATCAGGATCGATAATATTCTATCCGCAGAGTTTGTCCGCAAACGTTCAGAACTGATCCCAACAGAGGAAATCGAGAAGGAGATGCCCCAAAGAGAAGGGATGACGAATCTTCTTTCCGTCGGGCGATTTTGTGCTGCAAAGAATTATGATAATGTGCCGGATATCTGCAGGCGGATAATAGAGATGGGGTGTCCTGTAACCTGGTATCTGATTGGCTATGGGGGCGATGAAGAATTGATCCGTAGAAAAATTGCGGAAGCGGGGATGGAGAAAAACGTGATCATCCTTGGCAAAAAGAGTAATCCTTATCCTTACATAAAGGCGTGCGATATCTATGTTCAACCTTCCCGCTATGAAGGGAATTCGGTTACAGTTCGCGAAGCTCAGATGCTGTGCAAACCGGTGATTGTGACGGATTATCCGACGGCTAAGGATCAGGTGAAGGACGGGATTGATGGGGTCATTGTTCCGATGGGTAATCATGGGTGTGCGGAGGGGATTATCGAGACTGTGAATAATATGGCATTGCGGGATCATTTGATTGAGTATACAAGAGCGAGTGATTTCGGTAATGTCCAGGAAATACAGAATCTTTATTACTTGATTGAGGACGATATAGTATGATTCCGAAAGTTATTCATTATTGCTGGTTCGGGCGGAATCCTCTCCCGAAATTAGCGCAGAAATGCATCGCTAGTTGGAGGAAGTTTTTCCCTGATTATGAGATCAAGGAGTGGAATGAGGATAATTTTGATGTCAATATTATTCCGTATACTCGAGATGCTTATGAGGCAAAGAAATATGCATTTGTGAGCGATTATGCGAGGTTTTGGATTTTATATCATTATGGAGGGATTTACTTCGATACAGATGTTGAGGTCATACGACCTATGGATGATATTATCGAAAGAGGTCCTTTCATGGGAATTGAGTGTGGTATTAATGATGGGAAGAAACTTGCTGTAGCCCCGGGACTAGGTCTTGGCGTAGAAGAGGGAAATCCTATTTATAAACAAATTTTGGGTCAATTATCAGATTTGAATTTTTGGTTACCTAACGGAGAAAGGAATAAATATACGATGATCCCTATGATTACAGATATTCTCAGACAGAAGGGATTAATCGTGAGTTCTTATATACAAGAAATAGATGGGATAAGTATATATCCTCCGGAGTTTTTCAATCCACTTGATGATGCGACGGGAAGACTGCATACAACGGAAAATTCGAGGGCAATTCATTGGTTTATGAAGAGTTGGATGAACAATAGAAGCTCAGTAGTCGTTAAGATCAAAAGAATGATAAGACGCTTCTTAGGGAAGAGTAATAAGGGGAAAGCATAATAATCATTATCCTCAAGAAAGTATGTTTAGTTTTCTCCCTCCAGAGTTATATAGTACAACACATCTCGGTATTGTACTTCTTTTGACATTATTAAGTTGTTTTGGCATTTTTAATCAAAAAGCCTACATACTGATATCAAGACAGCGGAATAATATCTTTGTAGTCTTATATGCATTCTTATTTGTCATTATAGTAGGATTGCGCCCAATCTCTGGTGCTTTTGGAGATACTCTAAACTATGCAAGGACATATTCAGAAATGCAGGGGAGTCCTCTCTTTATAGAAAATGATATTCTATTTACTTTTCTGATGTGGTGGTGCGCGCAGAGAATGTCGGTCGAGTATTTCTTTTTGATAGTAGAAATACTTTATATAGTCCCTATGATTCTTGCATGCAAACGTTTAATGAATAAAAATTATGATATTGCCATCCTATTCTGCTTTGCTGCCTTTTCTTTTTTTACCTATGGTGTTAACGGAATTAGGAATGGTATGGCCTGTAGCCTTGTTATGCTTGCATTGACATATATCAGTGGAAATCTGATAGAAAAAGTAATATGCGCTCTTTTGGCGATTATCGCTATTAACATTCACGGATCAACTGCTTTGCCTGTTTTATGCATGATTGGGGCCTATTTTATTAGATTACCGCGAACAATGTTTCTGTTTTGGGGAATATCTATTATTCTTAGTTTAATTGCCGGTGGCCCTATTTCCAATTTATTTACTCAACTTGGATTTGATGAACGTTTATCGGATTATATTATAACTGAAGTTGACGAAAACCTTTTCTCAAGGGCAGGATTTAGATGGGATTTCCTCTTATATAGCGCAATCCCGATACTATTGGGTTATTATATTATTTTTGAGAAGAAAGTTTTTGATCGCACGTATCTTCTTTTACTAGGAACGTATATATATGCTAATTCGTTCTGGATTATGGTCATTCGGGCAAATTACTCAAATAGGTTTGCATATTTATCTTGGTTCCTATATCCTCTTGTATTAGTCTATCCATTATTGAAGCTGGATATTTGGCACAAAACCCAAGGCCGAAAAACAGCATTTATTATGGTCGCCCACTTAGCAATTACATTGTTCTTGTTTTTTATTTATGAATAACAAAGCACTTACTGTATTTACACCTGCTTATAATCGGTCATATACGCTCCTGAGAACTTATGAGAGTCTGCTCTGTCAGACTTGTAATGACTTCGAGTGGTTGATTATTGATGATGGCTCGACGGACAATACCCGTGAGTTAGTTGATGCTTGGTCCCAGGAAGGGAAGGTATCGATTCGTTATATCTATCAGGAGAACCAGGGTATGCATGGAGCTCACAATACAGCCTATAAGAATATCGAGACTCCGTTAAATGTCTGCATTGATTCAGATGATTATATGCCGGATGATGCTGTCGAAAAAATAATTAAGTTCTGGAAAGAAAAAGGTTCAGATAGATATGCTGGATTCATGGGGCTTGATATTAGTCAGGATGGGCGTGTTATTGGCGCTCGTTTTCCTGAGGGATTAAAAGAATCTACACTACGGGGATATTACGAAGATTACCATGGAAGCGGAGATAAGAAGATTGTTTATCGGACAGATGTGATTACAAAATATCCTGAGTATCCCATCTTCCCTGGGGAAAAGTATGTCGGCCTGGCATATAAATATAATCTTATCGATGAGGATTACCCCTTGTTGCTTCTAAATGAACCTTTGGTGGTCGTGGAATATCAGGATGACGGTTCATCAAGAGGGATGTGGCGGCAGTATTGGAATAATCCGAAGGGTTTTGCCTTCATCCGTAAGTTCGATATGCTTCAAACTCATTCATGGAAAAGGAAACTGATGGATAATATCCACTACGTATCCCATTCGATCCGTTCACAGAACAAAGCATTCATCAAAGAATCACCGATGTGTTTCTTAACTATACTCTGTCTTTTACCTGGCAGAATTCTTTATATGGTAAATAAAAGGAAGGTAAAAAGAGGAACATTATATGGGTAGGGATATCCTTTCATGAAACAGTTGTGCTTCAATTTGAGTTTGTTCTCAATTCGCAGATATATAGAGAGTTAAATGCGAATATTACAAGTAATTACTTCTCTTCAGACCGGTGGCGCCGAAAAACTGATTACGGAAATTGTCCCGATGCTCCGGGAAAAGGGACATGACGTAGATGTCGCATTATTAGATGGGCGTGATACTCCTTTTAAAAAAGAGTTAGAATCTTGTGGCTGCAAAATCTATTCTTTATCGGAAGAAGGATCTGTTTATAATCCGCTACTAATCTTTAAACTTCGGAAGATCGTTAAGTCGTATGATCTCATCCATACCCATAATACGGCAGCTCAACTATTCGGCGCCATCTCGACGATTGGATTGAAAATTAAACTGGTTACTACAGAGCATAGTTCAAATAATCGTCGTCGCGATAAACGATATCTCAAACCGGTTGATCGGTGGATGTACCGGAGATATGACAAGATTATCAGTATTTCTGAGGTCGCGGAGAAAAACCTCAAGGAGTACTTGGGCGAAGATGATGATCGTTTCGTAATTGTTCACAACGGGGTTAATATAGATCGCTTCAAAAACGCATCTCCTAATCCATCGCTCCGAGCGGGATCTACCCGGTGTGTTATTGTTATGGTCGCAGGATTTCGATATGAAAAGGATCAGGATACCCTTATCCGAGCATTATCATTATTACCAGCTGATCAATATGAATTATGGCTTGTCGGAGATGGTGTTAGGCGTCCAATCCTTGAGCAACTGTGTTCAGAATATGGCGTTGCAGATAGAGTGAAGTTTTGGGGTATTAGAAATGACATTCCCGAGATCCTCCATACTGCAGATATTGTAGTTATGTCCTCTCATTTTGAGGGGTTATCGTTGTCGAGTATCGAAGGGATGAGTGTTGGGAAACCCTTTGTTGCAAGTGATGTCCCGGGACTAAGAGAAGTAACAGAAGAATCTGGTTTATTATTCCGACACGGTGATATTATTGATCTAAAGGATAAAATACTAGAGCTAATAGCAGACAAACAAAATTATTTTTTATGTGCCCATAAATGCCAGGATAGGTCTTTAGAATATGATATAATTAGAACTGTGGATAAATACTCTCTGATTTACTATCAAATTGTTTCCTCTTAAATCCATGAAACATGATAAGTGTAATAGTCCCAATTTATAAGACTGAAAAATATCTTGATACTTGTATTAAGTCATTGATTAACCAATCATATAATAATTTTGAATTATTATTAATTATAGATGGAAGGATCGGGAACGAGAAATGTGTAGAGATATGTGATTACTATTCGAGAACTGATAAAAGAGTCAGATTAATTGTGAAAGAAAAAAATGAGGGTGTAGATAAAACGAGGTTCTATGGTTTAGAAAAAGCAGAAGGTGATTATATTACTTTTGTTGATTCTGATGATTGGTTAGAGAAAGATGCATTATTAGTTTTAAGGCAAAGAATGCAGGAGAGTAACTATGATTATGTAGAAATAGGATACTCAAGACGTTTAGGGCCATTCCGTCAAAAGAGAAAAGGATTATTATCAGGGGAAATTAGGGCTCCTGAATTATTTGAACAGTATTTTATTTCATTTTTCGGCGTAAATATCCTTTCCGTAACTTTATGGGGGAAACTCTATCGGAAGGATGTAATAAAAAGAGCGAATCTTGAACCATCAAGATTTAAGATGGGAGAAGATTTAATGTTTAATCTACATCTGTTCCCATACCTTAAAAGTATCTTCATAGAATCTTATTATGGATATAATTATCGTTATGGCGGAATGACTAATAAATATAATCAATACCTTCTTCATGATTCTAAAAAACAGTTTTTGGAGAAGATTAAATTGATTGATCAATATAATTATTATAAAGCCTCAGATTCTGTGAGGATTGAAATGATAAACATTCTTTTATCTGATATCATTCAAAAAATAGAAAAAAGTAATATTCGAGAAGACGTAATAATTGAACAGATCAGAGAAGAGATCAATAGTCCATTTTGGGATAGAGTTTTATCGTTTTCGAATAAAGAATACTATAATCGTCATTCTATAGATGCTCTAAGAATGAAGTCTCCGGAGAGATTATTCGCAATTTGCAAGGGTATTGTAAAAAAGAATATTATGAGGAGAATTATGGTGAAAGTTGCAGCAAATCTTTTTTAAGCCATACAGAAATAATAGCATAAACATTATTGAATGGAAAAGCTTATTCGAATTACAACAATACCATCTTCATTGAAAGCTTTTTGTGCTGGTTTGCTTAAAGAGCTTTCAAATGATTATAAGGTAGTCGCAGTTTCTTCTCCTGGACTTGAACTGGGTGAAGTTGGTATAGCCGAAGGCGTTTGGACTATCGGCGTCCCGATGGAACGACATATTTCTCTTTTGAAAGACGTGAGGTCTTTATTCCGAATGATTCGTGTGTTCCGTCGTCTGAAACCAGATATGATTCATAGCATGACCCCGAAGGCTGGGCTGATCAGCATGATAGCGGGGTGGTGGACTGGGGTGCCGGTTCGAATCCACACTTTTACGGGGCTTGTTTGGCCGACTTCTACTGGACTCAAGCGATGGGTTTTGAAGATGACGGACCGGATTACGTGTGCCTGTGCTACACATGTTATTCCGGAAGGGGAGGGGGTGAAGAGTGATTTGATATCCGGTCACATAACAAAGAAACCGCTTCGGGTTCTCGGATATGGAAATGTGAGGGGAATAGATTTGAATTACTATGATCGGACTCCGGCGGTTATGGCAGCTGCTGATGAGATTCGGGAAACGGGCATTTTTACGTTTGTTTTTGTGGGGCGGATCGTTCGCGATAAAGGAATCAATGAACTGGTTGAGGCCTTTGTGAGATTGAATGAAAAGTATCCGAATGCGAGGCTTTTGCTTGTTGGTAGGTATGAGGATTCTTTGGATTCGATTAGCGCGGCTGCGAGAGCTGAAATTGAGAAGAATGATAGAATTGAAGCAGTAGGGCCGCAATCAGATGTCCGCCCTTATTATGCTGCAGCAGACTGTTTCGTATTTCCGAGCTATCGGGAAGGGTTTCCGAATACGGTTATCGAGGCGGGCGCTATGGGACTTCCCTCGATTGTGACGGATATCAATGGCTCTCGAGAGATTATCAAAGATGGAGTTAATGGACTAATCATTCCCTCAAAAGATACGGCGGCACTTTATGAAGCGATGGAGAAGATGCTGACAGATGATGCCTTGAGATCAGAATTGGCATCGCAAGCCCGTGGCCTAATCGCATCTCGATATGAGCAAGGATTTGTCCGGCAGTGCCTGAAAGACTTTTATCGCGAAGTGTTGAAATAATCATGTACAAGCACTTTTTTAAGAGGATTCTTGATTTCTTTATTTCCTTTCTAGTACTTATCCTAATCGGATGGTTCCTGATCTTCGTGGCGATATGGCTCCATTTCGCGAATAAGGGAGCAGGAGCATTCTTCTTCCAGGATAGGCCCGGGAAAGATGCCAGGATATTCAAGCTGATCAAGTTCAAGACGATGACGGACGAACGGGATGCGGAAGGGAACCTGCTTCCCGATGCCGATCGGCTCACGAAAGTCGGAAGTTTCGTTCGCTCCACTTCAATCGATGAACTGCCCCAGTTGATCAATGTCCTGAAAGGGGACATGTCTCTGATCGGTCCAAGACCTTTACTGGTCCAGTACCTGCCTCTTTACTCAAAAGAGCAGGCTCGTCGTCACGAAGTCCGGCCGGGTATTTCTGGGTGGGCGCAGTGTCATGGGCGGAATGCGATCAGTTGGGCAAAGAAATTCGAATATGATGTCTGGTATGTGGACCATTGTACCCTTTGGACAGATATCCGGATCATTTTCATGACGATCCGGAAAGTTTTGATGAGAAAAGATATTAATTCTGCTTCCGCTGCGACGATGGAAGCTTTTAATGGAAATAATTGAGTATGAAAGATTTAGCTATTTATGGAGCTGGTGGGTTTGGACGAGAGGTCGCATGTTTGGTCAATTTGATTAATGAAAAAGAGAATACATGGAATCTATTAGGTTTTTTTGATGATAATCCACTCTTGAAGGGAAGAGAAATCTCTCACTATGGTCCTTGTTTTGGAGGAATAGATGTCATTAATTCATATGATTCTGATATCGCTATTGTAGTTGCAATCGGTTCTCCATCTGGAATAAGAAAAATCGTAAGTGAGATTGAGAATCCCAGAGTTTCATTCCCTAATATCATTCATCCGGGAATTCTTCTTTCTGATTCGGATACCTTTATTATAGGGAAGGGTAATATTATTCAGGGTGGATGTGTTTTCTCGTGTGATGTGGAAATACGCGATTTTAATGTGTTCAATGACTCAACAGTAATTGGTCATGATTCAAAAATAGGTTCATATAACGTTTTTATGCCAGCAGTAAGAGTTTCAGGAGAGGTAACAATTGGGAATGAAAACTTATTTGGCGTTAGATCAACCATTATTCAATGCCTTACAATTGGAGACAATACGAAACTCGCTGCTGGAAGTGTTCTGATGACAAATCCTAAAGATAAAAATCTATATTTAGGAATACCTGCAAGAAAAGTAGTTTTTTAAATAATCCGGAGCAGGATACGAATGATTACATGTTTATAAATAAATGAAGTATTATGAAAAGTTTAAATGAATTTGTCGCTCTTTTCGCAGAGCAGTTTGATGAAACGGATGCGTCTGAAATTACAGCATCAACCAATTACCACGATCTTGATGAGTGGTCAAGCCTAATTGCATTAAGCGTTATTGCTATGGTTGATGAAGAGTTTGATGTAGCCCTCAAAGGTGATGACGTTAAGAATTCTAGAACAGTCGAGGATTTATTCAATCGAGTAATCGCAAAACAATAATGGCATTTCTTGAATTCAATAATGTAAGGATCTCCGGTATAGCAGCCGGAGTTCCTTCAAATGTTGCAAGCAATCTCCTGCCCTCAGATCAGGATAATATTTCACATGACTATTCTCCGGAAGAATATGTTAAGACTACAGGAGTAGAAGAGAGACGAGTATCAAGAACTCTAACGACTGCTGATCTGTGTTATGCTGCTGCTGAACGTCTGATAAAAGATCTTGCTTGGAATAAGGAGGAGATCGGGGCACTGATATTTGTCTCTCAAACACCTGATTATGTTCTCCCCGCGACCGCATGTATTCTTCAAGATCGTCTGGGTTTGAGTCGGGAGAGTTTTGCAGAAGATATTTCTCTGGGGTGCTCAGGATGGGTATATGGCCTTAGCACAGCATTAGGCTTATTGGGAGAACATAATGTTAGGAAAGCACTAATACTATGCGGAGATGCAAAAAAACGATTCAGGGTTGATAATCAACTTAGAGATCCTCTGTTTGGTTCTGCTGGATCAGCAACAGCCGTAGAGTATTGTGTTGGAGGGGAGAGCATTAAGTTTCATTTTGGAACAGATGGAAGTGGCTTTGATGCTATAATAACACCTGATATGGGGAGCCGTAATCCTGTTACATTAAACAGCTTTAAAGCAGAAGAATTTGAAGGTAAAACATCTCTTCGTTTGATGACTCGCATGAAAGGGATGGATGTCTTTTCTTTTGGCATTACGACAGCTCCTAAATCAGTGAAGAAACTAGCTGATCATTTTGGCTTTGATTATCTTGATGCAGACTATTATGTGTTTCATCAGGCCAATATGAAGATGAATAACATGATTGCAAAGAAACTGAAACTAGCCCCGGATAAAGTCCCTTCGTGTATGTATCGTTTCGGCAATACGTCGTCTGCATCCATCCCACTTACTATTGTTGGGGAATTGAAAGGAAAATTTGAGAGTAAGCCTACAAAATTTATTTGTTGCGGTTTTGGTGTAGGTCTTTCTTGGGGGACGGTCGCATTCCAAACTAATAGTATTGTTGTTTCTGAACTAGTTGAGGTTGACGATTTAGAGGCTGATAAGAAATATGTCGTATAATCCATTTTCACTTCAAGGTAAAACCATATTGGTGACAGGAGCATCATCAGGAATTGGACAAGATACAGCAATCGAATGTTCGAGAATGGGAGCCTCTGTGGTAATTACTGGTCGCAATGAAGAAAGGCTCCATGAGACTCTGTCTCAAATGGAAGGGGTTGGTCACTCTGCCATTATAACGGATCTTGATAAGCAATCTGAAATTGATAAACTTGTTGAAGTATGTCCCACACTTGATGGTTTAGTTAACAATGCGGGGAGAGGATTAAGTAAACCTGTGAATTTTTTAAAACTCAACGATTTTCTTGATGTCTATCAAACGAATCTTTTTGGTGCTGCTCTTCTTACAAAAGGGCTTCTAAAAAAGAAAAAGATCTCCAAGGGTGCTTCGATCGTATTCACTTCTTCTATCTCATCATATATTACGGCTGCCGGGCTTTCTGTTTATGCTTCTTCAAAGGCTGCAATCTCTGGTTATATGCGTACGTGTGCTTTAGAACTTGGAAATAAAGGGATTAGATGTAATGCAGTGTTGCCAGGAATGGTTGAAACAAAACTTATCAATAGTGGTACGTATACAGATGAAGATAAACAAAAAGATCTTAACTATTATCCTTTAGGGCGTTATGGCAGGCCCTCAGATATTGCTATGGGTATCATCTATTTATTAAGCGATGCCAGTTCTTGGGTGACAGGAATTGAACTCGTGATAGATGGGGGAAGAATGCTAAAGTAGTTTACGAAATATGGCAATTGTTACATATAAAGGCGTCGGAATTTCGGCCTTATCCGCATGTGTTCCAAGTCGGAAAATTGACAATTATCATTATGGCCTTGATATTTGGTCAGAATCTGAAGTAAAAAAAGTCGTTGATAAAATCGGCGTAAAAGAACGCCGATTTGTAGATGAAAGAACTTGTGCTTCTGATTTATGCTTTGCAGCAGCAGAAAGATTGTTCCGGGATAATGACATTGATAGACGAGAAATAGATTTATTGGTTTTTTTGTCTCAAACGCCAGACTATCGGATGCCTGCCACATCTATCTTACTGCAGAACAGATTAGGACTGGAAACATCGACAATGGCCTTTGACATTTCGCTAGGCTGCTCAGGGTTCATTAATGGGTTAGGTATTATCTATGGATTATTGCAGAGCGGAGGATATAGAAAAGCGTTACTGCTTGACGGAGAGACACGTTCAAAAGTGTATAGCCGAAAAGATCGTCGTGAAGCGTTTATCTTCGGAGATGCCGGAATTGCAGCATTGATTGAAAGTGATGAAAAATATGGAACCTCCTCCTTCTCTTTTAATTCTGATGGGTCTCGCGGAAATCTTATTATGATTCCGGGAGGAGGGTATAGAAATATGAGTTCGATAGAAACGCTGACAGAAAAAGTAGTCGATGAGTATGGGAATATTCGCTGCGATGAAAATGGCTATATGAATGGCGCAGATGTTTTTAATTTTGTGATCGAGGAAGTACCTAAAGATATAAAGAGGTTAATAGAAGTCACTGGATCTGATATTCAGAAGATGGATTACTATGTGTTTCATCAAGCTAATGCCTTTATCAATAATTATATAGCAAAAAAAATGAAATTGTCTAGGGAACGCATCCCTTGGACTATTCAGAAGTTCGGGAATACTTCGTCTGTATCTATACCTTTAACTATTGTTAGTGAGTTAAAAGATAAGATGAAAGGAAAGAAGAAATTAATGCTTAGCGCTTTTGGAGTTGGCATGGCATGGGCGACAGCCATTGTCCCATTTGTCGATTGTCAGATAAGCGACATCGTAGAAATATAGGTTAGCACTCAAGAAAGGGCATAACTGAAAGGTCCCCGATCTTTGCTAAAAAAAGCAAAGAGTTATGTATAGCAGCCAAGATTTAGAGCGATTCTATTTTGAATACCAAAGCGAATGGATGCCTTGTGAGATTTCGTTTCAGGCATATTGCTCTAAGAACAATGTCCCATACAAGATCATGGACCGATTGGTTCCGGGGATTAGATCAAGTGCTCTTTCGATGTTGAAGAAGGGTTTGAAGGGAATTGAGGAGTCTGAAGCTTTTCAGAATTACCGGTATCCGTCTTTTCTATCAGAAGATGATGTTGGAATTAACCAGCTGAATCCCCAATGATCCTTTCCTCGAGTTTTTCGATTTATTTCCATGCGTTTTTCCCGCGGGTGCCGGTGTGGCACTGGGCGGTGATTGGGGGAGTGGCGCTGGTGCTGGCTGTGCTGCTGCGAGTGAGGAGGAGGGTGTCGGTGCCGGGGACGGTGATGTTCGGGCTTGCGGTGCTGATGGGCCTTTTCCTGCTGGATGCCCTTGCGCTGATCCGGATGGGGAGCCGCTGGGTCGGGGATTCCGGGCTTGACCTTGTGGCGGAGCTCCGGCGGGTTATGTCCGGGAATGAGGAGATTCTGTTCCTGATGCTTTTCAATGCGGGTGTGTTCGTTCCGTTCGGGCTTTTCCTGTCGGGGTTCTTTTTAGCGACGGGGAAGGGGAGGTGGCGAAGTCTTTGGATGGCGACTCTTGCCGGATTGGGGTTGTCGCTTTTGATCGAATCGATTCAGTTGGTTTTCCATATTGGGATTTTTGAATTGACTGATTTATTATTGAATACTTTCGGAACTTTCGTCGGTGCCGCCCTTCCGCTCGGAGGGCGGTTTTTGGATGCGATTTTGTTGAATTTTTTTTACGGTGGGTGGTATAATGGGTTAATATTTTTCGTAACTTTCGGATCGGAAATGAAATTTTATTACTAACTATGGACCCTTATTACTAACCAAATCATAATCTATTATGAGAATCAAATCATTGGTCAAAGTCTTGATGCTGTGGGCGGTAATGCTGCTGTTCCCGCTCATGGCGTCCGCCCAAACCCAGTTTGGCGGAAAGGTGCTGGATCCCAATGGGGACCCGCTCATCGGGGCGAGTGTCATGGTCAAGGGCACGTCCACCGGTTTCATTACCGATGTCGACGGCTCCTTTGCCATGAAAGGCGTCCGTTTCCCAGCGACGGTGATTGTCTCGTATATCGGTTACCAGGACAAGGAGATTGTCCTGACCGGGAATGAGACGCAGCCGTTTGTGATTGCCCTTGAGGCTGACCGTAACGTCCTGGACGAGACGGTTGTCGTCGGTTATGCGTCGATGAAGCGCCGTGATCTTGTCGGTGCCGTCGACCAGGTCGGCAGCGAGGTGATCGGCAACCGTGCCAATGCCAACCTGGCTCGCTCCCTGCAAGGAGAGATTGCCGGTCTGAACATCACGGTCCATGACAGCAAGCCGTCCCACAACGGTTCGTTCAATGTCCGTGGTACCAGTTCCATCGGTGCCGGCGGTACGTCGCTCGTGCTGATCGACGGTGTCGAGGGGGACCTCAGTATGGTCAATCCGCAGGATGTCGAGAGCGTCTCCGTCCTGAAGGATGCTTCCTCGACGGCGGTCTACGGTGCCCGCGGTGCTTTCGGTGTCATCCTCGTGACGACAAAGAATGCGAAGAAGGGGACTCCGGTGATCAACTACAACGGTTCGCTGACCGTCAACCGCCGGACTGTCATGTATGACGGCATTACGGATTCGAACGAGTGGCTCGACTGGTGGATCACAGCCTACAACGGCTATTACAATGGATCCAAGGCCCTCCTGAACCACATCGACTCGAAGGCTCCGTACTCCCAGGCGATCTATGACGAGATCATGCGGAGGAAGGGGACCGACCTCCCGAAGGTTGAGGAAAGCCACGACGTTCCGAACTTCGGTTACGCTTATTATGACTGCCACGACTGGTTCAAGGAGTTCTACCGCGACTACCACTGGACGACCGAGCACAATATCTCCGTCTCCGGCGGCAACGAAAACACCGACTATTACGTTTCCGGCCGTCTGTATGACTCCCAGGGTGTCTACAAGGTCGGTGACGAGCGCTACAAGAAATACAACCTCCGTGCGAAGGGCTCGCTGAAGATCCGCCCGTGGATGAAACTCACGAACAACATGAGCTTCACGATCGACAATACCTATCTTCCGACGACCTACAACGACAACTCCGTAACCCGGTACATGCAGCACTGCGTGCAGCCGATGGCCCCGCTCCGGAACCCGGACGGTTCATGGACCCCGGCTGCCGGCGTTTCCGGCTACGCGAGCATGTACGAGAAGACCAGCTTCATTACGGACAATTACCTCTATCTCCGCGACAAGGTCGATCTCGACATCGACATTATCAAGGACGTCCTCAAGTTCCAGGTCGACTACTCCTTCAACTATACGGCCCGTACCCGCGGTTCCGTCCATGTCCCGGTTGTCTATTCCAAGGAGCCCGGCGTTATGATTACGACGACGACCTCCAAGACCGTTTCCTGGATGGACCAGATGGATGCCGATACCCGCTACCAGGCGGCGAACGCCTATGCGACCTTCTCCCCGAAGCTCGGCGAGAAGCACAGCCTGACGACTCTTCTCGGTTACAACGTCGAGTGGAGTAACTACAAGACGATCACGGCGACCCGTGTCGGCTTTACCTCCGACAAGCCTTCCTTCAAGCTGATGGACGGTGAGGCGACGATTACCGCAGGCGGTAACGAATGGGCCTATCTCGGCGCTTTCTTCCGTGTCAATTACGGCTTCCTCGGCCGGTATCTTCTCGAGGTCAGCGGCCGGTACGACGGGTCTTCCAAGTTCCCGAGCAACAGCCGCTGGGGTTTCTTCCCGTCCGCTTCGATCGGATGGCGGGTCTCCGAGGAACCGTTCATGGAGTGGAGCCGCGACTGGCTGAACAACCTGAAGTTCCGCGCTTCCGCGGGTTCGATGGGTAACGGAAACGTTTCCCCGTACCTCTATACCTCCGAAATGAGCGTTGCGAAGGCGACGGACGTCGTCCTCGGCGGCAACCTGCCTTCCTATACCTCCGTCGCAAGTATCGTCCCGTATTCCCTGACCTGGGAGACGGCGACGACCTACGATGCGGGTGTCGACTTCGATCTTTTCAACAGCCGGCTTTCCGGATCGTTCGACTACTATGTCCGCAAGACGACCGATATGTATACGGCCGGTGCGACGCTGCCGGGCGTATTCGGCGGTGCGGTTCCGAAGGGTAACAACGCCGAGCTCCGCACGAACGGCTGGGAACTTTCCCTGCAGTGGAGAGACCAGTTCGTGCTCGCGGGCAAGCCGTTTACCTACAGCATCAAGGGAACCCTCTGGGATTCCATGTCGACGGTTACGAAGTTCGCCGGCAACGACGGCAAGACTTTCGGTACGATTGCGAACCTGATCAACAATATGGGCCAACCGCAGTACTATGAGGGGATGCAGATCGGCGAGATGTGGGGCTATACGGTCCTCGGCCTCTTCAAGGACCAGGCCGATATCGATGCCTCCGCCAAACAGAGCCTCAAGCAGTCCAGCGACAAGGTGACCCGCCCGGGCCATGTCAAGTTCGCGGATCTCGACGGTAACGGCGTGATCGATTACAACGGCTTTACCCTTGAGGATCACGGCGATTTCAGCATCATCGGCAACAGTACGCCGCGCTACCGCTTCGGTCTCAACCTTTCCGGCAACTGGAACGGAATCGGTCTGTCGGTCTTCCTCCAGGGCGTCGGCAAGCGCGACTGGTATCCGGGTCCGGACTGCGGTTATTTCTGGGGCAAGTATTCCCGTCCGTTCTTCTATTTCATCCCGACGATCCACGCCCAGGACAACCCGAACGTGGCGAAGATGAACGACGACTTCTCCGAGTGTCTCAACTACGATACGGCTTACTGGCCGCGTCTGACGACCTATATGACGAACGGTGGCACCTCGAAGACGGATGTGATGAACATTCCGAATACCCGTTATATGCAGAATGCTGCTTATCTGCGTGTTAAGAATGTCCAGCTCGATTATACCTTCAATCAGAAGGTCTGCTCGGCCCTCGGGCTGACCGGCCTCAAGGTCTATGTCAACGGGGAGAACCTCTTTACCTTTACGCCGCTCCACAAGTGGGGACCGAACCTCGATCCGGAAGGCATCGACGGCGGTGATACCGACTTCGGAAGCAGCGGTATCAACGGTAATACCTATCCTATTTTCAAGCTTGTCACCTGCGGTGTCAACATTACTTTCTAATCAATGGAGGATATGACAATGAAAAAATATATTGCAATGGCCATTATGGCCGCCAGCCTTCTTGCCGTTTCCTGCCAGGACTTCCTGAACAAGGAGAACCCGAATGCAATCGAGAGTGAGCATTTCTTCACGAACGAAACCTCGCTCGAACTCTATGCCAATGGCCTGATTCGGAGCTATCTTCCTGATATGCTTGACTTTATCAATATCGACCGGTATTCGGATACGCAGGCTTGGGACGGAGAACTCCTCTACAATACGGACCGATTCAGCGTCGCAGACCAGACGAGCTGGAGCTGGACCCAGCTCCGTACGATCAACTACTATCTCGAGAATATGCGGAAAGCCCAGGCCGACGAGGCTACGCTGAACCACTATGAGGGTATCGGACGGTTCTTCCGCGCGATGTTCTATATCGACAAGCTCCAGACCTACGGCGCCGTGCCATGGTACGACCATGTCATCGATCCTTCGGACCATGATGAACTCTACCGCCAGCGGGACGCCCGTTCGTTCATCGCCAGCAAGATCCTCGAGGATCTGAATTATGCCTGCGACAACTGCTCCGCAGACGCCAAGTACCGGGTCCGCTCGACCCTTGTCAACAAGTATGTCGCCCTTGCCATGAAGGCCCGCTTCTGCCTGTTTGAGGGAACCTACCGCAAGTACCATACGAACGATCCTTCGACCGGAAAGGCATGGACCTCAGCGGAAAAGAGCGAAGGGACGATGTACCTCAACGAGTGCATCAAGGCCTGCGAGGCGATCATGAACTCCAAGGTCTATTCCCTGATCGACGATGCGTCGAAGCGCCAGACCCAGTATCGCGGGATGTTCATCGACAAGGATGGATGCAGTGTCTTTACGAAGGAATGGATCTGGGCGGTCGACTGCGACGAGAATCTCGGCGTCAGGAATGCGAATTATTCGATCAACGACTACATGAAGAATGCCCAGCATGCCCAGTATGCGTTCAACCGCGACTTCGTCATGACCTACCTCAAGCTCGACGGTACGCCGTTTACCTCTGATTATCAGGGTACTTCCTATTACAATGTGCCGTTCGCCGAAGAGATGCAGGGCCGTGACTATCGTCTGACCCAGACGATGAAGTATCCGGGATTTACGCGTGACGGGGGCAAGATGCATGTCGCTCCGGACTTTACGTACTCCAAGACGGGGTATCAGCCGATCAAGTACCTGACCGATTATATCAAGGATGAGATCAACGATGCGACCTTCTCCGACTTCCCGCTGATCCGCTATGCGGAAATCCTCCTCGACTACGCTGAGGCGAAGGCGGAACTCGGCCAGTGCACCGCTGCGGTCTGGGACCAGACGATCAAGCCGCTCCGCGAACGTTCCGGTGTCAAGAGTATCTTCCCGACGGTGGCTGATCCGTATATGGTCAAGTACTTCAATAATACGATTACCGATCCGATCATTCTCGAGATCCGTCGCGAGCGGGGTGTCGAGTTTGCCATGGAAGGTCTTCGTTACCAGGATGATATGCGCTGGCACATGGGTGATCTGCTGATCAAGACCAAGACGGGTATGTATATCCCGGCCATCGAGGTCGATCTCGATCTCGACGGTGACGGCAAGGCCGACAATATCGTCAGCAACAAGCTGAAGGAGAAATCCGGCATGTACGTCCTCCAGATTGACTGGGACGGCGGGAATGCGAACTTCTCCGGTGCCGGCCACCGTCTTTCCGAAGGTGACCACGGATATATCCTCGGTTATAAGAAACTCTCTGATAGCTATACCTGGCCTGAGAAGAAATATGTCCGTCCGATTCCTACGTCCGATGTGACGTTGAATCCGGATCTGACTCAGAATGCAGGCTGGTAGCGATGAGACGTAGTTTGCTACGGTTTATAGTGGGATGGGCGGTCGTTTCGGCCGCCCTTTCCTGCTGTTGCCAAGGCGGCCGATCTGCGGGACAGCACCTTTATAAAGTCGTTGCCCACCGGGGCGGCTATATCGAAAACGGACTGGCGGAATGCTCCCTGGAGTCGCTGAAAGCCGCGATCGGGCTCCGGTGCTATGCATCGGAGTGCGATGTGATGTGGACCTCGGACGGAAGGGTGCTGGTCTGCCATCCGGATGATCACGGGATGGTCAATGGACTCATTCCTTCCCGGAGCACGCTTGCTGCGATCCGTTCGGCGGGGAAACTGCCGAACGGGGAGGAGATGCCATCCCTGGAGGACTTTCTTGCCGTGCTGAAGGATACCAAAGCTAATCCGCTCGGGACGAAGCTCTGGCTCGATATCAAGGGAGGACCGGACGATCCGCTCGGGGAGAAGGTGATGGAGGCTGCGGCCGAGGTGGCAAAGAGGATGGACGCGCTCGGTCTCGTGGAGTATCTTGTCCCCGGGTATCATCCTGATTATCCGTCTGTTGCGGCTCATTACCGGGAGGCCTACGGGATAGCCTGCGCCTGGAACGGGAAGCTGACCGAAGTGGAGGAGTATGGACCGTCGGGGTGGGCCCAGGTCCAGTATGAGGGATTCAGCTGGTCGGCGTACTGGCCGCCGGATGGGTATCTCGATGCGGGCCTTACGCTCAGTATCTGGCATACGCCGCCGGAACTGACCGGGGTGAGGGGATATAAGGAGACGGGGTTCGATCCGGGACTTTTCCGGTACTACCCGAGACTCAAGGCGATTTTTGTCAATCACCCTGCGTACGTCATCTCCCGTCTGATCGAAGAAGGTTACGAGACCCCGTAAGGTTAGGCGAAGCGGACAGCTGTCAGTTCTTGTGCAAACTCTTGCACACCTCGCTGAATCTTGTCGATCGTTTTTTTCGTGGGCTTTCTCCGCCCATGAAGGTAGTGACCGAGTTGTGTCTGGCTGACTCCCGTGATCCGCTCCAGGCCGGCAAGTGAAAAGGCCTTGCTGTATTCTTGTAGAAAAGAGGCTGTGTCATAGAAGAATTCGTAACGGATCTCTTCGAATGACATTCCTCTTTTTTCGTAGAATGATTTCATCTCTTGATACGCCGCACGAAAGTCAGAGATTGTCTCTTCTACTGTTTTCCCTTCTCCCAGGCAACTGTAGCCAAGGGGGGTGTCGTCCATATAGGCTGAGTAGCCTTCTGTCGTTTTCTCAATAAAAACTTTAACCGTTTTTTTCTCTTCCATCGCTTTTCTTCGATTAGATCAGTCCTGAAACTTTCATTATCTTTCGTAAAGTACCGGGGGCTACCTCATGGCTCTTGTGGTGGCTTAATTGGAAATACATTTTTGTTTTTGGACTATACCATAGAGGGTGTCCGCGGCTCTCCTCTCCAGTGTCGAAACACTTGATTTTTCGAAGTTTACTTTCAAGTTCACTATATTTCATAGTCGAAGAATAAGTTAATAACAAACAAAGATAGGAATTTTCCTACCTTTATGCAAGTTATTTAAAGAAAAAATTATTCATATTCCGTCGGATCGAAGCCCGCAAGGGCTTCTTTCCGTTCCTGGCAGGTGCCGCAGAGGCCGCAGTGCTTCTGACCGCCTTTGTAGCAGGAATAGGTCTTTGAGTAATCGATGCCGAGGGAACGGCCCTGGAGGGCGATATCGCGTTTTGTGAGGTTGCAGTAAGGGGAGACGATACGGACGCCGTTATAGGTTCCCGCAGCGGTTGCCTTATCGAAGGCATCGACGAATTCCGGACGGCAGTCGGGATAGATGGCATGGTCCCCGGAGTGGTTTGCCAGAAGGACCGTGTCGAGGTCCCGGCTTTCAGCAAGCCCTGCGGCAACGGCCAGCATGATCCCGTTCCGGAAGGGGACGACGGTAGAGCGCATGTTCTCGTCGTCATAGCTTCCCTCGGGAATCTCACCGCCGCTGATGAGAAGGTCGCTCCGGAAGTATTTCCCGATGAAATCGAGGGGAATGATCAGGTGCGGGATCCCCAGGAGGGCGCAGTTTTCTTTCGCACAGGCGATTTCCCTCGCATTGTGCTTCGAACCGTAATCAAACGTGACGGCGAGGCGGATATCGTCCTTGTATTCGTACAGGAGGGTCGTGCTGTCGAGCCCGCCCGAGTAGATCAGAATGGCGTTCATGCTCCGAGAAGGTATTTAGCGATATTCTCCGTAGCGGTCTTGGCGCTCAGGACTGCCTCGACGACGGTCTTCGGGCCGAGCAGGAAGTCTCCGGCGGAGAAGATGTTGTCCATTCCCTTGATCTGCAGGCGCTGGAGCTCGTCCTTGACGGCGAATCCCCATTCGTCCAGCTGGGGCTGGGCGTCGCCGAGGGGGCTGTAGTCGGGCTTCTCGCTGATGGCGAGGATCAGGTGGTCGCATTCGACCTCGTGGTCCGTGCCTTCAATGATCCGGGTCGAAACCTTGCCGGTTTCGGGATCGGTCTCGTTCTCGCAGTCGCGGAAGGTGACGCTGTGCTCATGGACCTCGACCGGGGCCTGGAAGACGCGGAACTGCACTCCGTCGGCCTTTGCTTCTTCGATTTCCATCGGGTTGGCGGGCATGTTCTCGAAGGTCTTGCGGTAATAGACCCAGGTTTCTGCGCCGAGACGAACGGCCGTTCGGCAGGCGTCCATCGCGACGTTTCCGCCGCCGATGATGATGACCTTTTTCCCGAGAGGATAGGCATCGGGGTTCTTCAGGAAGGGGAGGGCCTGCATAACGAGGGAGTTGTCTTCCCCGGGGACACGCAGGGTCATGGCCTTTTCGGCACCGGTCCCGATAAGGACGGCGTCGAAGTCTTTATTCAATTTGCTGATAGTAAGATCTTTCCCCAGCTCGGTTCCGCCGACGAAACGGATACCGGCTTCCGCGAACATCCTTTCATAGGGTTCGAGGATCGCTTTGTCGAGGCGGAACTGCGGAATGCCGTAACGCAGGACGCCGCCGAGGCGCTCGTTGGCGTCATAGATTGTCACGTCTGCCCCCTTCTCCCAGAGGAAGATAGCGGCTGAAATGCCGACCGGACCGCCGCCGACAAGAGCGACGGACTTGCCGGAAAGGGGCGTCTCCTGACTGCGTTCGAGACGGTGGGTCTTGAGGTATTCGCCGGATATTTCCTGCTCGATTTCGTACCATCTGACGGGGACTTGCTTGACGTTCAGGACGCAGTGGCCGAAGCAGAATTTCTTCCAGTCGCAGACAAGGGAGGTTATGGCGGAGAGGGGATTGTTCTCAAAAAGGAGACGTCCTGCTTCTTCCAGGCGTCCTTCGCGGTAGAGGGCCATGCACTCGGGGACGGGGGTATGGACCGGGCATCCGTCCAGGGAGCATTTGGGGCGTTTGCAGAGGAGGCACCTCTGCGCTTCTGTATTGTTCATATTAACATCTCATGCGGTTAGCGCGCAAAGATACGAAAAAAAACCATATAGAAAAAGGGGTTGACCTATGCGCGAGTCAACCCCTCTTAGGTCTGGTGGGGCCGTAAGCCGGTTTCTGTTTTTAAATCTGCCATTTATCTTCGCAACCTACCCCCTGACATCGGACGGGCAGCCCTCATCTGTCAGTATATTTGGTCTTGCAGGCCCGGATATCGTACCCCTGGTGCGTCGCCGCAACAAGTCGTGGGCTCTTACCCCGCGTTTTCACCCTTGCTAATTGAATTAGCGGTTGTTTTCTGTTACGATATCAAAAGATTACTCCCTTCTGCGCTTTCCGCAGTCGGGTGCCCTTTCCTGTCCGGACTTTCCTCACTCTTCGTTCCAGGCCGTAGCCAAAAACAAAGGGCGCGGCAGATCGTCCCACCCTAATATCTATTCAACTTGCTGCAAAAATAAAAACTCTTTTGTGAAAATCCAAAAGGTGTAGCTATATTTGTATGATTTTTAGTGTATTTACGGGATGAAAAAGTTCATTTTTTCATTATGTGCGACGCTTTCCGCCCTCGTCTCGACGGCCCAGACGATCCATTATCCGCTTGATCTGAAAGATGTTTTCGAGCGTAGCGACCGGATTCTTTCCGGTCTGTACTATGATTCAGCGAGCCGTTTCCCGGACGAGACGCCGGCAATGATCGGAATCTATTCCTCCGATCCGTCCGAAGTGACGGCCTGGTCGGAAGCCATTCTTCGGAAGGGAATGCTGCCGATCCAGCTTCCGTTCGTTGCGAGCGGGGAGACGGTTGCCGATGCGGATGCGATCATGTCGATCCTCTCCGGCGTCGCCTTTTCCGAAAATGCCGTTTCCCTGGCTGACGAACTGTCTCTGATCCTATTCAAGGCAACCTGCGACTGGAACGTGCCCGTCTTCGGTGACAATCCGCTGACCCAGCGTATCAACAGGGCTCTCTGGCGGTGCCAGAACCGGATTGCCAACCTGGATGAACTGTTGGAGCGGGCTTCGCTCTACCATCGGGCACGCCTGCTTCAGAAGAAGATCTTTCTTGTCGATACGCATGCGGATCTTCCGGATGTCTATAACGAGGGGTTCCGTCTCGGCAAGCGCAGCACGAACCAGGTCAGTCTCCGGAAAATGATGGAAGGCGGCCTGAACGGTACTTTCCTGATTTCTTATCAGGGCGAGAAGGACCAGCCCGAGGAGAATGCCGTCGCGTACTGTATGTCGCAGATTGAGAAGATCTATGCCGACGTCGCTGCGAATCCGGGACGCTGCGAGATCGTGACGACGCCCGCGGATGCGCTCCGCTGCAAGGCCGAAGGGAAGCGCGCCTTTTTTATCGGTATCGAGAACGGGAAGGGGATCGGACGCGATCTTGGCAATCTCAAGAAATATGCGGATATGGGCGTCCGGTATGTCGGCCTGACCCATACCTATGATAATCTGATTGCCCACTCATCCTCCCACTCGACCGATACGACGAAGGGGCTGACCGCTTACGGGAAAGAGGTTGTCGCCGAGATGAACCGACTCGGCATCATGGTCGACTGCTCCCATACGAGCAGCGGAACCTTCTGGGATTGTATCAAGTATAGCAAGGCTCCGATCATCTGCTCTCACTCAGGGGCCAAAAAGCTTTTCAGACATGACCGGAGCATCACAGACGATCAGCTCCGCGCCCTCCGGGACAACGGCGGGGTCATCCAGGTCTATGCCGTCTGGAATTTCCAGTCCCGGGATAAGTACAAGGTCGATATCGAGACTTACCTGGACCATATCGACCATTGCGTCAAGGTCGCCGGGATCGATCATGTCGGGATCGGCGTCGATATGGACGGAGGCGGGGGATATACGGGCGTTTTCGGTTCGAATGATGCGGTCAATATTACGATGGGCCTGATGGAGAGAGGGTACAGCGACGAGGATATCGCGAAGATCTGGTCCGGTAATCTTTTCCGGGTCCTCGACCGGGTGATCGCTGTGGCCGGGGATTTGCAAAGAGAATAAAAAAGGTATACCTTTGCATCATGAGAACGAGAATCCTCATATTTCTGGCAGCGGTCCTGCTGCTGCCCGCCTGTTCGACGGCGGCCAAGGTCCGGGAGTACCGGGTCAAGGTCGTCAAGGAGTATCCGCATGATCCTTCTGCCTATACGCAGGGGCTGTTTTTCCATGGCGGCAAGCTCTATGAGAGTACCGGCCAGTACGGGACGAGCTCCTTCCGGACGGTCGATCTGCAGACGGGTAAATCGCTGACCTCCATGCAGTTCAACAGGACTTATTTTGTCGAGGGTTCGGTGATTTTCGGAGATGATCTCTATATCCTGACCTGGATGAACAAGGTTGTCTTCAAGTATGATCCCGAGACACTGACCTACCGGTCGACCCAGGGCTATCCCCGGGAGGGATGGGGCCTGACGACGGACGGGAAGTCGCTGATTGCGAGCGACGGGACGGCGAATCTCTATTTCATGGATGCTTCGCTGAAGGTCGAAAAGACCCTGCCGGTCAAGATGAACGGCCGGCCGGTGCGATTCCTGAACGAACTGGAATGGATCGACGGGAAGATCTGGGCCAATGTCTATACGACGGACCTTATCGTCATTATCGATCCGAAGAGCGGATCGGTCGAGGCGACGGTAGACTGCAGCGGCCTGCTGCCCCAGAGCCTTCGCGACGCGAATACCGATGTCCTGAACGGCATCGCTTATGATGGAAAGCATATCTATCTGACGGGGAAGAACTGGAAACGCCTGTATCAGATAGAGTTGATTGATAAAAAATAAATGCGGGGGTACCGCCTTGAGCCGGCGGTTGAGAGAGTCCCAATGAACCTGATCCGGTCCATACCGGCGTAGGGAAGCATTCCTTCTCGAGGGTACATGCCGTACCTGCCCCTTGCATCAAAACAAAATGTTTTATGCGAGGTTTTTTATTTGTTTCAGCGCTGCTTGCGCTTCAGACTCCGGGCCTTTTCGCCCAGGACAGTATTAGGACGGAACGGTTGGACAGTACCGTCGTTTCCGCTTCCCGTGCCGGTTACAGTACTCCGGTTTCTTTTACAATGGTCGGCAAAGATGAACTCCGTTCGGCCAATCCTTCTTTTTCGCTTCCGATGAGCCTGCAGTTGCAACCTTCGGTCGTGACATATAACGAGGGCGGAACGGGCCTCGGAAACTCTGCCATGACAATCCGCGGTTCGAAAGGGTCGCAGATCAATGTGACCCTGAACGGTATCACCCTGAACGATTCGGAGTCCCAGGAGGTTTTCTGGGTCAATATCCCGTCCCTGACGAGCCTGATATCGACGGTCCAGGTCCAGCGAGGACTCGGAACTTCCGCCAACGGGGCCGGGGCCTTCGGGGCGAGCATCAATATGAATACGGCCTTCGTTACGCCGGATCCCTTTGGGTCCTTTGATTTCAGTGCGGGCAGTTACAATACTTTCCTGACGACGGTTTCCGCCGGTTCCGGTCTGCTTCCGGGCGGATGGTACGTTTCGGCTGCCTTTTCCAAGGGCGTGACTGACGGGTATATCCGGAACGCTTTCGTCGATTCGAAGTCGGCTTTTGTGGCCGCCGGTTGGCTTAGCGGCCGGAATTCGCTCCGGCTGACCTGGCTGATGGGAGACCAGCGGAGCGGCATTACCTGGGACGGAATCGATTATGAGCAGTATGAGATCGACCGCCGCTACAACGGGGCGGGGAAGTATAAGGATGAGTACGGGAATGTCTTTTACTATGACAATCAGACGGATAACTACCGCCAGAACCACCTCCAGCTCAATTATACCCACTCTTTCGGAGGCGGTCTGAGCTGGTCGAATACGCTCAATTATACGCGGGGCGACGGGTACGACGAGTATCTGAAAACGGGTCGTTCGCTTTTGGACTATGGACTTCCGGATCCGACGGGAGAGGCGGTGAGCGATATGATCTACCGGAAGAAGATGGGAAACGATTACTATGTCTTCAATTCGACTCTGAAATACCGTAACGATGCGCTCGACCTGACGGGGGGGATCAATGCCGCCCGGTACGGCGGGGCCCATTTCGGGGAGATGCTCTGGGCCCGGATTCTCGGACAGAAATTCGATTACGACAGGCTGAACCGGGAGGGTCCATGGTACAGTAACGATACCCGTAAAACGGATTTCAGCGGCTTCCTGAAGGGAGAATACCGCGCGGGGGAGTCTCTGGTTCTCTATGCTGACCTGCAGCTGAGGCGGCTGGGAATTGTGATGGACGGTGCGGATGATGACGGGGCATCGGTCGATTACCAGGCGGACTGGACCTTTTTCAATCCCCGGGGCGGGGTCTCCTGGTTCCCGGCGGAAGGCCATAAACTGTATGCGAGTGTGGCTCTGGGGCACCGGGAACCCGGCCGGAGCGATATCAAGGAGAACGTCAAGGGTACGGTCAGTCCGATCCGTCCGGAGCGCATGGTCGATATCGAGGCCGGCTATCAGTGGGAGTCGGAGCGGTTCCGGGGAAGCGCGAATCTCTATCTGATGGAATACCGGGACATGCTGCTCGAGACCGGACGGCTGAGCGATTCCGGGTACAATATCAAGGAAAACGTTCCGAAGGGATACCGCCGTGGAATCGAGCTCGCAGCGGCATGGACGCCGGTCAGGTGGTTCTGCCTCGACGGCAACCTGACCCTCAGCCGGAACCGGATTAGGGACTATGTCTCATTTGTTCCGCGCGCGGACAAGAAGGGAACCGTCGAGGTGGCTTACGGGGATACGGATATGCTGATGTCCCCTTCGTTGATCGGTATGCTCCGGGCAACGGCTTCCCTTTGGAAGGGGGCGACGGCTTCGCTGGACGGAAAATATGTCGGGAAGCAGTTCATAGACAATACGATGCGTGACGAGATGGCGATCCCTGCGTATGGCATTGCGAATTTCTCTCTGACGCAGTCGTTCGCTCTTCGTACCGGGACGCTCTCGTTAACCGGTTATGTGAATAACCTTTTCAACCATCTCTATTATGCCTCCGGCTGGCGCTGGGAGAGTTGGGATGACGGAACGGTCTATACCGGCATCGGGGTCTATCCACAGGCCCCCTGCAACGCTACGGTCAAGATCTCCTACCGGTTCTGAACCAAAACGCCCCGCTGTCTCAGCGGGGCGTTTTGGTTAGTTAGTAGTGTATTTACCTTGTTTGAAGAAGGTCAGTTATTTGGTTAGATGATGCGGTTCTCGCGACTCTTTATTAAAATAATTTAATAAATTATCAATTGGTTTGCTTATCTGATGCAAAGATAGATAAACTTTTTTGAACCGCAAATATTTTTTAAAGAAAAATTATTTCTTATCAAATAATCATCTAAAATGAAGTTTATTTATTAAAATTTTTAATAAACGAGTCGTCCAATAGGCCCGGTCTCCGTTCCTTGGTACGCTGGAGGGCTTGTTCGTCCTGCCAGGCCTGGATCAATTTCGGGTTGCCGCTGAGGAGCACTTCCGGCACTTTCCATCCGTTGAATTCAGCGGGGCGGGTATAGACCGGGGGAGCGACGAGCCCGTCCTGGAAGGAGTCGCTGAGGGCGGATGTCTCATCGGTCAGGGCGCCGGGAATGAGCCGTACGATGCTGTCTGCGAGGATGGCCGCCGGAATCTCGCCGCCGCTGACGACGAAGTCTCCGACGGATATCTCGCGGGTGATGAGGTGCTCCCGGATCCGCTCGTCGATGCCCTTGTAGTGGCCGCAGAGGATGATGATGTTCTCCTTGAGGGACAATTCGTTCGCAATTCCCTGGTCGAGGATTTCCCCGTCCGGGGCCATGTAGATCACCTCGTCGTAGTCCCGTTCGGCTTTCAGGTCCCGGATCAGGTTGAACACGGGCTCGACCATCATGACCATTCCGGCGTCGCCGCCGTAACTGTAATCGTCGACGGTCTTGCGGCTGCCGAGTCCATACTCGCGGAGGTCATGGACATGGATTTCCACGAGACCTTTTTTGATGGCTCGGGCGACGATGGAGTACTGGAACGGGCTTTCAAGGAGCCCCGGGACGACGGTGATGATATCGATTCTCATTCCTGGTTATGCGTGGTTTGGATGTTACGGGTGAAGTACATGACGATGCAGAGCAGCGCGAAAAGAAGGAGCGTTCCGAAGAGGAGGGCGTAGGTCTTCATCTGGAGGAGCACATAGCACAGCGCGTAGGCCAGGGCGATGAGGGCGCCCAGGACCCAGGCGGCCTTGCTCTTGAGGATGCCCCTGAAATAGAGGGTCAGGGCGGCCGTGGTCATCACCGCGGAGAGCGCGTACGCCTTCCCGAAAGAAAGGAATTCGGAGAAGGAAAGCACGAGCGCATAGAAAAGCACGAGGGAAAGACCGATGACCAGATATTGGACCAGGTGGATTTCCTTCTTGCCGGCGAGTTCCGTGACGAGGCCGGCGATGAAGACCAGCAGAATGATCAGGATGCCGTATTTGGCAGTCCGGGTCGTCTGCCGGTATTGGGTGAGGGGCTGGAGGAGGTCGACGCCGAAAACGGTTTCTTCAGGCTTCCCCCGGTTGATCCGGGAGACGACCCATTTAGCCGTGAACCCGTCCGGGCTGATTTCACGGCTTGTCGGGAGGAAGTCACCCGTAAAGGACGGGTCCGGGCAGTCGGACTTCATATTGACCTCTGTTACATTGCCGAAAGGCTTGAACATCAGCGATTCGGAACCTTTTACCTGAAATGTGAGTTCAAATGGGATGCGTGTGTTTCCATCCTGGATTCCCCGGGGAATAGAGAGGGGCTGCAACATCTCCTTCTCGGCACTTTCCGAGAAGGAACCCTCCGTCCCGCCCAGCTTGAACCGGGCATCCCCGACGATGCCGCGGAGGTCCATGACTCCCATGGCGAGAACGGTTTCTCCGCCGAGGTCCGCGAATTCGGCCGGAATGATGAAATCACCCGTGACGCGGACGTCGGAATTATAGACCATGATGTCATAGATGGACCGGTGCAGCAGCTGGGTTTTCGCGTCGATGTCCATCGAGAGGGTTTCGGGATAGACGGACTGGGTCTTCCGGACGGCCTTTTTCTTCCCGGAATCATCGGTTTCGACCGTCTCATAGGAGAAATCGAGGCGCGGGCCTGAAAGGGTCTGGGCGCGTCCCCAACTGTCAGCAACCTCGCGGGTGCTCGCGTCGGCGTTGTTCTGCCGCTCCCTCACGAGTCCCTTGACCATCTCGAGCGGAATCAGCAGCAGGAGGCTCAGGACGCCGATAAGGACGATCTTCCAGGTAAAGGAATTCTTGATTTTCATCTCTGAATGGGTTTATGAGCCGAGGATAAGGACGAAGCCGCCGCCAGGCGCGAGATGGACCTTCGTCCGGCCTTCGCTGATGGAAACGGTTTCTTTTCTATAGTCTTTTGCTGCGCGGTGGGCGTTCGCTCCGTCACGGAAAAGGGTGCCCGAGGCATTCCCGATGCCGAGCGGGGTCAGGTCGATTTCCATGTCCATGGGCTCCCAGGCGTTCATGCCGGCGATATACCAGCACCCGCCGCTCCGGCGGGCCATCAGGATATATTCGCCGATCTTGCCCCCGAGGGCGCGGGTCTCATCCCAGACGGTCGGAACCCCGGCGATGAAGGCGGTGCATTCGGGTTCGGCGAGGTAGTTGGAGGGGGAGTCACAGAGCATTGTGAACGGGGCGTCGAAGACGACGTATTCGGCCAGCTGGCGGCAGCGGGTCCCCTGGCTCATCGGTTCGCTGTTGACGGGACGGTAGTTGTCCCGGGTGGCGTTCCGCATGGCCCCCTGGGTATAATCGGCGGGTCCGGCGACAAGGCGCGTGAACGGGATCGTGACGTCATAGGTCACCTGGTCAACCTCCTTGCCGCTCCATTTCATCTGCTCCAGTCCATGGACTCCCTCGAAATTCAGAACATTGGGATAGGTCCGGGTCAGTCCGGTAGGCTTGAAGGCCCCATGGAAATCAACGAACTGGTGGTATTTGGCGGCCGTTTCGGCAACGCGCCGGTAGAAGTCTACGACTTTCTGGTCGTCCCGGTCCATGAAGTCGACCTTCCATCCGGCGATCCCCATTTCGGCATAGTGCCGGCAGACGGCGTCCATGTCTTTTTCAAAGGCGGCATACCCGGCCCAGAGGACGAGCCGTACGCCCTTGGACTCGGCGTAGCGGGCGAGTTCGGGAAGATCTATTTCAGGGACGATGCGCATCAGGTCGGCCTTTTTGTTGACGGCCCAGCCTTCGTCGAGGATGACGTAACCGACCCCGCAGGAGGACGCAAAGTCAATATAATATTTATAGGTCTCGGTGTTGACGCCGGTTTTAAAGTCTACGCCGTAGAGGTTCCAGTCGTTCCACCAGTCCCAGGCGACCTTGCCGGGCCGGACCCAGGAGTAGTCGCCCTCTGAGGGCTTTGCCAGCCGGTAGACCATATCGCTCTCAGCCAGTTCCTTATCGGAATCGGCGATGATGAGTACGCGCCACGGGAGGGCTTCCGGCCCTTCTCCGCGGTAGATATAGTCTTCACGGGTCTCGACGATCCACTGGAGATTGTTGTGGCCGCCCTGCCGCTCGGCTTTCGGATAGCGGGCGAATACGCCATGGACCCTCCGCTCCCCGTCCTCATTGCCGAGATACATGCCGGGATAGTTCAGGAGGTCGGCTTCCGTGATGCAGATTTTCCTGCCGCCGGGAGCGGTCATCGTGACGGGAAGGAAAGCGATCCGGTCTTTTTCCCAGGCCGAGATGTGCTGGAC
Source organism: uncultured Bacteroidia bacterium (assembly GCA_902789395.1). Taxonomy (GTDB): domain Bacteria; phylum Bacteroidota; class Bacteroidia; order Bacteroidales; family UBA932; genus Cryptobacteroides. The sequence goes on along the minus strand of CADANY010000011.1, from coordinate 5,278 downwards.
GGAATACGTATTCTCGAAGGAATTGAAGAACTGTCCTTCGTAGGTCGCTTTCTTGCGGACATAGGGGATCCATGCGGTCGCGTCTTCCGGGAAGGAGAATTCGGCGGTTTCGTCCTTGACCGTAACGGCCGAGAAGGTTTCGAAACGGTAGGCAGCTCCATCGTTGTAGGCCCGGAAGATAACCTGGTATTTCTTTGCATTGAGGCGGAGTTCGTTATAGTTATTCTCTACCTGGGCACGTTTGTAGAGGGGTGTCGCGAATGTTTCGCTGACACGGAAAGTCTTGGCTTTGAACCGGTCGGCACCTCCGTAGAGGGTTCCGTCGGAAAGGGTCAACGAAAGGTGCGAGGGCATCAGGACGGGGACGCCGTCCCGGGTGACGCTCCAGCGGAGTTCGTTTCCGGAACTGACGGTCACGACCGTTCTGCCGTCCGGAGAGGAAAGCGTGTAGTCTTTCGCACCGGCGGTAATGGCCGCCAGGAGCATGGAGAGGAAAAGCAGGATTCTTTTCATGGCTATGGGTTTCAGAATAGACAAAGATAGCAATTATCCGGCCAACTGTCAATAATAGTATTTATATAAAAAATTGCTATATTTGCAACTTGTAGAAAAGTATAACAATTAACTCCAATCATCATGAGTGAAGAAATTAAGCCTGAGGTCCAGAACACCCCAGATGTAGCACAGGAACAGCAGAAATCTGTGAAGGAAACGTTGTCGGAAGCAGTTGATACTCTGGTAGATGCGGCCTCTGATGTCGTTGCAGCCGTTTCGGATAAGGTCTCTGAGATGGCAGATCAGGTATCGGACAAAGTCTCCGAAGTGACCGATCAGGTCTCGGATAAGGTCGATGACGTAAAGGATACGTTTGTCAACTATGCCGAGAAGACCCTTGCAGAGCTTTCCGGTCTGTTCGAAAGCCTGTCCGAAAGCGTGGACAGGATGAAACGGTCGAAGGAAGCCGAAGCCATCAAGTCGGCCTTCTACAAGCGACTCTCAAAAGAAAAGGCAGAAGCCGGACTCGGCGAAGCCGTCGACGAACCGGTCGGCGACCAGCCGGAAGAACCGGTTGTCGAGCAGCCGGTGGAAGAGACGTCCGAAAGTCCGTTCGCCGCAATCGAAGCCGGATTCAAGTCCCTTTACAATAAATATAAGAAAGAGCGTGCGGAATACAATCGCCAGCTCGATGCCGAGCGGGAAGACAATCTTGTCAAGAAGCAGGCAATCATCGAGGATCTCAAGGCCCTTGTCGAAGAGCAGGGCGAGATGAAGGATGCTTTCCCGAAGTTCCGGGATATCCAGAACCGCTGGCGTGAGGTTGGTCCCGTCCCGGCGACCGCATTCCGCGACCTGAATGATACCTATCAGCTCTATGTCGAGAAGTTCTATGACCTGGTCCAGATCAACCGCGATCTCCGCGATCTGGATTTCAAGAAGAATCTCGAGGCGAAGGAGCAGTTCTGCGAGCAGGCCGAGGAGCTGGCCGCAGATGATAATGTCGTCAATTCCTTCAAGGAACTCCAGAAACTCCACGAGCAGTGGAAGGAGTTCGGTCCGGTCGCCAAGGAGTACCGCGATCAGATCTGGGAGCGTTTCAAGGCAGCTACGGCCGTCATCAACCGGAAGTACCAGGCTTATTTTGAGGGATTGAAGAGCCAGCAGGCCGAGAATCTCGAGGCTAAGACCCGTCTTTGCGAGCAGGTCGAGGAAATTGCTGCGAAAGAAATTTCGACCTCCAATGAGTGGAATGTCCTTTCGAAAGAAATCGAACAGGTCCAGGCTCAGTGGCGCAAGATCGGATTTGCGTCCAAGAAGGAGAACCAGAAGATCTACGACCGTTTCCGTGCCGCATGTGATAAGTTCTTTGAGCGCAAGAGGGAATACTATGCCCAGTTCAAGGACAGCATGAATGACAATATGGAGAAGAAGATCGCCTTGATCGAGCAGGCGGAGGCGCTCAAGACCAGCACCGACTGGAAGAAGACGACCGACCAGCTGATCAATCTCCAGAAACAGTGGAAAGAGATCGGAGCCGTTCCGCGCAAGAAATCCGAGCAGCTCTGGAAGCGTTTCCGCGCTGCCTGCGACGAGTTCTTCAACGAGCGTGACAAGCAGGCCCGTCCGGAGAACGATTTCTATGGAAACCTGAAAGCCAAAAAGGCGCTTATCGCCGAGATCGAGGCATTTGTCCTTCCGGAAGAGGAAGGCGCTGCTGCCGAGGCGATGCGCGGATTCCAGGAGAAATGGAACGCAATCGGTTTCGTTCCTTTCAAGGAAAAAGACAATATCAATGCTGCTTTCCGCAAGGCGATGACCGATAAATTCCCTTCCTTCAATACCCGTTCTGCACGTAACAGCGGCCCCGCTCGCGGAGGCGCTCCCCGCGGTCCCAGAAGCGAGAAGGATGTTCTGGTCCAGAAATACAACCAGCTCCAGCAGGATATCGCTACCTATGAGAACAACATCGGATTCTTCGCTTCTTCCAAGACGGCGGAATCGATGATCAAGCTCATGCAGGAGCGGATTGACGCAGCCAAGGCTGAGCTGAAGGAGTTGGAAGGAAAAATCCGGGAAATCGAAGCCAAAGAGAACGAGAACGAATAGGAGAGGGAGATGGATAGAAACTCAATTATCGGCTTCATACTGATCGGCCTGATCATGTTCGGGTTCATGGGGTACCAGTCCAAACAGTACCGCAAGCAACTCGATGCCCAGGCCCAGATCGATTCGATCGCACGCGTCGAAGCGGCCCGCCAGGATAGCATCCGCCAGGCCTATCTTCTTGAGCATCCGGAAGATACCCTGGTTGCCAATGCTGTTTCTTCCGGCTCTCCCGCATCGATCTACAGTGACAGCCTTCTCAATGCGGCGTCTCTCGCGGAATCCTCCCTCGTAACGATTGAGAATTCCAAACTCGAGGTCGTCTTTACCACGAAGGGCGGACAGCCCTATTCGGTGCGCGTGAAGGACTATCAGAATTATGACAAGTCCGACCTGTATCTTTTCAAGGACGGCAACAGCCAGCTCGGCTTTGTGGTCTTTGCCCCGAATGCGGTCGATACGCGTAAATTCAATTTCTCTTATGTCCCCGAGGCTTCTTCCGACAATACCGTCGTGATGCGTCTCCCGTTCTCGAACGGCGGCTATATCGAACAGCGTTATACCCTTGCTGAGGATTCCTATTCCGTCGATGAGCAGGTATCTTTCGTCGGAATGAAGGATTTGATCCCGGCCAACGTGCTGTCGATGGACGTCGATTTCGACGTGACGATGCCGCGGATGGAAAAAGGCTACAAGAACGAGATCCAGTACTCCCGGCTCAACTATTATTTCCCGGACGACAAGAAGCCGCAGAATATCGGCAACGGCCGTAACGGGAACAAGCGGTTCGACAGCCGGATCGAGTGGTTCTCCTTCCAGCAGCAGTTCTTCTCCGCCGTCATGCGGGCGCCGAAGGATTTCACTTCAGGCGAGTTCCGGATTGATTTTGCTCCGAAGGACAATGAGAAGGGCGAACTGATGACCTGTTCGGCCCAGATGCGTACGGATTTTACGCCGGGAAGCGACAATATCACGATTCCCTTCGAGTTCTATTTCGGCCCGAATCACTTCAGTACCCTTAAGTCCTATGACCACAAGTACGAGAAGACGATTCCGCTGGGTGGATGGCTCGTGGGCTGGTTTACCCGGTTCGTCATCATTCCGCTGTTCAACTTCCTCAATAATTTCATCTCGAACTTCGGTATCATCATCCTTCTGATGACGATCTTTATCAAGCTTGTCGTGCTCCCGTTCGCTTTCAAGTCCTATTCTTCCTCCGCGAAGATGCAGGCCATCAAGCCCGAGATCGACAAGCTGAACGAGAAGTATCCGAAGCAGGAAGATGCGATGAAGAAGCAGCAGGCGACGATGGAACTGTACCGGAAAGCCGGCATCTCACCGTTGGGAGGATGCCTCCCGATGTTCCTGCAGTTCCCGATCCTCTGGGCTATGTTCCGGTTCTTCCCGGCCTCTATCGAGCTCCGTCAGCAGAGTTTCCTCTGGGCGGAAGACTTGAGCGCCTATGACGATATCATCCACTGGAGTCCGAGTGTTCTCGGAATGGACCATATTTCTCTGTTCGCCCTTCTGATGGCGGTTTCAATGTGGCTTTATTCCAAGATTATTTCCGGGAACCAGATGTCTGGCAACGATCCGAATGCGCAGATGATGAAGTTCATGAGCGTCTGGATGATGCCGATCATGATGTTCTTTATCTGTAACAATCTTTCTTCCGGTTTGAGTTACTATTATCTCCTTTCGAACCTCATTACAATGCTCGAAACGTGGGTGATTAAAAAGTGGTTTGTCAATCCGGACGAGATCCGTGCGAAGCTCAAGGCGTCCGAAGGGAAGGCTGCACCGAAATCGAAATGGCAGCAGCGTCTCGAGGAGGCCCAGAAGATGCAGCGCCAGATGCAGCAGCAACAGAGTAAGCAGAATGGAAAGCGTCGCTAGCCGTCTCGAAAGTATTTTATCCGAACTGCCGTCAGGAGTGCGCCTGGCGGCAGTTTCGAAATTCCATCCCGTTGACCGTCTGATGGAAGCCTATCGGGCAGGGCAGCGGATTTTTGCGGAGAACCGTCCCCAGGAACTTGCCGCTAAGGTGCCTCAGATGCCATCCGATACGGAGTGGCATTTCATCGGCCATCTGCAGACAAATAAACTCAAGTTGGTCCTTCCGTACGTTTCGCTGGTACAGTCCGTCGATTCGCTGCATCTTCTCCAGGCGATTGAGGCGTGGGGTGCGGCTAACGGTCGGACGGTCCGCGTCCTTCTTGAGCAGCATATCGCCTCCGAGGAGACGAAACAGGGATTCAGCGGTCCCGAAATCCTTGACATTCTCCGCGATGCGGCGTCTTATCCGCACATCCGTTTCCGCGGGCTGATGGGGATGGCGTCATTGACGGACGATGTCGAGCAGATTGAAGAGGAATTTTCATGGATCGCTGGTTTGAAAGCGGCTGTCAATGAGAATCTTCCTGAACTGAAAGACTTTACTGAACTCTCAATCGGGATGTCCCATGACTGGCGGATCGCCCTCGGTTTCGGTGCTACCATCGTCCGTATCGGCACCGCTATCTTCGGCCCCCGCGAATACTGATCTCCATCTTCCTCCCCGTCCGTATCCTTCCGGAAGGTTTTTATTCGGGGGTATAGGGCACTCCGCTCCATGGCTCCGCCGGGGGCGAAGAAGTCGGGATTTCGCTCTGCTTGCCAACTCGGTATTTTAGCCGTC
>CADANY010000010.1 GCA_902789395.1 uncultured Bacteroidia bacterium | reverse complement strand
CCGAGAGGAGCGGCCTAGGGCGAAACAGGTAATTGGGGCTAAGTCGTAACAAGGTAGCCGTACCGGAAGGTGTGGCTGGAACACCTCCTTTTTGGAGCTTTCCATCAACTTGAAAGCGCCCTTCTTATTGTTTAGTCTTTCATTATTATACAGGCTCTTAGCTCAGTTGGTTAGAGCGCTACACTGATAATGTAGAGGTCGGCAGTTCAACTCTGCCAGGGCCTACAAAGCCGGCCACCAGACCGGCTTTTGTTTTTCAAGGGGGTATAGCTCAGCTGGTAGAGCACCTGCTTTGCAAGCAGGGGGTCACCGGTTCGAATCCGATTACCTCCACTACTCAAAATCAAGCACTTACAGAAATGTAGGTGCTTTTTTATATTTAAAGGGGCGTGACAAAGGCGTGATTTCCGCCTCTTTTTACTACTGTTTCCTGTGGGCGAACACCCATTGCAGACGGTTATCAGTGAAGGCTGCCTGAGTGGCTTGGGAGTGGCGGAGACCTTCTAGAGCCTCAAATCGGGCTTCTCCTCCATGCTCGTTGAGCCATGCTGTGAGGGAGAGCATCGCATTGATTTTTCTGTCCCCCTCTTCCGTCCCATAGGTAGAATAAACGGGTGTATCAAGTAGTGCGTCTCTGTCGCAGCCTCGTGCACCGCCTGAGGCAGCAAGTGCCGCCGCAAAGGTGCCTGGATAATCGTTCAGCATATGCCATACGCCGGCTCCACCCATAGAAGCTCCGAGAAGATAAATTCGCGTGGTGTCAATGCCTGTTTGAGTGGTATAATGGTCAATCAGCCTCTTGACAAAGGGGGTGAAGGGCATATCATCTGCACCCTCATTGCCTGACCATGAGCATTCAGACGGGCATTGCGGGACAATCATCAATGCATTGATATCGTTAGATACAAGGAAGTGATATATTGCACCGATGCCGTGCCCTCTCATTTGTGCCTGGTTGTCCTCGCCACGGCCGCTTCCTCCATGCAGATAGATTACCAGTGCGGCTGGATTACAACTCTCGCCTTTGATGGTGGCCATGCGGTATCTCACGACCCTCCCATCCATGTTGAGTTCCTTGCGTTCGAATGTTGTCAGCGTGGTCTGTGAGCGTGAAATGCTATACGGGCAAACCAGTATGGTAAGTAATAATAAGAAGTATTTCATAAACAATCATCATTACATATCCGACATCTGTTTATTATTCGACATGGTTTTGGAGGATAAGTTTAATATGGGGCTGCAATAACCGCACTCAAATTTTTGGTAAACAGGCTCATTTTTTGGTAAACATATTTGATGCAGAACTACTTATTGGTACATAGAATAGAGGATATTTAACGCAAGTCGTTGGCAATCAGCTGCTTGGTCTCCACCTAAAATAATCCCGTCCTTAAAATAGTTTACTAAAATTAGTATCTTTGCATATCAAAACTCATTTGACCATGATTCTTTCGACAACACCGACCATTGAAGGACGTACTATCGCTGAGTACAAAGGGATCGTTTTCGGGGAAGTTATCTCCGGCGTGAATTTCATCCGTGATTTCAAGGCGAGCATCCGCAACATTATCGGCGGACGATCCGGTTCTTACGAGAATGAACTGATCAAGGCCCGTGCGCAGGCGATGGACGAGATGGCAGGCCGTGCCGCCCAGTTGGGGGCAGATGCCATCGTCGGTATCGACATCGATTACGAGGTCCTTGGCGAAAACGGAGGCATGCTGATGGTGACAGCTTCCGGAACCGCCGTGAGACTAGCCTAGCCATAGCCGTTGCCGTATCGGCGTTCGGTGCAAACTTGTTGATGATTGCAAAATGAAGAAGGTTTCTTTGGTGCTTTCCAGCGGAGGCCCGAGGGGTTTCGCTTATATAGGGGCTATTGAGGAGCTCCTGCGGAGGGGATATGTTATTTCTTCCGTTACCGGGACTTCTGCCGGTGCCCTCGTTGGGGGCATCTACGCTGCCGGGGGGATGTATGCGTTCAAGGAGTGGATCACGGGTCTGACTCCTGCGCAGGTAATGGTGCTGATGGATCCTGCGTTCAGTCGCGCGGCTCTCGTGAAAGGGGAGCGGCTGATGCAGGAAATCAGGAAGAGGGTTCCGGAGGTCAATATCGAGAACCTTTCCATTCCCTTCACGGCCGTCGCGACGGACCTGTATACCGGAGAAGAGGTCCTTTTCCGTGAGGGCCCGCTGTTCGACGCCGTGCGGGCGAGCATTTCGATCCCGTCTATGTTCATGCCGGTGCATATGGGCACGCACACACTTGTGGACGGCGGTATCTGCAATACATTCCCGCTCAACCGCGCTGTCCGGACGGAAGGGGACATCCTTGTCGGCTTCAACGTGAACGAGATCGATGCGTCAGGGATCCGGTCCTATCTGCAATCGCGGATAGAAATCGATAACAAGGGAGCAGTGCTGAAGGAGGAAGCGCAGCATGTTCTCAGAGAGACACTCTCTGCACCCGGGACAGATTCTCTCCGAAAGGTGAGAGAACTGTTCATGACCGGGATCGAGACGATGCGTGAGGATCGGCAGCTGGAGTCGGAAGGGCGGGACATGCGGATTCCGTCAGGAGCCGACGACAACGCAGCGACGATCCTGGACCGGAGTTTTGGGATCATGAACTGCGCCATGGCGCGCCAGAGTATCGCTCTCACCCCGCCCGACATCCTGGTCAGTCTACCGTATGATTCCTATCAGGGAGTAGTCGCATATGCCCATGCCGGGGAGATTATCGAAAAGGGCCGGGAACTGATGTCCCAGGCCCTGGACCGATATGAGGCTTAATCAGCCCTACAGGTCGTCTATGGGATTTCTTCCCGAGGGAACGGAAGGAATGGACGAAGACTGGTTCGTGTACTTGAGGATGACATGCCAGGAAGCCTGTTCCCTTACGTCGGCATCCAGGGTAATCGTTCCGCCGGGGACGTTATAGGTTGCTACGTTGCTGCCGGAAGCTACAACCGGTTCGATTCCATATTTCTGTGTGAGGGAAGCTTGGAGGGAGTCATACGCTTTTTCAAGTGTGTTCCAGTCGGAGATGACGGGGAAGTCCACGCGGACTTCATAGACCGGATTGTTTCCGATGGGGGTTATCTTACATGGGGTGTACCCTGCGAAATCGCCGGAATAAACGCCGCTTCCGGCATTCCTGAAGCCGGCATTGACCAGTTTCTTCCCGAATTCCTGGAGGGAACCCGCAATCGGTATTCCCTTGAATGTGAGAGGGGTAGATGTAGTAGAAACCGGAGCCTGGGAGGAAGGTGTGGAAGAGGTAGGAGAACTTTTTGACTCTTTTCCGATGCCCAGTTCCCTTTCAACCTCACGGGCCATCTCCTCGATTGCATCGTCTCCGGTAGCTGTACTGCCGTTATTGTTTTTCGGGCTGAACCAGCCGCCGGATTCTTCAGAACCGGTGTTGTTCCCGCCCATTCCGCCGGGGAGTGTAATCACGCTGCCCAGGTTGCTGGTGCAAAACCTGACAAGAAGGAAAACGGCCAGCGCTAATACAATAAGTTTTACGATCGGTTTTTTGTTCATAGGTACTTGATCATTATGTTATTTGGCCTTGAATTGAAAGACCCAGAAATAATGTTTCCCGCTTTTGTCTTTTAAAAAGGGAGTAAAGGACCCTCCGTCCGGATAAACCTCCTGTTTCAAATGAAGGACTCCCAGTCCGGCTTTCGTTACCTCATAAGCATATCCTCCAGGACATTTCCAGATGAGGTGGTTGTGCGTATAGAGCCAGCGGCCGTTGCTGCCGCCATAACTCATCGAGTGATCCTTTCGGAAGGTATACTCCATCTTACTCCAAGAATCTGTTTCGTCTTCGGCGTCGGTCAGAGCCCCATCGACATATGTCTCCCTTATAACTTTCGAAAGGATCCAGGTATTACATAGCAAACTCTCATTGAACTGATTCGTCTGCGACATATCGATGAGGGGTTCCAGATCCCTGAAATACCCATTCAGTTCGACATCCTCGGTCTTCGTACAGGAAAAGAACAAAGACGAGAGGATAATAATAAATAAAGGGCCGATTTTACTCTTCATTGTCATGTCTCTAAGGTAGGTTCGTACGCAAATATAATGAAAACCATTGAAAATTGACAAGAAATCCGTACCTTAGGACGTAGATAATCAATTGAATCCAGATATGAAAGTTCCTGTTACCTTCGCATTGGCCGCACTCGTTTCCTGTGCGGTTTCGTCTTGCAGTTCTTCTTCCGATACTCCGGCTTATGTCTTTCCTCAAGAGAAAGACGAATCCGGGAAGGTTGTCTCTGTAGAACGTAAATGGCTCTCTCACAGGGGTGTAGACCTAAAGTGTACCGTAGCGGGAGAGAACTCCCTCGAAGCCGTTGCCCTGGCGAAGCAGGTCGGTTTCCAAAGCATTGAGACCGATGTGAGGACGACTGCTGACGGGGTCCTTGTCTGCATGCATGACAAGACGCTCAACCGGACCTGCCGGAATCTGGACGGCACGGAGATCGGCGAACCGCTCAATGTGAGTGATGTGACCTTCGAAGAATTGAGAACCCGTTACAGGCTGAAAGCGGATCGGGAGGATATGCGGACGCTGGTCCCGACCCTGGAAGAGTACCTGATTTGCTGCAAGGAGAATGGTCTGTTTGCTTTCATCGAGCCGAAACTGAAGGATCCGACCGGGCAGAATTACCGAGATATCATCGCGGTTGCAGACAGGATCCTCGGACGGGACGGGTATATCTTTACGTCCAACAACTACGCCAATGATGTCCTTCGCAACACGCTCGGAATCAAGGATGTCAAGGTCATGACGATTCTCTACCAGACGACATACGAGGCGATCCAGGCGCTCGGGAATTCGGTCATGGCCATCAGTACCGTGCGGTTTGACAAGGAGGCATTTGCCTCGAATATGGACCGGGCGGTTGCGGACGGGTTCGAGACCGAATCCAATTCGGATAATTTTCCCCGTCTCGATATGATCAACAAGGCTCCGGTCAATTATATCAGCACAGACCTCTTGGTCCCGGATTACAAAGGGCAGGGAAATCTTGTTTGCGAACTGGATTCTCCGTCGAAATGGACTCAGTTGAACGGACAGGATGAGGTGGGTTTCGGGGCTCTCTACCTCGAGATGACCTATTCCGGGGAGGCGGTAGTCACCCTCGGCAGTCAGACTTTCCAGGTCGACGGGAGCAACGGCCTGGATGCAGGTGACGGCAACCGGAAAATCTGCTTCCAGCTCTTGCTTTACAAAGAAAAACCCCTCGCTGATCTCAAAGCGAGGGGTTCAGACTTCAAGGTGAAAGACAGCCGTCTCAGACTCGTCGTTTTCTAGATCGGCATCATCCCCATCAGAACGGGTTCTGGGGAGGAGCGAAATCGTAGAAAGTCTTGTACGGGAAACGGCGCGGAGCGCCGGGCTTGTCCGGATAGAAATCCGCCATCTCGTCGACACGCTCTTTCAAGGGGGAGAGCCGCTGCCGCAGCTGCTCCGGAGCATCCGCCCACATCAGCGGAGTCTTGAATTCCGGATCTTCCCTGTAATTATAGATGCGTCCATCCCAGAAATAGGCATAGTCATCGTCCATCGCGTAGCGTGAGGCCTTAGGGGAGGGGGTCGTCGGCCAGAGCGGATTGAAATGGACCAGTACGAGCGGTTTGGGATTCGCCTCCTTTCCGCAGATCTCCGGGTACAAGCTGACTCCGTCGATCTTCCATTCCTCCGGAACGGCGACTCCTGCGATATCCGCGATGGTCGGCAGGATGTCGGTCAGGTCGGCCAGGTGCTGACTCACCTTCGGAGCGATCTTGCTACCCCAGGTAATAATCATCGGGACATGGGTCCCCATATAGGTCGGTTCCCCTTTGCCGCCTCTCCACTCGTGCCCGTCGGCCGTCCTGGAAAGGATTCTGGTGGACGTCCCGTTGTCGGAAGCGAAGATAAAGATCGTATTCTCCCAAACGCCTTTGTCCTTGAGTTTTTGGACCATTGCGCCTACCTGCTTGTCGAGATACTTGACCATGGACTTGAAATTCGCCGTATCAGCCCCGGCGGTAAAACGGCTCCCGTAGTTGTCGTCCCACTCAGCGTCATCGGGCGTTGTCGTGTGGGGCGTATGGACCAGGGGCTCGGTGAAGTAGAGCAGGAACGGTTCCCCTGCTTCAACCTTCCTGTCAATATAGTCAAAGGCATAGTCCTGCATGGCGTCAGGGCCGTAGATGGCAAAGTCATAATGCTTTCCGTTGTTATCCCACATGCTGTTGGCGTAGCGGTCGGTCTGGCGTTCGCCCCGGCTTTCGAGGTACATCTCCACCTGGCTGCAGAATGATTCGTCAAAGCCGGCTTTCGGAATCATGGCCCGGCTCCGCCCGAGTTGCCATTTCCCGACGATGGCCGTGCTGTATCCGCCCTCTTTCGCCAACTGGGCGAAAGTATGCTCGTCCTCATTCATGTACCCGAAGGCGACATAGTTCCGGTCGTTGTAGAGGCCCGTCATCACTTGTACACGAGAAGGGGAACTCAGCGGCTGTGCGTTCATGTTCGTGTAGAGGATTCCCTGCCGTGCGAGTGCATCGATATGGGGCGTCTCATATTCGGTGCCGCCGTAGCATCCGAAGCATTCGGCTCCGATATCGTCGGCAAAGAAGAAGACGATATTGGGTTTTTCATCCCGATTCGGGGCCTGGGCGCATCCGGCGGCCGCAGCGGCAGCGATTCCCAGCGACAATTTCTTGACCGTAATCATCTTTATCTGAACGTTTCGTTTAATACTTTTGCGAGCCGGTAACCGGCGTCACGGAGCTGTTCCAGCAAGACAGGTCTCATCTCGGTCGCATAGGTGGCAGGGAGGGTATCGCCGTCTTTCCAGGTATTGTTCAGCGGCCAGCATTTTTCCGCCGTCTTTCCGGCCCAGTCAAAGACAGTCCCCTCCGTAATCTCACGGATTTCCTTTGCGCTGGCATTGTCTGCCAGATAGGCCAGGTCACCGAAACTCTTCGGAAGGTTCGTTTCGAAAACGCTGCCGTCCCAGAAAGCGTGGAGCGAGATTTGTTTTCCTTTGTAAGTCACGTTGATGTGGCCCTTGACCGTATTGGCCGGCAGGTATACCACGTGCATGGGACAGTGCATGTCTCCGAGGAAATGGACAATCAGGGCGATGGCCTTGTAGCGCTCGTACGGGTCCATCTTCCCAGCATGGTCGTGCAGTTGTTTGGAGAGCATGGAAACATAGTAGGCGTCGTTGTTGATATAGGCCCCGTCCAGGTTGTCGGTAGGGAAGCACTTGAAATTTTCGTCTACCGTGATCGAGTGGCTCCACGGGGAGATGTTCAGTGGCGTCGTAAAGTCAAAGTTCTTCAGGAATGCGACGCGGGCATCGTCCGGATTGGTCGGGACGAACCCGAGGTCCATGGTCCATACGGCCCGGAATACATCGGCATCGGAGGCGATGGCCGGCAGGGGAACCCCGAGGTACTTCATGAGGGCCTTGCGGGCCTTGGGCGTGAGGTGGTCCTGTGCGATTTTGGCGACGGTCGCATGGCCGAGGTTCCCCCAGGATTTCGCTTCCGGGGAGAAGAGGCTGGCAAGGACCAGCAGCGCGATGGCGGTTAGTGTTTTTTTCATTGAATTCATTGTCGTGAATATTTATTTCTCGTAATCGCTCATTAGGAATGTCTTGTTCTCTTCAGGATTGACTTCTCCCCGGAAGTACCGCTCGTAGAAGTCCTGAAAGGCCGGCTTGAAAAAGGGATACCGGTCGAAGATGTCCCCCTCGCCCCGCATCCGGGGATCTCCCTGCTCCGTGAGTTTCTTTTCCATCAGTCCCCTCATTCCGTTCCGGCGCTTTGCATAGCGCGGGTCTTCGGACAGGTTGACCATACAGTCGGGATCGCTCCTGAGGTCGTAAAGTTCCTCTTCGGGACGGAAACTGAAGCAGTAGTTCCAGAAATGCGTATCTTGTCCCTCGCGGCGTAGATTGAGGATCGCCGTCTTGGTTGGCGAACTGTCACAGTCGCGGTAGCCGGTCTCCGGGTTGCCGGCCGGCCAGAGTCCGGGTTTGTAATTATGGAGATAGAGAAATCCGTCCATGATGATTCCCCGGATCGGATAGCCCTGGTTGAGCGGTCGGGCGTCGTCGTGCCGCTCCCGTCCGAGAAGGAGGTATTTCCGGTCTTGGGACCGGTCCTGCAGGATATCCTTGAAGGAGGTCCCCCAGGTCGGTTCCATCCCGATTTCTTCCGCACGGATCCCAGCAAGGTCGAGAATCGTCGGAGTGATATCGACGAGGCTGACAAGCTGATCAGAGGTCCGTCCCGGATGCCGGATGCCTTCCGGCCACATCACGGCAAGGGGAAGGTGGGTCGATCCTTCATAGGAATTGCCTTTCCGGCGCGGGAAGGGCATCCCGTTGTCGGAAGTCCATATAATCAGCGTGTTATCGAGCTCTCCCGACGCCCGTAGCATCTCAATGACGCGGCAGATATGGGCATCATAATACTCGATCTCATAGGCAAAGTCCAGCATATCCGTCCTGACGGCTTCGTTGTCCGGCCAGTAGAAGGGGACCCTGTCGACGTCTTCGACCGTCTTTCCGGTCAGGGTTAGGCCGGTCCCGTACTGGTACTTCCGATGCGGCTCCCGGATTCCCATCCAGAAGATCCATGGTTCCCCGTTGTCGTCGGCAAGAAAGTCCGCGAAGTTGGCGGCGTAGTCCCATTTGCCGAGCTCCGTTGTCGGCGGATCGTCAACCTCACGTTTCTGGTAAGGTTCCCCGGTCAGTTGCCGGCTCTTTCCGTCAGGTCCCTTTCCGGGATCCCCCGGGGCCCACCCCTTTCCGGTAAAGCCGGTCCGGTATCCATGGTCCCCGAGCGCCTCAAAGACAGTGCGGTATTTCCCGTCCGGCCAATGAGTTATGTGGTTCCCGGCTTCTTCCAGCTGCCAGGAGTATCTCCCGGTCAGCAGGCCTGCACGTGAAGGTGCAGACTTTGCGTTCGGCGTATAACAGTTGTTGAAGAGAATCCCGTTCTCCGCGACATAGTCGAACCCGGGAGTCCGGACCCAGGAGCATCCATAGGCTCCGGCAAAGGGGAAGGACTGGTCATCGGAAACGATCAGCAGCACATTGGGGCCCGGCGACTTTGCAGCCGCTTCAGCGCAAAGCGCACCGCCGATCGCCGGCACAGCCATCCAGATATATCGTAACGCATTCATGTCTGCAAGTTACGAATTAGATTAAATTCCCAGCTTTTCGCGGATGGGGGCGGGGATGGCGTCCTTGTGGACCATGATGCTGATTGCACGCATCTGGACGTAGGCTCTCGACATGAAGAGATATCCCTTCAGGTCGCCGTTCCCTTCGCCCCAGGAGTTCTTGGTCTTGTAGAAGAAATTGCCTTTCTGGTCTTTGAAAAGGCCGGTCAGGTGCATCAGGTGGTCATCGACGGTCTGGAATCTCTCGAAATCGTTCTGACGCATTTCCTGGGTAACGGTGCGGTCGGGGTAGGCTTTTTCCAGTTTGATCGCCTCGTTGAAATCCTTCGGTTCCGGGCAGATGGCAATGCCGCGCCCGTGGTTGAATTCTCCTTTTTTGAGATCACCGTCCCAGGCAACCGTGAAACCGTTCATGAGGGCATTGTCGATGATGTCCATAAAGTCTTCGAGCGGGACATTGTAGAGGGTCTCATGGTCCCAGTTGTCCGGAATTTCGAGCGGAACTTTCTGATAGAAGGGATGGTGGCTGAAACTCGTCAGCTCGATATAGTCGCTCATGTCGTCGAATCCGAGCTTTTCCGCGAAACTCTTCGGCGTGTAGGCCGCGCCCTCATAGGTAAAGGTCTCGGGAACTTCCCCAAGGTAGATATCGAACAGACTTTCAATCAGCTCGTTATATTCGGGACTGAGATTCTTCAGTTCGACCGAGGCTCCGGCGATCGCCTTGAGATAGGTGGATAGTTCTCCGTGGTTGTGGGTGGGGGAGTCATAGGAGATGCCGTCATAGACGCTCTCCGGAACGATCCCGTACTTTCCGATGGCCTTTGTGGCCATGTGTGCGATGGATCCCGGATTGATATTACCTCTGCCTTGGCGCAGGTAGTTGTCGAAAATGCGGTCACGGTAGTTCCCCCGGACGACGAACATCTCGGAAAGATCGTACTCTCCTTTCCCCTGGCGGATCAGTTCGGCCTCAAGGAAAGAGACAGTCGCGAAGCACCAGCAGGTTCCCGTGCTGGCCTGGTTTTTAACTGAGGTGACCGGAATGTCACGGACCGGAGTGAATTTGTAGAGGGTCTGCGTCTGTGCAAAGGCGGCTGTGCTGACCGCAAGGGTGAGGAGGAAAAGGAAAATTCGTTTCATAGGGATCTATTCGTAAAAGTTGTCCTGACGGAACTGTGAATACATTGCGGTCATCCGGTCCAGATTCCGGGCCGTTTCGAGGTAGGTTTTTACGGCATTGCCGACAGGCTCCCTGCCGAGGATGGATTCAAACCGTCCGTCGGAAAGGATCTCCTGCATGCTTCCATTCCTGAGACCTTTCCGTGATATCTCGGTTTTGAGCTCGCTCCAGCGCTCAAGATTCTGTCTCTCAAGGACTTCTTCATCAGGCAGGTTGATCCGGAAGAGCCTCTTTTTCTGCTGAAGGAGTTGGTTGTGGTCGATTTCGAATTGGTTGAGGTCACGCAGGTGGCTTTCGGTATGGACCCCTGCCGGAAGGGCTTCGGTAGGCATGGAAAGCAGGGTCTGGAGCGCGGGACCGTCGATGTCAAGTCTGCTTCCGTCGGTGTATGTGATTGTGACGGAGGATAGCTGGATGCGCTCGGCGTCGGGATGGTAGGCGACGTTCCGCCAGAGAGTTGCGGCTGGCCAGGCGGGAGGGCAGGGACCTGTAAACTTACCCGTGAAAGTCGGCCGGTTCCTGGCGGTACAGGTCAATTCATTTCCGGCTTTGTCGAGCAGTTTCCCGGTCCAGACAAGAGTCTGGATGCTCCTGGGAGAGAGGTTCGTAAACTCCATCCGGTAGTCGCATGCACCGGAGGAGCCTTTTGTCAGGCCTGTTTTCGTGATCGCAAACAATTCTGCCGTCCGCCGGGTTTCGGGAGAGAGGGTCTGGGTCCATCCCCGGTATCGCTCGCGGATCTCCCGGTATCGGTTGACGTCTGCGTCCATGAATTCCCGGACATGGACATTGAGAATCGAGTCCGGATTGTTCCGGATGCCCAGGATCCTGTCCCAGCAGTGCACGGCGCCCTGCTCGGCCGTCGCGAGAAGCCCCTCAAAAGCGGACTCATGGGCTTTTTTATAGAATTCCAGCGAATCGGACAGCATGAGGGACGCTTCGGCGATTTCCCGGTTGATGCCGACGATGAACGAGTTGTCCTTTACAACATCTATCGGGACGAAATAGCTTTTCCCTTTTTCTTTGGCGATATAGGTGTCATAGCCAGGCGCCCGGTTGTAATTGGCCAGGCTTGAGACAAGGAGCCGTCCGCCCTTCTTGAGTTTCTTTTTCTTCGCCTTGGAATAATCGTATTGAAGGCGTCTGTCTGAGGGAACGGTCAGATTGGACGGAACCTGGTAAATGACGGAATTGGGTTTGATATCAATGTAGACTTCTTCCTGGGCCCTGCAAAGCAGCGCAGGGAAAAGCATGAGCAAGAAGATCAGGATTTTTTTCATTGTCGTTAAGGTTATTTCATATTGAACTGATGCTTCAGCCAATCCATGGCCTTTTCAGTCTGCCAGGGATAAAGCCAGTGGCCGGTGTCTTTGGCGAGGCAGAGGGTCTTTTCGGCCGGGATGACATTGTACGCGGAGAAGGTCGAAGAAGGACAGCATACGATATCGTTGAATCCCCATGCGTAGAATCCCGGAATCTTTAGGAACCGGGCGAAGTTGACGACATCGTAGTACTTGGATGTCAGGACTTTCTGCTCGATCATAGGCTCGTCCGGATTGGTAAACAGATGGGGCCATCCACCGCTTCTCCCGCAATAATATCCGGTTACGTCGCAGAATGCGGGGAAATAGGCGAACAGGGCGCTGATTCTCTCGTCCAGGGCGGCGGTAACGATCGAAAGCATGCCACCCTGGCTGCCTCCGTAGGTGGCTATCCGCGCCGTGTCGACGTCTTCGCGACTGCAAAGGTAGTCCACCGCGCGGACGCAACCGATGTAACTTCTTTTGTAATAATAGGTTTCCTTGTTTTCAATCCCTTTAAGAACGTATCCGGACATCGAGCCGTTTTCGAGTTGGCGATAGATTTCCGGATCCTGGTCGACAGGGATCCCATGGACCCCGATATCGAGGACGACGAACCCCTCATAAGCGAGCGGATCAGGGCCGTTGAAGGCCCGGACGGCAGCTCCGGGAAGCCGGAGGATCGCCGGCTTCGGCCCCGGCGTTTTCGGGACGGTGATGACTCCGTAGACGTAATTACCCTTCCGGAAGGACTGGATCCGGACATAATAGACATCGACCCGGTCGTCGCTTTGTTCGGGGCAGTATCGTTCCTTGACCAGCATAGGGACTTCAGCGGCCTTCGCTTTTTCCTTTTCCCAGAATGCTGAGAAGTCGTCCGGCAGGGTCGTTGTCGGCCGGATGGAATATGGATCGAAACCGATATTCGTCTGCCCTGTATAGGTTTTTCCTTCATAGGTAACCTTGACGCTGACGGTCGTGAATCCGGGCTCTTTCCGTCCCGGAACTGTTATTTTCGCGAACCCGTCTTTCCCCGTCGTGACCTTGCCGCTCCGTTCCGCCTTGCGTTTTTCGGGTCCGTAACCGTATTCAATTTCGGTCAGCGGCATCCGGGCGTTTTCTTTTACGGCATAGAGGGTGAAAGTCGCTTTTTCACCGCAGCGATAGATCCAGTCGGAGTGGTCAGGCTCTGCGATGACCGTAATATACTGTCGGGACGGCTGGGCCGCCGCAATGGCAGCGATAAGGAAGAAGAAAAGCGGGAGGATTCGTTTCATTGTATGCAAAGGCTGTTATTGCTCTTTAAAAAAATCGTAGGATTCCTGATCGCCGAATCCCTGGACCTTGATTCCGTTTCCGTAGACGGAGACGATGGCGTACCGGTTCTGCGTCCCTTCACACATGCCGAGGAAGGTGAGGCAGGGGATGGATCCCAGCATTTCGAGTCCTCCTTTATGCTCATGGCCGGAGAAATACGCCAGGACAGTCTTCTCGTGGGAGTGCAGGACTTCCCGGATGGCCGGGGCGTTCATTTCGGTCGCCGTGGCGCTGTCCGGTGCAATAGGGGCATGGCCCATCACGATGGCCTTCTGCCCTTTCCTTTCTGCTTTCCGAAGCTCCCTGTCCAGCCATTTGAGCTGTTTCTTCGAGACAGATCCGTTGTAATGCTTGGCATTCGGCCGGTGGGCTTTCTTTGCCATTTCATAGGTCAAAGATGCCAGTTGATAGTTCTTGGTGCCGGGAGTGCAGGAGTATGTAGAGAGTTCGTTGGTATTGAGAAGAATGATCCGGACATTCCCGTAGACTGCGCTCCGGTAGGCGTCGTCCTGTCCGATTTCCTTGAAAACGCGCTGCTGGACGGCCTTGACGTACGGTTTCGGGTAGTCATGGTTGCCATAGACATACAGAATCGGGGCCCGGGAGGACTGCAGGACGGGACGGATATCCCCGAAACAGTCTATGCTCCTGTCTATCAGGTCTCCCAGGGAGACGGTAAAGGCCAGGTCACAGTCATTGAACGTGCCGATCGCCTCCGATAGCCAGTCCCGGCTGAGGGCATAATGGCGGTGGAGCCTGTTCTCGGTCGTATCCCTGTCATACTGCGCATCGGCGAAGACACCGAAGCGCAGTATGGGTTCCTGCGCTCCTGCGAGGATGGTCCATGACGCGAGAACGGCGGAAAGGAGTCTCTTCATGAGCGGCTGTTATTTTTTCGGGGCCGGAAGTTCCTTCTTCTCAAGTTTTTGCAGGAGGTCGCGGGTCAGCAGCGGCTCATTGGTCGTAATCTGGTCGACACCGAGCCCGATCATCTCGCTGATCTTCTCTTCGTCGTCGATCGTCCAGACATTGACGCTCATGCCGAGGTCCTGGGCTTCCTTGATCCATTCGGGATGCTCATGGAGGTACTTGTAATTATAGTCGATGCCGTTGATTCCTTCCTTGTGGAGTTCGGCAGGGGCGATGTCACCGTTGAGATATTGGTTGGTGAACTGGGGATGCTCCTTAGCGATCTTCTGGCAGATAAAATGGCTGAAGGAGATGAAGATTACCTTCTTCGGGTCGTACAGGTTATGGGCTTTGAGCGCTTCGATCGCCTTGTCCGTCATAATGGTTTCCCGCTCTTCGTCCAGTTGTTTTTTCAACTCGAGAACGAGGACGGTCGTGCCTTTGGCGAGCTGGTCGAGATATTGGTCGAGGGTCGGGACGTTCTCCCCGTTCGGGAGGGTCATAAAGCGAATCGTATCTGCATAGGAGCTGTTGCGGAGGTCTACGTCTCCGAGTTTGGGTCCATGGTTGACGATAATGACATCGTCAGCGGTCAGGTTGATATCGCATTCGCTGCCCCAGAAGCCATTGTCCTGGGCGGCGGTCAGGGACGCGACGGAATTGCGGGCCTGTCCGCCGGCTTCGCATTTCCAGAAGCCCATGTGGGCGACGATTGCGGTCTTGTGCTCTTTGTTACAAGCGGTTAGTGTCAGGGCTGCGAGAAGGGCGGCGCCGGCGAGTTTCAGAATCTTTTTCATATGTGATTAAATCAAAATTGGTTCTAATCCTCAAATATAATCAATTATTCCCAAATTCTGCTCTACACTTCGGATTCTTTTCTCGGATCGCCGTCCTTCCCGCAGCCCGTATGATCAGTATCTCAGGGAGATGCCGACCGATACAACGTTCTGGTATCCCGGCGCAACGCAGCGGTAATGCCATCCGGCCGTCAGACCGACTTTCCGGAACCAGATTCCCGCTTTGACGCCGAGACGGAACCCATGAAAACCATAGGAATTCGACGAGTGGGATGCACCGGGCACATAGATCATCTCGAGATCTTCCGTGATGGGCCCATATCCCAGCCCTCCTATAGGGAAGGGGATTCCGCCCGTATATTCATTGTGGAAGATCCCGTAACCGATTCCCGGAGAAAGAAAGAGGGCAGCCTTCCAGTCTCCGAACTCCCGGGTATATCCGAAGTTGAGGGAGGTAACCCGCTCCGCAACGCTGGCTCGGGCGTTCAGCCAGTTGACCGGAACGGGAATGAAAGATCCGTCTTCTGAGAATACCGTCCCTTTGCTTACGGGCTGGACATCAAGGGACCGGCTGATCCCCCAGCTGAACATATTCCCGTTACGCCAGGGCCTGTAACGAAGCTCCAGGATGTTCAGTTCCGTGAAATAACCGGATGGCTGGATCTGGGAAGGGGCGTTGAACCGGTGACTGTAACCTCCGCTGATTTCGCCGAAAGCGACGATGGACCAGGCGGGCTTGACATTTTTCTTCGTTACGCCGAAAAGGGGCGCTTCGAAATTGAGTTTCTGGTTCTGGGCGGCGGCAGAAAGGACCGTCAGGGCCGCCGCAAACATCATAACTATCTTTTTCATGTGAGTTTATTGTTTTTCAAACATATTTCGTAAGTCTTCCAGGGTGGCCGGGCCTTCCAGGTATAGGAGCGTGACTTTCCATCCGTCTCCTTCCGGACGGGCCTGGTAGCACAGGTAGCGGTTGGTCTTTCCCTTGGATTTCGGCTGGATCAGGGCATAAGTCAGCAATTCTCCCGTCTTTTCCGTTTCGCGCACCAGGGCCCCGTCGGCGTCCTGGCTGACAAGGGATGCGACTTGGGTCGCAAGCGGGGTTCCGACCCGGAAACTGACACCCCGGTAATAGTCCAGTTTATAGGTCGCCATTCCTCCGCCCCGGACCTCTGTGGCAATCATCTGCTTCTCAGGGACAATCTTTCCCTCAAAGACAGGGAAGCTCTTCAAATCCCGCTGGGCTGAGGCATGGACGGAACTCAGCAGCAAGAGAAACAGTAAGGTAATGAGTATCTTTTTCATCGGTCGAACATTTCAATCAGGTTGGTTTCGGCAGAAGTCCCGGTGCTGAAAAAATCCTCCAGGGACGTTTCTACGGCAGACATAATTACTTCAGGATCTGATACTTTCTCTCCATACGCATAGAGAGAATAGTTCCTGTTATCGCGAGTGGACGCTATCACCCCGGCAGAGACCAGAATGGCAACTGCGGCGGCTGCGGCGGCAAAGGATCTGAAGGCGCGGACTTGCCGGGCCCTCCGCTGCCGGCCGATGGAGAGGAATCCCATTACGCCCCGGAGCGCCTCGAAGTCCGGATCATCGGATGAGGCGGCATATTGCGCCAGGCTCTTTTCCTCTTCGGGCGATGTTTCGGCGTCGAAGTAGCGCCGCATCAGATCCAGGTATTTCTCTTTTTCATTCATGGCTCAAACTGTTTCTCAGTGTCATTCTGGCGCGGGATAGCTGTTTTCTGACGGCGGCCGGTTCCATTTTCAATTCCTTGGCGATCTCTTCCAGCGTTCTCCCGCCCAATTCCTTTTCTTCCAGGATATACCGTTGTGTCGGTGACAATTCGTTATCAATCTTTTGTTTCAGCTCGGCGTAGGCTCTTTCTTTTCCCTCATTATCAGACCCTTCGTCGGGCGGATCCGTTTCCAGGGGTACGGGTCGTCGTTTTCGCCGCTGGTTGAGGCTGGCATTCCGGACGGCCTTTGCAAGCAGCGCTTCCGCCTCTTTTTCGGAGCGGAGCGGATATTGCCGTCTCCAGAGTCGTAAGAAACTGTCCTGCAGGACATCTTCCGCATCTCCTGAATCCGGCAGCAGCCTGCCGGAAACAATCGTCAGCTTTTGTTTGAGCCGTAAATAGGCTCCTGTCAAATAATCATGCATCACGTCGCCGTCATACGGCATGATTCGTGCCGTTCACTTATAATAACACACCGGGGAAGGAAATGTGACACATCAGGGAAAGAAATGTGACTGAAATTGAACTGTCAAATGACCTGGAACTGAAATTCAACAAGCAGGGACAGTTGATCATGTACGACGATTAAGATCGTCAGCCCTTGCAAATAGTATAGACGAAGGAGCCGTCCGGAGAGACGACGCTGTCAAAATGCACAGCAAGGGCTTCGGGAGAAGAAAGCAGGTCCGGGAGACGGTCGGTAAGACCCACCCCGGACCATTTTAGAAATGCTTCCTTGCGGGTCCAAAGCGTGCAGAAGGCCTCTTCCGGACGCGGGGATGCAAGAATGGCCTCCCGTTCCGCCGGGCTGCAGCAATGGTTGCAAAGGTCCATGTCCAAGGTCCTTCCGACGGTCTCGATGTCACATCCAACCGGTCTTTCTCCGACCACACAGAGTGCGGCCCGGGAGCAGTGGCTCAGGTTGAAATGGATATGGGGATAATCCCTGAGGTAGGGTTTCCCGTGAGGCTCGAATGCGAAAACCGGCGGTTCTGTGATGCCGTATTCTTTTTCAAGCGCTTCCATCAGCAGCAGAAAGACGGCCAGTGAAAGCTTTCGGTCGCTTTCGCGCACATAACGAAGGGCGGCCTCCCTTCGCTGAGGGCCTACTTGATTCAGAGCCTCTCTGATATCCAAATCTTCCGGATGTGTATTTAACGTAATCACATTGCAAAAATAGAATATTTTACCTACTTTTACGAAATAATCGGCTTTACTGAATAATACCCATGAGATTTCCCCTTTCCCAAAGCCAGCAGGGCATTTATTATGCCTGCGTGACTTCCTCCGATTCCCTGACGAATTATCAGAACCCGGTACTTTTCGACCTTCCAAAGGATATGGACCTCGAAAAAGTGCGGAGCGCCGTCTATGAAGCCCTCTGCGCCCACCCGTCCCTGGCTTCCCGCATTGTTGTGGATGAGGACGGTACCCCTTGGGTAGAGAGCGGCTCCTTCCCCTCGATGGAGGAGACGGTCCCGATTCTGCCTGTCGGCTCGCTGGAAGAGGTCCAGCCCGCCCTCGGCGCCGCCATGGACATCCACGGAGAACGGCTCTACCGCTGCGCGGTCTATCAGGGTGCCGGTGAAACGTCATGGCTCTATATCGATTTCCACCATGTCCTCTGCGACGGTTTTTCCATCGTCCTGATGCTGCGGGAGATCGAGCGCTGTTTCAATGGGAAGAAACCGGCCGGCGAACAGGTCGACGGCGGTACCCTTGCCCAGGAAGAAGCGGCGCTCCGTGCGGACGATGCCAAGATGGCTGAGGCCAGGGACTGGTACGCGAAGACCTTCTGCGATGCAGCCGATACGGATTCCCTGCCGCTGCCGCAGAGCACGCAGGCCGGCGCTGAGGCCCGGATGTGCTACAAGCTTTTCCCCCTGAGCATATCCAAGGAAGAAATCCAGGAGATCCTG
Organism: uncultured Bacteroidia bacterium; assembly: GCA_902789395.1. Classification (GTDB taxonomy): domain Bacteria; phylum Bacteroidota; class Bacteroidia; order Bacteroidales; family UBA932; genus Cryptobacteroides. The sequence continues at coordinate 155,262 of CADANY010000010.1, read as the reverse complement.
CGCAAATGGGATGTCAGCGAAAGTACGCTGATGCAGGCGTCCTGGGGGCTGCTCCTGGCGGCTTACAGCGCCGAGGACAAGGCCTCTTACTGTACTGTCTACTTCGGTCGTGACCGCCGCACCCTTTCCACTGTCACCATGATGGTCCATACCCTTCCCGTGTTCGTCCAGGCTGCCGGAGACATGCCCCTTGGAGAAGTGTTTGCCGCACTTTCCGACCAGATGCAGAAAACGCAGGAAATGCAGTATTATGCCTACCAGGATGCGGTGAAAGACCTCGGGTTGAACAACCAGGTCGCCTTCGTATATCAGGGGTCTGTACTGAACAGCAAGCGGGGTCTCCATTTCGGAGAAAGCCCCGTGCACTACGAGGATCTCCGGCAGGCGGCTCCTGGGTGGAAACTCTCCGCTGAATTGTTCGAGACGGACGATGTCTATACCCTCAAGCTTGCCTATGACAACGCGGATTACGCGGATTCCTTTATGGAAGAGCTGGCCCGTAGCTACGGTGCCCTTCTGCATTCCATGATGACGGCCGGGACGGTGAAGGATCTGGAATACGTCACCCCGGAGCAGATTCAGTGGCTGAATGGCCTGAATCCCGAGCCCAAGTCACCGGATGCCCTTCCTACCCTGGTAGAGCGTTTCAAGCAGCATGTCGCCGAGCGGCCGGACGACATCTTCTGCGTAGCCGGAGACAAGCGCCTGACATTTGCCGAAGTAGACCGGCTGACGGACAGCATCGACCCGTCCTATACCGTCCGCTGTGGGGAGCGTGTGGTGGGTTTCTCCGTCCCGCGTGACGAGAAGATGGTGCTGGCTCCGCTGGCAATCGCCAAGGCCGGCCTTACCTCCCTTCCCCTGGACAGCAGTTATCCGGAAGAGCGGCTCTCCTTCATGAAAGAGGACGCTTCTGCCTATGACGGGGACGACGCCCTCGTGATCCTGTATACCAGCGGCACGACGGGAACCCCCAAGGGGGTCGTCCTTACCGAGAAGAACTTCCGGGGTTTTGCCGACTTCAATACCCGGAACGTCCGTCTGGAAGCCGGTTCGCGCTATGCGACCTACGCCGGTTACGGTTTCGACGCTTTCCAGCTCGACCTTTGGAGCTGCGTCTGGGCCGGAGCGACCATTTACATCATTCAGGACGATATCCGCTTCGACCTTGCCGGCATCAGCGAATACCTCACTAAGGAGGGAATTACCCACTGTTTCATGACGACCCAGATGGCGACCCAGCTGGCGCTTAATTTCCCGGACATCCCGGGCCTGAAGTGGCTCGGAACGGGCGGAGAAAAGCTCATGAGCATGGATCCGCCGTCCTACAAACTGCTTAATGCCTACGGCCCTACGGAAACGACCGTATACGTATGCAGCCACTATGTCGATAAGAATGAGCCCAATATCCCCATCGGCAAGCCCAATGACGATGTGGAGCTTTTCATCGTCAACCGTTTCGGAAAGCAACTCCCGTGGGGAGCCTCGGGCGAACTGATCATTGCCGGACCGCAGGTGGGCCGGGGCTACCTGAACCAGCCGGACAAGACGGCCGCGGCATTCGTGGAGTGGAATGGGAAGCGGGTCTACCGCACCGGCGATGTCGTCCGCTATCGCGAAAACGGGGACATCGAATTCGTCGGCCGGAAAGACGGACAGGTGAAGATCCGCGGTTTCCGAATCGAACTCAAGGAAGTTGAGGCGGTCATCCGCCAGTTCCCCGGTATAAAGGACGCAACGGTGCAGGCCTTCGACTATCCGACCGGCGGAAAGTTTATCGCCGCCTATGTCGTTTCCGATGATAAAATCGAGGTCAAGGACCTCAATGCGTTCATCATGGACCGGAAGCCGCCTTATATGGTCCCGGCAGCCACGATGCAGATCGAGGCCATCCCGCTGAACCAGAACCAGAAAGTAAACCGGCGCGCCCTGCCCGAACCGGTCATCGGGGCGGGAGCGGAGGCAGAGGAAGAATCTTCCGCTCCGCTCAATGTCCTGGAGCAGCAGCTCAAGGAGATGGTCGTTTCCGTCGTGAACACCGACGCCTTCGGCTTAACGACCGATCTTCGCATGGCCGGACTGACCTCCATTCTGGCAATCAAGCTTGCTACGCAGATTTACAAGCGTTTCGGCGTGCAGCTGGATTCCAAACTCCTTGCCGGCGGCGGTAGCATCCAGACGATTGAGAATGAAATCCTCGCCCAGACTGTCCTGTCAGAAAACGCTCCGGCCCCCGGCGGCGTCCAGGAAGCGGCCGGTACGGCGGAATCTCCATCCTCCGTCCCGCTTGCCTACTCCCAGACGGGCGTCTACTTCGACTGTATGAAGAACCCGACATCTACACTATACAACACGCCGATATGCCTGTCGCTGCCGACTGATATTCCGGTTGAAGCATTGCGCGGGGCCGTACAGAAGGCTACGGAAAACCATCCCGCCCTCTTCGTTCAGTTCGTCACCGACGATACGGGCGTGGTACAGGTGATGGGGGACCGCGAAACGCCGGTTGAAGTAGAGCAGTATACCATGAGCGAAGAGGAAGCCCTTTCCTTCCGCCATGGCTTCGTCCGCCCCTTCAATCTTGCCAAGGACCGTCTGTTCCGATATGCTATTGTCCAGACCGAAAAAGGACTTTACCTCTACTGTGATATCCACCACCTCGTTTGCGACGGCTATTCCTATGACCTTTTCATCCATGAGATCTGCGACCTTTTGGACGGGAAGGAAATCGAGCCGGAGATCTGCAGTTATGCGCAGTTTGTGACGGAGCAGAAAGCGTCCGAGCAAAGCGATGCTTTTGCCGCCTCCGCCGCCTTCTTCCAGGAGCGGCTCTCCGATGTGGACAGTGTGACGGAGCTGGCTCCGGACCTGACCAATCCCCGGCCGCAGGGAGAGAACGGCCGCGTCTGGGCTCCCCTTGTCTGGAAAGACGCCGAAGGGCTGGCCAAAGCGCAGGGCGTCAATCCTTCCGCCGTTCTGCTCAGCGCCGTTTTCTACAGCCTGGCCCGTTTCTCGGGAAGCGATGACGTATGTATCACCACGATCTCCAACGGACGCAGCAACCTGAAGGTTTCCAATACAATGGGTATGTTCGTGAACACCCTGGCGCTCCGCGCGAAGATCGGCGGACAGACCGTGAAGGAGTTCCTGCACGAGAGTTCCGCCACCTTCGAGCAGACCCTTGCCCACGAAGACTACCCGTTCGCCCGCGTCGCCGCAGACTACGGTCTCAAGGCCGATATCATGTTCGCCTATCAGATCGGAGTCCTCAGCGAATACCGCGTTGGCGGGAAACCTGTCGAGGCCGATGAAACCATGGAACTCAATGTTCCCAAGTTCAAGATTGCCTTCTATATCACCGAGGTGGAGGGAAAACCCTCCGTAGCGATCGAGTACGACAACGGCCAGTACAGCGAGGCAATGATGCAGAGCCTGGCCGGGAGCGTTGTGAAGGCCGTCAGCGCCTTTGCCGCAGCCGTCGATGCGCCGCTTCGCAGCCAGTCTCTGCTGGACGGGAAGCAAGCGGAATTGCTGGACCGTTTCAACGCCACGGATGTGGACTATGACGCGACCCAGACCGTCGTCTCGCTCTTCCGGGCCCAGGCGGCCGCGACGCCGGACAACCTTGCCGTTGTCTATCATGACGTGCGGCTTACCTACAAGGAAGTGGACGAAAAGACCGATGCCCTGGCGGCACGGATCCAGGAGATTGCCGGTAAGGGTCCCGAAACCGTCGTTTCCATCCTTATCGGACGCAGCGAGTGGATGGTGCTGTCCGCCCTGGGCGTGCTGAAGTCCGGATGCGCTTATCAGCCGCTGGACCCCAGCTATCCCGCCGAGCGCCTGAATTTCATGATGCAGGATGCCGATGCCCGGCTCCTCATCGCAGAAGAGGAACTGCTGGAAAAGGTGAACGACTACAAGGGACCGGTGCTCCTGACCAAGGATCTGCAAGACCTTAAGCCAAAGACAGGAACAAAGTTGCGCGCCCCCAAGCCGGAGGACCTCTTCATCCTGCTGTACACCTCCGGTTCTACCGGCCAGCCTAAGGGCTGCCAACTGGAACATCGGAACCTCACGGCGTTCTGCCATTGGTACCGGCGCTATTATGACCTCAAACCCGGTGACAAGGTGGCGGCTTATGCCTCCTTCGGCTTCGATGCCTGCATGATGGATATGTATCCTGCGCTCACAACCGGCGCGGCGGTCTGTATCATCGGTGACGATATCCGTCTGAATCTGCCGGATCTGAATAAGTATTTTGACGACGAGGGCATTACGCACTCCTTCATGACGACCCAGGTGGGCTGCCAGTTTGCGATGAACTGCGAGAACCATTCCCTTCGCCACCTCTCTGTCGGCGGGGAAAAGGTGCTTCCGCTGACTCCTCCGGCGAACTATCAGTTCCACAACGGCTACGGTCCTACGGAGTGTACCATCTTTACGACAACCTATCCGATGAAGGAATTCGAGCAGAACGCTCCTATCGGCAAACCGCTGGACAACCTGCACCTGTTCATCATCGACAAGGATTTGAACCGCCTGCCTCTCGGGGCCGTCGGTGAACTGCTGGTGGCGGGACCTCAAGTGAGCCGCGGCTACCTGAATCTTCCGGAAAAGACGGCTGAGACGTATATCGAATGGAACGGGATGCGCTGCTACCGGACGGGTGATGTCGTCCGCTATCTTCCGGACGGCAACATCCAGTTCGTCGGCCGCAGCGACGGTCAGGTGAAGATCCGGGGCTTCCGCATCGAACTCAAGGAAGTAGAGGCAGTCATCAGGGAGTTCAAGGGGATCAGGGACGCGACGGTCCAGGCCTTTGACTATCCGAGCGGCGGCAAGTTTATCGCCGCGTATGTCGTCAGTGACGAAAAGATTGATGTCCAGGAACTTAATAAGTTCATCAGAGAACGTAAACCGCCGTATATGGTCCCGGCCGCCACGATGCAGATCGAGGCGATTCCGCTGAATCAGAACCAGAAGGTCAACCGGCGCGCCCTCCCGGCTCCGCAGATTCAGGTCGAGGAGCGGGACTATGTAGCACCGGAGGGCGAAATGGAGAAGCTCTTCTGCGATATTTTCGCCGGCGTGCTTTCGCTGGACAAGGTGGGTGCCACCGACAATTTCTTCGAACTGGGCGGAACCTCCCTTATGGTGACAAAGGTTATCATCGAGGCGGATAAGGCCGGCCAGCATGTCGCCTATGGTGAAGTCTTCGACCATCCCACCCCGCGCCTGCTGGCGCAGTTCGTCAGCGGAACGTCTCCTGCAGGAGAGACGGATACGGTCGTAGACGACTTCGATTACAGCGGCATCAACGCCATTTTGCCGAAGAACAACATTAAAACCTTCCTGCAAGGCGAGCGGCAGGCCCTCGGCAATGTCCTGCTGACCGGAGCTACGGGATATCTCGGGATCCATCTGCTGCGCGAACTCATCGACTCTGATGCGACGACTATCACGTGCCTGGTACGCGGCAAGACGCAGGAAGCGGCTGAGCAGAGGCTCAAAAACCTGCTCTTCTATTATTTTGAGTCTTCGTTCGCCGACCTCTTCGGCCAGCGGCTCTTCGTGTTGTGCAGCGACGTCACAGCTGATTTCGGGAAAGCTATCCCTGAGGGATATCCGGCGATCGACACCGTATTCAATTCGGCGGCCAATGTGAAGCATTTCTCAAAGGGAACCGACATTGAAGACGTGAATATCGGCGGCGCGCGGCGCTGCATGGAGTTCTGTTTGCGAACCGGTGCCCGGCTGGTACACATCTCCACTACGTCCGTAGGCGAAATCTGGATCGACCGCGGAGACGGCCGTCAGGTCCCCAAACTGGACGAGCGGAAGCTTTGGTTCGGCCAGTTCCTGGACAACCGTTATATCCATTCCAAGTTCCTCGCCGAGCGGCTGATCCTGGAAGCCGTCGCCCACCATGGACTGAGCGCCAAGGTGATGCGAGTGGGGAATCTGGCTCCACGAAGCTCCGACGGCGAGTTCCAGGCCAACTTCAACTCCAACAGCTACATGGGGCGGCTCAAAGTATTCCATACCCTGGGCTGCTGCCCCTTTGACAGCTATGACGAGCTGACGGAAATGTCCCCGATCGACGAGACGGCGAAAGCTGTGGTTCTGTTGGCGACGACACCGAAGGATTGTACTGTCTTCCAGCCCTTCAACAACCATACGGAGCTCTTGGGCGATGTGCTGATGGTGATGGAAAAGGAAGGCGGGTCCATGCGTTTTGTGGAGATGGAAGAGTTCCAGCAGGCTATCGCGGTGGCCGGACAGGATCCGGAGAAGGCCAAGCTGCTCGCGGCCGTCCTGGCCTACCAGGACGTGGCGCATGGACAGAAGGCCCTGACCATCGAGCGGGACAATCGCTATACCTGTACCGTCCTGCACCGGCTGGGCTTCCGATGGAGCGATACCTCCAGCGAGTATATCACCCAGATGATCCGCCAGATTGCGGCCTTCGGCTTCTTTGAATAGTATCTCTGCCGTCAGCAGCTGATTTATGGATATTGACAAAAAGAGAAGATTGTCCCGTTTGGGTGTCATGGTACTGGCCGCCGTTCTGGTGGAGGTGATCTCCATTGCGCAGTACGAGCGAGTCAAGGCTGCCATGGAGGAAGAGATGGGCGTGAGGGCCCGGGTCGTTCTGGGTGCGATGGGAGCCGACGTAGGGCACATGATGGAACTTACGGAGGCGACCTTGAAGGAGAATCTCTGGAAAGTTAAACAGGATCTCGATCACCCGGATTCTTCCTATGTATCCCTGGTTTACCTGGTTGACGACAACCCGCATGTGGTGGGTGGTTTCCTGGCTTTTGTTCCGGATTACTATCCTTCCAAGGGGCGCCTGTTCGAACCTTATGTGAAAAAGGGTAATGGGACCATCTCGATTTCGCAACTGGCCGGTCCTGACCATGATTATACGAAGAATGAATTCTTCCGACAGGCCTTGGAAACCCGGCAGTCATTCTGGTCGGATCCATATATCTATGAGGCGGATTCGGTGGAGAACTTGATTACGTATACCGTACCGGTTCTGGATGGGAAGGGAGATGTCGCCGCGGTCTGCGGCCTGGATATGGACGTTTCCTGGCTCGGCGATACCTTGAATGCCCGGCAGCCTTTTTCCTCTTCCTTTGGCCTCCTGCTGACACAAGAAGGGATGCTGGTGGCCGGTCCTCCGGAAAGCCGGACCCCAAAGGCTGAAGTCGAAGCTGCCCTGGAGGAAATCCGTCAGGGTGCCGATGAAGCTACGGGAAAGGATATGTCTATCCGCCGTTTCCAGATGGTCAGGGAGCCTCATTGGCAGATCGTACAGGTATACCGTACCCGGGAGATTTTTGCCCGCATCTGGAAAATGCGCCGACAGCAGGTCTTGTTGATCCTTCTGGGACTTGCGATCCTGGCCTTCATGATCGAACGGTTCATCCGCAGCGAATCCAAGCTCCGGAAAGCCTCAGAGGAGCAGGCACGTATAAGTGGGGAACTGGCTGTCGCCCAGCGCATCCAGCGGGAAATGCTGCCTACGTCCTTCCCTTCCTTCGTGTATGGATCCCTGGAACCCGCAAGGGAAGTGGGCGGCGACCTTTTTGACTTCTTCATCCGCGACGGCAAGCTGTTCTTCTGCATCGGCGACGTAGCCGGAAAGGGCGTCCCTTCTGCGATGCTGATGTCCGTGGTCCATTCCTTGTTCCGGATGGTGTCCCGGACGGAAGAGAGTCCGTCGCAGATTCTTTCGATGCTCAATGGGGAACTGTGCCGCGGAAACGACAGCAATATGTTCGTGACTTTCTTTGTGGGATGCCTCGACCTGTATTCCGGAGAGCTTTATTATGCGTCGGCCGGTCACGACAAGCCCTTTATCATCGCAGACGAAGTCTCCATGATGCCTGCCCAATCCAATCTTCCGCTCGGAGTATTCCCCGATACGCGTTTTGAAGAGCAGAAATGCTCCTTATCTCCCGGAACGACGCTCCTCCTGTATACCGATGGCTTGACCGAATCAAAGAACGTCGAGCGGAAACAGTTTGGCCGGGAGCGGGTTGTCGAGGTTCTGAACGCCTTCGTCAAGTCCAGGGAACAAAGCCCGGACTGCCTGGTGGCATCCCTAAGCAAGGCCGCCCATAAATTTGCCGGGAAGGCGCCGCAAAGCGACGACCTGACGGTGCTTGTGGTGCAGTTTGCCCCCGGAGAACTCTTGCACGACCAGATTTCCCTGGTCAATAAAATCGATGAAGTTGACCGGCTCAACTCGTTTGTCAAAGCATTTTTCGGAGAGCTGCAGCTTGACGGGAAAACGGCGGCCGGACTGCGGCTTGCCTTGGAAGAAACGGTGGTGAATGTCATCAACTACGCGTATCCCGCCCATGAACAGGGCACTGTCACGATCCTCGCGGACAGCGACCGGAAAGAACTGCGGTTTACGGTCATCGATTCCGGAAAGCCATTTGATCCGACAACCGTATTGGAAGCCGATACGACCCTGGATGCACAGGAAAGACCGATCGGCGGGCTGGGAATCTTGCTCACACGAAAACTCATGGATTCGATCTCCTACACCCGCCGGAACGGGCAGAATGTATTATCTTTAACTAAAGTAATAGAATAACGTCCAGAGACAACGCAAAAGAGACAAGTCCAGTTGAACTTGTCTCTTTGTGCGGTAGGTGAGAGTCGAACTCACACACCCCAACGGGCACTACCCCCTCAAAGTAGCGTGTCTACCATTTCACCACTACCGCGAATTGGTTTGGGATTGCAAAGGTAAGAACAAAATTTGACTTTGCAAATATTTTGCTGAATTTTTTTCGGCCTTACAAAAAAATGACTATCTTTGCAGTCCGTTTCCTCGGGAAGGAAACATAACGACTTTTTATTAATTATTAAACAGATTCACAATGGCTGTTAAAATCAGACTCCAGCGCCACGGAAAGAAGAATTTCGCATTCTTCCACATTGTTGTGGCCGATTCCCGTTCCCCTCGTGACGGTCGTTTCATCGAGCAGCTCGGCTCCTACAACCCGAACACCAACCCTGCCACGATCATCCTCAACGATGAGCGCGCCCTGGCATGGCTCAAAGTCGGTGCCCAGCCGACCCTGACTGCCCGCCGCATCCTCTCCTATGAGGGTGTCCTTCTCCGCAAGCACCTCCAGGAAGGTGTCGCAAAAGGTGCGCTGACGCAGGCTCAGGCAGATGCCAAGTATGCTGCTTGGAAGGCACAGAAAGACGAGAAGGTCAACGCCAAGATCTCCGGCATCAAGAACGAGAAGATCGAGAAGGCAAGAGCTGCCAAGGCCGCTGAAATCAAGGTCAACGAAGCTCGCGCCGAGGCGATTGCCAAGAAGAAAGCAGAGGCTGAAGAAGCTGCGCGCAAGGCTGCCGAAGAGGCTGCTGCCGCTGCTGCCGAGGCTCAGGCCGAGACCCCGGAGGCTTAATGCTCCAGGTCGCACAGGTCTTGAAATCCAACGGAATCGAAGGCGGACTGATCTTGAGTTTCAGGGACTTCGATCCGGAAGATATCCAGCTGCAGGAACCGGTGTTCATCGAATTCGATGGACTTCCGGTTCCTTTCTTTTTTGATTCTTTTGTCCCGAAAGGGACGAACCGCGCCCTGGTTACCCTAACCGGGGTCCGAAACCTCGAAGATGCCGAAGAGCTGGTCGGAAAAGCCGTCTTCCTGGACGGCTGGGAGGAGGAAGAGGAGGAGGGGATCCTGGGATGGACCCTGCTTGATGCGGAAGGGAAAGAGGTCGGAACGATCCGGGACTTCGAAGATATTCCCGGGAATACCTGTCTTGTCGTGGAGACCCCTGCGGGGGAAACCCTGGTCCCGTTCCATGAGGATCTTTTCATCGGTCGCGATGAAGAGGAACGGACGGTCCGGATGGTCATTCCGGACGGGCTCCTTTAGGTTTTATTCAACGGAATTGATGTCGATCAGGTTGTTCAGGAGGGCGTAAACCGTCAGTCCTGCGACGGTCTTGATCCCTGTTTTGCGCGTAATGTTTTTCCTGTGGGTGATGACCGTGTAGATCGAGAGATTGTACAGGTCGGCAATTTCCTTGTTCAGCATCCCCTTGGCTACGCAGATGAGAATCTCCTTTTCCCGGGATGAGAGCTCATTGCCTTCGTTCTTCGGGCTGTCCTGTTTGGTCTCCAGGGCTGCCCGCAATTTCCTGACGATCACATTCGGGGCGTCGAAGAGCGTGACACAGCCGTCGTAGGAGCGGAGGATATCCTCATCGGAGACGGCGGAAACCAGGGCCAGGACCGGCGCATCCGTAAAATCGGCGAAATAACTCTTTCCCCCGCCCCGGGCGTCGTACCCGAATACGGACGGGTCCAGGAGGACGATGTCGATGTCCATGTTTTTCAGCCGCAGGTCGTTCCCCCTGTCGAGATCGGACAGAATTCCGGCGACACGGAATTCCCCCATGTCACCCAGGATGCTTTCAATCCCTTTGGCGACCATGACAGAAGGAGTGATGATCAGCACGTCTTTCTTGTTAGCCATTGTTCCCCTCCTCCAGTTTCGTGATCAAGGGTGCAAGGATATGGTCCTCGATGCGGGTGTGGTATTTCAAATCTTCCGAAAGATTATAGATAAAGGAAAGGACATCGGCTACGGAGACGATGTCGCATTCGTGCGGCAGGTATTTCAGGATGATGTTTTTCAGGTCTCCGACCTTTTCTTCTATATTGCTGTGGTCATCTTCGACCTGGCGCAGGTCGTTTTGCATGGATCCATTCCTGGCGGAAAGCGCCTCAACATAAGGGAAAACCTGTTCCTCCTCGTATTCGAAATGCTTCTGCAGTTCGGACTTGTACTGATCGAAAAAAGTCCGGATGACTTTCTTCTGTTTTTCTCCGCATGGCTCCAGGGTTTGCTCCAAGGCGTTCGAGAGCGTGACAAGTCCTTTTTTAAGATAATAGCAATGGGAGATCCGGAGATATCGGATTACGGCCATAATGTCAATCTCCCGGAGCTCTTCATCGGCCGGGATGAACTCATCCGAAGAATAGACATTGCAGATCATCAGGAAAGTCGGGAGGTCGATCCCGTGTCGGGAACAGGCCTCAGCGACGGTTGTTTCTCCGAAACCGGGCTGGAATCCCAGCCTGGCCAATATGCCGAGAAGGCGGTAATTGCGATCCACCATCTCCGCGAGTTTCATCTTGCCGGACAGTCTGGTCATATTTTGTTTGTTAAAGGTTGGATTCAAAGGTAGTCATTTTTCGCGGTTCCCGAGTACCTTTTCCCAATTAATTGTTACCCGGCAGTGACGATTCGTTACAAATTAGGATAGGAGAATAATGCCGAAAATTGTATTTTTGCCGTCGGCAAAAAAAACATACATCGACATGAAACTCGCAGATCTGAAAACAGGGGAGAAAGCGGTCATCGTCCGCGTCAATGGACACGGAAGTTTCCGGAAACGTCTGATCGAAATGGGCTTTATCCAGGGGAAAGAGGTTTCCGTCGTCCTGAACGCTCCGCTGAAGGATCCGATCGAATATGAGATTATCGGATATAAAGTCTCCCTCCGCCGGGAAGAGGCGATGCAGATCGAAGTCGTCGATGAGAAGGAAGCCCTTGAAGCCCTTTCTTCGGATGAGCACCTCCAGGGCCTTCCGGTCGATATGGAGGAGCAGGAGCGACTGGAAACGGCTCTCCGCCATGTCGCAGAGGAACGCCACCATACGATCCGGGTCGCCCTGGTGGGGAATCCCAATTGCGGGAAGACCTCTCTTTTCAACGTCGCCTCCGGCAGCCATGAACATGTCGGGAATTACAGCGGCGTAACGGTCGATGCCAAGGAAGGTCATTTCGAATACAAGGGATACCGGATTACTCTCGTAGACCTGCCGGGTACCTACTCCCTTTCCGCCTATAGTCCTGAAGAGCTGTATGTCCGGAAGAATCTTATCGAAACCGTCCCGGATGTGGTCGTCAATGTCGTCGATGCTTCCAATATCGAGCGGAATCTCTACCTGACGAGCCAGCTGATCGATATGAACCTCAGGACGGTCATGGCCTTGAATATGTACGATGAGCTGGAAGCCAAGGGAGATACGCTGGATACGGCGCAGCTTTCGGTGCTGCTTGGTATGCCGGTGTGCCCGACGGTAAGCCGCGACGGCAGGGGGATTCCGGAACTGTTCGATACCGTGCTTGCCGTCTATGAACGCAATGATGAAAAACTGGCGCGCCATATCCATATCAATCACGGTAAAGAATTGGAAATGAGCATAAAGCGGATCCGCGACCTGATATGGGAGAATCCCGAGATCCGGACCCGGTATTCGACGCGTTATCTGGCAATCAAGTATCTGGAGAGGGATAAGGAGATAGAAAAGATAATCGAGGGCCTCGTGAACCGGAATGCCATTATTGCCGCACGGGAAGATGAAACGTCCCGGATCGAATCCCTGATGAAGACAAACCCCGAATCGGCCATCGTGGACGCCAAGTATGCCTTTATCCAGGGAGCCCTTTCGGAAACCTATCACCAATATCAGGAGCAGCGTCCGCGCCGGACGGTGACGGACCGGATCGATGCTGTCGTGACCAACCGCTGGGCTGCCTTCCCGATTTTTATTCTGTTACTCTGGTTCATTTTCTGGGCGACCTTTACGGTCGGTCAGTATCCGATGGACTGGATCGACTGGTTTATCGTCAAGGTGGGAGAGTTCGTCGGGCAGTTTATGAAAGAAGGCTGGCTGAAGGACCTGATCGTCGACGGAGTGATCGGCGGAGTCGGGAGCGTACTGGTTTTCCTTCCGAATATTATGATCCTGTATCTGTTCATCTCGATTATGGAAGATACCGGGTACATGGCCCGGGCCGCTTTTATCGTAGATAAACTGATGCACAGGATCGGCCTGCACGGGAAATCTTTCATTCCGATGGTCATGGGCTTCGGTTGCAATGTCCCGGCGATTATGGCGACCCGCTCAATCGAGAGCCGGAAAAGCCGTCTGATTACCATTGCGATTATTCCCTTCATGTCCTGCGCCGGGAGGCTTCCGATCTTTGTCCTGTTCGCCGGAGCCTTTTTCCCGGAGAATCCGGCAACGGCCCTGCTGGGCATCTATCTGCTCGGTATCGTCCTGGCCGTCCTGAGCGCTTTCGTCCTGTCGAAATTCGTCAGGGATGATGATCTGCCTTTCGTGATGGAACTGCCGCCCTACCGCGTGCCGACCGGCAAGGCGATCTGGCGTCATACCTGGGAAAAAGGAAAGCAGTATCTTGAGAAGATGGCGACGACAATTCTGCTCTTCTCGATTGCCATCTGGTTCCTGGGGTATTTCCCGCATCATGAGGACCTTTCTCCCGCAGCCCAGCAGGAACAGTCCATGATCGGCCACCTCGGCAAGGCCATCGCCCCGGCACTGGATCCCCTGGGGTTTGACTGGCGGATGGACGTGGGCCTGATTGCCGGCGTCGGAGCGAAGGAGTTGGTTGTCAGTACGATGGGCGTGATGTATGCTCAGGGTGCTGAGGCCCCCGATCCCGAGGGTATGACCGATGAGACCCAGCTGCAGACGGCTTTGAAAGGGTCCGTCTCGAAAGCGGGCGCCCTGGCATTCATGGTCTTTGTCCTGCTGTATTTCCCTTGTATCGCTACCTTTGTTGCCATCAAGAATGAGACGGGCAAGTGGCGGTGGGCGATTTTCTGTGCCGTCTATACGATACTCGTCGCCTGGATAATGGCCTTCTTCTTCTACCGGATCGGCCTGATTCTCTGGCCATTATAATAATAAATCCGGCCAAATGGCACCCATGTTGGAAAATGTATTATATTTGTAACATGAAAAGGTGCCTTCTCTTGCTGGCAGCTATCTTGCTTTTCTCCCCACTACTCGCCCAGGAGGTCCTGGAAGAGTCGATTTTCAGCAAGGCTGCCGGAACAAATTCACAGCTTTTCAGAGGAAAGGTCGTGAATCGCTATGCATTCCGTTATAATGGGACTTATTTTTGGTCCCCGTCCGGTTTTGAAAAGGGAGATGTGATGTACAACGGCAAGTTGTACCGGGATGTTTCGCTCAATATCGATGCTTATGTCCATGAACTGGCGGCGCGGATTGACGAAACAACCTCTTCTATCTATCTTGACAGGAGCCAGGTCGCCTGGTTCACCAAGGGAGGAGACCGGTTCGTCAATCTGAGGTATCTCGGCGTAGAACAGGCACCAGAAGGATTTTTCCAGTTGATTCATGACGGTCCGTCTCCTGTTTTCCTGCGCATCGACAAGGAATTCCAGTCCAGTCCCGGTGAGAAAGACGGGGAAATCATCGGGTATCATGATCCGGACTATGACCCCGATGTGATTACCTATTTCTCCCAGCTGAAGCGTTTTTATATCCTGAAAGACGGTGAGCTGATCCGCCTCAGAAGGATGCGTGACCTGACGGGCCTCTATAAGGACCGAAAGAAAGAGATCCGTCGTTTCATTTCCAAGAATGCGCTGGGGGGACGGGACTATCCCCTGGAACGGCTTTTTCCGCAGATCATGGCTTTCCTGGATGGGGACGGCCGTCCGGCGGGCTGGTTCGCACAGCATACGGACCGCTGGCATGAGGGAGGCGGAGAGGGGTTTGTCCCGTCGGTGTCGGGGCAGGTGATCAGGGAAGATAGTCAGCGGAAAGACCTTGCGGCCGGTTTTTTCAATCCGGAAACGGAGGAAATATCCTATGGGAGCGAGTCCGACCAGCAGGTGACCTACCAGAACAAAGTCTATGAGATCGGAGTCCCCGTTGACGGGAAAGATGCTCCCAGGGGGAAGGTGACGGGCCGCGTGACCGATTCCCAGGACGGCCTTCCGATCCCCGGGACCGTCATCTGGGATGAGAAGACCTCGACCTATGTCCGCTCGGACAAAGACGGCCGTTATTCCATTTCGCTTCCCGCCGGGGAAAACATGCTCCATTTCAGCGAATACACGAAAGAGGACCTGCACCTGAGGATTATCGTCCATGGAAACGGGGGACTCGACGTCGTCATGCCTGAAAAGATCACGACCCTTCGGAGTGCCATCGTATCGGCCGAGAGCATGGCGAGTCACCGGACGACGAAGATGGGCCTGGAACGGGTCAGCATGAAAACGATCAGCAAGATCCCGTCCGCCTTCGGCGAGGGGGATGTGCTGAAGGCGGTCCTGACGCTTCCGGGTGTCAAATCCGTCGGCGAGGCCTCGAGCGGATTCAATGTACGGGGAGGCGCTTCCGACCAGAACCTGATCCTTTTCAACGACAATACGATCTATAATCCGAGCCATATGTTCGGGATTTTCTCGTCCTTCAATCCGGATATCGTGGATAACATGGAACTCTATAAAAGTTCCATCCCGGCGGAATACGGCGGGCGCATTTCTTCGGTGCTGAACATCCGGAGCAAGGAAGGATCCATGGAAAAGGTGAAGGGATCCCTCGGTATCGGGCTCCTGACCAGCCGGTTCCATCTGGAGGGCCCCCTTGCCAAGGGAAAGACCTCTTTTATCATGGGCGGCCGCACGACCTATTCCGACTGGCTCCTCCGGCAGATGCCGAAAACCAGCGGGTATGCCAACGGATCCGCTTCCTTCAGCGATGTCAACCTCGGCGTGACCCACCGCTTTACGGAGGATGATATCCTGCAGGCCTCGGGCTACTGGGCGACGGACCGTTTCGCTTTCTCGAATGATACGACCTTCCGCTACAGGAATCTCAATGCATCCCTCCGGTATACCCATAAGACCGAGGGGGGCGGTGCCCTGACGGTCAGCACGGGTTATGACCATTTCTATAATTGCCTCGAAGACGGGGATCAACTTATCGGATATACCTTGGAAACCTACATCCGTCAGGCATTTCTCAAGGCGGGGTGGACCCGGGTCTTCGGGAATCATACCGTCGGGGCCGGCGCTTCTGCGGTCGGATACGGGCTTTCCGGAGGGGACCTCAAGCCCTATGTCTTTGACAATGAGGTGGAAGACGCAGACGGAACCGTTCATCGGGAGAAAGGAATCACGTCTGTCGAGGCGGCCAGTCTCGCAACAGAATATGCCATCGAACCGGCTGTCTATCTGTCGGATACCTGGGTGCTCTCCGATGTCTTTTCGCTGGATGCCGGCATCCGTTTCTCCGGATTCCTGACGCGGGCCCCCTCGCATTTCTACGGGGGCCCCGAGTTCCGCCTTTCCGGGAAATATACTCCCGTAGAGAACTTTACGGTCAAAGCGGGCGTCAATACCATGAAGCAGTATATCCACTTGATTTCCAACACTTCTTCCATCTCTCCGATGGATACATGGAAACTCAGCGATGCCCGGATCCGGCCGACGGACGGCTGGCAGGGCGCCGGGGGCGTATACTGGACTGTCTTTGACAGTACGGTCGACCTTTCCCTCGAAGGATACTGGAAGCGGATGTACCGGTATCTCGATTACAAGTCCGGCGCCCGTCTGTCGATGAATCCGAACCTCGCCGATGATCTGGTCGAGACGACGGGAAAGGCATACGGAGTCGAATTCATGGCCAAGAAGACGGTCGGACGGCTGAATGGCTGGATTTCCTATTCCTACTCCCGGACCTTCCTCCGCGAGGACGGAGACCGCGGAGTCGCAGCAATCAACGGAGGAGCCTGGTACAATGCTCCTTATGACAAGCCCCATGACCTGAAACTCGCGCTTAACTATGCCTTGACCCATCGTTACAGCATCTCCGTGAACGTCGATTATTCGACGGGACGTCCGGTAACCGTTCCGGTCGGGCAGTATTTCTATCAGGGCGGTCTGAGGCTGGCCTATTCTGCCCGGAATTCGTACCGGATCCCGGATTATTTCCGTCTCGATGCCGCCGTCAATATCGATCCGGGCCACTACCTGAAAGCCCTGGCCCACACCTCCATCACGATCGGTGTCTACAATGTTACCGGACGGAAAAATCCCTATTCCGTCTACTTTACCACGAACCACGGGAACCAGATCCGCGGATACATGCTCTCGGTCTTTGCGACCCAGATCCCCTATATCAACCTGAATATCCTCTTCTGATGAAAAAGTATCTTGCCATCCTCGCAGCGGCCTGTTCATTGTGGTCCTGTATCTATCCTTTCTCCCCGGATTTCGGGGATGAGCTCGATGACGATACCATCGTTATCGACGGCACGGTCCTGATCGGTCAGGAGAGCAAAGTCGCTGTCAGGAAGATGGTTCCGCTCACGCAGGCGGCCAGTTCCGGCACGACGCGCCAGGACCTTTCCCTGGAGAAGGGTTATACCGTGTCGGTCCGTCTCGAAGACAGCGCCGGTGAGACGTACCCTGCGCATTATGACCCTTATGCCTCTGCCCATGTAATCAATACGGTGTCCGCCTCTTCTGACCGGCAGTACAGGCTTTTTGTGGAGATTGCCCGCCAGGTCTATGCGGACGGGACCTTCTCAACCGAGGTCCGTCACTATGAAACGCCTTGGCTTGATGTGATGCAAGCGCCTGTGATAGATGCGATTACCTTCAATACGGACGGGGTCTGGCTCGAGGTTCGTGCCGATGCCCATGCCGAGAAAGAGGGAGATGCGTATTTCCGTTTCGATTACGAGGAAACGTGGGAGTTCCATCCGCCTTTCGAGCCCGAATTCTTTTTCGATGTCGGGTCCGGACGGATTCTGCCGATGCCGGAAGACTGGGAGAATGATGTCTACAACTGCTGGCTTTCCGCAACCCCGCGCGAGCAGGTTTTATACAGTACCCGCGGGCTCGTCTCACCCAAGGCGGAGCATTGCCGTATCGCGCGTTTCCCGCGGGGGAACAACCGTTGCCAGGAGATGTATTCGATCTTGCTCAAGTCCATGGCCCTGACCCGGGAGGCGTATGAGTACCATGAAACCCTGTATAAGAATTCCAATCAGGGCGGCAGCCTCTTTGAAACGACTCCGAGCGAGATTCGGGGCAACATCACCTGCGTTGAGGACAGTACGGCCATTGTGCTGGGGTATGTCAGTGCCACCACGGTAAAGACCCGCAGGGCCTTCATGGACGGCCGGTATTATATGGCGCCGAATTATGAATTCGAGCTCTTCCATCCCGACTATACGGACATGACTCCGCTGCAGTACTACGCCATGGGGTACCGTCCGGTCAAGGAATGGACCATCGTTACGGGTGATATCCGCCAGACAGCCCTTGCCTGGGCGCAGCGCAGGTGCATCGATTGCGTGGCTGACGGAGGATCCAAAATCAAACCGGCCTACTGGCCCAACGATCACAGATGAGTATGAAAAAAACGTTGCTGCTCTTCATCCTTTCCCTCGCCACGATGGCGCTATCCGCCCAAAACAGGCTGGTCGAGCGGATTTATGTGACGACGGACCGGTCTGCCTATGTCGTCGGGGATATGCTTTGGTGCTCCGCTTTCTGCGTGGATGCCTCAGGCTCCGAACCGGCCCTTTCCCATTTCAGCGGAATCGCTTATCTGGAGCTCGTTTCCGCGACCGGATCGGAAATGACGATGAAAATCGCCCTGAACCAGGGACGGGGCGGAGGCGCTTTCCGTATTCCTTCTTCCCTGCCGACCGGCAACTACCGGCTGATTGCCTACACGGCCCAGAACCGGAATGAAACGGGCCGTTCATTTTTGGAAGAAGGGAAAATCCTCTCCATCTTCAATACCCAGTCGACCCGCCGGGTCAAAGGCGGGGTCCGTATCGCCGAATTCGGGGAGTATGTCTTCCGCGATCCTGAAAAGCAGGAATCCGGGGCCGTCCGTGCGCTGATCGGCCGGCAAGCCAGGACTTCCACAAGCGTTCCCCTGATTCTGGAGAACGCCGGGAGTGACGCAACGCTCAGCGTCTCCGTCTCGCTGCAGGACGGCATCAATGATCCCGGAAACGGAACAGTCGCCGATTTCCTGTCCCGGCTTCCGGCTCCGGGGAGCATTTCTCTGACGGAAGATGTCTTGCCGGAATACGAAGGGGAGATCCTTCGGGGGACTGTTGAAGGTCCGGACAAAGACAAAGTAAAATATGACCAGACTCAATTTGCGGTCATCTCGACGGCCGGAGCGGCTTCTGATACCTATGTCTCTGCCATCAGGGACGGGGAAGCGGTCTTCTTTACGAATAATATCTACGGAGACCGGGAACTTGTCTGCGAGTTGCTCGGAATTGAAAAAGGAAAGGACTGTTTCCTGCTGATGGAGTCTCCGTTTCTCCGTCCAGCTTCAGCCGATCTTCCTCCCCTTGTCCTGTCTCCGGATCTCCGGGAAGACCTGATTGCCCGCCAGACGTCCATGCAGATGCAGCGGACGGCCGCTCTCGATACGCTTGTCGACCTGCTCCCGAAGCGGGAAAACCTGCTTCTGAAGGGGACGGATGCCATCGTCTATCACCTGGATGACTATACCCGTTTCCCGACCGTCCAGGAAGTGGTTGTCGAGATCGTGCCGGAACTCCGTATCCGGAAGGGAAAGATCTCGAAGGAAAAGGAGATCCAGATGCTCTATACCGACCAGACCGGTTCCCTGACGTATTATATGGGGGATATCCTTGTCCTTCTTGACGGGGTCGTCGTATCGGACCATGCCCGGCTTCTCGACTATGACGCTTTGCTTTTCGAGGATATCTGCATCTATTCCGCACCCTATACCCTCGGAGCGAAGTTCTATCGGGGGATTGTCAATTTCAAGACCAAGAAGAATGGGTCGATCGCCCTGAAATTTTCCGACCATACCCGTGTCTTTGATTTCCAGGGAGCTTCCCTCCCCATCGCTTATACGGGACGTGTCCTTCAGGAAAAAGACTATCGGCAGACGATCTTCTGGCACCCCCTTATCGAAGTCGGTGCCGGCTCGGAACGTACCCTGCAGATCCGTACTCCGGATCTGCCCGGACGGTTTAAGGTTGTTGTGGAGGGACTGGACAGAGAGGGACGTCCGATCTATGCGGAGACGTTTCTGGACGTACACTGAATTCGCATCCGCAGAACGTCTGGTTGTAGAAATTCTGTTCCCGGATGATGGCATTCCGGCGCTCCTGCAGTCCGCCTTTCCGCCAGTTTTTCCCCCACCAGGTTACGCCGGGGAAGAGAGAACAGGCGTACCGGCCCGCTTCGTCGACTTGGGCGAGATCCTTCCATCGGGAAGAGGCAAGGGTCGTCGTCAGGGTATCGAATCCATTTTCGGAGGCGTATTTCGCAGCCCGGACGAGCCGGAACCGGAAGCACTCCAGGCATCTTTTTCCCCTTTCGGGTTCCTTTTCCAGGCCTTCGGCAATGCATCTCCACGCTGTATGATCATAGGTGTCTTCAACGATTTCCAGACCGCATTCCCTGGCGTAACGGAGGCATTCGTCCAGCCGTTTCCGATACTCCTGATAGGGGACGATATTGCTGTTGGAGTAGAAAACGACGGGGCGGAATCCCTCATGAATCAGGTATTCAATGATGGCTCCGGAGCACGGAGCGCAACAGGCGTGGAGAAGGATTTTGTCCATTTTAGGCAAAGATAGCTGAAAAATCACTATATTTACCCTTCAAAGTGAACTTTGCATATGAAAAGAATCCTTGCCGCCATTTTTCTCGCAGCCCTTTCTGTCTCACTCCATGCCGAATCCTGGATCCGGATCAATCAGCTGGGCTATCTGCCTGAGTCGACAAAAGTTGCCGTCTTGATGACGACGACTCCCGGAGTTTCCCAAGGGAGTTTCGAGATCGTCGATGTCTTTTCCGGGGAGACGGTCTTTACGGGTCCTGCCGTAGCGACCGGTCCCATGGGACAGATGCGGGCGACATTCCGTCTGAATTTCAGCGGCTTGACGCGCGAAGGAACCTATCGGATCCGCTTTGCGGATGCGGAGTCAGAGGTTTTTCCCGTCGGGAACCGGGTCTATGACGGAGCTGCGGATTTCGTCCTGAATTACATGCGGAGCCGCCGCTGCGGATGGAATCCTCTCATCAAGGACAGCTGCCACACCAAAGACGGATACATCGTCTATCATCCGACCCGGAACGGACAGCATATCGACGTAACGGGGGGCTGGCACGATGCAACGGACTGCCTCCAGTATACGACAACGTCCGCCAACGCGATCTATCAGATGATGTTCGCTTATGACCAGAATCCGGAGGTCTTTACAGACCGTTTCAAGGCGGATGGCACCCCGGGGGCGAACGGGATTCCCGATATCATCGATGAAGTGTACTGGGGAATGGACTGGCTCGACCGGATGAATCCGGAACCGGGGGAGTATTATAATCAGATCGCGGATGACCGGGACCATGTCGGTATGCGCAACCCCCATAACGATCCGGCTGATTACGGGTATGGACCCGGCAACGGCCGCCCTGTCTATTATTGCAGCGGAGAGCCTCAGATGAGAGGGCGCAAGACCGGAAGGCGTAACAATACGGAAGGTATCGCAAGCACGACAGGCAAGTTCGCCTCGGATTTTTCCTATGGATCTGCGGTGCTCAGGCCCTTCTATCCTGAATTTTCCGATAAGATCGGAGCCAAGGCCGCCGAAGCATTCCAGGCCGGCGTCGACAAACCGGGAGCCTGCCAGACTGCGTCAGTTGCCTCTCCCTATATCTACGAGGAAAGCAACTGGGTCGATGATATGGAACTCGCCGCAGCGGAGTTGTTCCGTAAGACCGGCGACAAACGATATCTCAAACAAGCGGCCGCTTATGGAAAGCAAGAGCCGATAACGCCTTGGATGGGAGCCGATACGGCCCGCCATTACCAGTGGTATCCTTTCATGAACATGGGCCACTACAGGCTCGCCAGCGAGGGGGGCCGCAAGACCCGCAAAGAATTCATCGCCCATATGAGGGAAGGCATCGATGCTGTCTATCGGAAAGCGAAGGGGACGCCCTTCCTGTACGGAGTTCCCGGGATCTGGTGCTCGAACAACCTGACGACCGCCATGCTGACACAGTGCATCCTGTACCGTCAGTTGACCGGCGACAAGAAGTATGAGGAAATGGAGGGTGCTCTCCGCGATTGGCTTTTCGGGTGCAATCCCTGGGGCGTCAGCATGATCGTCGAACTTCCGCTCGGCGGCAACTATCCCAGGCAGCCCCATTCATGGATCCTGCGTCTCGGACTTGGCAATGCTACGGGCGGTCTGGTAGACGGCCCGGTCTATGCGACGATATTCGGAAGCCTTTACGGCGTTTCGATGGAAGGCGGAAATGATTATGCCCTTTTCCAGCCCGGAGACCGCGTTTACCATGATTCTACCTATGATTATTCCACGAATGAGCCGACGATGGACGGAACCGCGTGCCTGACCTTCCCGCTTTCCTACTATGAGTCCTGCGGGAGGAAGGCCTCGGGGAGGACGGCAACCGACCGGAATGTCTATTCCCAGGGAGGCATTATCAGGACCGATCCTTCCCGGAAACGGATCTCCCTGGTTTTCACGGCCGCGGACATGGCGGACGGAGCGGATCCGATCATCCGTACCCTTGCCGGGAAAGGCATTAAGGGCGGATTCTTCTTTACGGGCGAGTTTTATGAGAAGTTTCCCGATGTGATCCGCCGTCTCGTCAGCGAGGGACATTATGTCGGGAGCCACAGTTACGGTCACCTGCTGTATTCTTCCTGGGAGAACCGGGACAGCATGCTGGTGACGGAGAAAGAGTTCCAGGACGACCTGATCCGGAGCTATTCCAAGATGGCCGAGTTCGGTATCCATGACGCCCCCTATTTCATTCCTCCTTATGAACATTACAATTCGCTTGTGTCTTCGTGGGCACGGAAAATGGGACTCCAGATTGTCAACTATACGCCCGGAACCCTGACCAACGGAGACTATACGCATCCTGGCATGAACCGTTATTTCAGTTCGGATGAGATTCTGGACAGGATCCGGAAGGTCGAGCGCGAACAGGGCCTCGGAGGACATATCATGCTGATCCATCTCGGGACCGTCGACCAGCGGACCGATAAGTTTTACAACCGGCTGGGCGGTTTGATTGATGAACTAAGGGCTAAAGGATATACCTTTGTCCCGCTGACAGAGGCTTTGAATGGCAATTAATACGGAAAAATCTGAAGAGACGGTACGTTCCCGAAACCCGATGGGCGGTCTGATGGCACTCAGCCCGCTGCTGGTCTTTCTGGCGGTCTACGTCATCACTTCGATCGTTGCCCGTGACTTTTACAAGGTTCCGGTCGCCGCGGCCTTCATCATCGCCTCCGCCTATGCCATGCTGATAACCCGCGGGATCGATACAGACCGGAAGATATCGGTTTTCTCTTCCGGAGCCGGAGACCGGAACGTCCTTCTGATGATCTGGATCTTCGTCCTCGCCGGGGCGTTCGCTTCGACAGCCAAGGATATCGGAGCCATCGATGCGACCGTCCGGCTGACGCTTTCCGTGCTGCCGGCCCGGTTGGTCTATGCCGGCCTGTTTCTGGCTGCCTGCTTTATTTCCATGGCAGTCGGAACGAGCGTCGGAACGATAGTGGCCCTGGTTCCGATTTCGACGGGAATCGCGGCTCAGACCGGAACGCCCGTCCCCCTGATGACGGCCATTATTGTCGGAGGAGCCTTTTTCGGAGATAACCTCTCTTTCATTTCCGATACAACCGTTGCGGCAACAAAAAGCCAGGGCTGTTCCATGAAAGACAAATTCAGGGTCAATCTTTGGATTGCTGCTCCTGCCGCACTCATTGTAACTGCGATTTATGTAGTTCTGGGCCTTTCCGTTGAGGCTACCCCCGTCGCAGAGCCTGCTGAATTCGTCAAGTTGGTCCCTTATCTTCTTGTCATCGGACTGGCCCTCTCCGGGATGAATGTCGTGACGGTACTCGTGATCGGGACGATCGTGAACGGGATCATCGGCTTTGCCACAGGAAGTTACGGATGGGTCGGCTGGATGGCCTCGATCGGAGCCGGCATAGCCGGAATGGGAGAACTGATTATTGTAACCCTCCTTGCCGGCGGGCTGTTGGCCCTGATCCGGTATAACGGGGGCATGGACTTCATTATCAGTCGTCTGACCCGCCGGATTTCCGGAAAACGCGGCGCCGAAGGCAGCATCGCGGCCCTTGTAAGCCTGGTCAATTTATGTACGGCCAACAATACGATTGCGATTATTACAACCGGCCCGCTGGCCAGGGACATTACCGAAAAGTACGGCCTTGATCCCCGGAAAACGGCGAGCCTTCTCGATACGTTCTCCTGCCTGGTGCAGGGAATCATCCCTTATGGAGCACAGATGCTGATGGCTTCCGGACTGGCCGGCGTGTCGGCCATCTCGATTACAGCCTATCTCTACTATCCCTTTGTCCTCGGACTGATGGCGATCCTGTCGATCCTGTTCCGATTCCCCAGAAAGTTTAATCCTTAATTAATAATTATGGCCAATCGATTTTTAGATTTTTACAAAGTCAGCGGCCCGTCCGCTGAAAAGGTCTCTGCCGCCAAGGTGGACAAGACCTACAAGAGTCTCCGCTTCCAGACCTTCCTTGCGGGGACGTTTGGCTATGCCCTTTATTATGTATGCCGCCTCTCAATGGGTGTAATGAAGCAGCCGCTCATCGATGCCGGACTGCTCAATGCGACCCAGCTCGGTATCATCGGTGCCTGCCTCTACTGGGCCTATGCCGTCGGAAAGTTCGTCAACGGGTTCCTCTGTGACGGCTCCAACATAAAGCGTTTCATGGCCACCGGCCTCATCATTTCCGTTGCAATGAATTTCACGATGGGTGTTCTCGGCGTGAGTGCGCTCAACGGATCGATTGCCAATTCCGTCCTATTCCTCTCCTTCGCTGTCTGTTGGGCGATGAACGGATGGGCCCAGAGCATGGGTGCTCCGCCTGCCATCATCGGTCTTTCCCGCTGGTTCCCGCTCAAGATTCGGGGAACATTCTATGGCTTTTTCAGCTCTTCCCATAATATCGGTGAGGGCCTGTCCTTTGTCTTTGTGACCGCCCTCGTCGGTGCCTTCGGATGGAAATGGGGTTTCTTCGGAGCTGCCCTTGCCGGCGCGCTCGGTGTCCTGATCATCCTTTTCTTCCTGCACGATACGCCGGAGAGCAAGGGCCTTCCTCCCATCGAGGTCCTCTCGGGCGAGGCGAAAGAGGAAGCGACCCTTTCTCCGGAGGAAAAGCGAGCCCAGACACGCCAGCTCCAGAAAGCCGTTATCAAAAATCCCGGAGTGTGGATCCTTGCCCTTGCCAGTGCGTTCATGTATATGAGCCGGTATGCCATCAATGAGTGGGGTATCATCTTCCTCCAGGAGGCCCGGGGTTATAGCCTGACCGAGGCCGGTGCGATCGTCGGTATCAACCCGATTTTCGGTATTCTCGGTACCGTATTCTCCGGCTGGCTCTCCGACGCCGTATTCAAGGGTGACCGCAAGTATCCCGCTTTTGTCGCCGGTGTACTCGAGGCCATTTCTCTCGCGCTCTTCCTCTTCGGAGGTCCGCAGAAGTGGGTTGCTATCCTCTCTATGGTTCTCTTCGGAATTGCCATCGGTGTCCTGATCAGCTTCCTCGGAGGTCTCATGGCCGTTGATCTGGTCCCTCGTCAGGCGACCGGTGCCGCTCTGGGTATTGTCGGTATGGCCTCGTATGCCGCTGCCGGTCTGCAGAACATCATTACCGGTGTCTTGCTTGACAAATATCCGCGCATCATCAACGCTGCCGGGGCCGAGGTCCATGACTTCTCGCTGGTCAGCTGGTTCTGGGTAGGAGCGGCCGTCATCTCCTTCCTCCTCCCGATCCTCAACTGGAAGCGCAAGAAACAGGAATTTTAAGCATTTTCCAGACTGAAATTCAGTCTTTTTGAAAACTGACACCCTGTCATTCTGAGCGAAGCGAAGAATCCGGTCTGTCAGTTTTTTGAAATTTTTTGTACTTTGTATTGCAAAGTAGTAAAAATTATTTATATCTTTGCATCAACAAATATTTTGTGCCATGAAGAAAGTAATCAATGCCGGTATCGGTGGAAGGAGCTTTACCATCGATGAAGATGCCTACAAAAGGCTTGACAGCTATCTGACTCTGTTTAAGAGTCGCCTCGGTTCCGCCTCGGCGGGGGAGGTGATGGACGATCTAGAATCCCGGATCGCGGAACTTTTTACGGCCGAGGTCGGGAGTGGGTTGCGCGTTGTGGATTTGTCCATGGTCGAGAAGGTGATATCTCAACTCGGGATGCCTGACGGCAGCGAGATGCCGGGCGTCAATTCGCCTGAGGCTGATGCGAAAGTCCCCCGCAAACTCTTTCGCGATATGGATGATCGCCGGATTGCAGGCGTCTGCTCGGGGCTTGCGGCCTATTTCGACATCGATGTCGTACTGGTCCGGGTCCTGATGCTGGTCGCCCTCGTTGCCGGGACCTCCGGTTTCTGGATCTATGTAATCCTGTGGATCGCGGTCCCGAAGGCCGAGACAGCCGCGCAGAAATGCGAGCTTCGGGGGATGGCGCCGACTGCAGAAAACCTTGCCAAATTCTCTAACTATCAAAAGTAGCCGGTTATGGAAAGCAATGTGGACAACGTACGCTCCCAGATGCGGAAAGGGGTGCTGGAATACTGCATCCTGTGCATTCTGGCGAAGCGGGAAGCCTATGCTTCCGTCATTATAGAAGAGTTGAAGGCAGCGAATATGATCGTTGTAGAAGGAACCTTGTATCCGCTGCTGATCCGTCAGAAGAACCAGGGTCTGCTGACCTATCGCTGGGAGGAATCGACCCAGGGCCCGCCCCGCAAATACTACTGTATTACCGATAAAGGCCGCGAGCAGCTCAAGGAAATGGACAGTGCCTGGCAGGATATGGTCCAGGCAATAGATATGCTGAAACGATGAAAGAAGTAGAACAAGTCAGTATCGGCGGATATGCCTTTACGATGGAAACGGAAGCATCAGCGACCGCTTCTGCTTATCTGAAAGAGTTGGAGTCCTTCTATTCCAGTACTGAAATCATGGAAGGAATCGAGGAACGGATGGCCGAACTTCTGCTTGAGAAAACATCCCGGGAAGGAGTTGTTTCGAAAGAAATGGTCGACGGCATCATCGAGATTCTCGGCCGGCCGGAGAAGATCGAGGAAGAAGAACCCAAACGTGAGACACAGGAAGGAGCCCCGGGGACCCGTCCCCGGAAGAAACTCTACCGCGACCTCGAAAATGCGAAGATTGCGGGAGTATGCTCGGGTCTTGCCGCTTATTTTGATGTGCAGACGGCGGTCTTCAGGGTTATTTTCCTGGTGCTTGCATTGAGCGGATTTTTTATCGGCGCCGACAACTCGACTCCGACTGTTTTACTGACGGTCCCGGCCGTTTACCTGATTCTCTGGCTGAGCATGCCCGGTGCGAAAACGGCTCGTCAGCGCTGGGAACTCAAGGGCGAAAACGGGTCTGCGGAGGATATTTCCCGGAACATCCGCGAGGCCGGGACCCGCGTCGGAGACGCTATCCACGAAGTGGGAAATTCTCCGGCATGGGGGACCTTCGGAAGGATCATAGAGGTCTCCGTCGGATTGATCCTGCTGGTCATTGCCGTCTCGGGACTCTTCGGGGGCGCCCTGGGACTTTTTGGATGGAAGTGGCTGGGATTGAATGAGATGATCCAGGGAGGAATTACCGACATTACCAGTGAGTTCCCCAATTTCCCGACGATTATCCATACGTTCTGGGTCCGGGCCCTTGCCGTGTCAGTCTATACCCTGCCGTTTATCGGCATGCTTTACGGAAGTGTCTTGATGCTCTTCCGGTTCAAGTCCCCGTCCTGGCGTCCGGGCCTGGTCATATTCGTCCTCTGGGTCATTGCCCTCGTTGCGCTTCTGATCTTGGTTTTTGCCTGTCTTTTCTCTGCAAGTAATGGTGCAATAATGGAAACTCTTTAATATATTTGCAGAAATCGTTTCATGCCCTATGAAAAAAATCCTGATATACCTCCTTCCTGTCGTAGCGGCTGCAATCCTTACCTGTTCCTGCGGCCGGAAGATGCCTGCTATTGTGGATTATCCTCCCTGCGGATTCCGGAATACCGAAGAGATCGAAATTACCCGCGTCGAGCGGTCCGATACGGCAACCGTCATCTCACTGACGGCTTTCCGTGATTCTTCCAAGTGGTTTTCCTTCTCAAAGGAGACTTCCCTTTGGGCCGGAGACAAGCGGTTCAAGCTCATAAGAGGCGAGAATATCGTCCCCGGAAGGAAAACGTATACCCAGCCTGATGGCGGAGATCATGGAAAACTGGAATTCAAACTCGTTTTCGAGCCGCTCCCGGCCGGGACCTCGGATGTCAGCCTGATCGAGGGTGAAGCCGGTCAGCATTACCGGTTTTATCACATCGACCTGACGGGAAAACCCATAAAAATATTGAAAGGGCACGACCTGTCCAAGGAAGACATTCCTTCCTTCAGCTTCGATTCTGGGATTAGCACGGTCGAACTGTCGACCGGCTGCTCTTTTGCCGGACTTCCGAAACAGGAAGTTATTCTCTATCAGAACGCTCTTTTCCCGCCGGACCAGAATGAGATTGTCTCTCAGCTGGACAATGACGGAAAGGCCGTTTTCCGTTTCTGGCTGAACGGAACCAACGAGTGCTTTATCTCCTTCGGAACTCTGGGAACCGGAGCATTTCTCGTCAAACCGGGGGAAAAGGTCCGTATCCGATACGATGCCGGGCTTCGGTCTGTCACCCAGAACGCCTTCGGACTTGACGAGCCCCGGACTCTGCGGCTTCGTGTAGACGGTACCTATGGGGCCTATACTGAGGCGCAGGAAGGTTACAAGGATTATACATTCAATTTCGAGGACGGCTCTTTTGCGAAGGATGCTCTCACGGCCGCGGACTATATGCAGGTCGTCAGGGATACATATGAAGAGATGGAGGAAAAGCTGGCGGCGGCCGACAGTCTCTCTCCGATCCAGCGGACCGCTTTCGATCTGAAGATCAAGAATGATGTACTGAATGCGATAACGGAGTGTGACCGGATCCGTCTTATTCAGCATGTCCGCTCCGGCGGAAACCGGTCCGGTTTCCAGCCCCTCGTTTTCAGCGAAGAAGATTATGACTGGCTGTCCGGAATCGGTCTTGACAGACCGGAAGTGGCACTTCTCGGGCAAAACTATATCGAACTGTCCAATCCTGATTATCCTTTTGCCCGGTTCGCAAATCCCGACGGGAAAGGACTTTTGGCTGAGATTTCCAAGGCGATTCCGTACGCTCTGAAAATCCGCGGCGGGGAGCCTCTGACCGAGGAAGATTTTGTCCATATTGATTCTCTTGATACGCCGATGCTCCGGGATGGCCTGCATGAAGCGCAGCGTCTCCTCGAAGGGACGGCTATGTCGGAAAGCATTCGGGAAGTTCCCGATGTTCCTGACGGACAGCTTCTGGATGCGATCCTGGAAAGATATAAAGGCCAGCCGGTCCTCGTCGATTTCTGGGCGACCTGGTGCGGTCCCTGCCGTATCGGGATTCGCGCAATGGAGCCGCTGAAGGAGACGCGTTTCAAAGGTCTGACTGTCGTCTATATTACGAGTGAGACTTCTCCGAAGAATAAGTGGCTCCAGATGATTCCGGATATCCGCGGGGAACATTATTATTTGACGGACGGGCAGCTTGGAACAATTTACAAGCAGTTGAATTCCAATGCTTTCCCGACCTATCTGCTCGTTTCGAAAGAGGGTACCCGGGTCGAGACGATCATCGGGTACGAAGGGGAAAAGATGCTGAAGAAAATTGATTCATTATTGGAATAAAATGAGAAAAACCGCCCTTTTGGCAGCCTTGTTTGCCGCTCTGTCGATTGGTCTCGGCGCCCAGAACCCCGCCCGGGGTTATTACAAAGATGTCTATATGGACAGCGGGATTATGCTGACTTCCCGTACGGACCTTCCTGTGACGAATCTTCTCGGACTGTCGATGGAGGCCTTCGTATCAACGAAGCACAGCTATACCGATCCGTATAAGTTCACGCAGGCGGATACCCTGATCCAGCGGGCGCTGATCTGCGGTAGCCCGGAAGACGAGAACGGCATCCTGCTCTATCCTGACGGAGCACCGCGTTTCCGGATGATCTATATGAACGGCGGCCGTGCCGGAACCCATGGCAAGTCCCTGGAAGAAAAGGGACGGCAGCACTACCGTGATTTCGTCAATGCCGGAGGCAGCTACCTCGGCTCCTGTGCCGGAGCCTTTGTGGCCAGCCGCGGCGTCCTTTATGCGGACGGAAAGGTCAAACATACCGCCAGCTATCTCAATCTGTGGCCGGGATGTACGATTTCGACGAAGCTTGAAAAATCCTATACTGCCGTCGATATCGTCAACGGTTCTCCCCTTGAAGCCCGCTTCTCTTTCGACGGAAAGACCCATATCGACAGCGTACGCCACAATGGCGGCTGCTATGCCGACATGGCCTCTGCCCCGAAGGGGACGGAAGTCCTCGCCCGTTACGATACCAAAGGGCGGCAGTTGGAGAAAGACATTGATGGACAGCCGGTTATATGGGCCTATAAGGCGTCTGACAAGACCGGCCGCGTCATTCTCTGCGGATCCCATCCGGAAGGGGCCTATGAGGATGACAATCTGGCCCTGATGGCGGCAATGGTCCGTTATGCCCTTGACGGGAATGCCGGTCCGGTTGTCAAAGCGGCCCTCAAGCCCGGTGAAGTGCGGGAAATGACGGCCAAGACCTCAGAGGGCAAACCGGAATGGACCCGTATCGGAGACCGCCAGTTCCACCACTTTACCATCCAGGTCCCGAAGGGAACCCGGAAGATGGTCGTTGACCTGCAGGGAATCCTGGGGAGCAAGGATTTCGATCTGTCGCTCTTCGCGCGCAGGGGAGGCTTCGCTTTCGGCGACAATTCCCCTTACTGCGCCATCGGCGCGACGACGGACAAGACCCTTACCATTAAGGATCCGATTCCTGGAAAGTATTATATTTCCGTATTTTGCGAGACGACGGTAGAGTCACGTAACGGGAAGTACGGTGTCGAGTACAGCGGCCGGACCGACGTACTCAACGGCGTCCCCTATACGCTGAAAGTCAGTTTTGAATAATCCCTCTCCGGATCGCTTCCGAAACAACGGCTGCCGAGGTTGAAACGCCGAATTTGGCAAGGAGGCGTTTCCTATACCATTTGACCGTCTCCTTGCTCAGAAAGAGTTTGTCTGCGATCTGGGCGGAATCCATACCTTCGGATAGCATCCGGATGATATCCCTTTCCCGCTCGTTCAGTTTGATTCCCGAATCCCCGGAAGGTGGGTTCGGGATTTCTTGCAGGGTCTCCTCGAAGACGCTTTCCGTATCGGCAAGCGCTTTCTTCTCGATGCGGAGCTTCCGCAAGAGGAAAAAGAGAGCAATCAGCAGAAGGATCGTTATCAAGGCGGAGAAAGTGAGCGTCCTGAAAAGGCGGGCCTGGTTCCGGTTGACGGCGGAGAGAGCGTCGAGAACCTCGATCCTGCCCATGAACTCCTCATCTTCATGTTTGGAATAATACGCATCAGCGGTCGTAACGAAAGCAAGGGCTCTGTTGTACTTTCCCCGGGCTACATAAAACTGTCCGAGACTCAGCTGTGCCCTGGCGAGAATCAGGGAATCCTTTGTTTCCCTGGCGACAGCGATGCTTTTCAGATAACTCTCCTCGGCCTTTTTATAATCCTTGATTTCGTCATACAGGTATCCCAGATTGCCATATAGCAGGGAAGTGCTTTCTTTCCAGTGATGCTCCTCAAATACCGTCAGCGCTTTCTTGTAATAGTCAATCGCCGTATCAAACTCCTCTTGCATGACATAGGCATTTCCCAAAGTCCCGCAGATCCGGGAATAGGCGTTGTCGAGGGCGAGGGAGTCTCTTTCCTGCGGTTCATATCCTTCTCTCCTGGCCTGTTCCAGAAACTCATAGGCCCTGACGGCGTAGAACAGGCTGCTGTCATGCTGCCCCTGCCCCCTGTAATGGTTGGATAACAGGACGGCACCGTCAGCAGCAAGGAGAAGGTATTTCAGGGGAGGGCATTCTGAAACAAGACGGTGGGCGAGGATCGATGTATAGTGCGGGTCCGTCTGGAGACAGCCTGACGCAAGTTGCTCAAGAGTCGGGTATAGGATTTCCGGCCCCGGGTTTGTCTTCAGGATAGCCTCAAGGGAATCGAGATTCCGGTTGCGGTGGTCCTGGTAGCCGGCATTTGCCTGGAAAGGCGAAAGAAGGCTGATGAGTATAAGGATGAATAGCTTTTTCTCCATACTGCGAAGATAGTTAAATTTTGCTTATTCAGTCTGCCACTCAGCGATTTCCCCCCTTTGGGGTGGTGCTTTTGAGGGTGCGAATCCTCATCTTTGCGAAAAGTCTAACCGTTAGTCATATCATTATGAAAAAGAATCTGATACTTTTAGCTGTCTTTATGATGGCAGCCCCGTTTGTCTCAGGGCAAAATATTTTGAAAAACATCGGAGAAAGGGCCCGGCGGACCGTTGAGGAAAAAGTCGGCGAAAAAGTCGAAAATGCGGTCGGCAATGCCGTGGACAAGGCGCTGAAAAACAAAAAGGAAAAAGGGCGTGACGCGCAGCAGAATAATCCTGAGGAGAATCCCATAGAGAATAGGAAAGCCGGGACCGGAAAGACAGGCGCACAAATCAGTTGGAACAACTACGACTTCGTTTCCGGTGATGAGATTATCTTCGAGGATACGATGGAAGGTGAGCAGCTCGGTGAATTTCCTTCGATGTGGGACTTGTTTCACGGGGAAGCGCAGATTACGGAAATCGACGGCAGCAAGGCCCTCTGCATCTCCCAATCCGGAGGCATTACGCCTTTATTTAATGATGGAAAGACCTATCTGACAGAGGAATGTACTGTTGAGTACGATATCTTCATCCGTGCCGAGGAGCCTTGGGATGCCCAATTCAGCGGCCAGGAACACGGCTGGGCTGCCTGGCAGCATATCAGAACAATCCTGTCAAGCGGCGAGAAGATAATGGGGGACCGGGGCGGATTTTCCATGTCTTTTCGTGTTGTCGCAGATAAAAACGAGTCCTTCAATCCTTCCATTGACTACGAGTGGCAGACTCCTTCCGGAGATGTCAGAAGCGGAAGGTACGAACTGAAGAATGTCGCCACCGAGGCGTGGCACCATGTGGCCATTTCCTTCAACAAGCGTGCACTCAAGGCCTATTTCGACGAGCAGCGGGTCGCCAACATTCCGAGTGCGGCCGCTCCGCATTTCCTCTGGTTCGAAGCCAGCAATGACGATCCCTATACCTTCTTCATCAAGAACGTCCGCATCGCAAAAGGGGCCGTGCCGCTCTATGACCGCCTGGCTTCCGAGGGCAAGATCGTTACCTACGCCATCACCTTCGACACCGGCAAGGCCACCATCAAGCCCGAATCCACCGGCGAAATCAACCGCATCACCAAAATCATGCAGGACGATCCCTCCATCAAGTTCGAGGTCCAGGGCCACTGTGACAATACCGGTTCGGATAAGGTGAATGATCCACTGAGCCAGAAACGGGCCGAAGCCATCGTCGCTGCCCTCGTTGCCAACGGCATCGGCGCCGACCGCCTCATCGCCGTCGGCAAAGGCTCCCATGAGCCCATCGCCGACAATGGTACGGATGAGGGGAGGGCGAAAAACCGCCGTGTAGAATTCGTTAAGAAGTAGTCTTTACTGGCAGGTATACGTATCGGACACCGACTTGATTTCGAAAGAAAAGTCGGTGTCTTTCAGTATGTAGACCTTGAAACTCTTACCGCCTGGGGCTACCCGGATGACGACATGGCCGGAAAGGGAAGCCGCCTTTTCAGCCAGGGAAGGCATCACTTCGAGGGTATAGGGATGGATGTTGGTGAAATACAGGGATTTGTCTCCCGTATAGGCTTTGTCGGAGTAGATGTTGGTCTCCAGGACCGGCACATCGGGCTGGTGCGAATAGAAACTCTGGGAGACGATGACCCGGGGCTGCAGTACGGCGAGGGTCAGCGTGTCCATCGTATGCCAGCTGAGATGATGGTTGGATTTCATCGCCTCGATTCTCCGTCCGACGGAGCGGGCTATCGGAACTTCGATCTTCCGGTCGGCGCAGTCTCCGCCGGCATACCAGTCGAAGTCGCCGTAACTGAGAAGCAGGCAGCAGGAAGAGGCATTCTCCCGCCGGATCTTTCCGTCAAAGGCATCCACGGCCTTCTCTCCGTCCCAGAACCAGCCGTTTGAGGCCTGGTTTTGGATCCGGAAGGAAGGGTATCGTTCCGGATGATGGGATAGGACGAACTGGGAAGAGGACCCGATTTCGAACCGTTCCGCTTTGATTTTTCCTTCCGAAACGCCGAAGTCCATGTACTTCTTCCAGTTGGCAAGACCTTCTTTCCCTCCGATCTCGTTACGGACAGAATCGTAGTCCGGCCAGATTCGGTCGACGACTTTCCGGTAGGGGATCTCCTCGCAGAGGGCGGAGAGGCCGGTCTTGACATAATTTCCTTCAGGATGGGTGGCATAATCCGCTTCGATCCGTCCCATATGGTCCATATGGAAATGAGTCAGGAGGACATAGTCGATCGCTCCCTGGGCCTGCCTTGGCAGGAAATGTTTGATATACCGGGCATAGGTCGCACTCGGGCGGGTCAGGGAATCGGGCTTCTGGGGGACAAGGGGATGGACATTGGTGTTCGTGGAGAATTCACCGGCGTCGATAAGCATCGTCGTCCCGTCGGGCAGGATGTAGAAGGTGCATTCGCCCCGGCCGGTATTGATGGAATGGATGTCAAGATACCCCTCTTTCCAGGCGGGGAGCTGATTCCGGTTGCAGCCGGTTGCGAAGAGCAGGGCCGGCAGTATGGTGATAAACAGCAGATACTTTTTCATACTTATAATTAAGAGATTCTCAAGTCCCTTGGTGATGTATTCAAACAACAGATCGGGGCGAGACACGCCCCGATCTGCTATGATAATACGAAACTGCTACCAGTTCGGGTTCTGGGTGAGGTTCGGGTTCACCAGTCTGTCTCCCGCGGGGATAGGCCACAGGTAATCCCTGTCAGGATTGAAGATGCGCTGTGAGCCAACGACAATGTAGCCTTTTTCAACCTGCGGCTTGAGGTCGGCGAAACCGTTTTCGTCAATATCCGGAATACCGCCGATCGGGTAATTGCCGTCCTCCCAGTTCTTGCACATCTGTCTGTAGGTCTCGGAAACCGAGGACAGATTACCCTTCCAGCTGGTGGAGCCGCTCCATGCCCTGTTCAGATAGTACATAGGGGTATTGAATACCTTATTGGCAATCTTCCAGCGCATTACATCCTGATAGCGATGGCCTTCAGCAGCAAGTTCAATGTAGCGTTCGGTACGAAGTATGGTGCGCAGCTGAGCCTGGGTGCCCATCTCAACCTTGGGATAAGGGATGCCGCTTCCGGCATAACCTCTCTCACGGATCGCATTGATGGTGGCATCAAGAACATCCTGGGTGCATTTCCCCTGCTCTATCATTGCTTCGGCATACATCAGCAGCACGTCGGCATATCGGAGGTCAGGATATGTAACAGGGGAACCAAGGAGGTTGTTTTCCAGGAAAGACTCATCCAAGAACTTCTTCCAGCGCAACCCATTGTATGTAGCATGTTCAGCCCTTGCCTTCGAATCCGTGTTCGATACCTTCTTGCCCGTGGAGGCTTGATAAACCTCATAAATGGTAGGTCCCGGATTGACTTCATAGTCCAAAAGCACATATTCGTTAGGGTCGTAAGTCCCGTCCAGCACCTTCTTGTTATATGCTGTAGCAAAAGGTGCAATGGTCTGTGCCATGCGCGGATCGCGGTTTTCGAAATAATCCTTCGGGTTATAAAGCGGCGATTCATCAATCGGCTTGCCGTCTATGCAGGTATAAGCGCAAAGGAGTTCGTAAGAAGGAGTGTAACTCCCCCATCCTCCCTGGCGTCGGCCTATCATATGTTTCACGACGTTGGAGTTGTAGTCGGGAGATCCGAAGAAATAGAATATTCCGAGGGGAACGTCTCCGTGAATACCCCAGATGAGCTCGCTGGACCATGCTTGGGTGAACTGTTCTCCGTAAGTGGGATACAGTTTATAAGCATTCAGGTCCATCAGCGCTTTTGCTGCGCTTTCGACGACAGGATAGTCGTTGTTCCACAGCGCCATACGAGCCTTGTAGCCAAGAGCTACGCCCTTGGTGAACCGTTTTACATCGCCGCTGCTGAGCGGAAGCAACGAGGCTGCATTGTCAAAGCATTCATAACAATACTTCAGCACTTCGGCCTTGGGCGAACGGGATGCAGACTTCATTTCTTCGACTGACATGCCGGATTTGTCCAGCACGACATCTCCCCAAAGGAAGTTGAGCCAGCCATAGGCTATGCCGAGATAGCAATAAGCTTCACCCCTCCATGTATCGATGTCTGCAGAAGTTACGTTCTGCATAGAAGAGGCATCCGTCGTGTTGTTCAGGATTTTGTTGGCCCTGGAGATACCTTTATAAAGATTCTGCCAGATCGTAGCGACCATGGAAGATTCCGATGTCATAGCCCCGCTCCATACCTCAACAAGGTTCGCCCTGTTGTTCAGGTCATCACCCCATCGCAGTCCCTCACTGGTCATCGACTGAGGCAGCATCATGGAAGGAGCATATAGACTGTTGACAGCCAGCTGAATCTCTTCCTTGGAAGAGTACCATTGCTCGGAAGAAGGAGAGGAGAGTGGCACTAAATCCACATCGACACATGCGGTCATTGATACAAGGGCCGCAGCTATGATTATGAATATCTTTTTCATTTTCATTGCAAATTAGAATTTAACATTTGCGCCGAGGACAAGCGAGGTGCGGAGCCACTGGCTGAAGCCGGAGATTTCCGGATCGTGTCCCTTCGGGAAATGACTGATTGCAGGAAGGTCCTGTGCACTCACATAGAAACGCAAGTTACTGATTCTTAACTTGGAAGTGAGAAGTTTCGGAACGGTGTATCCGATAGTTACGTTCTTCACGCGGAGATAGGCTCCATTGAAGAGCCAGTAGTCGGAACCGACTTGGGTGTTGGCCCTGTTTGAATAGGTCAGAAGAGGATACTTTGCCTTCAGGTTCTGTTCGGGAGTGTTCGCGCGGCTCCAGTAGTTGCCGACTACAAGTTCCGGGATATTGCCCCATTGACCTTGCGGAGCCTCGATCCACTGCGAGCTGAACAGCACGTTACGGTGCCCTATTCCCTGCAGCTGGAGTCCGAAATCAAAACCTTTGTAGGCCCCGGTGAAATTGAGTCCGTACAGGAGTTCAGGCAGACTGTTGCCGAACTTGACCTTGTCGTCTGCATTGATTACGCCATCTTCGTTGACATCCACGAATTTGATGCACCCCGGTTGGTCTGCACCGGAGATGGTGGGTATGGGGTTGCCATTGGCGTCCTTCATATCCGCCTCGGTCTGGATAAGACCGTCGGTCTTGTACATATACCACTCATTGTAGTATGACCCCTCTTCCAGAAGATAATTGCCATCGACGGTTTTCCGGTCACCGAGGTAACCCATAATGGAACGATAGTCCGAAAGGTTCCCTGAGATACTGTAAGCGAAGTCTCCTACCTTGTCCTGCCATTTGGCCTCGACTTCCCATCCGTAGGTATGCATGTCACCAGCGTTCTGTTCCGGAGCGCTGTAACCGGAATAGGACGGGAAACCGAGAACAAGCAGCATATCTTCCGTCTTCTTGTAGTAAACGTCCGCTGAAAGCATCAGTCTGTTGTTCCAAAAGCCGGAGTCGAAACCGAGGTCGTAGGTCGTTGTGGTTTCCCATGTAATATCGTTATAGGCATAGGTATACTGCGCCGCATTGAAGAGTGGGATCGTACTTTGTCCCTTTGAATCATACAGATAGGTAGTACCGATGTTCATGACGCCAAGATACGGGAACTCGCCGCCGATCTGCTCGTTGCCGAGCTGACCGATCGAGGCTCTGAACTTGAGATAATTCAAACCCTTGACCTTGAACCAGGGTTCGTCGCTGATTACCCATCCCGCCGAAACAGAAGGGAAAACACCGGTGCGGTAGCCCTTGGCAAAACGCGAGGAAGAGTCCGAACGAACGTTGGCCTGAATCATATATCTGTCCTTGAACGAATACATGATCCTTCCGAAGACGGAAGAATAAGCATTGTGACCTGCATCACCGGAATTATACTGATAATCTTTCGGACCAAGGTCCAGGTAAGGGAAATTGGTGAGAGTGTAATTCTCCCGGGATGCACCTAAATTCTCATATTTATAGAGAAAACCCTCGTAACCGGCCATCGCATTCAAGGAATGATTCCCCCATTTGTGGGAGTAGTTGGCATATAACTGGGAAGTAAAAGTGGAAGTATTGTTCCTGGCCTCAGTGAGTACGGAATTCATGTGGGACTGTTCGTAAACCACACCGCCGTCTTCATAATAAGTAGGCACAGTCTTCTTGAACTGCTTCCTGTAAGTAAAGGTGTAGCCCGGAGCGATAGCGGCAGTGAGGGTCAGACCCTTTACGGGAGTAATATCCAACTGCGCCTTGCCGTTGAATTTGTAGTAGTTGTAATGATTGTTTCCACCATCAACCATGGCTGCATAATAGTTGCAACCGTCCTTGACGTCAGTCCAGTTCCCGTTCTCCCATTTCACCGGGTAGATGGCCGGCACCCTGTATGCCTGGGTGAAGCTGCCTGAGATGGGAGCTGTTCTGTCGGACATGGAAAAGTCCACGTTTACGGTGGCACGAATCCAGTCATTGACGATATAGGTGTTGTTCAGCCGGCCGGAATAACGCTGATATCTGGCCGTATTGGCGGTTTCCCAACCCTGGTTGTCCTGATAGTTGAAGGAGAATTTCGTGCGGAGTTTTTCGGTCCCGCCGGATACGCTGAAGGTATGCTTCTGATGGGAGGTGCGGTCCTTAATCATAAGAGCCACCCAGTCCTCATTTGCATAATGGTAGGGATCTTTGGCGTTGTTCTCCATGTATGTATTGATATATTCTTCCGAATACTGGTTGTACTGGGAAGCGGCGCCGTCGTTCCATTTGAACTCATTGACCGCATTCAGATAATCTATCACCGTTCCGTTTTTGGGCCTCGCGGTAGGATAGTCGAACGCATACTCATATCCGTATTCCACGGAAAAATTACCCGGCTTGGCCATCTTTGTGGTGATAAGGATGACGCCGGCCGCGGCGCGGCTGCCATAAATTGCCGCAGAGGCCGCGTCCTTGAGAACGGTTATGTTCTGCACATCGGAAGAAACCACGTCGTTAAGGGAACCGGGAATACCGTCGATGATCACCAACGGGTCGTTGTTGGAAGTATTGGTGTATCCCCTGATACGAATGGTGGCTTGTGCATTGGGACCACCATTGCCGCGGGTTACCTGTACACCGGCTATCTGACCTTGAAGAGCATTGGAGATCATCGTCTCGGAGCTTTTGGAGATGTCATCGCCGCTGACAACTGAAATAGGGCCGGTAAGGTCACCCTTTCGGGCTGTACCGTATCCTACGACAACCAGTTCGTCAAGAAGAGTGGACTCATCCAACAGAACAATTTTCAGATTCGTTCCTTGGGCTGGAATAGTCTGGGTGGTATACCCGATACAGCTAATCTGCAATTGAGAACCCACAGGAACTTCCAGAGAGAAATGACCGTTCTCATTGGTGACTGTGCCGAAGGAAGTGCCCTCTTGCAACACTCCGGCTCCAATCACCGGCTGTGAATCTTTATCCACAACCGTTCCCGACACAACGATCTTGGTGGTATTTTGTGCCACCATGGACAGAGACAAGCCTATGAACAAGGCTGCTGCATTCAGAATTTTTCCGACTAAACTCATTGTGTTAAAAATTAAGTGAATTATATTAGAAGAGCAAAACTCTCTATGAGCCAAATATATAGAATAATTATCAGAATACCAATAGTCAACTACTTGAGTAACTTGAAATTAGTGGTCTTTACTCCGGACTGCGGCGAGAGTATATACAAAAATACTATCCCGAAAGAAGAATTACAATCGTTCAATGATAAAAATGAGCGCAACCGTTCCCGGAATCGTTTCCGGGAAAATACGTTATTTGAATCTTTTTTCATTACCTTTGTTGAAGTTTCATTCGACCATGTATGTAACAATCAAGGATATAGCAGAGAAACTCGGTCTTTCCAAATCTACGGTCTCCCGGGCGCTCTCCGGAGACTATCTCAATGTAAGTCAGGAGACGGTCGACCGGGTGGTTGAAGCAGCTGCCCGTATGGGGTATAAGAGGAACGAGCTTGCCGTCAATCTTCGGAAACGGAAATCGATGGCCGTCGGGATACTGGTCCCTGAATTGCAGACGGCTTTCTACAGCCGTTTCATTGCAGAGGCGCAGTCTCTTCTCCAAAAGAATGGATATCGTACAATCATCGCCCTTTCCAATGAGGACACCACATGGGAGAAAAGCAGTTTCGGCTTGTTGTCGGATTATCGCGTGGACGGGATCCTGATAAGCGTATGTCACAACCGGGCAAATATAGAGGATTATTCGGACCTGAATGGGAAACAGATTCCGCTGGTCTTTTTCGATCGCACGATCGAGGACCTTCCCTGCAGCAGTGTCCGGAGCGACGAACAGAAGGCTGTCCTCTCCCTGATGGACCATCTGATTGCCCGGGGGCGGCGGCGAATCGTCCATATGGCTGGTCCCGACTATATCCGAAACGCTTCCGACCGTTACGTCGCCTATCAATCCGTTCTTACGCAGCACGGGCTTGCTTTTGATCCGGAACTCGTTGTTAAAGCCGGGCTTTATCGTCCGGACGGTTTCCGGGAAATCAGTTCTTTGCTGCGCTCCGGGCTGTTTTTCGATGCGGTTGTCTGTTTCAACGAGATGCAGGCTCTCGGCTGCATCGAGGCCCTGCAGGCGGCCGGAATCCGGGTCCCGGAAGACGTTTCTGTCGCCAGTATGTACGGAACGGAGGTGTCTTCCTTAGTCCATCCTTCCATCACGTCGATAGAGAAATCGGTCTTGCGGATGGCGGAAGAAGCCGTCCGCCTGATACTCCGCCAGATTGCCAATCCGATGGCTCCGCCGAGCGAAGTAGTTATCCCCTCCGATGTCGTCATCCGGGAGTCCTCCTGACCCTTTCCGGGTAATTGCTTATGCTAAGAATGTGGAGGACAGGAGTGAAGTAGTCGCCTCTATTGGCAGGTATACGTTTCGGATTCTGACTTGATTTCGAAAGAAAAGTCGGTGTCTTTCAGCATGTAGACTTTGAAACTCTCGCCTCCCGGAGCAACCCGGATGACGACATGGCCCCCGTATCCCTTGCACTGGGAGAAGGTATTCTTGTTTGCCTCCATCGCATCGTCCCAGTGCTTGGTCAGGTAGACGTCTTTTTCCCAGTTGTTGGTAGCATTTTCGAAGACTCCGGAGAAAACGGAAGCCAGAACTGTGGGATCCGGTTTCTTGATATCGAAACTTTGGACGACGATGACCCGCGGGCAGAATGCCAGTTTCTGCATCTGGCCGCCCCAGCTGTTGCCGGCCATATGGTGGTTGGCCTTGAATGCTTCAAGATGATCGACATAGTCCCTGTAATAATAGGCCTGGTAGTTCTGGGCGCTCGAGACCAGGTCTCCGGCTGCGATGAAGTCGAATTTGCCGTACTTCAGGTGGAATCCGCAGGAAGCGGCGTTCTCGGTGGAGGGTGTTTTGGCAACGACACGACCCTGTCCCGAGGCATCCTTGTAGTATCCCGCTCCGTTGCCGACATGGTTGAAGATCCGGAAATTATTCTTGTAGGACTCCTTGGTAGCACCGAGGAGCTGGAACTGGCTGTCTGAACCTACAACGAAACGCTCTGCCGTCATTACTTTTTTTGCGACGGCATATTGGACGAACTGGACGTAGTTGGTCGTCGACGTGGATTCCGGAGGGTAATTGGAACTATCTTCATAATAGGACGGGTAACCCCGGTCCACAAGTTTCCGGAAAGGGACTTCCTCGAAAAGGCCGCTCGCTCCGGTCAGTTGGTATCCACCTTCCGGGTGCACGGCGTTTGTACTGTCCAGCTCCCCGATATGGTCGATATGGAAATGGGTCATCAGGGCATAATCCAGCTTACCCCCGGAAGAGGCCGGCAGGAAGTGCTTGATATAGGTCCCGAAGGTCTTGTATGAGAACTTGGAATTTTCAGGCAGGCGAGGCTGGGCCGTCGGATCGCTGGTGAAAACTTCTCCCGCGTCCACGACCATCGTTGTCCCATCCGGGAGGATGTAAAAGGTACATTCGCCCCGTCCGGCATTGATGAAATGGATGTCGAGGTATCCTTCGCTCCAGGCGGGGAAGAACTCTCCGGTCTGTTGCTGGGGTTCTTCCTTTTTGTCCGTCGGTTTGTCGTCATTCTCCTCTTGCGGGTTCTTGTTCGTCTCTTCTGAATGGCAGGAAAGAGCAAAAATGCAAGGGAGAAACGCCAGTATAAGCAGGTATTTTTTCATATAAAAGTCTATTGATTCATGGAATGGATCTGAATTCCTATGGCAAAGATGGCGTTTTTTTTCGTTTTTACTATTCCTTTCCGCCTAAAATGCCTACCTTTATCCGGTTTTTTGTCATGAAAAAGATCGTTGTCATACTCATATGCCTGCTGACGGCAGGTCAGGCTTTTGCCCAAAATCTCGACGGCTCCTGGCGGGGACCGCTCAAAACAGATGAGAGTAAAGAGGGAATGGACTTGTCCGTTACCGGCGAGGTGCAGTATACTTTCTCCGGAGAACACGCCAGTATCCTGTTGAATCTCAATATAGATATTGCCATGATCGAAGGAAACGGGAAAGAGCCCGATTTCCAGGTAGATGCCTCTAATTCGGGGACTTGGAAGATGGATGGGAAGTATCTGGATTTCTTCCCGGGGCAGGGAGCCAACCCCAAAGTTACCGTCCGGCCGAACGGGGTTCCGGCCCTTATCGCCAAGATTATCGAAATCCCGATCCGGAAAGAAGTCACCAAAATCCTCAAAACTCACGGGCGGTTTGAACTTATCCGGATTACCGACAAAGAA
This sequence comes from uncultured Bacteroidia bacterium, assembly GCA_902789395.1. Classification (GTDB taxonomy): domain Bacteria; phylum Bacteroidota; class Bacteroidia; order Bacteroidales; family UBA932; genus Cryptobacteroides. The sequence continues at coordinate 112,266 of CADANY010000010.1, read as the reverse complement.
TTAGTCCTTCGCGAGGTAGAATCCGGGTGGGATAAAAAAGGAAAGGTCACCAAGCCGGTCAGTTATCGCCGTCAGTAGTTGAAAAAAAAACGGGGCTCTCCGAAAGGACAGCCCCGTTACTTTTAAAAACAAATCATTTTAGAATGCGAAACCGACTCCGAGTTTGAGGTTGGAACGGTGGGCCTTGGGAGCGTTGTCGCCCTTGATCTGGTTCATCATCCCATAGTCATAACCGACGGAGATCAGCAGTTTGCTGATTTGGAAACCGATACCGCCGCCGAGATAGACGTTCATGCGGTTGTAGTTATCGTTGTCATAATTGTTCGTCGTGGTGCTTCCGCTGATTCCGGCGACATTGGCGTCATACTTCACCGTAGAGGCAAGACCATACTGGAAGGTTGGACCTGCATAAAGGAGGATACGCATATCGCTGGCCATGTCGACTCCATAGTTCAGATAGAGCGGAACATTGATGGCATGCTCCATGAAGGTACCGGAACCGGAGAAGAGGTTTCCCAGGCTCGCGGTTTCCTTGGAAGTGATCAGGGAATAATAGACACCCGGAGCAACAGCAAGGCCGCCTGCAATCGGGAGATTGAAAGAAAGACCTGCATAGGCACCATTGGCATTCTGCGGATCAGCATTCTGATAAGAAAGGGTTGAATTGAGATAGCCAGCGTTGACAGTGACCTGTGCGAAGGCCTGGGTTCCGAGCAGCATCATCGATGCGGCGAGGACAGTTGCAAGAATTTTTTTCATACTTTTGGTTGAATTAAAAAAATTTCCGAGGGCATATTATTCAAAAACTGCGCCAATCTGCATTCCGGCTTCTACATCCTTGATCCCCACGTCCGGTTGCAATCCTCAAGAATCTTTTCAACCATCTCTCCGACGCTCTTAAATTTGCCGGAGTAGTCGCCGCTGACATCGATTATTGTCCCGCTCTCATAATAATAAAACTTCCATGTGCACTGCTCTCCGTTTTGCAGGACCAGTACTCCGTCTTCATCCGATTGGGCCGGTCTACTGGTGAAAATGCCGTGGTAGGCTTCGACATAGCCCTTGGGAAAAGTCGATTCTTTCCCGACAATCAGGCATTTCTCGCACATTTTTCTGGCGTAATCCTTTTTCTCCTTGATATCGTTGTTTATCCGTGACAGAAGCACAGCGTTTGCCCGGTCATAAACCGTAGCCCACCATGAAACGGATTTGCCGAATTCAGCCATAAGCGCTTTCTCGGTCGCCCCGAAGTTAGACGGTTTCACCGGACTTGCCTTCTTTCAGATTCCGTATCAGATAACCGTTCTTTTTGGCATAGTTGACAAGTTCATCTTCGGTAAATGCCATTTTGGAAAGATCCGCATGGTAGTATCCATTCGCTCCTTTCCCTTTTTTCAGCCCCGCCTTGAAGGCTTTGTCCTGGCTCAGGGCAGGGATGCAGAGAAGGCAGAGCAGAATGATAAAAACTCTTTTCATAGGTTTATCATCTCTTTTAAAACATATAGGATATGCCGGCTCCGAATAGAGCACATCCGTCCATATCCTCTTTGTTCAGGCTTAAATGACCGCCCCTTATGATTCCGCTAATCGCAATTTTCGGAGTCAGATAATGAGAAATGCGAGCATCAAAACACCACTCGGGCTGATACCGTATTCCGGGTAATAGTAGGCTCCCAGTCCTATGAGAAAAACGAGTAAAGTCCTGTAACTGTTGAGATTGAACCTAAGACCGCCCATTATTTTGACATTGGGCGCAATCCGGGAGTCCAAAGCTCCGCTCTCCTCTTTCGTATAAGAAAGCGCTGCAATTCCGGCCTCAGCCCTGAAACGGAGAAAGCTTCCTCGTTCGAAGTAAAAGTCCATCTCGGATTTTACATTGAATACCGGGCTTCCGGAGTGGGAGAATTGAATTGGCCCGGATCCGAAAAGCAAATCCACACCGCCCACCTGGACGACCGGCTGATCCGATTATTTGAAAGAATAATTCCTGAGGGCCTCGGCGGTTTCATTCTGGGCAAAACAGGTCATCGTTCCGAGGACAATAAGCAGCGCGCTGATAAATAATTTTTTCATAATACTTTAAGACCATGTTTCATGTATTGCAGATATATGAAAATACGAAGACAAATGCTATATTTGTATAAAACCGATTTTTATGAAAAGAGCTGCATCGTTTTTACTTTCCCTTGTATTCTGTTTGGCCCTCCATGCCCAGCAGCGTCCCGTTCCGGCTTTTGAACGGATTCTGCAGGAGCCGCAGTACGCTTACCTCGAGTACTATCTTTACAAGGCCCCCACAGAGCCTTCCGCGAAGCCTCCTAAAGGGTATAAACCTGTATATATCAGCCACTACGGACGTCATGGTGCCCGTTATAATTATAAGCAGGAAGGGTATGACAACCTGAAATCCTTTTTTGAGAAGGCCGTTTCAGCCGACGTTCTTACCGCAGAAGGAAAGGCCTTGGCAGAGAAATATCTGAATGCCTACAAATACTTCGACGGCCGTGCGGGGGACCTGACCCCGATTGGCTGGGAGCAGCATTATGGAATCGGTACGCGGATGTACCGGAACTACCGCCAGGTTTTCCGGAAGCGCCCCGAACTGGATGCCCGGGCCTCTACCATCCAGCGTTCCATCATGTCCATGGTGGCATGCTGCGACGCCCTTGAGGAACAGGACCCCCGCATCCGGATCGCCAAAGAGACCAGTGAGTCGTTCATGGCCATCATGAACCCTCCGCACAGCACCCATCCCTTCAGCGATGTGGCCAGGATCGGTAAAAAGCCTTATGGAAAAGCCTGGAAAGACGAGGTCAGGGAGATGAAAGCCAGGGATGTTCGTGCCGATGAATACCTGCCCCGCCTTTTCACCGACCTGGATTGGGTGGAGGCGAATTTCGGAAAGACCAATCTGGAGTTGGAACTGTACTATCTGATGATCAGTACCGCCTGCACCGACCTTCCCGTGTCCTTTGAAGGCCTGTTCACGCCGGAGGAGCTCTGCGGTCTGTGGGAATGGCGCAACTATATCTACTATCAGTATTGGGGCCCGGGCGAAAACGGGACCAATCCGGCTTTCCTGATTGCTTCCGGCCTGCTCGATGATATCATGGACAAAGCCGATGAGGACCTCGCGTCGGGCCGGCTCGGGGCCCGGCTCCGTTTCGGACACGACACGCCCATCGCCATGCTCCTGTGCCTGATGGGAATCGAAGGCTGGTCGACTCCGGTGGCGCATCCTTCGGATATCAAGTATGTCTATGATTTTACCAATGTCCCCATGGGTGCCAACCTGCAGTGGGTGTTCTACCAGGACCGCAGTGGAGACACGTTGGTTCGGATGATGCTCAACGAGCGCGATCTGACCCTTCCTCTTCCCGGAGACCGGGCCCCATATTACCGCTGGAGCGATTTTACCTCGCATTACCGCTCCATCTCTTCCGCTGCCCGTGCCAAAATGGCAGATATGCTAACTGAAAACCAATGAACCATTGAAACATGAATAAACACTTCCTTAACCTGCTCGCCCTTGGCGCTGCCCTGACGGTCTCCGTCTCCCTTGCCGCCCAGGCCGGCCCGGATGTCGTCATCCCGGCCGTGTCATCCTACACCCTCACCCCCGGCACTTTCACCCCAGGGGAAATCTCCCGGGACAACCCAGCCCTGAACTTCCGTATCGGTGACCGGAAATTCCGTGACACCACGCCCGGGGCTTATACGCTGAGCATCAAACCCAAAGGGATCACGATCCGCGCCGCAGACGAACGGGGAGCCTTCTATGCCCTCCAGACGCTCCGCCAGATGTGCGATGCCGGAAACGGGGTGCTCTCCTGCTGCGAGGTGACGGACCGGCCGCGCTACCCGTACCGCGGCCTGATGTTTGACGTCGTGCGCCACTTCAGGAGCAAGGAGGCGGTCCTGCGCCAGCTGGACGCCATGGCCATGGTGAAAATGAGCCGTATGCATTTCCACCTGACGGATAACGAAGGTTTCCGCATCCGCCTGGATTGTTGCCCGGACGTTGCACGGAAAACGGCTTTCGGAGATGCTCGCTCCTTCCACGACATTCTCTCGACGACCTATGCTTATACTCCTGTCGAAGAACCGGAAGGGTATGTTACGGGTACATACTATGACGACGGAAAGATCTGCGGCGGCTACTACTCGAAAGACGATATCCGCGAAATCCTCGCTTATGCCGCCGAACGCCACATCGAAATCATCCCTGAAATCGAAATGCCCGGCCACAACCTTGCTTTGTTGAAAGCCCGTCCGGAACTCTTCTGCAACGGCAAAAAACACCCGCAGAAAAACGTCGTCTGCGTAACCCGGGAAGAAACCTATGCCTTCTTCGAAGCGGTGCTGAAGGAGGTCGCTGAACTCTTCCCGTCCGAGTACATCCATATCGGCGGCGATGAGGCCAAGAAGGATAACTGGAAGGCCTGTGATCTCTGTCGTGAGACCATGGCAAAGGAGGGGCTCACCAGCGTCGACCAGCTCCAGAGCCGTTTCATCCGGCGGATTGAAAAATCCTTGAACGCGATGGGGAAAAAACTCATCGGCTGGGACGAGATCCTCGAGGGCGGCCTGTCGGAGAACGCAACGGTCATGTCCTGGCGCGGCAGCACGGGCGGAGCCAAGTCCATCGAGATGGAGCACGACGTTATCATGACGCCCAATACCTACTATTATTTCGACTATTGCCAGGACGCCCCCTACAAGGAACCGCGTGCTTTCAATGCCTGTCTGCCTCTGCAGCACGTCTATTCCTATGATCCCGAAAAAGACATTGCCGGTATTCTGGGAGCGGCCTATACCCCTGAACTCGCCAAGCATATTCTCGGCGTCCAGGCCAACCTATGGACCGAATGTGTCATTACGGACCCTCATTTCGAGTACATGCTTTGGCCGCGCGCTTTTGCCGTGGCAGAGACCGGCTGGAGCGAAGCCCCGAAAGATTACGACCGTTTCCGCAGAAACAGCGAGCGGCTCTGCGGCCGGCTGCGCGAGATGGGTATCAATTGCTTCGACCTGTCCGCCGAGGTCGGCGAACGGAAAGCTGCCCTGCAGGAGATCCCCCGGCTGACGCGTGACGCAAAAGTTTCCTTCCGATTCAGTGACGGCCGCATCCGGGACCATATCCCCCAGCTCGCGGATGGGCATCTCGGCGGCTGGAGCACCCGCGATACGACACAATGGATCTCAAGCGGGAGCGGGAAGGTGCAGATGACGGTGGACCTCGGAAAAGTGCAGCCGCTCCACTACATCGGAGTTGAAATGGCCGAGTACCCCCTGCGCAAGCGCTTCTTCCCCTTGAATATGCAGATCGAAGTCTCACGGGACGGCGTAGCCTTTACGCCCGTGGATATCGACATGACCCGCTGGCCCGAAGACCGGAAGGACTTCCAAATCGTCACGGTCGGGACGACTGTATCGGGCGAGGCCCGGTATGTGCGCATCCGGATGGACATGATTCGTTCCGGCGCGCACATCAGCGAAGTCATCGTTAACTGATCGCGGGAACAAAAAAACCATCACAAGGGATTGTGACGGGCATATAGAGAATTTAGTCTGTGAGGCTGAACGTAGTCGAACCAAGACTTATATGTGATGTTTTGTAGCGGGAGTGGGTCACGATCCCACGACCTCCGGATTATGAATCCGACGCTCTAACCAGCTGAGCTACCCCGCCATACCACGTTTTCAAAATAAAAATCAGCTTCACGAGGCTGATTTTTGTTGAGATAGAAGGATTCGAACCCTCACTGACAGAGCCAGAATCTGTAGTGCTACCATTACACCATATCTCAATGAATCCCTTTCATTTCTGAATTGGACTGCAAATGTACGACTTTTTTCGGGATTTGCAAGAGTTTATTTGAAAATTATTGTGCTGGCCCAGACTTCGCATCCTTCTTCCCGGCCGACGAAGCCAAGCCGTTCGGTCGTGGTCGCTTTGACGGATACGGCATCGGTTCCGATCCCGAGGATCGGGGCAAGTGTCTGCCGCATGCGGAGGATGTGCGGGGCGAGTTTCGGACGCTGGAGGGCGATCGTGATATCGACGTTTGAGATCTTCCAGCCTCCGGTATGGACCAGGTGGACGACCCTTTCGAGGAGGATCTTGCTGTCGATGCCTTTCCACTCGTCGGAGGTGTCGGGGAAGAGGTGGCCGATATCCCCGAGGGCCAGGGCGCCGAGGAGGGCATCGCACAGGGCATGGATCGCGACATCCCCGTCCGAGTGGGCTACGAAACCCGTTTCACTGTCAATCCGGATGCCGCATAGCCACATCGGGAGGCCCTTTGCAAGGGCATGTACATCGTATCCGTTGCCGATTCTGAATTCCATGTCTGCAAAGTTAAGTAAAAAATGATTACATTTGCTAAATGTAAACAGTCACGGTTATGGCAATTTTCAATTTCGGATTCTTCGGAAACCAGGAACACCGGGTGTTCAACTATAAACCGCGCTATTACGACCCTGAAAAGGAAGAGCGCAGAGCGATGTTCGGCGATGTCGACGGGACCAATGAAAAAGCCCGTGAGGAGGGAACTTATACCCCCGGCAACAGCATCCGGGGCGCTTTCCGGAACGGGAATTACAAACGGACGCGCGGAACGATGAACCGCGTCCAGACGATTATCGGTCTGGTAAGCCTGCTGCTGATCGCGCTGGTGCTGATTTACATTACGAAATTCTATTCCCTGCTGTAATGGAGCTGAAGATCCTGCCGGGCAATATCGCCAACATGATCGCCGCCGGAGAGGTCGTCCAGCGGCCGGCATCCGTTGTCAAGGAATTGATGGAGAACGCGCTGGATGCCGGGGCACGTCAGGTCGACGTCGTCATTACGGATGCCGGGCGCACGCTTGTGCAGGTCATCGATGACGGTTGCGGCATGAGCCCGGATGATGCCGTCCTTTGCTTTGAACGCCATGCTACCTCAAAAATAGCGACGGCGGAGGATCTCCAGCATATCCTGACTTATGGTTTCCGGGGAGAGGCCCTTGCTTCGATTGCCGCAGTGGCAGAAGTGACGCTCCGGACCCGCCGCAAAGAGGACGAGGTCGGTGCAGAAGTCGAGTTTGCCGCATCCGAGCATCTTGCGACACGGGAGGTCCAGGCCCCTTCGGGCAGTAATTTCATGGTCCGGAATCTCTTCTACAACGTTCCGGCACGGCGCAAATTCCTCAAATCGGACACCGTTGAGTTCAAGCATATCCTCGAAGAATTTACCCGGGTTGCCCTGACCCGCCCGGAAGTGGGTTTCTCCTTGTCGCACAACGGGAAGGATGTCCATGTCCTGAGACCTGCCAAGTCGCTGAAATTCAGGGTCCAGGATCTCCTCGGGAAGAATGTGGTCGGAGAATTGGTCGATATCAAGGCCGAAACGTCGATTGCATCGATAAGCGGTTTCGTGGGGCGCCCCGAGACGTCGAAAAAGACCCTCGGGAACCAGTTCCTTTTCGTCAACGGACGCTTTTTCCGGAGCCCTTATCTCCACAAAGCCGTCATGAAGGCTTATGAAAACCTGATTCCGGAAGGAACGACCCCGTCCTATTTTATCTTCATCGAGACTTCTCCCGGAGATATCGATGTCAATATCAGCCCGACCAAGACTGAAGTCAAGTTTGCCGAAGATACCCTTGTTTTCCAGACCCTTTTCGCCGCCATCAAAGAGGCCCTCGGGTATGGCGCTATCGCTGCTGACCTGGATTTCGACAATCCGGAAGCCCGCAAGATGCCGGTCATCGGGACCCGTTTCGAGGAGTATACCCCTTCTGTCATTCCGTCAGCCGGCGTGGACCCGAATTACGACCCCTTCGCCGGGGCATCATCACCGAGTCCGTCCTCTTCGGGGTACCGGCAGGACCGGGAGCCTGTTTTCCCGGATTTTTCCCATGTCGACCGGAAGGAGGATTACGGGAAGCTCTTTGATGACAGGACCGTCAGCGCGGCCTCCGTTCTGAACGTCCATGGAAAATACCTGCTTGCGCCGTCAAAGACCGGCGTTATGCTTGTCCATGTCCGCCGTGCCCGCGAGCGGATCTTTTACGACCGCTTCCTCAAGGCGCTTTCCCGGGAAGGACATGCTACCCAGACCGCCCTTTTCCCGGTCCAGGTCCAGGTCGGAGCCGCTAACCGGACTGTTTTCGACGAACATGCAGACCTGCTTTCGTCGCTGGGCTTTGATATCGCTCCGTTTGGAACGGATACCATTGTCGTGAACGGCGTTCCTGAAGGGTATTCTTCCGAACCCGGGAAAGTTGAGGTCATGATCGGCGACCTGCTGCTGATCCTGTCCGAGAACCATTCCGCCCTGCCCGAGATGATGGAGTCGTCCCTCGCGGCGAAATTCGCCGCCCTCGGAGCCGCCGGGGGAGAGCCCGTCCATTCTCCGATTGAAGCCCGGCGTCTTTACGATGCCCTGATGGCTTCAGCCAATCCTGAATTTACCAGTACCGGGAAACGGATCCTGTCCATCATCCCGACAGAAGAGCTGGATAAAAGATTTTGACGCCTATGCCTTACTACGATAATTCAAGACCTTCATTCTGGAACAGTATTCCCGTCGTGACACGGAACCTGATTCTGATCAATCTGATCGTCTTTGCCGCGACGGTGATTGACGAGCAGTTCCTGCAGGACGATTTCGTGACGCGCTATCTCGCCCTGTTCTATCCGGCCTCACCGTTTTTCAGGATCTGGCAGCCGCTGACCCACATGTTTGTCCATGGGGGACTGATGCATATCTTCTTCAACATGTATACCCTCCTGATGTTCGGCGCACCAGTCGAGCGGGCGATCGGGGAGAAGAAGTTCGTCGTGCTTTATTTCCTGGCCGGATTCGGCGCCGCCGCACTCCATACCGGAGTTCAGTATCTCCAGCTCCAGGGAGCGGCCGGTGCGTCTGTCGCGGCCGTCCAGAATATCCTGATGACCCCGACCGTCGGTGCCTCCGGCGCCGTTTACGGCGTCCTGATCGCATTCGCTATGCTCAATCCGAATGCGACCCTTGTCCTGCTGTTCCCGCCTATTCCGCTGAAAGCCAAGTGGTGGGTCCTGATATTTGCGGGGATCGAACTCTTTACGGGCGTAACCGGGACGATGGACGGAATCGCCCATTTCGCCCATCTCGGCGGTATGGTAATTGGTTTCTTCCTGATGCTCTACTGGCGTAAATCCGGTAAACTCTGGCGCTATTGACCTATGGCGGAGAAGAAAAAATACAGTTTACTGTCGGTCCTCCTTTTCGGGGTGATCGTTCTGGTCGTGGCCGGGCTGATGTTCTGCTCGTACCTGTCGTTGATCGTCAATCCTTCGAAACTCTGGTTCTTCGCGATTTTCGGTATCTTGTATATTCCGCTGCTGGTCCTGACCCTGATCATGCTCCTTTCGGCCGCCCGCCGCCGTTCTTCCATGGCTGTCTGGCTGCTGCTGGCCCTTTTGCCCGCGATCTGGCTGACCGGCCGCTGCTACCAGTTCAAAGGATCCGACAAGGAAGAAGGGCCCCTGAAAGTAGTGACTTTCAATGCGGGACTCTTTGTCCATGGACAGAAAGAACTGGCGGGAGCCTCACGGCTCGCCTTGGCGGATTCCGCGGCCGCCTTCCTCCGCGGAACCGGGGCGGATATCATCTGTCTGCAGGAGTTCGGTCTTCCGGTCGGAGTCGACCTGACCCATTTCCTGTCGACCCGTTTTCCGGAATACCACCCCGAGTATTATGTCCTGACCGGAGACAAGGGCTACGCCGGCAATGTGACCCTCAGCCGGCTTCCGGTTGTGCGGAAAGGAAAGATCGAATTCGAGGGCAGCACGAATATGGCCCTTTATACCGATATCAGTCTCGATACGACGGTCATCCGGGTCTATAACTGTCATTTCCAAAGCTATAACCTGTCCCCGGATACGGTCATCAAGGCGCTCGGCAACGACGAGCAGGCGCTTTCCGCTACCGAAAACAAAATGAAGAATTCCCTGATGCGCCGTCCCGGACAGGTGGAGGCCGTCCTGCAGAGTATGGCCGAGAGCCCTGTCCATTCACTGGCCGTCGGGGATTTCAACGATACGCCCGTCTCTTATACTTACCAGCGGCTCAAAACCGGCCGGAAAGATTCCTTCATCGAAGCCGGCAAGGGCTTCGGCGCAACCTATATCAAGTTCCGTCCTTTCCTGCGGATAGATTACATCCTCTATCCCAAGGAACTGGAAGCATGTACCTATCAGGTCCCGAAAGTCCGGCTTTCGGACCATTATCCCATTATTGCTACATACCGATGAAAAAAGAAGATATTCTGGCGGAAGCCCTTCGGGTGCTCCGCTCCGGAGGGACCATCCTCTATCCCACCGATACCGTATGGGGGCTGGGCTGTGATGCGACCGACCCTGCCGCGGTCGCGAAAATCTACCGGATCAAACGCCGTTCGGACAGCAAGTCGCTCGTCCTGCTGGCCTCGGATCTGGATATGGTCGCCAAGTATATCCGGGAGATCCCGCCCATGGCCGTCGATCTCGTGGAAGTCAACGATGCCCCGATGACCCTGGTTTATCCCGGAGCCCTCGCCGGAGAAGCGCCTGTAGGAGAAGAACTCCCCAAGGGAGACCGTTTCCACCTCGCTTTCAATACGGTCGCGGAAGACGGGAGCGTCGGCATCCGGATTCCGATGGCGGAATTCTGCCGGCAGCTTGCTTTTAAGCTTGGCCGGCCGATTGTCTCGACTTCGGCGAATATCTCCGGCGAACCTACTCCCAAGCGTTTCAGCGAGATCCCCCAGGAAATCAAGGATGCCGTCGATTTCGTCGTACCGCCCAGTGTGGATACCGAGTCGACGGGAAAGTCTTCCCAGATTATCAAACTGGAACTGGACGGGCAGTTCGAGATCATCCGGATGTAAGATGGAACTGTTTTACTTCCAATATTTTGCTGAAGGGATCGGTCACCTCGGGCCGGAGGAATCCAACCACTGTATCCGGGTCCTGCGGCACAGGGAGGGAGACCTTATCGACGTGATTGACGGAGAGGGAACTCTGTTCCACTGCAAGATCCTGCAGGCGGATCCGAAAGATACGGTCGTCGAATTGCTTTCTTCCGAAGAAAATTGGGGGGCGCGTCCGTACCGGCTGACGATGGCTGTCTGTCCGACGAAAAACAACGACCGTTTCGAGTGGTTTGTTGAGAAGGCGACGGAAGTCGGGGTGGACCGGATCGTTCCTGTCATCGGGGACCGTTCCGAACGGAAGGTCTACAAGACCGAGCGGGCCGAAAGGATCGCCCTTTCCGCCGCAAAACAGTCCCTTAAGGCGCAGATACCCGATATCGATGAACCGGAGACGGTCCGCTCGTTTATCGGTACGTGTAATGCCGCCTGCAAGCTGATCGCCTATTGTTTCGAAGACGGGTCCCAGCCCCGGATCAGCATCCGGGAAGCGATCCGGGGGGAGTCCGACGTGGCCATCCTGATCGGTCCGGAAGGTGATTTTTCCCCGGAAGAGGTCCGGCTTGCCATCGAAAAAGGATTCCGTCCGGTCCATCTCGGTCATTCCCGTCTGCGGACGGAAACGGCTGCATTGACAGCCGTAGAAGCTGTATATTTTGAGTTTATCTGATATGAAACAACGTTTCGTTACGCTGGATGTCCTCCGGGGCCTGACAGTCGCTTTCATGTGTATTGTCAACAATCCCGGGACCTGGGGCAAAATCTATCCTCCGCTCCGTCATGCCGACTGGGCCGGCTGCACGCCGACCGACCTTGTCTTTCCATTCTTTGTCTTCTGTATGGGGTGCGCGATGGCGTTTTCGCTTGCCAAGTACGATTCCATTACCCGGGAATCAGCCTGGAAGATTACCCGGCGTGGCATTGCGATTATCCTCGTCGGCCTGCTGATCAACCTGTATCCTTTCTATCCCTATTCCCCGCATGACGAGACATGGACCTTTGGCCAGAATTACCTCTATTGGCTCCAGCATAAGCGCGTTTTCGGCGTGCTGCAGCGGATCGGCCTGAGTTATATCATTGCGGGGCTTATCATCCTGTGGCTGAAGAAGAAGCCGGTGCGGATCGGAATCGCCATCGCGGCGCTTTTTGTCGTCTATACCGGCGTCCTGGTTCTTTTCAGCGAGAAAGGCGGAGCCTTTGAAGTCGGCGGGACTTTTGCACCGAAGATCGATGCGTTCCTCTTTGGAGAGAATCATATGTACCGTCAGTATACTGCGGCGGACGGATCGAAGGTCTGGTTCGATCCGGAAGGGCTCTGGGGAGCTCTGACAGGTGCCTGTACGGCGCTTGTCGGCTTCCTTTCCGGAACGCTGGTCCGGAATGTCCGGGCAGAGTATGCCATCGCTCCGACAGAAAAGAATTCCCCGATCGGAGTCGTGGCGCGTCTTTTTGTCGCGGGTGTCGTTTCCCTTGCAGCCGCCATGGTCATGAGTATCTGGATCCCGATCTGCAAACCGCTGTGGACCCCTTCCTATGTCCTTTACGCAGGAGGATGGGCGATGGTCGTGATGGCCTTCCTGTCGTATCTGATCGACGTGAAGGGCTGTGAGCGGTTCTTTACCCCGGCAAAGGCAATGGGTATGAATGCCCTGACGGCCTTCGTCCTCAGCGGAGTCATAGCGAAAACGTGCGGATGGATCGGCTGGCATCCCTCCAAGTACTTTACGGCCAATGAGTTTACCTCACTCTGCTATGCGATCCTCTTCATGCTGCTGATCTTCTCGATCCAGTGGATTCTTTATAAGAAAAAGATTGTAATCAAGTTATAGATGTTTATCGGTCTGATTTCTGACACCCACGGGGTATTCAGTCCTGAATTCCGCGATTTCCTTTCCCCGGTCGACCAGATCTGGCATGCCGGAGATTTCGGCGGAGGGCTGGTTACGGCTGCGGACATTGCAGCTTTCAAGCCGCTTGTCGGCGTTTCCGGAAACTGTGATGACAGGATCCTGATTTATGATTATCCGGAATACCGCTTTTGGGATTGTGAAGGGAAGAAAATCCTGATGACCCATATAGGTGGTTCTCCAGGCCATTATTACCCAAGGGCGCTGGCCTTGATCCGGCAGTTCGAACCCGATATCTTTGTCTGCGGCCATTCGCATATTCTCAAAGTAATGAATGACCGGCAGCATAATCTCCTCTATATCAATCCGGGAGCAGCCGGACTGCAGGGTTGGCACCAAGTGCGTACGGCCTTACGGTTTGTTATCGACCGGGAGGGGATCCACGATATGGAAGTCTTTAATTTGCAGAGGGCAGGAAAGTTACAATAATATTAATTTTTTTAAAAAAGAATTGTCCATGTCAGAATAATGCGCTACATTTGCATTCACAAACGTATTTATTAGTAGTTTTTTTTTGTGATGAAAAAGGTATTTATGTCTATCGCATTGGTTGCCCTTATGATGGGTGCCGTTGCATGTGGTAACAACAATTCCAAGAAAGCCGCTGAGGCTGCCGGAGAAGTCGCAGAAGAAGTAGTCGCCGCTGCAGATTCCTGCTGCGCTGCCGCCGATACCTGCTGCGCCGCTGCTGATTCTACCGTTGCTCAGGCTGTCGAAGCTGTCGAGACTGTTGTAGCGAAGTAAAATCGCGCACCCTACGGGTGCTTTTTACCACGTTTGATATTGTCCCCGTATAGGAACAATATCTTTTTTTGTGTAAATTCGCAGGAAAAGAATAGTTTATGGTGGCAAAGGGATCGAAAGCGAAAAGTGTCTGGTTCTGCACAAACTGCGGTAACGAGTATTCGAAGTGGATGGGGAAATGCCCTGCCTGCGGGGAATGGAATACCATGATAGAGCGGGAAGTCATTCCGTCAGTGCCTCAGCGGGGGGCCGCTTCCGTTCCGGGCGCGAGCCGGAAAGCCGTTCCGCTCCGGGAGGTCTCTTCTACGGCCGAAGAGCGTTTTTCCCTGAATAATGCGGAAGTAGACCGGATTCTCGGCGGCGGTCTCGTCAAGGGATCGCTGGTCCTGATCGGGGGCGAACCCGGCATCGGGAAGTCGACCCTGTCCCTCCAGTTGCCGCTATTCTGCCCGTCCATGAAAACCCTTTACGTGACGGGAGAGGAGAGCGTCAAGCAGGTCAAGATGCGCGCAGACCGTCTCGGCGGCGATCTGTCCAATTGCTATATTTTCAGTGAGACCCTGATGGAAAATATCCTCGCTGAGGCGACAGAAATCGCGCCCGACCTCGTTATTGTAGACTCTGTCCAGACGATGTATTGCCAGGGCGTCGAATCGACGGCCGGTTCTGTTTCCCAGATCAAGGAAGTTGCCGCGAGGCTGCTGCGCTTTGCCAAGGAAAGCGGCATCCCGGTTATCCTCATCGGTCATATTACCAAGGAAGGCTCCATCGCCGGCCCGAAGATCCTGGAGCATATCGTCGATGTCGTCCTGCAGTTCGAGGGGGAGAACCGGGGCCAGTACCGGGTTCTCCGGAGCATCAAGAACCGGTTCGGTTCGACCTCCGAACTGGCCGTTTTCGAGATGACCGGCAGTGGCCTGAGGGAAGTCGCCAATCCCTCTGAACTTTTGATTCCGATGCATGAGGACGGGCTCAGCGGAACGGCGATCTGCGCCTCCCTGGACGGAACGCGCCCCTTCCTCTTCGAGGTCCAGGCGCTGGTCAGTTCTGCGGTCTACGGAACGGCACAGCGTTCTGCGACGGGGTTCGACGTACGGCGGCTGAATATGCTTCTGGCCGTCCTGGAACGCCGCGCCGGATTCAAACTCAGCCAGAAAGATGTTTTCCTCAATATGGCCGGCGGACTCCGGGTTACGGATCCGGCCTGCGATATGGCCGTCGTTTCTTCAGTCCTCTCCTCCAATTTCGATTATCCGGTCCCTTCCGATGTCTGTTTCGCCGGCGAGGTCGGTCTCAGCGGGGAGATCCGTCCCGTTTCGCAGGCCGAGCGCAGGGCTTCCGAAGCCGGACGTCTGGGATTCAGGAAAATCTATCTCTCCTCCTTTTGCCGGCTTGACCGCAAACCGCAGGATATCGAAGTTGTCAAAGTCGCCGATATACCGGCCCTCGTAAGGGCCTTGTTCAAATAGGACTATGAGTAAGATAACCTCTATTATCCGTCTGATCGTTCCCCTGCTGTTTTGCGGTGGGCTTCTGGCCGGTTGCCTGCAGGCAGGAGAACGCTCCGGCTTTACCCGTGAAGAACGGAGGATTCTCCAGGAACAGGATTCCGTCCTCTACGTGACGGTCGTAACGGATCCTTCCGACAGCCTGATCCTTCGGACTCCCTGCACCGATTTGTCGGATAGGGCATTGAGATCCGAACATTTCCGTCTTTTTGCGGAAAAACTGAAAGCCACTGTCCAGGCTCCCTGGGAAGACGGAGTCGGTATTGCCGGCCCGCAGGTCGGTATCAACCGGAGGGTCATCTGCGTCCAGCGTTTCGACAAGGCGGGAGAGCCCTTCGAGGTCTATGCGAATATCCGTATAGACAGCCTTTTCGGTCCGGTCACCCTCAGTAGGGAAGGCTGTCTTTCCGTCCCGGACCTTCGCGGATACGTCCCCCGCAGGGATGGAGCCGTGATCTCCTATACCGATCCCGGAACCCTTTCACGGGTCAGCGAGACCGTTCGGGATTTCACCGCCATCATTTTCCAGCATGAATGCGACCATCTGGATGGCATCCTCTATACGGACCGCGCCGATTCGGTCTTCTTCTCCGAGCAGAGTGCAGCAGAACGCAAGCATTATGATTCCCTCGGTTACTATGTGAAACCTCAAGCATTGATTCGATAATACTATGGCAAGCAAGAAAAGTCATTCGAAAAAGAAAGCGCCCAGGATCGAAGTGGAAGGAGTGGCCCGGATGAACCGGGAGGGGAACCTGTTCGTTTCCGTCGACGGCGTTCCCGATCCGATTTTTGTCCGTCCCGGTAAGAGCAGGGGAGCCCTGCATGAAGACAAGGTTCGGGTTGTAATCACCAAGAAACAAGGCCGTCAGGGCCCTGAAGGGGAGGTTATTTCCATCCTTGAACGCTCCGGTCTTCCCTTTGTCGGCATTCTCCATATTGTCGGGAACCGGCAGGCCTGGGTTTTGATGTCTTCCCGGACCATGCCTTATGACATATCCGTCCCCGTCCCGGATCCGGAGCATGCAAAAACCGGCATGAAGGTAGCGGCCGTAGTGGACCGGTGGGAAAAGGGAGAACCCGTTCCGAGCGGCCACATCGTTGATTTCCTGGGAATGCCCGGTGAGAATGATACGGAAATGCATGCCATCCTGGCCCAGTTCGGCCTGCCGTACCGGTTCGAGAAAGCCGTCGAGGACGCGGCGGACAAGATCAGCGACAAGATTACGGAGAAAGACCTCAAGGGTCGGCGTGATTTCCGGGATGTCCTGACCTTCACGATCGACCCGACGGATGCCAAGGACTTCGATGACGCCCTTTCGTTCCGTCCGCTCGAGAACGGCAATTTCGAAGTCGGCGTCCATATCGCAGACGTGACTTGGTACGTCCGTCCGGGCAGCGAAGTCGACAAGGAGGCGATGCGGCGCGGAACGTCGGTATATCTTGTCGACCGTACAGTCCCGATGCTGCCGGAGAAACTGTCCAACAAACTCTGCTCCCTGCGCCCGAATGAGGAGAAACTGACTTTCTCGGCCGTTTTTGAGATTACCCCTCACGGCAAGGTCATCAATCCCTGGTTCGGCCGCACGGTCATGAAATCCGACTATCGGTTTGACTATGAACTGGCCCAGCAGATCATCGAAGCCGGTCAGGAGTCCCTGAAGATGGAAGAACTCGGGAAGGGAAGCGAGTGCGGAATTGTTCCGGTTCCGATCCGGGAAGCCGTTCTGGAACTGCACAAATTGGCGTCCATTTTCCGCAAACGCCGGTTCGCCGCCGGAGCCCTCGAATTCGACCGTCCCGAGATGAAGGTCCTGATCGACGAGTCCGGCAAACCGGTCGATGTCGTGCAGAAGGTCAGCAAGGAATCGAACTGGCTGATCGAGGAGTTTATGTTGCTTGCAAATCGGTATGTCGCGGAATATGTGGCTACAGACGGTCATCTGGGCGGAAAGGCCGCCAAGAAGGCGAAGACGTTTGTCTACCGTGTCCATGATCTTCCCAATACCGAAAAGCTGACCGGACTGCGCAGTTTCGCAGGTAACTTCGGCCATACCCTCGGCGATATCGGCAACGGAAAGGCCATCGCCGAATCCCTGAACAATCTGATCGACCAGGTCGGGGACCGTCCGGAAAAGAACGCCATCCAGCTGCTGATGCTACGCGCTATGGCCAAGGCGACCTACAGCACGGAAAACATCGGGCACTATGGACTTGCTTTCAAGTTCTATACGCACTTTACCTCTCCGATCCGCCGGTATCCCGATATGATGGTCCACCGCCTTCTTTCCCTCTATCTCGGCGGGGCCGAAAGCCAGGACCAGGGCTATTACGAGCAGCAGTGCAAGCATGCCTCCGAGCGGGAACTCGTTGCGGCGGAAGCCGAACGGGAAAGCATCAAATACAAGATCATCGAGTTCATGCAGGATAAGATCGGCAAGGAATACGAAGGGTATATTTCCGGACTGACCGAATGGGGCATCTATGTCGAGATAGAACCGACCAAGGTTGAAGGCATGATTCCGCTTCGGACGATCAAGGGGGATTTCTTCGCTTTCGACGAGGACCATTACCGTACCGTAGGCCGCCGGACCGGCAAGAAATTCTACCTCGGAGATAAAGTCCGCATCCGGGTGAAAGAAACAAATCTGGAACAGAAACTCCTTGATTACGAATTGGTCGAGGATGAGTTTGAGGCGGCCGTCCCGCAGCCGGCGGAGAAACCGCGGGCTCCTAGAGGAAAAGCTCGTGGAGGACGCGCAAAGAGCGGACGTTGATCGAAGACTCGGTATGGAATTCAAGGTAGCGGAGGATATCCTCCGCTATTTTGTTGCGGTCCGCTCCGGAAAGGGGAATCAGCATGGATTCAGAGAAAGATGACTGCATGAAACCGCGAAGCGCCTCAAAATGGCCTTTCCCGTCATTCCGGTCAATATGGGGGAGCAGGTCTTCAAAGGTCGGGCTGAAACCCAGAGCCGAGCATAGTTCAAGGAGGAAGCGGATATGGAAATTACTGAAATCCGATTCCATGGCATCGAGGGTCAGAATGCTTTTGCGGCACCAGTCGTACAGTCCTTCTTCGTTTGCCCCGTCCTTGACAGTCCGGTAGAGGACTTCGCTCATGAACAGAGTTATCGTGTTCTTATAGAGGTTGTTACGAATCCCGATCAAGGGAATGGAGGCGCTTAGGTGCCGGGCGTTCCAAAGGGTGGACCGGGGATTCTCCGTGATATCGGCCTCGATAATCCCGAGCGGGAGCAGCAGGGAAGGGGAGGCTCCTTTTCCGACCCGGACGACAAATCCCCGGCGTCCATACTCACGGCTGAGTGAGTGGACGACAAGGGCGTTTTCTCCGATCTTGGTCGTGCCCAGGACTATCAGTTCGATGACATTCATTCGGGAAGGCCCTTCAGGAATCCGGCCATGGCACGGAGCGCCTTGCCGCGGTGGGAGATCGCATTCTTTTCCTCCTCGGAAATCTCGGCGGCTGTCAGGCCGCTGCAGCCTTCCGGAATGAAAACGGAGTCATAACCGAAACCACCGGTTCCATGCCGCTCTGTCGCGATTCCCCCCTCCATAACGCCGTCGAAGAAATGCCGTTCTCCTTTGAGAATCAGGGCGACGGAGGTCCTGAAACGGGCTTTCCGGTCTGGAGCCGGGACCGTTTCCAATTCGCGGAGCAGTTTGTCGATGTTCGCCTGGAAATCCTTATTCTCACCGGCATACCGTGCGGAATGGATGCCAGGAGCTCCGCCCAGCGCGTCGACTTCGAGACCGGTATCGTCCGCAAAGCAGTCAAGTCCGGTTTTTTCCCAGATATATTCGGCTTTGATGAGTGCGTTTTCCTGTAAGGTCGTTCCTGTTTCGGGAATGTCATCGGGAACGCCGGCAGCTGCGGCAGAAACAATCTCGAAACCTTCGCCGAGAATCTCACCGGCTTCGCGGAGTTTCCCGGGATTGCCTGTGGCAAAAACGATTTTCCGTGTCATTATAGGGGTACTTTTGGATCTGAAAACAAATTTAGTACATTTTTTGCTAACTTTGTCTGGATATGAAAACAATGAAACAGACTTTGATGGTCCTGGCCCTTCTGGCGGCCTCCATCCCCGCTTTTGCACAGTCGAAGAGTTTCACCCTCGGGAAATGGGTGGAAATCCAGAACTCCATACTCAAGGAACTCAACCGTTCCTATGTCGATACCCTTCCGCTGAACCGCATTGAGCGGCTTGGCATCGATGCCATGCTGGAGGGCCTGGATCCGTATACGGTCTATGTCCCGGAAGAAGAGCAGGAGAATTTCCAGATGATGATCAGCGGGGTCTATGGCGGTATCGGTGCCGTCATCTATAAGCCGGACGTTAATGGCAATGTCATTATCAATGAGCCCTATGCCGGATCTCCGGCCGTCCGCGGCGGGCTCGTCTGCGGAGATGAAATCGTCGAGATCGACGGCGTCTCCACCCATGGCCTGACGAGCGCGGAATCCAGCGAAAAGATGCGTGGAAAACCCGGAACGACCGTTGTCTTCAAGGTTAAGAAACTGCGTGACGGCGATTCCTGGAAGGCAGGGGACATCATCGAAGTTCCGATCGTACGCGAACGGATCAATATGCCCGCACTGGAATATGTCGGCTTGCTCGACGACGGGGAGACCGGTTATATGCTCCAGACGAAATTCACGGAAGGCGTTTCTTCCGCTGTCCGCGAAGGATTCCTGAAACTCAAGGCCCAGGGCATGAAAAAACTTGTCCTTGACCTTCGCGGCAATGGCGGCGGTTTGTTGAACGAGGCGGTCGGCATCGTTTCTCTCTTCGTCCCGAAAGGCTCTGTCGTCGTGACCCAGAAAGGGCGGGATGCGAATGCGGAATTTGTCCATAAAACAACGACGGATCCGATTGATACCTCCCTTCCGATTGTCGTCCTGGTTGATTCCGGTTCCGCATCAGCGTCTGAAATTGTCTCCGGAGCTCTCCAGGACCTTGACCGCGCAACGATTATCGGAACCCGTACCTATGGAAAGGGTCTCGTCCAGAGCATCCGTCCGCTTCCTTACAATGGACAGCTGAAAGTTACGACGGCAAAGTATTATACCCCTTCTGGCCGCTGCGTCCAGGCGATCGATTACAGCCACCGGAACGAAGACGGCAGTGTCGGACATATCCCCGACTCCCTGACCCATGAATTCAAGACGCTCCATGGCCGCACGGTGCGGGACGGCGGCGGAATCACACCGGACTTCGAGGTCAAGGCCCACCGTTACAGCCGGTTGACTTACTCGCTCGTTCTCAGCGGCATCGTAGAGCAGTATGCCCTCAAGTATGTGCGGGAGCATGCCTCCATTCCGCCGGCATCGGAGTTCCGTTTTACGGACTTTGAAGACTTTGTCGCTTTCGCGAAGGATAAGGAATTCGATTACCGGTCCAGCGCAAAGACGATCTTCGACGAGATGAAGAAGACCCTCGTGGAAGACGGCCTGTCCGAAGCAATGTCCGAAGAACTTGCCGCCCTGGAGAAATCACTCGATATCGATAAGGAAACTTTTCTCCGCCTGAAGAAAGACGAGATCATTCCGTTTATCGAAGAAGAAATCGTCGTCCGTTACTGGTATCAGGAAGCCGGTATCGAGTCCCGGATCCGTTATGATGATCAGCTCAAGGAAGCCCTGACCAAGCCGTCCATCAGCTATTGATCAGAACCGGGGGCCCTGGCGTCCTGTCGAAGGGGCGTCCCCCTCGAAATACGGCCAGCCGTCTTTGGTCCAGAGAACCCGGTCGATGTTCATCAGCCGTCCCTTGTATCCGTTCCCTTTCCAATAGGTATGGTAGGGCATCCAGTCGCGTCCCCTCCGGTCCCGGACGATCTCTCCGTTGTGGCCGGGGCCGCGGAACAGGCTGTCCGCATCGGCGGTGAGGATGGTCCCGTCATAGGGCATTCCCCTTTCGGGCAGCATGGACATGCCGCTCCGGCTCACGAACGGCCCGAGCGGACTCTCCGAACGGCCCACGATGACGTGGTAGGTACTCCTGGCTCCATTGCAGCAGCTTCCCTCCGAGGCGAAGAGGTAGTAGAACTTTTTCCGTTTGTGGACATAGGCTCCCTCCATTCCGTCTCCGGCGACCTTGACCGGCTTCGTACCCGGCTGCAGGGCCAGTCCGTCCGGGGTCAGTTCGACGACGTAGATGCCGCTGAGCCGTCCCGCTATGGAATCGGTCCGATGGGCAAGGCTTCCCCAGTAGAGATAGTTCCGTCCGTCGTCGTCCCGGAAGAAATTCGGGTCGATCGAGTTCCCGACACCGGTGTTCTCCCGGCTGACGAGCATCCCGAGGTCCCTGAACGGCCCGGTCGGCGAGTCGGAGACGGCGACGCCCGAAGCGCTCCTGTCATGGTCTCCCCAGACTCCGAGCGCATAATAGAGGACGTATTTCCCGTCGATGTAATTGATGTCCGGGGCCCAGAGGACTCCCTTCGGCTCCCAGTCCGGACGGGTTTCCGCCGTGAAAGCGGCGCCTGCGATCTCCCAGTGCACGAAGTCCCTGCTTCGCCAGACCGGAATCTCATAGAGGGTATCTCCGATCCGGCTCCGAGTCGAATAGGCGTAGAAATACCCGTCCCGGGAGCGGTTGTCGAGCACGCTCGGATCGGGGCAGTCGTTGGCGATGACCGGGTTCTCATAGGGCTTTTCCCGGCAGGAAAGGGTCAGGGTGCAGAGGAGGGCGAGTCCCAGGAAGATTCTTTTCATGATTCCGATTTCCAGATATATACCTTGTCTCCGCGGCGCGGGTGGATCCGTTCGCCGGTCTCCATCGCTTCGTGCGTATTGACCTTGTCTTCCGGCATGCTTTCAAGGGGAACGGCGACGGAACAGTAGACTCCCTTTCCGGCTTCCTCTGCGGGACGAAGATCGACCCGCATGTCTTCGACCTTCATTTCGACGACACCTGTTGTCTGTCCGATGATGAGAATCTCGTCCCCGACATGGAGCGGTTCCGATTCCACATGGACCTCCGCGACGCCGATTTTATTGAACCAGTTGGTTATTTTTCCGGAATAGACCTTTTTCCGGGTTGCGGCACTGCCGTAGATACTGCTCCACTCTCCGAGCCGGGCTCCCTGGTAGTAGCCGTCCCAGAATCCGCGGTTAAATACCTCTGAAAGCTCTTTTTTCAGCTCAGCGGCCAGCTGGGGCGTATATCTTCCGTCGCAGACAGCATCTGCTGCGCGGCGGTAGCAGGATGCGCAGCGTTTGACGTACTCCGCGCTACGGGCCCGGCCTTCGATCTTGAAGACCTTAACGCCCGAGGCGATGATCCGCTCCATGAACTCGATCGTACAAAGATCTTTCGGGGACATGATATACTCATTGTCGACGAGAAGCTGGTTGCCCGTCTCAACGTCGGTTACCTCGTATCCCCTCCGGCAGACTTGGAAACAGGATCCCCGGTTGGCCGAGGCCCCATAGGCGTGGAGGGACAGGTAACACTTTCCGGAAATGGCCATGCAGAGCGCTCCGTGCGCGAACATCTCGATCCGGACGAGCTGTCCGGACGGCCCTTTGATTCCCTCGGAAACGATGGTATCGTAGATATCCCGGACCTGGTCGAGATTGAGTTCCCGGGCGAGGACAATGACATCAGCGAACTGTGCATAGAAACGGAGCGACTCGATGTTGGAGATGCTGAGCTGGGTTGAGATATGGACCTCCATCCCGATCTTCCGGCAGTAGAGGATCGCCGCCATGTCGGAGGCGATGACGGCATCGACGCCGGCGGACTTTGCTGCATCCAGGACCTCCCGGGCGGGGGCGAGATCGCTGCCGTAGAGCGTGATATTGAGGGTCATGTAAGACTTAACCCCGTATTCCCGACAGATCCGGGTAATCTCGGGCAGGTCTTCCCGACGGAAGTTGTTCGCCGACCGGGAGCGCATGTTGAGGTTCCCGATTCCGAAATAGACAGAGTTCGCTCCGCCTTCGATGGCCGCGACCAAGCATTCGAAATTGCCCGCGGGGGCCATGATTTCCAGTTCTTTCCGGTCCATGATCAGCGTGTCCTCCCAATCAGTTTTTCCGCAAAGGAAAGCAATTTCTCCTGTCTCCGGGCCGGGAATGCCGATACTTCATCAAGCGTTTCACGGGTCAGCCGTGCAATCTCATCAAGGGCATCGCCGGGGACTCCGGCCGCATCATAGATCGCCTTGACACCTTGGATTTTTTCCTCCCGTTCCCGTTCGGTTCCGGCAGGAAGGGCAAGCGCCTCCGGGAGCCCTTCCGCACCCTTTTCAAAAGCCCGGACCGTCAGCCAGGATTTTTTATTATTGACAATATCGCCTCCGATCGGTTTCCCGAAGACCTTGCTGTCTCCGTAGGCATCGAGGTAGTCGTCCGCAATCTGGAAAGCGAGACCCAGTTTGTAGCCATACCCGTACAGTGCATCGCAATCGCTTTTCGGAGCGCCGGCGATCAGGGCTCCCATCTTGGCGGAACAGGCCAGCAGAACGGCTGTTTTCAGACCGATCATCTGCATGTACTCTTCCATCGGGACGGTCTCCCTTGTTTCAAAGTCCATATCGAACTGCTGCCCGTCACAGACCTGGGCCGCAGTTGTCGAGAAAAGATCCAGCACTTCGGGAAGGACCGCAGCAGGTGCCTTGGCGATTCGCTTGTAGCTGTCAATGCACATGACATCCCCGGAGAGGATGGCCGTATCCGGACTCCATTTCTTCCAGACGGTCGGACAGCCCCTGCGGAGCGGGGAATTGTCCATGATATCGTCATGGATCAGGGTAAAGGTGTGGAATACTTCCAGCCCCGCGGCCGGTCCGAGAATCTCCTCCGGGAATCCGTCCCGGTAGAGGGACCATGTCAGGAGGCAGAGGGTAGGGCGCAGCCGTTTTCCTCCGATTCCGATCATATACCGGAGCGGATCGTAGAGACCTTCCGGTTCGCGGGTAAAGGTAATTCCGTCAAATAATTCCCGAACGGTTTCTTCGAGGGTATGGGAGTGGGTCATAATTTTCATTTTAAAGTGCAAATTTACTAATTTTGTGGCATGATTGCCAAGGGTGAAGCAACGGTTGTAAAAAATGCGGGAAGCCATTATCTGCTTTCCGCCCTGCCCGAGTGGAATCTCTTTCCGGCCGTGCTGCGCGGAAAGATCCGGCTCAAGGCCAGCGAGATTACCAATCCGATCGCCGTCGGCGACCGGGTCCGTTATCAGACAGACGATTCCCTGGATGCGCCGGCCCTGATTACCGAGATCCTGCCCCGCTCGAATTACGTAATCCGCCGCTCTACGAATCTTTCCCGTCAGGCCCATATTATCGCGGCCAATGTCGACAGAGCTTATATTATTGTCTCTCTGTACTTTCCCGAGATCAAGCTGCCGTTTCTCGACCGTATCCTCGTTACCTGTGAGGTCTATGGCGTTCCGGTTACGATTGTTCTCAGCAAGGTCGATATGTACCGGGATGTCGCCCAGGAGCAGATCGATGCTTTTAAGGGTATTTATGAAGGGGCCGGTTACCGGGTTATCGAAACCTCGGTTGAAACCGGTGAGGGAATCGATGAGATCCGTGAGGCTTGTAAGGGAAAGATCAATCTTTTTTCCGGCGAGTCCGGCGTCGGAAAATCTTCCCTTATCAAGGCAATCGATCCTACTCTCGATCCAAAGATCGGGCGGATCTCGGACGCCCACCTGCAGGGAAAACATACGACGTCCCTATATGAGATGTATCGTCTCTCTACGGGCGGTTATGTGATTGACAGCCCGGGGATCCGGGGGTTCGGACTTGTTGATCTCGAAAAGGAGGAGATTTCCAAGTATTTCCCGGAGATGCTCGAAGCCTCCCGGGCGTGCCGTTTCACCCCTTGTACGCATACCCATGAGCCCGGCTGTGCCGTTAAGGCTGCCGTCGATGCAGGGACGATCAGCGCCGAGCGCTACAATTCCTATCTCGGCATGCTCGAGGAAGACCAGAAATTCCGATAAACTGTTTTCGGCGTTTGGCGCGGGGGAAGGGTGAGGCCCCGAAAACCTATGCCACCCTCGGCACTATAAGAGGGAGGGGCCCTTTAGGGAGGGGCCGCAAAGCGGTGGTTTTCGGGGCCTCACCCTTCCCCCGTGCCAGAAGAGAAAAAGATTATGAAAGGACTGAACCGCAACATACTGAAGCTGGCTCTCCCCAGTATTCTTGCCAATATCACCGTCCCGCTTGTCGGGATGGTCGATATCGCGGTTGTCGGTCATCTTGGAACGCAGGCCGTCCGGGACGGACTGACGACCGCTGCCCTGATCGGCGGCATTTCGGTCGGTTCCATGTTATTCGATCTCCTGTATTGGAATTTCGCCTTTCTGCGGAGCGGAACGGGCGGTCTGGCCGCACAGGCGTTCGGCCGGTACCGGAAAGCGGAGGAAATGGGGAACGGGATCGCGCGGGACAAAGCCCTGAGAGACAGCGCCGATGTTTTCAGCCGGGCGCTCTTTATCTCGATTTTCGCCGGTTTCTTCCTGATTATGGTCCAATGGCTTATCCTCCAGGCCGCTTTCCTCGTCGTGGACTGTTCTCCGGAGGTACGGTTATTGGCGGAACGTTATTTTGAAATCCGTATCTGGGCCGCACCGGCAACCCTCAGCCTTTTCGCTTTCAAGGGGTGGTTCATCGGCATGCAGGATACGGTCAGCGCCATGGTTTCCGATCTGATCGTCAACGGGGTCAATATCCTGCTGAGTATTACCCTTGCTTTTGCGGCCGGGATGGGCTTCGACGGGGTTGCGTTCGGAACTGTAATCGCCCAATGGACGGGATTTTTCTTTTCGACCGGCGTCGTTTTTGTCAAATATCGTCCGATGGTCTTCACGGACTACAGACTGCGGGATGCGGTCCATGCCGTCCGGGTAGATACCAAAGGGTTTTTCTCCATGAATGCCGACCTCATGGTCCGCTCGCTCGGAATGATTGCCGTCTATATCGGCTTTACGGTCCTGTCGGCCCGTTTCGGGGATGCCCTTCTTGCCGCCAGTACGATCCTGATGAAACTGTTAATGTTCTTCTCCTTTTTTACGGACGGATTTGCCTATGCAGGAGAAGCCCTGACCGGAAAGTTTATTGGGATGAGAGACCCGGGGATGGTCCGGAGAACCATCCGGGCGACCTTTACCTGGAGCATGAGTATCGTCGGTGGTTTCATGGTCCTGTACGGCCTTCTCGGCGTACCCATGGTCCGGATGATGACTTCGGATGAAGCTGTCGTCGAAGCCTGCCGGCCCTTTCTGCCCTGGCTCCTGCTGATGCCCCTGATCGGCTGCCCCGCCTTTACCTGGGACGGGATCTTTATCGGAGCGACACGGACCCGCCCTATGCGAGACTGCTCCCTGGTGGCAGCCGCCGGGTTCTTCCTGACCTGGGTCCTGCTGACAAAACTGGCAGGCCCCCTGGACGGGAACCTGCCGGTTCATTATCTGATGGCCGCCTATTTTGTGCATCTGCTTATCCGCACGCTCTGGCTGACGGCCACATCGGGGCGGATCTACTCTGAAACGGGCATCGGACGTCCCCTCCAATAGTCCGGGATGGGAAGACCGAGGACTTTCGCAATCGTCGGGGCGACATCGTACTGCATCATAAACTCCTTGATTTCGTTTCCTTTCCGGATGCCGGGACCGGCGATGATGAACGGAGCTTCCATCTCCTGGACCGTCGCTTTCCCGTGGCTCTTTCCGTTTCCGCCATGGTCCGAGGCAATGACGATGATCGAATGCTCGTATGTGCCGGCATCCTTCAGGGCTTGGATGATCTGTCCGACGTACGCGTCCATTTCTTCGACCTTGGCGGCATATTCCGGCGTAGCCCAGCCGTTTTTATGGCCGGTGTGGTCGGGCTCGTCATAATGGACGTAGAAAACATCCGGCTTGACCTCTTTGAGATAGGAAACGATCCTTTCGGTCGTGACGGCGGGGTCCATGACCTCTTCCGCCGTCCAGATGCGGTCGTTAAAGGCCAGCGTGTCGAGGGTGTACTTGACGCCGTCCCACTCGTAGATCGTGCCCATACGGGCTTCCGGATGGGCCTGGCGGTATAGGGTGAACAGGGTTACGGGCAGGCCGTTCTCCTGGACAAACGGGGCCGGGATATCCGGGGTCTGGGTATTCCAGCGGGTATATCCGTGGATTTCGGTCGGAAGGCCGTTGAGCATCGAAGCCCAGTTGATGGCGCTCGCAGAAGGAAGGACGGAGCGTTTGTGCAGGGTATAGGATCCTTCGGCCATCAGGCCGCGGATGACCGGCATCTTAAGGGTGTCGAGATAAGCGGATCCCAGTCCGTCAATCCCGATGAAAACAAGATTCGGCCCTGTGACGGGTTTTGTCGCGCAACCGGCGAGAAGGACGGTTGCAGCGAGGAAGGTCAGGATACGTTTCATTACTTGATACCGTATTTTTTAAGGATGCGAAGAACTTTCTTTTCGATGGATTTTTCCCATACCCCGTAACCGTAATCGGACGGGTGGGTGCCGTCGATAGAGGTCTCGTGATTGGACTCAGTGGCATTGGTACTGATGAAATAGACATCCTTGTACTTTTTGCATGCAATCGCCATCAGGCTGTCTACGACATCGATCCTGCCCTGCTCGGCCCGGTCGGAGCCCATGTTGAAGTTGCGGCTTTCGCGGTAGATCGTGTGCTGGAAGATAAGCGGCTTGCCGGGATTGGCGGCTTTCATTTTCTCGATAAACGGGAAGAGACGCTCCTTTACTTCGGCGATCGAAGGATTGGAGAATGTATCGAAGATAAAGGCATCAACATCGGCATCGACAAGGGCCGCGGCGCTCCAGGGCTGCATTTTGCACTGGCCGCTCATGCCGAGGCTCAGAAGCTGGATCCCGGTCCGGCGGCTGAACTGGGCCGGATAGGTCATGCCGGCGCGTCCGCAGCTGACCCCATGGGTATAGCTGGAACCGTAGATACCGACCCTGTGGCGGAAAGGATTTGCAAGCGGTTCAATGACAGCGCCTTCCTCGACACCGATCTTGATCGAACGTTCTTCGCTGTAGAGAGGGAGGTAGAGGAGGCATTCTTTCATCCCGTCGACCATGTCCTTGATGATCGTGACAGGCTGGTCCTCCTTCCCGTTTGCAGGAGCTGCGGAGGCGGCATAGACCCACTTGCCCTCGGAAGAAGGAGTAAAGCGTCCCTTGTTTTCCGTTGCCCGGATATAGAGGTCATATCCCCTGTGGGCCAGGACGTTGGTCGTTACGCCGTAATAGAGCTGGCCGTATTCGGTAAGGATCGAAAGGGTTGTCGAATTGGTCCGGAAGGCGACGATAATGCCGCTGGAGCAGCGAACCTGGAAGTTCTGGGTAGCCGTCCACCCCTTGTACTTTACGGTATCGACCCGGTGGTAAGGGCTCGGAGTATTGGGGAACAGCTTGCCGACGAGGGTCAGGTCGGAGGCTTCCGTGTAGTTGATCTTTACATCCTTGGCGGTGTAGCCGGATGTGGATTTGATCTGCCCGAAAGAGAGGGTGCAGCACGCTGCGAGAGCGAGAAAAGTAAGGATCCGTTTCATGATTTATTTGATTCCGTATTTTCTGAGGATTCTGAGAACTTTCTTTTCGATGGATTTGGCCCAAAGGGTATAGCCGTAGTTCGTCGGGTGGACGCCATCGACTGAGGCGAGATGGTCAGGGGAACTGGCGTCCGGATAGATGTAGTAGACATCCTTGTATTTCTTGCAGGCAATCCGCATCAAGCTGTCCGCCATTTCCATCTTCGCCCGTTCCGACTGATCGGCCCCGGTGTTGAAATTCCGGCTTTCCCGGTGGATGGTGCGCTGGAAAATAAGCGGTTTTCCGGGATGGGCGGCCTGGATTTTCTCGATAAACGGGAAGAGGCGCTCCCGGATCTGGGTAGGATTCGGATTAGAGAAGGAGTCGAAGATAAAGGCGTCGACATCCGCGGCAGCCAGGGCTTCGGCAAAATACGGCTGGAGCTTGCTGTTACCGCTGCATCCCAGGCTGAGAAGCTGGATCCCGGTATTCCGGGTGAACTGGGCGGGATAGGTCATGCCGCCCCGGGACGTACTGGAGCCGTGGGTATAGCTGGATCCGAAGATCCCGACACGGTGGCGGAAGGGGTTCGGAATCGCCTCGATGACGGAACCGGCTTCTGTAATGATCTTGACGGATTTGACCTCGCTGTAGAGCGGGAGATAGAGCAGGCATTCGTGCATCTGCCGGTCCATGTTCTTGATCAGTTCCAGAACTTCGTCTTCATTCCCGTTTCCCCTGGCCCCGGCGGCTGCGAAGATCCATTTCCCATTTTCCCGGATATAGAGATCGTATCCTTTTGCAGCGATGCCGTTGGTGTTCATCGGGTACTGGATCGTTCCGTATTCCGTCTTGATATGGATGAACGGGGAATTGGTGCGGAAGGCGACGGCGATGCCGGAGGATTCCCGGACCTGGAGATTCTCGCCTTTGGTGAATCCCTTGAATTTGACGGTATCGACCCGGTGGTAGGGGTTCGGAGTGTCGGGGAAGAGCTTCCCCGTAAGGGTCAGCGTAGAGGCTTCCGTAAAAGTAAGATTCTGCGATTGGGCGTTCAGCCCGGGAATTCCCAGCAGGAAAGCTGCCAGGATAACAGCAATCGTC
Organism: uncultured Bacteroidia bacterium; assembly: GCA_902789395.1. GTDB lineage: Bacteria > Bacteroidota > Bacteroidia > Bacteroidales > UBA932 > Cryptobacteroides. Next base: position 82,523 of record CADANY010000010.1, on the reverse strand, counting down.
TTTTTCATATCTTTCAGGTAATTTGATTTTATGACGGATTGGAAGTGACATCACCGGCGGTGACATATTCGTTGGTAAAGCCTTTCCGGTTGACACGGACAACGTTCAGGCCGGAAAAGCCTCCGTGAAGCGGAGCCCCGACCGGACCGGCCGTGATGAATTCGATCCCTTCATAGGACGTATGATAGTATTTATGCGTATGCCCGGCAAAAAGGGCCGTAACGCCATACTTCTTGAAGAGGGCGATGTATTCTTCCCGTTTCGGGATCGGGAAATTGAAGTAATCCTCTTTCTCGTCGATGCTCTCACGGATGACGGGGCAATGCGTAAAGAGAAAAATCTGTCTCGAGCCCCGCGCTTTTTCCAATTCTCCGACAAGCCATTCAAGTTGTTCTTTTTCAACTGTTTCAATGCTGTCCTTGATACAGCAGCTGTCGAAACCGATGAATGCGCACCCCTTCATCTTGAAGGAGAAGCGGTCATACCCGTTGAATGCAAGGAATGCTTTGTGGTTTTCTTCGGTCCACGGGCGCATGTCATGGTTGCCTGGGAGTGCATAGACCGGGATACGGCCGTCAATGGCAGCGATATTCCGCTTGTAGATTGCGGCCTGCAGGGAATCTGCCGTGTTGTTGACAAGATCTCCCGTGACGATGACGCATGAAGGAAGCGTCCTGTTGACCGCTTTGACGGCTTCCTGCATGAGGGAATCAGACCAGGCATAGCCTTCGGTTTTGTCCCGGAATCCGATCTGGGTGTCGGTCAGTTGGATAAAAGTAAAACTTCGGTCGCAGGATACGGCAATCAGAAGTGCTGCGGCCAATAATGCGGTTAGTTTGAGGGCTCTCATGGCGTTGACTTTTCAGTAACAAACAAAGTTACTAAAAAAATCAATTGCTTTTCCTCAGGATGATGTCAAATTCTTTGGTTTCGGCGAGGTTGCGGACGGTGATATGGAGGGAAGATCCATAGTGATCGAAATTTTGCAATTCTAATCGGCCCATGCTAGATGTCTGAATCGTTGTCCCGTACTGATTCCGGCCGTGCAATTCAATGTAGCTGCTGGTATCCGAATCAATGATCAGTGTCTTCCCCTTTTGACTGTTGTTATATGTGACTGTTGTGATCTCTTCGATTGGAAGATCCGATTTGAAACGGATGACCGCACCCTCCCTACATTTAAGAGGGATCCATTCGCCATTCTTTTCAATAAAAACCATGATCCTGTCATCCGGAGAAAGATCATCGGAAAGAATGGACTCCCCTTCTATCCGCTGGATACGTCCTCCCATGATATTTACCGGGGTCGGTTCGTTCAGCCATTGTTTCGGCTTTCCGTCTTTATCGGTCAGGGCGGTTCGGATGGAAATGAGACCTGTTTCTCCCCAATGCCGGTTCATGATCCATAGGTAGAAATACAACTTGTCGTTTTTTCGATAATTCCAGATCGCTTCGGCATTGTATACGAGCAGGTAATCTTCGATATTGAAAGGGTCTTCGGACGTTGCCGGCTTGATGGGGAATATAGCTGCATGGTTGAGAGAGAACGATTCTCCTGTCTTCTCCATCGGACTGATCAGGTAATATCCGTTATTGTATCCGCCCCATCCCCAATTCATGCTGAAATAGCCATCTGCAGAGTAGCCGTCGATAACCCAGAGGTGTCCTTCATCCTCCGGTCTGTATCCCTGATAGATGATAGGTCGGCCTTCGTCCAGTTCTTTCCGGATCAGACTCTCCCATTCATCGGTCCCGTATTCGTCCCGGTGGTTGACGCAGATTCTCCGGTCATAGTCCATATAATTTCCCAGACCGGGCGGAATCATCATCGTGTAGGTCCCGGAAGAAGCGATTCCGAATAGACATTGATTCATAACCCCGATATCCAGCATCAATTGGGCGATATCCGTATTCTGCGCAGGAACGTTTGTCAGCGGCATGTTCTCCCAGTTGTAGGAGTGGCCGAGGGCATGACCAGGCTGAACCCGGGTCTCTGAGTCCGTCTGGTAAGAATACTGCGGCAGGATCCCATGTCCTTTCTCCGGCCATTTGTGATAGCGCATCAGGATGGCGGTCGCCGTCGTCCCGCAGCCGGTAAGGCAGCGCTGTCCGTTGATTTCCGGCATGAACAGATTGAAAGGAGATCTTTGGTCCCACTGGGCCGTCTTGAATTCGACAACCGGGGTGTGGACTTCAGAGCGGACCTGAACCCACTCCGAACGTGTCTTTTGCGAAGGCTCTAATCCTTTTTCACGGGCCTCCCGGACCAGGTCTGAAAGCCCTTCAAACCAGAGGCGGACATGCTCCGGCATGCCGTTGACCTGGAAAACATTCCTATCGGAATATCCGAGTATCGGATGCATGCAGTCTTCTCCCGCTACGATGACAAAACCTCCATTCTCCCGCCCATAGACATAAAAGGGCGGATCCGTGATCAGTCCGCGTGTAACGGTTCTCCCGTCCCACAGGAGACGTACCTCTCCTGCGTTGGACCGCGTCCCGGGAAATCCGGAAAAGAAACGGTCGGCGATCTCCTTCGCTGAATCCGGGGATACGCCCATTCCCCACAGGGAGCAGGGAAGAAGGAGCAGTATGATCAGAAGATACTTTTTCATGGCATTCAGAAATTAGAGAGATCGATAACATCCAGCCCTTTGACAGATATGGAAAATCCCGTTGCTCCGTATTCGTGGATTCGGATGGTGTGACTTCCCTCGTCTGGGAAAGAGTGTGATTCTGCGGTGTTAAAAGGGGACCGGTATCCGTCTCCCCAGTCGGTTATCCAATAGTGGCCATTTCCTGAAAACAGCGGGGACTGCCACGAACTGCCATGGACGGTAAATACAATTTCCCGGCCTTTGGCAAGCTGGGTGATTTTGGACTCGGCAAGGATGGTTCCTTCAGAATCCCGAAAAGCCAGAGAGGCACTGCGAAGCGCATCTGAACCGTTTTCCGTCAGAGAAAGAACGAGCGTCTTTTTCGTTTCGCTCCGGGTCTCGACATAAGAGAGCCAATCGATGCCGGCCTCTATTTCGAGGGTGGCCTGGGTATTCGTGGAAAAGGGAATTTCAATGGTTCCAGCATCTCCTGTCGCAAGGTATTGCGGGTCGATCCGGACGCATTCTGTCTCGTCTTGATAGACTGTGACTGTCCTTGTAATGTCTTGATACACAAGCTCAATTGTCCCTTCTCGGGGAGCAAAAGTCCGGTTCTCTGCAATCGAAAAATTCAGTTCGGAAGGAACCAGTCCCCGGGTTGATGCGGCAGTAATCCAGTCGACCTGGGGCTTGGCAACGAAAGCAACGTTTGCCTTGGCTTTGACGGTCAGGGTCTGTGCCTTCCCGTCGATATGGTAAGAATGTTCGTCGAGAAGGATATCCTCTTCGCCATTCTGGCTGATGGTGAAAGTCTTCGTGATGCTTCCGTCGACCGTTTTGAAAACAATCTGTGCGGCGCGGGCCTCGTAGATATCATTGGCAGAGACGGTAAACCGGACATCGCCTTCCCGGAAAGATCCGCCGGGTCCCTGGATCCAGGATTTTCCCTTGTCTTCAATGGTGTAGGAGACTTCAATATTGGTCTCAACATTAACAGTGACAGCTCCTCCTTCAACCGGGGCTTCGTAGAATCCGGGAGTTATCGTCAGGAACGGCGGCTCTTTCTGGCAGGATCCAAAGACCGTCAGTATCAGGAGCGCAAGGAACAGTGTTTTTTTCATAGGTGCTTATGGAGATTATTCCCCTCTTCCGGTTTCCCGGATCATTCCGAGGAGTCTGTCGTTCAAATCGTCTGCCTGCAGGAGATCCTCCAGGGTCAGATGCATCCGGTAGCGCCAGTAGTGGCGGGGATTGGCGGGAATATTGATCCGCTCATCGGCCGGGTTGCCTCCATAGCGGATCTTCCCGTCGACGGCGAGCCAATCCTGCAAGGGTAGGATGCAGAGCATGGCAGGGGAGGCAAGATGCTGACGGAGAATCTTTTCCACAATCCATGGTTCGCAGAAAAGGGGTGCTTCTCCGTCGAAGCCGAGCATGTCATGGTAGAACTTTCCCGTCAGCTGCCGGTCCTCTTCCCACCACGCCCTCAGCGGGGATGTGTCGTGGGTCCCGGTCGCGCAGACGCAGTTGTAAGGATAGCGGGCCGGGTCGGCAAAGTCGACATGGACATCCTTGGGCATCCGCTGGATTTCCAGGCTGAGGATACCGAGATCGTCCATCGTTTCCGGGACGGTCGCGGGGATCATGCCAAGGTCTTCTCCGCAGGAAAGCATCCCGCAAGAGCGCAGGAGGGCAGGAAGTTTCTCGTACGCTTTTTCTTTCCAAAACTGGTTGTGACGACGGTAGAAGAAGTCATCGTACAGGGCGTTGAAACGGTCCTTCATCCAAGGTTCAAGTGCCTGGTAAGCAGGCGTATCCTGGGCTGAGATACGCGGATGCCAATAGCCTTTCCGGTGCGGGTCTTCGATAAAGAGGACGTCTTCCTCGAAAGCGCCCTGGGGGCAAGGAACCTGGAAGCCCTCCCGGGTGAGCTCTTCTGCAGAATAGGGAAGGGCGGGGGAGAAATGGCCCATCAGGCCGCTCTTATAAGGAACGGGAATCTCCCAAATCCGGAAAAATCCGAGGATGTGGTCGATCCGGTAGGCATCGAAGTACTCGTTCATTTTGCGGAGGCGAGCCTTCCACCAGGCATATCCGTCTTTCCGCATGGCATCCCAGTTGTAGGTCGGGAAGCCCCAGTTCTGGCCGTCTGCGGAGAAGGCATCCGGCGGGGCACCGGCCTGGGAGTCCATATTGAAGAGCTCAGGAGAAGCCCATGCGTCCGCGCTCGTACGGCTGACGCCGATCGGAAGGTCTCCCTTCAGGGCGACGCCTCTGAGGTGGGCATACCGGACAGCCTCTTTGAGCTGGCGGTCAAGCAGATACTGCTCCCAGCAGTAGAAATCAATCTCGTTCCGGTGTTTTGTGATAAATGGCGCGATGGTCTTTGGGGTATATCGGACATAAGCCCCCCAAGTCTGGAAATCAGCCGTTCCAAAGGTGTCTCTCAAGACGCAGAATGCGGCATAGGGCTGAAGCCAGTCGCGGTTCCCGTTCATGAAAAAGGCATAATCGGAGGTGGCAAGGTCTTTCTTCCCCCGGGTTGTAAAGGCCTTTCTCAGGAGGCGGTCTTTCTCGTCATTGACCCTTTCGTAATCAATCTGCGGGAGAGCGTTCAACTCATCGCGAAGAGCCCTGTAAGCTTTGTCGTTCCGGACGCCGGCATCCGGAAGATGGATAAACTGCGGGTGGAGGGCAAAGGAACTGACAGCGTTGTACGGGTAAGAGTCCTGCCATTTGCGGGTCATCGTCGTGTCGTTGATCGGAAGGATCTGGATCATGTTCTGTCCTGTCCTGACGGCCCAGTCGACGAGTTTTTTAAGATCGTTGAATTCGCCGACGCCGAAACTCTCCTCCGTCTTGAGAGAGAAAACGGGAACGGCGACACCGGCCCCTCTCCAACAAGGCTGGGGGAATGAGACGGAAAGGTCATTGACGGCGATATGGACCCCCTTTCCGGGAGTTTCTCCGAAGAACCGGTTGCCGCCTTCCTCCCAAAGGAGAATCTTTCCTTCTGTGTCAACGAGGGCGAATTTATATTCGAACGGGCGGTCGGCACGGAGGCATCCGCTCCAATACGGGAAGCGGCTGTCATCCAGGATGTTGGGCTCTTTCCATCCGTCCAGGCCGGAAAGAACTGCGACACGCTGTCCGCTCCGGACCGACGCGGCGCGTATGGTGAAAAAGACGTTTCCGTCCCCTGGGATATCATAGTCTTCGCAGGTACGGAAGGACCGGCCGTCCTCTCTTCGGAAAATGACTTCGTTGAAAGCGGAAGACCAGAAGGCGGAGTCCGCCGGACGGTCAAGCCAACTGTCCTTTACAAAAAGAACCGTCGCTTTTTGAGGAGCGGCGAAGCGGTGGGACCGCCATTCGCGACGGAGCGTCTTCCCGTCTTTAACGAGGAGATAGGTATAGTCAAATCCCCGCCGGAGTTCCCTGCCGGTAAGCGTTTTCTGCCAGATGCCTCCGGCAAGATATTCCATATCATATATTTTCTTCCCGATGCGGAGCTTGAGTTCCTCTCCCCAGGAAGTCTGGTAACGAAGTGAGAGATGAATGGTCATGTCGGTTATTATTTTAACTCAACAAAGATACTAATTATCAGTCTTTTTTGCGCGTTTACCGGACGAGCGGCCGAAAAAGCCCGACGGACGGCCGCCGGCAAGGAACTTCCATCCGATCACCGGCAGGATGAACGATATCAGGCATGCGGAGAGCCAGAACAGGCTGACCGACGTGAAATTGAACTCCGCTGTTCCGGCTGACGCAGATCCCTGGATGATAAAACCGCTGGCGATATCCTGGATACCGGCGGCGACGTAACTGGAGATTCCGACGATGCCGAGTGCCGCTCCCGTAGCCTTGCGGGGAACGATATCGAGGGCCATCAGTCCGGCTACGATACAGTAGACCACACCGATCGAGAGGCTGTAAAGAGAAACGTACAGGGTATTGAGGAAGGGCCCCCCTCCTGTGAAAAGGAAAAGCCCCAGAGACAGGAAGCAGATCAGCCCGGAGAGAATGACCGGCGTCGCACGGTTCCCCTTAAAGACCTTGTCAGACAGCCAGCCGGCCAGGATCGTCCCGGCAATCCCAAAAGCCTCTGAAACACCGATGACGGTCGCGCCGCTCTCGATGGAAAAGCCTTTGGACTTTTGCAGGAAAAGGACACCCCAGTTGCTGACGGCGTACTGGGTGATATAGATGAAGGCGCTGGAGAGGGCAATGACCCAGATGCCGGGATTCTTCAGGACCCAGCGGTGCAGTTGACGGGTGGGAAGGGCATCGACCTCCGTTTTCTTCTCACCGGAGAGATCCTGGATCGAGGGCAGCCCCCGGCTCTCGGGCGTATCTGAAACAAACAGCAGGATAACGGCGGCTCCGATGAGGCCGCAGACAGCGGCCAGCAGGAACCCGGATTGCCAGCCAAGAACCCCGATCAGTGCTCCTACAATAATGAGAGTCAATGATTTTCCGACATAAGGAGTCGAACTGAAAATGCTATACCAGGTTCCCCTTTCCGCGAGCGGAAACCAGCGTGACAGGCTGATGACTCCCGGGGGCGCTCCCATCGACTGGACCCAGCCGTTGATGCCCCAGAGGGCGGCGAAGAGGAAAAACAGCAGGGAGGTAGACCACCCTCCGACCCATCCGGCCACTCCGAGAACGAGATTGATCAGAGCGGAGATAAGAAGGCCGGTTGCCATGAAACGGCGGATGTTGCAGTAATCGGCGATGAACCCGTTCATGAACTTTCCGACGGCGTAGACGAACATGAAGGCGGAACTGATCAGTCCGAGCTGGCCGGCGCTGAGAAGGCCGTCATCGATCAGGGGCTGCTTGACGATGCTGAGCGCCATCCGGCAGACATAGTACATGCTGTAGGCTACGGTGACGCCCCAGAATGTGCGGCTCCGCAGCCGTTTGTATGTGCCGGGCACGGCCTCTTCGGGGAGCGGGGTCGCAGCGGGACTGCTGATAGAGAAGAATCGGTGGAGGATCATACTAATTTTCTAACCAGTTCATAAATGGGACGACCCGGGCCCGGCTGACGGTAAGGTCCGTATGGCTGTCAATGCCCTTGGTAAGGGAAATCTTCAGACGTCCGCCGAAAAGTTTGGATACGCTTTCGATGACATCCGAGGAAATGATGCAACTGCGGGAAATCCTGAAAAAGGATCCCGGATCGAGCTGGTGCTCAACGGTGTCGAGGGATTCGTCGAAGACGTAGGCGACATTGCCGCGGGTGACAAGGAATGAATTCTTCGATTCTGAATAGAAATAAGCGATCTCGCGGGTGTTGACGGGGACAATCCGGTCGTTGAGGCGGATGATGAACTTTTCCTTTTTCGGAGATGAGCCCGACTCGGTTTTCCCTTCCCGGAGAAGTGTGAGAGCGTCCATGATTTTCGACAGGTCATGGCCGCCCCGTTCGGTCCGGATCCTTTCCAGGGCCCTGTCGACCGCCCTTCGAAGGTATTCTGTATCAATGGGTTTGAGTAAGTAGTCGACAGAGTTGACCTCGAACGCCTTGACAGCATAGTTGTCGTATGCGGTCGTCATGATGACCGCCTGCCGGACCTCCGTCCTTTTGAAGATATCGAAGCAGTTGCCGTCAGAGAGTTCAACGTCCATAAAGATCAGGTCGGCTTCTTTTCCGTGATTCTCCAGAAGATCGACGGATTCCCGGACGGAACCGGCCGTCCCGACAACCCGGATCTCCGGGAAATGGGTTTCGAGAAGCGTCATCAGGTACTTCCTCGCCCTGGGTTCGTCTTCGATGATAAATGCTTGGGTCATAGGTGTGTTATAACAGTGGCAGGTGGACAGTGTATTTTCCGGCAGCTTTTTCGATGCGGACTTCCCTCGCGGAGTCACGGTACTGGCGGGTAATATATTTAATACCGAGGCCGGTCGAGGCAACCGGAGATGTCTTCGGTACGAGGTTATTCTCAACACAGAGATTCTTTCCGTCCGAGAAGATTCTGATCCTCAGCGGATTGTCGGAGGAAATGGCGTTGTGTTTCGTAGCGTTCTCAATCAGCAGCTGGAGGGTGCAGGGAATGATATAGCGGCCGCGGTCTTCGTCCGGGACGTTGGTTTCAATGAGAAGGCCCTCCGGAAAACGGACCTGCAGGAGCCCATAATACATCTCGGCGAAATAGAGTTCTTCGCTGATCCTCACGAGGTTCTCTCCCTCATGCTGAAGCATGTACCGGTAGATGCCGGCCAGTTTGTGGATATAGCGGCTGGCGTCTTCCTTCTCCCCGTCCATGACCAGAGAGTCGAGGATGTTCAGGGAGTTGAACAGGAAGTGGGGGTTGACCTGTTGCTTCAGGGTCATGTAGCGGAATTCCGCCTGGTGGGTCTTCTCCCGTTCCTTGAGGACTTCGTTTTGCGCCCGGACCAGATAGAAAATCATGTATACGATCGCAAAGATCGTCACTTCTGCGAGGAGTGCGATGATGAAAAGGCGAATGAAGTCTCTGGAAGATAGTTCTTTATGGAAATGGAAAGGGAGCCCGTGTCCGACCATCCATGCCGCCGCCAGGGCAACGGTCAGAAAGAATCCGGCTGCGGCGGCGGAGAGCAGCCAGCGGTTCCATTTTGCAGATCTGAAAAGGAAGACAATGGCGACCGTAATACCGATCAGCAGGATCAGGACAAGGGCGTTGGACAGGAACTCTCCCAGGAGGGACACCATCGATTCCCCCTCAAACAGGCTGCCGGATGCCAGATTGATGACAACCCTGAGTCCGAAAACGGTGACGACGGCGAATACCAGCCAGCCCATGCTCTCGTTCCATTGCTGCCGGACGGGACGGGTGCTGTCGGGGTTGATCCGTCGTGCCGTCAGGTCGAGGACCCAGCCGAGGATCTCCGTTGTCGTAAAGGTAGACAGGGCGTGCATCAGGATGTCATTCCGGAGGAAGAGACCGAAAAAGTCCGCTCCGAGGGTTCCCATAATCAGGCCGCCGATGTTGAAGAGGATGACGCTGATCGCCGTGAACTCTACGGAAAGGTTCCTCCGGAGGCAGATGATGACGGTCAGGGCCATCGTTAGGAAAGTCAGCAGCAGCGTATCCGGGATCCCGCCCAGCGAGCACAGGATCGTAACGAGGGCGTGCAGCAGGGCAAAAGAGTGGATGATGACAGACTGCCGTATCGGTTTCATAATCTGCTAATTTACACTTTTCCCCCGGGAACTCCAAATTCACCGGGATCCCAGGTAGAGAAAGACCATGCCGAGAAGGACCAGGGCGAGGTCGAAGGCTTTCGAGCGGAGGTTCTTCTCCTTGAACGCGAGGGCCCCGAAAAGGAAACTCACGACAACGCTGCCGCGCCGGATCATGGACACGACCGAAACGAGGGCGTCCGGGTCCGAAAGGGCGGTCATATAGACATAATCGGCTCCGCAGAGGAACAGGCTGATGCAGGGGATGGTCCATCTCCACCGGAACGGCGTCCCTTCATTCCGCCGGGGGAACCAGATCAGGGCCGCCATCGCCGCCATCATCCCGCATTGGTAGATATTGTACCAGGCGAGGACCTGGATCCGGTCGAGCCCCGCTCCGGAGGGCGCCATCAGGAAACGGTCATACAGTCCGCTGATGGCACCGGTTATGGCGGAGAGAATCAGGCACCAGACCCAGCGGTCCGTCCGGAAATCAATCCCTTCTTTCCGGCCGCTCCGGCTCAGTAAAAGGAAAGAAATGACAGCCAGGATGACGCCGGTCCATTGGTACAGGTTGAGCCGTTCCCCGAAAAGGATCATCGCTCCGACAAGGACAAGGACCGGGCGGGTTGCATTGACCGGCCCGACAATCGTCAGGGGCAGATGCTTCATGGCATAATAGCCGCTCAGCCAGGAAGAAAGTACGATGCAGCTTTTCAGCAGGATATATTTTTGCACCGCCCACCCGCCAAACCCCGTCCGGATGGCGAACGGAAGGAGGATCAGGCTGCTGAAAAGCGTGTTCAGGAACAGGACGGGAATGACGGCATTCTCCTTCAAGGATGCTTTCTTGAAGGAATCATAGAATCCCAGCAGGAGCGCCGAGAGAAATGCCAATGCCCACCACATGCCGAACTTTTGGTAAAAATACGGCCGCAAAGATACACCATTCATCGGAATTTCCGCGCCTTTCTTCGCTTTATTCGTTCCGTTCGGAAGCGGCCTTATTATATTATAGAGGAATAATACTATCTTTGCCACACCACTTTAGAAACCAGTAACCTTCTTATAATGAGCAAACAACGCGATTTAACATTTTGGCAGATGTTTAACCTGAGCTTCGGCTTTTTCGGAGTACAGATTGCCTATGCGCTGCAGAGCGCGAACATCAGCCGTATTTTCGCAACCCTGGGAGCGGATCCCCACCAGCTCTCCTTCTTTTGGATCCTCCCTCCGCTGATGGGAATGATCGTGCAGCCGCTGATCGGCAAATGGTCCGACCGGACCTGGTGCCGTCTCGGCCGCCGGAAACCCTATCTGCTTGTCGGAGCAATCGTTGCCGTCCTTGTCATGGTATTCCTCCCGAATGCCGGAAGCCTGAACCTCTCGACCGCCTATGTCTTTCTCGGGCTGAATGCCGCCATGTGGTTCGGCCTCTTCTCGCTGATTTTCCTTGATACGTCGATCAATGTTGCCATGCAGCCTTTCAAGATGATGGTCGGTGACATGGTCAACGAGAAGCAGAAGGCAACGGCCTATTCCCTGCAGAGTTTCCTCTGCAATGCCGGCTCTTTCGTCGGATACCTCTTCCCGATCTTCTTTACATGGATCGGAATCAGCAATATCGCTCCGGAGGGTGTCGTTCCGGATTCCGTGATCTATTCCTTCTACGTCGGGGCTGCGGTGCTGATCCTCTGCGTCCTCTATACCTTCTTCAAAGTCAAGGAAATGGACCCGAAGGAGTATGCCGAATTCCACGGTATCGACCTGGAGGCCGAGTCGAAGAAGGAAAAAGGAGAGGGGCTGATCAGTCTGCTCCTGAAGGCCCCGAAGACCTTCTGGACCGTCGGTCTCGTGCAGTTCTTCTGCTGGTCCGCTTTCCTGTACATGTGGACGTATACGAACGGTGCGATCGCCCGGAACTGCTGGGGAACGACCGATGTTGCCTCTGCCGCCTATCAGAGTGCGGGCAACTGGGTCGGCGTCCTTTTCGCCGTCCAGGCCGTCGGATCGATTCTCTGGGCCCTGGCCATCCCGAAATTCCGCAACCTGAAGACCGCTTATGTCGTCAGTCTCCTTCTCGGTGCCGCCGGATTCGCCTCAGTCCTGTTTATCCATAACCAGTACGTCCTTTTCGTCAGCTATTTCCTGATCGGTTTTGCCTGGGCCGCTATGCTGGCCCTTCCGTTTACCCTCTTGACGAATGCATTGGAGGGCAGTCCTTATATGGGGTCCTATCTGGGCCTTTTCAACTGTACGATCTGCCTTCCGCAGATTATCGCCGCGGCCACCGGAGGCCTGGTCCTCCACCTGGTCGGCGGTAACCAGGGGACGATGCTCCTGATGGCCGGGGTCTATCTCGTCCTCGGCGCCCTCAGCGTCGGACTCGTCGAAGTCAAAAAGCAGAAATAATTCTATATAATCAATAAATCTAACTACACTCTCAATGAAAAGGATTATAACCGCAGTATCTATTCTCCTGATGGGGCTCATAGGTACCTCCGTATCCGCCCAAAGCGGATATCAGGTTAAGGGAGTCGTAGTCGATGCCATAGGTCCGGTCGTCGGTGCCACCGTTATCGAAAAAGGCACCTCGAACGGAACCGCCACAGGCCTTGACGGCGACTACGTCCTTACCGTTTCCAGTCCCGATGCCGTTGTGGAAATCAGCTGCATCGGTTATGCAACTCAATCATTTCCGGCCCGTCAGGTTCCCCAGACCGTGACTCTCGCCGAGGATACCGAATTCCTCGATGACGTTGTCGTCATCGGATACGGTTCCGTCAAGAAGGATGACCTGACCGGTTCCGTCACGGCCCTCAAGCCGGACACGAAGAACAAAGGTGTCGTCGTCAATCCCCAGGATATGCTCTCGGGAAAGGTCGCCGGTGTTTCCGTTACCAATGACGGCGGAGCCCCGGGCGGATCTTCCAATATCCGAATCCGCGGCGGTTCCTCGTTGAATGCTTCGAACAATCCGCTCATCGTCATCGACGGACTGGCTATCGATAACAATGGCGTCAAGGGTCTCTCCAATGCCCTTTCGCTGGTCAATCCGGCCGATATCGAAAGCTTCAACGTCCTGAAAGACGCTTCCGCAACGGCGATCTACGGCTCCCGCGGTTCGAACGGCGTTATTATCATTACGACGAAGAAAGGCCGTGAGAATCAGGCTCCGAAGGTCAGTTATGCCGGTTCCGTCAGCGTTTCGACCCGAAAGAATGCCGTCGACGTGATGGACGGTGACGAGTACCGGGCCCTGATCAACAGCCTGTTCGCTCCCGGCGATCCCGCCGTCCTCGCGATGGGCAGCGCCAATACCGACTGGCAGAAGGAAATCTTCCGGACCGCCCTCGGAACGGATCATAACCTGACCCTGACCGGTGCGACCAAGCACCTCCCGTATCGGGTGTCCCTCGGCTTTACTGGCGACCAGGGTATTCTCAAAACTTCTGATTTCAAGCGTGTTACCGGATCCGTGAATCTGAATCCGACCCTGCTTGACAAGCACCTGACCCTCAATGTCAGCGGCAAGGCCATGGTTGCATGGACAACCTATGCCAATACCCGCGCCATCGGCGACGCAGTCCGGATGGACCCGACCCAGGCAATCTATGACACGACTTCTCCGGACCGGGCCAATTTCGGCGGCTATTTCCAGTGGAGGGCCAACAGCGAGTTCAAGGATGCATCCTGGCCTTCGACCTGGGAGCGCAATGCTCCGGCGAACCCGGTTGCCGACCTGGATCCGGCGCTCTATAATGACAAGGCCCGTTCCAATGCTTTTATCGGAAGCATTGAGGCGGATTACAAGGTCCATGGTTTCGAAGACCTGCACCTGCACCTGAACCTCGGCGGAGACCTCTCATCCGGTAAGCAGACGACAATCGCTTCACCTTATTATGCAACCAATATCTACTATGGTTACGAAGGATGGGAAAAGATTAACAAGCGCAACTCTTCCCTGACGGCCTATGCCCAGTATATGAAGGATTTCAGCCGGGGAAGCCATTTCGACATCATGGCCGGTTACGAGTGGCAGCACTTCTGGAGGGAGTCGTTCTCCGAGAACTGGGGAACCTATCCTTCTACTGCGACGACCGGGACTCCGGGGTCCAAGTACAATGCGTATAATCACACGTACCGGACCGAGAACTATCTCGTCTCTTTCCTCGGAAGGGCCAACTATTCCTTCCGGAACCGGTATCTCCTGACGGCGACGGTCCGTTATGACGGATCATCCCGTTTCGCCCAGCACTGGGCGCTCTTCCCTTCCTTCGCCTTCGCATGGAAGATCAAGGAAGAAAGCTTCCTGAAGAATGTCGATGCGGTCAGCGACCTTAAGCTCCGTCTCGGTTACGGCCAGACCGGCCAGCAGGAAGGGATCGGCGATTACTACTATTTCCCGCTCTATAAGCAGAATGACGGCAACCGTACTTATTATCCGGTTACCGGGGACGGAACCCTCTACCGTCCGGAAGTGTATAACCATGACCTTACGTGGGAAACTACGACGACCTATAACGCCGGTCTCGATTTCGGCTTCGCCAATGACCGGTTTACGGGCAGCATCGATGCTTACTACCGCCTGACGACAGACCTTATCAATACGGCGAACGTAGCGGCCGGCTCGACCTTCCGCAATAAGCAGCTGGTCAATATCGGCTCCCTTGTCAACAAGGGTGTCGAAGTATCCCTCGACTACAAAGTCATCCAGACGAAAGACTGGTTCTGGACCGTCAGCGGGAATGCGACCTACAATCTCAACGAGATTACCGAACTGATCGGCGGTGATGACGACTACTATGTCGCGACCGGCGGCATCTCCGCAGGTACCGGCGGTACGATCCAGGCCCATGCGGTCGGCCACCCGGCCTCTTCTTTCCTTGTCTATCAGCAGGTCTATGACAAGAGCGGCAAGCCGCTCGAGGGCGTCGTCGTCGACCGTAACGGTGACGGCATCATTTCCGAGAAGGACATGTACTATTTCCACAGTCCGCACGCCCCGCTCACCTTCGGTTTCGCCACCCGTCTCGAGTATAAGAACTGGGACCTCGGTACGAGCTTCCGCGCCAATGTCGGCAACTATGTCTTCAACGACCTCCTAGCCGGCCAGGCGAATGTCTCCTACAATGCCCTCTGGGCCCAGAGTACCTATCTTGGCAACCGTCCGAAGGCTTCCCTGGTCAATAACTGGCAGACCTATGATATCGAAGCAACCCACTCCGATATGTATGTCAAGAACGCTTCCTTCCTGAAGTGTGACAATATTACCCTTGGCTATAGCTTCTCCGGCCTGTTCAAAGGAGCCGCCTATGAGGGCGTCAACGGCCGTGTCTATGCTACGGCGAACAATGTTTTCTGCCTGACAAAGTACAATGGGCTCGACCCGGAGGTCTTCGGCGGAATCGACAACAATATCTACCCGCGTCCGTTTACCGTGATCTGCGGTCTTACCCTTAACTTCTAATCCATAAATCGATACAGCAATGAAAAGTTTCATTAAAAATATGCTTTTGGGTTCCGTAGCGGTCTTCGCCGTTTCTTTCGGAACGACTTCCTGCGTCGGTGATCTGGATGTGACTCCCATTGACCCCAATTATCAGGTAATTGAAGACGCCGCCACGCTGGATAACCTGTTCAACAAGTGCTATGCGACGCTCGCGATGGCCGGTAACAGCGATGTGGACGGCGACGTAGACGTCGACGGCATCGACGGCGGTACCTCCGGTTTCCTCCGCCAGATGTGGAATTCCAACGAACTGACCTCCGACGAGGCGATCTGCGCATGGGGTGATGAGGGAATCCCCGGATTTAATTTCAATTCTTATGACGGTTCCCATCCGATGCTTCGCGGATACTATTATCGGCTCTATGTGGCGATTACCTATTGCAACCAGTATCTCGCCATGTCCGATCTGGCAACCGACGAAGTCAAAGTAGCCGAAATCCGTTTCCTCCGCGCATTGGAGTACTATCTTGCTCTGGATGCTTTCGGCGGGAACATTCCCCTTATCAAGGCCTTTGATTCCACCGGCGGTCTCGCTCCCCGCGGCCGGATCAACGAGGACGGCTATACCGGCTATGAGGTCTATGATTTCATCGAATCTGAGCTGCTTGATATAGAGGGCAAACTCGCCTCTGCGCGTGTCGCTGCCGAGGGACAGGACGGCTACGGACGGGTCGACCAGGTCGCCGCATGGACGCTTCTCTCCCGTCTCTATCTGAACAGCCAGGTCTATACCGGAACGCCCCAGTGGGCCAAGGCCAAGGAATATGCCGAAAAGGTCATCAATTCCCCTTATAAGCTCTTTACTGATGCCCCGGTCAACGGCTACTCCGCTTATGAGCGCCTGTTCATGGGCAATAACGGTACGAATGGTGCACAGGTTGAGAGCATTTTCTCTCTCGTTCAGGATGGCGCTACGACGGCCAGCTGGGGTAATACCCTTTTCCTGATTGCCTCTACGCATGATGCCAACCTGCCGGCCTGGGGTACCTCCGAGGCTTGGGGCAGCAACCGCGCCCTTCCGGAATTGGTTGACAAGTTCTTCCCTGGAAAGAATGCTCCGGAGAAGGCCCTCCCTTCCGTCTTGGTGGCAGCCGCCGGCGATGACCGCGCCCTCTTCTCTTCCGCGATTCTCGACAAAGAAGGCAACGTTGTGGACGGCCGTACGTATTCCATCGACAAGTGGGGAACATTTACCAATGGCTTTGCCGTAACGAAGTTCAGCAATATCTATAGCGACAAGGGAATGTCCCATGATGCGCAGTACGTCGATACGGACTTCTTCTTCTTCCGCGTTGCCGAAGCCTATCTGACTTATGCAGAGGCTGATGCACGCATTAACGGAGGAACCGCTACCGCTGACGGTCTTGCCAAACTCAATGCCGTCCGCGCCCGTGCCCATGCCGCTGCCCTGCAGAGTGCCAGCCTCCAGACGATCTGTGACGAGTGGAGCCGCGAGTTCTATTTCGAAGGACGCCGCCGTTCCGACCTGATCCGCTTTGGATACTATGGCGGTAATACTTCTTATTCCTGGACCTTCAAGGGTTCTGCCGATGTCTATGCCGGCACGTCTTTCCCTGCCTACAGGAATATTTTCGCGATCCCGACGACTGATATCGTCGCCAACAAGAACCTGGTCCAGAATCAGGGATATTAACAGAGAGAACTATTAAGCAATGAAAAAGTTATCAATCATAGCAGCAGCCCTGTGCCTTGGGATGGCCGTTTCTTGCGAGGATGTCCGTGAGATTGTCACGCTGAACGAGACGCCGACCACCTTTGTGCTCAATACGCCTGCTTTTGCCAATGCAGAATACGACCTGGACAATTCCTCCGTCGTCGTACTGACCTGCTCCCAGCCGGACTTCGGATTCACGGCCGCTACCCTGTATACCGTGCAGATGTCCCTGGAGAATGATTTCAATACGGAAGGAAAGTATGAGACATTCAGCATGTCTTCGACTTCCGCCCGTATCGAGCTCCCTGCGGATGAGTTCGCCGCCTACCTGACTTCGCTTTCCGGCAAGGAAGAGGCCGCGTTCCCGATTACGGAAACCGTCTATCTCCGTGCGATTGCAAAAGTCAAGAATACGGAGACCCAGATTGCTTCCAATGTCATCTCCCTCAATAAGGTACGGACCAGCTTCGCCCTGCCTCCCGTCGAATTCAAACCGAACCTCTATGTCGTCGGCGCCAACATCGGTGCAGCCTGGTCGACCTGGAAGCCTGTCGCTTCCGTCTATGGCATGCCGGGCGAGTACTATACGATGGTCTACATCGGCGGCGGCAATGACAATGGATTTAAGTGGGGAGAGGCCGAGAATGACTGGAGAGGATATGACAACCTTACCGCTATCCAGGACAACGCCCAGGCGGGTGTCACCAAGAAAGAAGATGACGGAAACATCGTCTTCTCGCAGCCCGGCTGGTATGTCCTCCATTTCGAAGGTACCATTTCCGGCCAGAACATTTCCTATGTTCTCAAAGTCGAACCGGCCCATGCCTATGTCATCGGCAATGTCGCCGGCGGCGAATGGACCGATTCCGATCCGGCTTGGGAAATGACCCTCTCGGGCGATCAATTCGTTTCCCCGGCCTTTGCCGGTGGCGGTGAGCTCCGTGCCTATATCAAGGTCCCCGGCCTGGATTGGTGGAGAACCGAATTCACTCTATACAAGGGCTCCCTGTATTTCCGTGACGTCGATATTCCGAATAACTGGAACGAAAGCAAGGGATCCGACTATTCCGTCAACACTGAAGCCGGCCAGAAGCTCTATGTGGACTTCAACAACAATACCGGCGAGGTTAAATAATAAAAAAGAAGCGATATGAAAAAGATTCTCTATACTTTCATGGCCGCCTGCCTGGCCCTGACTGCCTGTGAAGAGGGGTTCGAACCGGCAGCAGACCCGCAGGCCTATCCCCAGGAGGATGCCCGTACGCTTCCTACCGCCTTTACCGTCAATCCCGTCGGGAGCATCGCCATTGCCGATATCTCAGCGGAGTCGGTCCAGGTCGCTACCCTCGGTGCATCGACCCTTCCCGCCGATGCGGCTTATGGTCCTTTTACCGTCGTCCTTGACGGTCAGATCGCCCTCCAGGCCGATGAAAACCTCTTCGTCGGAAAGGAGGCCCTGCAGAATGCAGTCGCTTCCCTCTACGGAAAGCGCCCTGCAGAGCGGACGATCAAGGCCATCGTGAAGAGTTCCCTCCAGATCGAAGGCCAGGGTTTCCGCCTCGAATCCAATGAATTCGAGATCAAGGTTACCCCCGAGGCCCCTGTCCTCGAGGACCACTATTATTACATTGGTGCGGCCAATGGCTGGAGCAATACGGACAAAACCTATGAGCTGACCAACAAAGGCGGCGATTACTATGATGATCCGGTCATTTCCGTAACGATTCCGGCTCCGGTCGATGAGAACGGTAACCGTGCCGATAACTGGTTCAAGATCGCACCCGGATCCGCTTATGATCGCGGGGACGCTTTCTGGAACGGAACGTTCATCGGAGCCGCCGAGAACGGCGAAACCGCTTATGAAGGAACCTTCGTGATGGCCCATAACGACCAGATCGGTGCCTTCAATGTCGGACCTGCTACCGAAGAAGCTGTCTATTATACCATTACCCTTAACCTGCTGGATCAGACCTATTCTGTCAAGGCACTCAACTTCCCGGCCCATCTGTATATGATCGGCTCGGAATTCGGCGGCTGGGACTGGAATTCCACCGGCGTTGTCGAGATGACGCCTGTCCTGCACAATCCCGACTGGGGCGCAGATGCGGAAGGTCAGTTCTGGACAGTCCGTTACTTCACGGCCGGACAGGGCTTCAAGTTCAACTCCAAGAGAGAGTGGGGCGGCGACTTCTGGGGCCTTGATACCAATGAAGGCTTTACCGAGGACGGCGGCAACTGTGTCGTTTCCGAGGATGGTTTCTATCTGGTCCATATCGATATGAAACGCAGTATCGTCCATGTCGAGCCGGCCCGTGTTTACGGCATCGGAGACGCCTTCGGCGGCTGGACCGAGGCGATGGAAGAAGCACGTTTCAAGGCTGACGGGAAGACCCTCAAGGTTACCGTCTCCAAGACGGCCAATCTCCGGATGTACGTCGAGTCCTCGATCTCGACTTCCGGCTGGTGGACCCGCGAATTCAATGCGATTGACGGAAAGATTGTCTGCCGTCTGATGGATGAACTGCAGGGTGTCTCCGTGAGAGCCGGACAGGAAGTCGTCCTCGACTTCAATGCCGGAACGGCCCAGATCAAGGGCGAAGGCGAAACCCCGACGCTCCCCGAGAACATGTATATCATCGGTGACGGTGTCGGCGGCTGGGACTGGAATGCGGATTATATTGTCAACATGACTCCGGTCAACACCAAAGACGGTCATTTCTGGGCGATCCGTTACATTGAGGCGGGGAAAGGTTTCAAGTTCAACTCCAAGAAGGAGTGGGGCGGAGACTTCACCGGTCTCGGCAATGATTCCGGGTTTACCGTCGACGGCGGGAACTGCTTTGTCGCCGAGAATGGCGTCTATATGATCTATATTGATGCAGAAAACGGCAAAGTTGTCGTCGAACCGGCCAAAGTCTACGGCAAGGGCGACTGCTTCGGCGGCTGGTCTGCCGACCCGGTAGCCTTCACGGTCGAAGGTGACAAGGTCGTCGGAACGACGACCGGAACCGGTGAGATCCGTCTGTATGCGGAGAGCTCCGCTGCGGCCAGCGACTGGTGGACCCGCGAGTTCGTCTTCTTCGACGGAAAGATCGCCTACCGCGGCAAGGGCGGCGACCAGGACCGCGTTACGGTTGAGGCCGGCAAGAAGGTCATCCTTGACTTCAATAAAGGCACGGCAGTTGTTGAATAATTTTTTCGGACGGGAGCCCTTGGCCGGACTCCCGTCTGCCAATCAAACAGAACTTGCAAGATGGAAAGAAGGTACCGTCCATATATGTCCCTCCTCCGGGTCCTCCTGGCCCTTGGAGTGATCTTCTCCTGCGGAGGTCCCGAACCGGATCCGTCCGGAGAGGATACCCCGTCCTCCGTATCCTTTTCGGTACAGCCTTCCTCTCTTGTCTTTGCGCAGGAAGGCGGAACGGAGGAAATTGCCTTGACGACGGATTCTAAGTCGTGGAAAGTCTCGCTGACAGGATCATGGGCGACGGTAACGCCTTCGCAAGGGAGCGGAAACGCCCGTCTGACGGTTTCGGTCTCTCCGAATGAGGGGGAGCGCCGGATGCTGACCCTGTCTTTCCAGGATGCCGCCGGAGCGAAGGGAACCGCATCCGTCAGCATTACACAGGAAGAGAAACCGACGTCGACCGCCCTGATTCCGAGTCCCGCCGCTTTTGACGGGAACAAGCGCTCGGATCTGACGTATCAGCTTTTGATCTATTCCTTCGCAGACAGTGACGGGGACGGGATCGGCGATTTCAACGGAATCGTTTCGAAACTGGACTATCTGGACGGGCTGGGCGTAACGGCCCTCTGGCTCTCTCCGGCCCATCCGACCTCTTCCTACCATGGGTACGATGTCAACGACTATTCGAAACTCAATCCCCTCTACAGTTCCGGGAAAACTGAGGAAAGTGCGGAGGCGGAGTTCAGGAATCTCATCGGAAAGGCCCATGAAAAAGGAATTAAAATCTATATGGACTATGTCCTGAATCATTCCGGCCGGGAGAATGAGTGGTTCCGGAATGCCGTTTCCGCTACCGGTCCATACCGGGATTATTATGTATTCTCGACCGATCCGGAGGCTGACGTCGCTGCCGGAAAGATCGACAACTATGCCGGGGCGACTTCGCCCGGGATGGGCTCGTGGCACTCCGCCGGCGGCAGCGTCGGGTATAAGGGAAGGCTCCATTTCAAACTGGACTGGACCGGGGCGGAAAAGACCATAACCGTTACGGAAAGTGCCGCTGCCGTCCAGACCTCCAATCCGACGGCCTCGAAGTGGCTCTGGATCGGAAGCATGGGTGCCGTCGGACTCTATGAGACTTCCGCAGGCATTTTCGAGATTACCCTTGATGTCGATACCGATTGGGGTTTCCTGGTCCGTACGTCGACAACGTCCTGGGACGGCGGGACGAAATACGGAGCGAAGGCCGGCCATTCGAAGATTACCCTCGGTGTACCCTTTATCCTGGATAATTCAGCCGCCCAGGATATTACGTTCGGTGCACCCTCCTACTATTTCGCCTCTTTCGATGCGTCGATGCCGGATCTGAATTACGGGCCGTATGCGACAGCATCCTCATCCCCGGCGTTCCAGGCGATTGCCGAAACTGCGGATAAATGGATCCGGATGGGGGTCGACGGATTCCGGCTCGATGCCGTTATCTGGATCTACCAGACCAATGGTGGAGAGGCGAATCCGACGTTCCTGAAGCAGTGGTACGACCGCTGCAATGCGACATACCGCGAGGCCGGTCATACGGATAATATCTTTATGGTCGGGGAAGCGTGGATGGACCATGCCCAGGAAAAGAACTACTACAAAGGGATCAATTCCTGTTTCGAGTTCGGCTATTGGCCCCTTCTGAACAATGCCGTCTCTTCCGGGCGGGGAAGTGCATATGTCCCCGGAGTAATCGGTTTCATCAAGGACCACAAGGCCGTCCGTTCCGATGCCGTTACGTCGTTATTCATGACAAACCATGACCAGGACCGGGCCGCGAACGATCTCGGAAAGAATGCGGACTCCGAGAAACAGGCGGCGGCGATGCTGCTGACAACGGCCGGAAAGCCTTTCGTCTATCAGGGTGAGGAACTCGGTTACTGGGGTACAAAGAGCGGCGGGGACGAATACGTCCGCACGCCGATTCTCTGGGACCGGGCCGGAAAGGACTGTGCCCGGAAAGGCGTCGGCGGGAAGGTCGACGAAGCGATGTTGACGGGAGCCATTTCCGTTGAGGCTCAGACTGCTGACGATGCTTCTCTCCTTCAGGTCTACCGATCGTTCGCCCGGCTGAGAAATACCTATCCTGCCCTGGCGAAAGGGGAGATGTCGGCCGTCTCCGGGATTACGGACTCCGCCGTTGCTGCATGGTACATGAGCGAGGGGGCGCAAAAACTCCTCGTTATCCACAATGTCGCTTCTACCCCGCGGACCGTTTCCGTATCCGATTCGATGGACAAGCCTGTCGCCCTTCTGGGCAGCGGCTCAAGGGATCGGAATACATTGACGCTCGGCTCCCATTCTTCCGTTGTCTTTGAATTGTAAATAATCAGATATGAAAAGAATCGTTATTCTGGCTGCCGCCCTTCTTGCGCTGGCCGCCTGCCACAAAAAAGAGACGCCCCGTCCGGTCCACCCGGAGTGGACCTACGGAACCGTCATGTATGAAGTCAACGTCCGTCAGTTCTCCCCGGAGGGAACGTTCAAGGGGGTTGAGGCCCAGCTTCCGCGCTTGAAAGACCTCGGCGTCGATATCCTCTGGCTCATGCCGATGTACGAAATCGGTACCGTTGAGCGCAAGGGCACCCTCGGGTCCTATTATGCCATCTCCGATTATACCAAGGTCAATCCGGAATTCGGTACCATGGCCGATTTCGAGGACCTTCTCGCAGCTGCGCATCAGGCTGGTTTTAAGGTTATTCTGGACTGGGTGGCGAACCAGACAGCTCCTGATCATATCTGGATGGAAGGCCGCCCGGCCGATTTCTATGAGAGGGATTCCCTCGGCAATGCCATTTGGGAGTATGACTGGACCGATACCCGCAGCCTCAATTATGAAAACGAGGCTGTCTGGGCTGCCCAGGACAGTTGCATGCGGTTCTGGATTGCAAAAGGCGTTGACGGCTTCCGCTGTGATGCGGCCGGTGAGATGCCCCCGAAGTTCTGGAAAGCGATCCTCCCGAAAATGAAAGCGGATTTCCCGGACCTCTATCTCCTTGCTGAGGCGGAAAAACCGGAACTCAGTGATCCGACTGAGACCTTTGACGCTACCTATGCATGGGAATTCCATCACCTGCTGAATGAACTGTCTCAGGGGAAAAAGACCGTTGCTGACCTGAAGGACTATGTCGCCCGTGACGGAAAGAATACCCCGGAAGCCCTCTTCCGCCTGATGTTTACCTCCAATCATGACGAGAATTCCTGGGCCGGGACCGAATTTGAGCGCATGGGCGCCTGTGCCAACGCTTGCGAGGTCCTCTGCTTCACCCTCCCGAAGGGACAGCCGCTCATTTATACAGGGCAGGAAATCGGCCTTTCCCGTCGTCTGGCGTTCTTCGAGAAGGATCCGATTACCGATTGGTCGGCAAATGAATTTACGACATTCTTCAAGAAACTGACCGCCCTCCGTCATGCCAATCCGGCCCTTGCTGCCGGCGAGCGCGGCGGTGCGCTTACCTGGCTCGAGGCTCCTGACGGAGTCGTCGCTTTCAGCCGGGAAGTCGATGGAAATAAGGTGATTGTCATCGCTTCTTTTGTCTCGGAAGGAACGGCGCATATTTCTCTCGACCTTGACGGAACCTATACGGAGCCCTTCCTGGAAGAGACATGTGAAGGACATCAGGAGTTTGACCTCGCCAAGGGAGACTATGTTGTCCTGACGAAGTAAAGTTTTTATGAAAAAGATATTTGTGCTGCTTGCTGCCGCGTTGCTCCTTTTTGGGTGCAAGGCGGCAGCGGATCTTTCCGCCGTTCCGGAAGCTACGCTCTCCGAAGTATCCCGCGTTGAGCCGCTTTGCTGGTGGACCGGAATGAAAACGTCTTTGCAGTTGATGGTCCAGGGCCCCGGCATTTCCGGATACGATGTCCGGATCGAGGGAGGGAGCGGCGTTTCCGTCCTCGACGTGAAGAAGGCTGACAGTCCCGACTATGTCTTTGTCGATGTGAATATCCGTCCCGGAGCGACCGCAGGTACCTATTATCTCGTTTTCTCCGACGGAGAACGCATCTTCAAGGTCCCATACCTTCTCCGGGAACGTCGGGAAGGGAGCGCAGAACGGAAGAGTTTTTCAACGGAAGATCTGATCTATCTCATTATGCCGGATCGGTTTGCGTCTTCCGATACGACGAACGACAGCGGATACAGCATGCTCGCCGGCCCGTATGACGACGGTTCCGGAAGGAAATGGACGCTTCCCGGGACGCCGGACAAGGTCGACCGGAACGATCCCGTCGCCCGGCACGGAGGGGACCTACAGGGCATGATCGATCACCTCGACTATGTCGCGGACCTCGGGGCCACGGCGATCTGGAGCACCCCGCTTCTGCTCGATAATGAACCCCGGGAGTCTTATCATGGCTATGCCTGTGGCGACTATTACCATATTGACCCCCGTTTCGGCGATAATGCCCTTTACCAGACTTTTGTTGAAAGGGCCCATGAGAGGGGAGTCAAGGTAATCATGGACATCGTGACCAATCACTGCGGAACCGCCCATTGGTGGATGGACAATCTTCCCTTCGGGGACTGGATCCATCAGTTTGACGAGTATACCCAGATGAATGCCCTATTCTCAGTCTATATGGACCCGCATGCCGCCGAGGTTGACCGGAAGCGTCAGGAAAGCGGCTGGTTCGTCCCCTCGATGCCGGATATGAATCTTGATAATCCATTTGTACTCAAATACTTCCAGCAGTGGGCGATCTGGTGGATCGAGTATGCGGACCTCGACGGGCTCCGGGTCGATACCTATCCCTACAACGAACCGGGTCCGATGGCGGCCTGGTGCGAGGCGGTCCGGAGGGAGTATCCCGGAATCAATATCGTCGGCGAATGCTGGGACCAGAGCATCCCGCAGGTCGCTTACTGGCAGACCGGCCATCCCAATAAAAACGGCTTTGACAGCCACCTCCCTTCGATTATGGACTTCCCGCTCCGTGATGCGATGATTGCCGCGCTGACCGAAGACGAGGTGTTCTGGAGCGAGGGCATGACCCGGATCTATACCGTTCTGGCACAAGATTTTGCCTATACGGATCTCGATCACATGATGACCTTCTTCGCGAACCACGATCATCCCCGGACCGGGGATATCCTCCGGCGCGACCCTGCCCGGATGAAACTGGCTTTGGCCCTTCTGGCCACTCTTCGCGGCATCCCCCAGCTCTACTACGGGGACGAGATGATGTTCCTCGAACGTCCCGGGTACCACCACGACGGATCGAAGCGGATCGATTTCCCGGGGGGATGGGAAGGCGATGAGGCTGATTTGTTTACGCCCGAAGGGCGCGCCGCAGCAGGGAAGACTTCCGAAGCCGATTATTCCGCCGCAGCGGACCTGCACGACTATGCCGCCCGGCTTTTCCGGTGGCGGAAAGGCAGTGAGGCGATCCACCACGGAAAGACCCTCCACTTTCTCTCCCGGCGGAATTACGGGTCGAGGAACGTCACGGACAATACCTATTCCTTCTTCCGCTACACGGATCGGGATACGGTCTTTGTCTATATCAACAACACCTTTGAGCCCCGTCGCCTGGACTGGCGGCATTACGGTGAGTTCGTCAGCGCCCCTGTCAAGGGAACGGATGTCCTCTCCGGAACTCCGGTTACCCTTGATGACAGCCTGACCGTCGCTCCGAAGAGCGCCCTGATTGTCGAGTTCGGAAACGGTCCATTCTGATCTTTCCCGAAGGGGAGAAAATCATTCCTCTCAAGGACGTTTCCGGCGGCATCTGCGATGAGTCGGACGGAGCCGAGATGGTCGTTGATGAAGTACCGGACCTGGAGGTCGGGCGTCGTCGAGGAGACGGACCCGTCGGGATTGGCGTTGACGTTGACGATTCGTCCTCCTGCCGAGGCGGCACTCTCGAGGACGAGGGTTCCGGACGCACCTTCTCCTTTTCTCTCTCTTTATCGATGAAGTAATCGTCTTCAACTTCCCAATCATCATTAAACAGAGCGTATCCTTCTTTTATTATTGTTCCGTCTCTCGAATAGATTTTTACATATGCCTCATACTTATATTCATTTTTAGAAAAAAGCCGTTTCTTGATCAATTTGATATTTCTTCTTTCTTCGAGAAGAATACCCTGATCATCATAGGAGAACCAATCTCCTGATAAATCATTATTTGAGTATTCTCCTAGACATTGAATTACCTTGGATCGGCAATTCTGTTGAGTAAATAAGCCATTTCTTTCCCCATTTTTGTAAGTATAGACGTATTCAAGCGCACCGGAAAAGAATAGCCATTTCCCTTCCCTTCTACCTTTCCAATCATAAGAGCAATTGTATCCGTTGATATATACGTCCCGATAAGCATTAAGAATAGAATAGTAATACGGCTCATCAAACGAATGTAAAACATTATCCTCAATCATTCCAATGACCCGTCCGCCGTTATCAAATATATATTCTTCTACGGAAGAACGATATGAACAAACAGATTGAATGTACCCCATTTTATTATAAGTATACCAAATACCAGAAGGAGAATCATCCTCATATATCCCATATTGAAGGATTACTCCAGAATCATGATCATAAATAATCGCTGGACCTTGTTTTCTCCCATGAAAATAGTAACAATGACATACGACAGAATCGGATTCGTCTTTCCATCTTCCATGTTTTAATCCGTTAGTATCAAAGCGATTAAAAGTTCTTTTTGTAGAAATCGTATTGTTTCTATAGCCCTCGAGAAATACTATATCCCTTTCAGCATCAAATATAACATCTGCATTTGCAGCAGCCCCACCATAATCCGTATATGCAACAACATAGTCTTTCTTTCTTTTCACGAAACGATTGCCTTTGAACCTTGGGGGTCTCTCTGAATGGATACATTCGAAGAGGAATCCATCAGAATCTATCATATACCAATCAATCATTCTATACAAATCGCCGCCAAACTCGGAAGAATAGTCAATATACATCCCTACGGCTATAGGTTTATTCGTCCTATTATCAATAAATTTCACGGGGCCTTGGCGGTACCCATGATAATAATATAACTCTGATCTCAAAGAGTTTTCTGTTTCAAGCCAATAGCCATGTTTTTTCCCAAACTCATCATAACAATTATGGCCGTTTTTAAAGTCCATAGAAATCGGCATCGATAAAAGAGACAGAATTATCAATAAATATTTACCCATTGCTATCATGTTAAAAACATCGGTAAATTATAGTGCGCAGCAAGTCGACTTGCGACAGACTCCGCGATATATACTTCTAACAACAAAAGTTAATCCCTATCGCCTTAAATGAGCCCTTATGAGCAGGGTTCTCGTTACGCAGTGATATCATATTGTCTGAAAATTTTTTCGTACCTAAATCTCCTAATCTTAGAGCGGTATATGATGAAGAACGACCATGATGGGTCCCTACACCAGCCTCATATAATCCTTCAGGAACGGTTGCATATTTCTTACTATTTGACGGCATTGTAGATGCTTCAAACTCGACAACAGTTCCGTCTTCCAAAAACACATATGCAGAAGAGGATCCAAGATTATAGTTTGATTTATAATCAAAAGATTGATTATCAGAGAAGAAGATTGCTTGATGATAAAGGCCTTCCTTAAGTTGCCCATTCTCGTGATAAGATTATTCTTCCGGAACCCACTCGAAACCAGAATGTACTTCTTCTCCCTTAGAATTATAACTCTTTATAGAGGGAGGAGAAGGTCCCGTGGGTCGTCTGGAACCGCGCCCCGCTGTCATACCAGTCTATGCCAAAGAACGTCTGCAATTCCTTGCCTCCGTAAAGATACTCCGATTTACTCGCATTTGCAACGTCTAACGAAGGATTCTGACAGATTTCTCCGTCCATGTCCGTTATTACTCGCACAGACCCCAGGTGGTCGGTCGTGTAGTAGTCCATCCGGTACTCGTCATCGGCATAGGACCCGCGCCCTGTCTCAACGGGTGCAAAAGGAGACTGAGCAACCCTTTGAAGGGGCCAGTCTCCTTAAGAAAAATATTATTGGCCGTAAGGCCGTGAATATGAATAAATTAAAGTTTAACCAATAAAATCGAGATCCATTTTTATTTGGATTTCAACTGGAAAAGAGTATTCTATGGGTTGTTGGTGGATTGGTAGCCCATGGTGTCTCATTCATTGATTCCTTTAGGAGTACGGACGAGATTGTCCAAAAACTCATAAAATTCCAGGAACTTCGGATTATACTCCACATCGTACTCCTCATATCCTATCTGGTGCGTTTGTTCGATTACGGACTTGTTTTTAAGAAATATCTTAAATGATAGTGTTGGATAATCTGTGCAAATTGGGTCGTCTCTATTAACTCTGCTATACTCTATCTTTTCTGACTTTGTGATAAAAAAGGAATCGAGATAACGCAAAAACGTATCAACAATAACTCTGTCAGACAATTGTTTTTGAAAGGTTGAAAAGAATTCGGAAACAAGTATTATTTCTTTGGAATATGATATAACAAGCCATCGAGCGTCCGTGGATGGAAAATAAGTAACCACAGCACTATCTATCTCTGGGAGATAATTATTGTTTTTGGGGGCACACTCAACAACACTATCTTTTCCGGAGATGAGAGTATTATTAGGAATAGACTTTTTTCTCTGATTACTTCCGCCATGTGAAATACAATTACAAGAAATGAAGAATAATACCGCCATTATGTACCAAGAAAACTTCATAATCCAATAGTCTTTTATCTTTTATTAACGTATTCTTCAAAGAGTCTTCTATAGGGAGGGTCGACACTAACACGATTTGTCTCTTGTATTGTATACCGCAATAATTGTTTAAGATAGAACCTCTTATATGAATCCGTAGTCTTATTCCAGAGAGTTTTGTAGTTAATGACATTCTTATAAGCTAATCTATGAGATTTAAGTCTATCACCATTCTTTTTCATAATATGAGAATACCATTCATGGACAATAACGGAAGATTGTATATTCTCAACAGTCGTCTCATAAGTATACTTGTCTGTGCCAGTAATTCTATTCTCCCTCATTATAGAAATCCAGGATCCTAAATCAGAAGACGAATAACTAATAATCCTATCACTTAGTGAGGATAAAGAGAAAACTTCATCATAAACCTGTTGCCCTTCCATTTGAGAAGCAATATGTGTCCATATTTTGGACTTTGCACTTCCCGATAATTCACCCCTAACGCTATCGTAGGTTCTTGCTTCACCATGCTGTGCCTCAATATTAAAAGTATCATCGAATAGTAAATCAGGTGCAGTCATATCCGAGAAATCTTTTTCGCCACCATATATAATTACCTCTCCTGTAAAGCCTTCTATTGTTGTTCCTCTGAAATTCCCATCAAAATCATATACTGGATTTGCGGCATTCCCATCCGGGTCGATGAGATTCACCGGATTCCCCGCACAATAGGCGTAGGGGGAGATGGAGTAGTAGGATTCGGCCTTGGGGTCGAGGGAGGAAGGGAGGAGAAGGTCCCGTGGGTCGTCTGGAACCGCGCCCCGCTGTCATACCAGTCTATGCCAAAGAACGTCTGCAATTCCTTGCCTCCGTAAAGATACGCATTTTCCGCGGAAACAAGCCCATTATTCAGACATTTTTCCCCGAAGGGAAACCTATCGTCGAAGACGATTATCTGACTCCGGGGGTGCCTGCAACGGTCCTAGAAGTAGACCCGTTGTGTGCGAAAACCTTTGTTTTTTATTCTCCGGTGTTTTTTGTAGATTTGTATTTCTATAAAAGATAGTATCTATGGCAAAGACACTGACCGTAACCTGCAAAAATGACGGCAAACAATATGAGTTCCCTTCTGGAACGACGCTGAAAGAATTCTCCGATCGTTGTTGTACCGAAGTCCGCGATTCCAAAACGGGGACCGTGTTTCCTGTATTTGCTGCTCTTGTGGATCATAAGCTCAAGGAACTTTCTTATGAAATGTTCTACAACCACGAGGTAACCTTTATCGGATACAATCATCCGGACGGGCGCAGGACCTATTTCCGCTCTCTCGAATTCGTCCTTCAGCATGCGGCCCGTCAGCTTTGGCCGGATAAGGTGCTGGTTATCGACCATTGCCTGCCGAGCGGCTTTTTCTGCGAAATTGTCGAACCCAGACTGGATGAGGAAGGAAGAATGATCCCCTGTCCTCTGAATGTAGCGGAAATATCTGTTCTCCAGGCCAAGATGCAAGAGGTTGTCGAAGCGGATCTCCCTATCTCGAAGGTAAAGATGATCGCGGAGGAGGCTTGTTCCCTTTTCGAATCGAATCATCAGCCCAATAAAGCGGACCTTATCCGTTCGCTCGGACGTTATTTCTGCAGCGTCTATTATCTCGACGGCATGGCTGATTCCTTCTATGGTCCGATGGTCCCGTCAACGGGCTTTCTGAAGGTCTTCAGGCTTTTCCCGTTCAGCAACGGATTCTGCCTGCAGTATCCGGAAGCAATCGATCCGACCCGGTTGATCCCGATCAAGCCGCAGGCCAAACTTTCCGAGACGTTCCGCAAGTATTCGGAATGGTGTTTCGTCAATGGTATCTTTGGTGTGGGTTCATTGAACCGCCGCCTGCTGGCTGGAGAGGCCGTTCCTCTGATCAATATCTGCGAGGCCCGGCATGAGCGGAAGTATGCTGAGATCGCCGACCGGATTTTCGCGGAGAAAGAGCGGATCAAGATTGTCTTCATAGCCGGTCCGTCGTCCAGCGGCAAGACCTCTTCGTCTCTGCGGATTGCCCAGCAGTGCAAGGTCCTGGGACTCAATCCGAAAGTCATCGAGCTGGACAATTATTTCGTGGACCGGGATTTTACACCGCGGGATGAAAACGGAGAATTTGACTTCGAGGCGCTTGAGGCGATGGAACTCAAGATGCTCGGGGAGCACCTGAACGCCCTCCTGGCCGGGGAAGAAGTCGAGGTCCCGCGCTATGATTTCAAGCAGGGAAGGAAGTTCTTCGAAGGCAATCGGATCCGGCTCCATGAACGGGATATCCTGATCATGGAAGGGATCCATGCGCTGGATCCGGCGATGATCCCGTCGGTGGACAAGTCGCGGATTTTCCGGGTCTACGCTTCCGCCCTGACTTCGCTCAATGTCGACGAGAACAATGCGATTTCGACGTCGGACAATCGGTTGCTGCGGCGGATGGTCCGGGACAACCGGGTCCGCGGCATTTCTCCCGAGGATACAATTCTCCGCTGGAGCAGCGTCCGGAGCGGAGAGAACAGGAATATCTTCCCCTTCCAGGAGAATGCCGATTATCTTCTCAATACGGCCCTCCTGTATGAGCTTCCGATGCTGAAATATTTCGCAGAGCCCCTCCTGAGGAGGATTATGCCGTCTTCTCCGGCCTATACCGAAGCGGTCCGGCTCCTTAAGTTCCTCGATTATATCGTAGCGCTCCAGCCGTCCGAGATCGCCTGCATCCCGCCGACTTCGATCATGCGGGAGTTCATCGGCGGCCAGACGTTATAGGTCGAGGGCTCCGTTCTTATAGAAATCCAGCAATTTGGTCTGGAAAAGGTACTCGTACCGTGCCTGGAGGAGTTCGGACTCGGCCCGGAGATACTGATTCTTTGCTTCGTTGAATTCCGTGATGTTGGCCTTCCCGTTTTCGTATCGGGCTTCGACCAGCTTGAAGGCTTCCGCATAGCTTTCGGATGCGGCTTTAGAGGCCATGTATTTATCCTCGGAGGCCGTTGCATTGTACCAGGCCTGCTGGATCTCCTTATACAGGCTCTTTTTTACGTTTTCGAGCTGGAGCTGCTGCGTCTGCCGGGAGATTTCGGCGCTACGGATGCTGTTGCGGGTCTGGAATTTATTGAAAATCGGGACGCTGAGGCTGAGTCCGACGTATTGGCTGAAGTTGTTGGAGAGCTGGTCCCAGAAAGAAGCCTGCGGATAACCCTGGGTCGTCGTATAGTAGTTGGATCCGATTCCGCCGCTCAGCGAGAGGCTTGGATAAAGGCTTCCTTTGGCAACTGCGACAGATGCTCCGGCCTGCTCCAGTCGGAATTCTTCCGCTTTTACGGCCGGTTTGCTCCGGACGGCTTCGGCGTAGATGTCTTCCGGTTTTTCAAGGAGCCGGAGGTCCATCGATGGATCGGGACGGGCAATCCGGAACCCTTCCGGGGAGGGAAGCTCCAACAGTTGTGCAAGATCCAGAAGGGCCAGGGAGAGGGTATTTTCAGCCTGGGTCCGGGTCAGGTTGCTCTGGGCAAGGGCGGCTTTCTGCTGGGCGACTTCTGCGGGAGAGGCTTTCCCGTTCTCATAAAGGGCCTCGAGGCGGGCGACGTGGGTTGAGTCAATCCCGATCTGGCGTTCGGCGACCTCGAGGATCTCCATATCGTAGAGAATCTGGAAATAGTTCCGGGCGACCGCGACGCGGATATCGTCCCGGGCCTTTTCGAGATCTTCCGTGACGGCCTTGAGGCTCCATTCGCTTTGCAGGATGTTGTTGCGGGTCCGGAATCCGTTGAACAGGTTGACCCCGCTCCCGAGGGAGAAGCTCGAAGATGTTGTATTTGTATTGGCGTAGGTATTGTCAGCGGTGAGACCCCGGCCGAAGGACAGGTTCTCCGAGGCGCTGGCACTCAGGGATGGAAGGCGGTCGTTTTTTGCGTTTTCCAGGTCTATCGTCCGCTGTTTGAGGTTGTTCCCTTGCTGAAGGAGATTGATATTATGGTCCATCGCCCAATCCGTACATTCGCGGAGGGTCCATGGATGTGAAAGGTCCTGGGCCAGTGCCGGGATAGCGCAGGCGCCAAGGAGCAGGAGGCTGATAATCTTTTTCATACGCTATTTCCCGGGAGTGGTTATGATCATGTTTCCACGGATCTTGTCGCCGGCGGTGAGACCTTCCGTAATTTCGATATGGATCCCGTCGCTGATCCCCGTCCTGACGGCTTTTTTCTCATATCCGCCGGGGCTCTGGACATAGACGAAGGTGCTGTCTCCTTCAAAGGTGATGGCGCTTTCCGGGATGGAAAGGACCTGATCGACCTGCTGGAGGACGATCTCTGCATTGGCGCTGTAGCCGGAACGGATCGTGATATCGGAAGGGACCTTGACGGAAGCTTTGATTTCGAACTGGTTGGTCCCGTTTGACTCGGTCGCTTTCGGAGCAATGTATTCAAGGGCCGCGTCGAAGGAGACGTCCTGCAGGGCGCCGATTGTAATCTTGACGGGCATGCCGACGCTGAGGCGTCCGACCTCGGTCTCGTCGATGCTGCCGTCAAAGATGAGATCGTCCATATTGGCTACCGTCGCGATCGTCGTTCCGTCGTTGAACGTATTGGAGTTGATGACGGAGTTCCCGACTTTGACCGGGATGTCGAGAATGAGACCGGAAATAGTGGAACGGATCAGGGTCGAGCTTCCGGATTTGTTGGCGGACGAAACCCCGTCCCGGATGATCTCAAGGGATTCCTTGGCGGAGGCGAGTTCCTCTTTTGACTGGTTGTAAGCTTGGAGGATTTTGTCATACTCATCCGCGCTGACCAGTTTCTGGTCGTACAGCGCTTTTTCCCTGTCATAGTTGGTCTTGGCCTGTTTGAGGTTGAGCTCGGCAAGACGGACCCGGCTCTGGGCGGAACTGAGCGAGGACATGTCCGGGATGACCTTGACCTTGGCGATGATTTCGCTTTCCTTGACAGTCTGTCCGGCCTCTTTGTAGAGTTCTGAAATAATTCCGCTGATCTGGGGCTTTATGTTGACTTCGTCCCGCGGCTGGATCTTACCGGTAACGATCGTGGTTTTCCGGATGTCCATCACCGTTGGGGTGAGGGTCTCATAAGTGGCCTCCTTGGGCTGGGACCTTTTGAAAAGATAGACGAAGGTTCCGATGATGGCAAGGCCGATCAGCGCGAAAATCAAATACTTGAGTACCTTTTTCATATGCATGTCAGTTTTATTATAATCGTTATTCATCCCGCATGGCGTCAACGGGTTTGATATTCATAGCCCGGAGTGCGGGGGCGAGGCCGGCGAGGACCCCGAGAACCGTCAGCAGCAGGGCGGAAAGCATGGCGGTGGAGAATGGGACCTGGAACTGGGCCTTGAGAATCCCGTCCGTGGTCATCCCCAGTTCCACGCCGGATAGGATGAGGACGCTGAAGACGATTCCCAGCAGACCCGCCGTCAGGGTCAGGACAATGCTTTCGGCGATGATCTGCGAGAGGATCATCCTCGGTGTCGCGCCGATTGCCCGCCGGATGCCGATTTCGGTTGTCCGTTCCTTGACGGAGACCATCATGATATTGGAGACTCCGATTGCGCCGGCAAGAAGGGTTCCGAGTCCGATCAGCCAGATCAGGAAATTGATTCCCCGGAAGAGGCTGTCGACTATCCCGAACATCAGCTGGGTGTTGATCATGGTGACGGCCTGTTCGTCCGAAGGGTCAATATAGTGGTTCCGCGCAATGACTTCCCGCACATGGGGGATGATGTCGTTGAGTGTAATGCCCTCTTTCGCGGTAAAGCAAAGCAATTCAATCGTTTCTCCTGTATTATAGGAACGTCTCATCAGCGAAAGAGGGATCGATATCGTCTCGTCGGCGCTGCCGTTGATGCTGATGTTCCCTTCATTGTAGTCGACGCCGGCGACCTGGTAATAGACACCGTCTATGCGGATCGTTTTTCCGCATGGATCCCCACCTTCCGGGAAAAGGTTCTTATAGACTTTTTTCCCAATGACGCAGACTTTCCGTTCCTGGGCAATGTCCATCTCGTTGAGATACCGGCCGTAGTAGAGCTTCGGGGTCTCGATCTTGCTATAGTTTGAGAGCACGCCCTTGAGCGAGCAGGAGAAGGTGTTGTCGTCCCGTTCCGCCGTTTTCCCCCAGAAGGAGACGATCGGGGAAACGACATCGACTTCACCGACCTGGTTCCGTACCCGGTCGACATCGTCATAGTTCATGTCCCAGGCCCGTCCTTTCTTGAATCCCTTGTATGGTTTTGTGGTATTATCCGCAAACGCGATGCAGGTATTGGTCGCGAATCCTTCGAAGTTCTTTTCCAGCAGTTCCTTAAGTCCCTGGCCCCCGCCGATCAGCAGCATGAGCATGAAGATTCCCCAGAAGACCCCGAAACCTGTCAGGAGGCTCCGGCTCCGGTTCCTCGTAATGCTGTCGAGGATTTCCCTGAATGTGTCTCTGTCTATTCTCATTCCGCTCTCAGTGCTTCAATGGGTCTTACTTTCGAGGCTTTCCGGGCCGGTGCCAGTCCGGCAATGGTCCCGGCGATGATCAGAAGGAGGGTCGCCTCGATCGCGACATCGATTCCGACCATCGGGTTTTCCATGATATGGATCTGCGTAAATCCTACGTCTACGGCCTTCTGGCCGATTGTCTTGTCCATGATTTCGCAGGCGAGCATTCCGAGGATCATGCCGATATATCCGAAGACTGCCGTGATCGTCACGCTCTCGGTAATGATCAGTTTGAGGATGTCCTTCGGACTCGCGCCGATGGCCTTCCGGATTCCGAATTCATGGGTCCGTTCCTTGACGCTGATCAGCATGATGTTCGACACCCCGACAATTCCGCTGATGAGGGTCAGCAGGCCGAGAATCCAAAGGAAGGTCCTCAGGATGGACTGGCCCTTTTCCATCTGCAGGTTCTGGGTATACCGGTTCCATATCCAGATGGCCCGTTCGTCGGTCGGATCGGCATCGTGCCGTGATTTAATCCTTTCTCCATATTCCTTTTCGAACGCCTGGCTCTCCTCAATGCTCTCCAGCCCATGGAAGGAGAATAGGATCGAACCGACTTTTTTCCCGGGACTGTAGAGGGCCTGCATGGTCGAGAACGGAATGAGAATTTCGTTGCCCATCCGGCTTTCGTCGGCCTGGAGAATGCCGACGATCCGGAATGCCGTCTCTCCGGCTCTGAGCGTTTTTCCGATCAGGTCTTCTTCTGTCAGATGCGTCCCTTCGGTGAGCGCTTTGGCGAGATTGGAGCCGATAATGGCCATTTTCCGTTTCTGGCGCATATCAAGGGAATTGATGAAACGCCCTTTCCGTACAATAATCTTGTTGATGTCCCGGTATCCCGGGGTCACTCCGCTGAGATAGGCAGAGGCTGAAACGGATCCGAGCGATACAAAGACGGATCTAGACCCGGATAGGGGAGCGACGAGATCAATATGGTCCCGGAACTGTTCTCCACCCGTGATCAAGACGTCGGTTTCGTCCAGATCGACACTCCGCCCTTCCTTGTATCCCGCATAAGGTTTGGAGGTTATGCCTCCCCAGACTTGCATGGAATTACTGACAAAATCCCGTTCGCTTCCCGCGAAGGAGTTCATGATGCCGTTCCCGGCGCCCAGGAGGCAGATCAGCAGGAAGATACCCCAACTGACGGCGAACCCGGTCAATGCTGTCCGCAGTTTGTTGTTGGAGACGGTGCTCCATATTTCTTTGAATAGGTCCCGCATGATACTATTTCATGATTCCGCCTGCGCCGAATGGGGAGGCGTCGTGGCGGATATTCTCCTCGATCTCGCCGATGAGTCCGTCCTTGATATGGATGATCTTGTTGGTTTCGTTGGCGACGCCGCTTTCATGGGTGACGACGATGATCGTCATCCGGTCGGTCTGGTTAAGTTCTTTCAGGAGTTCCATGATTTCGACCGAGGTTCTGGAGTCGAGCGCGCCTGTCGGTTCGTCCGCAAGGATGATGTCGGGGTGCGTAATCAGGGCGCGGGCGATCGCGACACGCTGTTTCTGCCCGCCGGACATCTCATTCGGGAAATGGCCCGCCCAATCTTTCAGTCCGAGGCGGTCGAGGTATTCCATCGCCATCGTCTGCCGCTTTTTCCGGCTGATCCCCTGGTAGAACAGAGGCAATTCAACGTTTTCAAGGGCCGTTTTGAAGCTGATCAGGTTATAGGACTGGAAGATGAATCCGATCATCCGGTTCCGGTACTCTGCGGCCTTTTTTTCGCTGAGGTCCTTGATGAGTTTCCCGTCCAGCCAGTATTCTCCGGTATCATAATTGTCCAGGATGCCGAGGATGTTCAGGAGTGTCGATTTCCCTGACCCCGACGCGCCCATGATGGACACGAATTCCCCCCGTTCAATCCCGAGGTTTATACCCTTCAGCACGTGCAGCGGCTGCCCGTTGTTATAGGTCTTGTTGATTTCTTTCAGTTCAATCAGCATACACTATCGCTTGTTTTTAGTGTCTTAGTCTACTATTACACTGCAAATATACGGCTTATTTTTTTATCTGCAAGTATTTTTGCGAAATACTTCTATCAGCAAGAATCCGGCCACGTCTTTCCCTCGTGGCGGATAACCGTTTAGATACTCGAATAAAGCACGTCTTTTCTCCTCAGGAAGCAGCTGTATCTTTTTGGGGTCATCCAGCGTGAGGACCCTGTCGAGGAGACGTTTCATTTCTTTGTAATCTTTGTCGGAGTAGCCGGTCCATTCTTCTTTGAGTTCGAAGTCCTTTCCTTTTGTCGTCTTGAGTGCCAGCAACATCGACTCATAATCTCCGAAAAGTTTGCAGGCCTCTTCGAAGTCAATGACGCAATACAGATGAAGAATGAAATCTATCAGTTGATCCTTTTCTTTGTCGGTCAGGCACTTGAACAGCGATTCGAGCGTCTTATACCCCAGATAACCGCCTCCTGAATGGATTCCTTTGATGAGATTGATCGACCTTCTCATTCTCTTTGAGCACTTTGAGAGAACGATTGGATCAGAAAACGGGTGGCTGCTTCGGGCATAGGCCAGCATGTTCCAGCGATAGTCTTCTGCTTTTTGACAGAGCTTCCTTTCAGGCGCATTGTTGTTGACATAGGCGATCAGGCTTCGTGCTGCCTTTGCATCCCGCTTGGGGGCACATCCGAATCGTACAGGAAAGATTCTGCCCTTTTCTCTATGAAGGGAATCGTTGTATTCCAGTGCATATTTCGATGTCGATTCCTGCAGGAACCCGGAAAGTTTTTCTTTGCTCGGGCAGGATAATGCAGCGTGAAAATGTTCGACCATTGGGCAGAATGCGAGTATGATGATTCCGTATTTGCCGGAAACCGACATGAATATCGTGATGAAAACGATAAAATCGAGGTCGGAGTAGAAAACGATAAAACCTTCTTCCCCTTTCTGGTATATGTGATGAAGTGCCGAATAGATAAAGCGTCTCTTTTTCATAGTTTGTTCTTTAGGGCAACTAAGATAAGGATAATAATTGTATAAAAAGTTGTTTTAGGGTTGTGGCGTTTATTTTCTTGATTATCAACAATAAAAGCTTTCCCCTTTGTCCCGAAAAGGACAAAGGGTAGGGCGTAATGCATTGATGGCCGGGCATTTAGGCGTCACGGGCAGTCCATGCCGGGAGGGGTGCTGGTGGCGGGGGAGTTAGGCGGCGGGGGATTAGGCGTCGGCGGGTTTGCGGAAGGATTCCCAGATGTAGGAGCCGAGGCCGGCAACGGCGTCGGCGATGACCTGGGATTCATGGGAAAGGGTCGCGAAGATGAGGCCGAACTCGAAAGGAATGCCGTAGACGCTGGAAAGGGCGCCGGCGACGGCAACATGGAAAGCGCCGAATCCGCCAGGAACGGGAACGAGGGAACTCAGGGCACCGGCGAACATCAGGAAAAGGGCATCGATCATGCCGAGGGCGCGGGTCTTCTCACAGGCTGCGGCCATTTCGGGAGCCATAGCAGAAGGTTCGATTCCCTGGACGGCCCACATGATCGTGGCACTCATGAGCCAGTAGCAGATCCATATCAGAACGGTGTAGAGGATGAACAGCCATCCGTGGCGCATGTGGAGGCAGCTTTTCAGTCCCTCGCCGACTCCGGAGATGACTCCCCATACTTTCCCCCAGACGCGGCCGCGGTCACGGAGCCGCCAGCACAGATAGATGAACAGGCACAGAAGGATAGCTGCTGCGATAACGACCCAGACGAGGCTCACTTTGCTGGTGAGGCCGGAGAAGATGTTGTCAGTAAAGAACTCACCGAATTTCCCCCACATGAAAGAAAGCAGGAGAACCAGGACGACGACAACCGATACGAAATCCCAAAGCCTGTCGACGACAACTGTCCCGAGTACCTTGTCGATGCTGGCAAGTTTTTTACCGTCAGGACCTTTGGCGGAATGGCGGGTGACGTAACCGGCCCGGACGACCTCTCCGACACGGGGCAGGATCATGTTGACGATCATGCAGATATTCATGGCGTTGAAGCACGTCGCAACCTGTGTGGACCTGTCGATCGGCTGCAGGAGCATCTGCCACCGGAGACCGCGGATGAAGAGGACGAAGATTCCGATCAGCATGGACAGAATGACATACCCCCAGTTGCACTGGGCAAGGGCAGCACCGAAGTTCTTCCAGTCCACTCCCCGGAAAGAGAAGTAGAGGAGAAGGACGGCTACGGCGATCCAGATAAAATATTTGAGAATGTCTTTTGCCTTTTTGTCCATAGCAGGTATGATTTAGCCGCAAATTTAGTGTAAAATGTTCGGATTTTATATAAATTTGTAGGTTCCATCGAAAAAATAAGGACATGAAATCAATTCTCGGCATTGGAAATGCCCTTACAGATATTCTCGCCGTGCTTCCGGACGATGCATTTCTCAAGAAATACCATCTCCCCAAAGGCAGTATGCAGCATGTGGATATGGAGACGGGGGACCAGATCTGGTCGACCCTCAAGCAGGAAGTCGGCGTCCGCTATGTAGCCGGCGGTTCTGCGGCGAATACGATTACCTGTACGTCGATCTTCGGGATGCCGTCAGGTTTCATCGGGAAGATCGGCGACGATGAACTCGGCCACCTTTTCAAGAGTGACCAGGAACAGTATGGGGTCAGAACCCGGCTCCTGAAAGGACGGAATTCTTCGGGCCGGTCGATGGTCTTCATCACCGGAGCCAATGCCGAACGGACCTTTGCCGTATATCTTGGAGCAGCATTGGAACTTGTCCCTGAGGATCTCAAACCCGAATATTTTGAGGGGTATGACTATTTCCATATCGAAGGTTATCTCGTCCAGAATCAGGATCTGATCCGGACCGCGGTGCGGATGGCCAGGGAAGCCGGGTGCAAGATTTCGATCGATATGGCTTCCTATAACGTCGTTGAGTCGAATGATGCCTTCCTTCATAACCTGGTCGACAATTATGTCGATATCGTCTTTGCCAATGAAACCGAGGCGACGGCCTTTACGAAACTGCCGCCCCGCGAGGCCCTGGACGAAATCGCAAACCACTGTGAGATTGCGGTCGTCAAGATCGGCAAGAAAGGATCCATGGTCAAGCAGGGGGATGAGTATCATTTCATTGAGCCCTGGCCTGCGACTCCGATCGATGCGACAGGGGCCGGGGATACGTATGCTGCCGGTTTCCTGTATGCCCATGCCCTTGGGATGCCGCTGAGAGTCTGTGGCGAAGTGGGCTCGATTATTGCAGCCAAGGTAGTCGAAGTGGTCGGCACCAAGATTGATATTCCCCGCTGGCGGGACGCCAAGCAAGAGATCCGTGAATTGATTGCCGCCAACACG
Source organism: uncultured Bacteroidia bacterium (assembly GCA_902789395.1). Taxonomy (GTDB): domain Bacteria; phylum Bacteroidota; class Bacteroidia; order Bacteroidales; family UBA932; genus Cryptobacteroides. The sequence goes on along the minus strand of CADANY010000010.1, from coordinate 41,851 downwards.
AAATAATATGCTGGAAGGATTGAAGAATCTGCTGCGGAAAAGCAGCCTCAAAAAATACGCAAGTGCGACCCCGACAGGAATTCTCCCTCTCGAAAAGATTCGCTCCGCCGTTGTTCTCCTGGATGTCGAAGATACCTCTTTCGATACCTGTAAGAACGATATCATGGTCTTTTTCCGCGAGCGCGGCATCAAGGTCGATATCTATTTTGTAGACTTCAGGAAGCTGACGGAAGGGGAGCGGCTGATCACGAGCATTACCGGAACTGTCCTGAAAAAGGACCTGAACTGGTTCGGACGTCCTTCCAAAGAAAAAATCGCCCAGCTTGTCGAGCCGGAGCCGGACTTGCTGATCTCTCTTTTCCAGAAAAGCGATTTCCCGATTGAATTTATGGTCAAGGTCTCCCGCGCCCGGTTCAAGATCGGTCGTGAGCAGTTGCCCGGCGATCCCTTCGATCTGGTTATCAAGGACCCCGCAGACAAACAGTACTCTGAGGCAGAACTCTTTAGGGAGATCGTAAAATTTTTCAGCAAGATTCGATGAAACGTCTCCTGATCGTTTTCCTTATTTCCATGGTCCCGCTGATCGAACTTCGCGGGGCAATTCCTTATGCTGTCGGATTCGGTATCCCGATCCTCCCCGCCTGTATCGTTGCGATTCTCGGGAATATGCTCCCGGTCCCGTTCATCTTCCTATTTGCCAGGAGGCTGCTGGAGTGGGGAAAGGATAAAAAGTTCATCGGTCCATTCTTTACCTGGTGTCTCCAGAAAGGCGAGAAAGGCGGGAAGAAACTGGAGTCCAAGGCGGGACGGGGTCTTTATGTCGCCCTCCTGCTCTTCGTCGGGATTCCCGTTCCGGGCACCGGGGCGTGGACCGGCACATTGGCGGCCAGCCTGCTCGACCTGGACTTCAAAAAGAGTGTCCTATATATTCTCGGCGGGGTTCTTCTCGCGGGGCTCATCATGCTCCTTGCCTCCTACGGCGTCTTCGGAGCGATTTCGTTTTTGAAATAGGATCAGTCCGGATAGTAGCCGGCGAGGTCGAGCGTCAGGTCAAGGTTGTCGGTATACCTGAACTGAATGGGTTTGAAGTCTTTGTAGTAGAGTACGTATTCCCGGTTTTTCATGAGTCCGTCCAAGGTGATTTCCGCCTCGTCGACCGGGCAGAGGCACTTCATGGCAGGTTCGACGAAAGGAAGGACCCGGAGATCATTTCCTTTGAGGATCACCTCGGCCTGAAGTTCGGCAACCTTGATACCGCAGTTATAGGTCCCGTTCAAGTGCGTGATGACAAGTCCTGCCGGGGAGGCTTTCAGGCGGAGCTGTTCCTCGTTTCCGGACCGCGTTTCTTTCCCGCATCCTGAATTGGAACTTGAAACCTTGACTGCTGCCGTAAGGAACTCGTCAATTTCTTTCTGGAGCGAAAGTGCATAGGAAACAGTCCGGAAGCAGAGCATCCGTTCGCCGGCTTTCAGGTAGAAACTGTAGTCGGAGTCCGGATAAACCGAGTAGGGGATGCCTTCGATGATCATTGTCTGCCCGTTCTCTTCGATCGTCCATTCGGACTGCCCCAGCTGCGTGTTATTTGATGACTTATCGCCCTTGTCGTCGCTTTTGCTCAGGATGATGAGGCTGTGGTCTCCGTTGAAGAGGTAGTAGACGGAAGAGGCTCCATCTCCCTTTTTAACGGGCTCCCAGTGATTGACAACCTTTTCGTATTCGCTTTTCAGGTACATCCGGTCGGCGACCAGATCGGTTTCAATCGCTCCGGGGACCAGTTCCTTCCCGTCTGCGATCAGGAGGGAGTCATTATCATCCGGCTGTTCGCAGCCGGCGACCGCGAGGATCGCGCAGAGAAGAGGGAAGAAATACTTTTTCATACTCAGTATAAGATACGATTCGTTTTGCCTATTAAATCCATCAATCCCGAAAATCTTGCGCGAAGGGATCAAAGATCCAGGTCGATTTCTACGGGACAGTGATCGGAACCGAAGATTTCATTGTGGATATCCGTGCCGGTGATGCGAGATCTGAGCCGGTCGGATACGACAAAGTAGTCGATGCGCCAGCCGGCGTTATTCTCCCGGGCGCGGAAACGGTAGGACCACCACGAATACTTCACCTCGTCCGGATGGCAGAACCGCCAGCTGTCCGTAAACCCGCTTCCGAGAAGGGTTGTGAACTGAGCTCGCTCCTCGTCCGTAAACCCGGCATTCCTGCGGTTGGAAGCAGGATTTTTGATGTCGATCTCCTGATGGGCGACATTCAGGTCGCCGCAGAAAATGACCGGTTTGACAGCATCCAATCCTTTGAGATAGGTGCGCATGTCTTCTTCCCAGCGCATCCGGTAGTCCAAGCGGCGGAGTCCGTCCTGCGAATTCGGAACGTAAGCGCAGACAAGGAAAAATTCCGGCATTTCAAGTGTGATGACGCGTCCTTCATGGTCGTGTTCGTCGACTCCGATGCCGTAGCGGACCGAAAGGGGGTCATGCTTGCTATAGATCGCTGTCCCGGAGTATCCCTTCTTGTCTGCGTAATTCCAGAAAGAACGGTACCCGGGGAATTCCATGTCGATCTGCCCCTCCTGCAACTTGGTTTCCTGCAGGCAGAAAAAGTCGGCGTCAAGGTCCACGAAAATATCGGCGAACCCTTTGCCCGCCACAGCCCGCAGGCCGTTCACATTCCACGAAATGAATCTCATATATCTGCTGTTTGTCTCCTGGGGGGAGGGATTTCCCATCTGAAACCCATGGCCACCCTCGGCCATGTAAGAGGGAGGGGCCCAGCCATCGGCTGGGAGGGGTCCGAAGGACGGTTTCAGAGGGATACCCTCCCGCCAGGAGCGGGTATGCATTTATTCAAGGCTCCAGGTCGCCCCGTCCTTGGTATCCTTGACGGTAATGCCAAGGGAAGCCAGGAGGTCGCGGATGCGGTCGCTTTCCGCCCAGTCCTTTGCTGCGCGGGCTTTCCGCCGGTCTTCGAGCACGAGGTCCATCACTCCTTCCAGGGCTTTCTCCGCCTTCCCGGATCCGTCTGCAGCCTCTTCATCCTCCAGTCCGAGAACACCGTACACAACGTTTTCATAGAGTTGCCTGAGCGCCTCAAGATCGGGTTCGGAAAGCGTCAGTTTTTTGTCTTTACAGCTATTGATGAGACGGACGCCGTCAAAGAGACGTGCGATCGCAATCGGAGTGTTCAAATCATCGCAGAGTGCCTCGTAGACATCTTCGATCAATCCGGCGATTTCGGCGTTGATCCCTTCCGGGGCTTTTTCCGGGGCTGTTGTTCCGATAAACTCGCCGTATTCCAGCCGGAGCGGTTCTTTTCCTGTCAGGGCGTACAGGTCCCGGCAGGCCTGCATGATCCGCTTGTACCCTTTTTCTGCCGCCTGCAGCGCGTCATTGCTGAAGTCGAGGGTGCTCCGGTAATGGGCCTGGAGGATAAAGAACCGGATTGTCATCGGAGAATAGGCTTTTTCCAGTTTCGGGTGGTTCCCGGCGAAAAGTTCCGGCAGGGTGATAAAGTTCCCGAGGGATTTGCCCATCTTCTGGCCCCCGATCGTAATCATGTTGTTATGGACCCAATAATGGACCCCTTGCGTCCCGCGCGATGCCTGGTTCTGGGCAATTTCGCACTCATGATGCGGGAACATCAGGTCCATCCCGCCCCCATGGATGTCGAACTCCTTCCCAAGGTACTTCTCTCCCATGACCGAGCACTCCAGATGCCAGCCCGGGAACCCCTCGCCCCAAGGCGAAGGCCAACGCATAATATGCTGAGGCTCTGCCTTTTTCCAGACTGCGAAATCGTATGGGGCTTTCTTGTCACTCTGCCCGTCCAGGCTTCGTGTTCCCTCAAGAGTCCCTTCGAGCGACCGGCCGGAGAGAATACCGTAATGGAAATCCTTGTTGTACTTTTCGACATCGAAATAGACGGATCCGTTGCTTATATAGGCATATCCGGCGTCCAGGATCTTCTTGACGACTTCGATCTGTTCGATGATATGGCCGGAAGCGCGCGGTTCGATCGACGGGGGAGCGACATTCAGCTTCCGCATGGCCTCATGGTACCGGCCGGTATAGGTCTGGACAACCTCCATCGGCTCGAGGTCCTCGAGTTTGGCTTTCTTGGCAATCTTGTCCTCTCCTTCGTCGGCGTCGTGTTCGAGATGGCCGACATCGGTGATATTCCGGACATAACGAACCTTGTAACCGAGATGCTTCAGCAGGCGGAAAAGTACGTCATATGTTACGCCGGGACGGGCATGGCCCAGGTGCGCATCTCCGTAGACGGTCGGTCCGCAGACGTACATCCCGACATGGCCGGGGTTGATAGGAACAAATAGTTCTTTTTTTCGGGTAAGGGTATTGGTAAGATATAACGGTCTCATATTCTGTTTGTTAGTGCGATATTACCGGACCTTGACGGCGCCTCGGGCGGTCTGGCCCTGGCGGTCGCTGTGCTCGCGGATCTGTGCATGGTGGACAGAGGAGCGCGTTGCCGGACGCGGCTTCCATGCCGGGCGGTTGACGGAGGAACGGGTCCTGTCCATCGTCAGCGGGAACTGCGGTACGTTCTGGTTGTACTCGCTGTACTCGACATTGTTGCCGTTCATATAGGCGGCGATGTATTGCATGAAGGAGAAGACGGTCTCTACGGTCTTGTTGCCGAGATTGACATTTACGTTGCATCCGCTGACCGTTGCGGTGGCATTCCCTTCATTCATGACTCCGGCGGCGAGGTCGAGGCCTTCGTCGGTAATGATCCAGATGCCGTTCTCAGCGGTTGAACCGCCCTGATAGTCGATTTTCCCGAGGAAGAGTTCATCGATCCCGACATTATTCTCCGTATAGGTCCCGAGATACTGCGACTTAAAATACAGATTGCCATTGTAATTGTCGTATTCGGCCTCCAGGTATTCCTGGTCCATCTGTTCGCCCTTGGCGCTGTCGATGCTGTCGCCGGTCTCCCAGCCGCGGAGAATATAGGTATAATTGGCCTCGCTTTTCTCAATCGAAACCGGGTAGACGATCTTTCCGTTTCCGATATTCCATTCTCCGATCCATTTGTTATATCCCTCCGTAGGAGTCTCTTCCGGGATATTGACGGAGGTCTCGGCATAGGAGCCGGTGATATAGCCGTCCCCGTCCATCCCGACGAGGAACATCAGCCAGTTCCCCATCCGGATCCGGTCGAGCAGGTAATCCTGGACATCTTCGTAATATAAATAATCGGTTACCTTTTCCTTGTAATTGAAGGCATCCTCCCGGAGGTAGCGCGCCTCGGTCTCGAAGAACTCTTTGAGATCGTTCTTATAAAGTTCCTTGAGATCGTCCGGAGAGATCGTCCGGAGGATATAGTAGTCCGCACCCGGACAGCGGACGGAAACCCGTTCGACGCGGGAGACATATCCGTCTGCTTCCGTATAATTCTCCCGTCCCTTATATTGGATGCTCCAGTCAGAGGGTTTCGTGAGGACCACTTCGACCGGGTCCGTCTGCTCCCTCCGCCTGTCGGTGTGCTTATCGCAGGATACCGCTGCAAGCAGTACCGCTGCCAGGATCAACATCGTCTTTTTCATGACTATTCAGTTTTTCGTTCGTTACTGCAAAGATATACAAAAAACCGGCCATTCGGAAATGGCCGGTCATTCAATGCTGTTCTTGCAGAATCGTCTACAGGTCGTTCATCTGGGCGGCAACTTCGTCCTTGCGGCCTACCACGATATCCTGGTAGTCCTTGAGACCGGTTCCGGCCGGAATCAGATGACCGCAGATGACATTCTCCTTAAGACCTTCGAGATGATCGACGCGGGCACGGATCGCGGCTTCGCTGAGCACCTTGGTCGTCTCCTGGAAGGAGGCTGCCGAGATGAAGCTTCCGGTCTTGAGTGCGGCGCGGGTGATACCCTGGAGAACCTGGCTGGCGGTTGCCGGACGGGCCTCGCGGGCAACGACGAGTTTCTGGCCCTGGCGCTCGAGGGAAGCGTTTTCGCTCCTGAGCTCGCGGGCGCCGATGATATCACCGGCCTCGAATTTCACGCTGTCGCCTGCATCCTCGACATAGTATTTGCCGTAGATTGCGTCGTTCGTATCCATGAAATCCCACTTGTCGACGAGTTCTTCCGGAAGGAATTCCGTGTCACCCGGATCGTTGATCTGGACCTTGCGCATCATCTGGCGGACGATAATCTCAAAGTGCTTGTCGTTGATCTTAACGCCCTGGAGACGGTAGACCGCCTGGATTTCGTTGACGATATACTCTTCAGCCTTGACAGGTCCGAGGACATTGAGAATGTCGGTCGGGGAGATACCGCCGTCGGAAAGACGGGTACCGGCCTTGACATAGTCGTTCTCCTGGACAAGGATCTGCTTGGTCATCGGAACCAGATAGTGCTTCTCGACACCGGATTTGTTCTTGACGACGATTTCGCGGTTTCCTCTCTTGACCTTGCCCATCAGGACTTCTCCGTTGATTTCGGAAATGATGGCAGGGTTCGACGGGTTACGGGCTTCGAAGAGCTCGGTAACACGCGGGAGACCGCCTGTGATATCGCTGGACTTGCCGATGGCGCGCGGGATCTTGATAATGACATCGCCTGCCTTGACCAGGTCGCCGTCGCTGACCATAACGTGGGCGCCGACCGGGAGGTTGTACTGCCTCAGGGTATTGCCGTTCGCGTCGGTGATAACGATGGACGGGTTGCGGGTCTTGTCACGGGATTCGATGATGACCTTATCCTTGTTATTGGAATACTCGTCAGCGCTTTCCTCGCGGTAGGTCTGTCCTTCGATCATGTTCTCGAAGTGGAGCGTACCGGCGGTTTCGACGATCGTCGTTGCGTTGTAGGCATCCCATTCGCAGATGAGGTCGCCCTTCTTGACGGTGTCGCCATCCTTGAAATAGAGGACGGAGCCGTAAGGTACGTCATACTGGGAGTAGGTGATTCCGGTATTGCCGTCGATGATGCGGACTTCCGTCATCCGGCTGACGACGATATCGTTGACCGTACCGTCATCGCTGACGCGCTGGATCGTCCTAAGTTCTTCGAAGGCGAGTTTACCGTCATACTTGGACTCAATGGAAGAATCTGCCGTTGCGCTGGATGCGGTACCACCGACGTGGAAGGTACGGAGGGTAAGCTGCGTACCCGGCTCGCCGATGGACTGAGCTGCGATAACGCCGACGACTTCGCCCTTCTCGACCATGCGGCTCGTCGCCAGGTTACGTCCATAGCATTTCGCGCAGACGCCGTGGCGGGATTCGCAGGTGAGGACGGAACGGATTTCGACCTGCTCGATCGGGAGGGAGTCGATCAGGTTGGCGGTATCCTCGCGGATTTCCTCGCCGGCCGCAATGATCATTTCGCCCGTGAGCGGGTTGAAAATATCATGGACAGAGGTACGGCCGAGGATCCGTTCGCCGAGGGATTCGACAACTTCGTCCTTATTCTTGATGGCCGTAGCGATGAGGCCGCGGAGGGTTCCGCAGTCTTCCTCTGTGATGATCACATCGTGGGAAACGTCTACCAGACGGCGGGTCAGGTAACCGGCATCCGCCGTCTTGAGGGCGGTATCGGCAAGACCCTTTCTCGCACCGTGGGTCGAGATGAAGTACTCAAGCACCGTCATTCCTTCCTTCAGGTTGGAAACGATCGGGTTCTCGATAATCTCAGCCCCGGCGGCGCCGGACTTCTGCGGCTTGGCCATCAGGCCTCGCATACCGCAGAGCTGCTTGATCTGCTGGGTAGAGCCTCGGGCACCGGAGTCGAGCATCATGTAGACCGGGTTGAAACCCTGCTGGTCTGCGGAAATCTGCTTTTCAACGATGCCTGTAAGCTTGTTGTCGATCGAAGTCCAGAGGTCGATGACCTTGTTGTAACGCTCGTTGTTGGTGATGAAGCCCATCGCATAGTTTGCCTTGATGTTCTCCACCTCCTGGTAACCTTCGCTGATGAGCGCTGTCTTCTCTTCCGGAATCAGGACGTCACCAAGGTTGAAGGAGATACCGGCGCGGAACGCCTGGTCGTAACCGAGGTTCTTGATGTCATCGAGGAAACGGGCCGTGCGGGTGACGCCGGTGTTCTTGATGACAAGGGTAATAATCTTGCGGAGCGCTTTCTTGCCGAGCACTTCGTTGACGTACGGAACCTCGTCCGGAACGTACTGGTTGACGATGATACGGCCGGCAGTCGTCTCGACCATGGCCTCTCCCTTGGAAGGATCGTTCTTGTCGACGGGAAGTTTCACATTGATCACGGCGTGCATGTCAATGACCTTCTCGTTATAGGCGATGATAACCTCTTCAGGACCGTAGAAACGCATTCCTTCTCCCTTGGCACCCTTGCGGGCCTTCGTGATATAGTACAGACCGAGGACCATATCCTGGGAAGGAACGGTGATCGGGCTTCCGTTGGCCGGGTTGAGGATGTTGTGGGATCCGAGCATGAGCAGCTGGGCTTCCATGATCGCGGCGTTGCCGAGCGGGAGATGGACAGCCATCTGGTCACCGTCGAAGTCGGCATTGAATGCCGTACAGGCGAGCGGATGCAGCTGGATGGCCTTTCCTTCGATCATTCGCGGCTGGAAAGCCTGGATACCGAGACGGTGGAGGGTCGGAGCACGGTTCAGCAGGACCGGGTGGCCCTTCATGACGTTTTCAAGGATGTCCCAGATCACCGGTTCGCGGCGGTCTACGATCTTCTTGGCGCTCTTGACCGTCTTGACGATGCCGCGCTCGATGAGCTTGCGGATGACGAACGGCTTGTAGAGCTCGGCGGCCATGAACTTAGGAAGACCACACTCGTGCATGTTGAGTTCCGGTCCGACGACGATAACCGAACGGGCGGAATAGTCGACACGCTTACCGAGAAGGTTCTGACGGAAACGTCCCTGCTTACCCTTAAGGGAGTCGGAGAGGGATTTGAGGGCCCTGTTGGACTCGCTCTTGACCGCGCTTGACTTCTTGGAGTTGTCGAAGAGGGAATCGACGGCTTCCTGGAGCATACGTTTCTCGTTGCGGAGAATGACTTCCGGAGCCTTGATCTCGATGAGTTTCTTCAGACGGTTGTTCCGGATGATGACCCTTCTGTAGAGATCGTTCAGGTCGGAGGTCGCAAAGCGGCCGCCATCGAGCGGAACGAGCGGACGGAGATCCGGGGGAGTGACCGGGATGACCTTCATGATCATCCACTCCGGCCGGTTGACGTCCTTGGACTCCTGGAACCACTTGACGACGGAGAGACGCTTCAGAAGTTCAGCCTTGCGCTGCTGGGAAGCTTCCGACCGCATTTGCTGGCGAAGTTCCTTTCCGAGGGCGTCTACGTCGATTTCCTTGAGAAGGTCATAGATACCTTCCGCACCCATCTTGGCGATGAACTTGCCCGGATCGTCATCGGAGAGCATGCCGTTGTCGGGCAGGCGGTCGGTGATGGTCATGTACTCTTCCTCGGAAAGGAGGTCGTACTTGTGGATCTGGGGCATGTCGGAAGGGAGGGCGTCGTTGGCGGCACCTTCACGGATGACGATATACTTCTCGTAGTAGATAACGGATTCAAGTTTCTTGGCAGGAATTCCGAGAAGTGCGGAGATCTTGTTCGGAGCGCTCTTGAAGTACCAGATATGTGCAACGGGAACGGTCAGGGTGATATGTCCCATCCTTTCCCTTCTCACTTTCTTTTCCGTAACCTCGACGCCGCAGCGGTCGCAGACGATGCCGCGGTAACGGATTCTCTTGTACTTTCCGCAGTAGCACTCGTAGTCTTTGGTAGGACCGAAGATCTTCTCGCAGAAGAGACCGTCACGTTCCGGTTTATAGGTCCGGTAATTGACGGTTTCAGGCTTCAGGACCTCTCCGCAGGATCTTGCGGTAATGTCTTCCGGAGAAGCGAGAGAGATGCTGATTCTCGAGAAATTGCTTTTGACCTTGTTTTCCTTATTATTAAAAGTAGGCATATTGCTAATCTATCAAATTGTCCTTGATTAATCCAATGTGACTTTGAGTCCGAGACCGCGGAGTTCGTGCAGGAGCACGTTGAGAGACTCCGGAATACCCGGGGTAGGCATCTGGTCGCCCTTGACGATCGCTTCATAGGTCTTGGACCTGCCGGCGACGTCGTCGGATTTGACCGTAAGGATTTCCTGGAGGGCATTGGCTGCACCGAAGGCCTCGAGGGCCCAGACTTCCATCTCACCGAAACGCTGGCCGCCGAACTGGGCTTTACCGCCGAGCGGCTGCTGGGTGATGAGGGAGTAAGGTCCGATGGAACGGGCGTGCATCTTGTCGTCGACCATGTGGCCGAGCTTGATCATATAGATCACGCCGACCGTTGCAGGCTGGTCGAACCAGTCGCCCGTACCGCCGTCGCGGAGCCGCGTCTTACCGAAGCGGGGAACGCCGGCCTTGTCCGTGTACTCGCAGATCTCATCGATGGACGCACCGTCGAAGATCGGCGTGGAGAACTTCAGTCCAAGTTCCTTGCCGGCCCATCCGAGGACCGTTTCATAGATCTGGCCGAGGTTCATACGGGAAGGTACGCCGAGCGGGTTGAGGACGATATCGACAGGAGTTCCGTCCTCGAGGAACGGCATGTCTTCCTGACGGACGATCTTGGCAACGATACCCTTGTTTCCGTGGCGGCCTGCCATCTTGTCACCGACCGTGATCTTACGCTTCTTGGCGATATAGACCTTGGCGAGCTGCATGACGCCGTTCGGGAGTTCGTCACCCACCTTGATCTTGTCAAGGGCGCGTTTGGCGCGGGTTTCAGCCTCCTTGAAGGTGATGCAGTAGTTGTTGATCAGTTCGCGGACGAGGGCATTGGTCGACTTATCGGAGGTCCACTTAAGGGAGTTGACATTCGCGTAGTCGATGTCGCGGAGGATTTCAGCGGTGAATTCCTTGCCTTTCGGTACGATTTCAACGCCATAGAGGTCGCTGATGCCGACGCTCTTCTTGCCCTTGACCAGGGTCAGGAGTTTGTCGAGGAATTCGGTGCGGAGTTTTTCGGCAGCCTTGTCAAAGTCGGCCTGGCGGCTCTCGATACGGGCCTTCTGGTCGAGTTTGGCATTGCGCTTGCCGCTGGAAGCGACCTTGGCGTAGAGGGCGGTCTGGATGACCGTACCGCTCAGGGACGGGTTGGCCTTGAGCGAGGCATCCTTGACGTCTCCGGCCTTGTCACCGAAGATGGCCTTGAGGAGCTTTTCTTCCGGAGAAGGATCGCTCTCGCCCTTCGGGGTGATCTTGCCGATCATGATGTCGCCCGGTTCGATATGGGCACCGATGCGGATGATACCGTTGTCGTCGAGGTCCTTGGTGGCATCCTCACTGACGTTCGGAATATCGGAGGTGAGTTCCTCCATACCGCGCTTGGTCTCGCGTACCTCAGTCAGGTACTCGTCGACATGGATCGAAGTCAGGATATCCCACTTGACCATCTCTTCGGAAAGGACGATGGCGTCTTCGTAGTTGTATCCCTTCCACGGCATGAAGGCGACTTTGAGGTTGCGGCCGAGTGCCAGCTCACCGTCCTGGGTGGCATAACCTTCCGTAATGACCTGGCCCTTGGTGACCTTGTCGCCCTTGCGGACGATCGGCTTGAGGGTAATGGTCGTATTCTGGTTGGTCCTGCGGCAGATCGGGAGTTTGTAGACCGTCTCTTCCGGAGCGAAGCTGACGAAACGTTCATCATCCGTCCGGTCGTATTGGATATGGATCTCGTTTGCGTCCACATAGGTCACCGTACCCTTGCGGGCGGCGATAATCTGGGTACGGGAGTCGATACAGACCCTTTCCTCCAGACCGGTACCTACGATAGGAGCTTCCGGTTTCAGGAGCGGAACGGCCTGGCGCATCATGTTCGCGCCCATGAGGGCACGGTGCGCGTCATCGTGCTCGAGGAACGGGATCAGGGAAGCCGCGACGGAAGCCATCTGGTTCGGGGCGACGTCCATATAGTTGACCTCTTCCTTGGTAACGACCGGGAAGTCGGCTTCGAGGCGGCACTGGATCCTGTCGTCCAGGATTTCGCCATCGTCGCTCATCCTCACATTCGCGAGGGAAACGAGCTGTTTCTCTTCTTCCTCGGCGCTCATGTATTTCCATCCGGTGTCGCTCAGGTCGACCTTGCCTCCATGGACCTCCCGGTACGGAGTCTCGATGAAACCGAGCTCATTGATGCGGGCATAGACGCAGAGGGAGGAGATAAGACCGATGTTCGGACCTTCCGGGGACTCGATCGGGCAGAGACGTCCATAGTGGGTGTAGTGCACGTCACGGACTTCGAATCCGGCGCGGTCACGGGAGAGACCTCCCGGGCCGAGTGCGGAGAGACGGCGCTTGTGGGTGATTTCCGCAAGCGGGTTGGTCTGGTCCATGAACTGGGACAACTGGCTTGTGCCGAAGAAGGAATTGATGACGGAAGACAGGGTCTTGGCGTTGATCAGGTCGATCGGGCTGAACTGCTCGCTGTCACGGACGTTCATGCGTTCGCGGATGGTGCGGGCCATACGGGAAAGACCGACGCTGAATTGGTTGGCGAGCTGTTCGCCGACCGTTCTGACGCGACGGTTGCTGAGGTGGTCGATATCGTCGACCGTTGCTTTCGAGTTGATCAGCTGGATGAGATACTTGATAATCTCAATGATATCCGTGTTCGTAAGGACGCGGACTTCCGGATCAGTGGAAAGCGAAAGTTTCTTGTTGAGGCGGTAGCGGCCTACATTGCCGAGGTCATAGCGCTTCTCGGAGAAGAAAAGCTTGTCGATGACATCCCTGGCAGTCGCCTCATCCGGCGGTTCGGAGTTACGGAGCTGTTTGTAGATGAAGTTGACAGCTTCGACCTCCGTATTGGTCGGGTCTTTCTGGAGGGTATTGTAGATGATCGCATACTCGGCGGAATTGGCTTCGTCCTTCTGCAGGAGGATCGTCTTCACGTCGGTATCCTTGATCTTCTCAATCGTCTCCTCATTGAGGATCTCTCCTCTTTCGACGATAGGAATGGTCCGTTCGATAGGGATGACCTCGCCGGTATCCTCATCTTCAAAGTCCTCTGTCCACGTTTTGAGAACCTTGGCCGCGAATTTCCTTCCTTCGTTCGCCTTGAGTGCCTCTTCGTTGACTTCGATCTCGTCGGCGAGACCGAAAATGTCGATAATATCCTTGTCACCGTTGTAACCGATCGCCCGGAGGAGGGTCGTTACGGGCAGTTTCTTTTTCCGGTCGATGTAGGCGTACATGACATTGTTGATGTCGGTCGCGAACTCGATCCAGGATCCCTTGAACGGGATGATTCGGGCCGAATAGAGCTTGGTGCCGTTGGCATGCATGCTCTGGTCGAAGAAAACGCCCGGAGACCGGTGGAGCTGTGAAACGATAATTCTTTCGGATCCGTTGATAACGAACGTGCCGCCGGGCGTCATGTACGGGATATTCCCGAGATAGACGTCCTGGACCATCGTGTCGAAATCCTCATGGTCGGGATCCGTGCAGGAAAGGCGGAGCTTAGCCTTCAGAGGGACATTGTACGTCAGACCTCTTTCAAGACACTCTTCGATCGAATACTGCGGAGGGTCGATAAAATAGTCGATAAACTCGAGCTTGTAGTTGTTCCGGGTATCTTCGATCGGGAAAATTTCCTGGAAAACCTGGAAAAGACCTTCGTTCTTCCTGCTGTCAGGCGTAGTCTCTAGCTGGAAAAAGTCCTTGAAGGACTTCAGCTGGACCTCGAGAAGGTCAGGATAATCCAGTATCTTGGATGTTGCGAAATTTACACGCTTGTTGTTAGTCTTTTTTGACATATTCTGCCTTAGCTAAGGGAGAAAAACTTAATACGGAAAAAAGGTTTAGAGCCTACTTTGGGCTCTAAACCTGAATTTGTTCCCTTCCAGGGGAAGCCGGGGTAGTTATTTTACCTCTACCTCTGCACCGGCCTCTTCGAGAGCGGCCTTGAGTGCCTCAGCCTCAGCCTTGGAGACTTTCTCCTTGATAGCTACAGGAGCCTTGTCAACGAGGTCCTTCGCTTCCTTCAGTCCGAGACCGGCGTTCTCCTTGACGGCCTTGATGACCTGGAGCTTAGCCTGACCGGCGCTGGTGAGGATAACGTCGAATTCGGTCTGCTCAGCCGGAGCAGCAGCCTCAGCGGCTGCCGGAGCTGCTACTGCAACAGCTGCAGCTGCGGGCTCGATGCCATATTCTTCCTTGAGGACCTTAGCGAGTTCCTGAACGTCTTTTACAGTAAGGTTAACCAACTCTTCTGCAAGTGCTTTGATGTCTGCCATAATTGTATAATTTTAAATTGTTATTGTTATTATTCTTTTTCCGAAAGGGTTTTGACAATCCCTGCGAGTTTGCCACCGGCGCTCTCGAGAGCGGAGATGACGTTGCGGGCAGGAGACTGGAGGAGTGTGACGATTTCGCCGATGAGTTCCTCGCGGGACTTGATGGAAACAAGTTCATCGAGTTTGTCAGCGCCGACGAAGGCACATTCCTGGACATAAGCACCTTTGAGTGCCGGTTTCTCCTCACCGGCCTTCTGATACTTCTTGATCAGCTTGGCGGCAGCGTTCGGAGACTCTGCGTACATGATCGCGGTGTTGCCTTTGAGCGTCGGGAAGAGGAGCTCGAGTTCGGAATTGTTCTTATCTTTGAGAACTTTCTCGAAAAGCGTGTTCTTGACGACACAGAGCTTGATACCCTGCTCGAAGCAGTCGCGACGGAGTTTGGAGGTCTTTTCAGCATTCAGACCGGCGATATCGGTGATGTAGAAATTAGGACATTCCTGAAGCTGGGCTGCAATAGCTTCCAATACCTGTGCTTTTACTTCCTTTTTCATACTTATCCTATTTTATTTCTCAGCACTGCTGTTCATGAATGCCTTGATGTCCAACTTGAGAGCAGGGCTCATCGTGGTGCAAAGGGTCGCGCCCTTGAAGTATGTACCTTTCAGAGTCTGCGGTTTGAGCTTGAGGATGGCGTTGATCATCGTCTTTGCGTTCTCCGCGATCTGCTCCGGAGTGAAGGAGATCTTGCCGATGGCGGCGTGGATGATACCGGTCTTGTCGACCTTGAAGTCGATCTTACCGGCCTTCACTTCCTTGACCGCGCTGCCGACTTCCATGGTAACGGTGCCGGTTTTCGGGTTCGGCATGAGGCCGCGCGGACCGAGGATACGGCCGATTGCGCCGACTTTCGCCATAACGGACGGAGTACAGATGATGACATCGACGTCAGTCCAACCGCCCTTGATCTTCTCGATATACTCGTCGAGTCCGACGTAGTCGGCACCGGCCTCTTTCGCTTCGTTCTCCTTGTCGGGAGTACAGAGGACGAGGACGCGGGTAACCTTACCCGTTCCGTTCGGAAGGGTGACAACGCCACGGATCATCTGGTTCGCCTTACGAGGGTCGACACCGAGATTCGCCGTAATCTCAACGGATGCGTCGAATTTGGTATAAGTAATGTCCTTCAGAAGTTCGCATGCCTCATTGAGAGTGTAGAGCTTCGCCTTGTCGTACTTTTCCTGTACTGCTTTCTGGTTTTTCGTTAATCTACTCATTGCATGTGAATTTTAAAGGTCCTCGGGGAATTTGCCTTCGACGGTGATTCCCATACTTCTTGCCGTTCCGGCTACCATTGTCATTGCGGAACGGAGCGTGAACGCATTCAAGTCCGGCATCTTGGACTGGGCAATTTCCTTGACCTGGTCCCAAGTGACGGAAGCTACTTTCTTGCGGTTCGGTTCTCCGGAGGCAGTCTGGATCTTGGCGGCTTCCTTGAGGGAGACCGCTACCGGCGGCTGCTTGACCTCGAACGAGAAGGACTTGTCGGAAAAGACCGTGATCACAACCGGGAGAACTTTCCCGGCCTGATCCTGCGTGCGAGCATTGAACTGCTTGCAGAAGTCCATGATGTTCAAGCCTTTGGAACCGAGAGCCGGTCCTACCGGAGGTGCGGGATTTGCAGCTCCGCCTTTGATTTGGAGCTTAATGAATCCGGTAACTTCTTTTGCCATGATTGTTATTCTTTAGTTACTTGTGTAAAGCTGAGTTCGAGCAGGGTCTTCCTGCCGAAAATCACAACTATCACCTTGAGTTTGCTTCTGTCTTCCAGTATCTCTTCGATCGTTCCATTGAATCCGCTGAACGGACCGTCGGTAATGCGGACGGATTCGCCGACGGTGAAATTCACCTCGGTCTCCGCTGCATTAACGGCGTTCTCATCCTGCTGGCCGAGAATACGTGCGGCTTCGTCTTCGCGGATCGGAACCGGAATCTTGTCATTGGGATTGGTTCCGGATTTCTCGGTGAGGAATCCGGCGAGTCCGGGAATGACGCGGCCCCTGACGATATACTCGAGATCTGCGTTGAGCTCCGCATGGATAAGCACATAACCCGGATAGAGGATACGGTCTACTTCCTTCCTCTTTCCGTTCTTGGTTACAATCTCTTTCTTAACGGGTACAAGTATCTGATCCACAGTTGCCTGCAGTTCAGCACTTCTTTCAACTTCTTTCTGGAGATAATCAGCGACTTTCTTTTCCTTGGTTCCGGCAGTCCTTAAGACATACCATTTCTTCTCGCTCATGGATCAATCGAATTACAATGAGTAAATAAGCTCCATCAGATGCTGGAAAGCGAAATCCATAAGGAATACGACGACCGCGAGAATTACCGTTGCAACCAGAACCAGAACGGCAGAACTCTGCAGTTTGCTCCAAGTAGGCCAGGTAACTTTCTTGGTGAGCTCCTTATAGGACTCCTTCAGATAGTTAATGAACTTTCTCATCTTAGCTCTTAATGGACTCTCCGGAAATTGGAAGCGGCTCCGGCGGGTCTGTTAAACATTTACCAAATCGTAACCTTTGATATTTTCTTGGCAGGGGAAGCAGGATTCGAACCCACATCGACGGTTTTGGAGACCGCTGAACTACCCTTGTTCTATTCCCCTGAATAAGTGGGAATGACCCCTGCGGGAGTCATCCCCACTTTGTTGTCTGCCGATAATTACTCGACGATCGAGATTACCTGGCCGGCGCCGACGGTACGACCACCTTCGCGGATAGCGAACTGGAGACCTTCGTTCATAGCAACCGGAGTGATGAGGGTAACGGTGATTTCGACGTTATCGCCCGGCATAACCATCTCGACGCCCTCCGGGAGCATGATCTCACCGGTAACATCCAGGGTACGGATGAAGAACTGAGGACGGTAGTGGTTGTGGAACGGGGTGTGACGACCACCTTCTTCTTTCTTCAAGACATAGATCTGAGCCTTGAAGATGGTGTGCGGAGTGATGGAACCCGGCTTGGCGACAACTTCACCACGCTTGACTTCCTTCTTGTCGACACCACGGAGGAGGAGACCGACGTTGTCACCGGCTTCGCCCTGAGGGAGAAGCTTGCGGAACATCTCAACACCGGTAACGACGGAGGTACGACGCTCCTCGCTGAAACCAACGAGTTCGACCGGGTCGTTGACGTGGATGGTACCAGCCTCGATACGACCGGTAACGACGGTACCACGGCCAGTGATGGAGAAGATGTCCTCGATCGGCATGAGGAACGGCTTGTCAACGAGACGCTCCGGAAGCGGAATGTACTCATCAACTGCATCCATGAGCTCCATAACCTTGTCTTCCCACTTCGGGTCGCCGTTGAGGGCGCCGAGAGCGGAACCGCGGATGATAGGGCAGTCCTCATCGAAGTTGTAGAAAGCGAGGAGGTCGCGGATTTCCATCTCAACGAGGTCAAGCATTTCCTCATCGTCAACAAGGTCAACCTTGTTCATGAAGACGAGGATCTTCGGTACGTTTACCTGACGGGCGAGAAGGATGTGCTCGCGGGTCTGCGGCATCGGACCATCGGTGGCAGCAACGACGAGGATGGCGCCATCCATCTGGGCTGCACCGGTAACCATGTTCTTAACGTAGTCAGCGTGACCCGGGCAGTCAACATGCGCATAGTGACGCTTCTCGGTCTCGTACTCTACGTGAGCGGTGTTGATGGTGATACCACGCTCCTTCTCTTCAGGGGCGTTGTCGATCTGGTCGAAAGACTTGACCTTGTCAGCGTTTCCCGATACTCTCTCGGCGAGGACTTTGGTGATCGCAGCGGTGAGAGTGGTCTTGCCGTGGTCAACGTGGCCGATAGTACCGATGTTGACATGCGGTTTGGTTCTCTGGAATGTTTCTTTTGCCATAATATTATGTTTTTTAAGTGTTTATTTCTGTTACACAAAAATGAGCCGGTGATGGGAATTGAACTCATGACCTCATCCTTACCAAGGATGCGCTCTACCCCTGAGCTACACCGGCTTTTCGAGCGGAAAACGAGGTTCGAACTCGCGACCCTCAGCTTGGAAGGCTGATGCTCTACCAACTGAGCTACTTCCGCCTGATTGGTGGGAGGTGGTGGACTCGAACCACCGAACCCTGAGGGAGCGGATTTACAGTCCGCCGCAATTGCCACTATGCGAACCTCCCAATTCTTCTGTTTTTGCCTCTCCGGCTTGAGCCGATAGAGGGATTCGAACCCACGACCCCGAGATTACAAATCACGTGCTCTGGCCAACTGAGCTATATCGGCGCTCGATATCCTCTCTTCAATCTCTGAAAGGGATTGCAAAGATAGGCAGTTTTTCCGAAACTGCAAACTTTTTTAATTAAATTTTCATCATATCGTTAAAAATCTCAAGCAAACCGTCTGTGTCCAGGCAGCATTCTTTCCGTTGGGACGCCTGGGTGTCATGGAGAATGAATCGGTCCGGGATCCCGACGGCCTTAATGACGCCTTTCCTTGCCTTTCCTGCGAAGTATTCGCTGACCGCTCCGAAAAGCCCGCCTTTGATGCATCCGTCCTCGACGGTCAGGATCGCATCGAACTTTCCGGCCTCCTCAAGGATCGATGTGTCCAGCGGCTTGAGGTAGCGCATGTCGTATACGGCTGGCCGGATTCCGTTTTCTTCGTCGAACCGGAGGGCTGCCTCCCTTGCCCGGTTGGCGGCGGGACCGAGGGCGAGAACGGCGACTTTCCGTCCCTCGAGCAGACGCTCACCCTTGCCGGGCGTCAGATAATGGTATGGGGCTTCGCGCCAGGGAACGCCTTCTCCGCTCCCGCGGGGATAACGGATGATCATGGGACCGGTCTTGAGCTGGAGACTGGTGTACATCAGGTCCTTCAGCTCCGTCTCGTTGCTTGGGGCGGCGAGAATGCAGTTCGGGATACTCCGGTAGGCGGCCAGGTCGAAGCAGCCGTTGTGGGTCGCCCCATCTTCTCCGACGAGCCCCGCACGGTCGAAGCAGAGGATGACCGGCAGGTTCTGGAGCGCAACGTCATGGATAATCTGGTCGTATGCACGCTGGGAAAAAGAAGAATAGATGTTGCAGAAAGGCTTCATTCCCCCCGCAGCGAGACCGGCGGAGAACGTGACGGCGTGTTCTTCTTCGATGCCGACGTCAAAGAAACGTTCGGGCCATGCCTCCGCAAACCGGTTCATTCCGCATCCGGATGCCATGGCCGGGGTAATCCCCACGACCTTCGGGTCTTTTCCTGCCAGATCCGTAAGGACCTCGCCGAAGACGTCCTGGTAGCGGTCCGCTTTCTGTTCGCTCTGGATCCGGACACCTGTTTCCGGGTCGAAGCGTCCCGGGGCGTGCCAGACGGTCGGATCGGCCTCGGCGGGAGCATATCCTTTCCCTTTCCGGGTATGGCAGTGGAGGATGCGCGGTCCAGGCAGGTCCTTGAGGCGGCTGAGGGTTTTGATGACCAGTTCAAGGTCGTTTCCGTCGACAGGACCGAAATACCGGAATCCAAGGGCCTCGAAGACGGCACCTCCGGAGTTCCGGACCAGGTTGGATTTCGTGTCGGTGACCCTTTTCTGGATCCATTCCCGGAGACGGCTCTCGCCCAGGGAGTCCCAGATCCGGCTCTTTACCTTGTTATAGGTCGGATCCGTCGTGAGATTCAGCAGGTAGTTGTGGATTCCGCCCAGGTTGCGGTCGATGGAAATATCGTTGTCATTGAGAATGACCAGCAGGTCGGCCTTGCTGCTCCCGGCATTGTTGAGTCCTTCCCATGCGAGACCTCCGGTCAGGGCTCCGTCTCCGATGACGGCAATGGCTTTTTCTCCGGTCCCGGCGATCCGGGAAGCCTCCGCGAAGCCGAGGGCCGCGGAAATGGACGTAGAAGAATGACCCGTACCAAAGGCGTCATACGGGCTCTCTTCCCGTTTGGGGAATCCGCTGATCCCGTCCCGGGTGCGGATCTTCCGGAAAGCCTCCCGGCGGCCGGTCAGTATCTTATGGGCATAGGCCTGATGTCCGACGTCGAAAACAATCTTGTCGGCAGGTGTATTATAAATATAATGTAGGGCGACGATCAGTTCCACGCTCCCGAGACTGGATCCCAGGTGCCCCGGGTTCCGGGATGTGCACTGA
This sequence comes from uncultured Bacteroidia bacterium, assembly GCA_902789395.1. Lineage (GTDB taxonomy): Bacteria > Bacteroidota > Bacteroidia > Bacteroidales > UBA932 > Cryptobacteroides. The sequence goes on along the minus strand of CADANY010000010.1, from coordinate 21,424 downwards.
ATCATATAATCCCTGATTTCCCCGCAGAGGGTCCGCAATTCATCGAGGGAAAGGCCCTTAAGGTCTTCCGGAGAATCGACCCTGTCTAATATCGTATACATGTTATTTCAACTTCTCGTGGGCGAAGTTACGAATTTTTTGATTAACTTAGCGGTTCATACGCGAATATATATTAAATACGATACCTATGTCAGAAAAAGTGTACAGATTCATGAATGACAATCCGGCCATCCGCTGGGTTGCCCTCATCCTGATTGCCCTGATGATGTTTTTCGGGTACATGTTTGTCGATGTAATGTCCCCCCTCCAGGCCCTTGTCGAACAGCAGCGGGGCTGGTCTCCGACCGTATTCGGGACGTACGCCAGCGCCGAGTATATCCTCAATGTCTGCGGATTCCTGATCCTGGCCGGCATTATCCTCGACAAGATGGGAATCCGGTTTACCGGAGTCCTGTCGGCATCGATGATGTTCCTGGGCGCCAGCATCAAGTATATCGGGATCAGCGACTGGTTCCAGACGACTGCTTTCTGCCAGTGGCTCGGAACCTGGTGGACTGCGATGCCGGGCAGCGCCAAGATGGCTTCGCTCGGTTTCATGATTTTCGGCTGCGGCTGCGAAATGGCCGGTACGACAGTCTCGAAGGCAATCGCCAAATGGTTCAAGGGCAAAGAGATGGCAATGGCGATGGGCATTGAGATGGCTATCGCCCGTGTCGGCGTCTTTGCCATTTTCTCCATCAGCCCGCTGATCGCCGCGAAACTTGGCGGCGTGGCGGCTCCCGTCGGATTCTGCTCGGTTCTTCTGCTGATCGGTCTGATCAATTTCATCATCTTCACCTTCATGGACTCCAAGTTCGACCGCCAGCTGGTCGAGGCCGGCATCAAGACGGAACAGGCGGATCCGGAAGACGAGTTCAAGGTTTCTGACCTGGGTAAGATTTTCTCCTCCCGCAGTTTCTGGGTCGTCGCCCTTCTCTGCGTTCTGTACTATAGCGCGATTTTCCCGTTCCAGCGTTATGGGGCGAATATGCTCCAGTGCAATCTGGACGGTATTTCCGCCAAAACCGCTTCCGATATCTTCCGCTGGTTCCCAATCGGTGCCGCAGCTCTTACCCCGTTCCTTGGCCGTTACCTTGACACCAAGGGGAAGGGTGCGACCATGCTGATGTGGGGGGCTATGCTCCTGATCGTCTGCCACCTGATCTTCGCTTTCGTCGTACCTGCGACGCACTCCCGCTTCATCGCTTTCGCGACGATCGTCATCCTGGGCGTGAGCTTCTCGCTGGTTCCGGCCGCTCTGTGGCCTTCCGTTCCGAAGATCATCGACGAAAAGATCCTGGGTTCCGCCTACTGCCTGATCTTCTGGGTCCAGAATATAGGCCTTTGCTTTGTGCCGCTTCTGATCGGCAGTGTCCTTTCTTCTTCAAACGCATCCAATCCCGACGTAATCGCAGCCAAGGCTGCGGGAGCTGAGTTTATCCCTTATGACTATACGGTTCCCCTCCTGATATTCGCCGCCTTCGGCGTTGCGGCTCTTCTGATTGCGATCTATCTGAAGGCCTTGGATAAAAAACGCAACCTGGGTCTGGAACTTCCTAATATCCAGAAATAATGGCTCGTAAGTACGGAAAAGTCAACGCCTCCCTTTGCTGGCTGGCCCTTGCCTGTCTTGTCGTCCCGATGTTCGCATCGTTCTTCTTCGACGACATGTTCTCCAGTATCTCGTACCTGTTCGAGAATCCCGCCATGACCGACCTCGGTTGGGATTCCGTAGGGTACGGGATGTACACGAGCGGCTATTCGGTACTGTGTGTTTTCGGCGGTTTGGTGATTTGCGGAATCATGCTCGACCGCTGGGGTGTGCGGATTACCGGATCGATTTTTATCGGGATGATCCTTGTCGGCGCCATGATGGTCCTGTATGCCATCAAATCCGGCTTTCCGCCTGAAAAGTCCCTGAAAATCGCGTATGTCGGCTGCATGCTGTTCGGGTTGGGCAGCGAGATTGCCGGAACAGCGGTAACCCGGTCGATCGCCAAGTGGTTCAAGCATGGTCCGATGGCGCTTGCGATGGGTCTGCAACTTTCGATTGCCCGGCTGGGAACGGCTTTGGCACTGGTCATTTCTCCCCGGCTCGTCGTCGAGCAGGCCAATCATGTCTACAGCGTCTCGGAGGTCGCCAAGCCTGCCGCTGTCGGGGTCGGACTGATCGCGCTCGGTGTTTTGCTCTGGGCCATCTTTGTCGCCCTGGATGCGCGTTTTGACCGGATTGAGGGAACGACAGATAAGGTAGAGACCGCTGAGGAAGATAAGTTTAAGCTCTCAGATGTTTGGAAGGTGCTTGGGAACAAGAATTTTATCCTGCTCGCCCTCCTCTGCGTCCTTTTCTACAGCAGCATCGTTGCCTTTAAGAAATTCGCCGGTTCGATCCTGATCCCCCGCTTCAATATTCCTTCCGAAGCGGCGGGCTGGATGGTCTCCATGCTGCCGTTCGCTTCGGTGATCTTCTCACCTGTTTTCGGTATGCTGGTCGATAAGAAAGGGAAAGGAACGCGCCTGATGATTATCGGGTCGCTTCTTGCCTTCGCCGCCCATATCCTGCTCGCTTTCGCACCTGCCGGCATTCCGCTGTTCGGGTATCTGAGCATGGTCTTCCTGGGCTTCGGCTATTCGCTGGTTCCGGCAGCCCTGTGGCCGTCAGTCCCGAAAGTCGTCCCGGAAAAAGTGCTTGGTACGGCGTATTCGCTCGTCTACTGGGTCCAGAATATCGGTCTGCTCTCGTTTAAGTTGCTGGCCGGAATGATCCTCGGGAGCGCACTTGGTGAAGCCGCCGACCTGGCTCTTCGCCAGAAAGGAGCCGTCGAAGTCGAAATCATGTTCGTCTCCCTGACCGTTGCCGCGATTCTTGTCGCCTGGCTCTTCGCCCGCTCTTCCGACCGCCATCCAGAACTGAGGCTTGACGAACCCGCAGAGAACTGATCCCTGAAAACAATCTGAAAGGAGAGGAGTATCTCTCTGAAACCGTCGCTTTGCGACCCCTCCCTAAAGGGCCCCTCCCTCTTACAATGCCGAGGGTGGCATGGGTTTCAGAGAGATACTCCTCTCCTTTCAGTGTTCAATAGACTATCTCTTCTTCAGCAGACCGCCGAGGATGCTCGTGGCAGCGCCGAGGATGGAAGAACCGGCGGATGCGGTCTTGTTACCGCCCTTGAGGGTGATGAGAATGTCGTTGAGATCGACATCGCCGTCACCGTCCTGATCCTTGATGAAGTTGGAAAGCTTGGAAAGGATCGTAGGGATGAGAGCGGCAAGAGCCAGGTTTTTCGCATTCCCGAGGTTCAGTTTGCTGAGGATGTTCTTGCTGAACAGACTACCTGCAAGAGCCGTGATCGGGCTGGTAGCAGCGTCAGCCTTGCCGGTGAAAAGCGATTTGATCGCGTCGAGACCGCCGGGCTTTGCCGCTGTCTGGGTGAGACCGCCGAGGATAGAGTCGGAAAGACCCTGGAGGACGGTGTTCTGGACGTTGGAAGGAACTTCCACGCTACCTGCCACATTCTTAACCTGGGACAGGATGAGATCGGTAATAGATGCCATAAAATTAAGTGTTAGAAGGTGAATAAAAAAGGTTTCGTTTCGGAAGGAGCGAACTGAAGCGCGGCCGCAGGGAACGGACAAGTTCCGATGTGTTCTTGGAGAAGAGCGACCCGCGCCAGGTGCTCGTATTGGTAATCAGGATCCAGCATTCCCCGTCCGGAAAATGCTTGACAATGGCGGAGGTGCCGGAGAATGAACCGGTCCGGGTCCATTCCCCTTCTGTCGTACAATCTACCCAGCCGAGTGGATAGGTATCATCATCAAGCCTTGTCGTCATCTGTTCGACGCTGAGCGGATCCAGAATGTCTTCCAGTGCCGGGTCCTTGTCGATGACGGCGACAAGGCGTGCCAGTTCCGGTGTCGACCCGACCCAGGCCCCGGCGCCCGAGAGGGCATGGATATCATTCCCGCCGTAGCAGCGGACGACACTCCGGCCGCTGCCGTTGTATTCTCTCGCCGGTTCACTGTCAGGCTGCATGTAATAATGGGTCTCGCCCGGATGCCGGCCGGAGAGATAGTTGTTCGCGATATGGAACCCATAGCACCCGGCTGGATTCAGGACATAAGCCTGCATGTAATCCTCATACGACATGCCGGAAATCTTTTCGATGATCAGGCTGAGGAGGAGATAGCCGAAGTTGGAGTATTTCTGATCCGTTCCGGGTTCGAAGGCAAGCGGCTCGGAGACCAGTTTCCGGACCAGGGTCGCCGAATCCGGAGCCTTGGTCAGGGAATAGCGGCGCATGATGGCCGGGGTGGAGAACATCGGGTCCCCTCCGTCGGTGGTAAAACCACCCTGGTGGCGGAGAAGATGCTCGACGGTTATCTCATAGTACTGCTCGTCACGGATATACCGGTCATATTCGTTCAAGATACCGAAAGGACCGAAAACGGGACTCTGGATATTCAGGAGCCCTTCATCCTGCATCTTCATGATCCCGACGGCCGTAATGAGTTTCGATACGGAAGCCATCCTGAGCGTCGTTCCCGGAGTCATGGGCTGGCCTTTTTCCTTGTCCGCCCATCCATAGCCGCGGGCATAGAGGAGGGAATCGTTCCGCATAACGGAAAGGGAGATCCCCTTGATGCTCCATGCGTGCATAAAGCTGTCGATGACAGCATCCATCCCTTTGAGTTCCGGCAGCTCTGAAAGACTGTTGGTCAGAACCTCGTTCAGTTCGACAGGCTCTGGGGCAGGGGCGTATCCGGTCATCATATCCCGGTCTTTCCCCTTGAGGAGAAAGACGCCGAGAGCCGTCAGGAATACGGCTGCTATGAGGGCCTCGCGGAGTCTCATGGAATAATATCTGTCCGTCTGCCGAAATCGATAATGGTTTCGGCCGTCCCTTCGATACCGAGAAGGGAACTATCGATACAAAGATCGTAATTATCTGCAGAACCCCAACTTCCGAAAGTAAAATAATTATAATAAGTCTGGCGGGTCCGGTCCTTTCTCCGGATCAGTTCTTCCGCTTCTTTTTCCGTCAGGTTTTCGCGTTCGGATACCCGGCGGATCCGGAATTCCAGGGGAGCCGTGATGAAAACATCGAGACATTTCCGGTCCCTGAGGATGTAATCCGAGCACCTGCCGATGATGATAGCAGAACCCTTGTCCGCGATTTCAGTAATGACCTTGCTCTGGATGGAGAACAGGGTATTGTCGTTCATGTAGTTTTGCGGCTGCCCGAAACGCCAGGACTCGAAAAAGGTGGACATGGAAAAGAGACTGGCCTTTTCATCCCGGAAATTGAACAGGTCCTTCGAGAATCCGCTCTCCTCCGCGGCCTTGGAAATCAGCTCATTGTCGTAATAAGGAATGTCCAGCCGGGAACTGATCGCTTTCGCGACGAATCCGCCGCCGCTGCCGAACTGTCGTCCGATATTGATAATGATATTGCCCATGGTTTCGGTTTATTTTATCTGGCTTCCCAGGATCGTCGGATCTTCTCCGTCCTGGAGACGCCCCAGTTTTCTCAGGAGGTCGATGGCAAAGACGCCGGTTGTGATCGCCGCAAGGCTATCGGAAATCGGGAAACTGTACCAGACGCCGACTTCCGAGTTCAGTGCGGCAGGGAGGAAGTAGACGCAGGGTACGAGGAAGATCAGCTGCCGGGTCAGGGACAGGAAGATCGACTTCCGGACCATCCCGAGGCACTGGAACAAATTCGTCGTCACCATCTGGAAACCGACGATGGGGAAAACGATGTTCATGCATTTCAAGCCCCTGACGGCCAGGTCTTTGAGCATGGAATCCGAGGTGAAGACGGAAACGGCTGCTCCGGGGGTGAATTCAGAAACGACGAAACCTGCCGTACAGACGATTGTCGCCCACATCGCCGTTTTGACGTAGGCCTCCCTGACCCGGGAATACTGTCGGGCGCCGAAATTGTATCCCGCGATCGGCTGCATTCCCTGGTTGAATCCCATGACGATCATAACGAACAGGAAACTCAGCCGGTTGACGATGCCGTAAGCGCCGATGGCCAGGTCTCCGCCGTATTTGAGAAGCTGGTTGTTGATGAAGAGGACGACGATGCAGCTGGCCAGATTCATCAGGAAAGGCCCCATGCCGATGGCAAGGGAATCCTTTGCAATTTTCCAGTCAATCTGGAAAAGCTGTTTCCGGGGCAGGTGCAGGAATTTTTTCTGGTCCAGGAAATACCAAAGGGTATACGCGAGCGCCATGCTCTGGCAGAGAACGGTCGCCAGGGCGGCTCCCTGAATGCCCATTCCGAGGACGTAGATGAATATCGGGTCCAGGATCGCGTTTGAAGTCACCGTAAAAAGGGTCAGGCCCATCGCGAGTTTCGGATTCCCGGAAGAGCGGATAACACTGTTGAGGCCGAAATAAAGGTGGGTGATGATGTTGCCGAGGGCGATGATAACCATATAATCCCTTGCGAAAGGAAGGGTATTTTCGCTCGCCCCGAAGAATAGCAGGATCGGATCCATGAACAATAGAGTCAGGACCGTAAAGACCATTCCGACCAGGATATTCAGCGAGACCTCGTTGGCCAGGACCTTATTTGCAATCTTATAATTTTTCTGCCCCAGCAGTACGGAAATCATCGTCGCCGCTCCGACTCCGACGAGCGTTCCCAGAGCGGAGGAGATATTCATCAAGGGGAACGTGACGGCGAGCCCCGAGATGGCAAGGGATCCGGCCTCCGGAATATGGCCGATAAAGATACTGTCGACCATATTGTACAAGGAAGATGCGGTCATGGCAATGATGCCGGGAATCGCATATTCCTTGATAAGGGTGCTGATTTTCTTCGTCCCCAGCTCTGTCGGGATGGCGGTCATCAGTAGGCTTCTTTCAACAGCTCGAACTCAAATACCAGCGGTGAGAATCCGGGGATCTTATCTCCGCTTCCCGTATGACCGTATCCCAGGACGGAGTAGAAGGCCGTTCGGGCTTTTTCGTTGAGATGCATCTTGTAGAGGGCGAGCTTGAAGCCGTCGATCATGGAACTTTCACTGTCTCCCATCGTCAGGTCGGAGTACTTGTCCGCCCAGTTGATCGTGACCGGTTCGTAGGTACGGGTCGGATCATAAATGCCATGGACCTTGGCGGTGTCGGCGATCGTGGTGTCGAAGACCTGTCCGTTGAGGAGCCGGCCCGTATAATTGAGGGTATAGGCATTGCCGGACTCGAGTTTCGTCGTGTCCGGTTTCTCAGTCAGGGACTGGAAGTAGAATCCGTACTTGAAACTGCCTTCATCCGTCGTATAAGCGGTCGAGTCGACGGCTGCGCCGAAATTCTTTTTGACATAGGCGTCGAGCGAATCGGCTTCCCAGCGGTAGATATTCGCGATCCCATCCGTCATCCCGTCGGCGATAATGTTCCGGAGGGTGATGGTATAGATTGCATCGGAGAGATCCGTCGACTGGTTCAGGTAGTCCTCTTTATCGGAATAACGGGACGTCGTCTGCAGCCAGCAAGGGATTGCAACGGTCCGGGTCCCGCCAATCCGCATGCCGACCAGTGCGTCTTCGATTCCGGCAGGGCAGAAAGTCTCTCCGACAATCTGGATCTTGGGTCCATAGTAATTGCCCTTTGCATACGTGCCGACTTTTTTTGCGATCCGTTCGATCGTCGTGCCGGAGACCTGACCGTCGAGATCCGTCGCCGTATAGTCGATGTAAGCGAATCCGTCGCGGGAAGCATCCCACGCCGTCCCGGTCCCGGGAACATCATTCAGGATATAAATGCCGTTGCCACGCTCGACCGCGTCGGGATAATTGACATGGAGCCAGGCATCGAAATAGAGTTTCTTTGCGAAATTGGCCTGGGTCTTGGCTTCCTTGGCGCAGCCGGAAAGCAGCAGGACCCCGAGGGCCGGAATGATGAATTTGACGATATGTTTCATTGTTTTTCCGTTATTCGTTGGAAATGCTGTCTACCCAAATATGGTAGACCAGGGTTGACTTTGCAGGAATCGTGCCTGAAGGCTTCGATCCGAATCCATATTTTCCGGTGAAGGCGATATAGCATTCCTCACCGCTCCGGACGCCTTGCAAACCTTTCTTCAGTCCGTCAATCAGATTGGATTCGTCCAGCTTGAGGGTCTCGATGGTAAAAACGGTCGAATCGGACAGTTCCCATCCGGCGCTTTCGGCGAGTTGTCTGGAATTGGTCGCAAAAGGGGAACGGACGTTGATCGAACCGCCGGAAGACAGCGTATAACCGCCGTAGTAGAAAGAGACGATCCCGTCTGCGGCGAGTGAATCTTTCGAATTGGCCAGGTAGAAAGTGTCCTGGACAAAGACGGTATCGTATTGCTCCTTGACGACGATGCGGACGGATCCGTCATTGTAGACGGTCCGGATCGGAGAGTTTCTCTGGACAAACTTCTCTATCGCGTCTTCCTGCTTGGCATAGTAATTCTCCGTCTGCTGTTTCATGCAGCTGCAGGCGGAAAGGAGGATCAGGAGAACGGATATATGGCGTAACTTATTCATGCAAAAACTCATTCAATGCGTTTTCAAGATAGGAGACGACATCTTTTACGGAGGAAATGTCGTCCGAGAAAAAGAGTTTGCCGCCGGCAGCGTTCTCGTGTCCGCCGCCATTGAAATAAGTCGCGGCGAACCGCTGGGCGGACGTTCCCTTTTTCGACCGGACCGAAACACGGAAAAAACCGTTGTCCTGGCGGAGGAAGACGCTCATCCGGACATTCTTGACGGCAAGCGGCAGATTGACAAAACCTTCCGTTTCCCCTTCGGCGATATCGAAGGTAATCATGTTTTTCCGGGTCAGGATCATATAGGCGGCTCCTTCCGGGGTGATGGTCATCTTACTCAGAAGAAAACCCATGGCCCTGAGGCGGTTCTCCCTGTAATTCTGGTAGATGTCGCTCAGGATCGCATCCCGGTCGACCCCGGCGGCGAGAAGGAGTGAGGCCATCTCAAGGGTCGAAGGATAGACGGAATTGGAGAAGTTGTTCGTATCGGTCGTCATGCCGGTCATCAAGGCGATTCCTGACTGGCGGGGCAGTTTCCGCGCATCGCCGGCGATATCGGGCATCGCCATCAGCAGGTAGAACAGAAGTTCCGAAGCGGAAGACGTATCGGTCTGGGAGAAAACGAGTTCGAATTCATTCTCCTGCGGGTCGAGATGATGGTCGATCAGGACTTTCGGGGCATAACTCTCCGTGAAGAACTCACACAAGTCTTCAGTCCGGGAGAAAGAATTGCAGTCGAGCAGGATAACCAGGTCGGCTCCGGCAATGATCCGGGCGGCCTCTCCGGGGTTGTTCCAGTAGAAAGTGAAATGGTTTTTATCGTCTTCCGGAATCAGAAAGGAAGAACCGCCGGCATCCCGGTCGGCCAGCACGACGGAAGTGGATTTGCCGCGGACCTCCGTGAGATAGTGGAACAGGGCGGACGTGCTTCCGACGGCGTCTCCGTCCGCATGGACGTGCGCCGAGATCACGATCTTTTCGGCCTTCTCTACCAAGTGATTGAACCGCTGTATCTTTTCTTCCGTAATGACTGCCATCAAACTATCTTTTTCGGATGCAAATTTACAAATTATATTGCATTTCATAAATCATTTTTATAACTTTGTCCGGACTTTTGTGAAATTATAAAACACTAGCATAATGAGCAAATCTGTTAAAATCCTTTTGGAGGTTCTCCTCGCTATCGTTGCGGTCGGACTTGTGTATCTGATCTATAGCAGCATCATGGAACCTGTCAATTTCAACAAGGAAAAGGCCCACCGTCAGGCTGTCGCCGTCCAGCGTCTCAAGGATATCCGTACCCTGGAAGTTGCGTTCAAGAGCGTCAACAACCACTTTACGGCTTCCGTAGACTCTCTGAAAGACTTCTATGAGAACGGGAAGATGGATGTCGTCATGCAGGTCGGTTCCGCCGATGACTCCGTTGCTGTCGCCAATACCGCAGCTATCCGCAAGCAGAACAAGAAGATTACCAACGAAGAGCTCCTCGCCCTTTCCCAGAAGGGTATGCCCCTCGTGTTCTCCATTACGACTCCGATTGCCGTGAAGGATACGCTCTTCAACGGCCGTGAGGATTTCTGCATCGATTCTCTCGCCTATATTCCTTTCTCCGGCGGGCAGAAGACGATCATGGACGCGATTGTCAAGAAGGTCTCCGGTGTCGATGTTCCTCTGTTTGAGGCGAAGATGCCTTGGAGAGCGCTTCTCCGTGGCATGGACAACCAGCTCCGCATCAACCTCGATGCCGAGTGCGAAGCTCAGAGCCGCTATCAGGGCCTCCAGGTCGGCAGTGTCAGCGCACCGAACAACAACGCCGGTAACTGGGAGTAGTCTCCTTTATGGATTCAAATCAGAAAAGCAGAATATCCATTCAAGTCTCCTTGGGTGGATATTCTTTTACCGTCTCTGACGGGAACGGTGAGCGTCGGTCCCCGTGGCTGACGCCGGACAAGGTCTTTACGACGCCGGAATTCCAGCGTCGGTATGATTCTGTCTCCGTTTCCCTCCTGACTCCGAAGTTCGCCCTTGTCCCCAAGGAGTTCTATTCGCCGGAAGCGGCCCGGGAACTGCTGTCGGATGTGGCGGATCTGGCGGAAGGAGACGATGTTTCGGCAGTTCCCGTCGAAGAAAGAGGTGCTGTGCTGGTTTATTCCAATACGATCGGGGAGTCGCTTTCGAGAGTCATCTCCCAATCTGTCCTGACGGTTGAAGGGACGTCGGCTCCGGTCTATCCGGAGATTTATTATCTCCTCAAGAGTATGGAGATATGTCCGGAGTACAATAAGATTTTGTGCTCTTACAGAGACGGATACCTGTTCCTCGTTGTTGCGGAAGGGAGGACCCTTTTGCTATGCAATGTTTTCAAGGCGGTTGATTTTACGACGGCTCTCTATTTTATTTTCCTCTCGCTGAAGCGTTTCCAGCTTAATCCGGAGGTCTCTACGATCCGTTTCCGCACGCCTGTCGATCCGGAAGAGGAAATGTCCCTGTACCGGTATTTCAAATCCGTCGAGGCTTTATGAGAATCATTGGCGGCCGCCTGAAAGGCAAAACGATCAATCCGCCGCAGGGGTACAAGGCGCGTCCGACGACGGATTTCGCCCGGGAAGGGCTGTTCAATGTGCTGGACAATGAGTACGAATTCGAGGACCTGAAGGTACTGGACCTTTTCGGAGGTACCGGAGCGATTGCCTTTGAATTCGCATCGAGGGGCGCCGCCCGGGTCTACAGTGTCGAAATGGCGCGTGAGAACGCCTCTTTCATTAAGACGGAAGCGGCCCGGCTGGGGCTTTCCAACGTGACGATGGTCCGTTCCAACGTGTTTGACTTCCTGCCCCTCTGCCACGAAAAGTTCGACATAATCTTTGCCGATCCTCCGTATGCGCTCGAAGGGCTTGATATGCTCCCGGACAAGGTCTTTGCCGAGGATCTGTTGTACCCGGACTGTTATTTCATCCTTGAACATCCGGGGACCTATTCCTTTACCGGCCATCCCCGTTTCGTCAAGGAGAAGACGTACGGGAAAGTCCACTTTACTTTTTTCCGCTAGAAGAGACCTTTAAGGGATCGTGACTGAAGCGGCCGTCCCGGAATAAGGAATCCGGATTCCTTCCGCATCGGGATCGAAAGGCGCCGGGGAGGCCGGATCGACGACTACAACCCGGAATGAGCGTTCTTTCAGCATACCCGGGAATTCGCCGCGGCGGTTCCCGACGGTCAGTGTCCGGTCTTTTTCCGACCAGTGCAGCGGGATGACCGAGAACGCTCCCTTCTCATAATTATAATTGGTGTTTTCGTCCTCATAGAGGAGAAAATCTGCATTTGCCCCCGCATAGACGGTAAGCAGGATGTCGTCGGCAGCCTTTTCGTCTGACCACTGCATCTGAGGCCCTGTCGGGAGGATCGATCCGGCCCTCACATAAAGCGGAATCCGCTCGTACGGAGCATCGACATCTATGGTCTGCCCACCCCGGATCTGTTTGCCGGTATAGAAATCGTACCAGTCGCAGCCGGCCGGGAAACAGACTTTCCGGCTCCGGGCCTTATATTCATATACCGGGCATGGCATCAGTGCGGGCCCGAACATCCACTGGTCGGAGATGTCCCGTACGGCCGGGTCGTCTGGAAAGTCCATCGGGAGTCCCCGCATCAGGGTCGCGTCTGCAAAGTGGACGGCTCCCGCGAGGGAATAGAGATACGGCATCAGACGGTACCGCAGTTCCATATAGGAAAGGATGCTGCGGTAGGCGGGCGAACCTTCGGGAGCGATATTCCAAAGTTCCCGGCGGGGCCACTGTCCATGGGCACGGAACAGGGGAACGAAGGCGCCGAACTGGTGCCAGCGTGTCTGGAGTTCCTGCCATTCCTCGCGCGAGGCGGGGTCATGGAATTTCGACATGACGGAGAAGCCGCCGATGTCCATCCCCCAGAACGGAATGCCGCTCATGCTGAATCCGAGACCGGCGGCCATCTGGGCGCGCATGTCGGTCCAAGTCGTTCCGATATCCCCGCTCCAGGTCGCCGTGGAGTATCGCTGGAGTCCGGCGAATCCGCTCCGGGTCAGCAGGAAGACACGCTTGTCAGGGTCGATTCCGCGCTGGCCGTTGTAGATGGCATCCGCATTGACGAGCGCATAGGCGTTGAGATATTCCGTCGAGGGACCGAGGGCGGTCGGCGTCGTAAGCCATTTCAGATAATCCATCGGGAGACAGTCCCGGAGGTTCGGCTCCGATGCGTCCATCCACCACGCGTCGATCTTCCGCCCATACCGGCTGTAGAGCGATTCATCGATCTGGCGCCAGAACATCTTCCGTCCTCCTTCTGCGTAGGCGTCATAGAAAGTCTGTTCATGTCCCAGCCAGTCTTTCAGTCCGGCTTCCTCAGCGTGGGTATAGGCGTAGCCGGCCTCCTTAAGCTCTTTGTAATGGTCGGTATTGGTGTAGAATTTCGGCCAGACACTGATCATCAGCCGGGCATGCATGGCATGGACATCGTCCATCATCTTCTCCGGATCGGGATAGCGGTCCGGATCGAATTCGTGGCTTCCCCACTGGTCCTCTTTCCAATACTGCCAGTCCTGTACCATATTGTCGACAGGGATGCCGCGCCGGCGCATTTCGGCAAGGGTCCCAACCAGATCATCCTGGGTCGCGTACCGCTCGCGGCTCTGCCAGAAACCGAGAGCCCATTTCGGCATGACCTGGGCTTTCCCGGTGAGTTTCCGGTAGCCGCGGATAATATGGTCATAGTTCTCGCCGGCGATGAAGTAAAAGTCTGATTCCGGCTCGAATTCGGACCAGAAACGGAGCCGTCCCTGCTCATGGGGGGACTGGACCGTTGCAACCCTGAGTCCGATATAGGAAACGTCCCCGTCCGGTTCCCACTCGATCCGGACCGGGACCCGCTCTCCGGCTTTTAGCCGTACGGTAAACTTGCAACTGTTCGGATTCCATGCAGGGCGCCAGCGCCGGGGCATGACTTCGACCCCTCCGATTACTGTACGCTGGAATCCGGCATAATATTGGATGAAATGATAGTCAGCCGTTTCCGGTGCGACGATCTCGCCGTGATAGATGACTTTGGCGCCGTTGAGCCGGAGATCCGGAAGGTTCCGGATGGCAAATTCGTTTTCATAGAAAAGACTGTCTTCCCGCCTGACAACGGCGGGTCCCTCCGCCGGATGGTACTCCCCGGTCAGGGCCCCCTCCTTGCCGGAATGATCGAAGAGAGTAAAGGCTTCTCCGATCTGCCGGTATGGATCCGGATTGCCCCAGCGGCTCAGCGAATACGCATCGAAAAGGAGACCGTATCCCCGGGTCGAAACGATCATCGGAACACTGACCTTGGTGTTGTACTGGAACAATTCCTCATTCCGTCCCTTCCGGTTGAATTCCCCGTCCTGGTGCTGTCCCAGACCGTAAAAAGCCTCATCTTCGGGGGATGCGAAAGAGACCAGGGTCGAATACGCCTGCTTTCCTTCTGCTTCAATGGGGGAGAATTCCGTGCGTCCGTCCGTAAGGAGTTCCTTTCCGTCCGCACCCGTGAAACGGATTCCTCCGCAGGCGGGATTGACGTAGGCGGTCAGGGCCTCCGTCGTTACAAAGATTTCGCCCGTTTCCCCGTCTCTGCCGGCAGAAAAATCGGTACATCCTTCCTGAGGAACGACGGAGAGGCTTTTCCGTCCGGAAAACCGTTCCCCTGGTGTCGTACTGACCCGGATAATCTCCGGAGAAATGACTTGCAGGCGGATCTGCCTGTCTTTACAGGGGACCGTGACCGTATAACTATGGACCTTATACCCTCTCTGACAACTGACAGCCAGGAGGATGGTGACAGTGGCCATGCCGGCCCACCGGAGAAGGGCAAACGTCCTTTTCATGATTGTCAGAAGTTGAATCCGAAAGACAATGTCAATCCGAACCCGGTATCATTGCACCAGTTCATCCCGAGCAAGAGCGGCCCGGCTATGGTTTTCCGTCCGTACTTGAGCCCTACGGCAAAAGAATCCAGGGGATCCTTGAACATTCCCGGCAATGTCCGGCTGTTCTGCAGCAGTCCTCCCTGCAGGAACAGGTAGTTTACATGTCCGAACTGATAACGCAGATCCATCTCGGCCGTTGCGGCGAAGTCCTCCAGGAGATGGAAGGCTACGCTATACCCGAGGAAAGGGATCTGATTCTCAAGATAACGTCCTGGGATGGTTCCTCCGGCGGCAAGGCTGTGGGTAAAATTGATTTTCCCGGAGTAAGTGGAGACCCATCCCAGATACAGGGACGGAATCAGGGAAAAGCCATGTCCGAGCGGGATGGCTCCCGTGATGCTGCCGACGACCGTTCCGTACGGGTCGACCCTTCCTTCATGAAAAGATGCTCCGGGCGGGACGTCCCTGTCTTCCAGATAGGTGGAATAGCCGGCGAAAACATACCGTGCATTCAGATTTGCCTTGAAGCCCTTCTCGGGGAAGTACCCGTCATCCTGTGTATCGAGACGGAGTTTGGTATAAACGGAGTTCCAGTTACTTTTGAAATCGTAATCCTTCCAATGGACATTCTGGTCCAGATAATTCTCGTAGGGTTCCCATTCGGAAGAGATCCCCGCCCGCATACTTCCGTAATTCAGCCGGGAATCTTCGATGTACGCATCGAAACGTGTGTTGACTGCCTTGATCTTGGCGTCCATCCCGTTGTCGAGATACATCAGGTTGAGATAGGATGTCTGGCTTGAAATACCGACAATAGGAAGCCGTTTCAGCGGTTTATAGGAAGCATCGGCGGAGACGGAGAGGTTATTGCCGATTTTTGTTTCTCCGACGAAACGGAATCCCTGCAGTTTCCGTGTCCCGATTCCGAGGTGCAGGCTGGCGTAGACGACTTCGTCCTGATCGATGTGGATACCGGCATCCAGTTCACTTGTCTGTCCGCGCAGGCATTCGAAGATCAGGGTATAGGGCTCTTCGGATCCTTCCAGACGGTATGTGACGGATTCGAAGGCACGGGTGCCGTAGAGCATGGCCATGATATGCTCGATGTCATGGCGGTCATAGGTCTCGTCTTTTTGGATCACCTTGGGATCCAGCAGGGCCCGCTGCTCTTTTTCGGTAACCCCTTCAATCCGGATGTTGCTGACCCGGACGCTTTGGCGGCCGATGTCGGTAGCATGGACATGATGGCGGACCTTTTCCGGATCAGCGCCGACCCGCCGGGCAATCTCTTCCAATTCAGCCCGGTGGTTGAGGGCTTCCGCATATCCCTGCCGGATAATGTCGTCAACGCTTTCTTCGTCAAAGGAAAGCATGTTGTATCCTTCCAGGGTATGCTGGAGAAGGACATCCGTCCTGTCCCTGTTGACGGAGGCCGCGTCAGAGGACATCATCGAGATATTCTGCATGGCAAGGCCCACCAAGCTGTTGAGGTCCGTCAGGTCGCGGTTGACCGGCATCTCGGAACCGATAATGATATCGGCCCCCATCGCGCGGGCGATGTCGACGGGGAAGTTATTCCGGGTACCGCCGTCGGAAAGGACCATATTCCCGATGCGGACGGGCCGGAAATAGAGCGGGATCGACATCGTCGATCTCATGGCATCGACAACCGAGCCGGATGTCCAGTTCTTTTCCTGCATGGATACCATGTCGGTTGCAACGCAGAAGAACGGAATCGGCAAACTGTCGAAACGCAGGGAATCCTGATAGCCGACGGAAACGGAAGACAGGGTATTCCGGATATTGAATCCGAAAAGGAATCCATCCGGAAGCCCGAGCCCGATTTTGTTCATGATCTCCTGTCCCATTTCGGAAGACTTGGTCTTCATTTTCTCATAAACCCGCGCAAGTTCCATCTGCTTGCGGATCTTTGCTTCCGCTTCGGGATTGGCATAGTGGAACGGGACAGTGATGAAGAAACGTTCCTTGTTTTTCCGGACCCGATAGCTTTGGTAGTTATCGGGGATGCGGTCCGACATCATGACCGTCCAGTCAATCGAGCGGACCAGCGAGTCGATATAATGCTCTCCGTATCCGAAAGAGTACATGCCTGCGACAAGGCCGCCCATGCTCGTTCCTCCGATTACGTCGACGGGAATCCCCAGTTCTTCCAGATATTTCAGAAGCCCGAGATGGGCCATGCCCCGGGCGCCGCCTCCGGCCAGCACGACTCCGACGGTCGGACGGTGTTTCCGGATCGAATCCATCCGCTCCCGCATCCGGCAGAACGCAAGGGAATCTTCTTCCGGGGTGAGGCTGGGCATGACGAGGTTATTCTGTGCGAAAACAACCGAGCAGCAGCAGAAAAGCAGAATAAAAAGAAAACGTTTCATCAAGCGGTTCTCCGAAAATCAGTCTCCGTACGGAGTTGCGTTATTCCATTCGTTCAGCAGATAACCGTGACGGTCGATACAATGGTCATGGATCATGGCCTTGCGCTCCTCCGGAAGGCTGTTCCACCAGCGTGTGCAGGCAGGATAGGTAACCATCGACTCGTCGACTGTTCCGTCGGGAGATGTCTTGGACATACCCTTGCGGGCAACTCTTTCCTTCTGGACAACCGAGAGGGAGGACCACCAGATTTCAAGTTCATCAGTTTTCATAATATCTTTTTTGTGATTACTCTTAATAACTATCCTAACTTACAAAGATAAGATGATTCTGCAAGAGGTGCAAATTTGAGAAGTGAAAATTCATCTTGGCCGTTTGCATGAAAAGCACTACCTTTGATTCTCAAAATTGAATGAAAATGGAAGAAATCAGATGGAAGAGATGGGCCGGCCTCCTGATGACGGCTCTATGGATGGTTTCGTGCGCCGTATCCCGTCCCGGCGCGACCGGTACCGGAAGCACGGTCCCTACGTATTTTACCATGGACCAGATGCCGGATCTGATCACCTGCCTTCCTGCCCCTCCTGCAATGGGAACACCGGACTTCGCATACGACTCTACGCGGTACGAATGGGGAAAGGTCCAGCGTCTCGATTCGCTCCGCGCCCGGATGGCTGAGCGGGATGCGGTTTGGATTCTGGATTCCGTCTTTACGACCTTTAACAAGCCTTTCGGCATGGACCTGTCTCCGGAAAAGACCCCGGAAATCTGGACCTTGCTGATGACGAGCCTGACAACGACAGATCTGATCCGTGTCCGTCCCAAGGCCCATTTCCACCGGATCCGGCCTTTCGAGTATTTCGGAGACCATATGTATACCGAATGGGAAGAAAAGGAACTAAGGGGAGAAGGATCCTATCCGTCCGGCCATACAATCAGGGCATGGGTGACGGCGCTTCTGCTCTCGGAAATCAATCCGGATGCGGCGAATGCGATTTATGCCCGTGCGTGGGAATGCGGAGTCAGCCGCGTTATCGTCGGGGCCCACTGGCAGAGCGACGTCGACGCAAGCCGTGTTGCCGCCAGTATCGCTTATTCGAAACTGCAGACAAGTCCCGCTTTCCGAGCCCGGATGGAACGGGCCAAGCGGGAATTCAAGTCTAAAGCCCGGCAACTCCGGTAACGATAATACCGATTCCGAAGTAGAGAAAAAGACTGCAGAGAAGGTATTCCCGCTCTGTTTCAGCGTACTTGAAATTGAGGAAAAGGGCAGCCAGACAAACGGGTATTCCGACAGATGCGCCCGTAATCCGGAACCAGGCGTCTTCTTCCATCAGGTGACAGACGATGGGATAGGTCCCGATCTGGATAAAATGGCCGAACCAGTTTCCGACAAAAGTTAGTACAAATACCCATACGCCCCATCCGAGGGCGTTCTTTTTTGCGCAGTAGACCAGCAGGACTGTCGTCATGATGACGAGGAACAGGGATGCAGAGCTTTCCAGGTGGGCAAAACAGACCAGATAGTCCGTCCCGCTCAGTCCGAAATGCCAGGAACACTCTCCGACAGACTGCCAGATCAGGGTTCCTCCGGTATAACCCAGCCAAAAGGCAGGCCATGTTTTTCCGGACGCCCCTTTCTTTTCGGCCCAAGCTGCCAGGAAGAAAGAGAAGAGAAATCCTGTCAGCATGAAAGCCAGCCGCATGGGATTCGGATCAACGCTTTCTCCGTCATCTACATGAACCGGGAAAACCGGCTCCATATTTTCCCCAATCCCCAGGCAAGTATAGAATACAACGACGAGAGCCGCCGTAATTGCGAACATCCCTGCAAGCGGCAGGACCCCTTCTTTCCAGGCTCGTTTCATCATTGTTGTCCATTTATCGGGGACAAAGATCCTGAAAAAAAACTGCAACCGGGTTGCAAAGTTATTTTTCCCTTACGCGTTTTCCTGTGAAATGGTCGATCGTGAATTCAAGCATCTCTGCCCGTGGGCCGTTCCGCGTCAGGTCGCTTTCTACATCATATCCTTCAGGAAAATACTTGCAACCCAGCTGACGGAGTCTTCGGTTCTTCTCATCATCGTCTCCGACTATCCGGATCCGTCCGAAACAGATGACGCTCCGAACGTGGTACCACCAGTCGTCCGGCTCTCTCTCCGGATTGTCGATCACTGTAAAACATGCTTTGTTACAGTTCTTTATGGCATCCAGTTTATGGCCTTCTTTTGCGGAATGGAAAAACAGCCTGCCATCCTCGAACAGAAAGTTGATGGGAATGGTATACGGATACCCGCCGTCGCCGATAACGGACAGGAATCCGCGATAGGCGTCTTTCAGGATACAGAGACTCTCTTCGTCCGGGAGTTGTTGCTTGAACCGGCGCATCGGCCGGAAGGTTTTCATTTCGTCCATGACAGGAGATAACTAGGAAACGAAGGTACGAAAAACTTGGCATATCCTGTAAAAATGGTAAAAGAATCTGTAAATAAGCTAAATATGTTTTGGCAGAAAATACCGATCTTTGCAAAACATACGTTGTTTAACTATAAAAACCGCTATACGATGAAAGCTAACACCTTAATCCCCGTACTCGCTTCCCTGACCGTGCTGTTTTCGGCTTCCACCTGTGCCGGCCAGCATCAAACGGCAGAGCCTGCAGAGGAAACGACAGATGTCATTGTCTCTACTACCGAATCGCCTGATCCGGAAGCTCCTTCCGTGTATTTCACTTCCAGTATTACACCGGAGGGTCTTGTGAAAATTTATGAAGCCCTTGGCATTCCGGCCACGGGACGGGTTGCTGTCAAGATTTCTACAGGAGAATCTTCCAGGAGCAATCACCTTCGTCCTGAACTGATCAAGGATCTGGTCCATGCTGTCAGCGGAACGCTGGTAGAATGCAATACTGCCTACGGTGGGAGCCGTTCGACGACGGAGAAACACCTAAAGGCGATCGAAGAGCGGGGCTACAATAAAATCGCAACCGTAGATATCATGGATTCGGAAGGAACGATGGATATCCCCGTTACCGATAGCAAGTGGATTAAGTACGACCGCGTAGGAAATCACCTGCAAAACTATGATTTCATGATCAATCTGGCCCACTTCAAGGGCCATGCGATGGGCGGGTTCGGAGGTGTCCTCAAGAACCAGAGCATCGGCGTGGCTTCCTCAGCCGGTAAACTGTATATCCATTCGGCCGGTCGCAGTACCACACGCTGGATAGACGACAACCAGGACGGCTTCCTGGAGTCGATGGCCGCGGCGGCTCAGGCTGTTCACAACTATTTCAAGCAGGACGGTAAAAACATTATCTATATCAACGTGATGAACAATATGTCTGTCGACTGCGACTGCGACGGTTCTCCGGCAGCACCCCGGCTAAAGGACATCGGCATTCTTGCCTCCACCGACCCCGTAGCGCTCGACCAGGCCTGTCTGGATCTGGTGTTCAACCACACCGACGCCACCGGCGATGACTCCAAGCCCCTGCAGGAGCGTATCAACCGCCAGCACGGCACCCATATTACCGAATATGCCGAAGAAATCGGACTTGGCACCAGAAAATACAACATCGTTAATATTGATACTCAGAAATAGGTTCAATTGATACCTTCTAAAACGCGAAAACCAGCCGAAAAGGCTGGTTTTCTAATTGTGTAGAACAGGCGTTAGATATTTCGAACGGATTCATCGATGGTTTTATAGCAGTGATTAGGTTCAATGAATCTTTCTCGTGAAAAAGAGGGAGGATGCAAGAGATAGAAGGACAATCACAATCATTGCCCCTATATCATAAGGTTTTCGGTTTATCTCGTAGTACTCGATAGGCGTATTTAGGGAGCCCAAGTCAACACCTTCCGACTCTTTCATTTGGTCTTTTGACTCATAATAAGTTACTGCTCTAGTGAGCGTATTTAGTGAGAAGAATACTGATGAGTCTCGTCCGAAGACATGATCTCCAACTACCTGTAAGGAATCTACCCTATTGACAATCTTTTCATCGTCTTCGTTCACGAAATACCCATAATCAGGAGAATTGATAACTATTACTTTTAGTTTATTCGGAACGGGGACTTCGTAATAAGTCCCGATAATATCATTAGGGAAGAGCGTCAGGTCCGAAAGAAATAGCCAACCAACCCAAACAATGGCAGAAAGGGGAATAAAGCACAATGCGGCAAATAGGAGGCGTTTCATGGCGAAGACAAGCGGATTACACTTCAAAGTTGCCGAACTCTTTGCAAATATCATTCCTCCATTCGGTGCAATTTCGAACTCAAAACAAGGGTTATACGATTGTGTAGGCACAAAAACAGGACAAATCTTGCGACTTGTCCTGTTTAGTAGACCAAACACTCCGAATCTCGAACCTCGCATTCGTCGTAGGGCTGCTCCAACTTCAATCATTCATTGATAAGCTTGACCGAGAAAATGGAATCTATCTGCCAATCAACGAGTGAAGCCTGAAAGAGAAATAACCTTTGCCATCCAGATATGCGAGTGCATCATTCAAGAGCGCAGCCTTCTGGTCTTCTCCCAAATCCGA
>CADANY010000009.1 GCA_902789395.1 uncultured Bacteroidia bacterium | reverse complement strand
GCTGGAAACCTTCTCACGATTATCCCGGATCCGGAGTATCCTCTCGAGGCACGGTACAACATCCTCAACCTTCCGAAACGCTTCTTCCAGAACGAATCCGACACCGATGTCGCCCTCTCCTATCTCTATGATGGGACGAAAGCCGCAGCCATCGATGCCGAGGGTAAGGGATACCGGTACGCGGGACCGTTCCGGTTCCTCCAGACCGCGTCCGGAGCCCTCGTCCTCGAGAGTGCCACCTACAGCGGAATGAAATGTACCACCTGAAGCACTTAAACAGTCTAGAAGTCTAATCTGAGGCTTATTTCAGGATATCTTCTATGGTACTCCTGCCTTGAAACAAATTCTATTCGGCATTTGCTCTCATTTTGAGGGTCCAGAACAATGTCGATCATATCACCAGATACTTGAGATTCCATCAATGCCTCTTCTAAGTCTTTTTCTGTAATAGGAGTTTTATCATCCAAAGAATAGCTGAATTCTTTCAATCTCTGTAAGTATTCCAGTAATCCAGATGAATAGAATACATATTCGTCGCATTTACGAAGCCATTTAAGATAAGACTGCCCTTCATTGAAGAATGGGACAAGACCATCCCAGATAGGATGCTTGTCATTCTTAAGACGAAAAATGTAAGGAATGTAGTGGGGTAAACCGACGTCTTGATGAGCATAATGGTCTCCATCCATTTCATACTTATGACCTTGTGCCACTATTGTACCTAGAGCATAATCTACATCGATTAACTCTTCATCTGTAGACGGGAAAAAGGATATATCCGAATAAACATTTTCACTGTCTTGACTGTCCAAAGGAATAGGAGGGAATGCTTCAAAAACAAGGTCTGTCGTAGAGAGTTCACGACCGATACAATTCTCCTTCAAGTATGCATACAGCTTTCTGGCGAAATCTCTTACTTGTTTTCGGTATTGAGCATTCTTGTTTATCATGCTATCCTTCTCTATTCCTCGTATTTCTCTTTAAACTGGCGCTATCAGAAGTGATTCTAGAGGGGGTTGAATTTTACTTGAATAATGAATCTGTTCTTGATTTCTTTGCAAGATTATTTTCAACTCTCTTTGGATTAATTTCTTTTAGGAAATTGTTCAGATCGTATTGGTTGAAGGAAAATAAATACTTTATACAGTGATCCAGATCAGTACTATAGCCAAAACCGCCAAAAGAAACAGCATAGCCCCAATCATTAGCCTTAAAGACTGGAGTTAATAGAGTTAAAGCTGATATTAATTCTCCGTCTTCTTTATAAACGATAATAGCAGCAGGGAAATCTACATCAATCTCTTTTTCATAATCAGTAACTTTATTCTTTTTTGCAATTCTTTCCCATTCAACAAGTTTTTCTTTAACTTTTACCAGACTATTATAAAAGTATTGAAAATCAGAGCGGTTAAAGGTAAGGTACACTGGATTTGTAATATCTTCAACATTAATAATCTCCATAAGAAACGATCCAAGGTCTCTATCTACGAACATTAAAGCATAGTCTTTTTGGAATATAGAAGAATGGAAAGTAGAAGAATAGGAAGTTTCTTCCTGAGCATATAACGAAATACAAGTAAAGCCAATAAGGAGAGAAAGAAGTAACTTTTTCATTTTCGTAGTAGTTTTCACAAAGTTATAAAAAAATAGTTCCTGCGCTACTGCGGGAACTATTTTTTAGCTATATTTGCATTGGTGGTAACACCTTATTTCGCATTTATAACCTCAATCCAGAAGTAATTCTCGATGGGGGATAATAAGAAGCAGCGGTTCTCAGATGTCAAGTATTTTTCCTATTCAGTGATAGTGTTTTATTCTGGGATAGCTCGGATTCTAGAAGAATACTCAACCCATCTACCAGAGGTTTTATACTCCGTTAATGACTTGGAAGGAACATATATCGAGCACGTCGTATTTTTAAAAGAATCTCGTCCTAAGGATGGTGGAGAAGATGGTTTAATAGTGATGCTGTCAAGACTTGAGCAACCGTTGAAGGCATTAATCCCAATAGTAGTAACACCTTCTGGCACCGATAATGACAGCAGCGTTCCGCAACCATAAAAAGCATGAGAACCTATGCTTGTAACACCCTCTGGGAGAATAATGTGCGATAAAGCGTCACAACCTTGAAAAACGCCATCACAGATTACGGTTAAGCCTTGAGGCATCGATATGCTAACCAGCTTAGAACAATCACGGAATGCTGCCGTCTCGATAGTCATGACACTATTGGGAATACTAATTGATTCTAGCCCAGAACAACCACGAAATGATTCACCCTGAATACATGTTACGCCCTCGGGTATAATAATGGAAGTTAAACTACTACAGTTATAGAATAAACCAGGAGGAATCTCTGTTAATCCATTAGGAATGTTGACAGATTTCAGACATATACAGCCAGAGAACACATAATTTCCAATAAAACGATAATTATTATCGGGCAAGACTACTGACCTCAGAGAAGTGCACCCCATGAAAACCCGATTAGCGATGTATGTGACACTTGTAGGAACAGTTATAGACTGTAGACTTGAGCAATTTTCAAATGCGCTTAATCCAATTGAAGAGACACTATCTGGAATAATGACTGAAGTTAGATTACTACAGTCTTCGAACGTATGACTAAGAATATCTGACACTTTTTCTGGAATCCTCACGGATTTCAAGCTTGAACAGCCATAGAATGCATAACTTCCAATGCTCTCAACACCTTCTGGAATAGTGATTTGGGATAGTTTTGAACAACCAGAAAATGCGCTTTCCCCAATACGAGTAATAGTCTCGGGAATTGATATTGAAATCAAATTATCGCAGTCTACGAAAGTGTGACTTTCTATACTTTTCACCCCCATCGGTATGGTTATGGAAGTCAGGCTTGAACACCCCCAAAAGGATGATTCTCCAATGCTCTTGACGCTACTAGGAATATCGACATGATTTAAACGGGAGCAGCCTGAAAAAGCACCACTACCAATAGCGGTTACTTCAAAAGGAATATTAATATCAGAAAGATTTAAGCAATTCCTAAATGCATTATCTCCTATATAAGTGACCCCTTTTGGCAAAGTAATTTTTGTTAAAAGATTCCAATCCATAAATAAACGGGATGGAATACTCATAATGCTTGTGAAGTATTTGAATTCTTCAAAGGATTTATAGGTCTTTATAGCGCCAAAGACACCATCGATAGAAGTGACAGCGGCAGCCTCCTCATAAGAAATCTCTCCATCACCGTTTACATCAAAAGCGGAAACGAGTTTCGCCTTAATGTTATTGTCAGCAAAGACTATATTATTGGAGGCGGTCTTCTCGACTGTCACCTTGCAAGAGGCTGACTTGTCCCCGGCGGTGGCGGTGACGGTCGCCATGCCCTCCTTTTTGGCGGTTACCTTGCCGTCCTTAACCGTTGTGACGGTCTCATCCGAAGACTTCCATGTGACGTTCCTGTCGGTGGCATCGTCAGGCTTCACAGTAGCGACCAGCGTCTCCTCGTTGCCTTCAACCAGCGTGAGCTCAGTTTTGTCCAAGGTGACAGAGGTCACAGGAACGACCTTCTTCTCAACGGTCACCGTGCAAGAAGCAGACTTATCTCCTGCGGAGGCTATGACAGTTGCCGTACCCTCCTTCTTGGCGATTACCTTCCCGTCCTTAACCGTTGCGACGGTCTCGTCCGAAGACTTCCATGTGACGGCCTGGTCAGTAGCATCGTCAGGCTTCACCGTGGCGACCAGCGTATCCTCTCCGCCTTCCACCAGCGTGAGCACTGTCTTGTTGAGGGTGACGGAGGTCACAGGAACGACCTTTTTCTCAACGGTCACTTTACAGGAAGCGGACTTGTCTCCGGCAGAAGCAGTGATGGTGGCCGTTCCTGCTTTCAAGGCAGAGACTTTCCCCTCACTATTGACAGATACAATCGTTGCATCAGATGATTTCCAGGTGACGGTCTTGTCATCGGCATCATTGGGCTTCACGGTCGCGACCAAAGATGACTCTTCACCTTCTTCAAGGGATAGTTCCGTCATATTCAGACTGACTGAAGAAACAGGTACGACTTTTTTCTCGACTGTCACTTTACAGGAAGCGGACTTATCGCCAGCGGTAACCGTAATGGTCGAAGATCCTTCGGCAATAGCGGTAACGAGACCATCTCTAGATACCGTCGCCACAGATTGCTTGGATGAGGCCCATGTAAGTGTCTTGTCCGTTGCGTTTGATGGTAAGACATTTGCGGATAATTGGACCGTCTCACCCACTACCATTTCTGCAGCAGGTTGATTTATCGTGACTGAAGAAACTGGAATCTCCTGAGGAGGTTTTTCACAAGAGAAGATGAATGCAACTGAAAGAAGAATCGCAAATAACTTTCTATCCATGCCAATATGTCTAGTTATTGTTCTATGGGTCTGATTTCACTATAATGGACCCAAAGTTAAGAAAAGAATCCCTTTATCTGAACGAAAGAGGTTAAAAAATGATTCCAAAACCCAACATCGACCTCTAAATCATACTTGAATCATCTATTTCACCATCTAAATCATTCTCAAAACATGCATTTCACATATAAAAACATACTCGAAGCAATAGCCTCAGGTACTAAAACATTCTTGAAACTCTAGATTTAGGTATTAAAACAATGTTAATAGTATGAATTCGGGTTGTTAAAGGAACTGAATTAGTATTGCAAAAAAGAAAAAGCTCCCACATTTCTGAGGGAGCGATAAATGAAATGTATTAAACAGTTTTTCTGCGACTAACTCCCCCATCCAGAAGTGATTCTCGGTGGGGTTATTGCTATGACAGATTATTCAGGTATTGCTTGTATTCTACTGGCATAGTTGCTCCAATAAACATCTGTCTTATATGCTTCAACTGAACTAGACGGGACAAATATTGGGCAGTCACTTGCCTCGTAAAAAAGGTTGGTAATTATAATAGGCGGTGTAACGGGCAGAAGTGTGATGGAGGTCAGGCTCGAACATCGGGAAAATGCGCTGCCACCAATTGTTGTCACGCCTTTAGGGATTGTTATCGAGGTCAGGCTCGAACATCCGGAAAATGCGTATTCACCAATCGCCGTCACGCTGTTCGCGATATAAACAGATGTTAGATTCTCACAGGATCTACACGCTTCTTTTGAAATAGTAGTAACACCCTCTTTAAATATTATTGACTGTAATCCTGAATCTGAGAATGCGGTTATCATTTCTGTGTCTCCACAAATTGTTGCCGATTGAAGATTTTGGCATCCACTAAATGCACCAAATCCAATTGTTGCCACGCCGCTAGGGATAAGAATAGAGGTCAGGCCTGTGCATTCGTAAAATGCGCCAGAACCAATCGTCGTTACACTGTTAGGAATATCAATAGATGTCAGATTATGACATCGAATGAAGCCAGATGAGGGAATGGCAGTGGTACCCTCTTGGAATACTATTGACTTCAGTCCTGACTCCGCGAATGCCTGATTTCCAAAGGTGGTCACACTGTTAGGGATAGTTATCGAGGTCAGGCCAGTGCACCCAAAGAATGATTGTTCACCTATCGTCGTCACACTATTTGGGATGTCAATAGAGGTCAGGCTTGTGCATCTAGCAAATGCGCCAGAACCAATCGTCGTTACACTGTTAGGAATTTCAACAGATGTCAGATTCTGACAGTTTCTGAAAGCAGCTGAAGGAATAGCCGTGATACCTTCTTGGAATACTATTGACTTCAGTCCTGAATTCGAGAATGCATCGATTCCGATTGTCGTCACAGTGTTAGGGATAGTTATCGAGGTTAAGCTCGTGCACCCATAGAATGATCTTCCACCTATTGTCTTTATGCTACTGGGAAGGACAATAGAATTAAGACTTGAACACCCATAAAAAGCATATGTATCAATAGTTGTAACGCCCTCTTGGAAGACCAACGACTGTATTCCTGACTTTGAAAAAGCATATTGATAAATCTGAATATCTCCGCATATTGTAACAGAATAAAGGTTCTGGCATCCATCGAAGGCATATGAATTAATCGTTTCCACCGTGTTAGGAATCGTTATAGAGGTAAGGCTTGAACAGCCATTAAATGTGTATTGCTCAATACTTGTTACGCTGCTGGGAATCTTTATAGACACCAAGCTTGTACAGTTTTTGAAGGCATTCTGTCCTATCGTTATTACGCCGTCAGGGATTGTAATGGACGTAAGGCCAGAGCAACCAACAAATGCAAAGTTTCTAATACTCGTTACGCTGCTGGGAAGGATAACTGAAGATAGGTAGGGAGAACTTAAAGCTGAGTTCCCAATTACGGTAATGTCCCTGTCGAATACCATCATCCCCTGACCATTCTTGTATTCGTTGTACACGATATTGGCCCCCAAAAGTGAATAATCCGAAAGGCTGACAACAGACCCGTCAACACTTGTATAGTAAATGACATTGTTACCTGCCCGATAGACATTCACTTTGCAAGTCGCAGACATATCCCCAACGGTGACGGTGACAGTTGCTGTTCCCTCTTTCTTGGCGGTTACCTTACCATCCTTGACTGATACGACTGTTTCATCCGAGGATTTCCACAAGACAGTCTTATCTGAGACCTCGTCAGGCTTGACGGTTGCGACCAGCGTCTCCTCGCCGCCTTCAACCAGCGTGAGCTCTGTCTTGTTGAGGGTGACGGAGGTCACGGGAACGACCTTCTTCTCAACGGTTACCGTACAGGAAGCAGATTTCCCGCCAGCTGACACAGTAATCGTTGATGTCCCTTCAGCCACAGCTGTAACCAATCCACTATTAGACACGGTGGCGACAGATTGTTTTGAAGAAGCCCATGTGAGTGCCTTCTCAGTGGCATTAGATGGTAGAATAGTGGCGGACAATTGAACCGTTTCACCAACAATCATCTCTGCCGCAGGTTGATTCAGTGTCACGGAAGAAACAGGAATCTCTTCAGGTGCCTTCTCGCATGAAAACAGGAAACAACAGAGAGCAAACGAAATAAAGGAGATGAGTCTTTTCATTGTTAGTTGTATTTCCACAAATATAGCCACTTTCAATGAAAATTCGAACCTCATCTCTCATTTTCGTCTTTAAAAGCATTTTCAATACCCAATTTTCAACACTTATGCAGTCATGCCATGCAAAAAACGGCATTGATAGTTTGCGAAAAAGTAGATCGTAGTATTTATCAGTTGATTTTTAGCGGTTTATGGAAATGGGATGGGAGTAAAGGTCGTAGGAAGTCTCCTGATGTCTAAGATGCGCAAAAAGAAAAAGGCCCCCACATTGATGTGAGAGCCAGAAAACAACGATTATGCTTAATCATGTGGTGAGAGGTAATACCAATTGTCAAAGTTAATAGTTCCTACTTTGTTTTATCAAATATAATGGAATAGCCGCGGCATAGCACTCCTCCCATAGAATCGCAGGGCCAGTCCGGGAGTCGGTATGACGCTTACTTACAAAACTCTCCGGCGAAAAGGATGGCTCCGGAAGTCTCTTCTTCAATAACGAAGAGGAAGGGATGGTCTGCTCTTACCTGTACGGTTTTCAGAAAACTGTTATAGGCGTCCGCCATGCCGGCGAGGGTGACTGTACCCGCTTCCGTTCCCCATTCTGAAACGAAAATCCTTGCTTTTTGCAACACCTTGTTGAGATAGACCTGTGAACTCTCTTCGAACATAGCGGAGAAATCGCCGGAGGGACGGAAAGGCGACCGGATCCCCAGCGCTTGTAGCAGGTCATTCATCCGGTACTCTCCGAACACGCTGAATTTAGGAATATAGAGAAAGACGTTGGCCCAGTCTGTCGTCAGGGCATTGTGAATTGCGGTCCACTCCCCGAGGTCCATCTTGTCCCGGAGCCAGGCCAGTCCATTTCCGCCAACCTCATCCGGAAGCAGCAGCAGCATTCTGAAGCGCCCGTTCCCGTATGGAATGGCAACGGCCTGATAGCCGTCCATCTTGGCATAAGGAAGCGTATCCGGATTGGAGTTCATGAATTCATGTTTTGTGGATCCGCCTCCGTCTAGATAGAAGTCGGTAAGGATATGTTGGGTGTTTTCGTTGAATAAGCGTTCCGGCATTTTCTCCGTACCGACAGGTTTCCACGGGGCCTTGAAATAGAGCGTATTCATAACCGCGGCGACAAAGGTGCCGGTGATATCTTCGCGGGTGACGATCGGGTAAACCAGGCCGCCGGTATTTCTCCAGACCCATTCATTAATCCTATGCAGGATCTTTTCCTGGTTTTGCGAGGGCATACTTTCAACAGGAGCAAAGTATTGCCCTTCAAGGCATTTGCGGAAAGAATCCTTCACATTATACCGGTCGGCGACCATCATGGCATCCACTGCCGAGATTCTCACGGAGGTATCCACTGCAGGAAGTTGTTTCAGCAGGATGGAACAGACGGCATTGAGGTCGTCAAGAGCACCAGTTTCCAAGCCGAGTGCCTCCAGGATTTCGCTTCGGGATGTTCCTTCCACCCCGTTGGCGACCATCGCGAGCGCATAGGAAAGGGACAGAGGCGAGAAGAAGAGATTATCCGGCGTTTCAGAGCCCAATTCCTTCAAGCAGCGAAGTGCGAAACTGTTCCCGGAACGGATAATATCACGCTGTTTGGATGTCAGGTTGATTCTATCCTGCGGCTTTTCCGCTTTTGGAGAAGACAGTTTAATTTGTTCGCTCTCCGGAAGCGGTTCCGGTGAGGGCAAAGGATCCGTTTTGGCCGGATGGGCATATTGAAAGAGAGCCCTCGCGGGATCTGTGGCACTATCCGATAGCACTCTCACCGTATTAGGCGACAACTGTTCTAACTGATCCGGTCCATTACACGAAACGGCGGAAAGAATGAATGGGAGCAGGAACAGGACAATACTCTTTTTCATAATCGACATCTATCTCATAAGACGATAACGATACAAAAATAATAATTTCTTTCGTATAACTCGTCACATGGTTAAATACATTTGCTTTAATTGCTGAATAGGACCCCGTTGGAATATTGTAAACAATTGTTTAACTTTGGCTATTGAAGTGTGTTGCACTTCTAATTAGAATTCACCTTTGATTATTATGAAAAGATGATATAAATTTGCTATCACATTAACCACAAAGACTAGCAATTTTGAACAAAAACCATCTATTCACCTCCATTCCAATACTACTCATGCTATTAATCTCCTCCTGTCAGAAACCCAGCACGAAGATTGAGATTGAACAGCCTGCTAAAGTTGAATCTTGCACATCCAATACATTGAAAATATCCAAAGAATCGATTCCTTTGTCGAAGAACGACGCGATGAACGTAGCTCTCATGTTCTCTTCGTCTGGATCTCCGGAAACGAGAGGAGGAGTTGATAAGACTGTCAAGAGTGTCATACCTGTAAAAGAAGACGAAGAGACCTTACTGTATGGAGTCAATTTTGAGGATGGTTATCTGCTCATATCCGGGACGAAGAATTATTATCCGATACTGGCGGAAGTGGAGCACGGATATTTTGACGGGACCCCAACGGGGACAGGAGCCGATATTCTTTTGGCAGAGATTAAGGGTAACATAAAAGCCGTAAATGCGAATCCGGAGTTAAGAGTCAACCGTTCTGTTTGGAGTCAGTATGAGGAGGTTGAGATCCCTAAGCATCTTCCTGCGACACGATCAGGATTTGACGATGTCGTCAATGATTCGCTCTATAATTGGGCTGCAGGTGGTTGGACAGTCTATACGCTTGCCAATCAGCCGGAGAATATGCCAGATGACCTTTATGCGGAGTTTTGTGACGCGGCATATGACGAGAACGGAGAGGATCCCAATTATGACTACATGTATTACACTTTTATTCTTGAGAGGTCTGTGAATAGTGTTACGACTCAAGGCCCGTTGCTTCAAACGGCATGGGCGCAAGACTATCCTTACAACTGCAGTGATCCGTATGCCTATCCTTTAGGTTGTGTAACGATAGCCATTGGACAACTGATGAGATTTTTCGAATCACCATCTTACTCTTCTTCATTCCCTTTTTATTTGGCGAATATGCCTAATCACTTATATAGCTACTCAACTCCGAATATGCAACTGGCTGATTATTTGTACAGGCTCAGAGGAGAGTTAGGTGTTTCTAATACTGGAGGAGCAAATGATGATGATGCTCTTCGCGTTCTAAGGAATTATGAGTATTCATGTAATCTTCTTGATAATCATAGTAGTGCCTCGGTACACTCATCGCTGGCAAATAACCTGCCGGCATATTTAGGATGGTATGATCTATTGGAGGGAGGACATGCTTGGGTTTGTGATGGATATAAGGACTATATAAATTATAATATATATCGTCTTTATATTTTCAGATATGATGGAGGCAGTCTGCCAGCCTTGTATGATATGGAACGGGAAGGGACTTCTGAGTGGAATATCGTGACACGGTTTCATATGAATTGGGGATGGAATGGTTCACATGATGGTTATTTCTCTGACCAGAATCTAACAACAGAAGACCATTACGATGGAGAAACAACTTTTTATAATCCTTCATATGATAGAACAGATATTATCATTACAGCAGTTAACTAAAGATTATGAATAAGTTAATCATCATTATATTCACTTCTCTTGCCTTCATCTCGTGCGAAAAGAGTCAGCCTCATAATATAAGAGGCGTTCCCACAGCTATCGATGTTATTTATCTCATAGAAGGAGATAATCTAATTATGAAAAAAGATTACGTCATTATTACTCACTCTAATGAAAATACTATCGAAAAGACATTCTTTGTACCGGGAGAGGAATCTGGAAGCATTTATTATTTCATGGACGAAAAATGCAAATGGATATCAATCAAACAGGATCGATTGAATCTTTCCATGCCTTTTGAACGGCAGTCTTTTCAGATAACAGAAGATGATGGCACAGAAAGAACCCTTCATGGTTTTCGTGTACCAGTTGCCTTCAACCTTACAAGAAACACTTTAAAGAAGGATAGACAGTCTTTTTTTCACCTATTATCTTCTCCAAGTGGAACACGATTGTTCGAGCGAAAAGTCAAGATTATTCAAGAGGGTAAGTAAGATTTTTTGCCCATACACAACGCTCACCCTTCGGTGGGCGATTTTTGTCTCGGCATCATCTTCCCCAGTCAATTATATGACTCGCTTCATTCTTGACGAAGAATTCAATGGTCCGAAAATCACTGTATGGGGTAATTAATTATGTCGTTAGGTACTGTTCGTGGTAATTAATTGAGGTGAAAAGCATGATGTGGGTGGATTTATTGAACGGAGTATTGTTTTTATTTGAAATTAACACGTTTTTTTGAGAATAACTTGGTTATTATGGAAAATGATGTATATTTGCTATCACATTAACCGCAAATAGTAACAATTATGAACAAAAACCAACTATTCACCTCCATTCCAAAGAGATTAATAATAGTCTGTATAATCTGATCTATCAAAGAGAAGATATACTTATTGATGATCCGAACTTATGAGGAATAGATTCATATATTTATTGTTTACATTGATATTGATCGGCTCTTGTGACAAGGAGCGGCCCCATCGTTATGGTCCTATGTATGAATGGGATAATACAGCCTTTGTCATTGAAGAAGGAGAGGTAGTCAAGAAGCAAGATTATACCATCAATATTCCATCATCTGGAGATACGATAAAGACGACCTTTTTTGTGGAGGATAGCAGTAATCGCCTAAGAGTGGTTTTCATTCAGGATGCAGGAGAAGAGTGGTTGGGATATAAGGATTATATTGATTACTACGCCCTATCAGAAGATATATGGGATCGGCGAACACTCACATACAAGACTGAAACGGGAGAGAAAACCGAAGTGACTGGAATTGTTTATCCGGTTAGTGTATTTGCGAAAGAGAATAAGAGTAAAAAGGATAGATGCGTTATTTGTTGTTATAATGTGGGGGATAAAGGTTATGGTTCTCTGGATACATTACATACAATAACCGTGATTCAAAAAGGAAGAGGTAAATAAAGATTCGCTCACTTCGGTGGGCGATTTTTTTATTTCCTGACTCTGATTTTTGAAGATAATATTATGATACTTGATTGAACTGTACCGTCATATCTTCTCTGAGTGGTCTCCTTGATATCATATCATTTCTTGAGATCGGTAGCCGGAAACTGTAAACATACTGTAAACAAATTCACTTTTTTCGGTTTTTCGTGGCTTGTGGAAGCTATAAAAAAAAGGAGTCTGCCGTGATGGCAAACTCCTTTAGAATCAGAGACTTCGATTAAGAAGTCCGTTCGGATGCCGGGACTACTTACCCTGCGCGATCTCGGCCTGCGCCGCGGCGAGGCGGGCAATCGGGACGCGGAACGGGGAGCAGGAGACGTAGTCGATGCCGATGGTGTTGAAGAACGCAATCGACTTCGGATCGCCGCCATGCTCGCCGCAGATGCCGCACATCAGGTTGGAGCGGCGGCTCCGGCCCTTGTCGACGCCGATCTTCACCAGCTGGCCGACGGCTTTCTGGTCGATCGTCTGGAACGGATCTGCATCCAGGATCTTGTTGCCGAGGTAGTCGCCCATGAAGGTTCCGATATCGTCACGGGAGAAACCGAAGGTCATCTGGGTGAGGTCATTGGTTCCGAAGCTGAAGAATTCGGCTGCGCGGGCCATGCGGTCTGCCGTAAGGGCGGCACGCGGGATCTCGATCATCGTACCGAACTGGTACTCGAGGAACTGCTGCGTGTGGGCTTCGACTTCAGCCTTGACGCGGTCGCAGATCGCTCTCTGGAAGCTGAGCTCACGGGCGGAGATCGTGACCGGGATCATGATTTCCGGCTGCGGATTGAGACCTTCCTTCTGGAGTTCGGCGGTCGCCGTGAAGATGGCACGGTACTGGGTCTCGGCGATCAGCGGGAAGCTGACATGGAGACGGACACCGCGGTGGCCCATCATCGGGTTGACCTCGTGGAGGGATTCGCCTCTCTTCTCGATTTCCTTGACGGAAACGCCGAGTTCCTTCGCGATTTCCTTCTTCTTGTCCTCGCCCTTCGGAACGAACTCATGGAGCGGCGGATCGAGGAGACGGAAGACGACCGGCTTGCCGTCCATGACCCGGAGGGTCTCCTTGACGGCTGCCTTCATATACGGTTCGAGTTCTGCGAGGGCCTTCTTGCGCTCCTCATCGGTATCGCAGAGGATCATCTTGCGGAGCTTGCTGAGCGGGGTCTCGCTGTTGCGGCCGTAGAACATGTGCTCGATACGGAACAGACCGATGCCTTCGGCGCCGAACTTAAGGGCGCGTGCAGCATCCTCCGGCGTGTCGGCATTGGTGCGGACACCGAGCTTGCGGTATTTGTCGCAAAGGGTCATGAAACGGGTGAAGAGCGGGTTCTCGGATGCGTCCATCATGTCGATGGCCGTACCGTAGACGAGTCCCTTCGCGCCGTTGAGGCTGAGGAAGTCGCCTTCCTTATAGACCTTGTCGATTCCGGCGAAACGGACGGTCTTGTCTTTGAAATTGATCTTGAGGGCGTCGCAGCCGACGATGCAGCATTTGCCCCAGCCACGTGCCACGAGGGCTGCGTGGGAGGTCATGCCGCCGCGCTCGGTCAGGATACCGACAGAGGCGTGCATGCCGTCGATGTCTTCCGGAGAAGTCTCCTCACGGACGAGGATGCATTTCTTGCCGGCAGCGGCATAAGCGATGGCGTCTTCGGAAGTAAACACGATCTGTCCGACAGCACCGCCCGGGGAAGCCGGGAGACCCTGGGCCAGGATCTGCGCCTTCTTCTCGGAATTCGGGTCGAGGATCGGGTGGAGGACTTCGTCAAGCTGGGCCGGTGCGACGCGCATGATTGCGGTCTTCTCATCGATCAGTCCTTCGTCGACCATGTCGACGGCCATCTGAAGGGCGGCAAGGCCGGTGCGTTTGCCGATACGGCACTGGAGCATCCAGAGTTTGCCTTCCTGGATCGTGAATTCAATATCCTGCATGTCGCTGAAGTGGGCTTCGAGACGCTTGCGGATGTCGTCGAGTTCCTGATAGACCTCCGGCATGGCGGTCTCGAGGGAAGCGAGGTCCTTGTTCTTCTCGCTCTTGGTCGCTTCGTTGAGCGGGTTCGGGGTGCGGATACCGGCGACGACGTCCTCGCCCTGGGCGTTGATTAGCCATTCGCCGTAGAATTTGTTGTCACCGTTGGCCGGGTTGCGTGAGAATGCGACGCCGGTTGCGGAGGTGTCGCCCATATTTCCGAAGACCATGGACTGGACATTGACGGCCGTTCCCCAGTCATCGGGAATGTGTTCGATCTGACGGTAGCGGATAGCCCGCTTGCCATTCCAGGACTTGAAGACACCGCCGATGGATCCCCAGAGCTGTGCCTTGGCGTCATCCGGGAATTCCACGCCGAGAACTTCCTTGATGCGGACCTTGAATGCCTCCGCGAGGTCTTTGAGTTCATCAGCGGTCAGTTCGGTGTCGGACTTGTAGCCCTTTGCATCCTTGACATCCTGCATCATGCGGTCAAGCTGCTGGCGGATGCCCTTGCCGTCT
Source organism: uncultured Bacteroidia bacterium (assembly GCA_902789395.1). Lineage (GTDB taxonomy): Bacteria > Bacteroidota > Bacteroidia > Bacteroidales > UBA932 > Cryptobacteroides. Next base: position 110,594 of record CADANY010000009.1, on the reverse strand, counting down.
TCGGGTTCGATACCCTCGGCCTTTTCCATGACGACGTCGGAGTACATCATGATAAGGCGGCGGTAAGCGTCATAGACGAAACGCGGGTTGCCCGTCTTCTTGATCATCCCCGGGATGGTCTTGGAGCAAAGTCCGATATTGAGGATCGTGTCCATCATGCCCGGCATGGAGCTTCTTGCGCCGGAGCGGCAGCTGACGAGGAGCGGATCATTTTCATCACCAAACTTCTTTCCCATGATTTTCTCGGTAGCGGCGAGGGCGGCCGCTACATCCCGCTTAAGTTCCGGGGTGTAGCCTCCACCGAGGGTATAGTACTCGGTGCAGCATTCGGTCGTGATCGTAAATCCTGCGGGAACAGGCATGCCGAGAAGATTCATTTCGGCGAGGTTCGCACCTTTGCCGCCGAGCAGCTCTCTCATTTTGCCGTCACCTTCAGCGGTTTTTCCGCCGAAGCGATAGACTCTTTTCTTGATTTCTGCCATTTGAATTAGGAGTTAGAATATTTTACAATAATTACTGATTCGTTAAAAAGTCTGCGAATTTACAACATTTTTCCACAAAAACCGGAAAAAATGTCTGAAAATCTGAAAATAAAATATTTACAGAAGTTTCGCGGCGATTTCAGAAAGCTCCGAACGCTCTCCTTTACGCAGGAAGACATGCTGGAACAGAGCCTGTCCGTCCATCTTTTCCCCGAGGTGCGTAAGGCCGTTCGACCATTGGTCCAGATAAGGCTGGTCGATCTGGAAAATATCTCCCGTAAAGACCATTTTCGTTCCTTCTCCGGCCCGGGTGATGATCGTCTTGATCTCATGCGGAGTCAGGTTCTGGGCCTCGTCGATGATGAAGAACACTTTCCCGAGGGAACGCCCGCGGATATAGGCGAGGGGAGAGATGAGTAGTTTTTCATCCTTGAGCAGATTCTCGATTCTGAGGGCCTGCTTGCTGCCGGGACGGAAATTTCCCTTGATGACCTCGAGATTGTCCATCAGCGGCTGGAGGTACGGACTCATCTTGGCCTTCTGGTCCCCCGGGAGGAAGCCGATGTCCTGGCCGCCGAGGATAACGGTCGGCCGGGAAAGGATGATCTGGTCAAAGTCCTTCTCCTGCTCGAGGGCGGAAGCGAGGGCGATGAGCGTCTTGCCGGTTCCGGCGCCTCCCGTCAGGGATACGAGCTGGATCTTAGGATTCAGGCAGGCATCCAGGGCGAATTTCTGTTCATCGTTCCTCGGCTTGATTCCATAGGCCTCGCGGCTCCGGACCAGGGCAATGACTTCCCGGCCGGCGTCGTAGCGGGCGCAGACCGTCTCGCCGGACCAGGAAAACTTGTAGAGCTGGTTCGGTTTCGGTTCCTTGTCAGTGACCTCCTGCCAGGGAATGGAATTGTCCTGTCCATAGGCAAGGGCCTGGATCTTGTCGGAACTCATTCCGTCCATCAGGATGACTTCCCGCTGAGTGTTCTCCAGCCGGTCTTCCTCGATCCGGTCGGACAGGTAGTCCTGGGCGATCATGCCGGCCGCCTTGGCCTTGAGCCGCAGGTTGATATCTTTGGTGACGAGAGCGACGAACCGGTCGGGATTGTTGTCCCGGACCCACATCGCCGTCGAAAGGATCCGGTGGTCCTGGATATCATCCATGAACATATCCTTGAATTCGGGCTTGAACGGGTGGTTGGGTTCGATCTTGATGAACCCGAGTTTCTTGCCGATAGGAACGCCCCGGGGACCGAACGTGCGGTTTTCGGTCAATTTGTTGATATCCCGCATGAATCCGCGGGCATTGTAGTTGAGGGCGTCGTTTCCTTTTTTGAATTTGTCCAGTTCTTCGATGACGGCAATCGGGATGACAAGGTCATTTTCCTGGAATTTCCGGATTGCTTTGTAGTCATGCAGGATGATGTTCGTGTCCAGCACGAAGATTTTGGGTTTCCGTTGCGTCTTTTGTTCCATATTATTAATCTTCTCCTTCGGAAGTCTGTATCTGCAAAAGGGATTCCAAAATGGCTGATATCCCGGCATTTGTGCCGGTTGAAACCATAATTTCATCTTTTTCGGGGGTCGGATGACCGATCGGGAAGTAGGCGATGTCCTGAAGCAGGAGTTCCGCATCTACATAGTCGTAATCGATATCGGCGATCTGCAGGATGACCCCGGGAACCTCCGAGAACAGGATCCGGACAGGCTTCTCGTCCGAGTAAGCCCTGACGATGGGAGCGATCGAGATTTCTGCTCCGACTCCGGGAACGCTCATCCGCCTCAGGGTGGTCAGCAGGCCGCCGTCTCCGACGGTTGCACCGGCTTTGACGACTCCGTCCTCGACGAGTTCCCGGACAACTTCGTAGCAGTCGATAAAATAGTCCGCATCCGCTATTTCCGGCGCCACGGCAGAACGCGATCCCGTCGCTTCCGCGAGAAGGGATCCGCCGAGCCGGAAATCGCAGGGGTCGAAAGGAATATAAATTAGCCAGTCGGAGGCCTCACCGATGAGGGATCCCGGACATTTCCGTCGTTTCCCAATCCGCGGATTGTGTGTACGGAAGGGAAGTTCCCGGATGATGATCTCCTCATCATCTTCGTCTTCGGACTGCCCTTCTTCGACGGCTGTCGAAGCTTTGACCGAGAGACTGCAGGTCCCTTTATGGACCGAATATGAACGAAGTTTCAGGCCAAGTGCGTCGATATATCCCGCAGCGGCCTCTACTGAATCATAGAATGCCGCCATGTTGCCTATGGGTTTCCCGTCCCAATGCCATTCCGCCTTGAGCAGGAGGTCGCCGAGACGGAAATGCCCTCCCATCCAGATTGCGTCGATCAGCGCCTGCGCAATCTTTCCGCAGGAATAGGAACCGGCGAAGGGAACCGGGAAAGTCCGCTTCCCGCCGGACAGGCCGAGGGTCATGTCCAGGTAGGATCCGATCTCTTTCTCATCAAATAAAAACGTACTGGGGGCCAGATCTACCGTCTCATCGACAATCGGTTCATACGGGATACTCCCCGGGGCGTTCCCCTGCGGATCGGCCAGGCAATCGTCCAGCATCCTGGCGGGTGTCAGGTTCATGTTGATTCCATCGATGATATATCCGCTGTGCAGGAAGGAAGTCTTTTCAGCCATGCAGGTTCCGTTTTACTTTTAATTGTCTCCAAAAATACGTAAATTTGTGATGAGTTCAAAACAAAGTTGAAGATGACGTTTTCGGAATCACTCTACAAAAAGCTGGTAGACGAAATATTCATACGGTTTCCGTCGGTTCAGAAAAACACCTTTGCGGATTCCTACAAACCGGGTTTGGAGCGGATGGAAGCTTTTTGCGGAGCGCTTGGCCACCCCGAACGGTCCTTCCGCAGCGTCCATGTCGCCGGCACGAACGGAAAAGGTTCCGTCTGCAACATGCTTGCTTCGGCCCTCTCTGCCGTCGGATTGAAAGCCGGCCTGTATACCTCTCCCCATCTTCTCGATTTCAGGGAGCGGGCACGCATCATCGGCGGCCCTGTCGCGGAGATGGTCCCGAAGGAATATGTATTCGATTTCCTGACAGCTTGGAAACCTTATTTCGAAGAGCACGAACTCTCGTTTTTCGAGATTACCACCGGTCTCGCTTTCAAGTGGTTCGCTGACAGCGGTGTCGATGTTGCCGTCATAGAAGTCGGCCTCGGGGGGCGTCTGGACAGCACCAACGTCCTGACTCCGGATCTTTCTGTCATCACGTCGATCGGGATGGACCATTGCGCCCTTCTCGGCGATACGCTCGCTGCGATTGCCTCGGAAAAGGCCGGGATCATGAAGCCGGGCGTCCCCTGTCTGGTAGGTGAAACCCTTCCTGAAACCGGGCCCGTCTTCGAAGAAACGGCCTGGATGCGCTGCCCCCTGACATTTGCGGAGAAAGTCCGTCCTTCCCTCTGGTTCCGCCATGGCGAGATCCTCCGGAAGATGGACCTGCAGGGCAGGTACCAGGAAAAGAACCTCAGAACCGTTCTTGCTGCCATCGATATCCTGAAGGAAATGACCGGATTCAAAGCCCTTTCCGACAGCGAGACCGTTCTTGATGCGATCGAAAAGACGGCACGGAGGATGGACTTCCGGGGACGCTGGGAACGGCTCTCGACAGTCCCGCAGGTCCTCTGCGATATCGGCCACAATCCACCGGCCCTCCGGGAAAATTTCGGTCAGCTGACCTCCCTCCTTTCGGAAGGGAAATGCAGCTCACTGATTATCGTCTACGGGGTTATGGCGGATAAGGATGTCGCGTCCATCTTCCCGCTCATGCCGGAAGATGCGACCTATTTCTTTACGGCTCCCGAAACGCCCCGTGCGCTTCCCGCCGGCGAACTGACCCGCCGCTACCGGGATTTCTGCACGGCTCAGGGACGCAGTACGGCGCGTGTCTATGAGGCGGAATCCGTCAGGGATGCGGTCCGGATGGCCGTCATGCTGGCCCAGAATCTGGATCAGCAGATGAGCCGCTCTGCGTCCGCTTCCAAACCGATTCCATCCCTTGTCTATATCGGCGGCAGCACATTTGTCGTTTCCGAAGCCATTCCGCTGTTCTGATCATGGAGCGTCTCTGCCACGATCCCGTTATCGGGGACTATATCCTTGTGAAAAGCAAGCGGGTCTCCCGCATCTCAATCCGTGTCTCTCCTGTAAAAGGGGTTGTCGTTACCATCCCTTATTGGGCCCCCTACCGTCTTGGATCAGCCTTTCTGGCCGTCCGGCGGAATTGGGTGGCAGCCTGCCTGAAAAAACAGGAAGATATGCGGCAGAAAGCGGTTTTCGAAGGTAAAATGCCCTCTCCCGATACGGATCTAGAAGCCCTTGTCGCCTCGCTCCGCAAAGAGGCGAAGGCCTATCTGCCCCATCGGCTTGCTTTTTGGGCGGAACGATATGGATTCGAGTACGGGAAAGTCTTTATCAAGCACAATCTTTCCAACTGGGGGAGTTGCAGCGCGAAGAAGAACATCAATCTGAACCTGAACCTGATGCGCCTGGACGAGCCGCTTCGGGACTACGTCATGCTCCACGAACTCTGTCACCTCAGGCATCCGAACCATGGACCGGCCTTCCATACCCTTCTCGACACCTTGTGCCGGGATGCGCTGGGCAAGCCTGCCCGCGAATTGGAAAAAGAGGTCAAATCTTACCGGCTGATCTAGTCGGGGAATGATATTTGATAGCAGAAAAGTATGAAAAAGTTCATTGTTCTCGTTTTTTCGGCGCTTTGCGCCTTTTCTTTATATGCACAGGAACCGGATACGGCGAAGGTCCATGTGGATTCTTTGTTCACGACCGGCATGGAAGAGATCGTAGCCAGCCTTTCGGAAGATCCCGCGGGCTCTATTTCAGCCGATACGACGCTTATCCTCCGCACACCGGCCTCGGTCTCCCGGGATTTTGACGGAGCGACCTGGTGGACCTATGATCTTGACGGAATCCTGCTTTCCCTTGATGTCCGCTGTCAGCACCGGTACGGTCAGTACTACCGGGTCGGGGTCAGCATCGTCAATACGACCCCCTCGGGCTTGAATTTCGATTTCGACGCAATCCGGATGTATTCCGGGAACCGGTCCATCCGGATATATTCCCACGATGAATTCCTGAGGAGGATCCACAGGAAGCAGAATATCCGCAATATCGGGGTCCAGATTGCGATGATCCCGCTCTACATCTTCGCGCTTGCCGCGGCGGACGAACTGACGGATTTCGACGATGACGGCTATTATTCGTTAGGAGAATCGATTGCCAATGGACTGGCCTACGGAGCGGTCGGCGGTCTCGCGACAATCGGCTCCGACCTGATTGCCTCCCATTATGAAGGGGAGGCCCGCCGGATTACGGAGGAGAATATGGGGTATCTCGGAGATCACCGGATTGCGCCGGACCATGCCCTGCAGGGACATTTCTTCGCCCGGTTCGACCCCTCCGCCCGGGAAATGATGATCGAGATTCCTCTCGGAAACCGGATCTGCCGGATCCCTTTCCTTGCCGTCGGCCTTCCGGAGGTCGGAAAGGAATTGGACTAATCGCCTCGGAATCCCGGATTTATTCTTATATTTGCATGTTATGAGCCAATATATCGTATCTGCCAGGAAATACAGGCCGGACTCATTCGGGACGCTGATCGGCCAGGATACCATCGCGAGGACCCTCTCCAATTCAATCAAGCGGGGCCAGCTCGCGCATGCCTATCTTTTCTGCGGCCCCCGCGGCGTCGGCAAGACGACGACTGCGCGGATTTTCGCGAAAATGATCAACTGCTCTTCCCCGGGGCCGGATATGGAGCCTTGCGGACACTGTGAGTCCTGCGTATCCTTCCAGGAAGGCCGCTCATACTGCATCCACGAGATGGACGCGGCGTCCAACAACAGCGTGGATGACATGAAGGCCCTGATGGACAAGGTCCAGGTCCCGCCGCAGGTCGGAAAGTACAGCGTCTATATCATCGATGAGGTCCATATGCTCTCGCAGGCCGCGTTCAATGCGTTTCTGAAGACCCTGGAAGAACCGCCGGCCCATGCGATTTTCATCCTCGCTACGACTGAAAAGCACAAAATCCTTCCGACGATCCTGTCCCGTTGCCAGACCTATGATTTCAACCGGATCTCGATCTCCGACATGGTCCGGAACCTCAGGGGCATCGCGACGAAGGAGGGGATTACGATCGATGACGAGTCCCTGCATGTGATTGCCATGAAAGCGGACGGTGCGATGCGGGACGCCCTGACGATTTTCGATCAGACGGTCGCTTTCTGCGGTACGGATGTCCATTATGCCGATGTTATCCGGAATCTCAATGTCCTGGATTACGAATACAGTTTCGCCCTGGTCGACGATTTCCTCTCCGGGAATTACGCCGAGGCGCTCCGCTCTTTTGACCAGATCCTCGCGAAGGGATTCAACGCCCTGCATTTCGTGGCTTCGCTGAGTACGCATCTGCGGGATCTGATCGTCAGCCGTACAGGCGGACTCGATGCGCTGCTGGAACTGCCCGATTCGCTGAAAAAACGTTATGCCGAGCAGGCATCCCGCTGCTCGCTGGGGTTCCTGTATGAGGCCCTGAACACGACGACCGCGTGCGAGGCGGGATACAAGGCGGCTGTCAATCCGAGGCTGCATATCGAGTTCATGCTGATGAAACTTAGTTTCCTGCAAGGAGCTCCTGCTTCCGTCCCGGTTCAGGCCCCCGTCCAGGCCCCTGCCCCAACTCCGAAAGAGAAACCGGCCCCGGCTCCGGCTCCAGTCCCGGCCCCTGCGGAAATCCCCGCTCCCGTTACGGCTCCCGCTCCCGCGGACTCGCCGGCTGCGGCCCCGGCCGAGGCTCCGAAACCCGCCCCGAGGCGACGTGCCAGAAGCGGAGCCGCCTCCCTCTCTATCGAAAACCTGGCTGGCAACGAAGAATCGGCCGCTCCTGCGGCCCCGGCTGAAGCTGCCGATGCAAAGCCGTCTCTCTCGGAAGAACAGCTTCCGGAATACCTGAAGGCGATTGCAAAGGAGTACGAAGCGACCCAGGCGCGTTTTGCCAGCCTGCTCTCTACGACGAGGACCGTTCTCGGCGAGGAAGAGGGCATTCCGGTCGTCACGCTCTTTGTCAAGAACGTCGCCCAGAAGAAATGGATCGAAGATACCAAGGCCCGGGAACTCCAGAACCACCTTTGCCGTCTCGCCCATCTGGGAAGGGTCCAGATTGCGGTTGAGGTCGAACCGGTGGATGAATCTGGAGAAAAACCTCTCTATATGCCTGAAGAACAGGCTCGTGACCTGATGGAAAAGAATGCGGCCGTCCACAGCCTCGTCTCGACTTTCGGCCTGGATGTAAAATAGTGCTTTATGAAACTCCACTGCAAGAATCTTGTCAAGAAATATGGCGTCCGGACGGTTGTCAAGGGCGTTTCCATGGAAGTGAACCAGGGCGAAATCGTCGGTTTCCTCGGCCCGAACGGAGCCGGCAAGACGACCAGTTTCTATATGATTACCGGCCAGATCGTCCCCAACGACGGCCAGATTTTCCTCGATGACGAGGAGATCACGAAGCTTCCGATGTATGAACGCTCCCAGAAAGGCGTCGGCTACCTTCCCCAGGAGGCATCCGTGTTCCGGAAGATGTCCGTCGAGGATAATATTATGTCCGTTATGGAGATGTCCAAGTCGACAAGCGGTATGACCCGTGAACAGCGGAAAGAGCGGCTGGAGCAGCTGATCGATGAGTTCAATCTCTCCAAGGTGCGGAAGAGCAAGGGAATCCAGCTGTCCGGCGGAGAGCGGCGGCGGTGTGAAATCGCGCGTGCCCTGGCCGTCGACCCGAAATTCATCCTGCTTGACGAACCGTTTGCCGGAGTCGACCCGATTGCCGTCGAAGATATCCAGTATATCATCGCGAAACTGAAATACCGCAATATCGGTGTCATCATTACGGACCACAATGTCGGCGAGACCCTGGCCATAACGGACCGTGCCTATCTCCTGTATGAGGGAACGATCCTGCAGGAAGGGACGCCGGAAGCCCTTGCCGCGGACGAGGATGTCCGGACAAAATACCTCGGGTCCGGATTTGTGCTGAAACGCTCCAAATCGGTCGAACGTGCCCGTGCGGAGGCGATTTCCGCCGGAAAGGTCCTATAGATTCCGGACGGCTTCGGCCACTTCTTCCAGCAGCCATTTCGGCGTGGAGGTCGCTCCGCAGATTCCGACGCGGTCTCCTTCGCGGAACCACTCCCTGCGGATTTCCCCGGGAGATCCGATGACATGGGTCCGCGGATTCTCCTTCAGGCAAAGCTGGGAAAGCACTTTCCCGTTTGAGCTGGCCTTCCCTGATACGAACAGCAGCAGATCATGCTCTCCGGCAAACCGGCTGAGTTTTTCGTGCCGGGTCGCGACCTGGGAGCAGATCGTGTTGTGGATGACGAGCCGGTCCGTATGGGCGCGGAGCCGGTCACAGATGGCGGCGAATCCGTCCGGACTCTTGGTTGTTTGGGAAAAAATCTCCAAAGGCTCGGAAAAATCGATCCTGCCTTCGCGAATCATGGATTCGAGCATTTCGTCATTCTCGACGACGAGTGCGTCTCCGCCGACCTGCCCGAGGAGGCCGAGCACTTCTGCATGGCCGATCTTTCCGAAAATCAGAAGCTGTCCGCTCCGTCCGTTTTCATGCAGCCTGAGATAGGCTTCCCGGATACTTTCCTGCAGTTTCAGAACGACCGGGCAGGTACAGTCGATCAGCCGCAGCCCTTTCCCGTCTGCCTTCCGGTAAGTCTCCGGAGGCTCGCCATGGGCCCGGATCAGGAGGGTCGAACCGGGTTTAAGGCGTTCCAGGTCGTCACTCCCGACCGTGACAAGGCCCTGCCTCCCCAGCCGGTCGAGTTCGGCCTCATTGTGGACGATCGCACCGAGCGAGTATAGGCGGTCCTGCCCTTCGGAGGACAGGTATTCCTCCGCTTTCCCGATGGCACGGATCACGCCGCCGCAGAACCCGGAATGACGGTCTATTTCAACGGTAAGATCCATCCCTCAGTGCGTCAGGGCGGGGGCTTCGAGAATCGAGAACCGGCCCTGGAAGAGCCCGAGGATCCAGACGAGCTCTTCGTGGAGGGTCATGTGGGTATTGTCCATGACGTAGGCGTCCTCGGCGCGGGAAAGAGGGGAGACTTCGCGGTGCGAATCGATATAATCCCGTTCCAGAAGGTTTTTCTTGACCTCTTCAAGGTCCGCTTCCTGCCCCTTGGCAATCATCTCGTCATAGCGGCGCTGAGCCCGGACATCCGGATCGGCGGTCATGAAGATTTTAACTTCGGCGTTCGGAAAGACAGTCGTTCCGATGTCCCTTCCGTCCATGATAACGCGTCCATCCGCGCTGAAAGCATGGAGCCTGGCATCGACATAGTTCCTCACGAACGGGATGGCGGAAACCGGACTGACATGGGAAGATACGGCAAGGGTCCGGATCTCGCCTTCGATGCAACGGTCACCGAGATAGAGGAGGGTACTTCCTTCCGGGTTCCGGAAATGGAGATCCAGAGAGTCAATGTCGGCGCGGAGAGCCTCCTCGTCAATCTTTCCGTCTGCAGCGATCATTCCGTTTTCCATGGCGTATAGGGTGACGCCCCGGTACATGGCGCCGGAATCAAGATAAAGGAAACCGAATTCTGCGGATACCATCTTGGCAAAGGTGCTCTTTCCGGTAGAAGAGTAGCCGTCAACGGCTATGATAATATCTGGTATGGACATAATAATAAGTATGGTAGAAAACAAAAATATGAAAATTTCATGGAAATAGATGAAAAAAATGTCCGATATTTGTAAAAATTCCCAAACATGAAGATACTGATCATAGATGACGAGCGGTCGATCCGCAATTCCCTGAAAGAGATCCTCGAGATGGAGGACTATAAGGTCGATACGGCGGAAAACGGCTCTGACGGATGCGAAAAGGCGGAAAAGGAGAAGTATGATGCCATTTTCTGCGACATCAAGATGCCTGGGATGGACGGAATCGAGGTCCTTTCGAAACTGATCGAAGACGGGGTGGAGACCCCGATCGTTATGATTTCCGGCCATGCGGATATCAATACGGCGGTTGAATGCATCAAGAAAGGCGCCTTTGATTTCATCGAAAAGCCGCTGGATCTGAACCGGATCCTGATTACGATCAAGAATGCGACGGACAAGGCGAACCTGGTCAAGGAAACCAAGATCCTGAAAAAGAAGATCTATGGAAAGGAAATGATCGGCGAGTCCGCCGGGATCGTGCATCTGAAAGAGATGATTGCCAAAGTCGCCCCGACCCATGCCAGCGTCCTGATTACCGGACCGAACGGTTCCGGCAAGGAACTTGTCGCGCAGAGTCTCTACCAGCTTTCTCCCCGTTCGATGATGCCGTACGTCGAGGTCAACTGTGCCGCTATCCCGTCGGAACTGATTGACAGCGAACTCTTCGGCCATAAAAAAGGTTCGTTTACCTCCGCGGTCCGGGACCATAAAGGGAAATTCGAGCAGGCGGACGGCGGCACGATCTTCCTCGATGAGATCGGAGACATGAGCCTGGCTGCCCAGGCGAAGGTCCTCCGCGTCCTGCAGGAGCGGAAACTGACCCCCGTCGGAGGGGACAAGGAAATTACGGTAGACGTCCGGGTCATTGCCGCGACGAACAAGAATCTCCAGGAAGAGATTGCGAAAGGAAACTTCCGGGAAGACCTCTACCATCGTCTCAGTGTCATCGTACTCCGTGTTCCGCCGCTTGATGAGCGGAAAGATGATATCCCGCTGCTGATCAATTACTTCTCTGAACGTTACTGCAACAAGGAAGGGAAGCCTTTCCGTCCGTTTGCCTCCGACGCTGTCGAACTGCTGATGGAACGATCCTGGCCGGGCAATATCCGGGAACTGCAGAATATCGTGGAGCGGCTTCTGATCCTGGGCGGAAACCCGGTTTCAGTACAGGACATAAGGGATTATGTCATATAAATTTGCAGAAAAATCCGCGATTGATTATTTTTGCATGTTCTAACGCAATCGTAATTATTGACAAACAAAAATATTTTTTATGGCAACAACAGCTGATTTCAAGAATGGACTTTACCTCGATTTCAACGGCAAGCCGTGCATGATCGTGTGGTTCCAGCATGTCAAACCGGGCAAGGGCCCTGCTTTCGTTAAGACTAAACTCCGCAACCTGGAGAACGGACGTATCCTTGAGAACACGTTCACCGCGGGTGCCAAGATCGATACCATCACGGTCGAAAGAAGGCCTTATCAGTTCCTTTACGGGGATGAGGACGGTTTCAATTTCATGCACGAAGAGACCTATGAGCAGATTTCCCTGCCGAAGGACGTCGTCGAGAACGCCGACCTGATGAAAGAAGGCCAGCATGTTGAGATGATGTTCGTTACCGAACCGGAGGAAAAGTGCCTTACCTGCGAACTTCCGACCTATGTGACCCTGGAGGTAACGTATGCTGAACCGGCCGTCAAGGGCAATACCGCAACGACGTCCGCCCTGAAGGAGGTCACCCTCGAAACCGGAGCGAAGATCATGGTTCCGCTTTTCATCGAGGCAGGTGAGATGATTACCGTCAATACGACGGACCGCTCCTACGGCCAGCGCGTCAAGTAAGGCGGATCGCACATAAAAGAAAAATGCAGTCAGACCTTCGCGGCGTGACTGCATTTTTTGTAGTAAACCCTATTATTAACTAAATAACTAACCTTGACTTATCCTATTTCAATCACCGTGCCAAACTTGGATTTCTATCAATAAACAGCGGTCTGGCGCTCGATTTTCAGTTGCTGGATCTGGTACGAATCATCTTTGTAATTCATGAAAATCGTTACCAGAAACATCTCCCCGCCGGCATTCAACACGCCAAGGGCATATTTCATATTCCCGCGCGATGCCATGTGGTTGATCTCAAAGGAGCGGGGCGTGTAATTGTCGAAGAAACTTTTCAGGATCTGCCGGGCCTGGTTCCGCGAGGAGTCGTTGGTCGAGGAGATGATCGAAATCTCCAGATTATCGGCAAACCAGGCGGACAGGCGCGTTACATCTCCCTTGGATATATATTTGGCGATCGGAACGAAAACTTCGTATCCGCTTTGCTGGGCGGATACGTCCGATCCTGCTATCAGGCCGAGGGCCATCAGAAGAATGAGAGTCAACTTTTTCATGCCGTCTATTTTCTTGCAAATACCGAGCCATGTTCGTATCTTTGCTGATGATTAAAGACAGATGGATATTACGCTGCTGACCGTCGGAAAGACGGATGTGAAATGGGTAAAAGAGGGCCTGGAACTGTATGTGTCAAGGCTTGGGCATTATATTCCATTCCGCATCGTCGAGATTCCCCAGCTCAAAAATGCAGCCTCCCTCTCCCGTGACCAGATTAAGGAAAAAGAGGGTGAGCTGATTCTCAAGGCGCTCAAGCCTTCCGACAGGGTAATTCTCCTCGACGAACGGGGGCGCGAGTACCGGTCCGTCGAATTTGCGGCACAGGTAGGGGATCTCTTGCAGAAGGGGAGGGATACCGTTTTCGTCATCGGCGGCGCTTATGGCTATTCCGAGGCCGTCTATGCCCGGAAGGACGGAATGATTTCCCTGTCCCGGATGACCTTTTCCCACCAGATGGTGAGAACGATATTTGCAGAGCAGTTGTACAGGGCATTTACAATTTTGAAGGGAGAACCCTATCACCATGAGTAACATAAGGCTCAGACAATGGGTGGCGGTTGCCACAGGACTCCTCGCTATCGTGATGGTGGCGGTGTCCCTTTTGATGAGCCGGGGCCCCGTGAACATGGAGACGGCCGCGGAAAACCTCGGCCGGAAGGTCGAGCAGCGGATCGCACTGCTGGATACCTATGCCGAAGAGGCGATTGCCACGGATCCGACCGAATGGATTCCGTTATGGAAGCTCCCATCGGATATGGTTGTGTACAAGTATGTTGCGGATACGCTTCAGTCCTGGGTCCATCAGTTCCCGATCCAGACGGACGATATCCGCCGCTTCTCCCTGGAGCAACGTTTCGGGAGTTCCAGGACCCAGGTCATCTCCCCGCTCCTTGACGTAACCGGGCAGCTTTCTTATGTGAATTACGGGCCGAAATGGTATCTGATCAAGGCCGTCGAAGGAGACGGATGCAAGGTCATTGCGGCCCTTGAGGTCCAGAACGAACTCGACGAGTCTTCCTTCAACGGAATCAATCCCCGGTTCCGGATTACGGACCGGTTCTCCATCCAGCCTCTTTCCGGAAGTATCGGGAATCCGGTCCTGATCGGAGGGACGCCGCTGTTCAAGATTACTTCCGAGACCGTTGAGGAAACCCGTATCGTCTCCAATTACTGGCTCTTCTGGATTGCGGTCTGCCTGTTCATGCTGGCGTCCCTGCTGTTCCTCTCTTGCCAGAAATCGATCCGCAGACTGATCCTTGTCGCAATTTTGCAGACCCTGGTTGTCGCTGCGATCTATATTTATGGAATCTTTTTCGGCGGAAGCGCTTCCCATATCTTCTCCCCTTTGCTCTACGCCGACGGCCCCGTCCGCTATTCCCTCGGGGCAGTGCTGCTGATCAATTTCCTGGCAACAATCCTGGTCGTGGATATGTATATGGCACGGTGGTCGATCCTGGACTACCTGACGGGACGGAAGGCCCGGATGCGTCTGGGGATCGCCGGGGGGCTGAATCTTCTTATGATGGCCTCCATCGTGGTTTATATCCACTTTACCTTTAAGAGCATTGTCCTGAACTCCGGCATCACGCTGGAACTATATAAGATCAGTACCCTGTCCGCTTATTCCGGCCTTGTCTACCTGTCTTTCCTTCTGCTCGCGATGACGGTGCCGCTCCTGCTGCAGATGCTGGCCCCATCTGCCAGGCGGTTTACGGGGATCCGGTATGATTCCTTCTCCCGCACCGGCCGCGTCTTTTTCGCCGTCGCTACGGCCGTATATTTCGTCTTTGCTTCTTCCTTTTATGGATTCAAGAAGGAACAGAGCCGGGTCGATGTGTGGAGCAACCGGTTGGCCATGGACCGGGATATTTCCCTCGAAATCCAGCTCCGGCGCCTGGAACCGGCGATTGCGGCGGATCCGGTTCTCGTAGCGGTCGCTCCGCTGGGCGGCAGCGAGCGTTTGCTCGTGAACCGGCTGACGGATGCCTATCTGGGGCGCATCTCGCAGAATTATGATATTTCCGTCCGCAAACTGGAAGGAATGGAAAATAATCCGGCCCTGGAGATGCTTTTCAATGACCGGATCAAGGGCGGTTACCGGATTTCGGACGATTCGAATTTCTATTATAGCCGGGACCTCAGCGGAAGGGCCCGCTATTCGGGACTGTTTTTCTATGTCTCGGATGTTTCCGGGACGGCGTCGGTCATGGTCAATGTCGAGTCCAAGTCCAACCGGGAAGACCGGGGCTATCTGAGCCTGCTGGGTATCTCGGAACCCGGACGGGTCATTGTCCCGGTCAATTATTCCTATGCCCGATACGTCTCCGACCATCTCGTCAATTACAAGGGTGCGTATTCCTATCCTACCGTCACCCCCGAGCGCTTTCGGTTCGTTGGCGAGCCGGGAGAGTCCGGAACCTTGAATCTGGACGGATATACCCATTTCCTGCACCGGACGGCCGATGATGAGATGATTGTCATTTCCCGTGAGAAAACCGAGGTGCTGAGTTACATCGTCGAAGGGTTCCTCCTGGCGATCATCGCGTTCCTGCTCCTGACGGCAGCGACTTCCCGGCGGAGGGCGGACAAAGTCCGCGAGCGGAGCTATTACAAGTCGCGGATCAACGGCGTGATCTATGTCTCGCTGACCCTGACCCTGGTTGCCATGTCCGTTTTCAGCCTCTATTTTGTCTACCGGCGCAACGAGACGGACATGAAATCGATCATGTCCTCCAAGATCAATACGATCCAGTCCATGCTTCAAGACGGGATGCGCCAGGCTTCGTCCTATCAGGACCTGGCCCGGAACCAGGATGTCATGGCCTTTGTCGAGGGCATCGCCAATACAGTAGGGAGCGATATCTCTCTTTACACGCCCTCCGGCATACTCTTTATGACGACGACCCCTGAAATCTTCGAGCGGATGATCATGGGATACCGGATCAATGAAGAGGCGATCTACAATATCCAGCGGAACCACCGCCGGTCCTATATCCATAAAGAGACCCTCTCCTCCCATCGCTACTACTCGCTCTATGCTCCTGTATTCAACAGCGACGGGAAAATGCTCGCTATCGTCAGTTCTCCCTATACGGACCAGAACTACGACCTCGAAACGGAAGCGATTTCCCACGTCGCGACGATTATCACGGCGTTCCTCCTCCTGTTGATCATTGCCCGTCTGGTGACTTCGACGGTCATATCCAAACTGCTCAAACCGCTGAGTGAGATGAGCCGGAAGATGAGTGTCGCGGATATCGACCACCTCGAATATATTATCTATGACCGGGATGATGAGATTTCCTCGCTGGTCGCGGCGTATAACCGGATGGTCCATGATCTTTCAGACAGTACGCGCCAATTGGCGCAGGCAGAGCGTGACAAGGCCTGGAGTGCCATGGCCCGGCAGGTTGCCCATGAAATCAAGAATCCGCTGACCCCGATCAAACTCCAGCTCCAGATGCTGATCCGGATGAAGTCCTCCGGAAAACGCGGCTGGGAAGACAAGTTTGACGAGGTGGCCGGCGTTATCCTGGAACATATTGATGTGCTGGCAGATACGGCAAATGAATTCTCGACCTTCGCTAAACTCTATTCCGAAGTTCCGGTTCCGATCGACCTGGATGCCCTGATCCGGGATGAGGTGATGCTCTTCTCCGGCCGCGATTCCATCTCAGTTGAGTATTTCGGCCTTGAGGGGGCTAAGATCGAAGGCCCGAAACCGCAGCTGACCCGGGTGCTCGTCAACCTGATCACCAATTCGATCCAGGCGATCGAGGGCAGGCAGGCCGCCGAGACCGAGGCCGGCGCCGAACCCGTACCCGGTCACGTCCGGATTTCTCTCCGTCATTCTTCCAGGGAGGGTTTCTACGATATTGTCGTCGAAGACAATGGACCCGGAGTCAAGGATGAGAACCGTTCGAAGCTCTTTACGCCCAACTTTACAACGAAATCCAGCGGTACCGGACTCGGTCTTGCCATCAGCCGGACCGTTATCGAACGCTGCCGTGGGGAAATCCAGTATTCGAAGTCCTTCACCCTCGGCGGAGCCTGTTTCACAATCCGCTATCCGAAATCCCTTTCTTCTTCGTTTTCATAACATTTTTTGTTAACTTTGCAGGACAAAAGGGAGGATCAGATGAAGATTACTAAGGCGGAGTTCGTTCAGAGCAGCACGCGGGTGGACCAGAAGCCTGCGGACAAACTGCCCGAATTCGCATTCATCGGGCGGTCCAACGTAGGGAAATCATCCCTGATCAACATGCTCTGCTCAAACGGCAAACTCGCAAAGACCTCCCAGACTCCCGGCAAGACAAAGCTTGTCAATCATTTCCGAATCAATGACCGTTGGTATCTCGTCGATCTTCCGGGATACGGGTATGCCAAGTTGTCCGCCCGTGACCGGGAAGAACTCCAGCGGGTGATCTGGGACTATATCCATCGCTCCGAGGAGTTGGTCATGCTGTTCGTGCTGGTTGATTCCCGGCATGACATGCAGGAGATCGATCTCCGTTTTATGGCCTCCCTCGGGGAAGAAGGGATCCCTTTCGGAATTATCTTTACCAAGGGCGACAAGTCCGGACCGAACGTCCTCGCCGCCCAGATTGAAAAAAATAAGGCCCGCCTGCTGGAAGACTGGGAAGAACTTCCCCCCATCTTTGTCAGTTCGGCGGTCTCCGCTTCCGGCAAGACTGAAATCTTAGATTATATAGGACAGGTACTTCAATCAATTTAAAGTTATGCTGAACGACTTCCACAAACACAGAATGGAACTCTTCGCCTGCGACGCGACCAAGGATTTCGCGCTGAAGGTGGTTGAGCAGATGAACCGTATGAAATCACCGGATGAGCCTGAGACCCATCTGGGAAAGCTCGAGATTTCCCGTTTCAGCGACGGTGAATTCCAGCCCGCCTTTACGGAGAGCATCCGGGGCGCGACCTGCTTTATCCTCCAGTCGACCTATCCTTCCGCCGACAACCTGATGGAACTTCTCCTGACGATTGATGCCGCCAAGCGCGCTTCCGCCAACAAGGTTATCGCCGTCATCCCGTATTTCGGATGGGCCCGTCAGGACCGCAAGGACCGCCCGAGGGTATCGATCGGGGCCAAGGTTGTTGCGAACATGCTCCGCGCCGTCGGAACCGACAGCGTAATGGTCTGTGACCTCCACGCCGACCAGATCCAGGGTTTCTTTGACTTCCCTGTGAACCATCTGTATGCGGCGATCGATTTCATCAGCATTCTCAAGAAAATCCAGGTTGAATGCGGCAATACCCTGACGATTGCGGCTCCCGACATGGGCGGGGCAAAACGGGCGAACGCCTATGCCAAGCGTCTCCACTGCCCGGTCGTTATCTGCCACAAGACCCGCGCCCGCGCGAACGTCGTCGAACGCATCCAGCCGATCGGCGAGGTTGAGGGCCGCGACATCGTGATTATCGACGATATCATCGATACGGCCGGTACCCTGACTGCCGCCGCGAACGAGCTCGTCAAGCGGGGAGCCAAGAGCGTCCGTGCCTTCGCCACGCATGCTGTTCTGTCCGGCCCCGCCTATGAGCGGATTGAAGCATCTTCCCTCACGGAAGTTTATGTAACCGATACGATTCCGCTTTCAAAAGATCCCGAAAAGGTAAAGCTCCAGGGCAAATTCCGTGTTGTCTCCCTGGCTGAAACCTTTGCCCGGATGATTCTGAAAGTGTATAACTACGAACCGATTTCCGGCGAATTCCCTCTGTAATGAAAGTCTTTCTTGCCGCTGTCGTATTTGTGGGACTCTGTGTCCTTGGCCTGGGATTCAATATATTCTTCAGGAAGGACGGCCATTTCCCCGACACGGAAATCAGCACGAATCCCGCGATGCGGAAACTCGGCATTAAATGCGCCAAGGAAGAGGAGTTGGAGATGCTCGCCGAAGGGAAAAAGCACCCTGCCTGTGACGGGCAGTATGGTGATGCGTGCGCTTCGTGTGCACTGTTTGGAAAAGATAAAAAGTAATAGATTATGGCCCTTGTAGCAATCGTGGGCAGGCCGAATGTCGGCAAGTCCACCCTCTTCAACCGCCTTGTAGGCATGCGGCAGGCAATCGTCGACGAAACCGCCGGCGTTACCCGGGACCGGCATTATGGAAAGTGTGAATGGTGCGGAACCGAATTCTCGGTTGTCGACACCGGCGGTTATACCTCCAATTCGGACGATGTTTTCGAGTCCGCCATCCGGCGGCAGGTCGCCATCGCCATCGATGAGGCGGATGTGATTCTGTTCATGTGTGAGGCTGCGACCGGCATCACGGATTATGATGCGGAAATTGCGGAAGTCCTCCGTCGCAGCAAAAAACCGGTCGTCCTTTGCGTCAACAAGGTCGACAGTGGCGAAAAAATGTACGATGCGTATGATTTCTATGCCCTCGGTCTCGGTGAGGTATGGTCCATCTCCGCAGCGAACGGCTCCGGGACCGGAGACCTGCTCGACGAGATCGTAAAAGTTCTCCCCGCCGATGCGCCCGAAGCGGAAGACAGAACGGACCTTCCCCATATCGCCATCGTCGGACGTCCGAACGTCGGGAAATCGTCCCTGACGAACGCCCTTCTCGGAGAAGACCGCAATATCGTGACGCCCGTTGCCGGTACGACCCGGGACTCGATTTCGACCTACTACAACAAATACGGCCACGAATTCATGCTGGTCGATACCGCCGGTATCCGCCGGAAGAACAAAGTCCATGAAGATCTGGAGTTCTATTCTGTTCTCCGCTCGATCCGAGCGATTGAGCATTCGGATGTCTGCATCCTTATGCTGGATGCGACAGCCGGAATGGAGGCGCAGGATATGAATATTTTCAATATCATCCAGAAAAACAGGAAAGGTTGCGTCATCGTCGTCAATAAGTGGGACCTTTTCGAGAAGGAAAGCAATACCATGAAAGAGTATACAGCTGCCCTCAAGTCCCGCCTCGCTCCGTTCGACGACGTTCCTATCATCTTCACTTCAGTGACCGGCAAGCAACGTATCCTGAACGTTCTGGATGCAACTTCACGCGTTGCCGGCAATATGATGCGCCGTATTCCGACCTCCGAACTCAACGATGCGATGCTGCCGGAGATTGAAAACTATCCACCGCCGGCATGGAAGGGTAAGTACGTGAAGATCAAGTATGTAACCCAGCTCCCGACCCGGACTCCGCAGTTTGCCTTCTTCTGCAACCTGCCCCAGTGGGTCAAGGAACCCTACAAGCGTTTCCTCGAGAACCGCCTGCGGGAGCATTTTGATTTCTGTGGTTGCCCGATCCAGATCTATACCCGCGCCAAATAATGGAACCCCTGCAGCTCATAATCCTGATCGGGGCGGGGGCGGCGCTGATCCTGGTCGTCGCCGCTATCCTGCTGACCCGGTATGTCGTCCGGACGAAGGACTCGGCCCTCCTGGCTCAGCGGGATTCCCGGATTACGCTGATGGAGAATCAGTTGCAGGAAAAAGACCGGGTCATTGAGGATGCCCGGCAGGATAAGGCCGACTCGGTCGGACTGATCAAAGAGCATTATGAGCGCAGCATCAAGGATCTCAAGGCGGCCCATGAGAAAGCGCTGACGGAGCAGCTCTCCGCCCTCCGGCATGAAATGACCTCCCGGACGGAGGAGATTCTCAAGGCACGGGAAGAGGAGCTCAAAGAAGCGGCCGAGACCTCCTTTAAGTCAATTACAGGAGGACTGGACGAAAACCTGAAGGCCATGAAAGAGGCCTTCGAGAAAAACAAAGAAGCCCATCTGGTCTCTTCTACAGCCCTGAAAACGTCACTGGAAGCTGCCGTCGAAACGATCCAGAAAAAGGCAGTCGATATCGGTTCCAAGGCGGATAATCTTGCTGAGGCACTCAAGGGAAGCAACAAGTTCCAGGGAGACTGGGGCGAGGTGATTCTCGAAAATATCTTTATCCAGGAAGGGCTTACCGCTCCGAGGGACTATCAGGCCCAGGAAAGTCTCCGGGACGAGATGGGACATACCCTGCGTAACGAGGACAGCGATTCCCTGATGCGTCCGGATTTCATCCTCCATTATCCGGACGGTTACGACATTATCGTCGACTGCAAGGTCAATCTGGCGGCCTATTATGACTGGACCCGTGCAGAGTCTGACAAAGAGCGCAGCCAGGCTGCCGCAGAGCACCTGGCGGCTGTCCGTCGCCAGGTAGAGAATCTTTCGAAGAAAGACTACTCCTCCTATCTGGCGCCGGATCACAAGCGGCTCGATTTTGTTGTGATGTTTGTCCCTGTCTATCCGGCCCTGAGGCTTGCCCATGAGATGGATCCCAACTTGTTCCAATGGGCCCGTTCGAAGAATGTACTGATTACGACAGAGGAGACGATCATGCCTTTCCTGAGAGTGATCCGGATCGCATGGACCAATATGGAACAGGCCCAGAACCAGCAGCTTATCATTGCCGCGGCAGAGAAGATGATTGCCCGTGTCTCCGATTTCTGCAAGGATTACCAGGCCGTAGGCGCCGGTCTTGAGTCGGCGCTCGCCCAGTTCCGGAAAGGCGAGATTAAGCTTCGCGATTCCGGACCGAGCATCGTCACTTCCGCCAATCAGATTATCCGTTACGGGGTTCCCCGAAACCCCAAAAAGCCGCTTCCGCCTGTTCTCGGCTCGACGGAGGAGCCGGATGATGAATAAAGAATATTATGAACTGACGGAACTGCAGGCCGCCATCAAGGAGGGGCTCTCGGAACTCTTTCCGGACAAGTATTGGGTCCGTGCGGAAATCCGTGAGTTCAGTCCCCGCTCGAACGGCCACTGCTATCTGAGTCTCAGCCAGTCTTCCGGCGGGAAGGTCCTCGCCGAAGCCCGGGCCATGATCTGGAAGTGGAACTATCCGATGCTCAAGGCTTTTTTTGAGGAAACGGTTGGGGAGCCCCTCCGCTCAGGGATTACCGTGCTTGTCAGGGTGCAGGTCAATTACAGTGAACTGTACGGCGTCTCCCTTTTTATCGATGATATCGATCCTTCGTTTACCGTGGGGGAGAAAGCGCTCGAAAAAAAACGGATTATCCGGAAACTGACCGAGGAAGGGTATCTGGAGATGCAGCAGGAACTGTGTCTTCCGCGTCTTCCGCGCCGTCTGGCTGTTATCTCCGCCAGGACGGCCGCCGGCCTTGGCGATTTCATGAACCACCTGACCGGAAATCCTTCCGGATATGCCTTCGAAGTCGATCTGTTGGAGGCCCTGATGCAGGGAGAAGGCGCGCCGGAATCAATTTCTGAAGCGATTAAGAAAGCTTCTGAAAATCAATACGATGCGGTCTTAATTCTTCGGGGAGGCGGGTCTGAAATGGACCTGGCCTGCTTTGATGATTACGACCTTGCGGTTGCCATTGCGACCTGCCCGGTCCCGGTACTGACGGCTATCGGGCATGAGCGGGATTATCATATCGCCGATATGGTCGCCAACCGTTTCGTCAAGACGCCGACGGCGCTTGCCGATGTTTTCCTGGAACTGTACGAAGCGGAAGACGCTGCGATCACAACCCTGGCGCAGCGGATCCGGCAGTCGGTCGCAAGGCGGATATCGGACGAGTTCCGGCGGGTCGATCAGGTGATGCACCGTTTAAAATTTTCCATGAGTGCCATTCTCGGCCGGGAATTGTCCGCTCTGGCGCTGAAAGAAACGGTTATTGCTTCTGCCGATCCCAGGACGATCCTATCCAGGGGGTATGTACTCGTTACGGACAAAAAGGGCCGGGTCCTGAAAAGCGCTCGGAAAGTGGCTCCGGGAGAGCGGATCGGCGTGCGTTTCAGCGACGGATCCCTGCAGGCCGATGTCCGTGAAGTGCTTCTTCCCGAGGAAGAATCCGCCTCCGGAATTGCGTAAATCGCGGAGGTTTTGTATATTTGCCATCTAACCACATAGATTCGGAACATGGAAGATCAATTCGATTATACGAAAGCGGTCGCCGAATTGGATGAGATCGCCCGGAAGGTAGAGGATCCCGCTACGGCATTGGATGAAATCGATGCCCTTGTTATCCGTAGCCGGGAACTGTCCACTGCCTGCAGGAACTATCTCCGGGGCGTCCAGACAAAGATTGATGCACTTGATGAGGAGGAGCAGGAGCTATGAAAATGATCTACGATACCGATCCGTATCTCCTTCCCTATAAGGATGCTATCGACGCCCGCCACAGGCGGATCCTCGATATGAAACGGCACATTGCCGGGAAGGGACTCCTCAAAGATGCGGTCAACAACCACCTGTATTACGGGCTCCACCGTTGCGATGACGGTTCCTGGATCTTCCGGGAATGGGCCCCCAATGCGACGCGGATCTATCTGATCGGCGAATGCAACAACTGGAAACGCACCGACGCCTTTGCGCTGAAACCGATCGGAGGCGGCAATTGGGAATTGAGTCTTCCGGCTTTCTCCCTTTCCCATGGCCAGCTCTATAAGCTGTTCATCGAATGGCCGGGAGGGGCAGGGGAGCGTCTTCCTTCTTACGCCGTCCGAACGCTTCAAGATCCGGTGACAAAGGTTTTCTGCGCCCAGGTATGGGCTCCGGAGGAACCGTACCGGTGGAAACATCCCCATGCCGGGAAACGGCCGCATCCGATGATTTATGAATGCCATATCGGCATGAGCTCCGAGGAGGAGAAAGTCGCCTCTTTCGAAGATTTCCGGACGACGGTCCTCCCGAAAGTCAGGCAGCTCGGTTACGATACGCTCCAGATCATGGCCCTGCAGGAGCATCCCTACTATGGGTCCTTCGGGTACCAGGTCTCAAACTTCTTTGCCCTCAGTTCCCGGTTCGGGACCCCCGAGGAGTTCAAGCGCCTGGTCGATGACGCCCATGGTAAGGGTATAGCGGTCGTGATGGATATCGTCCATTCCCACAGCGTCGACAACGAGGCTGAGGGGTTATCCCTTTTCGACGGCCGTGACGACCTGTATTTCTATTCGGGTCCTCAGGGACGGCATCCCGCCTGGGGATCCCGCTGCTTTGATTACGGGAAAGACGAGACGAAATATTTCCTGCTTTCCAACGTGAAATACTGGATGGAAGAGTATCATATCGATGGATTCCGTTTCGACGGGGTAACCAGTATGCTCTACTGGGACCACGGCCTCGGGAAGGATTTCGTCGGATATGACAATTACTTCAATGACGGTGTCGATGAGAATGCCGTAACCTACCTGGCTCTGGCGAATATCCTGGTCCGGGAAATGAATCCGAACGCCTTTACGATCGCGGAGGATGTCAGCGGCATGGCCGGTCTGGCGGCTCCCCTGGAAAAGGGAGGGGTAGGCTTCGATTTCCGGATGTCCATGGGAGTCGCCGACAACTGGATCAAGTGGATCAAGACCCTCTCCGACGAGCAGTGGAGCGTCGGGGAGATCTGGTGGCAGCTGACCAACAAGCGTGACGACGAGAAAACGATCAGTTACGCGGAATGCCATGATCAGGCTCTTGTCGGAGACAAGACGCTGATTTTCAGGTTGATGGATAAGGAGATGTACTTCTCGATGAATAAGGATTCCAAGAATCCGGTCGTTGACCGCGGGATCGCACTCCACAAGATGATCCGTCTGGTGACCGCAGCAACGGCCGGAGACGGATACCTGAATTTCATGGGCAATGAATTCGGCCACCCGGAGTGGATCGATTTCCCCCGGGAAGGGAATGGATGGTCCTATGCCCATGCCCGCCGCCAGTGGTCCCTGGCTGAACCGGACTATCTCCGCTACCGGTACCTGCGAAATTTCGACCGGGATATGGTGCATCTCATCCGGCAGGAACGCATCCTCTTCGCAAAACCCAGGCTGCTCGTCCAGGATGAAGAGAAGAAGATATTGATTTTCAGCCGCGGAAACTGTATCTTTGCATTCAATTTCAATCCTGCCGGTTCCTTTGCGGAATACGGGTTCCCGGCGCCGGAAGGCGAATGGGTCGGAGTCCTCGATTCCGATGCGGCCGTTTACGATGGCTTCTCCCGGATTTCCGCTTCGGAGCACCACTTCACGGTGGACGGCAGACTCTACCTGTACCTTCCCGCGCGGACGGCCCAGGTATTGAAACGATTATGATATAGACAAGAAAACCAAGACGTATGGCATTTCTGAAGTTTAATAAAGCCGAGTTGGTCAATCTGGAGTACTCCCTCAAAAAGGAAATCCTCCTCGCCAACAAGACGGGGGCCTATTGCAACACATCGATCGTCACTTGCAATACGCGCCGGTACCACGGCCTGCTGGCCGTACCGGTCCAGCGTTTCGGAGGCTACCGGTATATGATGCTCTCCTCCCTGGATGAGACCCTCTCCCTGTCGGGCAAGCGATTCAATCTCGGAATCCATTGCTACGGCGATATCTATGAACCCCGCGGCCACAAGTACATCGTCGATTTCGATGCGGATCCCGTTCCGATGGTGACGTACAAGGTCGGCGGTATTGTTTTCCGGAAGAGTTTCGCGCTGGCCCAGGACAAGAATCAGATCCTGATCCGGTACGAGCTTGTCCGCGCCCCCGGGAATGTAACCATTGAACTCAAGCCGTTCCTCTCTTTCCGCAGGGTCCATGACCTGACCCACCGCAATGACGCCGCCCGTCTCGGCGGCAAAGAGATTGACAACGGTGTCTCTTTCAATCTGTACGATGGGTTCCCGGATCTGAACCTGCAGATAAGTTGCAAGGGCACCTTCCGGGAGAACGGTTACTGGTACGACGGAATTACCTATTCTGACGAGATGCGCCGCGGTTTCGACTGTCGGGAAGACCTGTACGTGCCAGGATATTTTGAGGCTGAGATGCGTCCGGGCGATTCCTTCGTTTTCTCCGCCTGCGCCGGTGACGCCGTCGCTCCTGCCGGGCTGAAACGGAAATTTGCCGCAACGGTCGAGAAGATCGGTCCCATTACCTCCTTCCATGACCAGCTGGTCCGGAATGCGGACCTGCTGATCCGCAATACGGACGGGCACAAACAAATCGTCGCCGGGTATTCCTGGATGTATACCGGTCTCCTTCGGGAAACGCTCTATTCTATCGCCGGTCTGACCCTGTACGGCAAGAACAGCCCCAAGGAGTTTGAAGAAATCCTCGGTAACCTGATCGAAGATGAGCAGGAGCGTCTCTTCCACCGGACGACCCAGGTCGAAGCCCCGCTTTACATGACGGTCGCCCTCCAGCAGTACATCGCCTTCACCGGGGCCAGGAAACGGGCGTGGAACCTTTATGGAAAGACCCTCAAGGAAATCATCGCGAGTTATGCGCCCGGCCGCCGGAAAGAGGTCGTCATGCATCCCAACGGCTTGCTTTGGGCCCAGCAGGACGGTGTTGCCCTCTCGTGGATGAACGCCTATATCAACGGTCGTGCGGTCACGGAAAGGGCCGGTTACCAGGTAGAAACCAATGCGCTTTGGTACAATGCCCTCTGTTTCGCCCTTGACCTTGAACGGGACTATGGACCGAAAGGGAGCACTTTCATCAAGGAGTGGACCCCTGTCCGGGACCTCGTCGCCCGGAATTTCCAGAAAACGTTCTGGAACCCGGATTTCCGGTTCCTGGCGGACTATGTCGACGGTTACGGACAGCACATGGAACTGCGTCCGAACCAGCTATGGGCCGTTTCCCTGGACTACAAGCCCGTTGAGGATTCCATTATCGGATTTGTCATGCAAATCGTAGACAAGGAGCTTGTTACAAGCCGCGGTATCCGTTCCCTCTCTCCCCGTGACAATGCGTACAAAGGGGTTTATGAGGGGACCCAGATCGACCGCGACCTGGCCTATCACAACGGCTGCGCATTCCCGTTCCTGACCGCCCAGTATTGCTATGCCAGTTTCAATATGATGGGGGCAAACTTTATCCGGAAGGCGGAATGGCTGACGGAAGGTTTCTATGAGGATCTGTCCAAACATGGCGTCGGCTGCTTCTCTGAACTCTACGACGGCGACCCGCCCCATCAGCCGCACGGAGCCATCTCCTCCGCCCTGACGACGGCCGCCCTCCTGAATGTGAATTATCTGATCAACCGATATAAGGAGGAATCACGATGAGAGTACTGATGTTCGGATGGGAATTCCCTCCCCATATTGCGGGCGGTCTCGGTACTGCCTGCGAAGGCATTGTGAAAGGCCTGGCCTACAATGGTGTCGAAACGATTTTCGTCATGCCCTCGGCCTCCGGAGACGAAGACCAGAGTTGTACCCGGATCATCAATGCGAGCGATGTCCCCGTCGATACCGTTTCGACGAGCGTCGACGAGTTCCTCGACCGGGTCAAGTTCGTTCATATCGGAACGAATATGGTCCCCTATGCCGATCCGGAAGAGTTCTCCCGTCTCGTTGAGGAGGACAGGCTCCGTCAGGTCAAGGACTTCAGCGTCAGCTATGGACAGAAATACAAGTTCTCCGGCAAGTACGGGGCAAACCTGATGGAAGAAGTCGCCCGCTATGCGATGGTCGGCGGTACGATCGCGCTCCGCCACAAGGATGAGTTCGACGTGAT
Source organism: uncultured Bacteroidia bacterium (assembly GCA_902789395.1). Classification (GTDB taxonomy): domain Bacteria; phylum Bacteroidota; class Bacteroidia; order Bacteroidales; family UBA932; genus Cryptobacteroides. The sequence continues at coordinate 83,446 of CADANY010000009.1, read as the reverse complement.
CCATGCCCATGACTGGCTGACCTATTATGCCGGCATCGCCGCCAAGGAACTGACCGGAAAGCCGCTTGTCGTCCATGTCCATGCGACCTCCTACGACCGCGGCAGCGTCGACAATATCGATACCCGCGTCCTCGCCATTGAGACGAGAGGCATGCAGATAGCAGACCGGGTCGTAACGGTAAGCGACCTGACCCGCAATATCGTCATCAACCGCTACCATATCGATCCGGCCAAGGTCGTGACCGTCCACAATGCCGTGGATTTCAGCGGCCGGGAGAATATCGAAGTCAGCCGCGGGGTCAGGGAAAAGACGGTGACCTTCCTCGGACGCATCACGTTCCAGAAGGGACCGGAGTATTTTATCGAGGCCGCGGCCAAGGTCCTCAAGCGGACCAAGAATGTCCGTTTCGTGATGGCCGGGAGCGGGGATATGATGAACCGGAGCATCCGGTACGTTGCCCGTCTGGGCATTTCGGACCGGTTCCATTTCACCGGCTTCCTCCGCGGTGCGGATGTCCAGAAGATGTTCGCCCTTTCCGATGTCTATATCATGCCTTCCGTCTCCGAACCGTTCGGCATCTCGCCGCTTGAGGCGATGCGCACCGGTGTCCCTTCGATCATTTCGAAGCAGTCCGGAGCCGCGGAAGTGCTCAAATATGCTTTCAAGGTGGACTTCTGGGATGTCGACGCCATGGCGGACGATATCTACGCCCTCCTGCATTATCCCGCCTTGTCCGCATTCTCCGCCAAGGCCGGATACGACGAGGTCAATGCGCTCAAATGGAACGCGGCGACCGCCAAACTTAAAGCTGTATATGAATCCGTATTAAAATAGTATCGTTATGGCAAAGAAAAGCGTTTGTCTATATTTCCAGGTCCATCAGCCTGCCAGACTCAGATTATACCGGTTCTTCGATATCGGGAAAGACTCCCATTATTATGACGATTTTGCCAACCGGACGATACTCCGGCGGATTGCCCAGCGCTGCTATCTTCCGATGAATGCGCTCCTTCTCGAAGAGATCCGCCGCAATCCCGGATTCAAGGTCTCTTTCTCCATTACCGGGACCGTCCTCGAGCAGTTCGAGCGCTATGCTCCCGAAGTGATCGACAGTTTCCGCGCCCTCGCGGAGACCGGCCGGGTTGAATTCCTGTGCGAGACCTATTATCATTCCCTCGCATCCCTGGCCTCCCAGGCCGAGTTCGTGCATCAGGTAGAAAAGCACCGCAGCAAGATTTCCGAACTTTTCGGAGTCGTCCCTACGGTCTTCCGCAATACGGAACTGATCTATTCCAATGCCATCGGCGAGCAGGTCTATGCGCTCGGATTCAAGGCCATGCTGACCGAAGGTGCCCGCCATATCCTGGGTTGGAAGAGCCCGAACTTCGTATACTCCTGTGAGACGAAGCCGCGGCTGAAACTTCTGCTGAGAAACTGGGGCCTGAGCGATGATATCGCCTTCCGTTTCTCTGACAGGAGCTGGGACCAGTGGCCCCTGACGGCAGAAAAGTTCATCGGCCGTATGAAAGAGAATGCCGCAGAAGACGAAATCGTGAACCTGTTCATGGATTACGAGACCTTCGGCGAGCACCAGAATGCCGCTTCCGGCATTTTCGAGTTCATGCAGGCCCTGCCCGGAATGGTGATCAATGACGGGACCTTCGAGTTCGTTACGCCGTCTGAGGCGGTGAAAAAACATAAAGCCGTAGCGTCTCTCGATGTCCCTGACGCCATTTCATGGGCGGATGAAGAACGCGATGTCACGGCCTGGCTCGGCAACGAACTCCAGCAGGAAGCTTTCAACAAGGTCTACGCGATGACCGAGAAACTCTCGATCGTGAATGACCCGGTTCTCTGGAGCGATTTCGGTCATCTCCAGGAGAGCGACCATTTCTACTATATGTGCACCAAGTTCTTCTCCGATGGGGAAGTGCATAAATATTTCAATCCTTACGACACCCCGTATGAGGCCTTTATCAATTATATGAACGTCATTTCGGATTTCCAGATCCGTCTCGACGAGCAGCGGGCCGCCCTGGATGTCAAAGAGGAAGCAATCAAGGAAGCGACCGCTGCGCCGGCGGCCGTAAAGAAAAAGGCAGTCAAGAAAAAGTAGTGTATTAATTATAACGGATGGAAAATAAAAAATTGGTACCGGACTATCTGTTTGAGGTCAGTTGGGAAGTGTGCAACAAGGTCGGCGGCATCTATACGGTGATTGCGACCAAGTCCCTGCACCTCAAATCGGAGCTCGGCAGGCATCATATCCTGATCGGTCCGGATGTGTGGATGAATACGGAGAGTAACCCCGATTTCATTGAAGACCCCTTGCTCTATCGTTCCTGGAAACTGCAGGCGGCGGAAGAAGGTCTGCGGGTCAGACTCGGAAAGTGGAACGTCCCCGGGAAGCCGACGGCTATCCTCGTGGATTTCAAGCAGTTCCTTCCGCGTCAGGATGAAATCCTGACCAATTGCTGGAAGGAATTCGGCGTTGACAGCATCTCCGGGAACTGGGATTACAAAGAGTCCGCCCTTTTCGGCTATGCTGCCGGACGGGTCATCGAGAGTTTCTATAATTTCAATCTCCGGGACAGTGACCATGTGGTCGCCCAGTTCCATGAGTGGCAGACCGGTGCCGGACTGCTGTATGTCAAGCGCTGCAAGATCCCCGTCGCAACCGTCTTCACAACCCATGCGACCGTCGTCGGACGTTGCCTGGCCGGAAACAATCTCCCTCTCTATGACGGGATGGATTCCTTCGACGGAGACGAAAAGGCACGGCAGTTCAATGTCGTCGCCCGGCACTCCTTGGAGAAGACTTCGGCCCGGAATGCCGATATCTTTACGACAGTCAGCGACATTACCGCCCGGGAATGCCGCCAGTTCCTCGGCCGGCCGGTCGATATCGTGACCCCGAACGGCTTTGAGAACAGTTTTACTCCCGCTTCCGACGAGGATTACAAACGGACTCATGACCGGGCACGCAAGCGCCTTGTCGAAGTCGCGACGGCCATGTCCGCGGAACCGGTTCCTGAAGATGCGATCTTTATCGGGATCGGCGGAAGGTACGAGTACCGCAACAAGGGTATAGATGTTTTCCTCGATGCCCTTGACAGGGTTAACAATTCCAACTTCGAAGGCCGCAGTATCCAGGCGTTTATCATGATCCCTTCAGGCCACAATGGTCCTGACCGTGAGTTGGTTGCGAAACTGAACGGACGGGGAGACGAGCAATACAGGACCCAGGTGTCCCATTCCCTGATGAACCCGGAGTACGACATCATAACCCGCCGCTTGGGCGAGATCCGTCTCAACAATGCGCTGGGCGACAAGGTGAAGGTCTACTTCATCCCGTCCTATCTGAACGGAAACGACGGAGTCTTCAACATGCCATATTACGACATCCTCTGCGGATTGGACCTGGCTCTCTTCCCGTCCTACTATGAGCCCTGGGGATATACTCCGCTGGAAGCCCTGGCTTTCCGGATTCCGACCCTGACGACGACCCTTGCCGGGTTCGGTCTCTGGGTACGTACCCATTATGCCGGTCAGCATCCCGGCATTACGGTGCTGGACCGGACGGATGCCAATTATTCGGATGTTGTCGACGGGGTTGTCGACCGCGTCCGCGAAATTGCTTCCCTGGACGGAGAAGACCGGAACCGGTACCGGGAAAATGCCCGCGAAGTGGCGTCCATCGCCCTTTGGGAAAATCAGATCAAGTATTACAAGGAGGCTTATTCACAAGCGCTTGCTAAGGTCTCGAGCCATCTTTCCTCCTACAAAACCAAAGACAAGACCATGCAATATACCAAACTCGATATCAATACTCCGACCTGGACAAGCGTCCTGGTAACCCGCCACCTTCCCGAAAAACTGGCTCCCCTCGAGCGGCTTGCCAAGAACCTCTGGTGGTGCTGGAACGAGAATGCAAAAGAATTGTTCAGATCGATCGATCCCGATATCTGGCATCGCTCCGGACACAATCCTTCCGTCGTCCTTGACAAAGTCAGCCTCAAGAAATTCAAGGCCCTTTCCGAAGACGAGGAATTCCTGGCCCGGATGCGTGCCGTCCTCGATGAGTTTGATGCCTATATGGCGGCCAAAAGCGAGCGCAAGGATCCTTCCGTGGCTTATTTCTGCATGGAGTACGGGCTGGATACGTCAATGAAGATCTATTCCGGCGGTCTCGGCATCCTCGCCGGCGACTACCTGAAGGAGACGTCCGACATGAATGTCAATCTCGTAGCGATCGGATTCCTCTATCGTTACGGCTATTTCACCCAGGTCCTTTCCAGCCAGGGATACCAGATTTCAAAGTATGACGCCCAGGATTTCACGAAGATACCGGCATCGCCGGTCCTGGATGCCGATGGCAACTGGGTCACGACGAGCGTCGCCTTCCCGGGCCGCAATATCACTGCGCGCCTCTGGAAGGTCGAAGTCGGCCGTACCGATCTCTATCTGATGGACACGGATTATGAGGCCAACATACCGGAAGACCGCGAGGTTACCTATCACCTCTACGGCGGCAATTGGGAGAACCGGCTCAAACAGGAACTGCTTTTGGGAATCGGCGGTATCCGTGCCCTCCGGAAACTCGGCATCGCAGTCGAGGTCTATCACTGCAATGAGGGGCATGCCGCCTTCATCGGCTTGGAGCGGCTCCGCGAGTATATCGAGAACGATAACCTGGATTATGCGGAAGCCATGGAAGTTGTCCGTGCGTCTTCCCTGTTTACGACCCATACTCCCGTCCCCGCAGGCCATGACGCTTTTGATGAGGGTATGCTTCGCAAGTATATCGGCCACTATCCCGAGCGGCTCAAGATCGACTGGGAGACCCTGATGGCCCTCGGCAAGGACAATCCGAAGAACCCTTCCGAGAAATTCTCCATGTCGAACCTCGCCGCCAACTGCTCGCAGAACGTCAACGGCGTGTCGAAGCTCCACGGAGAGGTCAGCCAGAAGATCTTTGCCCACATGTACCCGGGCTATCTGCCGGAGGAACTCTATGTCAGCTATGTCACGAACGGGGTCCATTATCCGACCTGGACGGCTCCGGAGTGGAAGCCGGTCCATGAGCGGGTCTTCGGTCCCGAGTTCAAGACCCACCACTACGACAAGTCCTGCTTTGACGGAATCTATCAGGTTGAGGATGAGGAAGTCTGGAATATCAAGAAGACCCTCAAGACGAAGTTGATCAAGTATGTCAAGGAGCGTCTCCAGGATACGTCCATCTCCAACCATTACTCTCCTTCCGAGCTCGTTACGATCCTCGAAAGGCTCCGGGACGATGTGCTGACGATCGGTTTTGCGCGTCGTTTCGCGACCTATAAGCGGGCGACCCTCCTGTTCAACGATCTCGACCGTCTCGACCGGATTGTCAATGATCCGAATCGCCCGGTCCAGTTCTTCTTTGCCGGCAAGGCCCATCCTGCCGACAAGGCCGGACAGGACTTCCTCAAACATATTGTCGACATCTCCAAGGATGAGCGTTTCATCGGCCGGATCGTCTTTGTGCCGGGTTATGACATTACCCTCGCCAAGCGGATGGTCCAGGGCGTCGACGTATGGATGAACAACCCGACCCGTCCGTTGGAGGCTTCCGGAACCTCGGGAGAGAAGGCTGCCATGAATGGGACCATGCATTTTTCCGTCCTCGACGGATGGTGGGTGGAAGGCTATAAGAAAGGCGCCGGCTGGGCCCTCCCGCAGGAACAGGTCTACGATGACAACAACTATCAGAATGAGCTCGATGCGGCTACGATCTACACGATTCTCGAAAATGAGATCATTCCGACGTATTACGGTATCAATCCCGCTACGGGCCGTTCTGCAGGCTGGATCGAGTATATCAAGAATACCATCGCGAAGGTCGCCAGCAATTTCACGACCAACCGCATGCTGACGGACTATCTCAATCAGTATTATATCCCGCAGGCGGAGCGTGCCGTTTCCGTCGTCGCGGACGATTATAAGATTGCCCGCGAGATTGCGGCCTGGAAGAAACGGGTCCGCCGGGAATGGGAGAACGTTACGCTGATATCCCGGAGCGGTCCGGATATCTCCTATGATCTTTCCGACAAGAACCGTCTCCATTCTGAGGTCGTCCTGAATCTTGGTGACCTGACCCCGGATGATATCGGGGTTGAAACCATCTTCGCCTATACGGATGCCCATGGCCAGCTCCATATCAGCGAAATCAACGAGTATCAGCCGGTTGATTTTGCAGATGGAGTATGCAAATACCAGTGCACTTTCCTTCCGGACAAGACCGGTATGTACCAGGTCGCGACGCGCGTCTTTGCCAAAAATCCGAAGATGCCGCACCGGCAGGACTTCGAATGTGTCAAATGGCTGTAGTTTCGACAGGCTTTTTCGACGGGGTCCATCTGGGACACCGCCATGTAATCGACAGGCTCCTTTCCGAGGCGAAGGCCTCCGGGGAGGAGTCCCTGGTCATTACGTTCTGGCCCCATCCGCGGAATGTCCTGCAGAATGACGCACGGAATCTTCGGCTGCTGACGTCGCTGGAAGAAAAGAGGCGGCTGTTGGAAGGGCTCGGAGTCGACCGGATCGAGGTGCTGCCTTTTACGCGGGAGTTCAGCCGCCTGACGACGGAAGCCTATCTCCGGGACGTGCTGATCGGCCGTTACGGCGCGACGACGGTGGTCCTCGGGTATGACAACCGGATTGGCAGCGACTTGCTTTCCGCCCGGGAGATCGTTCCGATCGCGGAGCGTCTCGGACTCCGGGTGATCGTCGAATCACCTGTGACCATCCCGCTCCGGGGAAAGGGATTTCCCCTGCAGACCCATGGCCACCCTCGGCCATGTAAGAGGGAGGGGCCCGGCTTGCCGGGAGGGGTCGCGGAGCGACGGTCTGAAGGAGAATCCCTTCCCCCCGAGGAGGTGACGGTCAGTTCTACAAAGATTCGGGAAGCCCTTTCAGAGGGCCTGGTCGAGGATGCCGAGGCGATGCTGGGCTACCGTTACTGGCTCCATGGCGTTGTCGTAGCAGGAAACAAACTCGGCCGGACCATCGGTTTCCCGACCGCGAACATGCAGCTTTACGACCCGCTCAAGATGGTTCCTTCCGACGGGGTATACGCCGTTGAAGTCGAGACGGTCGGGCGCCGCTTTTCCGGTATGTGCAACATCGGAGTCCGCCCGACGGTCGGCAGCGGGAATGCCCGCACGATCGAGACGCATATCTTCGATTTCAACGAAGATATCTACGGTTTGGATATCCGAGTCGGATTCGTGGCTAAAATACGGGAAGAGAGGCATTTTGATTCTCTTGAGGCGCTCTCTGAGCAGCTCTCCAAGGACCGGGAAGCCTGCCGGGGAAAAATTCCTGCCTCTCTTTGTGAGATTGTGAAATAATTGCTATATTTGCAACGGACAAAGGGTTCTGCCGTCATGGTCAGGACTCCTTTTTAGTTATGTTTGCTTGATAAAATTAAAAAATTAAAGAACGATATGGAAATTGAGTACATGACTCAGGCTGGTCTGGACCAGCTGAAGAAAGAACTCGCCGACGCGTTGGCCCAGCGCCCGGTCATTTCCGCAGCGATTGCGGAGGCGAGGGAGAAGGGCGACCTCTCCGAAAATGCGGAGTATGATGCCGCCCGTGACGCCCAGGGGCTTCTGGAAGTCAAGATCGCACGCCTGAAAAACAAGGTGGCGAACGCCCGCGTCATCGACGAATCCCTGCTCTCTACCGACAAAGTGCAGCTCCTCTCGAAGGTGAAGGTCGAGAACCTGTCCAACAAGATGGTCATGCAGTTTACGATCGTCGGAGAGACCGAAGCGGATTTTTCCAAAGGGAAACTTGCCTCTACCACTCCGATCGGAAAAGCCCTCCTCGGTCATGAAAAAGGTGAAATCGTTGAGGCTCAGGTCCCTTCCGGCATCATGAAATTTAAAATTCTTGACATCTCTATCTGATGGCTACGATTTTTTCCCGCATTGCAGCCGGCGAAATTCCTTCTTACAAGGTCGCCGAGAACGAGGATTTCTATGCATTCCTCGATATTGCTCCCCTCGCAAAGGGACATACCCTCGTCATTCCCCGCCATGTTGAAGAGGACTATATCTTCAACCTCGATGAAAAGACCTATGCCGGCCTGACCGCTTTTGCCCGCGAGGTCGCCATCGCCCTGAAGGCCGCCGTCCCCTGCAAACGGATCGGTGTCGCCGTCCTCGGCATGGAAGTTCCTCATACCCATATCCACCTTGTCCCGCTCCAGAGCGAGGCTGATCTGGATTTCCGGAAGGAGAAACTCTCGCTCTCCCCGGAGGAAATGCAGCAAATTGCCGACTCAATCCGTACCGCTTATGAAAACCGCTAGATTTGCCGCTCTCGTCGCAGCTGCCCTCTCATTTGCCTGCTGCAGCCAGCCTTCCGCCCGGATTGACGGAGTCTTGAAAGACGCTCCCGAGACGGATGTTATCGTGAGGTTGCTCGATGTCAATAAGTACCAGACTCTTGATACCGTCAAAACGGATGCCGCCGGTGCCTATTCCTATAAGGTAGACGTAGAAGAGGGGAAGCCGGAGTTTATCTATCTTTTCAACGGCGACCGGAAAATCGCCTCCCTGCTTCTCCAGAAGGGTGACAGGGTCAAGGTCGTAACCGAACCCGACGGCACCTGGACGGTCGAAGGATCCGAGGAATCGGAAAAGCTCCGCCAGGTTGAGAAGGAGTATGCGGATTTCCAGGTCAGGATCGCCGCTCTCCGCCAAGAATTCGCGCAGGCCGACGGTACGCCGGAAGCCCGTGAGATCCAAGGGAAAATATCCCGTGCCTACGTCGAGTACTACCGGAAGGCTGTTGCCTATGTCCTTTCCAACTCGCATTCCCTGACCTCCCTCCCTGTTCTCTACCAGAACGTAGATGATGGGTTCCAGGTTTTCAGCCAGCCGACGGATGCCCTCCATTTCCGGAGCCTGGCCGATTCCCTCAAGACCGTCTATCCCGAATCCCGCTATGTCAAGGCGCTCGCAAAGGAAGCGGACCGCCGTTACAAGGCCCTTGAGATGGGCCAGCGGCTGGAACTTGCCAATGAGATCGGTTACGTAGATATCGATCTTCCGGACGTAAACGGAAAACGGGTCAAACTGTCGGATCTGGATTCCCGTGCGGTCCTTCTTTATTTCTGGGCAGCGACGGATGAAATGAAAATGTTCAATCTGGACTCCCTCCTGCCGGTATACGAGACCTTCCATGACCGAGGATTCGATATCTATTCCGTTTCCTTCGATGTCGACAAGACGGCATGGGCGACGGTCGTCCGCAACCAGAAACTTCCCTGGACGCAGGTCTGCGACGTACGGGGAGACCGTTCTCCGCTGTTTGGATACTATGGAATTACGGGCTTGCCGCGCATGGCCCTTCTCGTAGATGGGGAGATTGTTTCCGATACTGGGATCACCAGTGAGGCGACCCTCCGTCAGTACCTTTCAAAAGTCCTTAAATAAGGCTCTTGCGGCTGACAGTCGCGATGAATTCCTTGAGATAGAACGGTTCGAAGTACGCTACGTCTTCGAACCGTTTTTCCTGATAGGCCCGTTCGGCGGGGATGAGCATGGAGGATGCCTTGGGACAGCATCCATGGAAAAAGGCATTTTCCGAGGCGATCGTTTCGCGGCATTTCAGCGCTCCGTCTCCGATGAAAAGGACGGGCCCCTCCGAGAGGAGGGATGCAAACGTGTCCGCCTCGACGACCTGCGGCCGGACTTCCGTCAATTGGCGTCCTTCGGCCGTAAAGACAGCCGTATAGACTTCCATTCTCCTGGCATCGATCATCGGAACGACATACCGGCATCCTTCTGGGATTAGTTTTTCTGTAAAAGCCTGCCAGTAAAGCGTTTCCAGAGTCCCGACGGAGAGCAGCGGGATGCCGCTCCCGAAGCAGAGTCCCTTGGCGGTCGATACGCCGACCCGAAGGCCCGTGAAGGATCCGGGGCCCTTGCTGACGCATACTGCGTCGCACGCGCCGACGGGCAGTCCTCCGAGGACTTCCTTGACAAAAGGAGCAGTCATGGCGGCATGGGCGCGTGGCTCAGCGCTTTCTTTTTCTGAGATGATGCGGCCGTCTTCGGACAGGGCGGCTGAACAAAGGGATGTGGAAGTTTCTATATATAGGATCCGGGCCATTGTTATTGCTTGAACAGAAGTTGTTTCAGATAGGGGAATACGACATAAGCCGCATCCCGGAGAGGACCGTAAAGGACGGATTGTGAGAGGATGTCGCCTTTGACGATGTTGAATTTCAGATTGAGGGTCTCAAAGAGGATGATGAAAAGGCCGAGTACGAGGACTGTGACGGCGCAGGCGGCCGCAACGCCCAGGATCTTGTTGAGCCAGCCGAGCATGGCTGCCTCGACAGCCTTGGTCAGGAGTTTCGACAGCAGGATGGCGGCGAGGATCACGGCGACCAGTACGAGCGCGAAAGCGACCACGTTCAGGAGTGTTTCGGAAATCTCCAGGTAGGGTTTGATCCAGGCACATACCAGATTCGAAAACTTGAAGGCAGCCCATACACTGGCGATGATTCCGATCAGGGTCAGCCCCTGTTCCAGAAAACCTTTCGACAGGCCACGGACGATTCCCGGTATGAAACAGAGCAGGATAATGATGTCAACCGTGTTCATTTCTTTGATAATACCTTGGAAAATTGTATCTTTGTAGGTTATTAAACCGATGCAAAATTAGACAAAAAATATGACATTCAAAGAGTATAAGGGTTTGGATCTTGTTTCAGCGGGGAATACCGTTCTGGACAGATGGCGGAAGAACAAGGCGTTTGAGAAATCCCTGGAGCTGCGGGAAGGCGCTCCGGAGTTCATTTTCTTTGAAGGCCCGCCTTCCGCAAACGGCATGCCGGGCATCCACCATGTAATGGCGCGTTCGATCAAAGACGCCATCTGCCGGTACAAGACCCAGACAGGCTATAAGGTAGCCCGCAGGGCAGGATGGGACACCCACGGCCTCCCGGTCGAGATGGGCGTCGAGAAAATGCTCGGAATCCACAAAGAAGATATTGGAAAAAAGATTTCCGTCGAGGAATACAATGCGATCTGCCGCCGCGAGGTTATGAAATATACCCGCGAGTGGGTCAATATGACCGAGCGGGTCGGATACTGGGTCGACACGAACGATCCTTATATCACGTATGACAACCGTTATATCGAGACGCTTTGGTACCTGCTGAAAAAGATCTATGAGCGCGGGCTCCTCTACAAGGGTTTTACGATCCAGCCGTATTCTCCCTCTGACGGAACCGGACTGAGTTCCCATGAACTCAACCAGCCCGGCTGCTACAAAGACGTGACCGATACGACGGCGACCTGCCAGTTCGAAATTATCAAGGACGGCCTTTCCCAGCCCATCTTCGGTACGGAATCCGTTCCGGCTTATTTCCTGGCATGGACAACGACCCCCTGGACCCTCCCGTCCAATACGGCGCTCTGCGTCGGCCCGGACATCGAGTACGTCCGCGTCCTGTCGTTCAACCCCTATACCGGCGAACCGGCCGTCTTCGTCCTGGCCAAGGCCCTTGTCGGCGCCTGGTTCAACCCGAAAGGGGAGAACGTCCCCCTCGACAGCTATGTCCAGGGCGACAAAATCGTCCCTTACAAGGTCCTCGACGGTGTTTTCAAAGGTTCCGACCTCGTCGGTATCCGCTACCACCAGCTGATTCCCTGGTTCCGTCCGGACGGCGATGCGTTCCGGGTCATCCCCGGCGATTACGTCACGACTGAGGACGGTACGGGCATTGTCCATATCGCTCCGACTTTCGGTGCCGATGACAAGCGGGTCGCCGCGGCCTCCGGGATTGCGGCCATCATGCCGCTCGACAAGGATGGAAACCGCCGTGCCCAGGTCGACCTCGCCGGCCGTTTCTTCCGCCTTGAAGACATGGATCCCCGCTATGTCGCGGAATCCGTCGATCCGTCCTACCGGGAGTTTGCCGGCCGCTATGTCAAGAACGCATTCGATGATACCCTTCCTGCAGATGCCCCGACCCTCGATCTCGACCTCTGCCTGATGATGAAGGCGGATGGAAGGCTTTTCAGGATGCAGAAGCATGTCCATAGCTATCCGCACAGCTGGCGCACCGACAAGCCGGTCCTTTATTACCCGCTGGATTCCTGGTTCATCAAGGCCAGCGCCGTCAAGGATGAGATGATCGCCCTCAACAAGCAGATTGTCTGGAAGCCCGAATCGACCGGAACGGGCCGTTTCGGCCAGTGGCTGGAGAATATCCAGGACTGGAACCTCAGCCGGAGCCGTTTCTGGGGCACTCCGCTCCCGATCTGGCGGACCGAAGACGGAAAAGAAGAAATCTGCATCGGCAGCGCTGCCGAGCTCTACCAGGAGATCGAAAAAGCCGTCGCTGCGGGTTTCATGACCTCCAATCCGCTGAAAGACAAAGGTTTCGATCCTAAGGATATGAGCCTTGACAATTATAACAAGATCGATCTGCACCGTCCTTACGTAGACCAGATCTTCCTGGTTTCACCTTCCGGCAAGAAGATGGTCCGGGAGAGCGACCTGATCGACGTCTGGTTCGATTCTGGCGCCATGCCCTATGCCCAGGAAGGACTTCGGGGACTCGGGACGAAGGGCTTCGGCGCGACCGCAGACTTCATTGCTGAAGGCGTCGACCAGACCCGCGGGTGGTTCTATACCCTCCATGCGATCCATACGATGGTCAGCGGTACTCCGGCCTTCCGCCGGGTCATCTCCAACGGCCTCGTCCTCGACAAGAACGGCAATAAGATGTCGAAACGTCTCGGCAACGCCGTAGACCCGTTCAAGGCACTCGACACCTATGGCCCCGATGCGCTCCGCTGGTACATGCTGACCAACGCCCAGCCGTGGGACAACCTCAAATTCGACGAATCCGGCGTTGAAGAAGTACGCAGGAAGTTCTTCGGAACCCTCTACAACACCTATTCCTTCTTTGCCCTCTATGCCAATATCGACCGGTTCGATCCTGCCGCCCCGAAGGTCCCTTACGCTGAGCGGCCGGAAATCGACCGATGGATCATCTCGCTGCTCAATACCCTCATCAAGGAGGTCCGGGCCGCGTATGAGGATTACGACATCACAACGGCGGGACGCCTGATCCAGGATTTCGTCTGCGACCATGTCTCGAACTGGTACGTACGTCTCAACCGGAAACGTTTCTGGGGCGGCGGCATGAGCCAGGACAAACGCTCGGCCTACCAGACCCTCCATGAGGTGCTGACCGACGTCGCCGTCCTTTCCGCTCCGATTGCGCCCTTCTTTATGGACCAGCTCTATCTCGATCTCGGCGGCAAAGAGGAATCCGTCCATTATGTCCTGATGCCCCAGATCTGCGAAGAGGCGGTCGATATCGATCTCCAGGAACGCATGGCCCTGGCCCAGAAGGCTTCGTCGATGGTCCTTGCCCTGCGGAAGAAAGTTTCCATCCCGGTCCGCCAGCCGCTTGCCAAGATGCTTGTCCCCGTCATCTCCGACAAGGTCCGCAACCAGCTGGAAGACGTCAAACGGCTGATCCTCGGCGAGGTCAATGTCAAGGAAATGGAATTCATCGCCGACACGACCGGTATCATTACCAAAAAGATCAAGCCGAATTTCAAGACGCTCGGCAAGGTCTACGGCGCCCGGATGAAAGAAATCGCCGGAGCCTTCGGAGCCCTTGACCAGCAGAAGATTACCGCTCTGCAGAATGCGGAAACCGCCGGAGCGGACTATGTGCTTGCCTTGCCCGGAGGCGACGTCGTCCTCCATCCGGGAGACTACCAGATTTCCTCCGAGGACATGCCGGGCTGGCTGGTTGCTTCGGAAGGTTCCCTTACGATTGCCCTCGACGTCGAACTGACGGACCGTCTCCGCCGGGAAGGCGTCGCACGCGAGCTGATCAACCGGATCCAGAATCTCCGCAAAGACAGCGGGTTCGACGTGACCGACCGGATTATAACCGATATCTATACCGATCTTCCTTCCGTCAGCGAGTCCCTTGACGAATTCGGCGAGTACGTCGGGGCCCAGACCCTTTCGACCGAAGTGCGTGTCCATGCCCTCACGGATGCCCCTTCCTCCGCAAAGGAGGTTGAATGGGAAGGAGGAACCGTCCGTATCAACGTTGAAAAATAAGTTGTAACCTTTATTGTATAAGCTTATGGAAGAGAATGTTAAAACCCGTTACAGTGATGAGGAGCTTGAAGAGTTCCGCGCCATCATTCTTGAAAAGCTGGAAAAGGCGAAGGCCGAATATAAGACGCTCCGCTATGTCGTCATGCACAATGGGGGAAATGACATTGAAGATACCGCCCCGACGTTCAAGACCGTCGAAGACGACGGTGCCTTCCAGCGCTCCAAGGAAGAGGCAAGCCAGCTTGCCCAGCGCCAGTACCAGTTCATCCAGAACCTGGAGGCTGCTCTTGCGCGGATAGAAAACAAGACGTACGGTGTCTGCCGGGTAACCGGGAAACTGATTCCGAAAGAGCGTCTCCGCCTGGTTCCTCATGCAACCCTGACCGTTGAGGCCAAGGAAATGCTGGCCAAAACCGGACGCCACTGATGAGCCGGCAGAAGAAACTGCTCCTGCTGGGTGCCGTTCTTGTCATAATTGACCAGGTCATCAAGATTCTGGTCAAGACGAATATGACTCTCGGGCAGAGCATTCCGGTTTTCGGAGACTGGTTCCAACTTCTTTTTGTCGAAAACAAGGGAATGGCGTTCGGCATGTCCTTCGGGGGCGTTGTCGGAAAGTATCTCCTGACGACTTTCCGTATCGTGCTTTTCGGCTTTCTCTGCTGGTGGATCGGCCGCCTTTGCCGGCGTGAGGAAAAAGTTCCGACAGGCGTTCTCGTCGGGCTGACCCTCATTACGGCAGGAGCGCTCGGAAATATCATCGACTGCCTTTTCTACGGACTGGTCTTCTCCGAATCGACCTATACGGCCGTCGCAACCTTAGGCCATTACGCCCCCTTCATGCAGGGAAAGGTTGTCGACATGCTGTACTTCCCGCTCTGGACCTGGCCTGAGGGAATGCCGCTTGTGGGCGGACATATTTTCTTCGAGCCAGTGTTCAACTTTGCTGATAGCTGCGTAACGGTCGGTGCTATCTATCTGATTCTGTTCCAATATATATTTTTCGCGAAAGAATAATGAGTTCGAATGTAACCCAGAAAGGCCTGAAATACTGGCAGTGGCGTACGATCATCGTTACGATGGTCGGTTATGCCATCTTCTATCTCGTCCGTAAGAACTTCTCCTTCTCGATGCCCGGTCTCGGAGCCGAGTTCGGCATCACAAAGACCCAGCTCGGTCTCTTCCTGACCCTGCATGGGATTATCTACGGACTCTCCCGGTATGTCGTCGGCATCATCACCGACCGCAACAGCGCCAGGAAAGTCATGAGCCTCGGCCTGATGCTCTGTGCCATCGTCAATATTCTTTTCGGTACCTCGGATTTCTTTACCCGGCTGATCATGGGCGTCTCTGCCAAGGCGGGAGACGGAGCCGCTATCGCGTCCGTTCTCGTCTATGTGATGGGCATGCTCTGGCTGATCAACGGATTCCTCCAGGGAATGGGCGTGCCGCCCTGTACCAAGACCCTGACCCAGTGGATCAAACCGCAGGAACTGGCGACGAAAATGAGTATCTGGAACATGTCCCATTCGATCGGAGCCGGCCTTGCCATCGCCCTCTGCGGCTGGGTTGTCATGCCGCATCTCGGCGTCGATATGAGCGGTAACCCCGAAGCGGTCTCTGCCATCGCTGCGAACCTCGGTCTTGAAATCTCGGATCCCAAGGTCCTCCAGTTCGCCGCCCATTACGGAGCCTGGCGCTGGTGTTTCCTGATCCCTGCAGGCGTTGCGTTCATCGGGGCGATCTGGCTGTTCTTCACGCTGAAAGATTCTCCTTCCGACGTAGGCCTCCCCGAGGTCGTCGGCAAGAAAAAAGCGATTGTCACGACGCCTGAAGAAGCGGCTGAGCATGCCGCTTTCGTTAAGAAGCACGTCTATGGCAACCGGATCATCTGGACCCTCGCCGCTGCAAACTTCTTCGTCTATGTCGTCCGTTTCGCCTGCCTGGACTGGGGACCGACCATCCTGACGGAAAACAAGGGACTGTCCATGGCCTCTGCGACAACCGTCATGCTCTTTTTCGAGCTGGTCGGCGGTAATCTCGGCATGCTCTTCTGGGGCTGGGCCACGGATCATATCTTCCATAGCAAAGCGCATCATACGAGCCTCGTCTGTATGATCGGAGCTGCTCTGTGCGTCTTCCTCTTCTGGAAACTGCCGGTCGGTTCTTCTTGGGTCGCTATGCTCTTCCCGTTCATGATGATCGGTTTCTTCATCTACGGACCGCAGGCCCTTCTCGGGATCTGTGCGGCACAGCATGCGACCAACCGGGCTTCCGCAACGGCAAATGGAATCCTGGGCATCTTCGGTTATGCCAGCACAGTCATCTCCGGTGTCGGATTTGGTTATGTCGCGGACCACTACGGCTGGAACGGAACCTATGTAACCGTCATCGTCGCAGCAATCCTGACAATCGGCGTCCTGGCGACCATCTGGGGAGCCAAGGCAACGGGCTATGACGAAGAATAATGGAAAGACCCGGCCTGGTGGGCCGGGTCTTCCAAGGTTATAAATAGGATTATCTTTTTGAGATAACACTCATAAGATGCAATTCGCGACGAAAACGTTGCAAAAAAATGTAAAAATTTTTGAAATTTTTTTTGACCCCGGGAACATTTCGATTTCCCGGGGCTTTTTTTGCAGATTTTGAAGAAATATGATTATATTTGCATTCCTATGCAAATCAGGAAGGTTGGCCGAGTGGTCGATGGCGGCAGTCTTGAAAACTGTTGAGCTGAAAGGCTCCGGGGGTTCGAATCCCTCACCTTCCGCAAACAGGAACGGCATCGCAGCGTAAGCTGCGGTGCTTTTTTGACGTCTGGCCGTTGCAAGCTTGCTTGCATAAGGTCAGGCGGCGAAAAAGCACAGAGGGCTTTCAGCCCGTGATGCCGTTCCCGTTTAAGCCTCCCTTCAAAGGGATGCCGGAGCGAAGCGACGGAATCCCTCCAGGCATGTGCCCGTAATGTCTGCCGTTTGGCTATTTCTTCAGTGTAAACTCAAACCGAAGTCCGGAAGGGCTGGCATTCCGTACGGAAATCTTTCCACCATGGACAAGCACGGAATTCTTGACGATTGCGAGACCCAGACCGGTCCCGCCGAGCCGGCGGCTGCGCCCCTTGTCCAGTCGGTAGAACCGTTCGAAAAGGTGCGGCAGGTCCTCCTTTGATACGCCGGGCCCATTGTCTTCAAAAACGAACCTCCATTCTTTCCCGAGATCCGTCGCTTCGATCCGGACCGTCGATCCCTCGCCTGCGTAGAAGATCGCATTGTCCGTCAGATTCCGGAAAATCCCGTATACGAGTACGGCATTTCCCGTAGCCGGAATGGCCTCAGGGACAGCGAGATTCAATTGCATATTCTTCTGCTGGAAGGAAGGGGCCGTCTCTTTGGCGATCGTATCGATGATCCGGGCGATGTCGAGGGTTTCGAATACCGGTTTCTGCGGGGACTCGTCCAGTTTGTTCAGGGTCGAGATATCCTGCAGCAGGGCCGAAAGCCGCTGCGTCTGTGCGTAGCAGCGTTCATGGAAAGAACGGAGCGTTTCCGGCGGGATATTGGGCGTATTGAGGATCGTTTCGAGGTAGCCCTGGATGCTGGCCACCGGCGTCCGGAGCTCATGGGATATATTCTGAGTCAGCTCTTTACGGACGATCTCATTGTGCCGGATCTGTCTTCTGATAATCGAATTGCCCGTCATGCGCATGTACCATTGCAGGACGAGGGCGAGAAGAGCGATGATCCAGAGGGAGAACCAAAGGAAATGGCGGTCCGCTTTCAGGGACCGGGTCAGGTCTGAGTCGTAGGGGAGGGCTGTCCGGATAATCAGTCCCGTCATCGGGATCAGCGTCGCAGAGTAGAAATAGTCCATGTCCATCGTACTGCTCTTCCGGTCGAGGACGTACCCGCTTCCAGTCGCTTTCGCCTGAAGGATTTCTTTCCGGTTTCCATGGTCCCCGAGGGATGCATAATCTTTGGTCAGGTTGTCGTAGAGTACGCTCCCTTGCGGACCGATAATGGTTACCCGCAGGGAGGGGATGCTGTGATTGGCGATGAACTGGTCGATCTCGACTTCATCGGGAAGAGACAGCAGGATCGTTTCCCCGAGGTGCAGGTTATAGTCCTGGAGTTTTTGGTTCAGAAGGGCGATTTTATAAGCCTTTTCCCGCCTCTGCTGGTAGATGATAAATGAAACGGCAAAGGTGGAAAAAATCAGTAAGGTGCTGATAAGCAGTTTGTTCTTGAATGACAAACGAATCATATCGAGAAGCAGTAGCCGAATCCGGACCGTGTAACGATTCTGTCGGCGTAACGTCCCAATTTCTTTCTCAGGCGGGTAATGTTGACATCGACGGACCGGTCTGTCACAATCACGCCATCCGGCCATACGCGGTCGATCAGTTCATGCCGCGAAAAGACGCGCTCCGGGTTCTGGATCAGCACGGCGAGGAGGTCGAATTCAGTACGGGTCAGGGGAACGGAATCCCCGTCGATGGTCAGTGTCTTACCTGTCAGATCCAGGTGGAGAGATTCATAATCAACGCTTTCCCCATCCATAGGATGGCTTTTGGCCCGGCGGAGGACAGCCTGGATCCGAAGGAGAACTTCCTGGAGCGAAAACGGCTTAGAGATATAGTCGTCCGCGCCGATCTTGAGCCCGGCAATCGTATCTTCCTCGCGGTCTTTTGCCGTCAGGAAAATGATCGGAATCTGTTCCGTAGACGGTTCGGTTTTGAGGCGGCGGGCCATCTCGAAACCGGAAATCCGGCCCATCATTACGTCCAGAAGGATCAGATCGACCTGGGAGAGGTCTTTGCTCAGGGCTTCTTCCGCAGAATAAGCGGTCTCAACATGGTACCCTGCCGTCTGGAGGTTGAATCTCAGGATTTCTACGAGATCGTGTTCGTCATCGACGACAAGGATCGTGCTTTTCTTTTCTTGCATGGGTCATCATTCTAATTGCCATAAAGATACGGATTATTCTTGAAATCCCCAACGAAAGTTCGTATATTAGCAGATTGAGATTATAATATGCCATCCGAAATGAGGAAACTTCTGACCGCCATTCTGCTAACCGTTACGCTCTCTGCGGCCTCCCAGACAAAGGACCGTTCTTTTGTCTTCATGCCGCAGTCGACGGCGCAGGCGCAGTTTGCGGGGTATTATGCCGCTCTTGCTAACGGCTATTATGAGGAGGAAGGACTCGATGTGACGATCGTCCATCCTTTTTCCTCCCAAAGTAATATCGACCAGCTCCTCCAGCGGAAGGCTGACGCGACGATGCTTCCGCTGGCCCAGGCTATCGAATCGGTCAGTTCGGGCGCCAAGCTTGTCAATATCCTGCAGACCTCGATGAACAGTGCGATTATGCTGATTTCCCGAAACGGGACGGATCCGCTTTCGATCCAAAAAGGCAAAGTAGCCGTTTGGAACTCCGGCTTTGACCAGCTGGCCCGTATCGTTACGCTCGGGAACAATCAGGAAATCGAGTGGGTCAAGACATCAAACTGTGTCAATCTGTTTATTTCCGGAGCGGTTGACGCTACCCTGGCGATGAGTTTCAACGAGTATTACAGACTTCTCCAGACCGGCCTGCTCCGATCGGATCAAGGCGTATTCAACTTTCGGGAGCAAGGATATAATATCCAGCAGGACGGAGTCTATATGACCCGGAATGCCTACCAGAAAAACACCTGGAAGGCAGAGGCGTTTGCCCGGGGAAGCCGGAAGGGTTGGGAATGGGTCGAAGCCCACCCGGCAGAGGCGCTGGCAATCGTCATGGACTATGTCAAGAAGAACCGGATCCCCACCAACAAGATTCTCCAGCAACTGATGCTGGAGGAGGTCCTGCGCCTCCAGATTGATCCGGACTCCGGTAAGAAGGAATTCCGGGTGCGGGAGGACATGGTTGAAAAAGCGAACCGGTTGATGATGGATGCGGGTATGATTACCCGAGAGGTCAATTATAAGGAACTTATGCCATGAGAAACCTGATCGAATCATTCAAACATTCTTTCTCTGCAAGGCTGAGTCTCTGGGTCGTTCTGTTCTCCGCCCTTATTTCTCTGGCCGCCCAGGCTTTCGTGTTTATGCACTCGCGGCATTCCCTCGAAAAAGAAGCCATCAAGGGCGCGACGCAGGTGCTGGACAATGCGACCCTCCGACTGAACAATATACTGGAGGATGTCGAGCTCGCTGCGGACAATATCGAATGGCTGGTCTACCGGCATCTCGATTCGAAAGAGTCGATGCTAGAGTACTCCCGTAGCGCTGTTCAGGGCGCCCCATTCCTCTCCGGGTGTTCGATCTCGTTCGAACCCTATTATTTCAAGAATGACCATTATTTTTCTGCTTATTCCGGTTATGTCGGCGATGTCGTCCAGACGATGCAGGAGGGAAGCGATACGTACCAGTACTTCTATATGGACTGGTATCTTCTCCCGAAACTGCTGAACCAGCCGTGCTGGACGGAACCCTACAGCGACTGGGACTGGGAAGACGATTCGGCGATGGAGACGGATAAGCTGGTCTCCTATTGCAAGCCCCTGACCGGCGAGGACGGCGCTTATATCGGCTCGATATCCATGGACCTATCCCTGAAGTGGCTTTCCGAAACGATCTCCTCCGTCAAACCCTATCCCCATTCCTATAGCATCCTGATCGGCCGCGGCGGTTCCTACCTTGTCCATCCCGATCCGGAGAAGCTCTTCTACCAGACGATCTTTACCCAAGGGATGATCAAGCCCGATCCGGACGTGGACGCCCTCGGTCATTCCATGATCGACTGGGAAGAAGGCGTCCGCAAGATTAAGCTGGACGGCGTCCCCTGCTACGTCTTCTACAAACCTCTCCGCGCTACGGGATGGAGCATGGCGATTGTCTGTCCCCGAAGCGACGTTTTCGCCGGACTCAACCGTCTTCGGCTTCTTTCCCTCGGAATCGCCCTCCTGGGCCTTCTGCTGATGTTCTATGTCTGTTTCAGGGTCATCAAGAAAACCGTCCGTCCGCTCGAGGCACTCGCCAACGGGGCGGAGAATATCGCTTCCGGCCACTTTGACAGCACCCTCCCCACGGATGAAAACCGTCTGGACGAGATCGGAACGCTGACTCGCTCCTTCGAGCACATGCAGTCCTCCCTGGTGTCTTATATCGATGAACTGACCCGTACGACAGCCAAGAAAGAGCGGATTGAAGAGGAACTGAAGATTGCCAGAAGTATCCAGATGGGAATGGTCCCGCGTACCTTCCCTCCATTCCCGGACCGGAAGGACATCGACCTGTACGCGTCCATCACCCCAGCCAAGGAAGTCGGCGGCGATCTGTATGATTTTTTCATCCTGAATGAGAAACTTTATTTCTGCATAGGAGACGTGAGTGGGAAAGGGGTTCCCGCGAGCCTTTTCATGAGTGTGACCCGAACCCTGTTCCGCCTGCTTGGGCAGCAGGAACTGCCTCCGACTGAAATCGCCCGCCAGATCAACGAGTCCCTCTCATCCGAGAATGAGCAGCTGATGTTCGTGACGCTCTTTATCGGAGTCGCAGACCTCCGGACCGGAGTGCTGGACTACTGTAACTGCGGCCACAATCCTCCCGTTCTGCTGCCGATGAAACAGGGAGAAGTTGCTGAATTGCTTGATTGCGAGGCGAATACGGCTCTCGGAATTGCTCCGGAATGGGAGTTCCGCGGCCAGACGGTAACGGCGTTCCGGGACCGTGCCCTCTTCCTTTTCACGGACGGCCTGAACGAAGCGGAGAACAGCGCCCATCAAGAGTTCGGGAACGACCGGATGATGGAGGTGCTTTCCAGCGCCCCCTTCAAGGATTCCAGGACGACGGTATCGCTTCTGAAAAAAGCCGTAGCCGCCCACGTCGGAAAAGCAGAAGCCAGTGACGACCTCACGATGCTCTGCATCCGCCTCAGCGGGCCTTTTCCGGAATCTGGAAAACTGGAGAATAACTGAATATAATTTTATAACACAAAAAAAGCCATGAAAAAGATTGCCCTTATCCTCGCCATCGCCGCCGCCTGTGCCTGCACGTCCCAGAACGGCCCCCGTCCCAAAGTCCTCTGCCATCGCGGCCACTGCACGACCGGGACGGAAGTCACCACCGATGAGAATACCCTTGACGCCCTGATCCGTGCCCAGGAAAAAGGCTGCGAGGGCTGCGAGTTCGATGTCTATCTGACCCGTGACAGCCAGCTCGTTATCCGCCATGACAACGTGATCGAGAAAGGAAAACTGAGCTGTACGGGCAGCACCTATGATGAGATCCGTGCCCATGTCCTTCCTTTCGGCCACCAGATCCCGAACCTGCGGGAATGGCTCGAGCAGGCGAAGAAAACCCCGGAGATGACCCAGTTCCTGGAGATCAAGGCCCATCCCGGCGATCAGGAAAAGGAAATCATCCGCCAGTCCCTCGCTCTTATCAAGGAACTGGACATGATGGACCAGGTCTATATGCTCTCTTTCAAGAGCGAAACCCTTGACGAAGTCCTCCGCCAGGAGCCTCGGATGCGGGTCGGCCTCAATTCTTCGAGCCTGCACAATTCCATGCCGCCCCAGGAGGTCAAAAAGCATGGATTCACCGGCGTCTCTTATAATATGAGCGTCATCCTCAATCACCCCGAGTGGATCAAGGAGTTCCAGGACCTCGGCATCGAGACCTTCCTCTGGATGGTTGACAGCGAGTACATGAAAAAGATCGGAGAGGATCTCGGCT
Source organism: uncultured Bacteroidia bacterium (assembly GCA_902789395.1). Classification (GTDB taxonomy): domain Bacteria; phylum Bacteroidota; class Bacteroidia; order Bacteroidales; family UBA932; genus Cryptobacteroides. Next base: position 60,571 of record CADANY010000009.1, on the reverse strand, counting down.
TTACCTGGCTGACGACCGATTTCTATGATGTAATTGGATATTAGTCCGTCGTATGAAAGTCATTTGCCTGGGGGATGCCTATATCACCCCCGAAATGATGGAGAACGGAGTCCGGCCCTACCTCGGGGAGGGCGACCGGCTGGAAGTCTTGTTTTTCGGCGAGAAAGACCGCCGGGAGATGCGGGATACGGTCAAAGCGATAGAAGCGGGCCGCCGGGAAGAGATCCCGACTCCGGAGGGCCTTGGAGAGGCCGTCCGGGATGCAGACTTGATTATTGTCCATCTCTGCCCCCTAACCCGGAGTCTTTTTGCTGAAGCCCCTCGGCTGAAGGCTGTCATGTCCTGCCGTGGCGGACTGGAAAATATTGATATTGAAGCCGCGACGGAAGCCGGGGTCATCGTTTCGAATAACCCTGCCCACAATGCCAACGGCGTTGCGGAATTTACGATCGGCCTGATCCTCTCCGAAACCCGGAACATCGCCCGATCAAACCTTGCCCTCAGAAACGGCGAGTGGCGGCGAATCTATCCGAATACGGCGACAACGATCCGGGAACTCACGGATATGACCGTCGGAATCGTGGGCTATGGGTCCATCGGACGCCTCGTCGCCAGGAAACTTCAGCCCTTCGGCTGCCGGATCCTGGCCGCCGATCCCTTCCTGAAGGAAATCACGGACGGATTCGCGGAACTGGTCCCGATGGACCGCCTCCTCGCCGAATCTGACATCGTAACCCTCCACGCGAGGTCCGACCACGCCATCATGACCGAGCGGGAGTTCGACCTGATGAAGGAGCATTCCTACCTGATCAACTCCGCCAGGTCTTACCTGGTCGATCCGCTGGCCTTCCAGCGGGCGATGGACAGCGGAAAACTCCTCGGGGCCGCTTTTGATGTCTATGAGACGGAACCGGTCATCCCCGAATTCTACCTCCGGTATGACAATATTACCCTGACCAACCACCAGGGCGGAGATACCATCAATTCCTTCCGTGACGCTCCCATTGCCGCCATCCGGAATTACCTGGGATTCCTCCGGGGCGGGAAACTCCCGTTCTGGGTCAACCGGAAAGCGCTTGAAGGAAAGATCAGATAATACGAACTATGGAATCAATACTGAATGCAAACCCTGCTCTGAAAGAAGAGCTTAAACAAGTTTCTGAGGTCGCCGGCTATCTTTGGCAGAAAGGATGGGCCGAGCGGAACGGAGGCAACCTGACACTCAATATTACTGCCCTTGCGGACGGGAAGATGCGCTCGCTCAAGGCCATCGGCGAGCCTGTCGGAATCGGGACCCGCCTTCCGAACCTCAAAGGCTGCTATTTCTACTGCAAAGGGACGGGAAAACGCATGCGGGATCTCGCACGCGACCCGATGGCTGCCGGCAGTATCATCCGTATCCTGGATGACTGCGAGCGGTATGAGATCATCGCCGACCGGCGGATCATGCCGACTTCCGAGCTGCCTTCCCACCTGATGCTGCAGGATTACCTGATCGGCAGCGGCAGCTCTTATAAGGCGACCCTCCATACGCACCCGATCGAACTCGTCGCCATGTCCCACTCGAAAGAGTTCCTGGATTCGGAATACCTGACCCGGGTTCTCTGGTCCATGATTCCCGAGACCCTGGCTTTTGCTCCCCTCGGGATCGGAGTCGTTCCCTATACCCTTCCCGGTTCGGTCGAACTGGCCGATGCGACCCTCGAGAAAGTCCGCGACTACGATGTCGTCCTTTGGGAAAAGCACGGGACCCTCGCAGTCGGGACCGATATGATGGAAGCCTTCGACCAGACAGACGTTCTCAATAAGGCCGCCTGTATCTACCTGACCGGCAAGGGATTCGGCTTTACTCCCGAAGGAATGACCCCGGAGGCTGTCCGGGAGATCCGCGATGTGTTCCACCTTCCAACGAAAAGACCATGCTGACAGAACTTCGAAAAAAAGTCCTTGACGCCAACCTCGAACTGGTGCGTCAGGGGCTTGTCATCTATACCTGGGGCAACGTTTCCGGCATTGACCGGGAAAAGGGCTGGGTCGTTATCAAGCCGAGCGGCGTCGAATACGGGGAGATGACCGCCGACGACCTTGTCATTGTCGACCTTGACGGAAAAGTCGTAGAAGGCACCCTCCGTCCTTCTTCGGATACCCCGACCCACCTTGAACTATATAAAGCCTTCCCCGCAATCGGAGGCGTTGTCCATACGCATTCGACCTATGCCGTTGCCTGGGCCCAGGCCGGCCGGGACATACCCTCTCTCGGAACGACCCATGCGGACTATTTCCATGGCCCCGTCCCCTGTACGGGAGACCTCAGTGCGGAGCAGGTCGCGGGAGCCTATGAGGCGGAAACGGGCCGGCTGATTGCGGAAACCTTCCGCGGACTGAATGCGGTCGAGACCCCCGGCGTCCTGGTCCGGAACCATGGCCCGTTTACCTGGGGAAAGGACCCTGCCGAGGCCGTCTACCATGCCCGGGTGCTGGAGGAAGTCGCCCGGATGGCGAAGCTTACCCTTGAACTCAATCCCGCCGCGGCTATCCCGAAGATCTTGGAAGACAAGCATTTCCTTCGGAAACACGGCCCGGGAGCCTATTATGGACAGACTAAAAAATAAATCATAATGACCATTATTGAACAAGCCCTTCAGCGGACAACAGACACGAAGGCCCTCATTATCGGACAAGGGGCCATGGAAAAAACGGCGGACCTTTTCCGGGATCTTTTCCCCGGGAAAAAGGCGGTTGTCGTTGCGGATACGAATACATACCGGGTAGCCGGCGAAAAGGTCGCGGCCATCCTTGAGAAAGCAGGCCTGAAAGCCGCAGAGCCTTTTATTTTCGACGATCCGGACCTTTTTGCCGAATGGGGATTCGTATGCAAGCTGAAAGATTACCTGGCTCCCCTCGACGCCATTGCCGTCGCAGTCGGATCCGGCGTTATCAATGACCTTACAAAATACGTCTCCCATACCCTGGGGCGTCCCTATATGATCGTCGGAACGGCCGCCTCGATGGACGGTTATACGGCGTACGGCGCTTCCATCAGTATCGACGGGAACAAACAGACCCTGGACTGCCCGGCCCCGAAAGGAATGATCCTCGACCCGGTCATCTCGGCGGAAGCTCCGAAGGAACTTGTGGCATCGGGCTATGCCGACCTGATCGCAAAAGTCCCTGCGGGAGCCGACTGGCAAATCGCCGAAGCCATTGGCGTCGAGCCGATCGATCCCTTCACCTGGGACCTTGTCCAGCGGAAGCTCCGCAGCTCCCTTTCCGATCCGGACGGGCTCCGCGGTGGAGATGTTCCCGCGACCGAAGCCCTTGCGGAAGGGTTGATTATGAGTGGGTTCGCCATGCAGGCCCTGCAGTCTTCCCGGCCGGCTTCCGGCACTGAGCACCAGTACTCTCATTTCTGGGACATGGACGGACTCTGCATGGGCGGAAAGCATGTTTCGCACGGATTCAAGGTCGGAATTGGAACGCTCGTCTCAACGGCGAGCCTGGAGTTCCTGATCGATTATTCGCTCGATCAGATCGATATTGACAAAGCCGTCGCTGAGTGGCCGGAGTGGGAGGAGATGAAGGAACGGATCTACCGCCTTTTCGAAGGAAAACCTGCCCATCTCGCCCGCGCCCTGAAAGAGACCGAAGGGAAATATATCGGAAAGGAAGCGCTCCGGAAGCAGCTTGAGCGTTTTGTCGAAGTCTGGCCGGAACTGAAGGAAAAGGTCCGCGCCCAGATCTATTCCTTCGATACGGTCCATGATTATCTCAAGCGGGTCGGAGCCCCTTATGAGCCCGAACAGATCGGAATATCGCGGGAGCGTCTCCGTGATACCTTCCGCCGGATTCCGTACATGAGAAGCCGGTATACCAATGCCGACCTGATCAACCGTCTCGGGATCCAGGACGAGTTGGAGCAGCATCTCTTCGGCCCTGGCGGGCACTGGGAGATCAGTTAACCGCGACAGCTATGTCGACACAGCCGGCGTCGTTTTTCGGCGCGGGACGGTTGCAGAAAAATCCATATTTGGCGCCGATCCAGCGGCCCTCACGGGCAAGGAAGGATCCGGCGCTTTTCCATTTACGGCCGTCCAGGGAGTAGCTGAAAGTGCAGCGGGCCCCGGCTGTCCCGGATTCGGCCCTGGCCCCGTTTCCTGTCGGGACGGCCTTGACTTCCAGGCGGAGCCGGATCTCGGCGACGTTGAAAGGAGCGTACTTGACCGGCGGCACATTTCGGGAAGCATACCGGTCATCGACCGGTTCGCTCCGGTAGGGAAGGAGGCCGAGGTCCGTAACCTTCTCGGACGTCCCCTTGCTGGCGTTCTGACATTCAATGAATTGCAGGATAGCGCCTTCCGCCGTATCGACAATCCGGAGACCGGCATAATCCTCTCCCATGACGACAAAACCAGCTGATTCCCCCCGGCCGGAAAGCTGGGGATTCGGGCGGAAGGCAAGCCGTGCCGTCACGGTAAAATCTTCAGCGGGGAATTTCCGTTGGAGCAGATTCGGGCAGGTCCACAGATTCTCCCCGGCGTTCTCCCGGTAGACGGAATACAGTCGGATTCCGCCGTCCGGCAGGGTAAAGTGCCAGTAAGGGGAGGGAACCGACGGGTACTGCCAGGAGAGGTCGAGGCCATAGGGACGGTAGTCCGCGGTGGTCTCCCCGGCGTATTCAGGCTGTTCTCCATTCCGGTTTCCGGATGCGGAACCGGTCTCCGGAGTTTTCCAGGAAGCGACCGGCTGTCCGACCCCGTCCCCGTCCGGGTCCTCTCCGATCAACGGCCAGCCGTCGGGCCCCCAGGAGAGGGGCTGGAGATGGACAATCCGTCCATAGGCGCCCTTGTCCTGGAAGTGGAGGAACCAGTCTCCGCCCGAAGGGGTATCGACCCAGGCGCCCTGGTGGGGTCCATTGATCGTGCCGGGGGCCGAGGCCATGACGACACGCTCCTCGTAAGGCCCCCAGGGACTTTCGGAGCGAAGAACCGTCTGCCATCCCGTTGCGACTCCGCCCGCCGGGGCGAAGATATAATAGAACCCGCCGCGGCGGTACATCTTTGTCCCTTCGATCGTGGGCTGGGTGAGGTGGCCGTCATAGATGATCCGGGACGGACCGGTCAGCCGCATCCCGTCCGGGCTCATCGGCGCCAGGAAGAGGACGCTCTTGAGGCCCGCTCTCGAACCGGCGCATCCGTGTGAGAGATAAGCGTTTCCATCCTCGTCCCAGAAGGGGCAGGGGTCGATGAAACCCCGTTCCCGGACAAGCCAGACGGGAGGCTCCCAGGGGCCCCGGGGATCCTGGGTCCGGACCATGAAAATGCCCCGGTCGGGGTCGCCGCAGAAGATCATGAACCAGCCTTCATGGTAGCGGATCGCCGGGGCCCACGCCCCGTCCCCGGGGCGCACAGTCTCCCGGAATGCCTCCGGATCGGGTCCGTTGGGGCCGGGATACTCCGTCAGGGCAGCTCCGATAAGTTTCCAGTGGACGAGGTCCTGCGAGTGCAGGATCGGAAGGCCGGGAAAGCAGTTGAAGGAGGATGCCGTCATGTAGTAGTCTTCACCGACCCGGCAGACATCCGGATCGCTGTAATCGGCGTGGAGGACCGGGTTGGTATAGCGCTGCGCACCGAGGGGCAGGGCGGCCAGGCAGGCAATGATCAATAGAAGGGGCCTGAGATTCATAGGCGTTATTTTTCGGGACGCGGAGTGGTCAGGTTTTTCATCTTGGGATAGAGGTAGAGGTCCTGTTCGACGCGGCCGCCTGAAAGGCGGACCCAGGTACGGAATCCGTCGTCTCCCTCAGTGAACTCAAAGAGGCGGGCGCCGTTGGGCTTGAGGTCGTTGTAGACGGTATCGCATCCGCTGAAACGCCCATAGATCAGGAAGAAATCCTGCCAGAGCATAACGAAATCGCTGTTGTGGTCATGGCCGGTGACAATCGCCTGGACATCCCCCTGTTCCCGCATCGCCAGGTAGAGTCCGGAGTTGAATTTCGGGGCTCCGGGCTCCTCGCCGATATTGCCCATCATGACGCGGGAGGTGTCCCGGATCGCCTGGGAATACTCTGGAACCGGGATATGGAAAAAGGCCATGGAAGGGACCGGCTTTCCGCCGTGACGCTGGGTGAAAATCCGGCTGGCCGCCCGGTACCATTCGATCTGGTCGGTATGGACATATCCCCAGCTTTTCATGCCGGCAGGGTACTCACGGTTGCCGGAATCGAAGAGGTAGAAGACCCGGTCGAGGCCTTTCTTCCCGGAAAGGGTCAGGATGTCGTTGGAGCAGCCGCTGATGCCGAGATCGTCCGGGGTGTTGACATTTCCGGGGATAGACCGGAGGACCTGGTACATCTCAGTCCGTGAGAGGTCGAAGTCGCTGTCGTGATTGCCCATCGCGACGGCGAAAGGAATCTTCCGGTCCACAATGGGTTGGAGAATGGCCCGTGCAGAGGCCTCTGCGGGCTTCCCGAAGACGATGTCGCCGGTATGGATTACAAAATCAGGCTTCTCCGCGTCGAGCATCTCGATGACATTCCGCAGTGCGCGCTCCGAACGGGGATCGCCGGCGATATAATGCGTGTCGGTCAGTTGCATGATTTTGATTTTTCCGTCTTTGCGGTATTTCAGATCGCATGCGACCCGCACTCCTTCCTTGCCCGGGACCGTTCCGGGAGCAGTTCCGGGGGAGGTCCCGGGGTTTGTATTGGGAGTGATTCCGGAGTCTGTCCCGGGGGCGGCTTTTTCACCTGCTGCGGCGCTGACCGCCCCGACTCCCATGACGGAGCCGGCAAGGGCGACGGCCGCCGAATCTTTCAGAAATTTCCTTCTGTCCATATTCTGTTATTTTCGATAAAAATACGAAAACTTCACGCCTCTTCAAAATTATTCCTATCTTTATGTCATGAAGCGATTGATCCTTACTTTGTTGCTGCTCGGAGCGGGCCTTCTCGCAGCCGCCCAGAATGGCACGTACTTATTCACGCAGCGGGACACCTGCGACCTGTTTATGGACGTCTACAATCCGTCCCGGAACTCGGTACTCACCTTTGAAGGAAAGGCGAAACCCACGATCCTGTTCGTTTTCGGGGGCGGGTTCATCACGGGCCGCCGCTCGGATCCGTACTACCTTCCCTGGTTCAAGCTGCTGAATGACAACGGTTACCGTGTGATTACGATCGACTACCGCCTCGGCCTCAAAGGCATCCGGATGCGGTTCGATCTCTTCCACCTTATCGAAAGCGCGGAACTGACGAAAAAAGCGGTCGACATGGGCGTAGAGGACGTGTTCGCCGCAATCCGGTATATCGCCGACAACGCCGAGACCCTCGGGGTCGAGATGGACAATATCGTCATTGCCGGGAGTTCGGCCGGAGCGATGATCAGCCTCTCCAGCGAATGGGAAGTCTGCAACGGGTCGCCTCGGACGTCCGTCCTGCCGGAAGGGTTCCGTTTCGCAGGGGTCATGTCCTTTGCCGGGGCGATCATGTCGACATCCGGGACTCCCGCCTACAGGACCGCACCCTGTCCGCAGCTGCTGATCCATGGAACCGCGGACGGCGCCGTCGCCTATGACAAGCTTTCCTTCGGGAAACGGGGCATGTTCGGAAGCGCTTTCCTGACCGATAAAGTGCTCAAGCCGAACGGCTATATCTATAATATGTACCGCTTCCGGAACCATACCCACGATATGGCCGGGCACATGTATGCAACCTGGCCCCTCCAGGAAGCCTTCCTCGAGCAGAACGTCATCAGAGGCATCCCCAGAACCATCGACGCCACGGTCGAGGACCCCAACGTCCCCCACCAGCAATCCGTCGACCTCTCCGACATCTACAAATAGGCCCGACCGCCCCCTGATGCTTGCCGCCCACGATGTTGGCTGCCGGGAGAAGTTGGGCGACTGAATGGGAATGGGGATTTGGAGGTTCGGGGGGAATGTTGTACCTTTGAGAATGTAATTCGAGATCGTAGTTTTGGGATAGTTAAAAGCTTTTGAGTATGAAGATTGCAGTTGCGGGAACGGGGTATGTGGGGATGAGTCTGGCGACGCTGCTGGCGCAGCATCATGATGTGGTGGCGGTTGATATCGTTCCGGAACGGGTCGACAAGGTCAATCGGAAGGAGTCGCCGATCCAGGATGAGTATATCGAGAAGTACCTGTCAGAGAAGAATTTGCATCTGCGGGCGACCCTCGATGCTGAGGAGGCGTACCGCGGAGCGGATTTTGTCATCATCGCCGCGCCGACGAACTATGACCCCGTCAAGAACTATTTCGATACTTCTGCCGTCGAGACGGTTATCCGGACCGTCATCGCGGCGGATCCGGATGCCGTGATGGTCATCAAGTCGACTATTCCCGTCGGCTTTACGGAGCGGATCAGCGCCGAAACCGGCAGCCGGAATATCCTTTTTGCGCCCGAATTCCTCCGGGAGTCCAAGGCGCTGTACGACAATCTCTTCCCGAGCCGGATCATCGTCGGCATTCCCCGGAAGGCGGCCGGAAGCCCGGACGGGAAGGGGACCGGAAGTCCGGGCGGGAAAGTGACCGGGACCGGAGCCCCGGCATTCTCCGGAAGCCCGGGCGGGAGGGGGGCCGATGGGGGCGGAGAGATGGACCCGCGTATGGCGGAAAAGGCCCGGATTTTCGCTGAAATCCTGCAGGAAGGTGCGATCAAGCCGGACATCCCGGTCCTCTATATGGGCGCGACCGAGGCAGAGGCCGTCAAGCTCTTCGCCAACACGTACCTCGCCCTCCGCGTGAGCTATTTCAATGAACTCGACACCTACGCTGAAGTCAAAGGACTCGACACCCGGTCGATCATCGACGGCGTCTGCCTCGATCCCCGCATCGGGACCCACTATAACAACCCCTCCTTCGGCTATGGAGGCTACTGCCTCCCGAAAGACACCAAACAACTCCTCGCGAACTACGAGGATGTACCTGAGAATCTGATCGGTGCGATTGTCGAAAGCAACCGGACCCGGAAAGATTTCATCGCCGACCGCGTCCTTGAAAAGGCCGGCTATTATGGATATACGTCCCGGAACGCCTTCGACCGGGGAAGTGAGCGCGACGTCACGATCGGCGTCTACCGCCTGACCATGAAAACCGGCTCCGACAATTTCCGTCAGAGCGCGATCCAGGGCATCATGAAACGCATCAAGGCCAAGGGTGCGCGGGTCATCGTCTATGAACCCACCCTCCCGGACGGGTCGACCTTCTTCGGATCGGAAGTCGTGAACGATCTCGCGGCCTTCAAGCAGCGGAGCGGGTGCATCATCGTCAACCGGTACGACGCTGCCCTCGACGATGTATCCGAAAAGGTCTATACCCGGGACCTCTTTAAACGCGACTAAGGTCCATGAAACGGCTGCCGCTGCTCCTGCTGATCCTTGCCCTTACCCTTCCCGGGTGCAGGGGCCGTCGGAGTGCCCCGCCTGAACCCGCCCCCGAGCCGGTCCTGACCTATCCCTTCAAGGAACTCGAGGAGATGACTCTCCGCGAAAAGGTCGGACAGCTTTTCAACGTCCGGATCGAGTCCCTTTCCCGGTATGCTGTCACCGAGGCAGACTCGCTGATGGACAGTACCTTCGTGCACTACCCGTGCGGCGCGATTACCTTTTTCGGGAAGAATGTCGAGACTCCGGAGCAGGTCCTTGCCCTGACGGAGTATCTGCATGGACTCGGAGACAATCCGCCGCTCCTTTGCATCGATGAAGAGGGCGGACTCGTCTCGAGAGTCGCCCATGATCCGGATTTTGACGTGCCGCGCTACCCGAGCGTCGCTTCGATCGGAGCCTCCGGGAACCCGCGGGATGCCCTTGAGGCAGGCAGAACGATCGGAACCTATCTCCGCGGTTTCGGGTTCGACGTCAATTTCGCCCCGCTCGCAGACATCAATCCGGAAAAGGGAAAGGCTGTCATGGGCAGCCGGTCTTTCGGAACGGATCCGAAGGTTGTCGGGAAGATGGTCTCGGCTTTCCTGAAGGGACTGGACGAAGCCGGTGTCGTCGGGTGCATGAAGCATTACCCCGGCCACGGCGAGGCGTCGAAAGATACGCACCGCGGCCGGGCAAGTATCGACAAGACATGGGAGGAACTGCTTGCGTATGAGCTCGTTCCTTTTATCTCAGGTATCCAAGCCGGAGGCCGGATGATCATGACCGGGCACCTGAGTTTTCCGAAAATTACCGGGAATTCGATCCCGACCACCCTCTCTCCGGTCATGCTGACGGAAAAGCTCCGGGGCGAACTCGGCTTTGACGGGGTGATTGTCACGGACGGGCTCGAGATGGCTTCGATCCGGGGTAAGTATCCTCCGGCAAAGTCGGCTGTCAAGGCTGTCCAGGCCGGTGCGGATATGCTGCTCGCCCCATTCGCCTACGAGGTCGCTTTCGATGCGGTCGTCGCCGCCGTCGAGGATGGAACAATAAGCGAGGCGCGAATCGACGAGAGCGTTCGCCGGATCCTCGCACTGAAGAAATATATCTACGACCAAAGAAGATGAAAAAATCATATCTGACTCTATTCGCCGCCCTGGTGCTTTTGGCGGCTTGTGAAAAACCCGAACCGACACCGGTCCCGAAGCCGCAGCCCGTTGTCGAGGAACCCGAACTCTATACGCTGAAGCCTCTTTCCGAGATGAGCCTCAAGGAAAAGGTCGGTCAGATGTTCTGTATCGCCCCAGAGTCTGTCGCCAGTGCAACTACCTATGTGACAGCTCCTTATTCCGAGTTCAAGGAAGGCTTTGAGAAATATCCCTGCGGCGGATTCATCCTCCTCGCCGGGAATATCAAGAATCCCCAGCAGATCCAGCAGTTCAACCGCTACCTCCACGAACTTGGCAACTATCCCTTCATCTGTGTCGACGAGGAAGGCGGCTCGGTCGCCCGCATCGCGAACAACAGCAATTTCAATGTCATGAAATACAGCAGTATGGGGGCTGTCGGAGCGACCGGGGACAAGCGGAACGCGTTCAATGCCGGGACGACGATCGGGGACTATCTCAACCGCTATCGCTTCGATATCGATCTGGCGCCGGTCGCGGATGTCAATACCAATCCGGAGAATATCGTCATCGGGAACCGTTCCTTCGGCAGCGATCCGTCCCTGGTTGCGGAGATGGTCGGGGAGTTTTTGACGGGATTGAAGGGAGCCAAGGTCGAAGGGTGCCTGAAGCATTTCCCGGGCCATGGCGATACCAAGGCGGACAGCCACTACGGGTACGCCGAGACCCTCAAGACCTGGGAGGAAATATCCGCCTGCGAGATGATCCCGTTCCGGCGGGGGATCGAGAAGGGGGTGAAACTGATCATGACGGCCCATATCAGTGCGCCGAATGTGACCGGGAGTTCCGTTCCGTCGACGCTTTCTCCGCTTATGCTGACGGATAAGCTGCGGGGAGAACTGGGGTATAAGGGCCTGATTATCACCGATGCCATGGGGATGGGCGCGATTACACTGGAGTACGGTCCCGGTGACGCTACCCTCGAGGCGATCAGGGCCGGCGCGGACATCATCCTCGCTCCCGAAAACTACGAAGCGGCTTTTGACGCTGTCCTGGCCGCCATCTCCTCCGGGACAATCCCGCTTTCCCGTATCGAGGAAAGCGCCGCCCGCGTCCTCGACCTTAAACGCGACATCCTCCGCTCCAGAGGAATGCTGAAGGAATAAGTCAACTGGGATAAAGATATTTGAATAATTCAGATATAATCCCTATATTTGCTTATTGATTCTCGCGCGTATGCGAGGGTTATTACCGGGCTGCCGGGTGTGCGCTGGATAGCGGATTCCCGTCATGACAGGAAAATCTGTCGGAGCCCGTTCTTTCCTGGGTCTGTGAAAATAGGCCGAGGAATGGTTTTATATCCATCTCCTTTTGAATTCCATTTTCGGATCTGTTTCCTTGCGCCGCATCACTTTATGCGGAGCTGGGGTTCTTTTCGTCCTCGCCTGCGGCCAGGGTGCTGCGCTCCGGAGTGCGCAGGAGGCAGGGGAGAAAGCCCAGGACAGTTCGAGCCTCCTGAGTGGCTCGAACCAAAGCCAGAGCTCGACAGGGGCGGTGAAGGAGATATCCCTCGCGGAGCTGTCGGCGATGAACAAGGGTGCCGGAAGGACGGCTTCAGGATCTCGTTCCACGTCCAATAAAGTGGCTAAACCGCTTCCCGAAAGGGCTTCTGGATCCTCTGCGACAAGATCTACCGGGACGATTCAGGGGACATCCGTCCCGGCTCCCAGAACAACGGTCCCGGCAACTCGAACCGCCGCATCCGGTCCGGACCTCGGGGTGACGAAGGACATCACGGGACTCGAGCGGGTCGTCCTGAAGGGCGGAAGCGGGAAGGTCCTGACACAGTCGATGATGAATCAGCGGTGTCGCAGGTACATCATCGAAGGCTCCTTCGACCTCGCCGGAAAGGGGATTACGATGCCGTACGGATCCGTCCTGGACCTCGAAAACGGCGAACTCCGGAACGGAACGCTCGTGATGGACCAGACGCGGGTCACGCCGATCTACGGGATTTCCAAGGAAACGCGCATCAGCAAGGTCAAGGTCACGGGAGAGTATTATGAGACCCTCGTCGACCTCTGGGGGGTCCATGAAGATCCGGTCTTCCCCTGGGATACCTCCGCTCCGAAGAAGGTCTATGTCGTTGACCTGAAGAAGTTTGGAATCACGCCCGGCTATCAGCGGAAGGGTGCCGACGGGCACTACACTGACCTGCAGTACGACCTGATGTACCAGAACGGCGTCGGCTTCACCGAAGCCATCCAGTGGGCCTACAAGAACGGCTACGACGGCATAAGATTCCCGAAGAATGACTACTGTTTTGCACCACGCTCGACGGGCAAGAAGAACACCTATTACTGCGCTGAGGTTCTTGTCCAGGACCTCGACAAGTTCGACATCGATCTCGGCAAAGGGTCATATTATACGATGATAGACAGCAAGCAGCGGTCTAAATACAGTACAGGCCCCGGGCCCGTCTATGAGCAACTTACGTTCATGTTCTGGGTGGCCTGCTGTGTCAATGTGTCCATCCACGACGGGAAACTGGTGGGGGACAGGTTGCTACGGGATTATGAAGAGAAAAATGAGTTCAAGCAGGAGCATTCGAAGGGAATCTACCTGGGAGCTTATTCATACAGTGTCCGTATACTCCGGATAGATGGTTCCTCCTTTATGGGAGATGTGATTACTTCCATGCAGACAGGAACTTATTTTAACGGCTATGATTCCGACAGGGAGATTCCATCAAACCGTCTCGTATTGAATGCTACTCCTGCTTATTATGCTGAGGATGCTTCTGGAAAGATACATAGGATTAATGAAAATCCGTTTCATTGCACGGTATCAGAATACATGGAACTGAGAGGACTCTATTTAGGGTCTGACAATCACACCATCATTAAGCGCCTGAAAGACAGAAAGATATATACAATCAACAACAACCGTGGGTACACGAGGATTCCGGATTCGTACCTGAATATTGATGTCTTGACGTTCGATGCATCAGAATCAAAAGATACTCCTCTGCGGATTATTCATACCTCCTATTTGGATTATTTTGAATTGTTGCCTGGGGAGACGGGCATTCGGATTCAGTTCTATTATGATGAAGGAGTTCAGAGTGAAGGTCATAAGCATTCCGTTGCAATTACTGATTGTGTTAGTTCCGATTTAATTATCGAAGATTGTATTATTCACGATAATCATAAGGGCGGTATTTCAGGAGGACGAAACAATACAGTAATTAGGCGTTGTCGTTTTGAAAAGAAATCAGGGGATATTAATTTAAATGGTGCAGTGATTCCTGTTTTTTCAGTAGGAGGAACAAATTATCATATCAATTACGAGGACTCTTATTGTAAGAATTTAGTTATTAGTCATTGCTCTTTCGATGGAGACAGACCTTCCGGGAAAATATTACTCGGGGTGTTGACTCTCATTTTTGAAAAGAATATTATTAATGCACATTCTACAACAATTTATAATAACCTCTCGTGTCTTGTAAAGAACAATCAGTACGCACAGGAAACACCTTCGGTATATTACATGTCTTGGCAGGGTGATAAAGATGAATTCCGAAGAAAGTTCGGATGTAAGTTTCTTATTCGTACTAGCTATTGTACAGGGAATTCATCCAACAAATGTAATGTGCATAAATCCAAGAATACACTTCATATCGAGAATTAAGAGTTCGTTGTTTGAATCAAAAACTGGGTGATTCTGTCTCTTCTTAGTCGTTGAGTATTCTTTGTAAAATCGTATGAATAGTAACAAGAGGATCGCGAGGAACACCGTGATGCTTTACATCCGGACTATTTTTACTACTCTCATTGGTCTTTATACAACAAGAGTCGTTTTACATGTCTTGGGTGTTATCGATTATGGTGTATACGGACTCGTGGGGGGAGTTGTCTCGATGTTAGCATTTTTAAATGCAACGATGAGTAGTGCAACCTCTAGGTTTATTACGTTTGAACTTGGAAATGGAAATACAGAAAAATTAAGTAGAACCTTTTCATCGGCATTATTGGTCCATATTATTATCGCTTGTCTGGTAGTTATTATTTGTGAAACAGTTGGACTATGGTGGTTGAATCATAGACTTGTTATCCCGTCAGAAAGAAAAGAAGTTGCATTTTGGGTGTTTCAGTTTTCCATTATTTCTTCTTTAATTGGAATCACACAGGTTCCTTATAATGCGACAATCATTGCGCATGAGGCGATGTCTATATATACATATTTAGATATTATTAGTTCTTGTATTAAACTCGGAGTGGCTTTTCTTGTTAAATATATCATATATGATAAATTACTATTATACTCTTTACTTCTTCTATTGGTCTCTATTGGCATTAGACTAACTTATCGTATTTATTGCCATAAGCATTTTCCAGAAAGTCATTTCCGTTTGGTTTGGGATAGAGAAATTCTAAAACCAATGATCTCTTTTTCAATCTGGGAACTTTTAGGACACTTTGGATTCTCTTTTCGTTATCACGGTAATAATATTGTATTGAATATGTTCTTTGGTCCTATTGTGAATTCTGCATATGGCATAGCATCAACTGTCCAGGGAACTCTTAATCACTTCTCTAATAATATTACTCTTGCTGTAAAGCCACAGATTGTTAAAAACTATTCTGCAAATAATTACGATAGAATGCATTCTTTAATGATACATTCCATTCATTTAATAATGTTTTTGGTTCTTCTTTTTACTTTTCCAGTTCTTTTTGAACTACCGCTTATCCTCTCTTACTGGCTTGAGGAAGTTCCAGATCATACAGTTGCATTCTGTCGTGTTATGTTATTTTCCAATATTCTTTCTTCTTTTTCAACGGTTGTTTACTCTTCAATTCAGGCGGTGGGAGAATTAAAAGAAACAAGTATTATTAGGATTATTCTTTGTATCATTACACCAATTCTATCATATATTGTCTTCTTTTGTGGTGTCACACAGCCAGTTTATGCATTGCTCTTTTTTTTTATTGGACAATTAATACAAGGTATAGCAGATTTATTTATCCTTCACAACAAATTCCCATCTTTCGATTTATATGGGTTATTAAAAAGCATCATTCAGATGTTAATTATCATGGGTTTAGTTTGTATCGCATTATATGTTATAGTTCGTTTCATAACCCCAGGTTTTTTGCGCTTATGTTTAACTTTAGTTATATCATCCTCTCTCTTTTCCCTTCTTTTTTTGATTCTTATATTTGATGAGAGGGAAAAAGAGATAATTGTTAAGATTATTAGTTCTCTTCTCTCAAAATTAGGCTTCTCTGCTCTTAGTAAAAGAATATGCTAATCGGATTATTGAAAAAATTGTATAGAAAGTTATTCCCTGTTCGAATAAGGGGGAAGGAAAATATAATTGATATTAATTCAAAATACTCTGGTTTTACCATTGATATTTACGGAGACTCGAATATTGTTAGAATTAATCAGACTTGCGTTTTAAAGAATACGCATATTTATATATATGGGAATGGAGCCGAAGTAATTATTTCTTCAAGGACTCGTTTTTTGGGCCCTTGTGTGATTTATATTTATGATGGTGGAAGTCTTTATGTAGGAGAGAATGTCGGGATACGCGGAGTTAGTATGGAAATTGGCGGCGGCGAGAGCATTACGATAGGAGATAATAGTATGTTTAGTTATGGTATCACTCTTCGTAATCACGATTCTCACAAAGTAATTGATTATAATTCCGGTCGAGTTATTAATCCGGCTAAACCAATTAAGATTGGAAAACATGTTTGGGTGTGCAAGAATGTTACTATTCTTAAAGGTGTTGAAGTGGGGAATGATTCTGTTTTGGGTTATGGAGCATTAGTAACAAATAATGTTCCTGCAAATACAATTGCTGCTGGAGTTCCAGCCGTGATAGTAAAGGAAAGCATTACATGGGATTATTGAATTCTTTGTCTCTATTTGTTAAGAGATTAAGCCAGATTAGATGGTTTTATTTAATAAGAAAAAATGTCGTGAGAGTATCTCAGGATTCACTTTTGAGTATTGAAAAGGGGTCTAAGATTAAATCTTCTTCAATTATTCTAGATAATAATTCTTCTTTGATAATACATAGAGGTGCAATACTGGATAGTATTACTATTTATTTGAATGAGGCAACATTAGAAATCGGAGAGCATTCTTTTTTTATAAAAGAGAATAATTATTTAAGACCAGCGATTATAATTGATCATGGGATAATGCATGTAGGTAATCATTCAAAATTATCTCCAAGACGGATTTGGATACGATGGGGGGGAGAGTTAACTATCGGCAATTATACTAATATAAATACCCACTCTGAGATTCGAGCTGATGAAAAGATTCATATCGGTTCTTATTGCCAAATATCTTATAATGTTATTATCTGGGATACTAACACTCACTGCATTTATCCTAAAGAAAAAAGAAAGGAGTTGGCAATAAAACATTTTCCATATTTTGGCTTTGAAGAAGAAAAACCGAAAACTAGTCCTGTCTTTATTGGAGATAATTGTTGGCTCGGAGAAAGATCTAGTATTCTTAAAGGGGTCATCCTTGAGAATAATGTTATTGTTGGATATAATACATCATTGTCGTCATGTAAAGTGGAGACAAATAAAACGGTCGTTTCTGAATTGAATAATAGGATTCTTGGATAATAATGATATAAGGGTCTCGATAATCGTCCCTATTTACAACGTCATTAAATATATCAGACGAGGGATTGAATCCATTTTAAGACAGAGTTTCAATCTTTACGAGGTAATAATGATAGATGATGGCTCAACAGATGGCGGAGGAGCTGTTTGTGATGAATTGTCTAATCGTTATTCATGTATCAAGACCATTCATAAACAAAACGAAGGAGCTGGTTCCGCTAGAAACATAGGAATAAAGCAGGCTCAAGGAGAGTATGTGTATTTTTTCGATATTGATGATCTCGCCGATGTCAACCTACTTGAGTATTGTGTAACAATCATGGATACTTATTTGACGGATATAATGATTTTCGGATATCATAGCATTCAAGTGGAAACAAATCGACGTTCTTCTTTCCAATGGCAATCTCAGATAATTCATTCCAATGTAGAGTTCCGAAACTCATTTTTCGATATTTGTATTGCTAAAACTAATGGCTTTGTCTGGAACAAGTTTTATCGCCGCTCTTTCTTAAATGATAATAACTTATTATTTGAGAATCAAAAAATTCAGCAGGATGAGGTTTTTAACTTATTGTGTTATAGGCATCTAAATAGTTGTTTCATTTCTGATAAAATCCTATACAACTACTATGTTTATAGTGAAGGTAACACTCGATCATCTTTTATAGAAGACCGTTTTGGTATTTATAAATCTGTTCGACAACAGTTTGAATCTTTAGTTAGTTATTGGAATCTTAATGATTCCAGGATAATCACGTACCTTAATTCCCGATTCTTTGATTCTGTTATTCAGTGCCTTACTGTGAATATGTTCGAGTATTCATCCCCATGGGATTATAACTGTAAAAGGAAGGAGATGAATCGTATTCTAAATGATGATTATACAGTTTTATCTTTACAATATGGCATGTCAAGCCCTAGATTAGAGGATAAACTATACGCATATGCTTGTAAGTGTCGCTCTTTATTCATTATTCATCTCCTATATGTTTTATTTTCAGCTGCTCGAACCATAAAGAATAAAATCATGAAATGAAAGTCTAGTGATTGAGAGGAAGGTTTTTTGTTGTCCAAGATTCTTAAGAGTATTCATAAATAGAGTAATGGAAAACGATAATGAGATTGCAGCGAAGATATGTAGATTGATATATTGACGGCATGATGCTGATGTTGTTCTTACAACGTTCGAGTTCCAGACCAATCACCGGTAATCTGAAATCAGGTATAGAATGATATAATTATGGTCTTCTTATCTCAAGCTGCTGCTTTTGGTTAGAAGTTTATAGAATATATAATTATAGACGGTAACAATTGCTCTTTTAGATGCTTAGCTATCGCGAAAGTGGCTTTAATAACACCTTCTGCCTCATATTTAGAATATTGCAGAATGAATACAAAAAAAAAGATTCTAATATCTATCCATTATTTAGAAATCGGTGGTGTAGAAATTAGTCTCATAGGTTTGCTTCAGTCTATAGACTATAGCAGATATGATGTAGACCTGTTCATATATAGTCATCGAGGGGAGTTGATGGGAGAAGTTCCGAAAGAGGTGTCCATCTTGCCGGAAATCCGTGAATACGCACAACTGGAAAGACCGCTCAAATTTGTTTTCAAGGATGGCTACTGGCGCATAGGAGTACGTCGCCTTATGGCTAAGTTGAGATCCATTCTTTTCTTGTGCACACATCGGTCGAAAGAATCAATTGCCGGTATTCAGTATACGGTTAGTGCCATTGCCCCGATCTTACCGGCAATCAACCCTAGTAAAGAATATGATCTTGCCGTCAGTTTCTTGACGCCTCATAATATCGTCAGGGACAAAGTATGGGCAAAAAAGAAAATCGCCTGGATTCACACGGATTATTCGTATGTATCTGTAAATACACAACAAGAGAGCCCAATATGGATGGCTTTTGACAATATTGTTGCCGTCTCAGATGAAGTGGCCGGAGCTTTTCTAACATGTTTCCCAGAGGCGGGAAGAAATATTATTACAATAGAGAATATCCTTTCTCCTCATTTCGTTCTCCGCCGTTCCTCCGAGCGCGATGTTCACCCGGAACTCCGGCAGTTCTTCAAAGAAGAGAAATCGTTGATTCTTCTAACGATAGGGCGATTTACATACCAGAAAAATATGGACAGTATCCCTTCAATTATGAAAGTAATCTTGATGTTCTTTTCCGAATGTCAGGTTGAAATCAAGTGGTTTATCATCGGTTACGGGCCGGATCGGTCTCTCATCCAGGAAATGATTCGTGAAACTGGAATGGAAGACAAAGTCATCCTGCTCGGGAAGAAATTGAATCCGTATCCCTATATTAAGGCTTGCGACATTTATATCCAGCCTTCCCGTTATGAGGGAAAAGCAGTAACAGTGAGAGAGGCCCAGATGCTATGCAAGCCTGTTGTTATTACTGATTACGCCACAGCGAAAAGTCAAGTCGATGACGGTAATGACGGAGTTGTCGTCCCGTTGGATATTGAAGGATGCGCCAAAGGAATCGTGAGCTTGATAAAGGATAAACAGAAACAGGAAAGAATCATTACATATCTAAAGGAGCATGATTATGGGAATGAATCAGAAATTGAAAAGTTTTACGAATTGATCCCCTGATGGAAGGACAAAGAGAATATTGGATTGATGCTGTCAGGTCTTTTGCGTGCCTGTGCGTGATAACGACACACGCACCTATCCCAGGTTGCTCCGGCGGAGGAACTCCACTAATCGCAGTATCAAATTATTTTTCCGTAGCAGGAGCGTCGATCATGTTTTTCATGATATCTGGGTCACTGGTTCTCTACAAAGAGAAACCGGTCATCCCTTTCCTTAAGGTCCGTCTTTTGCGGATTGTACTCCCTATGGTGATTTGGTCGGTGATTTGTCTGTTGATTGATTATATCACTAATGATATAACTGGCGCGGAACTGACGAAGAAACTGCTAATGATTCCATTCGCACCTCAGGTTGGCACATACTGGTTCATCTATGTGATTTTTGGAATATATCTGGTAACTCCTCCGATAGCATCATGGCTGAGTCGATCAAGTCGTAAAGATGTCGAAATCTATCTAGGGATCTGGTCTTTTACCTTATTACTACCATATTTGGCACACATTTCCCCTCATTTTGAATCTATCATAGGATTTAGATCGGGCTATCTCTATTATTTCTACGGTTTTCTCGGTTTTGCCGTTCTGGGGTATTACCTGAGGAAATATGTCACGATTCCTACTCTCCGCTGGTATCACGTGGTCGTTATTGCAGTGCTGTTGCTCATTCCCTTAATCCTGTACCAGTTCCCTTCCATTCCCCATTCCGCCGTCCAGAACCGTATGGCCATCAATATCGTCGGTCTGTCCGTCGTGTATTTCCTCGTACTCAAGCATATCCCCTGGTCAGAACGGATGAAAAAGGTCTGCTATGATTTTGCTCAGCATAGTTTCGGTATTTATCTGGTTCATCTGCTGGTCATGCGGAAAGTCCTATGGCCTTTGATCGGTCCCCTTAACCTGCATTATGCCATTCAGATTCCTTTGGTCGTTATCTTGACTGCTGCACTGTCATATCTCGTGGTACATCTGATCTCTTTTTTACCAAAAAGCAAGTATATCGTGGGCTTATGATTCCGAAAGTCATTCATTATTGTTGGTTTGGGCGGAATCCGCTCCCGAAATTGGCGCTGACATGTATAGAAAGTTGGAGAAAATACCTGCCGGGCTATGAGATCAAGGAGTGGAACGAAGATAATTTCGACGTCGACCAGATCCCGTATACCCGGGATGCGTATCAGGCAAAAAAATATGCCTTCGTCAGCGATTATGCAAGATATTGGATCCTCTATCGTTACGGAGGACTCTATTTCGATACGGATGTCGAGATTATCAAGCCGATCGATGATATTGTGGGGAAAGGCCCGTTTATGGGTGTCGAAGTCCCCGGTCGCGGAAAACGGTATCCTCTGGTCGCTCCAGGTCTGGGACTTGGGGCAGAACCGGGAATGGACATGTATCGGGAGATCATGGATTATTATATGTCTCTTTCCTTTTATAAGGAAGATGGTTCCATGAATCTTGTTACGATCGTCCATTACAATACGGAAGTGCTTGTCCGGAACGGGATGCAGAAATCGGACAACATTCAGACAGTCGCTGGAATCTACATCTATCCTGTCGATTATTTTAACCCGATGGACAGCCTGACAGGAAAGATAACCCTCACGGACCGGACGCGGTCAATCCATCGGTATGCGGCATCCTGGACAGGAACTAGCATCTTTAAGAAAAAGCTGTCGCGGCTCTCCCATCGCATTTTTGGAACGAAACTCCATAAGCTTAAATCGAGGCATAAAAAATGATTGAGGCTTCATTATACCATAGTGTTTATCTGGCCATCGTGGCTTTGCTTACCGTTTTCGTGAACCGTTTCTACGCAACGGCTGCCGGGCGTCAGAGAGTCGGCTCTGTCTTTTATAACCGACTCGCCTTTCTGATTGCAGTCCTGACGGCCATATTTATCGGTCTGCGACCTCTGTCGGGGCGGTATTTCGTTGACATGGCGGGCTATAACATGGTATATTCCTCCCTATTCGGCGAGCCGATGGAATTTGACTGGTATACAACCAATATTCTGTTCGATAACCTATTCATGTTCATGGCGTCGAAACAGATACCCATCCAGTTCTTTTTCCTGTTGATGGCCACATTGAACTTCATGTGTACCTTTTTCGCGTGCCGGAAACTATTCCCCAACGATTCA
This sequence comes from uncultured Bacteroidia bacterium, assembly GCA_902789395.1. Lineage (GTDB taxonomy): Bacteria > Bacteroidota > Bacteroidia > Bacteroidales > UBA932 > Cryptobacteroides. Next base: position 38,643 of record CADANY010000009.1, on the reverse strand, counting down.
TTTTTGGCTTTCATCGTTTTTTTGGCAGCATTCTCAACCTTCTCCTATGCCACCAACGGATTGAAAGCGGGAACTTCCGCAGCCTTATTCCTGCTCGCCATTGCCTACCGGGATAAAATTGCCGTAGCAATTCTATTCGTGTTGATCTCTTATGGTTTTCACCATTCCATGCAATTACCGGCGGTTGCCTTCTTTATTGTCCTTGCTATAAGAAACCCGAATATTTATTTTTTAGTCTGGGCCGGGAGTCTTCTATTATCCATACTCCATGTAACATTCTTTCAGGAACTCTTTGCCGGGATGACAGATGCTCAAGGTGCTGGATATTTGAACTTTGAGATGACAGAACGTTGGGCAAGCGTCATCCGCTTCCGTCCCGATTTCGTCCTGTACAGTTCCATCCCTGTTATTATCGGTTACCGGATGGTCAATGTCCACAGGGTCCGATCGAAAATGTACGATTTTATCCTGAACATGTACCTGCTGACAAACAGCGTGTGGATGCTTTGTATGTACGCGACATTTACCAATCGAATTGCATATCTGAGCTGGTTCATGTATCCTATTGTGCTGATTTATCCGTTCTTGGAGCAAAAGTGGGGCGTTAACCAATACAGGATACTTCGGATTATTGTGTACGGGCATTTGGCCTTTACCCTCTTTATGCAATTCATATACTATTAGACGATGAAAGTTTCCGTCATCATGGGCATATACAACTGTGCCTCCTATCTGAAAGAGGCGCTGGATTCTCTCTACGCGCAGACTTTTCAGGATTTTGAGATCGTCCTTTGCGAGGACGGATCGCCAGACGCTACTTACGAAGTCGCCCGGAAGTATGCAGAGAACCGGTCCAATATCAAGTTATTGAGGAATGAAACCAACAAGGGGTTGAATTATACGCTAAACCGCTGCCTTGCGGAGGCGGAAGGAGAGTACATCGCTAGGATGGACGGTGATGATATCTCTCTTCCGGACCGATTTGCAACCGAAGTAGAGTTCCTGGATACCCATCCTGAGTATGCCATCGTCACCACTCCCATGAAGCATTTTGACGAAAACGGGATATTCCGTATCGGGAAAGGTGGGTATGAGCCTGATAAGAAGGTTTTCCCGAAATATTCTCCTTTCTGCCACGCACCCTGCATGGTCAGGAAGGAAGCGTACCTGGCTGTCGGGGGGTATACTGTGTCCGACAGGCTCCTGCGTGAGGAGGATTATGACCTCTGGATCAAGATGTACCAGAAGGGCTACCGTGGATATACCCTCGAGACCCCCCTGTACATGATGCGCGACGACCGTAATGCCTTCAAACGCAGGACATTCAAGGCCCGGATGAACGAGGCCTATGTAAAGCATCTTGCCGTCAAGAATTTAGGCTTGCCTTTCTATTATCATATCAACTGCCTGAAACCCCTCATCCTTGCGATAACACCTGAATGGCTTTATCGGAGACTGCATAATCGATAGCGAATATGAAAAGAATCTGCTTTGTAACAACGCTCTCGGGAACGATCAAGTCCTTTTTGCTGGACCTCGCCCGGTATCTTGTCGCGGAAGATGGGTATGACGTAACTTTCATCTGCAGCGATGACGACTCCATGCTCCAATTTACGGGTGAGCGGATTCATTATATCCCGGTCAAGATGAAACGGGGTTTGTCCCTTGATGGGTTCTCGGCAATTTGGAAACTATACAAGTTTTTCAGGAGGGAGCGTTTCGACATTGTCCAGTATTCGACGAAGAATGCAGGGACCTATGCCTCTGTTGCCTCATTCCTTGCCGGAATCAAGTGCCGCCTCTATTGTCAGTGGGGGATGATGTTCGTCGCTCTCAAGGGATGGAAGAGACTCCTCCTGAAGTGGGACGAGAAGTTGATTTGCGGATTATCGACTGTCATTGAGGTAGAGAGTTTTTCGATCTACAACGAGGCGGTTAAACATCATATCTATAAACCGGAGAAAGCCTCCGTCATCTGGAACGGGAGTGCTTGTGGCGTCAAACTGGACGCCTACGATCTTTCGCGGAAGGAAGAGTGGCGCCGGGAAGTCAGAGAGAAATTCGGAATCCCCGCCGATGCGCCGGTATTCGGCTATTGTGGCCGGATCACCCGTGATAAGGGACTGAACGAGCTTTTTGAAGCATTCCGTCAGGTCGCGGGTGAGAGTGGGGCTTATCTGATGATAATCGGGTCATACGATAACCCGAAGTCAATCCGGCAAGACTTGCTGGAATGGGCGCAACAGTCTTCCCAAGTGGTTTTTACTGGTTTTACGAAGGAAGTACCAAAGCATTATTCCGCACTTGACGTGTTCGCATCGCTCAGCTACCGCGAAGGGTTTGGCCTGGTAGTCATCGAGGCCGCAGCCATGGAGATTCCCGGAATCGTCACGAATGTGCCGGGTCAGCGGGATACGGTCATCGACGGCAAAACAGGGATTCTGGTTCCCGGTCATGATGTTGAACATGTCGTAGATGTGATGAAGTACTATATCGGTCACAGGGAGGAAGCCCGGAAGATGGGAAAGGCAGCGAGGCTGCGGGTGGAGACCGAATTCGAACAGAAGGAGTTGTTCCGCCAGCTGGCGGAACACAGGAACAACTTGATCGATAAGAAGGCTTAGGTTTGGCGAATATCCTGATACTCGGGGGGGGGACGCAAGGTCTTGCGATGATACGATCCGTTTGTCGGAACGGCCATCGGGTTTTTCTTCTGACGGATGAGAAGAACAATTATGCAGGACGATCCCGTTACTTGAACTGGGTTCGAGTTTTCAATATGAGGAAAGATCCGAATCTATATGCCGACGTATTGAAAGAAATGATCCTGGAAGAATCGATCGATGCTGTCATTCCGACTGGTGACGGAAATGCCGAGTATCTAAGCCAGCATCGTGAAGAACTCCAAACGCTTGTCCGGTATGAACTGCCCTGTCATGACGATTTCCTGAAGGGGTATGACAAACGGCGACTGATGGCCCTATGCGAAGAGAAAGGATATCCCCATCCGTATACGATAGACCTTTCAGCATCTGATTTGAGATCGATAGAGGTTCGTGGTTTCCCTTATCCTGCAATGTTGAAACCGGACTGTACTACGGGTGGGAGAGGAATGACAAAGATTACTTCCTATGAAGAACTCGTCTCCTCGTATCCGGGACTCCATGAAAAGTACGGCGAATACCATCTTCAGCAGTTCATCGAGCCGGGCGGTCGTCAGGTCAAAGTCCAGCTTTATGTTGATGGAGAAGGCAATCTCCTTCAGTCGTCTGTGATCAGGAAACGCCGCTGGTATCCGGTCGAAGGGGGAAGTTGCAGTTGCGCTGTATCGGAGGAAGCTCCAGAAATGGTCACGATCTGCCATCAAATCCTGAAAGATATCCATTGGGCGGGATTTGCGGACTTCGATCTGATCGAGGATCCACGCACAAATAGGCTTCTGATCATGGAAATGAACCCCCGTGTCCCGGCCTGCATCAAGGGCGCGATGGCGGCCGGAATGGACTGGGGGGAAATCATCGTGAACGGTTATCTGGACCTTCCGCAGAAGGAGTATGCCTACAGGACCGGAGTCGTGACCCGTCATTTGGGCTTTGAGGCTTTATGGTTCCTCCATTCGGGGGAAAGGTGGTCAAAAGACCAGCACTGGTTCCGTTTCTTCGGGAAAGACATCCATTATCAAGACATGAGCGACTGGACGGATCCTCTCCCGTTCCTATTCGGATCGTTTCGGAACATCCGAAAAGTCTTTTTGCATAGATGAGCAGACGCTGCGAGTACATAGATATTGCGAAGGGTCTCGGTATTCTCGCAGTGATATGGGGACATATCATAGTCGGGCACTGGACGGGTAAACTTGTCTATTCATTCCACATGCCCCTTTTCTTCTTCATTTCAGGGATGTTGTTTGTGAAAGAGAAGTATCCTAAGTTCGGACCTTTCGTCAAGGTACGCGCCAGGCGACTGCTAGTTCCATATATCTGCTATTTCGTTATAACGTGGGCATTGTGGGCTCTTTTTCATTGGGTATCCCACTCTCCGGTGGACAGTTATTGGGCTCCGCTTTTCCAGATTGTTCTCGCTCAAGGTTCTGGTCAATTTATCGTCCATAATTCTCCGCTCTGGTTCATCCCGTGTCTTTTCGCGGTCGAGCTGATGTACTATCCGATATCGAAGTTCAAGGATGTATGGGTGTTTGTTTTGTCCATGACTGTCTGCGGGATCAGCATCGCCCTGGAGCATTCGTTCGGGGACTCTTATCTTCTGACGCTTCCCTGGAACCTGGACGCAGCGATGATGGCATTGCCTTTTTATGCGATGGGGAATCTCTGGATGCGGCATACTTCCCTCGAGAAAGTTGACGGATGGATTCACAGCCATTTCTTGCTGTCAATCGGTCTGGTGCTTATCCTGACGGCCGGGCTCGTTGCGGCGACATTCCATTATCCCGGGATTTCTATGGGTTACAGCGACTACGGAAATGAATATGTTTTTCACGCCCGAGCCCTGCTTGGAATCGGCTCTACGATTGTTTTCTCGTCTTTATTGGCCCATACTTCCTTTATCCCTCGTCTAAGGAATTATCTATCATGGCTGGGAAGAGTGAGCCTGGATATCATGTGTACGCACGTTCCAGTTAAGGGGATTCTGCTCCTTGCCCTCGCCATTGCTCTCGAGTCTTCGGCAACGGCGGTGGGACGGAATATCTACTATGCGCTTGCCGTGTTTGCGGTGACGCTGCTGGTCGTTACCGTCATGGTCTGTTGGATTGACCGGGGGCGGGAACTGATCAGGGCTAAGAAATGTAACGGATGAATATTCTGACGTTCGACATAGAAGAGTGGGCTATCGCCAAGTCACGTGGCTATGGTTCGGCGGCGTTGTACCAGAAATATGACCGGTGTTTGAAGCAGATTCTGGACAAATTGGACGAGCGATCTATCAAAGCGACATTCTTCTGTCTCGGGATGATGGCGGAGGATTTCCCGGAAGTGGTCAAGATTATCTCTGGCAGAGAGCATGAGATTGGTTGTCATTCCTATAAGCATCTGTGGGCCAATAAGATGACCGAGCCCGAGTTCCGGGAAGACACTCGTCTGGCCGTTACCGCGCTGGAACAGTGTATCGGTGAAAAGGTCTTGAGCTATCGTGCTCCTGCATTCTCAATCGGGGAATCGAACCTCTGGGCATTCGACGTGCTGGCGGAGAACGGCATCACACGGGATGCATCCGTGTTTCCGGCTCCACGTGATTTCGGAGGATTCCCTTCGTTCGGGTATGACGGCCCTGTCATCCTGGAACGCAACGGCTGGAGGATGGTAGAGTTTCCGGTATCCATGGCGAGTGTTTTCGGAAGACGTTTCGCCTATTCAGGGGGAGGATACTTCAGATTGATGCCGGAATCTTTTATTAAGTATGAACAGAAAAACTCCGGATATTTCATGTGCTATTTCCATTTGAATGACATCCTTCCCGGCCCCCGGGGCGTGATGAGTCCTTCCTCCTATGAGAAGGCATATGGGGAGAGCGGGAACTGGATGAAACGCGCTGTCCGCTCCTTCAAAAACCAGGTCGGCAGAGAAGGAGCATTGGCGAAAATGTTCGCTTTGATAGACCGGGTGGATTTTTCCTCTCTCGATTCCGTGCCCATCGGGTCGATCCAAGAAGTCAAGTCCCTGAAAGACTGATGTACAAGCATTTTTTCAAAAGAGTGCTGGATTTCTGCATTTCCCTGACCGCCCTCCTGCTGATCGGGTGGTTCCTTGCCATCGTCGCGGTCTGGCTCCATTTTGCGAATAAGGGAGCCGGCGCTTTCTTCTTCCAGGACCGGCCCGGGAAAGATGCCAAAATATTCAAACTGATAAAGTTCAAGACGATGACGGACGAACGGGACGCAGAGGGGAACCTGCTGCCGGATGAAAAACGACTTACAAATGTCGGGCGGTTCGTACGCTCAACTTCTATTGATGAACTGCCACAGCTCATCAATGTCCTGAAAGGGGATATGTCGCTTATCGGCCCGAGACCTTTGCTGGTCCAGTACCTGCCCCTTTACTCAAAAGAGCAGGCACGTCGTCACGAGGTGCGCCCAGGGATCTCAGGGTGGGCGCAGTGCCATGGGCGGAATGCGATCAGTTGGGCCAAGAAATTCGAATATGATGTCTGGTATGTGGACCATTGTACCCTTTGGACAGATATCCGGATCATTTTCATGACGATCTGGAGAGTTTTGATGAGAAAAGATATTAATTCCGCTTCCGCGGCGACGATGGAAGCGTTCAACGGAAATAATTGAGTATGAAAGATATAGCGATCTATGGTGCTGGAGGGTATGGGCGCGAAGTAGCTTGCCTGCTGAAATTGATCAATGAGAAAGAGCCGCTATGGCGGTTCATCGGTTTCTTTGATGATGATCCATCTTTGCTTGGATCGCAAAACGTTTATGGTCCTATCCTGGGAGGCATGGAGGAACTGAACCGGTGGGATTCTGACTTGTCATTGGTTATCGCCATCGGTTCCGCTGACGGGATTCGATCGATTGTTCAGAGAGTGACAAACGACCGGATCGATTATCCGAACATCGTAGCCCCTTCTGTCGTTTTCCTGGATAGGGACAGTGTCAAGATGGGAAGAGGTAACATCGTTGGAACGAACTGTTTCGTCAGCTGCAATGTCGAGATGGGAGATTTCAACATCTTTAACGGGTATGTTCCCATTGGACATGATGTTAAGATCGGAAGTTGCAATGTATTCATGCCCTCGAGCCACATTTCAGGGGGAGTCGTGATTGGAGACAATAATTTTATGGGGCTTCAGGCCGTCGTCCTGCAGTATCTGAAAATAGGGAACAATACAAGGATAGGGGCGAACAGTGTGATCATGAGAAAGACGAAAGACGGCTACCTGTATATCGGCAATCCCGCCAAGAGGGTAGAATTATAAAGAAACCAAACAGCAGATAATATGATAGACAAAAAACAATTCCTGCAGAATTTTGCCGACCAGTTCGACGATGAGCCTGAAGGGCTGACATTGGAAACGAAGATTCGGGATATCGAAGGTTGGGCATCCATCGTGGCTTTGTCTGTAATGGCCATGTGCGATGAAGAGTATGATGTTATTCTTTCCGCCAATGAGATGGAGAATGCCAATTGTATAGCAGATATTTTCAAGATTGTCAATGAAAGAATAAAGAATTAATATGTATAATCCCTATTCACTTGAAGGAAAGACAATCCTGATTACCGGAGCCGCATCTGGTATCGGAAAGGCGACGGCCATCGAGAGCTCGAAACTCGGCGGCAGAATCGTCGCAGTCGACCTGAATCCTGAGGGGCTGTCACAAGTGATGCCCCAGCTGGAAGGAGACGGCCATCTGCACTATGTCGGCAATCTGTGCGATGAATCGTTTTTGAAGGAAATTGCAGAGGGCGTGCCGGCTCTGGACGGTGTTTTCTTATGCGCTGGTGTTTCAGACACGACACCTGTAAAATTCATCTCCCAGGAAAAAATCCAAAGGGTATTCGACGTGAATCTCACGGCGCCGATCATCATGCTCAAGCATCTTCTTGTCAAGAAGAAAATCAACAAGGGGGGCTCGCTCGTGTGGATGAGTTCATACGGTGCGGAAAAAGTGGAACCCGGTCTCGGGATTTACGCCGCATCCAAATCGGCGGTCAACGGGATCATGCGCGCCTATGCCAAAGAACTCGTATCCCGGAAAATCCGTTCCAATTCCATCATGCCGATGATGATCAGGACGGAGCTGATCAGTACCTTGAACAACATATCCGACAAAGACTGGGAGAAACAGGAATCGATGTATCCGCTGGGTTTCGGTTCCCCGTTGGATGTGGCCTACGCCGCAATCTATCTGTTCAGTGACGCGAGCCGCTGGATAACGGGGACGCAGATCAGGATGGATGGAGGCAGCAATCTGTAAGAAATGGCGACAATCAGGTACAAAGGGGTGACAGTCAAGGCGATAACCGCCTGTGTCCCCAAGAACATAAGCAAAAACAGCGATTTGACATATCTGATTCCTGAAGAGGAGATTCAGAAGACGGTCAATTCGATAGGCATCCGGGAGAAGCGCTATGTCGACGAAGATGTAACGGCATCGGACCTTTGCTTCAAGGCGGCGGAAAGGCTTTTCGAAGAGAATGATATCGACAGGAACAGCATAGATATGATCTTGTTCCTGAGTCAGCTTCCGGATTTCAAGATTCCTGCGACGGCCCCTTTGCTTCAGCATCGGCTTGGACTTCCGAATACGACGGCGGCATTGGACCTGTCCCTGGGATGTTCGGGATATGTATATGCGCTGTCGACCGCGATGGCTTATGCTTCCATGCCGGGAATCGACCGCGTCCTGCTCCTCGACGGGGAGACCTTCTCCAAGATCGTCAACCGGATGGACAAGGTGGACGCCCCGTTATACGGAGATGCGGGGACGGCGACTCTGGTCGAGAAGACGAATGACGGATCGGAAGCGGTCTTCAAGCTGTATACGGACGGTTCCGGAGAGGAGGCGGTGAAAATCAAGGCGGGTGCGGGACGGTGCCGGACGACGGCGGAGAATCTTCGGGAGCATACCGAGAAAGACGGGAGCATCCTGTCCGACAACGAGGTCTTCATGAACGGGATGGAGGTCTTCAATTTCGTGATGCGGGCGGTCCCGAGAAGCATCAGGGAGGTGTGCGAGGCCGCGGGTGCCGATCTCTCCGGGGTCGGACATCTGGTTCTCCATCAAGCCAACAAATTCATGACGGATTTCATCGTGAAACGGTTGAAGTACCCGGTCGACAGGGTCCCTTATTGCCTTGACCGATATGGTAATACGAGTTCTTCTTCCGTTCCGCTGACCATTGCCTCCGAACTGGCGGGCACCGAACTGGGAGACGTGATCCTGTCCGGTTTCGGCGCCGGCCTTTCCTGGGGAGCCGCATATCTGTCCCTGCGCCATTGCAAGGTGTCTCATGTAATTGAGTATTAATATGTTGGATAGCTTTAGATTCCACCATATCGGTTACGCTGTTTTCAGTCTAGATGCTACTGCTGCCATATATGAAAAGGCGGGGTACCGAAGGTCGGAAACCATTTTTGATCCGTTACAGAATGTCAATATCTGCTGGTTGACCAAAGAGGGTTTTCCGACAGTCGAACTGTTGGCTCCGGTCGATGAAATGTCTCCGGTCAACGGGACCCTGAAGAAGTCGGGGGTCTCTCCGTATCATTGCTGCTATGTTGTCGAACGGATTGAAGACGCCGTCGCAGAGTTGAAAAGACAGAAATATATTGTCGTAAAGAAGGCCGCGGAGGCGGTTGCTTTCAATGGAAGCCGGGTGTGTTTCCTGTTCAACAAGGACGTAGGCCTGATTGAACTGGTTGAAGAACCGGCCATTATGATATCTTGAAATGAACTGTTTCGTTTTCCGCAACAATACGGTCGAACGCTTTTTCCCGAAAGGATACCTTTTCTCGGGATATGACGATATTTCCGTCATCCCTTCCGAGGCGGATGGATATGTATGGTTCTATCAGGCTCCGCTGAGACCGGATATTTCCGCGGCGGTTGAGGAACTGGACGGATATCTGCCGAAACTGGAATTCGTCCTGTCGTCGATTCCCTCCGACAAAACGCTGATCGCCCTGACGATGGACCTTTACTGGTCAACCCCGTTGACGGATGATGATTATCGTTTGCAGGAGGCTGTGGCAGGGTATAACGCAGCCTTGCTGGAGAGGAGGAAGGATTCTCCGAACCTCAAGGTTTTAGACATATCGGATTTTACCTCTAACTATCCGAAGGAGGCCATTTTGGATTGGAAGTATTACTTTATCAGCCAGATGGGCCTGAATCCGAAGCTGTCCGGGGATTTCCTTTCCTGGTGGCAGAGAAAACTGGACGGGATTGCCCTGAAGCGGAAAAAGTGCATCGTCCTGGACCTCGACAATACCCTCTGGGGAGGGGTCCTGGGAGAAGACGGAATCAGCGGAATCAAGATTGGGGGCGACTATCCGGGGAAAGCCTTCTCCTTCTTCCAGAAGTCGTTGTTGGAGCTGTCCCGTGCAGGGGTTATCCTTGCCGTCTGTTCGAAGAATAATGAGGAGGAAGTGTATGAGGCGTGGGAGAAGAATCCATACCTGATCTTGCGGAAAGAGCATTTTTCCACATGGAGGATCAACTGGACGGACAAGGCGACCAACCTTAAATCCATGGCGGAGGAACTGAATATCGGCCTGGATTCTTTCGTTTTCGTGGATGACAATCCTTCCGAACGGGAACTGGTCCGGCAGCTTCTGCCGATGGTCGCCGTCCCGGATTTTCCGTCTCAGCCATATGGACTTCCCACCTTTTTCAATCAGATTCTGTCCGATTATTTCAAGGTCTATTCCGTCACCGAGGAAGACAGGAACAAAGTGGCTCAGTATAAGGCGAATGCAGCCCGCCGTCAGTCCCGGCAGGCCTTTTCGGACTTCGGCGCTTTCCTGACGAGCCTGGAACTACATCTTACAGTTGAGCCGATTAACGAGTTCAATATCACCAGGGTCGCTCAGATGACCCAGAAGACGAACCAGTTCAATCTTACGACCAAACGTTATACGGAGTCAGACATCCGGAAGATGGCGGACGAGGGGATGCGTATCTGGTGTCTGAGCGTTTCCGACCGGTTCGGGGATGATGGTATCACCGGAGTCGCTATCCTGGACGGAGATACGATTGACTCATTCCTGCTGAGTTGCCGGATATTGGGGAAGGGGATTGAAACGGCATTTTTGAAATCGGTTCTTTCAGAACTCAGGAAGAATGGCTGCAGTTCAGTCAATGCAGATTATTGCCCGACGTCGAAGAATAGACAGGTCGCAGAGTTCTATGACCAAAACGGATTCTCCTGCTCTGCTGAGTATCCGGATGGAAAGAAAACCTATGTCCTGGACCTCCAGGATGCAGATTTGCACATTGCAGAGTATTATGATATTCAAATAATAGGATATGGAAGATAAAGTAAAGGAGATTCTGATGAATCTATTTGAGCTGGAATTCGTCGACGAGACTTGTTCACAGGAGACATGTGAAAAATGGGATTCGATGGGGCAGTTGAATCTGGTCGTGGAACTGGAAACGGAATTCGACATCACGTTGGAGCCGGAAGAAATCGGGGAAATGAAGTCTTACGGAGACATTATCAGGATCCTGCAGGCAAAGATCCAATAGCAGATGGATGTCAATAATGAATATGGAACGCTAGCGATCCAGAAAGAATGCGTCCGGTTGCTGAAGGCGTTTCATGAATTTTGTACAGCAAATCAGATCCGGTATAGCGTTGCGTACGGAACTCTCTTAGGTGCAGTCAGGCATAAAGGGTTTATTCCCTGGGATGATGATATCGATGTTATTGTTGACCGGAAGAATTATTCGAAGATCCTGGAGCGCATCGGAGAATTCCCTTCATTTAAGATGGACAGGATCAGTCCCAATGCTTTATGGACGGATAAATTATCTCTGGCAGATGCAAAGTATACAGGAGAATACGTCCCGACGCTGGATATTTTTCTGCTGGATCACTCCCTTGACAATAAGATCCTGGACAGGATTAAACTGCTTTCGGTTTATGCACTGCAGGGGATGATCAAGTATAGATTGAATTTGAGAAAGGGATCGTTCTTTATGAAAGTATGTTCGATAGCTACCTATATTTTGGGACGTCCTTTCTCACACAAGAAAAAGTATGCATGGTACCAGAGTGTATCCTCTTGGGGAAATAACAGACCCAGCAAGTGCGCTCAATGTTACAATACTCTTTTCGGGTATATCTCGACCAAGTTCCCTTCGACTGTTTTGGATTCCGTCCGGGAAATCCCGTTCGAAGATATAACTGTAATGGCAATGGAAGATTATCACGCTTTCCTATCTGCTCAATACGGAGATTATATGACACCACCCAAAGAAAAGAGACCGTCTCATATAACTTCATAGTCATGATTCCCCGATTATTGAAACGACGGCTGATTCTCATACTTGTTCTCGCATCCCTTTTTCTCGGGTGCCGGAAGGAAGAGTTTAATACTTTAAGAGCGGAAATATCCCGGCAGGAAGAGTTGCTCCAAGCTCTCCAGAATTACATGCAGGTTGTCCGAGTTGAGAACAAAAAAGGCAAGATTGTCATTACTTTCAGCAATGGGAAAACGATCTTTCTTGTCAGTGATTATACACCTATCTTGTCAATCGGAGAAAAAGGCACTTGGCTGTTGAACGGAGAAGATACCGGAATTAGGGCGGATGTTTCAGAGGGAAGTGTAGAAAGTATTGATTTAAGGGTTGGCACTAATGGAAACTGGTTCTTAAACGGAATCGATACGGGACAAAAATCCTACGCGAGCACAGATGGAGGATCGGTTCCCCAGATACTTAGTGTCCGTATCACTGACGTCGCCATTCTACTCTATATGTCAGATTCTTCTGTCCTGTATGTTCCAATAAATCAAGAACCGATGTCAATTGTCCCAGAGTACTTTATGAAACAATTGACTGCCAAAGAAGAATCTGTGCGGCGGGCGATGGAATCTGCCGGAAAAGATCAGGCAAGTTTTGTTTTCTTCACGGATGCTCATTGGGGAAGAAACCAGAAACACTCGCCGGCTATCATCAAGCATATTGTTGAGAATACAAATATTACGAAAGTTTTTTTTGGTGGAGATGCAATTACGTCCAATTTCAGCAGTATTAAAGAGGCTCTGGATATCGGATATGCTTTTCAAAAGGCATTTGAGTTCCTCGGATCTAATTTTTATTGTGTCTTTGGAAATCACGATGATAATGCAAATGCACAGTGGGACAAGACTGAACTTCATTTGAGTGACGCCCAAATATATTCTTATTTGCAGTCTCAAATGATTGGATTAGAGGTGACTTATGGAAATTATTTCAACTTTTATGTCGACCAGCCTATGTCTAGAACTCGTTTCATATGCATCGATAGCGGTCGTTTTTTTACGTCTTTTTATTACGATTTGCGTGTTTCGACAGCGGAGTTCATTATATCTGCATTGACCGATGTCCCAATGGGGTGGAATGTCATTTTTATCGGACACATCTGGAATGATTATCTCAAAATTTTGGATGATTTTAACCATAATAAACAGGGCGTTTATAAATATGGTCAATCCGCTCCTTATGACTTTACCAATGCTTCCTCAACTATAAAGTTCTGTGTCGGTGGTCATATCCATAAAGACTTGTACCAATCAACTCCAGAAGGTATCCCGATACTGATTATGGATACCGACAGCCAGATTACTTCTACTGTTGAAGAAAGCAAGACCGGGACTGTTGGAGAGCAGTGTGTCACAGCATTTGTCGCTGATTATCAAAAAGATTCCGTCTTTTTATTCCGTGTAGGTCGTGGCGAAGACGCAAGAATAAAAATGTATTCACCTAATTAGTTTCAATGAAAGCTCTGATCCTTAATTCCGGACTTGGTCACCGGATGGGTGTCTTGACAAGTGAGCATCCGAAATGTATGACCGAAATATCCCATAGGAATACGATATTGAGCCGTCAGCTCCGTCAGATCGTTGAGTACGGGATCGAGGAGGTCGTGATGACGACAGGCTACTATGATAAGATCCTGATGGATTATTGCGAGTTCCTTCATCTCCCACTGCATTTCACATTCGTCAATAATCCACTATATGACAAAACCAACTATATCTACAGTATTTATTGCGCCCGGGAGTATTTGAGGGATGATGATGTTGTTCTGATGCATGGGGATCTGGTCTTCGAGAACCAGGTTTTCGAGGCTGTCGTTGAGAGTCGGGAGAGTTGTATGACCGTGAGCAGTACGCTGCCGCTTCCGGATAAAGATTTCAAAGCCGTGGTCAAAGAGGAAAGGATCGAGAAGGTCGGAATCGAGTTCTTTGACGATGCAATGGCAGCTCAACCCCTGTATAAGATCCTAAAGGAAGACTGGTTGGTCTGGTTGGAGAATATCGAGCGTTTCTGCGAGTCGGATAACCGGAAATGCTATGCCGAGAATGCATTCAACGAAGTGTCGGACCGCTGCATTATTAAACCGCTCGATGTCAAGGATATGCTTTGCTCCGAGATCGATACGCCCGAGGACCTCGTGGTAGTCAGCGCGAAACTGAAGGATGTGAATGAGCGGACGGTCTATATGTGCTTTTCGACGGAGTATATCCATACCGGACACATCGCGATTATTAAACGGGCAAAACGTCTCGGCCGTCTCACTATCGGTGTCTTGTCGGACGAAGCCGTTGCAAGTTTCCGCCGCTTTCCATTGATGCCATTTGAAGAGAGAAAGGCATTGGTCGCAAATATCGCCGGAGTAGAACGGGTCGTCGAACAGAAGACTTTGAGTTATGCGGAGAATCTTCGGGCGTTGAAGCCGGATTATGTCGTCCATGGCGATGACTGGGTCAGCGGATTTCAGAAGCCGGTCCGGGAAGAAGTCCTGGCGATTCTTTCTGAATATGGCGGAAAGTTGGTAGAATACCCTTATTCAAGGGATCCGAAGTATAAGGAGTTGGATAAACTGCACCGTGCCGAACTGTCCATGCCTGATCTCCGTCGCGGGCGTCTGAAGAAACTGATCAACATGAAGGGCCTGGTAACCGCTATTGAAGCGCATAGCGGAATAACAGGCTTGATTGCAGAGAAAACGACAGTCCTTCAGGATGGAAAGACCTATCAGTTTGATGCGATGTGGATCTCCAGTCTATGCGATTCGACTGCGAAAGGTAAACCGGATATTGAACTGGTAGACATGACAAGCCGTTTCCGAACGATTGATGACATTATGGAGGTTACGACCAAGCCTATTATCTTTGACGGAGATACCGGTGGACTGACGGAGCACTTCATCTATACGGTTCGTTCCCTGGAGAGAATGGGGGTTTCAATGGTCATTATCGAGGACAAGACGGGGTTGAAGAGGAACTCCCTTTTCGGAACGGAAGTGGCTCAGACCCAGGATAGTATCGAGAATTTCTGCGCGAAGATATCGGCCGGAAAGAAGGCGCAAAAGACTCATGATTTCATGATCTGTGCCCGTATCGAGAGTCTGATTTTGGAACAAGGGATGGAAGATGCCCTATCCAGAGCTTTTGCTTATGTCGAGGCAGGCGCGGATGCCATCATGATCCACTCCCGGAAAAAAGATCCGACGGAGATTTTCTCTTTTGTTTCCAAATTCCGGGAGAAAGACTCGGTCACGCCTGTTGTTGTCGTCCCGACTTCTTTCAACTCTGTGACAGAAGAAGAGTTTAAGAAGCGAGGTGTCAATGTCGTGATTTACGCGAATCAATTGACCCGGAGCGGCTTCCCGGCCATGCAGAAAACGGCCCGGACAATATTGGAGAATCACCGCGCTAAAGAAGCCGATGACCTCTGCATGTCCATCAAGGAAATCATCAACCTGATTCCGGAAGAGTAGCTATGATTGATCCGAAGTTTTTTGTAGAAACACTCCGTCTGAAAGGGATTGATTTTTATGCAGGAGTTCCCGATAGCCTTTTGAAGAATATTTGTGCCTATATTTCAGATAATCTGGACGATAAGCATAATATCATTGCTGCTAATGAAGGAGGAGCCATCGGATTGGCTGCCGGTTACCATCTGGCAACCGGGAGAATAGGTTGCGTGTATATGCAGAACTCAGGAGAGGGGAATATTATCAATCCGCTGGCATCTTTGACTGATAAAGATGTCTATAATATCCCCGTCCTTCTTTTGATTGGATGGAGAGGAAGGCCAGGAATTCACGACGAACCTCAGCATGTCAAACAAGGGAAAGTGACATTGGGGCTCTTAAACACAATGGGCATTGACTTTACGGTATTGAGCAAGGATGAGGAGATCGCAGAAAAACAAATAACCAAGGCTGTTGATTTTATGAGGTCAACAAACGAGGTCTATGCCCTTGTCATTGAGAAGGATACGTTCTCGCCATATTCCCTTCAGAATGCCGTTGTCAATGATTTGTCGCTCTCTCGGGAGGATGCGATTCAAACAGTAGCCGGATTCCTGGGAGAAAAAGATGTCATCGTTTCTACGACGGGAATGATCAGTCGGGAGCTCTTTGAATTCCGGACTGCGACGGGAGAGAGTCATGAGCGGGATTTCCTGACGGTCGGGTCGATGGGACATGCTTCCCAGATCGCTCTCGGGATTGCGCTCGAAAAGCAAGACCGTCGGGTCTGGTGCTTTGATGGAGACGGTGCTGCCCTGATGCATATGGGTTCGATGGCGATTGTAGCAAATCAGGCTCCGAAGAATTATATCCACCTCGTATTCAATAACGGGGCCCACGATTCCGTCGGCGGTCAGCCGACCGTCGGACTGAAGGTGGATCTTCCGGGCGTTGCTCGGGCTGTCGGATACAAGTCCGTTTTCAGTGTTGAGGATAAGGGCTCTCTCTCTGTCATTCTAAGCAAGGCGAAAAAACTTGTCGGCCCCGTCTTTATCGAGGTCCGGGTCAAGAAAGGAAACCGGAAAGATTTGGGTCGTCCGACGACGACACCTATTCAAAATAAAGAGGCTTTGATGCATTTCCTAAAGAAGTAGTGTTATGCAGAAGATAATCGAAGGGATCGCTTCACTCCCTGCGGCCCTGAAAGAAATCGGAATCAGGAAACTGTTTTTCGTTACCGATTCGTCCTATCCCTTCCTCTGCATCAAGGAGACGATCGAGGCGTTGGATGTGTCAGAGAAGGTGATGTTCTCGGATTTTACACCCAATCCTCTTTTTGAGCAGGTTCGTGTTGGAATTGACCTGTTCCGGTCATCCGGATGCGAGGCGATCCTCGCGGTCGGAGGCGGAAGCGCGATAGATGTGGCGAAATGCATCAAACTGGCCGTGATTGCGGAAGAAGGGGAGAAAGCCCTGATCCCGCCGCTCGTTCTGCAGCGGCTGCCGGTTGACGGATCCGGGATCCCGTTTATCGCGATTCCGACAACGGCGGGAACCGGAAGTGAATCTACGCACAATGCGGTTATGTATTATGAAGGGGCGAAACAGACGGTGACCAATGATGCGTTGCTTCCCGATTATGCTGTTCTGGAACCTTCAGTGCTTCAAACCCTTCCGATCTACCAGAAGAAGTGTACGATGATGGATGCGCTCTGCCAGGGAATCGAATCCTGGTGGTCGGTCAACAGCACGGAGGAAAGCAAGGGATACTCCCGAAAAGCAGTTGAACTGATTATCCGGAATTGGAAGAGCTACATCTTTGACAATGATCCGGATGCGGCACGTCAAATTATGATCGCCGCGAATTACGGCGGCCGCGCCATCAATCTCGCCCAGACAACAGCGGCCCACGCGATGAGTTATAAGATTACGTCGATGTATAAGCTCCCGCATGGCCACGCTGTCGCCGTCTGTCTTCCGGAGATTTGGGAATATATGCTGGCACATCTTGAGAAATGCGTTGACCCGAGAGGGGACAGGTACCTGTCGGAGGTGTTCGATGAAATCTCGACCTCAATGGGGGAGGCGTCTCCGGAAGGAGCCATCATGGCGTTTCGGGAGATGATGGAAGCGATGGACCTTCGGAATCCCGTAACAGAGTCCGGAAAGCGGTCCGATGAACTTGATATCCTTTCCCGTTCCGTCAATCCGATCCGGCTGAAAAACAATCCGGTATCTTTGGATTCGGAGGTCTTACTATCCCTTTATTCGTCCATTCTCCATTGATTCTTTCATGTTCAGTATCATCATCTGCAATTATAATAACGAGAAGTACCTTCCAAAATGCATCAAGTCGGTCATTGATCAGTCCTTCTCAGATTGGGAACTGATTTTTGTCGATGACGGTTCAACGGACAACAGTATCGACGTTTGCCGGAGATTCGCTTCCCAAGACAGTCGGATAAAGCTTGTCCGAAAGGAAAATGGAGGTCTCACTTCGGCCCGGCTGGCTGGCCTCGATGCCGCAGAGGGGGATTATATCGCTTTTTTGGATTCTGATGATTGGATGGACAAAGACTTCTTAAGGGAAAGTTATTCAATAATCAAGGAACGTGCGGTAGATATAGTCGTTTTCTCATATTCCCGGGTATTTGATTCAATCGGATTATTGAAATTTCGGCATGGGGTACCTTCTTCGGTGTGCGGTTATCATTCCCACGATTCTTTTATAAATAAGCTGTACGTGCAGTCTCTATATTCATTTAATCCTGCCATCCCGGTCTTTTTATGGGGAAAGTGTTACAGTAAAAGTCTGTTGAGTCGTGCGAAGCTCCATAATGAAGGGGTTTTTATGGGGGAAGACCGGGTGTGGAATCTGGATTTGTTTTTGTTGGCGGAGTCTGTTTTCATTTCAGATTATCACGCATGGTGTTATCGTTATGGAGGTGTCACGGCGCGTTTGAATCCCGGTTATTTCTCCGATCGGAAGTATTACTATAAGAAAGCGTCTTCTATCGCTGCCTGCAACTCGTTAAAGGACTGGGAACCCACATTGGCTCAAACAATGTTTCATTTCTTCATGAGGTATGTCGAGGTACTGATTCTTTCAAAGACACCCGAACAACAGGCTAAATCTCTGATAACGGAAGAATTGATGGACCCGACATGGAGAGAAATCCAAGATGTGCTTTCAAAAGAGGACAGGAATGACTCTCTTGTTTCTGCCTTTGTGAATGCTGATATTGAGGTATTGTATGGCTTATCCAAGTCCTCATTGGCAGCTTCATCTTTAAGGAATAAGATTAAATCGATTGCCAGAAGATTCTTATAGCTGTTTTCCCTCGATTGTTTAACCATCGCTTGATTGAATATGTCTCAAAGTCTTGTTAGTATTATCGTTCCGGTCTATAATGCGGAACACTATCTTTTACCGTGTCTCAAGAGTCTGTCCGCCCAGAGTTATTCAAATATGGAGGTCATTCTTGTGGACGACGGCTCGACCGACTTGTCGGGAAAGATCTGTGACGACTATGCCGCGTCAGACAGCCGTTTCCGCGTTTTCCATCAAAAGAACGGCGGACCGGGCCCTGCGAGAAATTGTGGCTTGGAGAATGCCAGAGGAGAGTGGATTTCTTTTGTAGACAGTGATGATGAGGTGCATGTGGATTATCTGAAAGTATTATTGGAGGCGGCCGAATTATCCGGGTCCGATATCGCGATGTGCGAATATCAGAAAATAGAAGGGAATGATCCACCTCAAGAAGTTGAGGATGTGTCTTCTTTCTCGGTAAAGATCATCGATATCGACCAGGCGATTAAAAGAATGTTTGGAGACAACGATCTCGCATACATGATTGTCTGTGCAAAGATTTTTAAAAAGAGTGTATTTGAAACAATCAGATTTGATAAGATAATCTGCGAAGACATGGATTTACTGTCCCGTCTTCTCCCGACGATAAATCAAATAGCATATCTAGGTAAAAAGCTTTATTTTTATTACAGCAGGAACGGTTCCATAACATTGACATCCGGATTTCGTGCGACTCAGGTTCTGGCGCATTGGAAGATTCTCGAGTACTATAGGGAACATCATCCCGAATATACGGAACAAGCGGCTCGGTCATGTCTGAAAACCATAGTTAAGTACCGGAGGCGGAAAGATCCTGTGCCCGAATCGGTTCATAAGCAAATTGACACAATAAGAGATTCTTGTTGGGAGATAGCATTCCCTGGTCTTGGTTTGACCAAGGAGAAAATCAAACTCTGGGTAGGTATCAATCTCCCGACGATATACACATGGTTACGTAGACTGAAGGGAGTGAATACTATTTAGATAAATAGACAAGTTTACATCAAGTTATTCGTATAAAGATGCTTGGAAAGATCAAATCATACCTTATCCGCTTCCGTTTTATGAGAAGAGTGCAATATTGGCGTGCATCAATTAAGTATTATTGTGCTCATTCAAGAATCCGGAAGAATATCCGTTCTTCTCGAAAAGCAACTGTCTGTTTTCTTGTCTCGAGCCTTTCGATGTGGCGGTTACAAGATTTATATGATTTTTTAGTAAAGGATCCTCATTACAGTATTCAAATTATACTATTGCCATTTTTAACATATGCAGAGGAAGAAAAAGAGAGAAGTTTAAAAGAGTTGAAGCGGTATTTTGATAAGATGCACTGTCCTTATATGTTGTACAATTCTCCAGATTGTCTATCTCAATGGAAGGAGAATCGTCCGGATATTATTTTTTACCAGCAGTTGTATTCTACTATATATTCTGAACCATATAGTATTAATTCTAATCTTGACAGGTTGATATGTCATATCCCTTATGGATTGTCAACAGTTAATGGAGAGTGGCTTGAGAATATCTTGCCAAAGAACCTGGCGTGGAAACTTTTCTATCCAACTCAATCACATGCGGATTTTGCGCGGAGTCATTCCTTCAATAGAGGGAAAAATGTGGTGGTCGTAGGTGAGCCGAATGCAAAAAGGTACTTGGCCTCCAATTATTCATATCCATGGAAACCCCAGTCTGCTAAAAGAGTAAAAAAAGTAATATGGGCACCTCATTTTTCTATTAGTGATATGGGGTATCTACACCGGGCAAGTTTCCTTTGGATGGCAGATTATATGAAAGATATCGTCAATAAGTACGAAGGAAGGATTCAGTTTGTTTTTAAACCACATCCTCGTCTGATTTCGGCCTTATATTCTCATCGAGAATGGGGAAAGTCCAGAACGGATCAGTATTTCAATTGGTGGGAGAATACCACTAATACACAGGTGGAGACAGGAGAGTTTATAGATTTGTTTATGACGTCTGATGCCATGATTCATGACTGCGGATCATTTACGGCAGAGTATCTTTACTCCAATAATCCAGTTCTCTTTACCGCTAAGAATTTTCCACAGGTTTATTCTGGTCTTAATCCTTTTGGTGTAAAGTGTCTTGATCTCCACTATAAAGCCCAAACAGAAAAAGAGATTCTCTCATTTCTCGAAGATGTTGTGTTGGAAGGTAATGATCCTTTAGCGGATGGCCGTCATCTTTTTTATAAAAATGTTTTGATGAAAGAAACGGCGAGTGATGTCGGTCACAATATCTATCATGTTTTGAATATGGATTTATTTGGGATCGAAGAGTAGTATATGTCTCTATTCCTAATTTCACTATTCTTCATTTGTCTTTTCGGATTGAGTTTTCGACTCTATCAATCCGATTATTTATCAATCAGTCAAACGACTTCTGTAAAAGGAATATTTACTCTCTTGATTTTTCTTTCCCACGCAAAGGGATATTGTATTATTCCTCCGTCAGATTTAGGAATAAAGTTTTTGTCTTTCCTGGGACAGATGGTCGTCGTAATGTTTTTTTTCTATTCCGGTTTCGGAATAATGAAACAGTATAAGGACCGCGGAAAAACGTATCTGACGGCTTTCCCCAAGAATCGGATTTTTAAACTTCTTGTTCACTTTGATCTAGCCGTATTATTGTATCTAATCGTTCAGACACTTCTGGGTAATTATTTCCCTTTCTCATATTATGTTCTTTGTTGGATTGGATGGGCTTCAATCGGTAATTCCTGTTGGTTCATTTTTGACATGATCATTCTTTATGTCATAATATACTGTTCTTTATATATCGCGAATCGGTGGGCAGTATCAATCTCGGTTTCTGTTGTAATCCTTTTTACTTTTACGTTTTTGTTCTGGCTATTACTTCGATGTATAAAAACCTCTGACACATATTGGTACAATACTCTTATCGCTTTTCCCCTTGGTGCAGCGTATTCTCAGATACATTTAAGAATTGATTCATTTCATGAACGGTACTCTAAGCCTTTTGCCATTATTGTTATGTTTGTTATTGTGGTGTGGGTCGTGATGCGGAAAAGGTTGGGTATCGATTCTTACGGATTATCTTCTTCTCTTTTTGCCCTTATTGTCGTTGGGGTCACTTCATTCATTTCTATTGATAATTCTATCCTCCGATGGCTGGGAAGGAATTGTTTCTATATTTATATCCTGCAGAGATTACCTATGATCTTGTTATCATACCTCGGCTTGAATCATAATCCAAGTGTCTTCATTATTTGTGCTTTTGTCTTTACAGCACTTATCGCGGAGTGCTTCAGCAGATTGACAAGAAGACTCGATAATGTTTTTTTGCTTGAGTTCAGACAGAAATAATATAATAGACCTTTTTAGAATTATAGCAGCAATCGCTGTTATCGGTATTCATACCCGTGTTTTAAAAAGTATTTCCTTCGAGGCAGACTTCTTTTTCTGCGATATATTGTGCCGGTGGGCTGTCCCTTACTTCGCCGTTTGTTCGGGATTTTTCCTTGCCAAGAAATTGAAGGTTTCAAATGATCGTGTTGTGATTGATGATTCTGTTAAAAAAGAGTTCTGTCGGCGAGCTTTCCATGCATTGCTTTTATATTGTCTATGGTCGATTCTATTCTTTTTCGTCTTGTTGGCAGGTTGGATTCATAATGGCCAGGATTTATTAAAAGAATGTACTAATTGGTTCAGATTATTCTTGACGGGAAAATCCTATTACCATTTGTGGTATTTATTACAACTCTTTTGTAGTTATTGCTATTTATTTTTGATTCTTAAATTTACGAGAATAAGATGTTTTCCATTCTTTATAGCGCTATTCTGGCTTTTCGGTATTACAGTATATGTCTATTATGAAGTTATTCCATTCGGTGCTGTAAGAACTATATCTCACACTTGCCGGTCAGTTGGTGCTGTTATTTGTTCAATAGGTCAGATACTCCCTTTGATGATGACGGGTTTTTGTCTTGCAAAAATGAATATCAATAAAATTGTTTATCTGTATTGGGGGGGGGTAATTTCGTTTATATGTCTATGTTCAGAGGTCTACTGGTTGCGTAATCTTGGAGCAATGCGTTTCTCTTATGTTCTATTCACTTTGCCATTCGCCTTCTTCTTATTCGGTGTGTTAAATCAGATCGGACACAATTGTTTTGTATCGCTGAAACAAAGAGTCTCTTTTGCAAAATTAAGTGCGATTGTATATTTTCTTCATCCGTTAATTCTTCGGATTTGTTCTTTTGTGAATATTCAACATTCGGTTATTCTGTTCGCTTTGGTTACTACAGTTACATTTTGCATTTCCTTATTATACCTTTTATTGAGGCAAAATTTTGATAACAGAAAGTCTTTGATTCGGCAAGGTGAAAGAAGTAATAGGAACCTGCAAAAAGGTCTCTTTTGACTATGAACGCATAAATACATTAAATAAGTTGGTAAATGAATGGCCTTTTAGTACGACAAGCAAAAGTCTGGAAAAACATAGGAGACTACATTCAGAGTTTGGCTCAGGAGCAGTATTGGGATCACATTGATATCATTGTTGATAGAGAGTCTACCAATACAGTTCAAAGTATACGTCCTGGAGATAAAATCAACCTTATAATGAACAGTTGGTGGATGTGGCAGCCTGAGAATTTTCCTCCTTCCAATGATGTTAATCCACTTTTTATCTCTTTTCATATTTCACCTGCAGTTGAGCAGAGGATGCTGAGTGAGAAGAGTATAGCATATTTGAAAAAGTATCAACCGATAGGGGCGCGGGATAAAGGGACAGTTTCAATCTTGAAGAAGCATGGAATCAATTGTTATTTTTCCGGTTGTTTGACGCTTACATTAGGAAGAACCTATGCTTCGGAAGAAAAATCAGGAATTGTTTATTTTGTTGATCCGGAATATAAACGGTTTAGTTCGCGAGATTTCCGTGGATGGATACGAATGATATGGTTGTCACTTAAATGGAAAAAAAACATAGATCTATTAGAGAGAAAGTTTCAATTCACGCAACCAACTGTTTTCTCGCACCTATCTAAGCGTCTGAATAAAAGGATCTGTACTACATTATTCTATTCACAATACAGAGAAATTTTTGATGATAAGACTCTTCTAAACGCAGAATACATCACGCATCGAGTAAATGTTGAGAAGGATTATCCGACGAATGAGGCTTGTCTAGAATATGCCAGAGAATTGTTGCGGAAATATGCAAGGGCTCGAATGATTATAACATCTAAGATCCATGCAGCCTTACCCGCCTTGGGACTCGGGACTCCAGTCATTTTCGTAAATTCTGAAGACATTGATTCAGGGGCTATTAAAGGGCGTTTGGATGGGCTTCTTGATTTCTTTAATCATCAACTGATGGTGACAGATCAAGGGCTGAAACCTGTGACTGAAGATATGGTAAAAGTTATTGAAGATGGATCTATCACACAATCGACTCATTTGAATAATTCGGATGCCTACATTCCATACCGCGACCGTCTTATTGAGACGACACAGTCCTTTGTCGATTCTTGTAGTATAGGTCATAAAGAAGTGGCATCATCTGAGTTTTAGAGTTATTAAAGATGTATTTGCCCAGTTTAAATAGAGATAGATATGTCAAGAAACATTGGAGTAATATTGGCTGGTGGGAGTGGAATGCGTGTTGGCGCAGATGTTCCTAAGCAGTTTTTAATGTTTGCCGGGAAGACGGTCCTTGAACATTCCGTTGAGGTTTTTGAGAGTTATCCTCGGATTGATGAGATCGCAATTGTCGTGAGAGAGGATTATATCCCAGATGTAGAAGCATTCGTGGAGAAGAATCAATGGAAGAAGGTCAAGCATATACTGAAGGGAGGGAAGGAACGATATGATTCATCATTGGCGGCTGTCGCCATTTACGAAGATGACGATAATCTTCTTCTTCATGATGCTGTTCGTCCTCTGTTGACTCATCGGATTCTGGATGATTGTATAGAATCTCTGAAGTATTATAATGCAATTGATGTAGGGGTAATGATGAGAGATACGATCATTCAGGTGAATGCCGACAGGTGTATTGATTATGTGCCTCCCAGGCACTTATTGAGGAGTGGTCAGACTCCCCAGTGTTTCAAACGTAAGACACTCCGTCAGGCGTACGAAATTGCTCTTCGGGATCCAGCTTTTGTTACAACCGACGATTGCGGGACGGTGGTTCGCTATTTACCTAATGAGAAAGTCTACGTTGTCGAGGGAGACGTTTCAAATATGAAATTGACTTTCAAGGAAGATCTCCCGATAATCGAGAAAATGTATTGGGAAAGGATGAAATCGGAGTAATTTTATTTCAGCAACACCTGTACCGATGAGGAGGTACTGCCGATCCCGGATGCTGTTGATGACATGGGCGGATATATGGACCCGGTCAAATATGATGATGAGGTTATCTTTCCGGATAAGGTCCGTTTGAATCGGTATTAGCTGCATTATTACAGCTTTCCGACTGATAACGGATTATTCTCGCAACAGTTCTGGGAAGGCATTTGGAGTATGCGGGGGGGGGGAAGCATCCGAGATAAAAGCGATAAATCAGATGTATTGGGATGAGGAGCAACAGGATGTCCGAATTGATGCCGAAGGTAAGGATGGATATATGATGAATAGAGAAGGACGAGATACGGTTCGGGACCCGATATAGGGGCTACTTTCGGCCGGCATTGGTTAATTCTTCCCCGATTGAGCGGAGAGTTTCATATATCTCTTCGAGTCGTTTCGGGGAAGGTTTTTTTGTCCCGCTGATATATTGTGCGAATAAACTTTGGGAGATCCCCATTCTCCGTGCTACAGCAGCCGCATTTAGCTCAGGATGTCGAAGAAAGAACCGAAACAGATCCGGCTTCTCGGAAAAGAACCCCTCAAAACTTAAGTCCTCGTCAAGTTCTGGCCAACTGATTCCAAAAGGATCTGTGACATACGATGCCCTTTGCTCCGGGGTAGCGTTGCGGAGTTTCGGATATGTATCGAAGCGTTCGCATGCTTCCGTCCCTTTCTTCGTCCTGATCCAAATGGCATCATCTGACAGCCACACTTTTTCGATTTCAATCATGTCTTAACCCTTGTTAAAGTAATGAAGCCAATGCTCTTTGATGACTTCTTTATTCTCTTCGATAATAGATTCAGCCATCTTTATTTCTGCCGGTTTGAAACCATAATTCTCGACAAGTCTGACCGGATCGACTTCGAATTTTGCCCGGGCACCTCCTTTTACAAAGATAGGTAATGTTTTTATTACCTACAAGATATTGTTGAAAAACTTTTCTATCTTTGTAAATTATGTCTAAGTTTTCGTCGCAAGAGTTGTTTTTGCTTTCCCTGGTCCGGAGCGGGCTGTGGGGAGGGGGGCCGTCATATCCGGAAGAACGTCATGCCGGGGATCCTTCTTGGGGCTTTATGCCTGATTGGAAGGCTATTGCCGATATGGCGAAGACTCAGACTGTCGTCGGCCTTGTCGGCGAGGGAATCGGCCGGCTCCCGGCTGAGGGGAATCTGCCGGCAGGGGGGACACGGCGCTCACCAGAGCGCCCGGCGGAGACCGTGTCCGAGGAACGAGGACCTATAGGTCGGGAGCCGCGGGGGATGGTAGGGGGCAGAGCCCCCTCAACTGAGTGGAGTGCGCGCCAGGAGGCGCTGCAGCCGATGATCCTGCAGGCGTTTCGGACGGAGCGGCGGAACGCGGAAATGGACGCATTCCTTTCGAAACTGATCACGAAACTCAGGGAAGAGGGAATCCTCGCGCTGGTTGTCAAGGGGCAGGCGGTCGGTCACCTATATGCCAACCCTTCGGCCCGTCAGGCGGGCGATATCGATCTCTTTCTGGATAAAGACAATTATGAAAAAGCCAAGGCTTTCCTGAGTCCGAAGGCAACGACCCTCGAGAGCGAAGGTGCGGATAGCCTGCATCTGGGGATGCAGCTCGGGAAATGGACCGTGGAGCTGCACGGGACGCTGCATGCGGGGCTGAACCGGCGGATCAATGCGCTGCAGGATCGGCTGCAGGCGGAGCTTTTCGCGGCCGGGGATTTCCGGCGGTGGGAGTGTGCGGGGACCGAGGTTCTTTCGCCTTCGCCCCTTTTCGATGCGGAGTATATCCTCCTCCACTGTCTCCAACACCTCTATTATGAGGGGATCGGCCTCCGGCAGTTCTGCGACTGGGCGGTCCATCTCGACCGTTTCGGCCTCTCGCTCGACCGGGGGGCATTGCTTCGCGACCTGGAGGCACTCGGGATTTTGGAGGAGTGGAAGGGATGCGCGTCGTTTGTCGTTGATTATCTGGGCGTTGCGGCCGAGAAGGTGCCGCTTTATGATCCGAAATACCGGCGGCGCGGAGCCCGGCTCTGCCGGGTCGTTCTCGACGGAGGAAATTTCGGCGTCAACTTCGCAACGCCCGGCAAGACGGACCGCCCGCTGCTTCTTCGCAAATTGACTTCGTTCGGGGAGATGTGCCGCCAGCACGGCCGGCTTCTCGGCATCTTCCCCAAGGGCGTCCTCCGGACCCATGTCCATAAACTCCGCAGCGGGCTGAAAAGAATCCGAAAAGCATAAATAGAATCCAACAATCTTCATCAGATATGAAAATCGGCGTATTTATCAAGGACCACAACTGGGAGGATGATCCCAGACTCTTTGCACTCGAGGACGAGCTCCGGAAGGGGAGCGTTGAGGTCTACCGGTTCTCCCGTAACCGCGAGGTGCAGGAGGGGACGGATATGGTCCTGAGCATCGGCGGCGACGGGACCTTCCTTTCGGCGTCGAACCGGATCGGGGACCGGGGGATTCCGCTTCTCGGCGTCAATTTCGGGCGCATGGGATTCCTCTCCGGGAGCGCCCCGGAGGAGGTCGCAGAGCCCCTTCTGTCAGGGAATTACCAGATCGAGGAGATGCCCCTTCTCTCGGTCAAGGGAATCGATCCGGACCTGATCTATCCCTATCCGGTCAATGAGGTTGCGGTCCATCGCTATGGATCCTCGATCCTCGGCGTCTCGGTCAAGGTCGACGGGAATCGGCTGCCGGAATACTGGGCGGACGGGCTCCTGGTCGCGACGAGTGCCGGGTCGACGGCCTACAGCCTCAGCGTCGGCGGGCCGATCTGCATGCCGGACGCGAAGGTGCTGATCATTGCTCCGATCGCCTCCCACAACCTGAACGTCCGTCCGCTCATCATCCCGCAGACCGCGACCGTCGAGATCGAGGTGACCTCCCGGGAGCGGAATGTGATGGTCATGATGGACAACCTGAACGCCCTTGTCGACACTTCGGTCCATCTGACCGTCTCTATGGCACAGTTTTCGCTCAGAAAGGTGAGGCTTCCGAACTCGAGTTTCGTGAAGGCCTTGACCAGCAAATTGTTCTGGGGAGAAGATGTCCGGAACGTTAAATAGTTGACGCAATGGAAATTACAAATGTCCCGAGGCACGTGTCGATCATCATGGACGGCAACGGCCGCTGGGCGAAAGAACGGGGAAAAGAGAGGGTCTACGGCCATCTCAACGGTGTCGAGAGCGTCCGTGCCTGCACGGAGGCCGCCGTCGAGGCCGGGGTGGAGTATCTCTCGCTTTTTGCGTTTTCGGAGGAGAATTGGAACCGCCCCGGAAGCGAGGTGGATGCCCTGATGGGCCTGATGATGCAGTCGATCCGGAAAGAGGTCGGGACGCTGATGGACAATGGCGTCCGTTTCGTCGTCCTCGGGAACCGCGCCCGGCTTTCGGAAGGGCTCAACGCGGCGATCGATTCCCTGGAGAAGGAGACCGCGGGGAATGTGCGCATGACCCTGATCATCTTCCTGAGCTACAGCGGGAAGTGGGATATCCTCCAGGCGGCAAAGTCCCTTGCCCGCCGTTTTGCGGGCGACCCGGAGGGGCTGGACGCTGCGACCCCTGCGGATTTCGAAAACGAACTCGTCACGGCCGGCATCCCGGATCCCGATCTTCTGATCCGGACGTCCGGCGAACAGCGCATCAGCAACTATATGCTTTGGCAGAGCGCCTATACCGAGTTCTATTTTACCGATGTGCTCTGGCCCGATTTCCGGAAGCGGGAGTTCCGCAAAGCGCTCAAGGCGTACGCTGCGCGTGACCGTAGGTATGGGAAAGTCAAATAATTCTATTATATTTGCAAGTTCAAATGACGAAATGATGAGATTGAGGCACATATTCTCTGCGATGCTGCTGTTCCTGGCGTCCCTGACGGGGTTTGCGCAGACGGGAAGGAGCGGGATTGAGATCGATTATACGAACCCGAAGAAGTATACGGTAGCCGGTGTCGGCGTCGAGGGTAATACCTATTTCGGCGAGCAGCAGATTGTCAATCTGACCGGCCTGCAGAAAGGCATGGAAGTAACGATCCCGAGCGACGAAATGTCCTCGATCGTCGAACGTGTATGGGCCCAGCGTTTCTTCGAGGATGTCGGGATCGTCGTCGATTCGCTCAATGCCGCGCAGGATTCCGTGTGGCTCAAGATCTGCATCCGGGAGCGTCCGAGGGTATCCCGCTGGACGATTTCCGGCGTCAAGAACGGTGACAAGAAAGAACTGATGGAGCGCCTCGGGC
Organism: uncultured Bacteroidia bacterium; assembly: GCA_902789395.1. Lineage (GTDB taxonomy): Bacteria > Bacteroidota > Bacteroidia > Bacteroidales > UBA932 > Cryptobacteroides. The sequence goes on along the minus strand of CADANY010000009.1, from coordinate 9,286 downwards.
TCCGCCCGGGCCGCGAGTTCTCCGACTATGTCAAGACGACCTCTGTCGATATTATCAAGCGCTACTACAAGGAAAAAGGTTTCCTGCTTTGCGAAGTCGATCCCCAGGTTATCAAGGATACGATCATCAAGAGCGCCATCCGGGTCAACTTCGATATCAAAAAGGGCGAAAAGATCAAGATCAAGGATATTCACTTTATCGGCAATGACCATGTGAAAGAGTTCAAGCTGGCCCGTTCGATGAAGAAGACGAAGTCGAATAAGATCTATAACTTCTTCAGCAGTAAGAAGTTCAACGAGAAAGAGTATCCCAATGACAAGAAGTTGGCGATCGAAGCCTTCAACGAGGCCGGTTATCGCGACGCCCGCCTGATCAAGGATTCAATCTATTATGTCGAGCCGAACCGGCTCGGGATCGATCTTGTGTTCGACGAGGGCCGGAAGTACTATTTCCGCAACATAACATGGACCGGCAACTCGGTCTATCCGACCGAGACGCTGAACAAGATCCTGCAGATCGAGAAGGGCGATGTCTATGATGTCGTGACGATGAACAAGCGCCTTTTCGGCGGCGGAAAGCAGAGCGATTATGATATCTCGAAACTTTACCGCGACAACGGCTACCTGTTCTTCCAGATTACCCCGGTCGAGATGAATATCCAGAACGACTCGGTCGATGTCGAGATGCGGATTTCCGAGGGCAAGCCGGCAACCTTGAACAACATTGTCATCAACGGCAATGACCTGACGAACGAGAAGGTCGTCCGTCGGCAGATCATGACCCGGCCGGGCTATCTCTTCCGCCAGACCGATTTCGAACGGTCGATCCGTGAAATCGCTTCCCTCGGACAGTTCGATCCGGAGGCGATTACCGATCCGGCCAAGGGCTATTCGATTATCCCGAACCAGCTGAACAATACGGTCGACCTGGTCTACAATGTAACCGAAAAACCTTCCAGCCAGCTGGAACTTTCCGGCGGATGGGGAGGCAATACCTTCGTCGCGACGGCGGGTGTCAGCTTCAACAACTTCTCTACGCACCGCTTCTTCGACAAGACGGCCTGGCGTCCGGTCCCGCTCGGGGATGCGCAGAACCTGGCCCTTCGTTTCCAGACGAACGGTACGTATTATACGGCCCTTACGGCGAGTTTCATGGAACCGTGGCTCTTCGGCAAGAAACCGACGTCCCTGAGCCTTTCCGGCTACTATACCCGTATGACGAACTCATATATCGCCATCGGCTGGCTCGACGATTCGAACGTCTTCGAGGTCTTCGGTTTCAACGCCGGCCTCGGCAACCGGCTGAAGTGGCCTGACAACTATTTCGTCCTTTATAACAGCCTCAGCTGGCAGACCTATAAACTGACGAACTGGACGAACAGCTACTTTATGTTCGAGAACGGTATTTCGCACAATATCAGTTATACTCTCTCGCTCAACCGTAACTCGACGGACCAGCAGATCTACCCGCGCCAGGGATCGGATTTCTCCTTCTCCCTGCAGCTGACCCCTCCGTTCTCGCTGCTACGCAAGTACAGCTACGACGAGTCCGGCAACAAGATCTCCGTCAATAACTGGAAGGACGTCAATTACGACAACTGGAGCTCCGACCAGCGCTATAAGTGGATCGAGTACCACAAATGGAAATTCTCCGGCGCCGTCTATACCAAGCTCGTGGGCGATCTCGTCCTCATGACCCGGGCCCAGTTCGGCTACCTCGGTTACTACAACCGCAATTGGGGGTATTCCCCGTTCGAAGGCTTCCAGGTCGGCGGCGACGGCATGACGGGATACAATACCTATGGATCCGAAATCGTTGCGCTCCGTGGCTATGCGAACTACTCGCTGACTCCGATGGAACTGACCCCGTACAGTTCCAACGGCTACAGCTACGCCGGTAATGTCTACGATAAGTTTACGGTCGAACTCCGTTATCCGGTGATTCTCCAGCCGCAGTCGACGATCTTCGTCCTGGGCTTCCTCGAGGGAGGTAACTGCTGGTCGGATATCCGTAATTTCAATCCGTTCCAGATCAAGCGCTCCGCCGGTGTCGGCGTCCGTGTCTTCCTCCCGATGCTGGGTCTTCTCGGTATCGACTGGGGCTATGGTTTCGACGACGCGACCAACGGCAAGAGCCAGTTCCATTTCCTGATCGGTCAACAATTCTAGTTTAGTGTAAATATTTAAATGATAACCACAAATATGAAAAAGATTTTCGCAATTGCCGCCATGGCCTTGATGACCATCGCCGCATCCGCCCAGAAGATCGGGCATGTCAATTTCACCGAACTTGTCCAGCTCGTTCCTGAGGCCGACGAGGCCCGGGCTACGCTTCAGGCTGTCAGCAAAGAGGCCGATGAGACGCTCCAGAGCTTCTATGAAGAGTATCAGACCAAACTCAATCAGTATCAGCAGAAACAGAGCTCATGGACCCCGGCTATCAAAGAGGCTAAGGAGAAGGAACTGATGGACATCCAGCAGCGCCTCCAGGAGAATCAGCAGACTTTCCAGCAGGAGATCCAGGCCAAGCAGAACGAACTGATGGCCCCGATCTATGACAAGGTCCAGGAGACCCTCAAGAAGCTCGCGAAAGAGCAGGGTATCACCGTCCTTTTTGACACCAGCTCCGCCGTCTATTTCGACCCGGCTACGACTGTCGACCTGACCGCCGCCGCCCGCAAGGTGCTCGGCATCAAGGAAGGCCGCACCCTCCAGTCCCTCCAGGAAGAGCTTCAGGCCCAGGCCCAGGCTCAGCAGCCCCAGGCAGCTCCTCAGAAATAAGTGAGCAATAACTGCTTATAAATTATAACCAATTCCATCACTGTAATGAAAACCACAGAAATCATGGCCCGTCTGCAGGCCAAGTATCCTGGAGAGAAAGAGTACCTCCAGGCCGTACAGGAAGTTCTTGAGTCGATCGAGGATGTCTACAACCAGCATCCTGAGTTCGAGGCGGCAAAGATCGTCGAGCGTCTCGTCGAACCGGATCGTATCTTTACGTTCCGCGTAACGTGGATCGATGACCAGGGCAAGGTCCAGACCAATACCGGTTACCGTATCCAGTTCAACAGCGCCATCGGCCCCTACAAGGGCGGTCTCCGCTTCCACAAGGCGGTTACCCCTTCGATGCTGAAATTCCTCGGCTTCGAGCAGACCTTCAAGAATGCCCTCACGACCCTGCCGATGGGCGGTGCGAAAGGTGGATCCGATTTCGATCCCGTAGGCAAGTCCAATGCTGAGATCATGCGCTTCTGCCAGGCCTTCATGCTGGAGCTCTGGAACTGCATCGGTCCGGATCAGGATATCCCTGCCGGCGACGTAGGCGTCGGCGGCCGCGAGATCGGCTTCCTCTATGGAATGTATAAGAAACTGGCCCGCCAGTACAATACCGGTGTCCTGACCGGCAAGGGTGGCACCTGGGGCGGTTCGATCCTCCGTCCGGAGGCGACCGGCTTCGGCGCTCTCTACTTTACCCAGCACCTTCTCCAGAAGGCCGGCAAGGACATCAAGGGCAAGAAAGTCGCCCTCTCCGGCTTCGGAAACGTCGCATGGGGCGCTGCTACCAAGGCTACCGAGCTCGGTGCCAAGGTCGTCGCGATCTCCGGCCCGGACGGTGTCTGCTCGATTCCGGACGGCATTACCAAGGATATGATCGACTACATGCTCGAAATGCGCGCTTCCAACCGCAACAAGGTTGAGGATATGGCCGTTAAGTTCCCGGGCAAGGCGATCTTCACCCCTGGCAAGAAGGCCTGGTCGATTCCTGTCGATATCGCTCTCCCTTGCGCTTTCCAGAATGAGCTTTCCGAGGATGATGCGAAAGAGCTTGTCGCCAACGGCTGCTGGTGCTGCTGCGAGGTGTCCAATATGGGCTGCCAGCCGGGCGCGATCCACTATTTCCAGCACAATGGTATCCTCTTCGCTCCGGGCAAGGCAGTCAACGCCGGTGGCGTCGCTACCTCCGGTCTTGAGATGACCCAGAACGCCGAGCATATCTCCTGGGATGCAAAAGAGGTTGACGAGAAGCTGCACTTCATCATGAAATCTATTCACGAGCAGTGCGTTAAGTTCGGCACCCAGCCGGACGGTACCGTCGACTATGTCAAGGGCGCGAACATCGCCGGCTTCATGAAGGTCGCTACCGCGATGCTTGAGCAGGGAATCATCTAATTTGTAGAGGATTTCAATTGATATTTGCAAATAATTCAGTAAATTTGCGGTCCTTGATACAAGGACCGCTTTTTTGTTGAAAGTAAGTAAAAATTCAATAACTGATGGCAACCAAAAAACTGAATTTGAAGTATTGTGTCTTCCTGCCGATCGTTCTGCTGGTCACAATCTTCCTTTGGGCCGTTCCGACCAGTTTCTATGGTATCGAGGCCCTCACTGTCGTCCAGCAGCGGGTTATCGCGCTTTTCGTTTTCGCTGCGCTGATGTGGATCTTCGAGATCATTCCGAACTGGACGACCTCCCTCCTTGTCATTGTCATTTCCCTGCTGACCGTTTCCGATAAGGGTATCGGATTCTTCTGCAAGCCCGAACTCGGGCAGCTTGTCGGGTACAAGAGCCTTATGGCCGCTTTCGCGGATCCGGTCGTCATGCTTTTCCTCGGCGGTTTCGTCCTCGCCATCATGGCCGAAAAATACGGTCTTGACGTGACCCTGGCCCGTTTCCTCCTGAAACCCTTCGGAACAAATCCGAAAACCGTCCTGCTGGGTTTCCTGATCGTTATTGCGATCTTCTCTATGTTTATGTCCAATACCGCGACGGCGGCGATGATGCTGGCCTTCCTGGCCCCGGTCCTCGCCGTTCTTCCGGCCGATGACAAGGGCAAGATCGGTCTGGCCCTCTCGATTCCGGTCGCTGCGAACCTCGGCGGTATCGGTACCCCGATCGGAACTCCTCCGAATGCTACGGCTGTCAAGTTCCTGGCCGAGGCCGGGTGCGAGGTGAGTTTCATGGAATGGGCCGTCCGGATGGTCCCGTATGTGCTGATCATGCTCTTTGTCGCCTGGCTCCTTCTCCAGCTTTTCTTCCCGTTCAAGACGAAGAAACTCGTCCTCGAAATCCCTGAGAACAAGCGCAAAACCGACTGGAAGACCTATGTAGTATGGATTACCTTCCTGGGAACGATCCTCCTTTGGGCAACTGAGCAGTGGACCAAGATCAACTCCAACGTCGTCGCCCTGATTCCGCTGGGTGTCCTGACGGCCTGCGGCATCTTTACCAAGGAAGACATCAAGGAGATCAACTGGAGCGTCCTCTGGCTCGTTGCCGGCGGCTTCGCCCTCGGAACCTGCCTCCAGGGTACCGGTCTTGCGAAGGTTCTGATCAACGCGATTCCGTTCGGTTCGATGAGCGTCGTCCTGATTCTGATCGTTGCCGGTCTCGTCTGCTACTTCCTGTCGAACTTTATTTCGAACAGTGCGACGGCAGCCCTGCTGATCCCGATCCTGATCGTTGTCGCGGAAGGTATGGCCGATCCCGCAGCCGCCAATAATGCAAGTTTCCTTGCCCTCGGCGGTACCCAGGCTATGATTTCCTTCATTGCCGTCTGCGCCTCGATCGCAATGCTTTTCCCGATTTCTACGCCGCCGAATGCCATCGCTGCTTCGACGGGTCTGGTCGAGACCAAGGATATGGCCAAAGTCGGTATCATTATTGGTTTCGTCGGTTTCGTCCTCGGTTATTTCTGGCTTACCAAAATTTTCCCCTTCGGGGCCTAATTTTCTGATATGAAAAGAATTATCACCATGATTTCTGCAGCGGCGTTTCTTTCCGCCGCTGCTTTTGCTGCAGAGCCCAAGATCTCTCCTTACGGGTTCATCCGCAACTATACCGTTTTCGACAGCCGGGAGGTCAATGCCGGTACTGAAGACCTGTATTTCTACATGCCGAAAGATTTGGAGAAAGCGGTGCCGATGTTCCGTATGCTCTCCCTTACGACCCGTATGGGGCTCAATCTGAGCGGCTTCGATTACGGCGATACCAAGATCGGCGGTACGATCGAGGCTGACTTCTATTCCATGAACGGCTCGACGGCTGTCCTTCGTATGCGTCAGGCGTATGTCAAGATCGCCTGGGACGACTTCTCCCTCAATGTAGGCCAGGCGTGGCATCCGATGGCCGCAGACATGCCGCATATCACGAATCTCGAGACCGGGGCTCCCTTCAATCCGTTCAACCGCAGCCCGCAGGCGATGCTGACCTATGCTGCGACGGAGAAACTGAGCATGACCGGCGGCTTTATCTATGGCATGCAGTACCTCCCGACCGGCCCTTCCGGAAAGACGGAGGCCTATATGAAATATGGCCTGATCCCGGAGATCTATCTCGGCCTGACCTACAAGGACGGCGGTTTCATGGGTAAGGTCGGTGTCGATGTGATGAGCCTTAAGCCCCATACAAACCAGTATCCCGGGTTCATGGAAGACCGGATTACCATGGTCTCCCCGTTCCTGTATGGACAGTATACCAAGGGCCTTTTCCAGGTCAAGGCGAAGACCATCCTCGCCCAGGGCGGAGAGCATATGAACCTCCTTTCCGGCTATGGTATCAGCCGTGAGGCCAAGGCCGGGTATGTCTATACCCCGATGCGTGACTGGGCGTCCTTTATCTCCTTCCAGTACGGAAAGAAGTTCCAGGTGCTGGGCATGATCGGTTATATGAAACAGCTTGGTACGCCGGATGAGCTGATGAGACTTAACGACGGATCCCGCGCTATCTGGATCAATACAGCTGCTGCGACGAACATCACGGAGGCTTTCCGAATGACCCCGACGATTGCATGGAATTTCGGCAAACTTACGATCTCTCTTGAGTATAATATGACAGCTGCCCGCTTCGGCGAAGGTGCCCGCGGCGATCACGGGCTTTTCGAGAAATCCCATTGGATTGCCAATCACCGCATCGAGCAGATGGTAAAACTGAACTTCTAAAATCTAAACCTTATAAAGAGAATGAGCTGACCGGATTCCGGCCAGCTCATTCTTGTTAAGAGGGTACTTGCTTATCTGTCAATGTCATCCCAACCCGGGTTCTGGGTGAGCGCGTGGTTGAGTGAGAGTTCATTGATCGGAACCGGGTAGAAGTAGTCGCGGTTCTCGTCGAAGGTGATGACGAGGTTCTGGTAAGGCTCGATATAGCCGCCGTTGTCACCGTTGGAGAGGAAGACGTCCTTGCCGATCTGCCAGATATAGGTTGCGGTCTTGCTGTCCGGCTTGCTCTGGCTGGCCGTGTAGAGGGCGACGTCGTTCTTTCCGTCCTGGTCGAGGTCATAGACGCCCGGGGCAGGGAAGTAGAGACCGTACATTGGCTGCTTGATGCAGTATCCGGCTTTCCAGCGGATAAGGTCGTTGTAGCGGAGGCTCTCTTCGGCCATCTCGACGCCCCTTTCGCGGCGGATCTCGAGGATAACGCCCTTATTGGCGCCGGAGACGTTAGTAAAGCCCCAGGTGCCGGAGCAGAGGAACGGATCCGGGTTGGCGTTGGCCTGGGCCATGTTCATGTGTGGCATGTTGACGCGGTCGCGGAGCTTGTTGACGGAATTGTCGAGGTCGGCCTGGGTCAGGGTTCCGAGTTCAGCCTTGGCTTCAGCGTAGATGAGGTACACTTCGGCGAGACGGATGATCGGAAGGTCGTTGTACGACTGGTCGAACTTGTCGTTCTGGGTGTTGGTGATCGGCATCAGATACTTGGAGTTCTGGTAGCCGGTAATCGGAACGAGGAGGTCGAGGCCGAGGACCGGACCGGAGTAATTGTAGTTCTTGGAGGCTCCGGAGCCGTCGATTCTCTGGTAACCGGGAGTACGGATCGTCTGGGCGAGGCGCGGGTCACGATTGACGGTTTCCTCGATCCACATCTTGGTTTCCCAACCGGGGATATCGGTATAGCGGGAGCCGTCAGCCATGAGGTAAGAGCAGATCGCCTTCTTGGTGATCGAATAACGTCCCTGGGAGTTCATGAGGTTCATAGCGGTACCGTTGTGATAGTACGCGTTGTCGTTGCCGTAGCGGGTTGCGAAGATGAATTCGCGGTCGTGAAGAGCTTGTGAGGGCTCTGGGTCATGATCTTCTGGGCGGCGTCGGCAGCCTGCTGGAGGTAGTAGTTGGCGTCATGTCCCTGGAGGGAGATTCCATGGTATTTGCGGAAGGTTCCCTCGAAGAGGCAGAAGCGTGCCTTGAGGGCAAGGGCCGCCCACTTGGTGGCACGGTAGGTCGTTCCGCCATAGCCGGACGGAAGGTGCTCAGCGGCATAGTCTGCATCCTCGATCATGTGGGTGAGGACGAGTTCACGGCTGTCGCGGGGTTTGTAGAGGGACTCGTCGGAGCTTCCGGGCACGTAATCGAGCCATGGAACGTCACCGAAACGGGCTACCTTGTCGGCATAGATCCAAGCGCGGAAGAAGCGGCAGAGACCGGAATAGGTGTCATAGGCTTCCTTGTCCTCGCAGTTTTTCTCCATGTACTCGAGACAGACGTTGATTGTCCGGAGGGTCGTCCAGGACCAGCCGCCGCCGGAAGCGGGAGTGTTTCGCATGTTGCCGTTGCGGATGAGTTCTCCCGGATTGTCCCGGATGAAGAGGTCACTTTGCTCGGCATAGACGCTGTGGGAGATGACGTCGACGTAGAGGGAGTTCGTGAAGAGCTGGAGGTCAGTCGCCGTCTTGAAGTAGGTGTCCGGGGAGAGCTCCGACTCCGGAGTCTTTCGCATGCGGAGAATCCGATAAGGACGGCCGCAAAAAGAATCAGATATTTTTTCATACTGCAATTCATGATTAGAAGGTGATGTCAATACCGAAGAGAAGCGTCTTGCTCCAAGGAATCCAGACTCGTTCGTAGGTAGATCCGGAAGTCTTGTCGGCGACTGCCTCCGGATCAATATAGACTGAATACTTCTTGAAAGGAGACCAGTAGGCGAGGTTCTCACCCGTGAAGTAGACGCGGACCTTGTCGATGCCGGCCTTGCGGGTCAGGTTCTGCGGGATGGTGTAACCGACGGAGAGGTTCTTCAGACGGAGGTAGCTTACGTTCTGGAGATACCGTGTGTTGGCATAGTAAAGCGGAGCGCCGGAGGTATAGGCGTAGTAGGCGACCGGACGCGGGAAATAGGCATCCTTGTTCTCCGGGGTCCATGCGGACTCGTAGAGACCCTTCTGGAGGTAGGTCAGCATCGGCTGGGAATAAAGTCCCCAGAATGCCCAGTTGGTGCTCGGGAAATAGTACTGGCGCTTGCCGACGCCCTGGAAGAACATCGAGAAGTCGAATCCGGCATAATCGAAGCCGAGG
>CADANY010000008.1 GCA_902789395.1 uncultured Bacteroidia bacterium | reverse complement strand
GAGCGAGCAAAGCGAGCGGAGTCCTCGAAGAGGCAAGCTGCTGCAGCAGCGGAGCTCTGGCACAACAAAAAAAGAGGCCGACCCTTTTTAGTCGACCTCTTTGCTGTCTGTGAAGGGTCAGTCCGCAGGAAACGACCGGGCAGAAAAGGCAGACTAGACGTCGAGGCTGTTCTTGTAGGCCGGACGGTAGTCGTAGTGGAGAAGTTTCGTCGCTTCCGGATCGTGCATGAATTTCTGAACGATCGGGTTCCAGACGACCGGGCGTCCGAGTTCCATGGCGATATTGCCGAGGTTGCAGACGGTGCAGGAGGAATGGCCGACTTCTACAGGGACGTTCGGGTCGATGCGGGATTTGACGGCTTCGATGAAGCGGCGGTGATGGCCGACCTTCGTCTCGTAAGGGACGTTGTCGTCGGCCTGGGCGGACTTCATGTCGAACTTCTTGTCCGAAGCTGCGAATTTGCCGCGGGAAACTTTGATCCATCCGTTCTCTCCGTAAATCTGGACACCCTGGCGCTTGCCTTCAAACGGTTCTTCGCTGACGATGATTCCGTTGTCGTACTTGTAGGTGAGATGTTCGTAATAGCTGCATCCGGCAGGAATGATCTCGACCGGGCCGCTTCCGTCCTTGCCGATCGCCCACTGGGCGATATCGAACATATGGGCACCCCAGTCCGTCATGAGGCCGCCGCCGGATACTTTGTACCAGCGCCAGGCTCCCCAGAGCTGCTCGTCTTTCTCAGGGGTGATAATGGGATCAAGGTCGGAGTGGTAGTAGACCGAAGTCGGCAGCGGTCCAAGCCACTTGTCCCAGTTCAGACCGGCGGGAACCTCCATCTTCGGAAGTTTGCATGGAGCCGGAGCCGGAGAATCGGGATTGACATTGTTGCGTCCGACATAGACTTTGATCTTGTGGATCTTGCCGAGCTCTCCTTCGCGGGCAAGGTTGGCCGCATGAGTAAACTCTTCGCTGGAGCGCTGCTGGCTGCCGACCTGGAGGATGCGGTTGTATTTGCGGACGGCCTTGACGAGCTGCTGTCCCTCGTAGATCGTAAGGGTCAGCGGTTTCTCGAGATAGATATCCTTTCCTGCCTTGCAGGCGGCGATGGCGATGATGGCATGCTGGTGGTCCGGAACCGCAATGACAACGGCGTCGATATCCGGACGGGCGAGAACGTCCTGATAGTCTTCGTAGACATCTACTTTGACCTTCTTCTCACCTTTTCCCGTATAATAGTCGGTAACACGCTTGACGAAGCGGTCGCGCTTGACGTCGTAGACATCGCACCCGGCAACGACGCGGACATCGTCCATGGATATAAATCCTTTCAGCAAGTACATGGCCTGCTGGCCGAGGCCGATGAATCCCAGATTCACTTTGCCGTTGGCGGATTCTTTTTTCTTAGATGCCGGAAGGGGGGAATTCGCCGCATGAATCATGCCGGCGGGCATCATGATCCCCGCTGCTCCGATGGCGGAGGCTTTCAAGAAATCTCTGCGTTCCATGTGTATGATTATTGTGGGTTATTTTTGCAGGACGGACATCAGAAGCTGATACTCCCGGTTGATGACCTGGGAGAGGGAATTGTCTGTGAAGGTCTCATAGAGATTGCCTTCATCGGTGTGGAGGACCATGGAGGATACGCCGGTATCGATGATCTTCCGCATTTCCCCGACAGTCGGGTAAAGGACGACGCGGTTGATTCCGTCTCCATGCTGCTTGAACAGCAGCTGGCTGCCATCCTTAAGCAGGAATGCGACCTCGGATCCGTAAGGGATCAGGTACTTTTTGTCAGTTCCCAATTGGATTGACAAGTCGAAATCCTCTTTTTCTTTTTCTTTGTAGGAGAGGCAGGTCAAACCGATGTTATAGATCATATTGTTCCCTTTGGCTACGATGGGAACCGCCACGACGCGGGTTGAGACGGCACCGTCGGAGATCCCGAGGATCTTGTCCCCGTCGATGTTAAGGGTTTTCTCGCGGGATGCGCCGATCAGTTCATACTGGCGTTTGATGACCTGGGCGAATTCATCGTTCGCGAATGCGATCTTGACATAATCATCCGGACCGTAACCCGTCGCGATGTCAAGGAAGGCGACTCCCTCTGTCATCTGGAGGACATCGTACGGTTCCGACAGATAGTTGCCGATATTCGGCTCATTGTCACCGACCTGCTCGAGACGGATGGTCTTGCTTCCGCCGAGGCTGACGGTCATTTTCGTGCCTTTCGGAATCTGGATGCTGTTCTTTCCCTTGAAGATCATGTGGACGAGGTATCCGTCGGTCCCGTCCGGGAACTGAAGGTTCTCCAGGCGGACGGCTATCGGAAGCCCTTTCCCGTTGTCGACAAGCTCATAGTCGCCGGAAATGTGGGTAATCCCCTTCGAGATATAGTTGTATCTCAGGGAAGATTGCGCGTGGACGGCTACGGACAGAAGCGGAACCAGGCAGAGAAGGAGTGCGAATCTTTTCATGGGATGGGTTATTGGATGAAACTGGCGAAGAAGCCAGGGAAGAAGACATTGGTAATCAGGTAGCCGACCACTGTGGCGACGATCGTGCTGATCAGGCCCGGCATCATGAAACTGTGATTGAGAAGATACTTGCCGATGACGGTCGTTCCCGAGCGGTCGAAGTTCACCGTAGCGATATCGGACGGGTAATTCGGAATAAAGAAGTAACCGTATACGCTCGGCAGGACGCCGAGAAGGACCGGGCCGGCTATCCCGAGCTCATAAGCGAGGGGAAGCATGGCGACGACGACGGCCCCCTGTGAGTTGATCAGGACGGAGACGAGGAAAAAGACGAAGGCGATCGACCAGGGATACTGGGTGACGATGCCGGTCAGCATGGTCTTCATCTCGTCCATATAGTTTCCGAAATAGGTATCCGCGAGCCATGCGATGCCGTAGATTGCGACGACAGCGACCATTCCGGACTGCCAGACGGCTCCGGCGACGGCCTTTTTGGGAGAAGCCTTACAGAACATGATGTTCGCGGCAGCGGCGGCGAGCATGATGATCTGGATGATAATATTCATTTTCGGCAGGTTGATCGCTTCGGCAACGCTCCGCCCGTCAGCGACATGCAGCATCTGGCAGAAAGCGAATCCTACAATGACGACGAGCGCTCCCAGGAAAATGAAGACGGAAGCCCTGGCTTCTTTCGTGATAACCTTGTCAAGGGTCGTTGCGGAACTGCCGTACATGTAAGCGTACTGCTCGGGATCCGCCTTCCGCTTCAGGAATTCGGGATCCTTGTCGAGATCCTTGCCCCGTTTGTAGGAAGCTGTAGCGGCGCAGATCAGGCCGCACAGGCAGGCCGGGATCGTAACCATCAGTACCTGCGGGATTGAGACCATATAGCCGTTGGCATTGGAAATCGTTACGAAGGCGACGACGGCCGCGGCGATCGGCGAGCAGGTGATGCCGACCTGGGAGGCGACGGAAGAGACGCCGCAGGGACGTTCGGGGCGGATGTCCTTTTTCAGGGCGATGTCACAGATGATCGGCATGATCGTATAGACGACGTGGCCGGTTCCGACAAGTACGGTCAGGAAGAAGGTGACGAGGGGACCCAGGAACGTGATGTGCTCCGGGTGCTTCCGGAGCATTTTCTCTGCGATTTGGATCATCCAGTCCATACCGCCGGAAGCCTGGAGGGTACCGGCGCAGGTAACGGCCGCAATGATGATATAGATGACGTCGGTCGGAGGGGTGCCGGGCTTGAGACCGAACCCGAATACGAGAATGGCCAGGCCGATTCCCGAAATGGCCCCGAGAGCAAGAGAGCCGTAACGTGAGCCGACATACAGGGCGGCAAGCACGATAAGCAGCTCGATGATCATTACGAATGACATGATTGGTTTTTAGTTTATATTTGGACAAATATAATCAAATCAGTCGAATTTGTAAAGATTCAGTCCGGTTTCCTCGTCGAAATAGCGTCCGGCAGCCGCTTCGAACCGTTCGACGACCAGTTCGCAGGCTCCGTTGACCTGCGTCCGGAGAAGATGGCCGCCGATGCAGGTATAGTCCCGTCGGCTGGCGGTGACATGGACATGGAGATAGACCTCCCCGTCCTTTTCGGAGATATTCCCCGTAATGGCGGTAAGTTCCATCTGCTCCTCAAAAGTCTTATCTACATATTTCTTCGTTGCGGGGTCAAGGAAACGGAAAGTGGCATTGCAGACGGCTCCGATCCCGTAGACGGCACCGCAGCGGATTCCTTGCTCTTTGCAGAAAGCGGCGAGTGCGCCCATCATTTCCTGGTGATTGTCGATGCTGAGGACATACCGGTCCCCGGCCTGGGTAAATTTGTACATGATTATTCCGTTGTTTTTGAAGGTCTGATAAAATGGGTCATGACGGAGCTTGCGACGTAGAGTCCGGCGAGGACCCAGGCGATACCGGTATATCCGATCGGTTTCTCAAGCAGCCGGACAAGGGCGGGTCCGACGAATGCGGCCAGGCCGGCTCCGAGGTTGAGGATGGAAACGGCGGCTCCCTTGTCTTTGTCTACCAGGGAAGGAACGAGGGCGGAGAGGGGGACATAACCCGCAAGCATGATGCACCAGAGGGCTCCGCAGAGGAAGATGAACCAGTAATTATTGAGAATCTGCGGGGAGTAGTAAAAGAGGAGGACGGTGACGGCACAGCCGATTCCGCCGAACCAGGCAACCGTCCGGTTCCACCCGAATTTGTCCCCGACGATGCCGAAGACAAGGTTGAACACGATATTGAGGATAAAGATCGATCCCCAGATTGAAGCCCACTGTCCGTCCGTGATGCCATATTTCGTCAGGTAAAGCGGCATGAACACGACAAAGGCGAACTGGGAGGTCGTATTGATGACCCGGACGATTCCTCCGAGAAGAACCTTCGGTTCCCTCTTCATAATGCCGAGTCCCCGGATCAGGCCTTTGAAACCACCGGTCCCCGGGTCTTCGCCGGCAAAGAGATTCGTGCTTTCCGCCTTGTTGACCCAGAGAGCGAAAACGGCGCCGACCGCAGCAAAGAAGACCGCACTCCAGAGCGTCGGGAGGACACCGATGTGCTCTACGGCAAAAACTCCGTAATAGGCGCCGAGTACGTTGAGCCCCCCTGTGAACACGAACCAAAACCAGCCCTGCGCGGAGCTGAGAACCGATTTTTCGGTCCGGTATGTAATCCAGACCATGAATGTATAGGCGAAGAGGGGATAACCGAGACCTTTGATGGCATAGGTCAGCAGGAGGATTGGATAATTCATGTTGGCCATGCCGATCCCGGCGAAACCCGCCACGCCGATGGTATAGAGGATGAACCCGGCGAGCATGGTCCGTTTCACGCCCCAAGACTCGGCGATAACGCCTGAAAGCCAGGAGGATATGGCGACAGTGATACCATAGACGGAAAAGAGTTCGGCGGAATTGAATCCGGCGTCAGTGATGTAGCGGCTGAGCCAGGTTTGCTCAATGCCGTCTCCCATCATGAAGATAAGGACGCCGAGGAAGCCCCAGCTGAGGGCTTTCGGCATACCGGTCTTTTCGAAGATGTTAGCCATGGTTCTATTTCATTAGGATTTTTTCCAGTTTCATGAAAAGATCGTAACGGTCCCAGTCGGCCCTGTTTGCGAAGATGAGAAGAAGGGTCTCCGTCGCCGGGTAGCGGGCCGCGAGAATCTTGAATCCGCCGTTGTCGCCGGTGTGGTAGATCCGAAGCGGGCTTTCCGCCGTTTCCGGCTCGATGAACCATCCGTATCCGTAGGCTGTATTCGGACGGTTCTGGTAGTCGCTCCAGGGGCTTCCGGTAACGACGGTCTGCGGGGTCCATGCTTCCGAGAGCCTGTTTTCCTGCAGGACGGTGCCCTTCCGGAGCGCCTGCTCCCACTTGGCGAACTCATGGGTGGACGTATAGATTCCCCCGTCGGGACGGGTCGCGAAGAACGTTTCCTCGCCGAAGTCATATTCGTACCATTCTTTCTTCTCCGGAGCCATCCCGGCAGTCCTTTCTTCGGGCATGTCCGTTACATCGGCGTATTCATATCCATGGGCCATGCGGGGGATCCGTTCCTGGTGGTCCCGGTCGAAATAGAGCGTTTCCGTCATCCCGGAAGGAAGAAATATATGATCCCGGACGTAGTCGGTAAAGGGTTGCCCCGAGACCCGCTCGACCAGTTTTCCCAGAAGGACGAACGTCGGGTTGATATATTCGTAGGCCGTTCCCGGAGCGAAATGGAGTTCGTTGAGGGAGGCCAGATATTCGATCGCGAGATTCTCGTCCCCGGCGATCTTTTCTTCCCGGCTCAGATAGCCCCGTCCGTCCGGGATGCCGGAAGAGTGGGAGAGAAGGTGCCGGATGCGGATGTCTTTCCATATCGGATCCGTGTATTCCGGGAAATAGTCGGTAACGGGGGCCTCCGGATCCAGCAAGCCCTTTTCGGCCAATTGGAGGACGGCTACGGCCGTGAACTGTTTGGAAACGGATGCAATGTTGAAAAAGGTATTCCCGTCAATCGCGGTCCCCGTTTCCAAATCGGCCAGTCCGTATCCTTTGTCGAAAAGGATCCGGTCTTTTTCCATGACAAGGACGGCGGCCCCGGGTTCGTTGTCAGGGAACAGGGCAGAACAGACCCGGTCGATTTCCTCGATGCGGGAATCTCTTCGGCACCCTTGCCATAAAAACATGGCGGGAAGCATAAGGCCGAGAAGAATCGCTCGTTTCATATATTACACTCCAAAGCGGGCTTCGACGACATTGATGACATAGTCGCCGAGCTTTTCGCACTCGTTGATCAGATCGACATAGACGGTGCTGGCCTGATAACCGTAGACCTTATTGTCAAGGTCTGCGGCATTTTGCATGCGGAGCCGGTTGCGGCAGTCGTTGATCTCCTGTTCAATCTGTTCGGAAGCCTGCAGGCTGAACTGCTCCTTCCGGCCGCCGAGGACGGCGATCATCCGGTCCATCGCCTTGTCCAGAAGGGCGAACAGGTCATCCGCACCATGCATCTGTCCTTCGGTAAAATTGATTTCGCCGCGGCGGCGGATGATGCGTGCGAGGTTGTAGCAGCTGTCCCCGATGCTCTCGAGCTCTCCGATCTGCCGGAGCATTTCGCGGATCTTTTCTTTCGTATCGTCGCTCAGATGCGCATCGCTGACCTGCCCGAGGTATTTGCCGATCTCATTCTCCATATTGTCGCTGATGTCCTCGTACTTGGCGATCCGGTCAAAGAGCGTTTTGAACGTTTCCTCGTCACGGGTACGGAGCAGATCCTTGACCATTCCCAGCATCCGCTGCATCCGTTCGCCGAAGACAACGATTTCTTTTTGGGCCTGCAGGACAGAAATTTCCGGCGTTTTCATAAGGCCGCCGCTGATATACTGAAGCCGTCCGCTTTCTTCTTCCTCACCATCTTTCGGCCGGATAATCGCGCAGACGAGTTTCTCGATCTGCGGGATGAACCAGATCAGGATCAGGGTGTTGGTTACGTTGAAGGCCGTATGGAACATGGCGAGGGCGAAAGAGAGCTGGGTCGGCGTCTGGCTCTCGGCCGTCGGGTCCATTCCGACAATCCCGCATACGAAGCGGACGAAGGGGAAGAAGATAAGCAGGACCCAGATTACGCCAAACACGTTGAAAACCAAGTGGGCCAGAGCGGCCCGCCGGGCCTGGGTATTCGCGGAAAGAGCGGCGATGTTCGCCGTGAGGGTCGTACCGATATTCTCGCCCATAACCAGAGCGATACCCTGATAGATCGTAATCGCGCCGGTCGTACACAGGACCATCGTGATGGCCATCAGGGCTGCGGAGCTCTGGGCGATGATGGTCAGGACCGTTCCGATCAGCAGGAAAAGCAGGATGGTCAGATAACTGCCGGAATCGAAGGACGCAAAGAAATTGACGACCGCCTGATTGTTCGCCAGGTCCATCTCGACGCCGGTCTGCTTCAGCATCCCGAGAGCGAAAAGAAGGAACGAAATGCCAAACAGGAAATCTCCGATATAGCGGTGCTTCCCGGCCTGGATCAGGATGATGCCGATCAGGAAGGCCGGCCAGACAATATTGGTTACGTTGAAGGAGAAACCGGCGGACATGATCCATGCGGAAAGGGTCGTTCCGATATTCGCACCCATGATAACGGAAATCGCCTGGGCAAGCGTCAGGAGAGCTGCGTTGACGAAAGATACCGTCATGACGGTTGTTGCGGCGGAGGACTGGACGGCAACGGTGACGAGCGCACCGGTCGCAACTCCGGAGAAACGGTTGGCGGTCATTGCGCCGAGGAGATGGCGAAGCTGGGGACCGGCCATTTTCTGGAGAGCCTCGCTCATTACTTTCATACCGTAAACGAGGAGGGCGATGGATCCCAGCAGTTTCAGGGCTATCAGCATAGTAGAAAAATTTCCACAAATTTACGTGAAATCTGTGGAAATATAAACGGTGTAATATACAATTATAAAAATAAAATTATTTAGGAACTGAGAAGGTTACCTTCAGCTTGGGGACGCGCCCGCTCGGTGCGGAGGGCCCGTTGAGGATGACTTTGTAGAAGCGGTCCTTGTCGAGTTCCTGGGTCTTATTGACCTCATTGCTGTTTGCGCTGGAATACAGGGCAGAAAGCATCATGTAACTGTAATAGTTGCTGCCGTATCCGTAGCCATAGCCGCCGTATCCGCCGTATCCGTAGCCGCCATAGCCGCCGTAACCGTAACCCCCGTAACCGCCGTATCCGCCGTAACCGTAGTCTCCGTAAAGGGAGTTATAGTAGTTGGCATACATCAACTGGCGGTAGTAATCGCTGTCGTACGAGGAAGAAGAGGCGGAGACGACGACTTCTTCGTGGACCGTCAGGAACCAGACGTCGTAATTGTGGATCTCCGACTCATCCTTCAGGCGGATGAGCTCCTGGAGATGATGCGTGATGTCGGGATGGAAACGGCTGTTGGAACGGTCGATATCGCCCTGGTTCTCGGTCGAAGAACTGGCATCGGTCAGGCCGGCGAAAGTGGCTCTTCCGTCGTTGAGGATGCAGCAGGTCGGGCTGAGCACTTCAGGGAAGAAGGAATATTGCTCATAGCTTTCGGGCTCTTCGAAAGGAATCTCGAGGGTCGCCTTGTTGATGATGACTTCCGAAGGATTCCCGCCGGCCGCCTGGATCGCTTCAAGCGTCTTCCGGCGGATCTCCGATGCGGAGAAAACCGGCTTCAGACCGCCGCCGCCTTCGATGTAAAGTTTCTCTCCGGCCTTTCCTGTCAGATTCCTGGTCTCATGGGTCGTCCCGTTGAAGGCGTACTGATAGAATTTCTGGTTGTTGTTGACGAATTCGGCTTCGTCGTAGAACATCGGTTCGCCGGCGAGGAACAGGAAGGTCGTATCCTTACGCACACCGTTGTAGGTCGAGCGGATATGGAGGACCGCCTCGTTGCTGTTGCGGTAATACTGGCCGTTGTTTGCCGTCAGGCACGATAGTTCGAGCAGATTGATCCGGCCGCCTTCTCCTCTCGGAGGATCGACGGAAAGGATGATACCAGGCAATTTGGCCGTATACTTGCTGAAGGACGTGTCGATGGCATGGTCTGCATTTTCCAGGCTGATGACCGCATCGAGGTATTTCTTGGCGAATTCCTTTGAGAAATCGAAGGCGAGCGAGTCTTTCCCGCCGAGAATGGGAACGCCCCGCGTGATGCGGGCTTCGCTGTGGGCGGGGATGTCATTGGTCCCGTATTTCGAGAAGGAGAGGGGAGCGGTGAGCTCATGGACATTGACATTCTGGAGGATATACCGGTCATTGTCATTGGCTACGGAGATCGTGTCGACTGCGACATGGAACCGGAACCGGACCACTTCCGGATTCGTTCCGAAATCAATCGTATCGAGGGCCGGGACAAGGGTAAAGGCGCTCGAACGCGTTGTCAGCCCATAATCCGCATCGCGGATCGCACCGATGACCATACGGGTCGACGAATAACCCGACAGGCTGTCCGCAAAGTTCATGGAAACATCTTCGAGCGGAGTCTCAAAAGCCTCTATGTTGAATTGCTGCGACTGGTCGATCAGTTCCGTTCCGATCTGACGGTCTATTCTCACGCAGGCTGTACAGAAGGAGGCGATGGCGAGCAGTGCTGCCGATGCCGTTTTTCTGAAATCCATCTTAAATCTTCTCGTAAAAGCTATTGTACTGTTCAACGTAGCTGCCGTCCGCATGGGCCTTCGCATCATAGGGAAGAACCGGAACCGGAAGTCCGAGCGCGAAATCGCAGAGTTCCTGCCCGACCTGTTCCGAACCGATGATGACCCCGTCGGCATAGCCAGCAGCGAATTTAGCAAGTTCTATGCCAGTCACCTCGTCCGGCAGGGCGATGTCTTCCGGCTTCAGCTGGCCGAAAGCAATCGTCTCACGGAAACCGGGAGAGAAGGATTGCCGGGGGGTATCTCCATAGAGCGAGAGGACAATTTTGCTGTTGGAGAAAATTGGATCGTCCTTGTAGATTTTTTTCAGATAGACCGGAAGCAGTTGGGATATCCATCCGTTGCAATGGATGATATCCGGTGCCCAGCGGAGTTTCTTGACGGTCTCCAGGACGCCGCGTGCGAAAAAGATGGCACGTTCACCGTTGTCGGCGAAATACTGCCCACCTGCATCCGTGTAGATGAATTTTCTTTTGAAATAATCCTCGTTATCGATAAAATAGACCTGCAGCCGGGCTGCTGCGATCGATGCGACTTTGATGACGAGGGGGCGGTCGACATCTCCGATGATGATATTCATGCCGGAGAGCCGGATCACTTCATGGAGCTGGTTTTTCCGCTCGTTGATGCAGCCGTAACGGGGCATGAACGACCGGATCTCATGCCGGAGTTCCTGGATTCCGTGGGGAAGATTCCGGCCAAGCTGCGATATTTCGTTTTCCGGGACATAGGGGAATATCTCGGAATTGACAAACAGGACTTTTTTTGCGGACTCTGCCATATCAAAAATTTCGTTTCTTAGTCAACAAAGGTACGGAATTTTTTTGGAAATTCCGACATTTCACTAACTTTGGGGCGAAATTAGGGGTAATCCGTATGGCAAAGAAAGAAAATAGAATGATCAGGCGCCGCCTTGTGAGTTCCTGGATCTCGACCGTCCTGACGATTTCGCTCGTCCTTTTGCTCGTCGGAGCCGCTGCGCTCCTGCTGGTCAATGCCCGCAGCGTCTCGGATTATTTCAAGGAAAACATGCAGGTCTCCGTCATTCTGAAACAGGATGTCGGGGAGGACGATGCCCTTGCGTACCAGAAGAAGCTGGACGGTCTTTCCTGCATCCGGAGTACGGAATTCATTTCGCGGGAACAGGGAATCTCGGAAATGGCGGAAATGCTGGGAGAGGGTTTCCTCGATGTATTCGAGTCGGCACCGGTCCCGATTTCGATCGACGTAACCCTCAAGGCGGATTATGTTTCCCCGGACAGCCTGGACGTCGTAAAGGCTCAGATCGGGACGTCTCCGCTGGTGGAAGAAGTTGTATATCAGGGATCTGTGGTTGATGCCCTGAACGCGAATCTGAAAAAAATCTCGCTTGTTATCGGGGCGCTGATCCTCGTCCTGCTGTTCATCTCCTTTGTTCTGATCAGCAATACGGTCCGGCTCAATGTCTTTTCCAGAAGGTTTACGATCCATACGATGCAGCTTGTCGGGGCGACGCGGCGGTTTATCCGGTCGCCGTTCGTGCTCCGCTCGGCCTTCCAGGGGTTGTTCGCCGCCCTTCTGGCGATCGCCATGATGGTCGGAGGCCTTTTCATTCTCCGGAGTGAATTTTCCCAGCTTTTCGAAGTTTTCCGCCTGGATCTGCTGCTGGTCGTTTTCGGTATCGTGATCGTGACCGGCGTGCTGATCTGCACGGTAAGCACGTTTATTGTAGTGAACCGCCTCGTCGGATACTCCCGCGATGATTTATACGCATATTGATTATGGCAGAAAAAAAGAAAGAAGATAATGCCCGGAAGATGGCCGTCACAGCCCCGGGACTGAAACTGATGATTGTCGGACTGCTCGTTATGGTTGCAGGTTTTTTCCTGCTCTCGGGCGGAGGCAGCAAGGATCCCCAGGTATTTAATTACGCGATGTTCGATTTCCGGAGGCTGGTACTGGCGCCCATCGTCATCATAGCAGGGATCGTTATCGAAGTTATCGCCATTATGCGCCGGCCGGCAAAGGAGGACTGATATGTCTTGGTGGCAGGCGATACTCCTGGGACTGGTCCAGGGACTGACGGAGTTTCTCCCGGTTTCGAGTTCGGGTCATCTGATGATTTTCCGGGAGTTCCTCGGAGTTGACGGAGAGGGATTCCTCGATTTTACCGTCATGGTCCATCTCGGGACCGTCATCAGTACGCTCGTCGTGTTCTGGGAGCCGATATGGAAGCTTCTCAAAGGACTGTTCAAGTTCCGTTACAATGACGAAACGGATTATATCTGCAAACTGATTGTTTCTATGATTCCGGTCGCGATTATCGGCTTTTTCCTGAAGGATTATGTCGAAGGCCTTTTCGGCGAGTCCCTGACCGTTGTCGGAATCTGCCTTCTTATTACGGCGGCTCTGTTGTTTTTCTCCGATCTGGCTTCCGGTCCGCGGGGCTGGGTGGGTGACAACCACTACCGCAACGGGATTTCCTGGTGGCAGGCTTTTGTCGTCGGACTCGGCCAGGCCTGCGCTGTCGCTCCCGGCCTTTCCCGCAGCGGAACGACCATCGCGACCGGTCTTATGACCGGTGTCCGGCGGGATGTCATGGCCCAGTTCTCCTTCCTGATGGTTCTCGTCCCGATTATCGGTGAGCAGTTCCTTGATATAGTCGGAAGTCTTTCTGAGACAGGCCGTTTCTTCAGTGGAGCCGTCAGTGGTCTCTCCCTGGTTCTCGGGTTTCTGGCCGCTTTCATCGCCGGCCTCTTCGCCTGTCGGATCATGATCGCGCTCGTCAGGAAGGCCCGTCTGAGCTGGTTTGCGCTCTATTGCGTCATCGTCGGTGTCCTGATTCTAATCCTGGCTTAAAAGATGGGAAAGGGAGCGCGCACGTATTTCGTTTCGGATGTCCATCTCGGGCTGGACGTGAAGGATCCCGCAGCGCGGGAACGCCGGTTCGTGGATTTCCTCCGTTCGATCCGGACTCCGGAAACGGCTGCTCTCTACCTTCTCGGGGATATCTGGGATTTCTGGTATGAATACCGGGACGTCGTTCCGAAAGGATATGTGCGGGTTTTTTCGGCGCTGCAAGATTTGATGGACGACGGAATTCCGGTCTATTTCTTCCAGGGAAACCATGACATCTGGACATACCGCTATTTCGAAGAACTTGGGATGGTTCCGCTTACCCAGCCCTGTCGGATCACGATCGGGGACAAGGTTTTCTGCCTTGGCCACGGAGACGGGCTCGGCCCCGGGATGGGCGGATATAAATTCATGCGCGCCTGTTTCCATAACCGGACGCTGCAGGCGCTTTTCAGCACGCTCCATCCCTGGATTGCCAACCGGATCGGAAAGGGATGGTCGAAACGGAGCCGGCTTGGGAAAAGCATTGAGTATCAATTCAAAGGAGAGTCCGAGCCGTTGGTCCGCTTCTGCGAAGATTACGCCGGCGAAAAACCCGTCGACTTTTTCATCTTCGGCCATTATCACTGCCGCGTCGACATGACCCTTTCTGGCGGTGCCCGCCTTCTCATCCTGAAAGACTGGATGGACGGCTCCTCCTGGCTTTCCTACACCCCCGACGACGGCCTGGATATCTCCCGTCTCTGAATTATTAAGGCTATTTATAAAAATCCGGGACTTTAACATCCGGAGGGTCTTCCCAGAAAATAGAGTAGTACAGCCGGCGGAAGGTGCCGGCTTTCCAATGCTGGACCAACTCTTCAAGATCCTTGTCTTCCCCTTCGGGATCGTACTGGGATTTGAGATCGTTTTTGAATACCTTCGCGACACCCTGCCAGAAACCGGCGGCTATGCCGCTCTTGTAATCCTTGATGATCGAATAGGAAGACTGGCCTGTTTCCCGGTCGATCAGTTTCAGAAGAACCGCTCCCTGAGAGATCGTCATATGGCGGAGAACGCCTTCGAAATCTTTGAACAGCTGCGCCTGGATTTTGTTCAAGTACTTTTCCTTCTGGAGCAGGTTCATGTGGTTGGCCGCGATGGTGCTGTCCACGATTTCCTGCAGGCGGGCGGAAGCTTCGGCGTAGGGATAGACGCGGGCAAAATAGTAGACCAGTTTATAGTACTTCCGCCAGTCTTTCCTGGAGTTGGCTCCCCGAGCGAAGACCCAAACCGGTTCGATCGAGTCGAAATAAGTCGTATCTCCGTCAATGACCCGGTAACCCAGATATCCGCCTCCGGGCTTGAAGCCCCAGGCATCGATCGTATTCTCGCGCTGCCGGGCCTCCTGCCTTTCCCGCGCCCGGCGCATGGCCTGCCGGATATGATTCTGTCCCTCTGCGGCAGTCGCCGTAAAGAAAAACACCGCTAAAGCAGCCAGAATCAGGGTCCGAATCCGTTTCACAGCCGTAAAAGTATAAAATCAGCCGCTTTCTTGCAAATTCCTTGCCTTCATCCTTCCGGAAGAATATGGAGGAGAAAAAGATTGTTGTTTTCGGAGGGAGCAATCCTTGGATTTTTCGCAGGAGAGTGTTAATTTGCAGGAAATTGCAAATACCATGGAAAATCTCTATGCGCAGCGGATCTCCCAGATCCGGGAAATGATGCGGGAAAACGGCTGGGATGCCGTCGTCCTGACGGGCGGAGACCCGCATGGCAGCGAGTATCCCGCGCCCCGGTGGAAGCAGGTGGAATGGACGTCCGGTTTCAGCGGCGAAGCGGGCGATCTGGTTATCACCCTGGACCATGCCGGGCTCTGGACCGATTCCCGCTATTTCATCCAGGCGGCTGCCCAACTGGAGGGGACCGGGATTGAACTCCATAAAATGCGTGTCCCCGGACAGGTCCCTATCCCGGAATGGCTGGCTGGCTATCCGTTCCTGATGGCGGAAGATGAAGAGACGATCCGCATTGCCATAGACGGCCTTTGCTTCAGCGTTTCCGCCGTCCGGGAAATCATGGACGCTTTTTCGGAAGAAGGCGGACGGAAGGCAGAGATGATCAGCATCCCCAATCTCCTTTCCGGCCTGTGGAAAGACCGCCCTGAGATCCCCAGGACGCCGATCCTTACCTTAGGAGAAGACCTGACAGGGGAGTCGAGGGAACAAAAACTCACCTGGCTCCGGAAGTTCCTGATCCGGCAGGACTGTGATGCCATCCTTCTCAGTGCCCTCGACGAAATTGCGTGGCTCCTGAATGTCAGGGGATCGGATGTGGAATACAATCCGGTTGTGATTTCTTACCTGCTGGTGACCCTTGAAGGAGCGGAATGGTATGTCCGGAAAGGCCCGGCGGCCCTTGATGAGGAGACCCGGGACAGTTTCTATGAAGTCCACTCTGACGGGATTTCGATAAAAGATTATGAAGATCTTGAACTTACGCTTTCCGGGCTCGGCGATATCGAACAGACCGACCGGATCTGCTTCGATCCGTCGACGTTGAATGAGCATATTTTCCGCCAGCTGGAAACGAACGGACTCGGGGCGCAGTTGAAAGAGGTTTCCTCACCTGTTCCGCTCAGGAAAGCCGTCAAGAACAGGATTGAGATCGAGGGAATGCGGGAAGCGCATCTGGAGGATGGGCTGGCCATGGAAAAGTTCCTGTTCTGGCTGGAAAAAGCCGTCGCTTCCGGAGAGGAAATCGATGAAGCAGCGGCCTCGGACCGGCTGGATGCTTTCCGGGCCGGGATCCCCGGATATCGCGGGAACAGTTTCCAGACCATATCCGCCTTCGGGGAAGGGGCGGCTCTTCCCCATTATGTCACGCCCCGGACCGGTTCGGCCCTCCTGCGTCCGAAAGGACTCTATCTCGTTGATTCCGGAGGTCAGTACCTTTTCGGAACGACCGATATTACCCGGACCATTCCCCTCGGACCCTGTACCGAATTGGAAAAGGAGGATTATACGCTGGTGTTGAAAGGACATCTGGCCCTTGCCAAGGCCGTTTTCCCAAGCGGTACCGCCGGATGTCAGATCGACGCGCTCGCCCGGGAGCCGCTCTGGCAGGCGCGGCGCAATTTCGGTCATGGTACGGGGCACGGCGTCGGCTTTTTCCTTTGTGTCCATGAGGGGCCTCACGATATCCGGCAGAACTTCAACTCCCAGCCGCTCCTGCCCGGAATGATTACCTCGGACGAGCCCGGCCTCTACCGGGAAGGGATGCACGGAGTCCGGCATGAGAATCTGCTTCTCTGCTGCGAGGATGGAAAGAATGAATTCGGAAGCTGGCTCCGTTTCGAAACGCTGACACTCTGTCATTTTGACACGTCCATCCTCGTCCCAGGCCTGCTGGACCGGGAGGAGACCGCCTTCCTGAATGCCTATAACGAAAGGGTCTTCCGAGCGCTCTCGCCGCGACTCCCTTCGGAAATCGCCGGCTGGTTGCGCGGGAAGACCCTTCCTGTCGCTTTCTGATCCTTTTACGGATGGACAAGGGTCCCGACCTTCTCTCCGGCTAGGAGACGGGTCAGGTTTCCGTTCTCGTTCATGTCAAAGACGATAATCGGCATGTTCCCCTCAGAGCAGAGGGCAAAAGCCGTCTGGTCCATCACCTTCAGGTGCCGGGAGATCGCTTCGTCGAAAGAGAGTTCATCATACCGGACGGCTGTCGGATCCTTTTCGGGATCGGCCGTGTAGACTCCGTCGACACGGGTCCCTTTCAAAAGGGCGTCAGCCCGGATTTCGAGGGCGCGGAGGGCCGCTCCCGAATCAGTCGTGAAGAAAGGATTGCCGGTGCCGCCGGCAATGAGGGCGACGCCTCCTTTCTCCAGCACTTCGACAGCTTTGTCCCTCATATAATATTCGGCGACGGGCTCCATCGGCGTCGCAGTAAACACCTTGGCCGGTACGCCTTCCTCTTTTATAAACATGGACAGGGCCATGGAATTGATCACCGTGGCAAGCATGCCCATCTTGTCTCCGTCGACCCGGTCGAAGCCGCTTCCGACACCCTGCAGGCCCCGGAAGATGTTTCCGCCGCCGTTGACGATGGCGACCTGGAGTCCCGCTTTGGCCGCAGCCGCAACCTCACGGGCCATTTTGCGGAGGCTTTCCGTGTCGAGACCCTTTCCTGCAGGACCTCCCAGGCTTTCTCCGCTCAGTTTCAATAGAACGCGTTTATACATGGATTCAAGTTTTGAAATACAAACAAAAGTATCGAAATATTATGAAACTTCCAAGAAAGAATTTATCTTTGCATAATTGAAATATCGTATTCATACAACAAATTAACAATAATGGCTAACTTTCTCACATCTTCCATCGGCAAGAAGTTCATCCAGAGCGTCAGCGGCGCATTCCTCGTCATCTTCCTGCTTCTCCACGGAACAATCAATTTCTTCTCAGTCATCGATTCCCTGAAGGGACAGTTCGGCAAAGTCGCCGGGGATGCAGTCCGTTTCTCTACCGGTGACGGCTGGTTCCAGCTCGGCTGCGATTTCATGTCTACTCCGGTTATCGACATCATGGTCCCGATCCTGGCCCTCGGTTTCTTGATCCATATTGTCTACGGTTGCTGGCTCAGCTATGAGAATATCAAGAAGAGAGGTGGTTTGAAGCGTTACGAAGTGCCCTCCAAGGCGCAGAATGATTCCTGGTCCGCCAAGAATATGGCAGTCCTCGGAGTAATCGTACTTGGTTTCCTGGCCTTCCATCTGACCCACTTCTGGGCTAAGATGCAGCTTCGTGAGTTCATGGGCAGCGAGGCTGAGAATCCGTATTATCTGTTGATCGCTACTTTCCGTAACTGGTGGGTCCTTGCCCTTTATATCGTATGGTTCGTAGCCATTTGGCTCCATCTCAACCATGGTTTCTGGTCCATGTTCCAGACCATCGGCTGGAATAATCAGAAGTGGCTCCCTCGTTTGAAGGTTATCGCCGTAATCGTCAGTTCGCTGATTATCCTCCTTTTCGTCAGCACGGCAGTCAACGCCTTTATCGAAGCCAACTGCATGACGGCTTCCCACGAATTTACAGCCCCGCTGCTTACAAAATTCTAGGAAGGTCCCCGCTTATGTCGGATACTGTCAAACAATTGTTTACAGGCAAATTGAACGAGTTGATCCTCGTTCTTTTTGTTTTTTGGGTCTTCCCGTCAAGGGCCTTCTCCCGGACCCAGGCTACCCGGGACGGGGACTTGTTCATTGAGGCGGAGAGTTTTTCGGAGAAGGGAGGATGGTCCGTCGACCAGCAGTTCATGGACATCATGGGCTCTCCCTACCTCATCGCCCACGGGATGGGTGTTCCGGTGCAGGATGCGTCGACCACGGTCGGGATTTCCGCCCCCGGCGTCTATCACGTCTGGGTCAGGACGTATAACTGGACGGCCCCCTGGACTTCCGCGGACGGTCCCGGCGCCTTCCGGGTGAAACTGAACGGAAAACCGTTGAAAACCGTTCTCGGAACGACGGGAAACCGTTGGTCCTGGCAGTATGCAGGAAGCCGGAAACTTGCAGCCGGGCCCTGCACGCTGGCCCTTTCGGATTTGAGCGGCTTCGACGGACGCTGCGATGCCATCTGGCTGACCCGAGAGGAAGGATCCGTCCCGCCCGCAGAAAAAGATGCCCTTGAGGCTTTCCGCAGGCAGACCGGCGCCCTTCCCCTCCATCCTTCTGACGGGGGTGAGTATGATTTCATTGTAATCGGAGGCGGGATTGCCGGTATGTGTGCGGCCGTTTCCGCGGCCCGCTTCGGTTGTAAGGTCGCGCTCGTCAACGACCGCCCCATCCCCGGCGGCAACAATTCTTCCGAAATCCGGGTCCATCTCGGTGCCCGTATCGAGCAGGCACCCTATCCCGCCCTCGGCAGGATGCTCCGTGAGTTCGGCCATTCGAAGGGTGGCAATGCCAAGCCGGCGTCCAATTATGAAGATGCGAAGAAAGAGGCTTTTATCCGCGGCCAGGAGGGACTGACCTACCTGCCCTGTTTCCGCGCGGTCAAGGTGAACATGGACGGATCTCGGATCGCTTCTGTGATTATCCGGCATATCGAGACCGGGGAGGAACTTCTGCTGAAAGCCCCCCTGTTTGCCGACTGCACCGGAGACGCCAATCTCGGCTTTATGGCCGGGGCGGACTGGCGGATGGGCCGGGAGGGCCGGGATGAATTCGGTGAGGCGCTTGCGCCGGAAAAAGGCGATAACCTGACCATGGGGTCTTCCGTCCAGTGGTACAGCGTTCAGAAACCGGAAAAGACGACTTTCCCGGAGTTCGAGTACGGCGTCAGATTCACGGAAGAGAACTGTGAGAAGGTCAAGATGGGGGAATGGCACTGGGAGACAGGGATGAACCTGGACCAGATATGGGATTTCGAACGGATCCGGGACTACGGACTGCTGGTCGTCTATTCCAACTGGAGTTTTCTCAAGAACCATTATTCCGGGAAGGCCGATTATGCCGACCGCTCGCTCGACTGGGTCGCCTATGTTGCGGGGAAGCGGGAATCACGGCGCCTGATGGGGGATTACATCCTCAAGCAGGATGATATCGACAAACAGGTCTTCCACGAAGATGCATCCTTTACCCTGACCTGGCATCTCGATCTCCATTTCCCGGATTCCCTCAATTCCGTCCGCTTCAAGGGGCAGGAATTCAAGGCCGATACCCGGAGGAATGATATCTATCCGTATGCCGCACCGTACCGCTGCCTGTATTCCAGGAACATCGACAACCTGTTCATGGCCGGACGCGACATCTCCACGACCCACGTCACCCTCGGGTCTACCCGCTTGATGCGTACGGGCGGGATGATGGGCGAGGTTGTCGGCATGGCGGCCTCCATCTGCAAGGAAAAAGGTACGACGCCGCGGGGCGTTTACCAGCATTATCTTCCTGAACTGAAAGCGCTGATGCGGATCGGGGCTGCTCGTAAAGATATTGAATTGCCTGACAATCAGCACTTTAACGAGGGCGGCCATCTTAAGAAACCCAAAAACATTGTATTTTGATTGTAAAAAATTTGCATTATTAAAAATCTTTGTCAATCTTTGCAATAGAATGAAAACGAATAGGTCCAATAATTTCTTCTGGTGGCGCACTTGCAGTTCCAAGCTGTAAGTCGCATCGCCGTAGATAATAGACCGTATACTATAGGAGGCACGCTGACTTGCAGCGCGCCTCTTTTTTTGTGCCGATTACTTATGTCAAACACTTAACAAATAAACACCATGAGACAGAAAAAGTACTTGCTTCCGGAGAGCGAAATCCCGACCCATTTCTTCAACATCCAAGCGATCATGCCCAACAAGCCGCTTCCGTTCCTGAATCCGGCAACCCATGAGCCCCTTAAACCGGAAGACCTCTATCCCATCTTCTGTAAGGCCTGTGCCGACCAGGAACTCAACCAGACGGACGAATGGATTCCGATCCCCGAAGCGGTCCGCGAGCAGTATGCTGCCTACCGGTGCACTCCGCTCGTGCGAGCCTACGAACTGGAAGAGGCCCTTGGGACTCCGGCCCATATCTATTTCAAGAATGAATCGGTTTCTCCCGCCGGCAGCCATAAACTGAATTCCGCTATCGCACAGGCCTATTATGCGAAGGAACAGGGAATTACCAATCTGACGACGGAAACCGGTGCCGGTCAGTGGGGCGGTGCGCTCAGCTATGCGACGAAGAAGTTCGGCATTGACTGTGCGGTCTATATGGTAAAGGTAAGTTATGAGCAGAAGCCCTACCGGCGTTCGATCATGCAGACTTTCGGCGCAGCGATCACTCCTTCTCCGTCCATGTCCACGCGTGCCGGCAAGGATATCATTACCCGGAACCCGAATGACCAGGGCTCGCTCGGCTGTGCCATTTCCGAAGCCATCGAGCTCGCCATAACGACCCCGAACTGCAAGTATGCGCTCGGCTCCGTCCTGAATCATGTCTGTCTGCACCAGAGCATCATCGGTCTGGAAGCGGAGAAGCAGATGGAACTTGCCGGCGAGTATCCGGATATCGTCATCGCCTGCTTCGGCGGCGGATCCAACTTCTCCGGAATCGCTTATCCGTTCATGCGTCACAATATCCAGGAAGGGAAAAAGACCCGTTTCATTGCAGCTGAGCCCTATTCCTGCCCGAAGCTGACCCGCGGCAAATTCGAGTATGATTTCGGTGACGAAGCCGGCATGACCCCGCTTCTGCCGATGTATACCCTCGGCCATACCTTCAAGCCCGCCTCGATCCACGCCGGCGGTCTCCGTTACCATGGCGCCGGTGTCATCCTCTCCCAGCTGATGAAGGACGGCTTGATGGAAGCGGTAGACATTGAGCAGAAAGACTCATTTGCCGCCGGGGTTCTCTTCGCCCGCACCGAGGGTATCATCCCCGCCCCGGAATCCTGCCACGCAATCGCCGCGACCATCCAGGAGGCCCTCAAATGTAAGGAAACCGGCGAGCAGAAGACGATCCTGTTCAATCTGTCCGGACATGGATTCGTAGACATGGCTGCCTATGACAGCTACTTCTCGGGAGAGATGCAGAATTACCATGTCTCTGATGAGGATCTGGCCAGGTTCATCAAAAGCGCCGATGACCTGAACCGGTAATTGCGTGACTCATTGAAAGAAAAACGGCAAGGGTGGCTCGATTCTTGCCGTTTTTCATTATATTTGCAATCTGACAACTAATAAAACACGATACGACTATGTTACCGAAAGCGAAAGAAATCGTAGATGCTGCCGGCCTGAAGATGCAGGATGCGGTAGAATTCCTGGAGGAAGACCTCAAGTCCTACCGGGTCGGCAAGGCCACTCCGGCTATTTTCAATGGCGTGACCGTAGATTACTATGGATCCCCGACCCCGCTGAACCAGGTCGCTTCCATCACGACGCCGGACGCGAAAACCCTTGCGATCCAGCCGTGGGAGCGTAGCCTGATCGGAAAAATCGAAAAGGCGATCCTCGATGCCAATGTCGGCTTGACGCCGTCGAACAATGGTGAGATTATCCGCTGTGTCGTTCCGGCCTTGACCGAAGAGCGCCGCCGCGATCTGATCAAGAAGGCGAAAGCCGCCGGCGAAACGGCCAAGGTGACGGTCCGTAATGTCAGGCGGGAGGGGATTGACCTCCTGAAGAAGGCCCAGAAGAACGACGGTCTTTCTGAAGACGGAGAAAAGGAAGGAGAAGACGAACTGCAGAAGGTTACGGACAAGTGGATCAAGAATGTTGATGCCGTCATTGCAGAGAAAGAGAAAGAAATCCTGACCGTCTGATTTGATTTTAAAAATTTTTATTGTAGCTTTGTAAGGCTGCCGCGAAAGCGGGTCAGCCTTTTTTTATGAAAGGGACAATATGAAACGAGTCGCGATCCAGGGATATAAAGGGTGCTTCCATGAACAGGCTGCCCGGCAGTTCTATGCCGGAGAGGCGCTTACACCCGAGATTGTCGAGTGCGATACGTTCGAAGACCTGTACCGGCGGATGGATGAAGGCGTGGCGGATGCCGCTGTCATGGCGATTGAAAATACCGTTTCCGGGGGTCTGATAAACAATTTCGAACTCCTTCGGGCCCATGACCGGAAGATCAAAGGAGAGGTCTATCTGCGGATCCAGCAAAACCTGATGGCCCTTCCCGGCCAGCGGCTGGAAGACATCCGTGAGGTGCGGACCCACTATATGGCGATCAACCAGACCCGTCCTTTTTTCGAGCGGGAATGCCCCTGGGTCAAACTGACAGAGTCTGAGGATACGGCCAAAAGTGCGGCTGATCTTGCCCGTGAGGGAATCCGAGGCGTCGGAGCCGTCGCTTCTGAACTGGCCGCAGAACTCTATGGACTTGAGATTCTCAGGGAAAGCATCGAGACGTATAAACAGAATTTTACGCGTTTCCTCATCATGGACGACAGCCTGACGGTTTCCCGGGAAAAAATCAACAAATCTTCGATCTGCTTTACGCTCCCGCATAAGCCGGGTTCCCTTGCCCACATCCTGACAATTCTCTCTTTCTACGACATGAATCTGACCCGGATCCAGTCCCTGCCGATTCCGGGGAAGAAATGGCAGTACTTTTTCTATGCAGACCTCCGTTTCGAGAGCTTTGACCGGTATCTCCAGTCCCTTTCTGCGGTGCGTCCCTTGATTGAAGACTTTACGATTCTCGGCGAATATACCTCAGCAATATGATTATCCAACCCGCAAAACGGACGGAATGTGTAAAAGAATACTACTTTTCCGTCAAAAACAAAGAAATGGCGAAACTCAACGCCGAACGGCTCTCCCGCGGTGAAGACCGGATCATCAATTTAGGAATCGGGGCACCGGACGGCATGCCTCCTCTTTCCGCTATCCAGACTCTTGCAACCGAGTCTGCGAAACCCGGGGTCCATGCCTACCAAAGCTATACGGGCATTCCCGAACTGAGGGAGGCTCTTGCCCGCTGGTATAAGCGCTATTATGGCGTGACCCTCGACCCGGCGACTGAAATCCAGCCGCTTGTCGGGTCGAAAGAGGGAATTCTCATCCTCTCGCTGACGTTCCTCAATCCCGGTGACAAGGTCCTTGTCCCGGATCCGGGGTATCCGACCTATACCTCTTCTACGCTACTGTGCGAGGCGGAGATGGTCCCGTACAGGCTCTGTCCGGAAAAGAAGTGGCAGCCTGATTTCGAGGCGCTTGAGCAGATGGATCTGACGGGAGTCAAGATGATGTGGACGAACTATCCGAACATGCCGACGGGAGCGCCGGCCTCGGAGGAACTCTACCAGAAAATCGTCGATTTCGCGCGGCGCCACCATATCCTTGTCATCAATGACAATCCATACAGTTTTGTCCTGAATGACCGTCCGTTGTCGATTTTCGGTGCGGAAGGAGCCCGGGAATGCTGCCTGGAGCTGAATTCGCTCAGCAAGGCGCACAACATGTCCGGGTGGCGTGTCGGTATGGTCGCCGGTGATGCGGACATGATCCGGGAGATCCTCAAGGTCAAGAGCCAGATGGATTCTGGCATGTTCCGTCCCCTGCAACTCGCGGCGGTTTCCGCCCTGGACGAAGGGGAGGACTGGTTCCGTGCCCTCAATGCGGAATATCGCCGTAGAAAAGAAGTTGTCTGGAAGATATTTGACCGGCTTGGCGCGACATATGATCTTGATTCTCAGGGCCTTTTCGTATGGGGGAAGCTTCCTGAAAAGACGATTGAAGAGGCTGTCGGAACCGGCAAGACTCCTGGGGAACTTATCTCGGACCGTCTGCTGTACGGCTGCGGTGTGTTTATTACGCCCGGTTTTGTTTTCGGAAGCAGCTGCGGGAATTATATCCGTTCTTCCCTCTGCAATCCGGTCGAAAAATTGGAATCGGCTCTTGCCAAAGTAAGCAGCATCGTATGACGGTAGGAATCATCGGACTCGGCCTGATAGGAGGTTCCATGGCCATCGACCTGCGCCGCCGGGGCTTCGCAGACCGGGTAATCGGCGTAGAGTCGGAGCCGGTCAATGCCTCTGCGGCGGAAAAGATCGGCCTGGTCGATGCGGTCGTCCCTTTTGAGACTTGTATCAGCGAATCGGATATCGTCGTTGTCGCCGTTCCCGTCGGGACGGCCGTGAAGATGGTCATGCAGATTCTGGACCGCTTCCAGGAACTCGGGGCAAAGGACAAGATTGTCATCGATGTGTGCTCGACCAAGGAGCAGATTACGCTTGCGACGCATTATCATCCCTGCCGCTCCCAGTTCGTCTCGACCCATCCGATGGCCGGAACGGAATATTCAGGGCCCTGGGCGGCTATGCCGAATCTTTTTGACGGTCGTGCCTGTATTTTCGCCAATGCCGAAGAGTCGTCCCCGAAAGCCCTTGCAACCGTCGAGCGCCTGTATGATACCCTCAATATGCGGCCGATCTACATGAATGCATCCAATCATGACGTCCATACGGCCTATGTCTCGCATATTTCCCATGTCACTTCCTTTGCCCTCGCCCTGACGGTCCTGGACAAGGAAAAGGACGAGAAACATATTTTCGACCTGGCCTCGGGCGGTTTTTCATCGACCGTCCGCCTGGCAAAGTCCAATGCGGACATGTGGGTTCCGATTCTGACCCAGAACCGCGAAAATGTACTGAAAGTCATCGATACGTATATTGAGAAAATGACGCTGTTCCGGGAGGCGATCGACTCATTCGACGAAGAGAAGACGCGTTCCCTAATCGAGGAAGCCAACCGGATCAAAAAAATAATCAGATAAGCTATGGCAAAGACACTGGACATCGTCCCCGTAAACGACTGGGGATTTTTCACGCTCCCGCGGCCGATGGTGATCGCAGGCCCGTGCAGCGCCGAAACCCGTGATCAGGTCCTGACGACTGCACGGGGGCTCCGCCGCTTCGGAATCAATGTGTTCCGTGCGGGCATCTGGAAACCCAGGACCCATCCGGGCAGTTTCGAAGGCGTCGGGACCGAAGGTCTCAAATGGCTCCGTGAAGTCAAGGAAGAAACCGGGATGAAGGTTTGTACCGAAGTCGCAAGCGAGAAGCATGTCTATGAGTGCATCAAGTATGGAATCGACATGGTCTGGCTTGGAGCCCGGACGACGGCGAACCCGTTTTTGGTCCAGGAAATTGCTGAAGCTCTGAAAGATACGGATATCCCGGTCCTCGTCAAGAATCCGGTCAATCCGGATCTCGATCTTTGGATCGGAGCCCTGGAGCGGCTCAATCGCTGCGGTATCCGGAAGCTCGGCGTCATCCATCGCGGATTTTCCACGACAGAAAACATCCTCTACCGGAATGCGCCTGGCTGGCAGATCGCGATTGAACTGAGGACACGCTATCCCCAGCTTCCTTTCTTTGCCGATCCGTCCCACATGGGCGGTGACCGGAAATACCTGATGGAGATATCCCAGAAGGCGATGGACCTCGGCCTGGAAGGACTCATGGTCGAATCCCACTGCGACCCTTCCTGCGCCCTGAGCGATGCGAAGCAGCAGCTGGTCCCCGAAGACCTTGAACAACTGCTGCTGGATATCCAGGTACGTGATGCCGATACGGACGACCGGGTCTACAAAGAAGGAATCGACCAGCTCCGTGCCCAAATCGATATCATTGATGACAATCTGCTCTATACCTTCGGTTCACGGATGAACGTGAGCCGGAAGATGGGCGAATACAAACGGGATCACAATATCGCGATCCTGCAGACTTCCCGTTGGGATTCCATCATGGCAAAAATGCTCAGCAAAGGGGCCGGATACGGCCTCTCGGAGACCTTCCTGACAACGGTCTTCAATGCCATCCATGAGGAATCTGTGCGGATCCAGAACGACATCATAGAGAATAAATCCTAATCACAAATGATCATGAAAAAAGTAACACTCCTTCTCACGCTGGCCCTGTCTGTCATGACAGCAGTCCACTGCACCCCGAAGATCGCTCCTGCGACCGATACGCGTAACCGGGCCGAAAAGATTGTGGCAGAGATCCATAATCCCGCATCCAAGAATGTTGTCGTCATCTCCCACCGCGGCGACTGGCGCAACTATCCGGAGAACTCCATCCCTGCCATCGAGTCCGTTATCCGGATGGGTGTCGATATCATGGAGCTTGACCTCAAGAAGACCAAGGACGGAGTCCTGGTTCTCAGCCATGATAAAACCCTCGACCGCTGTACGAACGGAAAAGGCCCCGTCAGCGACTATACGCTTGCCGAAATCAAGCAGCTGCGCCTGAAGAGAGCCCATGGCGTCACGACGGACAGCCTCCGCATGCCGACTCTCGAAGAGGCTCTTGCCGTCTGTAAGGACAGGATCGTCGTCAATGTCGACCAGGGATTCGAGTTTTATGATGAGGTCCTCGCCATTACCGAGAAGCTTGGCGTGACCGATCAGATCCTCATCAAGGGTAAGAAACCGGCCGCTTTCTGTGCACAGAAGTTTGCCGCCCACCCGAGGAACATGATGTATATGCCGATCATCGACATCCTTAAACCCCAGGGTAAGGCATTATTCAAGGAATACATGGACGGCGGTATCGTTCCGATTGCCTACGAGGTATGCTGGGACCACATGACGCCTGAGGTCATGGACTGTTTCAAGAAGGTCCGTTCGACCGGTTCTAAACTTTGGGTCAATACCATTTGGAAGACGCTCTGCGGCGGTCTGGACGACGATAAGGCTTTCGCTACTTCTCCTGAAGAAATTTACGATCAGGTAATTGACCTCGGTGCGACGATGATCCAGACCGATCGCCCGGAGATGCTTATCAATTATCTGAGGAAGAAGGGATTGCACGAATAATTCAGGGATGGTATGCCTTGGAATCTCATCCTTCCGATTCTGATTGCCGGCCTCTTTGGCGGATTGATCGGCCTTGAGCGGACGTTCCGTGCCAAAGAGGCGGGCGTCAGGACCCATTTTATCGTTGCGCTAGGCAGCGCCCTGTTCATGATTATCTCGCAATATGCGTTCCAGGGGCGTTTCGACGCATCCCGGGTTGCCGCCCAGGTCGTTTCCGGGATCGGTTTCATCGGAGCAGGCGTCATCATCTTCCAGAAAAATGTCGTCCGCGGTGTTACGACCGCAGCCGGCCTTTGGGTAACCGCGGCCATTGGTCTTGCCTGTGGCGCTGAAATGTATGCCGTCGCCGGTGCAACCACCCTTCTGACGATCATTTGCCTTGAGGCGATGCATTTTGCCATGCGGAGCCGTGTTGAAAAGCAGGTCGCGGTCTCCTTTTCCTGCGGATCTTCCGAGCATTTGGAAGAAGTGATCGCGGCACTCCGCAGCAGAGGAGCCGAGATAGAGGCCTTTTCCCTTTCCGGGGGGAAAGCGATGGTCCGTATCCATTTCCGTGAAAAAGACAACGAGCGGATCCTTTCTCTCCTTCTGTCCCAGGAAGATGTTCAGGCAGAGGTATTATAGCAGAGAGATTGTTTTTTACAATACCTGTCTTCTTTTCTCTTTTGACGGTTTACGGGTGTCATAAGAATGATGCGGATATCATTCTTCCGGCTCATAATTTGCCTTTCCGGCTTTTTTTGCCTACTTTAGCAAGTTCGTTTGTTATAATTGGAAGGAACCGAATTATTAATTAACACAAAAAATGAATCTTTTGTTTTACCTGGTGCCTGCAGCATCTATCATTGCGCTGCTATTCGCATGGTTGTTTTTCCGTCAGATGATGAAGGAAAGCGAAGGCACTCCAACTATGAAAGAAATTGCCCAGTACGTGCGTGAGGGAGCAATGGCCTATCTCAAGCAGCAGTACAAGGTCGTTATCATCGTTTTCGCCGTCCTGGCTGTCATTTTTGCCATTCTGGCCTACGGTTTCCATGTCCAGAACCCCTGGGTACCGTTCGCCTTTCTGACGGGAGGTTTCTTCTCCGGTCTGGCCGGTTTCATCGGCATGCGCACGGCAACCTTTGCTTCCGCCCGGACCGCCAATGCGGTATCACGTTCCCTGAATTCCGGCTTGAAGCTGGCCTTCCGCAGCGGAGCGGTCATGGGCCTTACGGTCGTTGGACTCGGTCTTCTCGATATTTCAATTTGGTGGCTTCTCCTGAATGCCTTTGTCCATGAAGCCAGTGAGGCGCAGACCCTTGTCGTCATTACGACGACCATGCTGACCTTCGGCATGGGAGCCTCGACCCAGGCGCTCTTCGCCCGTGTCGGCGGCGGTATCTATACCAAGGCCGCTGACGTCGGAGCGGACATTGTCGGCAAGGTTGAGCAGGATATCCCGGAAGATGATCCGAGAAATCCCGCTACGATTGCGGACAACGTCGGTGACAATGTCGGCGATGTCGCCGGTATGGGTGCTGACCTGTACGAGTCCTATTGCGGATCGATTCTCGCAACCATGGCCCTCGGCGCTTCCGCGTTCTTCGCGGACGGGACCGCGGTCCAGATGCGCGCGATCATGGCCCCGATGCTCATCGCTGCCATCGGTGTTGTCCTGTCCATCCTCGGCATCTATGCCGTCCGGACAAAAGAAGGGGCAGGCCTGCAGGACCTTCTGAAATCCCTCAGTGTCGGAACGAACCTGAGCGCGGTGCTGATTGCCGTTCTTTCCTTCGGCGTCTTTTATCTCCTTGGCTTCCCGAACTGGTGGCAACTTTCCCTGTCGGTGATTTCCGGTCTTCTTGCCGGCGTAATTATCGGCAAGATTACGGAGTACTATACTTCCCATTCCTATAAGCCTACCCAGAAACTCGCCGAGAGTTCCGCAACCGGCTCCGCAACCGTGATTATCCATGGAGTCGGTCTCGGCATGATTTCGACGGCTATTCCGGTCGTTACGATTGCCGCCGCCATCCTTCTTTCCTACGGGTTCGCAACCAGTTTCGTTTTCTCCAGTTCGTCCCTCAGTCTCGGCCTCTACGGGATTTCGATCGCTGCAGTCGGCATGCTTTCGACTCTGGGAATCACTTTGGCTACAGATGCCTACGGCCCGATTGCTGACAATGCAGGCGGCAATGCCCAGATGTCAGAACTCGATCCCTCCGTCCGTGAGAAGACAGATATCCTGGACGCGCTCGGCAACACGACCGCGGCTACCGGCAAGGGTTTTGCCATCGGCTCTGCGGCGCTTACCGCACTGGCTCTCCTCGCTTCCTATATTGAGGAAATTAAGATCGGTCTCGGCCATATCGGCAAGACGACAATCGAAGTCGGCGGAAAAGTGGTCGATACGGTTTCCGCTTCGATTACCGATATTGTCAACTATTATGACATTACCCTGATGAACCCGAAGGTTCTCGTCGGCGTATTCATCGGTTCGATGATGGCCTTCCTCTTCTGCGGTCTGACGATGAATGCCGTCGGACGGGCCGCTGAAAAGATGGTTATCGAGGTACGCCGCCAGTTCCGCGAGATCGCCGGTATCCTGGAAGGCAAACAGCGTCCGGACTATACGTCCTGCGTACGGATTTCGACAAAAGCGGCCCAGCACGAAATGATTTTCCCGTCATTGCTCGCTATCATCGTTCCGATGATCGTCGGCATGCTGCTCGGCCCTTCCGGTGTCATCGGTCTTCTCGCCGGCGGCCTTGGCGCCGGATTCGTCCTTGCCATTTTCCTTGCCAATTCCGGCGGAGCCTGGGATAATGCGAAG
The DNA here is from genome assembly GCA_902789395.1 of uncultured Bacteroidia bacterium. Classification (GTDB taxonomy): domain Bacteria; phylum Bacteroidota; class Bacteroidia; order Bacteroidales; family UBA932; genus Cryptobacteroides. The sequence goes on along the minus strand of CADANY010000008.1, from coordinate 94,705 downwards.
AAGTATGTTGAGGAAGGACATCTTGGCGGCAAGAATTCCGATGCCCACAAAGCAACGATCGTCGGTGATACCGTCGGTGATCCGTTCAAGGATACGTCCGGTCCTTCCCTGAACATCCTCATCAAGCTCATGAGCATGGTCTCCATTGTCATGGCCGGACTGACCGTGATGCTGCATTAGGATGAAACCGGGACAGGTCCTTTCTTTTATTGCAGGGGTATTTGCCCTGATGGGTGTCGCCTGGGTGGTTTGGCCCTCAGGCGGCATTCCCGTATTCGGGAAGTCCGTCCGTTTTGCCTCCCTGGAGGGAATGATTGCGGATGCGAATGAAGAGAAAGTCGATGTGGACGCTGTCCTGGGTGCGGTTGATGAGAGTTTCGTGATGAAGGAAGATACCCTTTCCTTCTACCGGGACTTCTTTCTCGATAACCCGAACCGGATCTATCTTCCCGGTGACGATTATACGTTCTTTGACGGAATTTTCTCTGAATTCGAGCGGGCCCGGAGGGTTGGGACAACCCTCCGCGTTGCTCATTACGGGGATTCCCAGATTGAGATGGACCGGATTTCTTCCGATCTGCGGGATGCCCTCCAGTCCCGTTTTGGAGGAATAGGGACCGGAATGTTCCCTGCCCTGTCCAACGTTCCTTCGGCAAGCATCCTCCGGAGTGCCTCCGGCGGGATGATCCACTATACCATGTACGGGGACACAACGACCGTACGGGCGCCGCACAGACGCTACGGCGTGATGGCCCAGTTGACCTCGCTTTCGGGAGGGGGAACGATCAGTCTGCGTTCCACGACATCGAAGACCGCCTATGAGCGGACGAAATCCTTTAGCCGGGTCTCCCTGCTGGTCGGCCGTAACAGCGAAGGTTTCTCTGCAAAATTAGTTTCTGATACAATCCGGCCGGAGCCCACTGTCCTTCAGAAAGACACTCTTGGGGCGGTCCTGCTGACATGGACGCTGCCGCGCCCGGTCACGAAAGCATCCCTGACCCTTTCCGGATCTGCAGAGATTTATGGAGTCATGGCAGATGGAAACGGGGGTGTTGCCGTTGATAATATTCCGCTTCGAGGCTGCTCGGGAACTATTTTTACCCGTATTGACAAGGACATGATGAAACGCTCCTTCGCGATTGACGGAACGCGTCTGATTATCCTTCAGTTCGGGGGCAATTTCATGCCTGTCGCAGGGAGCGAGCACGCCCTGAATGATTATCTGGAGAAGATTGCCCTGCAGATCCAGTATTTCCATGAGGTCGCACCGAAAGCGAGAATCCTGTTCATCGGTCCATCCGATATGGGCAAGTCCGTCGGCGGCCGTATCGTTACCTGGCCCCGTCTTCCGCAACTGGTTGAGGGCCTCAAACGTACCTCACTTGAAAACGGAGCTGCTTTCTGGGACTTGTACGGGGTCATGGGAGGAGAAAACTCGATGGTCCGCTGGGTCAAGCACAGTCCGGCTTATGCCGGGGCGGATTATATCCATTTCACCTCGGCCGGAGCGAAAGTGGTGGGGGAGGCTTTATCGAAGTCTTTCCTGATTTATTATGATTTCTATAATCTCCGCAAAACCCTTCCGGAGGCGGATGTAAGACAATTTATGCAGAAATGAGAAAGGGACTGATTCTGATACTGACGGTTTTACTGACAATGACCGCGTCGGCGCAGCACCGGCGGATCCCTTATTACGGATTCGCACGGTTCGACCGCAACCGGATTCAGTATCCGTCAGGGAAAAGTCCTGATTTCGACCTGTTCCTCCGCAAACTTGATACGCTTTCCGTCTATGGAAACACCTCTGTCCGGATCCTACACGTCGGAGGATCCCATGTCCAGGGAGGGGCCTGGACCCAGCAGCTGCGCCGCAATTTCATGACGATGCGGTATGGAATGGACGGGGGGCGCGGAATGGTGTTTCCTTTCGCTGCCGCCGGGACCAATACGCCATCGGGCTATACGTCCGAATGTACCGGGGAATGGACCTTTTCCCGCTGCGTCAAACCGAATGAGAAGATTCCGCTCGGGGTGACGGGAATGAGTGTTTCGACAACGGATTCGACGGCAACCCTTTTGATCGACACAGCGGAGCGGAATCCGCGCGAATGGGCGCCCCGGTTTATGTTCAGAAGTGTCGAGATCCTTGGATCCGGGTCCGCCAGACCGGTCGTACTGATGGACCGCGACACGTTGGAAGGAAAACCCTCAAAATATGGCTATCATTTCGACCTTCCGCATTTTACAGATTATGTCCGGGTGGCTTTCCGGGGCTTTCCGGGACAGTTCACGCTGACCGGAATCTATCTGGACCGTCCCGGCGGGGGAATTACACTATCCGAAGCCGGTGTCAATGGAGCTTCGACGAAGTCCTGGGTTTCCTGCAAGGATTTCGGGAGGGATCTGAAACTGATCCAGCCGGATCTGGTCATCTTCTCCGTGGGTATCAATGATGTCCAGGGGACCGATTTCGAGCAGGACCGTTTTATTCGGAATTACAACAAACTGATCGCCGAGGTCCGCTCGGTCAACCCCCACTGCGCCATTCTCTTTACAAGCAACAACGACAGTTTCCGGAACCGGCTTCCGAACCGCCATGGAGAGTCCGCAGAAATGGCCTTTGCTCGTCTTGCCGTTGAGAATAACGCTGCATTCTGGGACCTCTTTGACATTATGGGCGGGGCCGGTTCGTCCGTTTCCTGGGAGGGCGCCGGCCTGATGAGAGGGGACCGGGTCCATTTCACACCGGCCGGATACGACCTGCTCGGGGATCTTTTGTTTAATGCGATCATGGACGCACGGCGGAGGAATCGATGACGGTCTGGGGCATCATACAGGATTTTCTTGTCAGTCTGTTCTCTTTCGATCAGGCCCATCCTCTCCTTTTCACCCAGTTCTATTTCTGGGCTTTCTTTGCCCTCGTATTTGCCTTTTTCAGCCTTTTCCACAGCAAGATCCTCCTTCGGAACGCCTACCTGTTTGCCGTCAGTCTTTTTTTCTATTATAAGACGAGCGGCCTGTTCCTGATTCTGCTGCTTTTTGTCGTTATTTATAATTTCTTTGCAGCCAAATGGCTGCATACGAGAAAAACGGACCAAGCGAAAAAGGCGGTGATGATTCTCAGCGTGGCGGTCGACCTTTCTACGCTGATCTATTTCAAGTATGCCTACTTCCTGACGGATCTGGTCAATAATCTGTTCGGGACTTCTTTTGCCGTCTACGACGTGTTTGCCGCCTTGGGGAATATCATGGCCGGATCGGAAGTTTTCCGGGTCGACAGCATTTTCCTTCCGGTCGGCATCTCGTTCTTTACTTTCCAGGCAATCAGTTATATCGTCGATGCCCGGCGCGGCCGGATCTCTCCGGTCGGCAATTTCCTGGATTTCGGCTTCTATCTGAGTTTTTTCCCGCAGCTGGTCGCCGGACCGATCGTCCGGGCTTCGGAATTCATCCCGCAGCTCCACAAGCCCTATAACCTGAGCCGCCGCTGGTTCGGGATGGCCATTTTCTGGATCATGAACGGCATGGTCAAGAAACTGGTCCTGAGTGATTATATCGCAGTCAACCTCTGTGACCGCGTTTTTGAAAATCCGTTGATGTACAGCGGATTTGAGAATCTGTCAGCCCTTTTCTGCTATTCCCTTCAGGTCTATGCGGACTTTTCCGGATATACGGATATCGCAACGGGAGTCGCGATGCTGATGGGCTTTTATCTGCCCAAAAACTTCAACTCCCCGTATAAGGCCAAGAATGCAGGCGCTTTCTGGAAACGCTGGCACATGACCCTTTCCAACTGGCTGAAGGATTATGTCTACATCCCGCTCGGCGGTAACCGGAATGCGACACCGGGTACATGGATCTGCATCGTCGGTTTCGCCCTTGTCGCCGTGTTCCTCTCCGGAAGTATCTGGGTCGGTTTCGCGGCTCTGCTTATTTTCGCCGTTGTCGGAGGTTTCTATCTCTTCAAACCGGATGCGCGGAAGAAAATCACGACGAATATCAATTCGCTCAATACGATGCTTCTCGGAGGCCTCTGGCATGGAGCCAGCTGGAATTTCGTGATCTGGGGCGGGCTGAACGGGATCGGCATGATTATCTACAAGTTCTGGAAGAAATGGAATCCGGTGAGCCGGTATGCGGTCATCTCTGCCGTAGTCCTCGGCCTTTGGCTGCTTCGTATCTATGCCCCGGCACCGGTCTGGAACCTGTTTTTCGTCTGGGCGCTGATTACCTGGTTCGGTGCGGGTATAGCATTGATTGCGAATCATTTCCATCCGAAGGCCGCCGATGCGCCGGATGGACCCGTCGCGACGGCATGGGCCGTTTTCCAGACCTTTGTCTTTATTACCTTTACCCGTCTTTTCTTCCGGAGCGGTTCCAATCTCGATCCGGCAGAGGCGAATGAGACGGCATGGAATACGGCCCGGAACATGGTCCATCAAATCGGTTCTTCCTGGGATCTTTCGCTGATTCCGGATATGGTCGTACAGCACGCCCCGGTTCTGATTCTCTTTGTCCTCGGAATGATTATCCATTGGCTTCCGGAGCGTTTCAAACGGCGTTACCGGATTGCTTTCGCCCGTCTGCCCCTTGTCCTGATGGTTCTTGCCGTATTTGCGATTATTGTCTTTTTCTATCAGTTCATTACCGCAGACCTGCAGAGTTTCATTTATTTCCAGTTCTGATTCTTCCATTAATCCATACGAATCATGATTGATCATTCGAATTCCCTAATGCTCCTCGCAACCCGGTTCAAAGATTTGGGGGACTGGACCGTAGAGCAGCAATTCGTCATCCAGATGGGCTCCAGTTACCTGATGGCACACGGGATCGGAACCCCGCTTGAGAGAGATGCCCGGACGACCTTTGAGGTTCCGGAGGACGGAAATTATACCCTCTATGTCCGGACGAAGAATTGGACACGCTGGTGGTCGGAGGCGCAGACGCCCGGCCGTTTCCAGGTCCTTCTCGACGGAAAGGCGGATGAGGAATCCTTCGGTACGGGCCTGAGTGCATCGACCGGGCAGATTACCCCGCACTGGTGCTGGCAGAGAGGGGGAACATATTTCTTCCGGAAAGGGACCCATGAAGCCGCTCTCCACGATCTGACGGGCTTTGACGGCCGTTGTGATGCCCTTCTTCTGACCCGCGATGATGAGGTTCCGGGAGATACCCTTGAGCAATACAGGTCTCTCCGCCGGGCGGTTCTCGGTGAGGAAAAACCTGTGGATAAGGGCCATTTCGATTTTGTTGTCGTCGGCGGCGGTATCTCCGGTATCTGTGCGGCGCTCGCTTCGGCCCGCCGAGGCCTCAAGGTCGCTCTCATCCAGGACCGTTATATCCTCGGAGGTAACAATTCTTCCGAAGTCCGTGTCGGCCTCGGCGGGCGGATCAATGTCGATCCCTATCCCTCCCTCGGCTACCTGATCAATGAAATCGGTCCGGAACATATCGGAAACGCCCGCGGGGCGCACCATTACATGGACTGGAAAAAGATGGACGTTGTCAAGGCGGAAAAGAATATCAGCCTCTTCCTCGGTTATACCGTCACGGACGCCCGGATGGAAGAAGGAAAGATTGCTTCGGTTACGGCTGTCGAAGCAACGACCCAGGAGCGGATCTGCCTGAGCGGCTATACGTTCGCGGACTGTACGGGAGACGCTTACCTTGCGGTCATGGCCGGAGCGGAAACCCGGATGGGACGGGAGGCACGGAGCGAGTACAACGAAAAGATTGCTCCGGAAAAGGCCGATGGCTATACGATGGGCGCGTCCCTGCAGTGGTACTGCGAGGATTGGAATACCCCATGCGACTTCCCCGATGCCATCGACTGGGGGCTCTCCCTCGATGAAATTACGGTTGAGCCGGTCCACCGCGCGAACTGGTACTGGGAAGTCGGTATGGATGACGATCAGGTCGAGGATGCTGAGAAAGTGCGCGATTACGGCATGTACGTCGCCTATTCGACCTTCTCTTATTGCAAGAACCGGTACTCAGCCAAAGAGGACTGGCTCTGCACGCACCTGGTCTGGGTCTCCCATGTGGCCGGAAAGCGCGAATCCCGGCGGATTATCGGCGATTATGTCATGACGGAAAATGACCTGATCCGGCATATCCCCCACGAGGACGCAACCTGTACGACGACCTGGCGGATCGACCAGCACTATCCGATGGACGAGAACGCCGAGCGCTATCCGGGCGCGACATGGATCTCGGTCGGACGCCTGACCCCGATCGATCCGTATCCGATCCCGTACCGTTGTTTCTATTCGAAGGATGTCCCGAACCTTTTCATGGCCGGGCGTGACATCAGCGTCACGCATGTCGCCTTCGGGTCCATCCGCGTCATGCGCACCTGCGGCATGATGGGCGAGGTCGTCGGCATGGCGGCTTCGGTCTGCTCGAAACGGGGCGTGCTCCCACGGGACATTTATACGGATTATTTCGAGGATCTGAAGGCGTTGATGCGGAAGGGAACAGGCCGGACCGACCTTCCTTATACCCAATTCTATCATCAGGTCGACCGGGTCGGCCATCAAGCGGAGGACAGATAATATGATTACAAGAGAAAACAGTGTCCTGCTTCTTGCGACAAGGTTCGAAGACAGGGGAGAATGGACCGTAGAACAACAGTTTATCCTTCAAATGGGCTCCAGCTATCTGATGGCCCACGGACTCGGCACACCGCTCGGGAAGGATGCGGTGACGTCCTTCGAGATCCCCGGTGAAGGGGATTATACCCTCTGGGTCCGGACGAAAAACTGGACCCGCCCGTGGTCTGACGGACCGACGCCGGGTATTTTCAGCGTCGTTCTCGACGGAGTCGCCGATGCGGAGACTTTCGGCACGGGGGAAACCGATGCCTGGTACTGGCAGAAAGGCTCCGTCCGGCATTTCGAAAAGGGCACCCATACCGCTGCTCTCCACGACCTGACAGGATTCGACGGCCGTTGCGATGCAATCCTCCTGACCCGAACCGAAGAAGTTCCGGAAGCGGATTACAAGGCGCTTCGTGAACGTCTTCTCGGCCCTGAACCCGTTGAGGACAAGGGCTCTTTCGACTTTGTCGTCGTAGGCGGAGGAATTGCCGGCGAGTGTGCGGCCCTTTCGGCTGCCCGTCTCGGCGCCCGTGTCGCCCTGATTCAGGACCGCTATGTTCTCGGCGGGAACAATTCTTCCGAAGTCCGGGTCGGTCTCGGCGGCCGGATCAACCTGCCTCCGTACGGATCGCTGGGGTATATCTTGAACGAGATCGGACCTGAGCGCGGCGGAAATGCCCGTGGGGCCCATAATTATGAAGATGACCGAAAGATGCGGGTCCTTCTGGCGGAAAAGAACATTACGCTTTTCCTCGGCTACTGTGTGACGGAAGCGGAGATGGACGGAGACCGGATCGTTTCCGTTACGGCAGTCGAAGCGACCCGTCAGAATCGGATCCGGGTTTCAGGTCGGTTCTTCTCCGACTGTACGGGGGATGCTTCGCTCGCCGTCATGGCCGGAGCGGAGACCATGTCCGGCCGCGAGGCCCGGAGCGAGTATGGAGAAAGCCTGGCTCCCGAAGTCGCTGACGACCTGCATATGGGCGGATCGATCGAGTGGTACTGCGAGGACTGGAATACTCCCTGCACCTTCCCGGACAGCCTGGACTGGGGTCTCGAACTCGGAGAATTGACCGTCGAACCGGTCCACCGTGCAAACTGGTACTGGGAGGTCGGCATGCATTATGATCCGATCGCCGAGGCGGAAAAGATGCGGGATTACGGCATGTATGTCGCCTATTCGACCTTCTCCTATTGCAAGAACCGTTATTCCGCCAAGGAGGACTGGGAATGTACGCACTTGGTCTGGGTCTCCCATGTCATTGGGAAACGGGAGTCCCGGCGCATCAAAGGCGATTTCGTTCTCCGTCAGCAGGATATCATGAAGCGTATCCCTTACGAGGATGCATCTGCCAGTCTCTCCTGGAATATCGACCAGCATTTCCCGAAACCGGAAAACAGCCGGAACTTCCCCGGTCATGAATGGCTTTCGGACGGTCACCTGACGCCGGTCGATCCCTATCCGATCCCTTACCGCTGTTTCTATTCGAAGGATGTCCGGAACCTTTTCATGGCCGGGCGGAACATCAGCGTGACGCATGTCGCCTTAGGCTCGACCCGGGTCATGAGAACCTGCGGCATGATCGGCGAAGTCGTCGGCATGGCGGCTTCGATCTGCGCGAAGGAAAACCTCTTCCCACGCGACATCTATGCCTCCCGCCTTGAGGATCTGAAGGCCTTGATGCGGAAAGGAACCGGCCGTACTGATGTCCAGTACAACCAGTTCTATACCTTGATTGACAATACGGCCAAGCAAATCGAAAGTATCTAGTCATGAACCCGATAGATTGGATAATCATCGTATTCTTCCTGCTGCTCCTCATTATCCTCGGTTTCGTCTTCTCCAAGCGGAACCGTGACCTGGAAGACTATTTCCTCGGCGGCCGTTCCATGCCGACATGGATGGTCGCCCTGGCAGCAACGGGAACCTCGATCAGCGCCGGGACCTTCGTGGGATCACCGGAGCTCGGATTCAATACGAACCTGACCTACCTGATGCTCTGCGTCGGTGCGATTTTCGGCGGCCTTGTCGTTGCCTGGCTTTTCCTGCCGAAACTTTACAATGCCGGTACGATTACGATCTACGGATACATCGGCGACCGCTATGGTGAGAAGTCGAAGCGGTGGACGAGCGTCATGTTCCTTCTGGGTCAGTTGTTTACGTCCGGATCCCGCCTCTTCATCGCCGCCATCGCCGTGTCGGTCATCCTTTATGGTTCCATCCAGTTCCAATTCCTGATGTACTCGATCATCATCCTCGGTATGATCTCGACCATCTATACGATGGCCGGGGGAATCAAGGGACTGATTATGATCGATACGATCCAGATCCTGCTGGTTGTCGGTACCGGACTGATCGCTCTCGGTATGGTATATGTGTCCATGACGCCCGATTTTTCTTTTGCCGATATCTGGCAAAGCCTCATCCATGGACGGGTCAAGACCGGAGGGGAGTGGGTCAGCGGGAGCAAACTGCAGGTAGTCGATCCCTCGTTCCGTTTCGATGTTCCCTACAATCTGATTGGCGCCCTCATCGGAGCGACGGTTTTCAAGATCGTCCAGTTTTCGACGGACCATGATTTTGTCCAGCGCCAGCTGACCTGCAAGAGTGTACGGAAAGCCGGTGTCTCCCTGGTCTATTCGCAGGTGATGAGCCTCCCGATCGTCTTGATCTTCCTTTTGATCGGGCTTCTGCTCTGGGTCAAATACAATGCGGTCGATCCGTCCGGGCTCTGCGGTTTTGCAGCCGATGCCCGTGATCTTTTTCCGCAGTATATCAAAAACAGCATCCCTACGGGTCTGCGGGGCCTGATGATTGTCGGAGTGCTGGCAGCTGCCCTCTCGAGTTTCAATTCGGCCATCAACTCGATGGCCTCCAGTTTTACGGCGGACCTGTACCTGCCGGTCATGAAGGAACGCGGCCGCGAGATTTCGACCGCGGAGGCCCGGATGGCCTCATCCAAGAAGATGGCGGCCCTGATGGGTGCAGTATTGACCGGATTTGCCATTGTAACGGCCGTCATGCAGCAGGCGAGCGGACTGAACCTCGTTGATTTTGCGACCGGCGTCATGTGCTTCTCCTATGCCGGGATGGGGGGTGTTTTCGTCTGTGCACTGTTTACCCGTCGGGGTAATACCAGGAGTGTCGTCGCCTCCCTTTTGATCGGTTTGCTCGTCGTACTTCTGATGCAGCCCTATATCCTGGGTCCGCTTTCCGAAGCTCTTTTCGGGCATAAGGTCTCGATTGCCTGGACCTGGTGGGCGCCGATCGGGTGTCTGATCAGTTTCTTTGTCTGTTATTCCGGAAAACCTGAAAAATCAATCATATGAGACGCGTCGTTTTGCAAAAGCCCCACGAAGTCGTTTTTTATCCTGACGTTAAAGCGCCGAAAGCCGAAGACCTGAAAGGGAATGAAATCCTCCTCGATATCATGCATATCGGGATCTGTGGCAGCGAGATCCATTCCTATCACGGGACCCATCCGAGTACGATCTATCCGGTCGTGCAGGGGCATGAGTATTCCGGCGTAATCGCCGCCGTCGGTCCGGAAGTGACGAAGTTCCGTCCCGGGCAGAAAGTGACCTGCCGTCCCCAGCTCGTCTGCGGGCAGTGCAATCCCTGCCGGCGCGGCCAGTATAATGTCTGTGAGCATCTGAAAGTTCAGGCGTTCCAGGCAAACGGAGCCGCCCAGGATTACTTTGTCGTGACCGAAGACCGGGTTGTCGCCCTTCCGGAGAGCGTTTCCCTGACTTTCGGAGCAATGGTCGAGCCGGTTGCCGTCGCAGCCCATGCAACGTCCCGTCCCCGGGAACTTGCGGGAAAGAATGTAATCGTTTCTGGAGCCGGTACGATCGGGAACCTGGTGGCCCAGTTCTGCCTTGCCCGCGGAGCGAAGAAAGTCGTGATTACCGATGTGAGTGATTACCGCTTGGGAAAGGCAGTTGAATGTGGTATTGAGCATACCCTGAATGTCTCGAAAACGTCCATCGCAGAGGCGCTTCCGTCTCTTTTCGGCGATGAAGGGTATCAGGTCGGGATCGAATGTGCCGGCGTTGAATCGTCCCTGAGGAGCCTGATGGAAACAATCGAGAAGGGAAGCGACATCATAATCGTCGGGGTCCATGCCCATGATCCCGCCCTCAGCATGTTCTATCTCGGTGAGCACGAACTTTATTTGATCGGTTCGATGATGTACCGTCACGAAGACTATGAGAAAGCCGTCGAGGAGATTTCTTCCGGACGTATCCGGCTCGAACCGCTCATTACCAACCGTTTCCCGCTCGAACAGTATGCCGAAGCCTATCGGTTCATCGATGCCAACCGGGAGACCAGTATGAAAGTAATGATTGACCTGTAATGAAGCCTGCGATGAGCAACCTGACCCGTTTAATGATGGCGGCTCTTTCTGCTGCCCTCTTCTCCCTGACTGCTCTTGCCCAGACGGCATTTGAGCAGATTGCCGCAGATCCCCTGAAAGCCGGGGGGATCTATAATATGTACAATGAGAATCCCGGTCCTTTCACTCCAGCGCCAAAGGGATATAAACCCTTCTATATCAGTCACTACGGACGTCATGGGGCTCGGCATTTGAGTTCCAATTCCCAATACCGCCAGATCCGGGACATCCTTGTCAAGGCCCATGAAGACGGAGCCCTGACCGCGAAAGGGGAGGATCTTTACGCACGCTATATGAAAATGTTCCCGCTCGTGGACGGACGGGGCGGAGACCTTACCGAGGCCGGCGCCCGGGAGCATCGGGGAATCGCTCAGCGGATGCTTGACAACTATCCCCAGGTATTCAAGGGGAAACGTTTGATTGATGCCCGTTCGACGGACGTTCCCCGCTGCATTATCTCGATGGACAATTTCTGCGACCAGCTAAAGAGGACCCATCCGAAACTTCGGATTGAGAAGACGGTCGATAAAGCCGATATGGCTTTCCTGAATCCCCATTCCAAGTACAATCCAGATAATACCGAGACGGATATCGGTCACAACAACAAGTACGCATACTGGCAGCCCGCCTATAAGCAGATGTGCCATGAGAATGCGGATCCGGAGATCTTTTTCGCCCGTCTGTTCAAGGACTGGAACTATATCCGCCAGTTTGGTAATCCCGAGGACCTGGAGTACCTGATGTATTACCTCGCCTGCGGCACCCAATGTCTGGAGAACGGATTCGATTTTTGGGATCTCTTCAGTTTTGAGGAAAAATGCCTGCTTTGGGAAGCCGGAAGCTATCTCTTTTTCTGCTCGAAGGGTCCCGATGATATCCAAGGGGGGCGCCAATGGGCATTCTGCTGGACGCTTGCCCAGGATATTCTCGATGGCTATGACAAAGATATGGCAGAAGGCCGGGCGGCCCGGCTTCGTTTCGGTCATGACATCGCGATCATGTCGTTCATGACTTTGATGGACATAGAGGGCTGGTCGACACCTGCTCCGACTCCCCATGAAGCGAAAGATCTCTGGCAGAACTACAACATTCCGATGGGAGCGAATATCCAGTTTATCTTCTACAAGAACCGCCGGGGCCACATCCTCGTCCGGTTCATGAACAACGAAAACGACATCCGTTTCCCGATCCCTTCCGAAACAGCCCCTTACTACGACTGGAAGGAACTCCGGACCTACATCGAGCAGCGCATCGCAACCGCCCGCCATATCATCGCCACCACTCCGGCCCCGCCGAAGAAATAACTCTTCCTTCTTGAATCAGGGAGTATTCCCTTGGGAAGAAGAGATGATTACCGGCAGTTGTCGAGGACTTCCATTACCGGGAGGGTATTCTCGGTGAGAAGTTCCCGCATTCTGTCGTAATCCCGGTTCTCATAGATCGTCCGGAAAGACTCGAACTCGTGACATAGGCGGTGCCAGTCCTTGTTGAGATTGAACTGTACTGGCTCACTGCCCCGGACGGCAACTTCGACGGAGGGGCATGTGCTCGGAATGCCTTCGATCCTGATCCATCCCTTTTCTCCCTGAATCATTACTCCTGACGGGCATCCGGAATCCTTGGCCGCCGTGCAGATTGCGACACAACCGGGATACTGCAGGATGACGGCACCTGACGTGTCGATGCCGTTGAAGCCCCGGTTGCACCGGTATTCCACCGATTCCGGGCGCCCCAGAAGATCGACGGCAAGATGCAGGTTATAGACATTCAGGTCCATCAGGGTTCCCCCGCCGCACGAGGGATCGAAAGCCGGGGCGACCTCTCCGCGAAGATACGCATCATAGCGGGAAGAATACTGCGAAAAATCGCTCTTGAACAGCCTGATCGGTCCGATTTCCTCCGCTTTCTCCTTGACGGCCTTCCAATTCGGCAGATGCAGGTTGGAAATAGTCTCGAAAAGGTAGAGTCCTTTTTCTTCCGCCAGACGTGCGAGCGAGAGAGCCTGCTCGGCTGTTTCACAGAAAGGCTTTTCCAGCAAGACATTCACCCCTTTCCGGAGAGCTCTTGCGGCATACTCATAATGGACGGAATTGACCAGCCCGATATAGACGAAATCGATGTCCGAATCGAGAAGGGCATCGTAGCTTCCGGAAACGGCAGGAATCCCGAGAAGCTGCGCTTTTTCCGCAGCCTTCCCGGGATTCCGTCCCCAGATGGATACCACCTGGATTCCTGTTTCCTGCATGGCCTGTACGGCCTCCGGGATGATTTTCCCGGTTCCGGCGATACCGACCTTCATGGCTTTACTGCTCGTCAGGTCCCTGATCCGGTCCGCCCTGAGGGCCTCCCTGAGGACCGCCCTGTCCACCGAACGGACCCTGAGGACCGCCCTGCGGACCCTGTGCCTGCTGGCTCTGCTGGTACATCGCCTCGAATGCCTTGTTGAGGGCTTCGGAGTAGCGGTCGATGTCCGCGATGTTCTGGCTCTTGACAGCCTCTTTCAGCAGGTTGACGTTGCTTTCGACGTCGGCCTTGACGTTGGCGGGAACTTTGTCCCCGTTGTCCTTGAGGAACTTCTCTGCCTGGAAGCAGAGGGCGTCGGCGCTGTTGATTTTGTCGATGCGTTCCTTCTCAGCCTTATCGGCCGCTTCGTTGGCCTTCGCCTCGTCCCGCATCCGCTGGATTTCAGCATCGGAGAGACCGGAGGAAGCTTCGATACGGATGTGCTGCTCCTTGCCTGTCGCCTTATCGCGTGCGGAAACGTTCAGGATACCGTTCGCGTCGATGTCGAAGGTGACTTCGATCTGAGGGACGCCACGCGGAGCCGGAGCGATGCCGTCAAGGTGGAACATGCCGATTTCCTTGTTGTCCTTGGCCATCGGACGCTCGCCCTGGAGGACGCGGATGTCAACGGCCGGCTGGTTGTCGGCAGCGGTCGAGAAGACCTGTGACTTGCGGGCCGGGATGGTCGTGTTGGACTCGATCAGTTTCGTCATGACACCGCCGAGGGTCTCGATGCCGAGGGACAGCGGGGTAACATCCAGCAGAAGGACATCCTTGACGTCGCCTGCGAGGACACCGCCCTGGATGGAAGCGCCGATAGCGACGACTTCGTCCGGGTTGACGCTCTTGTTCGGTTCTTTGCCGAAGAAGTTCTTAACGAGCTCCTGGACATAAGGGATACGGGTAGAACCGCCGACGAGAAGGACCTCGTCAATGTCGGACGGCTGCAGGCCGGCATCCTTGAGCGCCTGGCGGCAAGGACCGATCGTGCGCTGGAAGAGCGCGTCGGAGAGCTGCTCGAATTTGGCCCGGGTAAGGGTCTTTACAAGGTGCTTCGGAACGCCGTCGACCGGCATGATGTACGGCAGGTTGATGTCTGCGGAAGTCTGGTTGGACAGTTCGATCTTTGCTTTTTCTGCCGCCTCTTTCAGTCTCTGGAGGGCCATCGGGTCCTTCCGGAGATCGATTCCGCCATTTTCGGAGGCGAATTCCTGGGCGAGCCAGTCGATGATGACCTGATCGAAATCATCGCCGCCGAGGTGGGTGTCACCGTTGGTCGACTTGACTTCGAATACGCCGCTTCCCAGTTCGAGGATCGAGATATCGAAGGTACCGCCGCCAAGGTCGTAGACAGCTACTTTCATATCGCGGTCTTTCTTGTCAAGACCGTAAGCCAATGCAGCGGCAGTCGGCTCATTGATGATACGCTTGACATCGAGTCCTGCGATCTTGCCGGCTTCCTTGGTTGCCTGACGCTGTGAGTCGGAGAAGTAAGCCGGGACGGTGATGACGGCCTCGGTTACCTCCTGACGGAGATAGTCTTCAGCGGTCTTTTTCATTTTCTGGAGGATCATGGCCGAGATCTCCTGAGGAGTATAGAGCTTGCCGTTGATGTCGACCCTCGGGGTATTGTTGTCACCGCGGGTTACCTTATACGGCATGCGCCCGACTTCCGTGCTGACCTGGTCGAAGGTTTCGCCCATGAATCGCTTGATAGAAAATACGGTGTTGTGGGGATTGGTAATCGCTTGACGTTTAGCCGGGTTACCGATCTTCCGCTCTCCGCCGTCAGTGAACGCGACGACCGAAGGCGTCGTGCGCTGACCTTCGTTATTGATGATGACGGTAGGCTGGTTGCCTTCCATGACTGCGACACACGAATTGGTTGTGCCGAGGTCGATTCCGATAATTTTTCCCATAATATCTTTTGTTTTTATTGTCCGTTTGACGCTTCCCCATTCATCGAACTTTGTGCCAAAAGTCCAGTCCTGCCAAATTGTCATACCTCGGATTCAGACGTAACGGCTGGAAATGACAGGAATAATTCTTATATTTGTATGTATGACACAGATAAAACGAATCCTGACGACCCTGCTTCTTCTTCTCTGGGCAGCGGCAGGCTTTTCCCGGGACATCTCCCGGGAGTGGCTTAAAGAAAACTATTCCAAAACGGAGACCTATATCCCCATGCGTGACGGAGTCCGCCTCCATACCTCTCTTTATGAACCCCGGGATGGCGGAGTGCATCCGGTCATCATGATCCGCACCCCCTACGGACTTGCTCCTTACGGGGAACGCTTCAGCGGCTCTCTCGAGACGTGGATGTCCGTTTTTGCGGCCAACCACTATATCATTGTCTTCCAGAGTGTCCGGGGAACCTATCTGAGCGAAGGGGACTTTGTCAATATCCGTCCGCTCAAATCAAAGGACGCTCCCTGGGAGGAAACCGACGAGGCGACCGACACCTACGATACCGCCCAGTGGCTGATCGACCATACCCGCTGCAACGGGTCCATCGGAGTCAAGGGCGTTTCCTATCCCGGTTTTTATGCGACGATGGCCGGGCTGTCGGGCCATCCCGCCGTCAAGGCCGTTTCCCCGCAGGCCCCGGTCTCGGACTGGTGGAAGGGAGATGATATCCACCACAACGGCATCCCGATGCTGGACATCTACGGTTTTGCCGCTTCCTTCTTCCGAAGCCGGAAGGAACCGGCCCCCCATGGGAATCCTTCGTTGATCCGGATGGACAAAGACTTCTACTCTTATTTCATGGAAAGGCCCGACTTCCAGTCGCTTACGGAGAATTTCGGGGAACGTATCCCATACTGGGAGACCATCCTTTCCCATCCCGACTATGATGACTACTGGAAAAGCGTCAGCATAACCGGGCAGATCCGGGACGTCGCTCCGGCCGTGATGGTCGTCGGGGGAAGTTATGATGCGGAAGACTGTTACGGGGCTCTTGAAACCTACCGGGCTATCCGGGAACGCTCTCCGCAGACGGAAGCTTATTTTGTCTACGGCCCTTGGTCCCACGGCGGTTGGCGGGATCTTCGCTATAAGGGACTCGGAGCCTCCTACTTCGGAGAAGGCTCGACGGAATACTTCCTGGAAGAGATTGAATATCCGTTCTTTGCGTGGTATCTGGAAGGGAAGGGCGAGCGTCCTGCTCCCGTCCGTGTCCTTCCTTCCCGCGCCCTGGACGGTTCTAAGGCCCATGAAACGGCGGACGATTGGCAGACGTTCCCGTCCTGGCCTGCGCCCGGAACTGTTCCGCAGCGGTATTATCTGGACAGGTCCTGTCTTGCCGCTTCTTTGGATTCTCCGTCCATGTTACATGCGCGCACGTATGTTTCTGATCCTTCGAGCCCGGTCCCTTACCTCGATCCGGAGATGATCACAAATGGTCGAGATAAGAACTATATGGCTGCGGACCAACGCTTTGCATCGACCCGAAAAGATGTACTGACCTATGTGTCGGGACCTTTGGAATCAGACCTTCTCTCCGAAGGACCGGTGCGGGTATCCCTTGATGTGTCCGTTACAACGACGGATGCGGATTTCTTTGTCAAAGTGATCGACGTCCGGCCGGATGGATATCAAATGCTCGTCCGGGGAGACGGTATGCGGGCCCGCTACCGGAAGGGAGGGGATTCACCCGAAGCGCTCATCCCTGGGGAGAGGACCCGGATTGAGTTCACCCTCAATGATATCGCCCATTATTTCGCGGAAGGGCATCGGATTATGGTCCAGGTCCAGTCCAGCTGCTTCCCCCTGATGGCAATGTCCCCTCAGTTTTTCCAGGAGAATCCCTACCGCGTTCCTTTCTCTGAATACAAGACTGCCGGGATTACCGTCTACAATGATTCATGGATTGAAATACCTATAATGCAATAACACAATGAAAAGAATCCTTCTCCTTGCGGCGGCCGTCCTCCTTGCCGTCGTCCCTTCCGCCGCCCGGAAGACCAAGAAAGCGACCCCGAAAGAGCACCAGGTCGTAGCCATTCCGCAGATTGAAAAGCAGGTAATCGCAATTGAAACCAGCAATAGCCAGCTGGTTTTCCTCGCGCAGCCAAACGGTGTGCTCCATACCTGTCACTACGGTTCTAAAATAGCCGATCCGAAGCAGTTCATGGATTATAATCTCCGGCAGGGAACCGATTATGGGAAGGGCCCCATGGCGTATCCCACCCAGGGCGGAGCGTATGCCAATGAACCGGCACTAAGCGTACGTTATGCAGACGGATCCCGGAATACGGAACTCTATTATGTCTCTCATCAGGTAAAGGATAAGGGGAATGTCGTAACGACGGAAATCCTGATGAAAGATTACGTGACATCCCTGGAAGTCAAACTTGTCTATGATGCTTACCGGAAAGAAGACGTTATCCTTTCCCATGCGGAGATTGCAAACGGCGGAAAGACCCCCGTCGAACTGATTGACTATGCGTCCTCATCCTTATATCTTGATGCGGACAAGTACCTTCTTACCAGTACGTACGGCGACTGGTCGGCCGAGATGCAGATTGAACGGGAGGTGCTGGGGCACAACCTGAAAGTGATCGAAACCAAGCGCGGAACCCAGGCGACCCAGTGGAACAATCCCTCTTTCATGCTGAGTCTCAATACGGACTCGTTCAGCGAGACGGACGGGGAAGTCATTGCCGGGTCTCTCTGCTGGAGCGGTAATTTCCGGATCAGCTTCGAAAAGAATGTCGCCCACCGGCTGAATGTCATCGCCGGGATCAACCCGTTCTCCTCCGAATATCCGCTTGCTCCGGGAGCGACTTTCGTCACGCCGGACATGATATGGACATGGTCTGGCCAGGGAGCGGGTCAGGCAACCCGGAATATCCATGCTTGGGCCCGTCGCTACGGTGTTTATGGAGGCGGGCAGATTACCCCGACCCTTCTGAACAGCTGGGAAGGGGCCTATTTTACCTTCACGACCGAAACGCTTCTTCGGATGATCGACGATGCAGCCGCGATGGGCCTCGAGATGTTCGTCCTGGATGACGGGTGGTTCGCGATGGATTATCCCCGGGACAGCGACAAGCAGGGTCTCGGGGACTGGGAAGTCAACACCCGGAAAATCCCTGAGGGAATTGATTACGTAGCCTCGTATGCCCATTCCAAGGGCCTTAAATTCGGAATCTGGATTGAACCGGAGATGGTCAATCCCAAGAGTAACCTGGCCCAGGCCCACCCGGACTGGGTCGTCCGTTCCCCCGGCCGGGAGATCCTGCAGGCCCGCAACCAGTGGGTCCTTGACCTGACGAATCCCGAGGTCCAGGATTTCGTCTTCGGCATTTTTGACAATACGATGAGCCTTGCCCCGAATATCGACTATATAAAGTTCGACAGCAACCGTCCGATCATGAGTATGGGCTCCGACTACTTGGGAGCCGAACAGAACCGGTTCTATGTCGATTATGTCCAGGGGCTTTATAATGTCATGCGCCGGGTCCGGGAGAAGTACCCCGATACGATTGTGCAGTGCTGCTCATCCGGCGGAAGCCGCGTGGATTACGGTTCTTTGAAGTACTTCAACGAGTATTGGACGAGTGACGATACCGATGCGATGGAACGGGTAAAGATCCAGTATGGGACCTCCCTCTTCTATCCTGCCTGCACGATGGGGTCGCATGTTTCCGATGTTCCGAACCACCAGACCGGCAACGTGACGCCGCTCAAGTTCCGTTTCGATATCGCTGCCGCCGGTCGTCTCGGTATGGAACTGCAGCCGAAGAATCTGTCCGAATCCGACAGGGCTCTGGCAGACCGCTGTATCCGTTCCTACAAGGGGTTCCGCGACCTGGTGTTCAACGGCGACCTGTACCGTCTGTCCTCTCCGTATGAGAGTGATTACTATGCCTTCATGTATGTCTCTGAAGACCGTTCGCGTGCGGTCGTCTACCTCTATTCGACAAACTACCTGAACCGGGCGATCGGTTCAAAGACCTTCCGGCTGCAGGGCCTGGATCCGGCGAAACAGTATAAGATAGAGGAATTGAATGTCGATAAATCCTGCTTTGCAGGCAGCGGCAGCGTCTACTCGGGAGACTATCTGATGGGAGGCGGTTTTACACCGCAGATTTTCAAGACTTTCGCAAGTGCTGTCTTCTACCTCGAGGCCCGGTAACCGGGCCTCGGGTCAGAACTGCAGGGAAAGGCCGAGGCCGTTTCGCGAGGATCCCAAGGTGAGGGACGGCGCGTAACCGTAACCGCGGCCATACCGGCGGTTATAGTCATCTGCAATTCTGTAAAAGGTGCGGTTCCCGCGCGTCCAGAGCGGTATTCCGGCTCCGAGACAGGCTGCACCGAGGAGACCTTGCGCTATAACCATTGCGCTGACGCCTCCGGATCCGTTGTCGAAGTCCTGGAAATGGGACCCCATCTGGCTGACGTTTCGGTTGTAATCAGATTCGAGGGCTCCACCGAGGATGGCAGAGAGGCAAAGGACGATTCCGCCGGTGGTCAATGTCGCTCCCCAGCCAACCTGCCGTTTCGCTCTCAGGTATTCGCTTCCGTAGAGGGATACTCCCAGCCAGTCGCGGGGAATAATCCGGCCATATTGGTCATAATAGCGACCCCAGCGGTATTCTATCGGGCCATGAGGTCCGTCATAGGGGTCGTAATAGTCATAATAATCATAGTAGTCATAATGACGGTGAGGAGGTCTTCCGAATTGAGCGAAAGCCTGTGTCCCCAAGGTGAGGAGCAAGGCGATCAGGATGATTCTCGTTTTCATAATCCATAAAGATTGGTTTCATGAATTGGCACAAAAAGCATGCCCCTTTAGAATCCGTTGTATTCGCTCTTGATGTCCTCGTAGAAAGCGGCCGTGGAGGTATACATGTACGGACCGAGCCAGAAGAAGCCGATGCCGAGGGTGAAAATGCAAAGGATACCCCAGCCGATGAAACTCAGGTACAGGTAGAACAGGTCGAATTTATGACCCTTCATCATAGCCCGGCTCCGGTCGATGGCGTCATTGGCGGACAGCTCGGGGTTCTCTTCGAGGATATAGGGAGTCATGGCGTAAGAGAAAACCTTGACGATTCCCGGGATGATGAAAAGGAGACTCCAGAGTGCAATGAAAATATACATCAGAAGATATCCCCAGACGTTATGCCAATAGCGCTTGAACGTGATGGAGAACATATTCTCAGTCAGCCGGTTATCACCTTTGACAAAGAGATACCGGAAGGTATTGGTAAATCCGATGAGAAGGGGATACAGCAGAAAGACGGATGCAAGGGACGTCAGGCTGCTTGCCCCCATTATCTTTCTGTAAACGTCCATCATTCCGGCCATATCGGAAGGGTCCAGGGAGGAAATGGTATCTTGCAAAGTAAACTGGTAGTAAAGAGAAGGTGAGAGGAACACGATCTCTATCAATGTGAAGACAACCATCGCCAGGATGGCAGGCGCCCAGTTGCCCCGCAGGGCATTCAAGGCGGCATTTTTGTAATCTTGGTTCGTTTTCATATCGAATCAGCGTTTTTTCAGACGAAGTGAGATTCTTTTCTTTAACCCTTCGATATGGGGCCAGTGGGATTCGGGCATTTTCATATGCCGGTCGACCTTTTCTGGATGGAGTTCGTCGAAGGCAAGCAGGATTCCGGAGTCGATGATGTCCCCGAAATCGTAGTTGATGCCGGTCCCGAAATAGAGCATGGTCGGTGACATGTTCATATATGTATTGACGAGCGGAGGAATGTTGACCCCGAATTTCTGGATTTCCCGTTTGAGGATTTTGTAGTCTTCCTTGAAGTCTTTTTCGGTGAAAACGTCTTTGTACTTCGAAGAGTCACCGATCTTGACCGGGTTCTTGGTGATGATCCATTTCTCTCTCCGGGTCCCGAAATGCTTCCGGAGGAAATAGAGCAGCATATTGAGAGCCTCTTTCGGGAAGGAGGGATATATCGTCATCTTGCCGAAGAAGTATTTCATCCGGTCCCCATAGAGAAGGATCAGAGAGGCGACTCCGTCGAAAAGATTGTCGAGTGCATACAGGCTCTTGCTGTTCTCCCGGGTACTCTGGTATTCGAGCGCGACAAAGGAGCGGCTGAGTTCGATCGTCTGCAGAATCTTCTCTTTCAGGAATTTACGGGTAAAAGTAAACATGTGTGAAGACGGGGTAATCGGCTGTCCTTCATGGTCATACATGAAGTCATCGCCAAGGACGAAACGGTAGCCGCCGACGATACACTCGGCTTCCGGATCCCAAAGAACCATCTGTTTGTAGCGATAGGCGGGATCAAGGTCGAATTCGTCCAGATCGGTCGCTTTCCCTGATCCGCCCCCGTATTCGCGGAAGGCCATCTCGCGGAGACGTCCCACCTCCCGGAGGACATTCGGTGCCGTCGTGTTATCGACGATGTAGATTTTATTTCCAGCCCGGTTGGTGTCGCGGAAGAAGCATTCCTGGGTCAATTCGGACTTCAGAAGCTCTTTGTCTACAGGTGCAATCAGTTCTTCCATATCACTTTTACTTACTTAGTTCATATACTTTCCCTCTCACGTATGCCGCCCATTCGATATCTTTCTTTTCCTGTGTGAATGTCTCCCAGGGAATCGGTTCCCCGAAACGGAGCGTGAAGTGCTTTCCCCGGCAGCGGTACATCTCGTCGGGGAGACAGAGCATCGCAAGATTAAGCTTGATTTTCAGGAAGTTGCGAATCGCATCAACCCGATAGAAACGGGGTGAATTCTTTCCGGAAAACCACATGGGGATAACATCTCTTTGGGATGCTTTGCTTTTGG
This sequence comes from uncultured Bacteroidia bacterium, assembly GCA_902789395.1. Classification (GTDB taxonomy): domain Bacteria; phylum Bacteroidota; class Bacteroidia; order Bacteroidales; family UBA932; genus Cryptobacteroides. The sequence continues at coordinate 72,654 of CADANY010000008.1, read as the reverse complement.
TGATGAAGGATTTCTTCCAGGGCTGGTCCTGGATAATCCCGTCGATTTTCCGGGAGCAGCTGCCGGCAGGGAAGTAAAAAACCTGCCGGTCAGAGAAAAAGGCCTCATCCAATGCTGAGCCGAGCCCGCGGGCCTGACCTCCCATTTTGTTAACCGGAATCAGGTAATTACGAACCTGTTTGATATTCATGAGAAAATCGTTCGCCGGAGTAATGATCTTTCCGTCGTATTTCCGCCCCAGGAAGGCAACGATGGCGAGGGCGTCGGCTCCGCCGAGGGGATGATTCCCCGCAAAGGTGAAAAGTCCCTTTTCCGGGATATTCTCTTCTCCTTCGACTTCGACCGTTATGCCCATATATGAGAGAGCCCCTTCCGCAAACTCGTAACCGAGTTTCCCTTGGCGCAGATAGTCATTGATATAATCCTGATGGATGAATCGTTTGATCCAGTTCACCAGGAAGCGGGGAATCTTTTTCCCTCCGGCTCTTGAAGCCACGACCTTGTCAATATCTATGACAGTAACTTCATTCTGCGGCATGCGGTCAAGGTTTAGTATCCGTAAAGTTACAATTTTTTTACAGAAAGTAGTCACTCTCATGAAAAATAAGTTACAGTTCCGTCAGGGCTGGTTCATCAGCTGCGGAATCGGGGAGGCAAAATCCCATGTGGTCGGGGACCATCCAAGGGCTGCCCCGAGGGAGGATACCGTCGCATCCGCCGGGGCTGCCAGACCATTGTAAGGGCAATGGTAAAGATCCTGGGACGGTTTTACAAGCGGCCTGGTCGCAGAGACATTTTCATTGTCTTTCAACTTATTGTAATCCGCATTGGCGTAGACGTCAAATACCATATCGGGCTTTCGCCAGCAATTCTGCAGGGTATTGCGGTAGACTGTAAATCCGACGACGGCACCGCTGCTGTAGTGGCTGGCGGGTTTTTCTCCGGAACCGCTTGTGCGGATCGATCCGTTCCATGCGATACAATCCTTGACGGTAATCTTCAGGAGCGAGTCGAAGGTCCCTACCGTATTCGGATTCTGCAGGTTCGAGGCCCGTCCGACAATGCCTCCATGATTGTAGCCACCGGTAAGGTCCATCGTGCTGTAGCAGCGGAGAATGGACGATCCGGAGGTGACATCTCCGATGATTCCGCCCATGTAGCTGCACTTCCCGGTGATGGCCCCGGTGGTATAGCAGTCGGCGATGAGTACGGAGCAGCCGGAGTAGCAGCTTCCGACCAGGCCGCCGATCTTGGATCCCCCGGTTCCCTGGATCTGAACGTCCGCATGGCATCGGGCGATTTCGACTCCGTCGAGCGCGATTTTCCCGACCAGGCCGCCCAGGAAATGGGATCCGGAAGTCGCCTTGGAAGATACTGTTCCCTGGAAGGAACTGTCCATCAGGGTGAGTTCGCACGCATTGGCAATCAGTCCTCCGGTCGGGGCCGCCGTCGTCGAAGTCATGCTGACCGAACAGTTGATGGCATGGACCCAGCTGACGCTGGCGGGCATCACGCCGGTCCCCGTCCCTCCCCAGACGGCCAGGAGGGCGCATGTGCCGGTACTGCTGACGGAGCAGTCCTTGAGGATGAGATCGTGGACCTCCCCGTAAACCAGACCGAACAGGGAGGCAAAAGGCTTATTCTTGCAGGTGAAATTGCGGATGACGTGCCTGCCCCCGTCAAAGCTGATCCCGTATGCCTTGTTTTCCGTTATGACCGGTGACCAGTCGGTGATGGAGCCCATGTCGATATCCGCGGTCATCTTGAAGTAGCGCTTGCTCCCCAGTACGAGTGCCGATGAGATCCCTTGCATGTCCTCCGCTTTTTCAATCAGATAAGGGTCGGATTCCGTTCCGGATCCCTTGAACGGATAGACGGTTCCGCTCCCGCTTCCGCCCTGGCTGCCTTCTCCCTTCATATCGGTCACATCATAGGGCTTTTCAATCGCGTACCGGGCGGCTTTCCGGCAAACGGGAGCCGTTTCATCGGTGACGGGGGAAGTATACTGGCCCAGCGAAAAATCCGATTTGCTGACCCGGTAGGAATTGTTGTCCAGGGGAATGCGGGTTATCGGTTCAATCAGTTTGCCGTATACGGTGCAGGCCGCAGCATACCGGGCCGTTCCCAGGTCCATATGGTACCCGTCCCGGGTCAGGTTCAGCGGGGTATCGAGGCCGGAAGTCCGGAGGTTCTGGAGGGTGCAGCCCGTAGAGATGATATCCTTCATCTCCGTTTCGTCCATGACCTTTCTGGCATGTTCCGTCAGCACATTCCACATCCCGGCCTGGTCGGTCCAGGTGATATACTTCTTGGATGCGGAAGCGATTTTGCTCATGTCATAGTAGGCCTGGGAGAGGATGTAGTAAAAGACAGGCGGGGTCTTCTGGGTGGCTTTCAACTTCCTGACAAGCCCTTCCAGCGCTTCTTTTTCCTCGTTGGACCAGGACCAGGCGAGATAGTTTCCCGTATGCTCCTGGATTGTGATGATATCCCAGCGCCCGCCCGATGCGACCTGGTCGATGGTGACCTGCTTGTCGTGAGTGGTCCAGGATGAAGCGCCCTTTTCGGCCTTGTACAGGGTATAGTCCGCCATCGACCAATCGTTGTAGACCGGAATCGTACGGCCTCCGTGGTAGACATGGGCAAGGGTGATATCCTTATACCCTGAGGCGGCGATAATGCCCGGCAGGTGCTCGACGGCGTCTTTGGTAAAACTGTTCCCGATAAAGAGGATTCTCGTCCCGGCATCGGCAAGCTGGACCGTCCCGGTCGAGGGTTTGTCCCCTGATCCGCCTTTCTCCAGGCAGACGTCTACATACCGGGGGCAATGGTCGGTGAGGCTGAGGGTGAACTCTGCGGTTATGATTCTGTGTGCCAAGACTTTCGACCGGTCCGTTCCATTATATTCGAATATATGGTCGATGGCCGTTGCGCAGTTGTCGTTCATTTGGGGAGTCCATGAGAATCCTGCCGTTTCGGAGCAGGTATGGTGCCCTTTGAAGCTGTCCCTGTGGACGGTTGCGGAGATGCCGCAGTCTTTGTAGCCCCGGTCCGTGAAGACCCGCATCGCATCGCTGTTCAGCCTGCTGTTCATATCGCCCATCACGAAGACGGGACAGTCGTAATCAATCAGAAGGTCTTCAACCTTATTGGCGATCATCTTCGCCTGTGCCGTCCGGGCGTCGTTGCTACCCGGCTTGGCAGATTCGCTCTGCCACCAAAGGTGAGTTCCCACAACGATGAAACGGGCATCTGTCGCCCTGTGGCGGAAGACGGCTGCCGTGTATGATTTGCTGTTTCCGTTATTGTACTCCCCGGGGAACAGCAGGTAATCCGCCTCCAGAAGCTCTACGGTCTCCTTGTTGTAAAAGAGCGGGGTCGCGTTGTGGATTCCCTCCTTCCCGAACGGGAGAACGGATGTATACTTGCCGGCAATCATGGGCTCGACCAGATTCTGCATGGCCTGGGCATACTCCTGCCAGGCAAAGACATCGGGTAGGAGTGCCTGGACCATAGCCGCATATTGTCTGCTCCGGAAGGAATTGCGGGGATCTGCGTTCAGCGCCGCCCAGGACGCCGGGACAACCTCTTCGTTGTAAGACCAGATATTGTTGTCGAGGAGTCGCAGGTTGGCGCCGGATTCCAGAGGGAACAGGTACTGGCCCCGGCAGTTGCCTGTGATACGAAGGTCGGAAGGGATGGCCTTCCCCGGCCGTATGTAATCCGTAAGGATCTTTTCCGTCGCAGCCCGAAGGCTCCATCCGCTCGCTCCTACGATGATGAGCCGGCGCTCGGAAGCGCAGACCAGATAATCGAAAGTATCATGGCCGGAGGCCAGGAACTCGGAGACGCCCTTCCGGGAGGTCATACCGACGGATATCTCATACTCCGATGAGGAAGAGGCCGTCTTGTCCGAAACGACCTGAAGGGAAGTTTTCCGTTCCTTGCGGAGCACCTCCGCGATTTCTGCCGCGCAGGTATACGCCAGATTGTCGTCCTCCCCGGCATGGTAGACGATCCGGTACCGGGATCCGCTCTCCCAGATAGGGAGGATCGAAAGATTCTCGGTGTCCGGTTCCGGTTCATTTACCGGCTCCGGACGGGAACAGGATGCCAGTGTTAAAGCCAGGCAAAGCAGAAAATAAAGAAGTTTTTTCATGCCGTGAGTTATTTCGCTCCGAGAAGGAGCATTTTTTTTATGGTCTTGAAGAGGCGGTAAGGCATGTACCGGAAAGGAACATCCCACTTCCTGGGGGAAGCGATGACGGAGCGTTCGTGGCTGAAGGCGAGGAGACTCCGCTCGCCGTGATAACTGCCCATTCCGGAATTGCCGACGCCTCCGAAGGGAATGTTCCCGTTGGCGATGTGCATGATCGTATCATTGATGCAGGCCCCGCCGGAGGTCGTCTTCCCGATAACGTCCCAGCCGTCGGACTCATTTCCGAAGTAGTAGAATGCCAGGGGTTTCTCCCTCGCATTGACGAAATCGATGACTTCTTTCCGATCCCGGAAGGTCATCATCGGAAAGATGGGACCGAAGATCTCTTCCTGCATGACCGGGGCATCGGGGGATACTTCTGAAAGGAGGGTCGGCTCGATCCACCGCTTCGCCCGGTCACTCTTTCCCCCGCATAGGATTTTTCCATCCCCGAGGTAGGAAATAAGGCGGTCGAAAGCGGAGTCCTTGACGATATGGACATAGTAATCAGAGTGTTCCGTCCCGTCAGGGTATAGTTCGGAAAGTGCATTCCGGAAAGCCTTGACGAAGGCTTCGCGGATAGTTTCATGGACAAAAAGATAATCCGGAGCGATGCAGGTCTGGCCGGAGTTGAGGCATTTTCCCCAGACGATCCGACGGGCGGCCGTCCTGAGGTCCGCATCCCGGTCGACGATGCATGGGCTTTTCCCGCCGAGTTCGAGAACGAGCGGGGTGAGGTATTTCGCCTGGGCCTCCATGGCGATTCTCCCGAGCGAAGGACTTCCGGTCAGGAATACGAGGTCATACCTGTGGGAAAAGAGTTCCGCATTGACGGTCCGGTTCCCCTGGACAAGGGCAACATACTCTTCAGGGAAGGTGTCGGAAACGAACTGTCCGAGCACCGACGAGACCTCCGGGACATAGGGGGAAGGCTTCAGCAAGGCCGTGCATCCGGCCGCAATGGCCCCGACGAGGGGATTGAGCAGCAGTTGGACGGGATAGTTCCAGGGAGCGACGATCAAGGTGCAGCCGAGAGGCTCCCTGATGATGGCGCTGTGGGCAGGGAGAACGGTCAGGGGAGTCCGTACCCGGCGTTTCCGGGTCCACCGTCCGATCTTCCGCCAGGCCTCCCCGATTTCGCTGTAGACAAGTCCGATTTCGGTCATGAACGCCTCTTCATAAGACTTGTGCAGATCGTTCCATAAGGCCTCGCACAGAGGCTTTTCCCACTTGCGGAGGCCTTCGTTAAAGCGGGAGAGCATTTCCTTGCGGAAAGAGATGTCAAGGGTTTTTCCGGAGGCGAAAAAGGCCCGCTGTTTTTCAACGAGTTCTCTGATCCGCTCCGCGCCGGTATGGGTCAGTTCCATTGTCTTGTAGGGTTACAAGACAAATATAATCATTTTTTGCCAATAAAGCCGATCAGTCTTTCTGCAATCTGTACGGCGTTTGTAGCGGCGCCTTTCCGGAGATTATCTGCTACACACCAAAGGTTTAAGCCGTTTTGGACGGAAAAATCACGCCGCAGGCGTCCCACGAAGACCTCATCCTTGTCTTCGGCATAGAGCGGCATCGGATAGACAAGGTTCGCCGGGTCGTCCTGGAGGACAACTCCCGGGGTCTCCGAGAGAATTCCCCGGACTTGCTCAAGGCTGAACGGCTGTGCAAACTCGATGTTGACCGATTCGCTGTGGCCTCCGGTCACAGGGACGCGTACCGTAGTGGCACTGACGCCGATCGAATCATCTGCAAGGATCTTGTGGGTTTCATTGACCATCTTCATTTCCTCCTTCGTATAGCCGTTTTCGAGGAAAGAGTCGATATGGGGGAGAATGTTTTTGTCGATGGGGTAGGGGTAGACTTTCGGAGCCTGCTCTCCGCGGCGCTCCGCTTCCATCTGGGCGAGCGCCTTGTAGCCGGTTCCGCTGACGGACTGATAGGTAGAAACGACAATGCGCTTGATAGTGAAAGCTTTATGGAGAGGAGCGAGGGGGAGGAGCATCTGGATTGTCGAGCAATTCGGATTCGCGATGATAAAGTCCTCCGGGGTCAGCACTCCGCCATTGATCTCCGGGACGACAAGTTTTTTCCCGGGGTCCATCCGCCAGCAGGAGCTATTGTCGACAACGCGGCATCCTGCTTCGGCGAAAAGGGGAGCGTAAGTCCGTGAAGGTCCTGCTCCGGCCGAGAACAGGGCGATCTCAGGGCGGCGTGCGATGGCCTCTTCCACGCTCACGACCGTCCAGGGCTTTCCGCGGAAGAAAACAGTCCGTCCGACGGATCGCTCCGAGGCCGCCGGAATCAATTCAGTGACGGGGAAATTCCTTTCCTCCAGGACTTTTATCATTTTCGAGCCGACCAGTCCGGTGGCTCCGACTACAGCAACTTTCATAGAACTATTTTATTGTCAGGATATCATGGAGTAGTCCTCCGGCGGTTTGGAACGGACCGGCACCGGAGCCGCTGACCGTAATGCCGGAGGGGTACGCATCCGAAATGATGCGGACCAGATTGTCGGTGCTGCGGAGACTATAGAACGGGGAATCCTCTCCGACGGCCCGGAGTCCGACCGTCGCCGAATCCGGCGTGATGGACGCGATATATCTGAGTTTTAGTCCATTGCTGGCAGCTTCGGTATAGCGGAGGGCCATCTCCTCTGAGGAAGGAACGGCTTCGAGAAGGATCTCTTTCTCCTCAAGCGGCCACCCGGCCTCCCTGGCCAGGATGAGGACTTTGCGAAGGACGTCCCGCCCGCTGAGATCGGTGGAAGGATCAGGTTCGGTATAGCCTTTCAGCCGGGCATCTTCGACCAATTCGTCAAACCCCGTTCCGGTATAGCGGTCCATCAGATAAGCCAGGGTCCCCGAGAGAACAGCCTCGACCGAACGGACGGTATCTCCGGCATCAAGCAGTCCCTGGATCGTTCCGACAATCGGCAGCGCGGCGCCGGCCGTTGTTTCGTAGCGAAGGGCTTTCCCTCTATGCAGTGCTCCTTCTTTCAGGGACTTATAGGTTTCATACGGCCCGGCGAACGGATTCTTGTTGCAAGAGACGATGGAATATCCCGCCTTGAACAGGCCCGGATACCGGAAAACGATGTCTTCGGAAGCAGTGCAATCGACGAAGATGGAATTCTTGAGAGAGATTTCCGTCAGGGCGTCGATGTAGGCATCCGAAGTGGCGTCCCGTCCATTCGTGAGATCGAAATCCGCCAGGCCTTCCGGATTGAGCAGGAATTTCCGGCTGTTAGATAGGCCGCAGATTCTCAGTCGTTTCCCTGTCCTTGAAGCGATTCTTTCGTTCCCCTCCTGGATAATCCGGACGAGTTCTTTCCCGACTTTTCCGTAGCCCGCAATGAACAGATTGATATTGCGAAGGGAGGTGTTGTCGAAAAAACTTTCATGGATGTGGCGGATGGCATCGCCGACACGGTCGGAAGGAAGGATGACCGAGATATTCCGTTCCGAAGAGCCTTGGGCGGTTGCCCGGACAGGAATGCCGTGGGACCCGAGGGCCGCGAGCATGCGTCCGGTAATGCCGACCTGGCCGAGGATGTCATCACCGACAAGGCATACGATCGAGAATCCCGTTTCGACCTTGAGCGGGTTGAGTTTCCCGAGGGAGATTTCATATGCGAAACATTCATCCGAAGCCGCCCGGGCCTTTTCGGCATCTTTTTCGGCGATGGCGATGCACATCGTATGGACGGAAGAGGCCTGGGTGATGAGGATAATGTTGACCCCGCTCCGGGTCAAAGCGTCGAAAAGGCGTGAAGAGAAGCCCGGAATGCCGACCATCCCGCTCCCCTCCAGGGAAATCAAGGCGATGTTGTCCGAATTGGAAATGCCGATGAGCCCGCTTCCGACGCGGGGAGGGTTTTTCTCTACCAGGGTTGAAGGCCCGTCGGGGTGAAATGTATTCCGGACATAGATCGGAATCCCTTCTTCTACAACCGGCTGAATGGTAGGGGGATAGATGACCTTCGCGCCGAAATGGGACAGTTCCTGGGCGGCGCGGTAAGAGATATTCCGGATTGTCCTGGCCGTCGGAACGACTTTCGGATTCGCCGTCATCATCCCGTCGACATCGGTCCATATTTCGACAAGGCGCGCGTTGATGCCGACTGCGTACAGGGAGGCCGTATAATCCGATCCGCCCCGCCCGAGCGTCGTAATCCGTCCGAGGGCATCGGTGGCGATGAATCCCGGAACGATGAAAAGCGGGGTATGGGGGCAGGCGTCGACCGCTTTGCGAACATTCGCATAGGTCGTTTCCGTGTCGACGGCTCCCTTTACTGTGCGGACGATTTCGCGGGAATCGAGCCAGACGGCAGGAATGCCGAGAGAAGAAAACTTGGCGGCGATAATCTTCGTCGAGAAGAGTTCTCCGTAGCTTTGGATGGCATCCAGGCTGGTTTCGCTGAGTTCTCCCAGGAGGAAAACGCCGCGGGTGATTCCTTCAAGCGAACGGAACAACCCGTCGACCGTCTCCCGGACCGCGTCGCGGTGCCTTTTAGGGAGTAATTTTTCAATGATCGTAAAATGCCGCTCTTTCAGGGCGGAGATATCCTCCAGATAGGATTCGTCCCGGCGGGCCGCTTTACGTCCGGTTTCGATCAGCCGGTCCGTGCAGCCTCCGACAGCAGAGCATACCACGATTGTCCGGTCCCTTTCCAGGGCGGCGGAGACGATATCCGTTACGGTTGAGATGGCGGAGGCGTCGGCAACCGAGGTTCCGCCGAATTTCATTACCTGCATAGCAGAGGTTTCAAAAGGTTTGTCAATTGATCGTATTCGAGGAGGAACCCGTCGTGCCCGAAATCGGAAGTGATGCTCCCGAGCGTAGCGCCGGGGATCGACTTATACCATGAACGGATTTCTTCCGGAGGGAAAATCAGGTCTGTATCTACTTCTGCAACAAGTGTTTCTGCCGTTATGCGCGAGAGAGCGGCCGTGACGCCTCCACGCCCCCGGCCGGTGTTGTGGCTGTCCAGTGCGTTGCAGAGATAGTAGTACGAATAGGCATCGAAAGCGCGGCGGACGAGTTTTTCCCCTTGATAGCGTTCATAGGAAGCTGCCCGACCGGCAAAAAGCGTATCGGGGTCCTCTTCCGCCTGGGTTTTCCCATAGCCCCGGAAGCAGCGGTAGGAGATCAGGGCCTGGGCGCGGGCGCATTTGAGACCGGCGGCTCCGCCGTCGAGACTTTCGCAGGCGCGGAAAGACGGATCGGCTTCCAGGGCCATCCGCTGGGCCTCGGCCCAGGCAGAGAGCCAGGGAGAGATCCGTGGGGCTGTTGCGATGAATGCCGCTTTCCTGAAGCACTCCGGGCGGGAAACGGCCATCTCAAGGGCCTGGAAACCGCCGATGGAACTGCCGACCAAAAGGTCGACGGTTTTGATTCCGAGCGAGTCCAGGACGGCGAAATTCGCTTCGGCCATGTCCCGGACGGTGATAGCCGGAAAAGAGAAGTAATAAGGCTTTCCGGTATGCGGATCGGTGGATCTGGGACCGGATGAGCCGTAGGCTGATCCGGGAACGTTGGCGCAAATGATGAACATCCGCTCCGTATCGAACAGTTTGCCGGGGCCGACGAGGGATGGCCACCAGTCTTCCGGGTCGCTGTTGGCCGTCAAGGCATGGCAGATCCAGATGACGGGTTCTCCGGGAACGGGTATTTCCTTCGATGTATGGAATATGATATCGACCGCGTCCAGTGAAGGACCCGTTTCGAAAGTAAAGGGTATCTTGATACTGCGCTTTATCATGGCGAAAATTTATGCAAAGTTAAAATGTGGCGAAATATTTTTCAAACTTTATTGAAAAAATGGAATATATTTCTAATTTTGTAGGGAAAATGTAAAAAAATAATAAAGGATTGCCGTCCCGTACGGGATTCTTGGAAAAACATTCTGATGATGATGTCGAGTAACGTTAGGCTGGATCCGGTCGATTTAAAGATCCTGAAAGCCCTTCAGGAGAACGCGCGGATTACCACCAAAGAACTGGCCGCCAAGGTCAATCTTTCTACTACCCCGGTCTTTGAGCGATTAAAAAGACTTGAAAAAGAGGGGTATATCAAAAAATATGTCGCCGTCCTCGATGCAGAAAAGCTGAATCAGGGATTTGAAGTCTACTGCATGGTCAAGCTCAAGCAGATGAGCCGTGACGTGGCACAGGATTTCACGTCGGTCATCAAGGATGTCCCCCAGGTTGTCGAGTGTTACAACATCTCCGGGGAGTTCGATTACCTCCTGAAAATCATGGCCCCGGATATGAAAACGTACAATGAATTTATAATCAATGTTCTTGGAACGATCGATTCGATCGGCAGCATCCAGTCGACCTTCGTCATGAACGAAATCAAGCACGGCTATGGAATCTGGATTGAATAACAAGGTACGGAAAGCCTTTCTGCTGCTTGCCGTTTTTGCCGGAGTGACCCTTTCGGCAGCCTCCGGCCCGGATAACGTCATTCCGGCCCCGGTCTCGTATACCCTCGGCAAGGGGACCGTCCCTTCCGGCGGTCTTGTTCCGAAGGTCATTCCTTGCGGGAAATCTTTCAGCCGCCTGGCGGCGACCTTGCCCTCCTTTGCCCGGGATGAAGCCTACCATCTTGTTATCTCCCCGAAAGGCGCGACAGTCGAGGCCCTGACGGAGACGGGTGTTTTCTATGCCCTGCAGACGCTGTCCCAGATGCGGCAGGCGGATCCCGAGGTGTCCTGTTGTGAAATTATCGACTATCCCCGTTTCCCGTACCGGGGACTGCATATTGACGTCTCCCGTCATTTCCGTACAAAAGAGTTCATCGCCAAGCAGATGCGCCTCATGTCGGAGTTGAAGATGAATCGTCTGCACCTGCATCTGACCGATTCGGAAGGTTGGCGCCTGCAGATAGATGCCTTTCCGGAATTGACCACCCGGGCGGCGTGGAGGCCGGAAATACTATGGCCACAGTGGCGCAAAGGGGGCAAGAAGCTCTCGGAGGAAGGTGCCCCCGGAGCGTATGGAGGCTATTATACGAGAAAAGATATTGAATGGATCCTCTCCGTCGCCGATTCCTGCCATATTACCGTCATCCCGGAGATCGAGATGCCCGGTCACAGCAGCGAGGTGACGACCGTCTATCCGGAACTGCTCTGCCGGACCGAAGACGGAACAGAACCGGAGTACCGGAACGATCTGTGTCCGGGCAATGAGGCGACCTATGTCTTTCTGGAGAAGGTCCTTGACGAAGTCTGTTCCCTGTTTCCATCGGAGTTTATCCATATCGGAGGTGACGAGGCCGGGAAGCGGGCTTGGAAGCTTTGCCCCCTCTGCCGCCACCGGATGGAAGAGGAGGGACTTGCGGATGTCGATCAGCTCCAGAGTTATCTTGTACGCCGGGTAGAGAAGATGCTCGAGGCGCGGGGAAAGCGGCTTTTGGGCTGGGATGAGATCCTGCAGGGAGGCCTTGCCCCGAATGCGACCGTCATGTCCTGGCGGGGAACTGCCGGAGGAATCCAGGCAGTGAGTGAGGGCCATGATGCCATTATGACTCCGGAGAAATACTGTTATCTCGACCGTTATCAGGATGCTCCTTTCAAAGAGCCTGAGTCGTTCGGCAGCTATGTCCCGGTCGATACGGTCTATTCTTTCGACCCTTGTTATATGATTCCGGAAACGCTTCAGCATCACTTACTTGGAGTCCAAGGGAATTCCTGGTCGGAATACATTGTCACGGACGAACACCTCGAATATATGCTTTATCCGAGGGCGTATGCCCTGGCCGAGGTCGGATGGACCCCGATGTCCAGAAAAGACCCCGCCCGATTCCGGGCCAACGCCCTGCGCCTGAATGAGCAGGTTTCAGCCCGCGGGTATCATCCCTTCGACCTTGCCCATGAACGGGGAGTCCGGAAGGTAGATTTCCCGGAATCTTTTCTCAGCAAAGGCCGGCCGGTCAGGTACGGATCTCCTTATCATAAGAGTTATGCGGCCGGCGGAGACGGAGCCCTGACGGATGCGGTCTGTGGAGGGTGGAACTTCCGGGGCGAGAACTGGCAGGGCTTTCTCTGTGACATTGACGTGACGGTCGATCTCGGATCGGTGCAACCGGTCCATTATGCGGGTGCGACCTTCCTGACGCAGTGGGTTGCGGATATTTTCCTTCCGGATAAGATTGAGATCCTGCTCTCGGAGGACGGGGATCATTTCAGTCTTGCCGGTACGGTATCCCGTGACATAGCCCAGCCTTCCGGCGGAACCCAGTACATTCCTTTTGGAATTGTCCTTGAGGGGAATGCTCGTTTCGTGCGGCTGAAGGCATACCGGGAGAAAGGTTTTCTGTTCATAGATGAATTTGTCGTGAATTAATGTTATATTTGTGGATATGAAAAGACTTTTCCTTCTTCTTTTTGCTGCTGTGTGGATCCCCGCTGCGCTCTCGGCGCAAAAGACCTATCATCCTTCGCTCGAGGGAGAATTTATCTGTGACGTCAATGACTGGACTCCGGCCGATGTCGCATTGAGCGGTTCCGCCCAGGGTTTCGCTATCCATGGACGCTACTGCGTACTGGTCCGCGACAAGGGTATGTGCAGCATCTATGACATGAAAAAGAAAGCCCTGGTCGCGAATTATATGCTTGAAGGGAATGAATCCCATTGCAACAATGCGGCTTTCGGGAAAGAAAAATGGTCCCGGGATTCGATGTTCCCCCTGCTCTATATTTCCGAGTGCCGGGGAGGACATGCCTGTTTTGTGACCGATCTGAGCCTGAGCGGCAGCAAGATTGTCCAGAAAATCTATTTTGACGGGACCGGTTATCCGGGATCCTTTGACTGGGCGCTTGACGTTAAAAACGGATTCATTTATACCTACGGAGGACGGAACGGCGATTTCAAACTGCTGAAAAAGTTCCGCCTTCCCCGGCTGTCCGATTCTGATGCGAACGGGGAGGTCCACCTGACGGATGCCGACGTTCTCGATGAGACCCGTATCGAAAGCGGAATCAATATCTGGCAGGGCAGCTATGTCCGCGGGCGTTATGCCTATCTCCCGGACGGCTATCCGCCCCACGACCGGCTGATCCATATCGTGGATCTCGATACCAAACGGATTATCGCGACAAAGAACGTCAACGATCTCGAAGTAGAACCGGAAGGTTGCGATATCAAAGGGAAGTGGCTGTACGTCGCGTTCCATACGCCGAAGAAGCCGAGACATTCGAAAATTTATCGTTTTAAAATCAAATAATTATGGGAACAACTGCCATTATCATCATTGCAGTCGTCGTACTGCTCGTCCTTTGGGTTATTTCGATCCAGAACAAGCTTGTCCGGAGTGATGAGCTCTGCAAGAATGCCCTCAAGCAGATCAATGTCCAGCAGGTTACCAGGTACGACGCCATCAAAGCGCTCGTCAAACTGACCCGCGAGTATGCTTCCTATGAAAGCGAGACGCTCCAGAAAGTCATCGAGGCACGCAAGATTACGACTTCCGCAGCACCGACAGTCGCTGAAATCAACGCTAACGAAGCGGCCCTCAACAGCGCCCTCAGCAGGCTCATTGCCGTCGCGGAGCAGTATCCTGAATTAAAAGCCAATACAAGCTATCAGGAGACCATGCAGAGCATCAAGGGGTATGAGGAGAATGTTCGCCTCAGCCGTATGACCTTCAACGATACCGTGACCCGGTACAACAACGAAGTCCGTGTTTTCCCGGCCAGCCTGGTTGCCTCCCTGCTTGGATTCCCGCAGCGCGAGTATCTCGCCGAGGATACCAGCAAGACCGAATATCCCGAAATCTAAAACGCTCAGCGCCATGCGTTTGCGCGCGTTAACCTTTGCGTTTTTCCTACTGCTGGGGACCCTTTCCGGTGCCCAGCAGATTCGTGACTTGGATATCAAGGCGGTCCTTCTGAAAGACGGATCAGCCGAGATTACCCAGGTCTGGGACGTCCTCGTCACCGACGGGACCGAATGGTATGTTCCCGTGGAGAATCTCGGCAGGATGGAGATTACCGATTTTTCCGTTTCCGAGAACGGAGTGCCTTTCTTTTATGAGGGGGATACCTGGGATATCCAGCGGACCTTGGAAGAAAAGGCCGGGCGGTGCGGTATTGTCCGCAAGCGTAACGATGCCGTCGAACTCTGCTGGGGGCAGGGAAGTCTCGGAAATCATGTCTGGACGGCCTCTTTTACGGTCAAAGGCCTGGTCCAGGCTCTTTCCGATGCCGATGCTTTCAATTTCATGTTCGTCAATCCGGGTCTAGCCGCACCTCCCCAGCATGTGAAACTGACGATCCGGAACGCAACGGGCGGGGCCGAGTGGACAACGGACAATACCAAGGTATGGGGTTTCGGATGTGCCGGGGATATCAATGTCATCGACGGGGAGATCGTAGCCGAATCCCTGGAACCTTTCTCCTATGACAGCAAGCTGATCGCCATGGTCGCTTTCGAGAAGGGGCAGTTCGAGCCCTCCCTCAGCCGTGATATGTCTTTCACCGAGATGGCCGACCGGGCTTTTGAAGGCAGCTCTTACGGGCAGGGTGACGATTCTTTCAAGGAGTTTATGATGCTTGCCTTGGCCTTGATGCTTTCCGGAGGCGCTTTGATCCTTTGGGTCGCCATCGCCCATGCTACCGGCCGCAAGTATAAGAAATCCCTTTTCGGAACCCGTAAGATTACGGAATGGTACCGCGAAGCACCTCTGGAAGGGAATCTTTTTGCATCGGATTATGTCCTGGAGAACAGTTCCCGTTTCGGGATTGCTTCGTCCAATTCGCAGAATCTGATCGGTGCCTTTTTCCTCCGCTGGATTCTGGACGGGATTATCCGGGTTGAAGCGGATCCCGTGAAGTCCAGGCGGGTCAATCTGGCTTTCGTCGACTCGCCGGAAATTGAAGATGATGTCGAACGGGCCCTCTACGAGATGGCCCGTGAGGCCAGCGGCGAGAACCTGCTCCTCGAGTCAGGAGAATTCGAAAAATGGTCCGAGAAGAATTTCCGAAAGTTTACAGCCTGGCCGGAAAGGGCCAAGGCTCGCGGACGGAACTATCTCTATACCAAAGGCTACTTTTCCGGATCTTCGGCAAAAGAAGAAGGAGCCCGGGAAATGCGGCATGTGATTGAGTTCAAGAACTTCCTCAATGACTTTACCCTTTCCAAAGAACGGGGAGCCGTAGAGGTGAAGCTCTGGAAGGACTATCTGGTCTTTGCCCAGCTCTTCGGCATCGCCGATAAGGTCGCAACGCAGTTCGAGAAACTCTATCCGGCCGAATTCAAGGAGTACGCCCAGCAGACGGTCGGCATGGACATCCCGTACATGATGCGCACGATCCGGATGACCAACAACATGTCGGCATCGGCCGTCAACCGGGCGGTCCAGCGTTACCAGACCGGCAGCATCAAAGGCTTAGGCGGAGGAATGTCCTTCGGAGGCGGTGGCGGATTCTCCGGCGGCGGCTTCGGCGGCGGCAGCCGTTAGCTTACCGGAAGAAGCCGTGTAGTTTCTCACCGGTTACCCCGGGGGAGAGCTTGACGAAGACAACGCCGTGCGGGGCGACTTCTGTCTCCCAGCGGTCTTTCCGGCCGACCTTGCCGAGGTCTTTCTGGCGCCAGAGGTCGCGGATGGACTGATCGGTGGTCAGGCCGATGGCGTGGGGAATGAACCCGATCATCTTCGGCTGGTCCGAGAGATTGAACATCGCGACCGCGACAGACCCGTCTTCAAGCGGCTTGATATAGGTCGCGTACGTTTCGTCTCCGTACCGCTTGACCCCCTGGATTCCGAGCGGATCCTGGTTGATATCAATGACTTCGCTGTTGCAGAGCAGGCTGATGGTAAAATCATCCAGCTCAGCGAGGTCGCATCCGATCAGCAGCGGCGAGGAGAGGATGGACCAGAGCGTAATGTGCGTGAACTGTTCGTCCGGAGTGAGGGCGGTCCAGTGGGTTTTGGGGCCCCAGCCGACCTTCCCGACGACCAGCATATCCGCATCCGGCCAGTTGCCGGGCGCCTTGAAACCGGCCCAGCGGTCCTGGCCGCCGAATCCGATTCCGGACATGCTCTTCCAGTTGTCCCGGATGTCGCCGGTCGTACGCCAGCATTCCGCATAGTCCCGGAGAACGGGACCAATGACGACGGACGATGAATTCGAGATTGAATATACGATGTCCCGACCTGTTTCAAGAAGGGCGGCGCGCATGTCCTTGAGCCACCAGGGATCGTTCGGATTCCAGTCGTACTTGAGATAATCGACGCCCCAGTCGGCCCATTGCCGGGCGTCCGCCTTGGCGAAGGAGTATGTTCCGAAATGCCAGACGGAATCCCGTTTCATCCGGCTCCGGTCGACCTTGTAAAACTCGTCGACGATGCCTTCTTCGACCCACTTGTACGTTCCGTCTTCCCGGTCGCAGGAGGAGCCGATATGGCCGGCGTATGTGCCACACCACGGACCGGAATAGATGCCGAGCTTGAGCCCGTTCGCATGGAGGAAGTCCGCGAGCCCCTTCATGTCCGGGAACTTGCTGTTCGGCTGGATGGCATTGTACTTCCCGCCGCGGAGTCCCTGCCAGCCGTCATCGATGTTGACGTAGGCCCATCCGTAATCGGCCAGACCCTTCTCGAGCAGGGCCTTGGCGGAGCTCATGACCTTTTCCTGGCTGACGGAGTTGCCCCAGCAGTTCCAGGAGTTCCATCCCATCGGCGGGGTCAGGGCGATCTTGTCGCCGATGACGATCCTGAATTCGCGCGATGTCTCGCCGAGGGCGTTGGATGCCTTCAGAACAACGTGATAGGTTCCCGCTTTCTTGACCTTTCCGGTAATGATTCCGGTGTTCCGGTTCAGTTTCAGACCCTTGGGTAGCCCTTCCGCGGTCCATTGTATCGGCCGCTCTCCGGTTGTCGGGATGCGGAAGAGGAATTCGGCACCGGGGCGGGCGCCATAGACCTTGGGTCCGTTGATCCGCGGGGTCAAGGGCGCTTTCGGGGTCAGGATGCAATTGCTGTAGTCCGGGGTTTCATCCTGGGCTTTCATCGTCTGCGGCATAGCAAGGGCGAAGCAGGCGAGGGCGATGAGCAGATACTTTTTCATGGTGTATTATCGTATTAAGGTTACTTTTCCATCTTTGGTGACACGGATTTCCCGGACGGAGTCCTCAATCATGATCGGCGGAAGACCGGGTTCGAAGTTTTCGCGGCGTTCAACATAACTTCGGGTCGGAGGATACATCGCGTATGCTTCGGCGGCCTGTTTCCTTCCGGCCTCGTCGGCCTTGACGAATCCCTCATAATCGTATTCCCAGTCCACCCCGACGCCCCAGCGCATGATGCTCTTGTAGATAGCCTCCCGGCTGGGAGCGTTGAAGACTGCGCCCTTTTCATAATCAGACGCCATCAGACTGTTAATAGTCGGACGGTAAATCCCTTTGGAATAGCGCATTCCGCCTTCGTATACACCGAGCCCCTCACCAGCGTAACGGGAATCTGTCAGGAAACGGGACCAAAGAACCGTTCCCGGATCGCTTCGCCAGTCGAGGTTTTTGAAGGCTCCCCACTTACCCCATTTGTAATATCTTTCAAGGCTTTCCTGCGGATTCTCCGGAGCTCGCTCGAATTCGGTATATTCGTCTCCCAGCCAGCCGAATCCATGTCCCCCCGCCTCATGGTTCAAGACCGTAGGGCGTGCGTCGATGTTGTTGAAAACCCAGGCCGTGAAACCGCCGCTTGAACTCATCATACAAAAACTGCGTCCGACACTCTCGTCACTATTATGAAATACAGCGACTCTTCGTGGCTGTCCCGATGATACCGGAGCCCGGTCGGCATATTCCTGGATGACGGAATCAAATGCGGAAATACCGTTCCCGAGATCATCCACCTCCGTGAAATCTCTGGAAAGTCTTCGTTCGGCATAGATGCTGTTGAAGATTTCATGCTTGGAAACAACCTTCACTGTATAAACAGAGAACCAGTCCCGGAACGATTTGTAAGGTTCATAGATGAAAAACTGTTCCATCCATCTTCTCATGATGGTTTCGTACTCTCCTCCCGGCGCCATATCCTTGTCAGTATATCCGTCCCCAAGGAAAACGATGTTAATCCCGTTCCCCTTCGTTGCTTTTTGCAGGCAGAGGACTTCTCCGTCACGGGAGTAGTCTGTGGACGCATAATAGAATTCTGATGGAAGATGCCCTTCTTCGGTAACTATTCTGCGGTATGGCTTCCAGCAGGGAGCGTCATAATAGGTCCGGGCCGTTCCTGTAGGGACATAGATCAGGCAGTTGAGGCCCTGGAAAGAATAATAATCGCACTCCGGCGGAATCTCCCCGAGGAGAATAACCTTGTTCAGGCCGGAGCAGCCAGAGAAAGCAAAAGCGCCCAGTTCCTTCAAACTCTCGGGAAGAGTAATCGTAGTAAGGCCGGAACAGTCATCAAATGCACCGTGGCCGATTATTTTCAACTGCTCCGGGAAGCGCACGCCGGTCAGTCCGGTGCAGCCGTTAAACCCGGAGAGAATTTCGAGGCCGGGAGGGAGAATCAGCTCTCCGGTAAACCCTGAGCACTGATAGAATGCTTGTTCTCCGATTTCTTTCAAGCTATCGGGGAAAACAGGAATAGCGAGTTTATCACACCAGCGGAAGGCACACTTTCCGATGGTGTGCAGTCCGGGCGGGAATGAGATGGACGTCAGCTCCGAGAATCTTTCAAAGAAATGGGGCGGAATGGTCTCGATCCCCGTAAAATAAACCAGTTCATCAAAGGATTGGATTGTTGAGGGAAGCCAAATGTTCAGGTCTTTTACCAGGGATGCTTCTCGTTTAGACAACTCTTTATCCCCGTTTCTGTCCCAGTTATAAATGCATCGTTCTTTGACGCGGGGATCTTTGAAATCAATGATGACGGGGGAATCCTCACTTTGAATGACAGCAACAGATCGGTATATTCCTTGTCTCTCGTCCGAGAAAACAATCCATGCCATCCGATAGGCCTCATCGTCCGGCAGAGGTTCCGCCAGAAATCGGTGAGCGGATTCTACCGTCTGTCCCCTTGTATCCGGGCTTTCCTTGATCCAGTCCCCTTCGATGGAGAAACGATAGTTGATATTTGACGTGCAGTGTATCTCGAAAGTTCCGCCTTTCTCGGAAACCGTCATCTCTTTTTCAGCAAGATCAAATCCTTCTTCCGGTTGCTGCGTGACGGTGACTGCTTCCGAGAGGCCGTTGTCCTTGTCAGTAAAGAGAATCCGGGCGGATCTCTCATAATAACCGGGATTGCCCTCTACTTCGAACCGAAATGAATGGGAGGAGAGGGAGCGGGTAGTAATATTCTTGATCCAAGGAGCCTCCACAGGCATTTCGACGGTAAAATCGACATTGCTTCTTACTGTTACCTTGAACGAACCGCCTAATTGATGGATGGTGAAGGAATTCTCCGATAGCAAAATGGTGGGAGTCTCGCCATCTTGGTAAATGCGTACCGTCTCGGAAAAACCACCTCCGGAGAAGGTAATGGTTCCTTCCCGCTTCCGAACCGTTTCGTTCCGGGTGACAGTGAAAACAAGTGTCCGGGACTCGTAAGACCGGGTTGTCAGTGGGGTTATCCAGTCTCCGTCAACTGAATAAGTATAATCGACATTGGCCTTGACCTCGATATTTACCATCCCTCCTTCCGCTCCCACCTCGATCTTGGATGCGGTTACGGTAAGGTTATCCTTTTGTTTCTGTGTGATAACGACCGTCTCGAAAACCTCCCTGCACTGGATCCGGACGCTTGCACTGCGCTCCTCGAATCCGGTATTTTCAGAGACCGTAAACTTGACCGTTCCCGCTCCTGCATTGCCGCTTGGCGGCTCTATGCGGAGCCAGTCCAAAGCTTTGTCGCCCAGCAGGGTCGCCGTCCACGGATCCGTCGTTACGAAGGAGACCGAGGCTGTTCCGCCTTTCTCGTCGAAGACGGGCTGGAGATTCTGTCCCGGGTCGATTTTCAGTGCGCTTTTGACCGTGACCTTGCAGGCGGCCTGGAAACCACCGTCCTTCGTCTTGGCCAGAATCTCGGCCGATCCCTCGCCTAAAGCGGTAACCGTCCCCTCTGAGACGGAGGCGACGGAGGGGTCCGAACTGGACCAGAAAACAGTCTTGTCTGTAGCATCGGAAGGAAAGACATTCGCCGAGAGGGACCCGGCGTTACCTAGGATCAGGGTCAACTGGGTCGGACTGACAGAAATTCCGGTAACGGATACGGTCGCAGGCTCCCGCTCGCAGGAAAAGAGCAGGCTCAGTATCAAGAAAACAGGAAGAGTTCGTTTCATAGGAGTATCGAATCGTTACTTCGCTTCGATACGGAGGAGCCAGGGAAGGCGGACGTCCGCATCGGTAAAGAAGTTGTCGACCGTAAAGTGAAGATCGAAAATATCTGTTGCGAGCGGCTGCGACTTGTCGAGTCGGTAGACCGTAATGGTGTAATGCTCAAAGGGATGGATTGTCATATGGCGGGCGATCTGCCACTGTTCGCTGCCGGGAGCCTTGTCGAGAATGACGGGAATGGAGCTGTTGTTATAGAGTTCGACAGTCAGCTTCGTCTTGGTTTTGGTGACTCTCTCAACCTGGAGGCAGGATTGGAGCAGCGGTCGGATCAGTTCTTCGGATCCATAGACTTTTCCGTCGGCGAAAACGGCCGTTTTGTGGTTGTCAAGGGCCTCACGGATTCCGGTGCGGGATCTTTCCTTTGCGAAGATCAGGGTAACCGGACGGAGTTCTCCGGCCATGAAATCGATGTCCATGAACATCGGCGTATGACTGTCGGTACCGCTGATGAGGGTCAGTCCGTTCTCCACGGCCCAGTGATGGGCTTCCGGGGAGTATCCCTCCCACCAGTTGTAGATCTCGACCCCGTTCAGGAGTCCTTCTTTCATATATTTCTCGTGCTCCTTGTAGATGACCGTCTCATTCGGGGCCTGGCGGCACCAGTGCGGGTGGTTCCAGGTCAGGAACGCGCCCTGGGACTTGGCGACGCGGAAGGCGGCGTCCGCACCCTTGGGCTGGTTGTCGGGACCGGCAGCGTCCATCGCGGCTCCGATCGGGTTGTTGTCGGTTACGAAAAGGGCGTTGAAGTGCCCCGGAGGCATAATCTGGCTGGTAACCTCACAGCCGTGGATGATAATGACGTTCGTCTCTTTCGCGGCCTTTTCAGCAATCTCGAAAGAGGTATTGCGGTCGACTTTCTCCTTATTGAAGGTTCCGTTGTTGGTCTGTTTCTGGAGACGTCCGTCTACATGGTCAGTAATACAAAGGACATCCAATCCTTCCCAAACGCACTCCTGTACGCGCGTCGTCGGCCATACGGAACCGTCCGAAAAAATCGTGTGCATGTGCATATCTCCCTTGAGGGTCTGGTATCCGGGGATGTCGGGAACAATCATTTCATGCCGGACCTGTGCCGGAGCTGCGGCCGCGAAAAGGGCGATGCCACAAACAAGTGCGAGAAGGTGTTTCATGTGAGATCGTGGTTTTATGTGTTATCATACAAATTTAAAAAAAGAAATCCGTTTTAGACAGAATTATTGTTAACTTTGAGCCGTATGACTCCGAAATTATACCTTATTGACGGCCATGCGCTTGTCTTCAAGATGTATTATGCGCTGCTGAGGCGCCCGATGATCAACTCCAAAGGAGCGGACATGTCCGTTCTCTACGGATTTACCAAGTATCTTCTTGAACTGCTCGAGAGGGAGCAGCCTACCCACCTTGCCGTCTCTTTCGATCCGCCGGGAGGGACTTTCCGCAATGAAATGTATCCTGCCTATAAAGGCACCCGTCCCCCGACCCCGCAGCTGATCGTCGATTCCCTCCAGCCCCTGATCGGCATCGTAAAAGCCATGGAGATTCCTGTCGTGATGATGCCCGGATTCGAGGCGGATGATGTGATCGGGTCCATGGCCGTCCGGTTCGCCGGAGAAGGAGCTGAAGTATACATGGTTACGCCGGACAAGGACTATGGGCAGCTGATTTCGGACCATATTTTCCAGTACAAACCGGGCAAGAGCGGTTCGGATGCGGAGGTTTTGGACAAAGCTGCCCTCTGTGCCAAATGGGGGATTTCCGATCCGGCCCAGGTAATCGACATGCTGGCGATCTGCGGCGATACGGCGGACAATGTTCCCGGAGTCAAAGGCGTCGGCGAGGTCGGGGCGGCCAAACTGATCGCGCGGTACGGAACCCTGGAAGAGATTTATGCCCATCTCGGGGAACTCTCCCCGAAGCAGCGGGCGATGTTTGAAGAAGCGTCCGATCATATCGCTCTAAGCAAGCAGCTCGTGACGATCAAGACCGATATCTCCGTTCCGGTGTCCCTGGAAGAGATGGCTGTCCGGCTGAGAATGACTCCTGACCTGTCGGCTCTTTTTACGGAGTATGAGTTCGGATCGCTCCGGAAATACTTTCCAGGGTCCGATGCGCCGGCTCCGGCCCCGGATCCCGGGAAGAGTTTTGCCTTTACCCCTGCCGGCCCGGCAGAATTCATAGATATGGCACTTGCCGCAGGACGGATCGCTGTCGTGACCGATGCGGATGGGACCGGATACGGTGCCCGGGCGTCACGGATGACCCTTGCGCTCGAGCATGAGGGAAGCATCCGGGTTACGGAAGGGCCAGCGGACGTATTCAAGTCACTTCTGGAGAATCCGGGAATTGCCAAAACCGGCGACGATTTGAAGCGGCAGCTGAATCTTCTTGACGCGATAGGTATTTCCTTGGAGGGCCGTCTTTTCGATATCGCCCTGATGCACTATCTGATCTATTCCGAGCGCAGCCATAAACTGGAAAACCTGGCCCAGAGTTACCTCGGCATCGATCTCGATTCCGAGAAAGATCCGAAGCCACTGTCCCTTTTCGATGAACCCGAAGAGACGGAGGGGGAGCGTTTCCCTGAAGCGGCCGCCATCCTCCTGCTGGAGGAAAAAATCCGTGCTGAAATGGGACCGCTGTCGGCTCTGTACGAGAAAATGGAGGAACCGCTGATGAAGGTTCTGTCCAGAATGGAGCGGGACGGAGTCAAAGTGGACCCCGGCAAGCTTGAGGACTTTGCAGCCGGACTCAGGAAGGAGATGAAAGAACGGGAAGAGCGCATCCGCTCTATCGCAGGGGATCCTCAGCTGAACGTCTCTTCCCCTAAACAGGTGGGAGAGCTGCTTTTCGATAAACTGAAACTGGATCCAAAGGCAAAAAAGAGTGCCCGCGGACAGTATACGACCGATGAGACGACCCTCATGGAGATCGCCGACCGGCATCCTGTTGTAGACGAGATCCTGGAATTCCGTGCCGTAAAGAAGCTTCTCTCGACCTATATCGAGCCTTTCCCGACCTTTGTCTCTCCGCGGGACGGACGCGTCCATACGACGTTCAATCAGGCTCTTACCGCGACAGGCCGGCTCAGCAGTTCCAATCCGAACCTGCAGAATATCCCGGTCCGCACGGACCGCGGCCGGGAGATACGCAAAGCTTTCGTTCCCGGAACTCCCGGGGGGCTGGTGATGAGCGCGGACTATTCGCAGATCGAACTTCGGATCATGGCCCATCTCAGTTGCGACGCGCACCTGATCAAGGCTTTCCGGGACGGGGTCGATGTCCATGCCGCGACCGCGGCAAAGATTTTCGGTATCCCCTATGAAGAAGTGACCCCGGATCAGCGCAGGATTGCCAAAACGGCCAATTTCGGGATTATGTACGGGATTTCCGCCTTCGGACTGTCCCAGCGCCTGAAGATCGGCCGTAAAGAAGCTAAACAGTTGATAGATGATTACTTCGCCGGATTCCCGGCTATCCGTTCGTTTATTAATGATACGATTGAGAGTGCACGGGAGAACGGATATGTCGAGACGCTCTTCGGCCGTCGCCGCTATCTTCCCGACATCTCGGCCCGTAATGCGACGGTCCGCTCCCTTGCCGAGCGGAATGCTGTAAACGCTCCGATCCAGGGTACTGCGGCGGACATTATCAAACTGGCGATGATCCGCGTGGCGGACAAGATCAGGGGAATGCGGAGCAGGATGGTCCTTCAGATCCATGACGAACTCCTTTTCGATGTGGTTCCGGATGAAGCGGAAGCCCTCCGGAAGATCGTCGTCGAGGAGATGGAAAACGTGATGGAACTGTCCGTTCCGCTGACCGTGGAGTGCAATATCGGAAATAATTGGTTGGAGGCGCATTGACCTATGGAACAGGATTACAGACGCTTATCGGACAAGGAACTGGTTTTGAGGGCGAAGCGGGGCGACCAGCTGGCCTTCCGGATTATTTATGAACGCCATAGTGCCGCTGTCCGCTCCCGGATCGCTCCGTATTTCAATTGGAGCGCCGATATTGACGATGTCCTCTCTGTTACGTTCCAGAAGTTTTTTTCAAAACTGGATTCCTATGATACGGAGCGGGACCTGAAACCCTGGCTGACGACGATTGCGACGCGTACGGCACTGGACCATCTCCAATCAATCAAACGGGAGGAAGAGAAGAAGGAAGGGATCAAGCATAAGGGAGCCGAATCAACGGCTGAGGGCATAGAGATTCTGACGGAGGAGAATCCCGAAGACGAGATTATCAACGGCGAAGAACATGAGCGTTTGATGGAGTTCATCGAAGAACTCCCGTCGAAGTATAAAGAGGTCATGAAAAAGTACATGATCGAGGAACTGGAATATGAGCGGATAGCCAAAGAGCTTGACCTTGAGCTCAATACGGTCCGGACCCGAATCCGCCGGGGGAAGGAAAAGCTGGCGGAGATGATGTTAAGGGGAGAAGTGGAATAATGGATTATCAGGCGTTTATCGAATTTGTCCGGGCCGAGTTCCCGGATCTGACACCGCAGCAGGAAGAACGGTTCATGGCCATGGGACCGCTGTACGAGGAGTGGAATGCCCGTATCAATGTGATATCCCGGAAAGATATCGGAAACCTGTATGACCACCATGTCCTTCACAGCCTCTCGATTGCCCGGTATCTCAGCTTGCGCCCGTCTCTTTTTGCCGCCTTTTCAGAGGCCTCCGTGCTCGATCTCGGGACGGGAGGCGGCTTCCCGGGCGTCCCGCTTGCGGTCCTTTTCCCATCCGCTTCCTTTGTCCTTTGTGATTCGGTCGGGAAAAAGACCATCGTCGCGTCCGAAGTCGCTAAAGGGTTGGGGCTGACTAATGTCAAGGTCGTCAATGCCCGGGCGGAATCGCTTAAGGATTCTTTCGATTTTGTCGTTTCCCGGGCCGTCGCCTCCATGGAGGATTTCTATCCATGGGTCAAGGGGCGTTTCTCAAAGAGCATTCTGTATCTTAAAGGAGGTGATCTCGTTGAGGAAATCGCCCGGATGATGGGCCGCTACCGACTCCCGGCCGGCTCCGTATCGACCTGGCCGGTCTCCTCTTGGCTCCCGGATCCTTATTTCGATGGCAAAATGATCGTCGAAATCCGCCGGTAACGTAGGACCCAACAGGAGCATACCCTCCGGAATCGTCTTCGGCCCCTCCCTCTTACATTGCCGAGGGTGGCATGGATTCCGGAGGGTATGCTCCTGTTGGATCCTTATCGGTTGAAGGAGCGGAAAGCCTGTCGGAGGACGGCATCCTTTGAGAAGGAATCGGATCCGGAGGATAGGAAAGTCCGCTCCGGGGTGATGGCAAAGATCCGGTCTGCGATGGGCACGGCGTCCAGGATGTCGTGGCTCGAAAAGAGGACGGGCGTTTCGGAAGCGATCCGTTTCAGTGCCTGCAGCACCATGACCCGGTTGTCCACATCGAGGAAAGCCGTCGGTTCGTCCAGCAGCAGCCAGTCGCACTGCCGTGTCATTCCCGTCGCAACACAGGCGAGCTGGAACTCACCGTCGCTGAGCGAGGAGATATCCCTTCCGAGCAGATTTCCGATCCCGAGAAGGTCAGCCGCTTCCTGCATCTTCCGTTCCCTTTCCGGCGGGAAGGCCCCTTTCCAGTCCGTTTCGGCATAGCATCCGGTCCGGATGAATTCAGCCATCGTAAACCCCCGGACCTTCGGTATCCCGGTGGGAATCAGAACGGCCCGGAACGGCCCGATGCTCCCTTTTAGCGGGGGAAGTATCCCGGACAACGTTCTCATCAGCGTCGATTTTCCGGTTCCGTTTGCCCCGGAAAGCAGCACGCACTCGCCCCGCCCGATTTCGAACGAGATGTCCTTGACGAGCGGGGACGTGCCGTAGCCGATGGTAAGATGCCGGACTTCGATCATTGCAGCCGGATATCGGCGTAGTTTGGATAATGATCGGTCAGTTCGATCGTGAAATATGCGTAGATCCGTTGGAATACAAGGATTTCCGTATTGCTTTCCCCGCGGTTTTCGCCCTTCCCGTTATAGATGAAGAACTGGTCGATGGCTCCCATGCCGTTTTCATTGGACTTGTTCTCCTGACGGGAGAACCCGTTGGCGTTGCATGGGTGATGGCCGCAGCGGGGATCTCCGAAGACGGTCGCCTCCCAGACAAGCGGCTTGTAGCCGGCTTCCAGCAGCTGTTTCATGGCTTTGCTGGTGAGGTTGCAGTTCATATCACCCATCATGAACACAGGGCAACCGTGCGCGAATACCGCATCGTCGACAGCCGTCATCATCTTCCTTACCTGTGCCGTACGGGCTTCGTCGCTGCCCGGCTGGGCCTTCTCTCCTTTCCACCAAAGATGGGTATTGATGACGTAGAACTTTTTCCCGTTGGCCTTCAGGGAGAACAGGCAGGCGTTATACGATTTTGTCCCGCCATTGCTCCAGTCCGAAGGATTGTATTTATGGAAAGAGGTTTCGAGAAGGGTAACGGTCTGGGGATTGTAGAAAACGGGCGTATAATTCCACTGTCCCTCAGGGTCATAGGCGCGGACGTAGCCCCGTTCTTTCAGAAGGGGATAGAGATAGGCGTCCATATGGGCGGAATACTCCTGGAGCGCAACGATATCGGGGGTCGTCGCCCAGACCAGCTCGGCAAAGCCGCGGCAGCGGACCTCATCCCGGCAGTCCAGCCCTATCGCTTCCCATGCGGGGGCGTTTACGTCTTTGTCATACTGCCAGATATTGTCGTCGAGAATGCGGAGATTTGTCCCTTCCGCCCGGGAGAAAATGGGCTCTCCATAGATATTGCCGGTAATCGCTTTTTTCGGTACTCCATTCTTTTCGAGGGCCGCGACGGCTTTCATGAGGGCCCAGCAACCGCCTCCCTGGACAAGGATCTTGTTCCCCTTGGCGGACAGGGCATAATCGAATGTATCCGGCTTGGCGGCATAAAATACGGCAGATTCCTTGCGGGTGGTTTTCCCGACGAGGATTTCTTTCCTTACCTCAGGGGTATTATCGCTGACTACGGGAATGCGGATCCCGGTCTGGGATTCAACGGTCGCAGCGACGGCTTCAGCGATGTCAAGCCCCTCTTCGGCTTCCGCTGAAGCGGGATAGACGATGACGTATTTGGTCAGGTCCGTCTTGGCACCGGCCACCAGGGAAAGGGCTGCAGAAGCAAGCAGGGTCAGTAATATACGTTTCATCTCCATGGCTTTTTAAAAAGCAAAACCGATGGCAAAGTTGATCCGTCCTACGACAGTTTCGCTCATGAGGGCGGTCAGCGACCGTTCATAGCCGACGCCGAAGAAAATATTATCATAGCATGCCTTTGCCCCGACCTGTGCCCCGAGAAGGAACCGTTTGTACGGGTCGAAAGGCCACATCTGATCCTCGTCGAAAACATTGACTTCCGTTCCCAAAGAAGACTTGGCCTTTCCGAAAAGATAACCGGAGACATGCAGGCCAACGTAAGGGAAGAATGAAATCTCATCATTCAAGTCATACCGGTATACGAAACTGAAGGGAACCTTGATTCCGACCAGATTCTGGCTTTGGCTGTCTTTCCCGGTATACATCATCCATTCCAGATCGGCGCCGTAGGCAAAGTTCAGGCTGGTTGTCGCCTGGATCGGTATGAGTTGCCGGATCCCTGCCGCAAGGGTCAGGAAATTGTCATTGGTCGATGAATTGCTCCGGCAGTACGTCGGAGAAAGGGTGATGAATCCGGCGGTGAGAGACGGTTCGATCCGGGCTGCCCGCCTCTGTGCGGAGGAGGAAGCGCTGATGGTCAGCAGTGCAGCTGCTGCAAAAAGAAAAACAAACTTTTTCATATTCATTTGGTTTTAATACTATCGTTGCGGGAAAGCGGATATCCGGAGTCTGGCTGCGCCCATCGGGATAAGCGTAACCGTTTCACTCTCAGAAGACCTTGGGGCGCACTCTTCGGGCAGGACGTCCGTAAAGCCGGTTTCGTCCAGTCCCCAGGAAGGAACCTGCGCGGCCGTTGCCGTGAACCGGAGCGGTACGGATGAGAGCGTGAAGGGGTTGTCGTCGGATGGCCAGGGACGGCGTTCCTGCAACTGAACCGGTTTCGTCAAGTCCAGGGCGTAGTTCCATGGAGTTGTTGCGCGGATGGACCAGGAGGGCCATGCTTCGGCGTCCGCCCCATCCTGCCAGCGGGAACTGCCTATGGCTACCTTCCGGCTGTCTTCGCGGATATATTCTTCTCCGATTTCGAGGGAAAGGGTCAATGGACCGTAATCTACGCTGACGCTATGCTCATTGACGGCCCATTCCCGGTAAGAAATCTCCATCGGGAGTTCCAGCTCTACGGAATCTCCATCTTCCCAGGTCCTTTCAATCCGGGCATACTGTCCGCCGGCTACGTCCCGACTGCCTTCCGGTATCCGGATCCAGGCGTTGCTGCACCAGGAAGGAATTCTCAGATAGAGCGGGAATGTGACTTCTTCCGGGACGGATACCGTAAAGCGGACGGTTTCCTCGAAGGGGTAGCGGGTCTGTTCTTTCAGCGTCACCTCCGTCCCGTTCCCGACAGTGATCCGGGCCTCGCATGCGTTATAGAGTACGACGGCCGCTCCGTTGTCCGGAGTGGCAAATACGAGGTGGGCGGCATAGTACGGCCACCCGAATCCGTGGTTGTGCTGGCAGCAGCGGCTGGAGAAGGGGTTCATGTTGAGGAAAGGCCCCCGGTTCTGGATGCTGGGACTGTGGTTCAGACCGTCGCTGACCGTCATATTGGGAGAAGTGATGTACCGGAGAGACCGGTTGTCCGGCATGAAGGCAGCGGGGAAACTATTGAAAGCGACATCCTCGCAGTTTTCTGCCCACAGGGGATCGCCCGTGACCAGAAGGAGGATCTCGTCAGAGGCCATCTGCTCGGCGAAACCGCAGGTTTCAGTGCCTTGTCGGGGGTCGATATATCCGTTCCTGGCGTTCTCGTCCGCACCGAACATGCCTCCCGGAACTTGTCCATAGGCCCTGCGGACCAGATTGTAATTCCGATAGGTTGCCCACAGCAGGGAACTGTCCTGTTTGAAAAGATAATAGGTCGCCGGCTCCCGGAAGCATTCCGCGATATTGACATTGTGCCAGTTCGGCAGGCTGGCCGGAATCGTCCAGTCGGCCATGCACCGGTGGATTTTGTCAGCAAAGGCAAGGAGCCAGGGCTCGGGTTTCCGGGCGTACAGCCAGGCGACACTCCAAAGATTATCTCCGGCCCGCGAGTTCTCCCAATATGAGGTATACAACTCGTCGTCCGGGAGATTGTCGAGATAGCGGAAGTATTTCAGCATGAATGGGATAACCCGTTCGTCTTGGGTGAACTCATAGTAGTCCTGGAGAATCCAGAGCGCGACCATATTCGGCCAGTAATCGGGACAGCCCTCTTTTTTCCCGGGCATGATCCGGGTACGTTTGTTGGGTGCGGGACCGAAATACCCGTCTTCGCGCTGGGAGGAGAGAATCGCCTCGATCCAGATTTTGCTCTCCTCGAGCATGGCAGGGTCCTCCAGCATCATGCCGGTCGCCGCATAGCCGCGCAGCCAGTAGGGGACTTCTTCCCATCCCCATTCTCCGCCTTCTGAAAGCCAGGCGTTATTCTCTTTCTGCAGCCAGGCGCTGATCTCGCCCAGATGGCCGCAGAGACCGTTTTTCTGCAGTTCCAGCTGACGGCGGATCCAGCCCTCCGGACGGATGCTTCCATAAGGAAGTTTGATCAGCTGCTGGGGGAGTAAGGGAGCGGAGACGGAAGGGTAGTGGGCATTGATCCCCTCCGGGAACCGGTCGACGGTTTCGACGGGAATACCGCGGGAACAGGCCATTGCGAGAATGGCTCCTGCCAGAAGAAGGATTTTTTTCATGGTTTTGCGTGCTTCCTACAAATTTAAGCAATTTATTGGATTCCGCCCGGAACTTTTTTATATTTACCAGCGGTTCTTTTGATGAAGTCGTGATGAAAGTTACTTTGGTCCAATCAGATCCGGTCTGGGGAGACCCGGCCGCGAGCCTTTCCCGCATCGAGGGAAATTTGAAAGATTCGGGGATGACGGATTTGATCGTCCTTCCTGAAATGTTTTCCACCGGTTTTGTCGCTTCCCCGGCGGGGCTCGCAGAAGAGGATACCGGATCGGGAGAACCGGAAAGCCTGGGGTGGATGCGGAAGATGGCGTACGAAAGAAACTGTGCCGTTGCCGGCAGCCTGGCTTTCCATCACGGCGGAACCTATCGGAACCGCTTCTTTTTTGTCTTTCCGGATGGGAAAGAGGTCCATTATGACAAATACCATCTTTTTACCTATGCCGGGGAGCATCTCCGTTTCACGGCCGGGAAGGAACGCGTAATCGTCCGGTACCGGGATTTCCGGATCCTGCTCCAAGTCTGCTATGACCTCCGTTTCCCGGCATTTTCCAGAAATCGGATGGGACCGGACGGACCGGAATATGACCTGATTCTGTATGTTGCGAGCTGGCCGGAGCCACGGATCGGGGCGTGGGACGCCCTTCTTCGCGCCCGGGCGATAGAGAATCTGTCTTATGTGGCGGGTGTCAACCGGGTCGGAAACGATCCGAAGAACCGTTATCCTGGACATTCCGTTTTGCTGGATTATCAGGGAAATATACTTTCAAATTGTAAGGGGAATTCTCAAGATGTCGTTACTTTTGAAATTCTGAAGTCCGATCTTGATTCATATAGAAAATCCTTTCCGGCGCTCTTAGATGCTGATACATAGAATTTTTCAAAATTTTTTCTTGCATTTTAAATCTGCTTTTTGTTAATTTGTATCCGGTTACAATTTATAAGCAGATGAACGTGCTCGTCCTTAGCCTTTCCATTCTTCTTCTTGTAGTCAGTTGACTGCGGGCTGAAAAGGCGTAAGGTTCAAGCTAGGTTACAACCCCTTTTCAGTCCGCACTGGAGAGGGGTTGATTATTTATGTAGTGTATGAGACATCCGTTAAGAAGCAGCGTTACCTTCGAAGGAAGGCGCATGGCCGGTGCCCGGGCTCTCTGGGCAGCGGCGGGCATGAAACCGGAACAAGTCGGAAAGCCGGTCATCGCCGTCGTCAATTCTTTTACCCAGTTCGTCCCCGGCCATACGCACCTGCACCGGGCCGGCCAGATTGTCAAAGAGGAAATCGAGCGGCTCGGCTGTTATGCCGCCGAGTTTGATACGATCGCCGTCGACGATGGGATCGCCATGGGCCACGACGGGATGCTTTATTCCCTGCCTTCCCGTGAAATCATTGCCGACAGCGTAGAATATATGGTCTCGGCCCACAAGGCGGATGCGATGGTCTGCATCAGCAACTGCGATAAAATCACCCCTGGGATGCTGATGGCTGCGATGCGGCTGAATATCCCGGCGGTTTTCGTGTCCGGCGGTCCGATGGAAGCGGGGATTCTCGGTGCGGAGAGACTGGACCTGGTAGATGCGATGGTCAAATCGGCCGATCCTTCCCTGAGCGATGAGGAAATCTCGGCGGTCGAAGCGGCGGCCTGTCCGGGGTGCGGATGCTGTTCCGGCATGTTTACCGCCAATTCCATGAACTGCCTTACCGAGGCAATCGGTCTTGCCCTCCCCGGCAACGGAACCGTCCTGGCAACGCATAAGATGCGCACGGAACTCTTCCGGAAAGCGGCCCGTCAGATCGTAGCCAATGCCGAAAAATATTATTTCGAAGGAGATGAAAGCGTTCTCCCCCGGTCCATTGCGACGCGGGAAGCGTTCCTTAATGCCATGACCCTCGACATAGCGATGGGCGGATCGACAAACACGGTCCTGCATCTTCTTGCCATCGCTGACGAAGCCGGGGTTGACTTTACGATGGACGATATCGATGCCCTTTCCCGAAAGGTCCCCTGCATTTGCAAAGTCGCCCCGAATACGGGAAAATACCATATCCAAGACGTCGGACGGGCCGGCGGGGTCCTTTCCATCCTGGCTTCCCTTGCGGAAGGGGATCTGCTCACGTTGGAGGCATCCCGGGTGGACGGGATGTCCCTCGGCGAAGCGATCCGGTGCTATAGCCTGACCTCTCCTGACTGTACCGAAGAAGCCCGGAAACTGTATTCCTGCGCTCCCGGAGGCCGTTTCAGCATCCGGATGGGGTCGCAGGAAACCTATTATAAGACACTGGATACCGACCGCGTGCAAGGCTGCATCCGGAATCTTGCGCATGCGTATACCCGGGACGGGGGACTGGCGGTCCTGAAAGGCAACATCGCCCGCAGCGGCTGTGTCGTCAAGACGGCCGGCGTCGATGCTTCGATCCTGACTTTCCGGGGACCGGCCCGGGTCTTTGATTCCCAGGAAGCAGCCTGCGAGGGGATCCTCGGGGGTACCGTCAAGGCCGGCGACGTTGTCGTCATCACCTACGAAGGACCGAAGGGAGGTCCCGGCATGCAGGAAATGCTCTATCCGACCTCTTACCTGAAGTCCATGCACCTCGGAAAAGCGTGCGCTCTCCTGACGGACGGCCGTTTCAGCGGTGGAACCTCGGGACTGAGTATCGGTCATGTTTCTCCGGAAGCCGCTGCCGGCGGTACGATCGGTCTGGTACGGGATGGCGATCTGATTTCGATAGATATCCCGGCAAGGAGCATCGATGTACTCGTCTCAGAAGAAGAACTTTCCCGTCGCCGGGAAGTAGAACTGCAGCGCGGAGACAAAGCCTTTACGGCTCCCCGCCGCACGCGGGAAGTGTCCAAGAGTCTCAGGGCTTATGCGAAAATGGTCAGCTCCGCAGACCGGGGCGCTGTCAGAATCATAGATTGATATGGAAGAAAAGATCACGGGTTCGGACGCCTTGTGGCGTTCCCTTATCGCCGAAGGCGTTGACACGGTCTTCGGGTATCCCGGCGGACAGATCATGCCGGTATATGACCGGCATTGCGATTACGCCGCTCAGGTCCGGCATATCCTGGTCCGTCACGAGCAAGGGGCCATCCATGCCGCCCAGGGCTATGCGCGCATCAAAGGAGAGCCTGGAGTCGTGCTGGTCACCTCCGGTCCGGGTGCGACGAATGTCGTGACAGGGATTGCGGATGCGATGACCGATTCGACACCGGTCGTCGTCATTACGGGACAGGTCCCTTGTGCCGCCCTCGGTACCGACGCGTTCCAGGAGGCCGATGTCATCGGACTGACTGCGCCGATCAGCAAATGGAACTATCAGATCCGCCGTCCGGAGGAGATCGCCTGGGCTGTCGCCCGTGCCTTCTATATCGCGAGGACGGGTCGCCCGGGTCCTGTCGTTCTGGATTTTACCAAGGATGCGCAGACGGGGATGACGGAGTTCAAATATGAACCTTGCCGTTTTATCCGGAGCTATATCCCTGATCCGAAACCCTCGGAGCAGATGATCGAAAAAGCGGTGCGCCTGCTGGATGCCGCAGAGCGCCCCTTCTGCGTTTTCGGGCAGGGGGTTACCATCAGCGGCGCCGAAAAAGAGCTGGCCGCTTTCCTAGAAAAGGGAGACATCCCGGCCGGGTCGACCCTGCTCGGACTGAGCGCACTTCCGTCCGGGTTCCCGCTCTACCGGGGGATGATCGGCATGCATGGGAACGTCGCCCCGAACATCCTGACCAATGTCTGCGACGTCCTGGTTGCCGTCGGAATGCGGTTTGACGACCGCGTAACCGGAACGGTCTCGACCTATGCCCGTCAGGCGAAGGTGATCCATATCGACATCGACAAGTCTGAGCTCGGCAAGATCATCCGTCCCGAAGTCGCTCTCCGGGGAGACGCCAAGGCCGTCCTTGCCCAGCTGACGGAGCGGATGCAGCCTAAGGATCGGATCGGATGGACCGAGGCCCACCTCCGCTGCGAAGCCGTCGAGAAGGAGAAGGTCATCAATCCCGAGGTCCATCCCGGGAAAGGTCTCCTGAAAATGGGCGAAGTGGTCGACCGGATTGCGGAAGCGACTGAAGGGAAGGCGATTATTGTAACGGATGTAGGGCAGAACCAGATGATGGCCGCCCGCTATTCCCGCTTCACGTCTCCCCGGAGTTTCCTTTCTTCCGGCGGTCTCGGGACGATGGGATTCGGCCTCCCGGCGGCCATCGGGGCGAAAGTGGCGGATCCCGCCCGTCCGGTCTGCCTTTTTGTCGGCGACGGCGGCATCCAGATGACCCTCCAGGAGTTCGGTACGATCATGCAGGATGGGATCGGGGTCAAGATGGTCCTCCTGAACAACAACTGGCTCGGCAATGTCCGCCAGTGGCAGGAACTCTTTTTCAAGGAGCGCTATTCCCAGACCCGGATGCTCAATCCTGATTATGGGATGATCGCTGCGGCCTACGGGATTCCCGCGCGCAGCGTGGACGGCCGGGCCGGCCTGAAAGAGGGCATCCGGGAGATGCTCTCGGGGGACGGACCTTTCCTTCTTGATGTCCATGTCGAAGAGGAGGGAGTCGTCATGCCGATGATTCCGCCCGGGAAGGGAATCCATGAAATCATGCTTTCTGACAATGAATGGTTCAGTTGATATGGAAAACGAAATCAAGGAATATACGGTCATCATCTATACCGAAAACGAAATCGGTCTCCTTTCCCAGATCTCCAATGTCTTCACAAGACGGAGCCTGAGTATCTGGAGCATGTCCGCCGGCGCTACGGCCCATGAAGGAGTGCACAACATTACGATCGTGACCGAAGGAACCGAACGGAAAGTCCGTGAGGCGGCCGAGCAGATTGAAAAGCGGGTCGATGTCATCAAGGTCTTTTTCTATACCGATGACAAGATCGTCTACCGGGAACTTGCTCTTTATAAGATTTCTACGGATCGCTTTCTGGGGTGTAACGATATCGAGGGGCTGCTCTCCCGCCATGGGGCGCGGATCGTCGAGATGAACCGGAAGTTTACGGTTATCCAGAAAACCGGCTATACGGAAGAGACCCAGGCCCTGTACGGAGAACTTGAAAAGTTCGAGATCCTTCAGTTCATCCGGTCCGGCCGGATTGCCGTCTCGCGGGCGGTCCAGGAGCCCGTCTTCAAATTCCTGGAAAAACGGGAAAAAGCAAGAAAACAACTTAATAAATAAATAATTATGGCAATCATCAATTTCGGCGGAGTAGACGAAAAGGTCGTCACCCGCGAGGAGTTTTCCCTCGAAAAAGCACGTGAGGTTCTTAAAGATGAGACCATCGCCGTCATCGGTTACGGCGTCCAGGGCCCCGGACAATCTCTCAATCTGAGAGACAACGGTTTCAAGGTGATCGTAGGTCAGCGTAAAGGAAAAACCTATGACAAGGCGGTTGCGGACGGATGGATCCCCGGCGAGACCCTCTTTGAGATCGATGAAGCATGCCGGAGGGGTACGATTATCCAGTACCTGGTCTCCGACGCCGCCCAGATCGAAGTCTGGCCGACGGTCAAAAAGAACCTGACTCCGGGCAAGGCGCTTTATTTCTCCCACGGCTTCGGCATTACCTACAATGACCGCACCGGGATCGTCCCGCCGGAGGATGTCGATGTCATCATGGTGGCTCCCAAGGGATCCGGCACCTCTCTCCGCCGGCTGTTCCTCCAGGGCCGCGGCGTCAATTCGTCCTATGCTGTCTGGCAGGATGCGACCGGACGCGCCCTTGAGCGCACGCTTGCACTCGGAATCGGAGTCGGTTCGGGCTATCTCTTTGAAACCGATTTCCAGCGGGAAGTCTATTCCGATCTGACCGGAGAGCGCGGAACCCTGATGGGTGCGATCCAGGGCATTCTCCTGGCCCAGTACGAGGTGCTCCGTTCGCATGGACATACCCCTTCCGAGGCCTTCAACGAAACGGTCGAGGAACTGACCCAGTCCCTGATGCCGCTCTTCGCGGAGAAGGGAATGGACTGGATGTATGCCAACTGTTCGACAACCGCCCAGCGGGGTGCGCTCGACTGGATGGGACCGTTCCATGATGCAACGAAACCCGTTTTCGAAAAACTGTATGAGAAGGTCGCCAGTGGCGAGGAAGCCCAGATTTCGATCGACGCCAATTCCAAACCGGATTACAGGGAAGGCCTTGAGAAAGAACTGAAGGAACTCCGGGAAAGCGAACTCTGGCGTACCGGTGCCGCCGTCCGCGAACTCCGTCCTGAGAAGTAGCGGTTATGGCGGACAAGGTCTATATATTCGACACGACACTCCGCGACGGGGAGCAGGTGCCCGGATGCCAGCTCAATACGGTTGAGAAAATCCAGGTTGCCAAGTCGCTGGAACTTCTCGGCGTCGACGTGATCGAGGCGGGTTTCCCAATTTCGAGCCCCGGTGACTATAATTCCGTCATCGAGATTTCGAAGGCGGTGACCTGGCCGGTCATCTGTGCCCTTACGCGCGCAGTGGAAAAGGATATCGATGTTGCCGCCGAAGCCCTCCGGTATGCCCACCGCAAACGGATCCATACGGGAATCGGAACGTCCGACTACCATATCCGCTATAAGTTTTCTTCGACCCGTGAGGAGATCCTTGAACGGGCAGTACGGGCGGTCAAATATGCCAAACGCTATGTCGAAGATGTCGAATTCTATGCGGAAGATGCCGGACGGACCGACAACGAATACCTCGCGCAGGTCGTGGAAGCCGTCATCAAGGCCGGAGCGACAGTCGTTAATATTCCCGATACGACAGGTTACTGCCTGCCGGAAGAATACGGCGCGAAAATCAAGTACCTCTGCGACCATGTGGACGGCATTGAAAATGCCATTATTTCAACCCATTGCCACAACGACCTCGGGATGGCGACGGCCAATACGATGGCCGGTCTGCTGAACGGAGCCCGGCAATGTGAAGTTACGATCAACGGCATCGGTGAGCGCGCCGGGAATACAGCCCTCGAGGAGATTGCGATGATCCTGCGTTCCCACAAGGATATCGATCTCGAAACGAATATCAATACCCAGCGGATCTACCCGTTGAGCCGGATGGTTTCCGGGTTGATGAACATGCCGGTCCAGCCGAACAAGGCGATTGTAGGAAAAAATGCTTTCGCCCATTCTTCGGGCATCCATCAGGACGGGGTCCTGAAAGATACCAGCACCTATGAGATCATCGATCCGAAGGATGTCGGTATCGACGCCAACTCAATCGTCCTGACAGCCCGGAGCGGCCACGCCGCCCTCAAATACCGGCTCAAGGTCCTGGGGGTGAATCTGTCCGAAGAAAAGTTGGACCAGGTCTATGAGGATTTCCTCGTCCTGGCGGACAAGAAGAAGGTTCTCCACGACGACGATCTTCTCATGCTGGCGGGCGCAGACCGTGCCCATGACCGTCATATCAAGGTTGACTGGCTCCAGGCGACAAGCGGGATCGGCATGAAGCCGGTCGCCTCGATCGGGCTCGACATCTCGGGCGAAAAATTCGAGGCGGCTGCAACCGGCAACGGTCCGGTCGACGCGGCCATCAATGCCCTCCGTCAGATTATCCGCCGCCATGTGACGATCAAGGAGTTTACCATCCAGGGTGTGACCCAGGGGTCAGACGACTGCTGCAAGGTCCACATGCAGGTCGAAAGCGAAAGGCGTCTCTATTACGGATTCGGCGCCAGTACGGATATCGTAACGGCCTCGATTGAAGCCTATGTAGACTGTATCAATAAAATGTAAGAGATGAATACCCTGTTTGACAAGATATGGGACGCTCATGTCGTCCAGAAAGTAGAAGGCGGTCCGGACCAGCTCTACATCGACCGGCTCTATTGTCATGAGGTAACGAGTCCCCAGGCTTTCGACGGGCTCCGTGCCCGCGGCATCCGCTGTTTCCGTCCGGAAAGGATTGTCTGCATGCCGGACCACAATACGCCGACCCATGATCAGGAAAAACCGATCACGGATCCCGTATCCCGGAAACAGGTCGATGCCCTTTCGGCCAATGTCGCCGAGTTCGGCCTGACCCACTATAGGATGAATGATCCCCGAAACGGGATTATCCATGTTGTCGGACCGGAACGGGGGCTTTCCCTTCCGGGCATGACGATCGTTTGCGGCGATTCGCATACCTCGACCCATGGGGCCGTGGGAGCGGTCGCGTTCGGAATCGGAACGAGCGAAGTCGAGATGGTCATGGCTTCGCAGTGCATCCTGCAGGCAAAGCCCAAATCCATGCGGATCCGGATCGAAGGGACGCTCGGCAAAGGAGTGACAGCCAAGGATGTAGCCCTGTTCCTGATGAGTCGGCTGACGACTTCCGGAGCGACCGGTTATTTCGTCGAATATGCCGGTTCCGTCGTGAGGAACCTTTCCATGGAAGGCCGGCTGACCCTTTGCAACCTGTCGATCGAAATGGGGGCACGGGGCGGTTTCGTCGCGCCCGATGAGACAACGTTTGCCTATCTCAAGGGGCGGCCCCACGCACCGGAAGGGGAAGAGTGGGATCGCAGCGTCGCCTTCTGGAAGACCCTCCGGAGCGGAGAGGACGCTGTTTTCGACAGGGAAATCGTCTTCGACGGGACAGAGATCCAACCGATGATTACCTATGGAACGAATCCGGGGATGGGCGTGCCGGTTACCGGAACGGTTCCTTCTTTGGACCGGATTTCTGAGGAAGCGCAGCCGTCATTCCTTAAAGCACTCAGATACATGCATTTCCATCCCGGTGAAGAGATGATCGGAAAGCCGGTGGACTATGTTTTCCTCGGTGCTTGTACGAACGGCCGCATTGAAGATTTTCGCGCATTTGCATCGATTGCCGCCGGCCGCCACAGGGCTCCGGGCATTATCGCCTGGCTGGTTCCGGGTTCCTGGGCTGTCCGCAGGCAGATCGCTGAAGAAGGACTGGATAAGGTACTGGAAGAGGCTGGATTTGAGATCCGGCAGCCCGGATGCTCTGCATGCCTGGCGATGAACGATGATAAGATTCCTTCCGGAAAGTACTGCGTCTCAACCAGTAACCGGAATTTCGAGGGGCGTCAGGGGCCCGGGTCCCGTACCCTTCTGGCCAGTCCGCTTGTCGCTGCCGCGGCTGCCGTTACCGGCGTTATAACCGATCCAAGAGAACTGTTATGAAACAAAAATTCAATATCATCGAATCGACCTGCGTCCCACTCCCGCTCGAGAACATAGATACGGACCAGATCATCCCCGCTCGTTTCCTTAAGGCGACGACACGGGACGAGCGTTTTTTCGGAGAGAATCTCTTCCGTGACTGGCGCTTCCGCAGTGATGGAACGCCGGATCCGGGATTTGTCCTGAACGATCCCCGTTATGGGGGAGAAATCCTGGTCGCCGGGAAAAACTTCGGTTCCGGCTCCAGCCGGGAGCATGCGGCCTGGGCTCTTGCAGGATATGGATTCCGGGTCGTAATCTCCAGTTTCTTCGCGGACATCCACAAGAACAACGAACTCAATAATTTTGTGCTCCCTGTGGTCGTCTCCGAGGACTTTCTCCAAGAGATCTTTGCCGCC
The DNA here is from genome assembly GCA_902789395.1 of uncultured Bacteroidia bacterium. GTDB lineage: Bacteria > Bacteroidota > Bacteroidia > Bacteroidales > UBA932 > Cryptobacteroides. The sequence continues at coordinate 32,751 of CADANY010000008.1, read as the reverse complement.
GTGCGGGAGGACCCGTCCGCGAAGATCCGGGTTGACGTCCCGGCCCAGACCGTTACGCTGGTTCCGACCGGACGGTGCGAGACCTTCGAACTGAATCCTTATAAGAAATACTGCCTGATGAATGCACTGGACGATATCGATTATCTCCTGCTTCAGAGAGACAAGATAGAAGCCTACGAAAGCCGATGATTGAAATCATGGACACAACCCTCCGGGATGGGGAGCAGACAGCCGGCGTCTCTTTCAATGCGGACGAGAAACTGGCAATAGCCCGCCTTCTTCTGGAAGAGCTGAAGACCGACCGGATCGAGGTCGGATCCGCCCGCGTGTCGGATGGGGAGAAGAGTGCCTTCACCAAAATCTGCGCGTGGGCTTCTACCTGCGGCCATGCCGGTCAGATCGAGGCCCTGGGCTTTGTCGACGGGGGTGCTTCTATCGATTGGATTGCCTCCTCGGGCGGGAAGGTCATGAATCTTCTCGCAAAAGGATCCTTGCGCCACCTGGAAGGCCAGCTCCGGAAGACACCGCAGGAGCACCTGGACGATATCCTCAGGGACCTGAAAAAAGCCAGGGCCAAGGGGCTGGAAGTCAATGTCTACCTCGAAGACTGGTCGAACGGGATGGCGGATTCTCCGGAGTATGTCTTCTTTCTGGTCGAGGCTCTTCAGGGAACCGGCGTCCGGCGGATTATGCTGCCGGACACGCTTGGAATCCTCAATCCCCGTCAGACGGGGGCTTACTGCCGGGAGATGACGGGTCGTTATCCTGGGGTCCATTTTGATTTCCATGCCCATAACGATTATGGCTTTGCTGCTGCGAATGCGTATGAGGCGGTCCTCTCCGGAATCCACGGGGTCCATGTTACCGTCAATGGGCTTGGCGAACGGACCGGAAACCTCTCCGTCGCCTCTGCCATCGGGATCCTGAACGATCATCTTCGTGCCGGAAATAACCTCGACGAGAGCAAGCTCATGCACGTTTGCCGCTATGTCGAAACGATTTCCGGGGTCCGGATCCCTGCAAACAGCCCCCTTGTCGGGGAATTCGCCTTTACCCAGACGAGCGGGGTCCATGCCGACGGCGACAAGAAGGGCGGACTCTACCAGAGCGCCCTGCAGCCCGAACGTTTCGGCCGCCACAGGACCTATGCCCTCGGAAAGACCAGCGGGAAGGCCAATATCATGAAAAACCTGGAAGAACTCGGCATCAGCCTGACGCCCGACCAGATGAAGATTGTGACCGCCCGTGTCGTCGAACTCGGAGACAAGAAAGAAAGCCTCACCCCGGAAGACCTTCCCTTCATCATCGCGGATGTCCTGAAAGGGGATTTCTCAGCGGCGCCGGACCGGATCCGGATTGTAAATTACGGCCTGCAACTGACCCGTGGGATGCGCCCTGTCGCCAACCTGAGAATCGATATCGCCGGTATGGAATATGAAGAGTCCGCGTCCGGTGACGGCCAATACGATGCTTTCATGAAGGCCCTCTGGAAAATCTACGACCGTCTCGGGAAGCGCCATCCCCGGCTGACGGATTATACCGTCAAGATCCCTCCGGGTGGAAAAACCGACGCCCTTGTCGAAACAACGATCGAGTGGGAACTCGGCAGCCGCAGTTTCAAAACCCGGGGAATCGATTCGGACCAGACGGAGGCTGCGATCAAGGCTACTCTTAAAATGTTGAATATCATTGAAAACCAGCTATAATGAAACTTAAAATCGCAAAACTCCCGGGCGACGGCATCGGACCGGAAGTCGTAGAGCAGGCCGTCAAGGCCGTCGATGCCGTCTGCCATCGTTTCGGCCACGAGGCTGCGTATACCTTCGGCTATGTGGGCGCTTGCGCCATCGACCGATGCTCCGATCCCTATCCGGAAGAGACCCACTCCTTGTGCATGGACAGTGATGCCGTCCTTTTCGGAGCCGTCGGTGATCCCCGTTATGATAATGATCCTACGGCGAAGGTCCGTCCCGAGCAAGGCCTTCTGGCTATCCGCAAGAAACTTGGCCTTTTCGCGAACCTCAGACCGGTTGAGACCTTCAAGTCCCTGGTGGCTAAATCCCCCCTCCGGACAGAATTGGTAGACGGGGCAGACTTCCTCTGTATCAGGGAGTTGACTGGAGGAATGTATTTCGGTGAGAAGGGACGGAAAGATGGGGGAGATACGGCTTTCGATACCTGCATCTATTCCCGTTTCGAGATTGAGCGGATTCTGACGCTGGCTTTCGACTATGCCATGCGTCGCCGGCGCAGGCTGACCGTCGTAGACAAGGCGAATGTGCTCGAAACATCCCGTCTCTGGCGGCAGATCGCCCGGGAGATGGCTCCGAAATACCCCGAGGTTGAGGTGGATTATATGTTTGTCGACAATGCGGCCATGCAGCTCATCCGCTGCCCGAAGGCCTTTGACGTTATCGTGACGGAAAACACCTTCGGGGATATCCTGACCGACGAGGCCAGCTGCATCTCGGGGTCCATGGGCCTTCTTGCGTCTGCTTCCGTCGGAGAACATACATCTCTCTTCGAGCCGATCCATGGTTCCTATCCCCAGGCGGCCGGAAAGAATATCGCCAATCCGGTCGCAGCGATCCTGAGTGCCGCCATGATGTTTGAGTATGCCTTCGGTCTGATGGAAGAAGGCGCCGCGATCCGAAGGGCCGTCGCCGCTTCGATAGACCGGGGAATCGTTACGGAAGACCTCTCCGCCGGAGGAAAAGCTTATTCTACCACTGAAGTCGGCGACTGGATTGCTGCCGCTATCGAATCTGAAAATCTATAATTATGTCAGTTTCAATCAATTGGGATACGTTGGGCTTTGATGCCTACAGGACCCGGACCGTCATCCTGTCCCACTATAAAGACGGCCGCTGGTCCCCGATCGAAACGACCGAGACCTTCTCCTTTACGTTCGATCCCTTCGCACAGGTTTTCCACTATGCGATCTCCTGTTTTGAAGGACTGAAAGCTTTCCGTCAGGCCGATGGGCGTATCGCGATTTTCCGCCCCGACCGGAATGCCGCCCGGATGGCCCGGACAGCCGACTATCTCGGCATGCCCTGTCCGACGGAGGAAATGTTCATCAAAATGTGCGAGCTCTGCGTAGAGAACAACTTGGAATTTCTCCCGCCCTATGGACACAAAGCTTCCCTCTATCTGCGCCCGCTGCTGATCGGCATGCACCCGCAGATGCAGCTCGTTCCGTATCCGGAGGCGATCTTCGCCGTAATGTGCGCCCCGGCCGGCTCTTATTACGGCGCCCATCTCCGTTCCTGCGCTGCCGTCATCCCCGGAGACTATGACCGCGCCGCCCCGAAGGGATCCGGCAGCTATAAGATCGGGGCCAATTACGCAGGAACCTTCAAACCGTACAAATACGCCCACGAACAGGGCTATGCGGAACTGCTGTACCTGAATTCTTCAACGCGGGAGTATATCGACGAGTTCGGCTCATCCAATTTCTTCGGAATCAAGGGGAACAAATACATCACTCCGCTTTCCGACAGCGTCCTTCCCTCGATCACTAACCTGACGCTCCAGCAGGTTGCCCGCGATTTCGGCATGGAGGTGGAGAAACGGCCCGTCCCGCTGGAAGAACTGGCTGAATTCGAGGAGGCCGGCGGCTGCGGTACGGCGGTCGTGATTACGCCGATGTCCCATATTGACATCAAACCGGTGCTGGCTGCTCCGGAAGTGGCGAGATCCTTCCGTTATGCTCCGGACGGAGAGGTCGGTCCGGTTTGCACGAAGCTTTATAACCGGATCGTGGGCATCCAGTCCGGAGAGCAGGAGGATACCCACGGTTGGTGTCATTATTGGATGGATCAGTCCTAGACGAGCCCGGCCGGTTCTGTATGGCGGACGAACGCTTCGGCGGCCGTCCGCCTGCATTCTATACCGCGGAACCGTTCCATCGGTTCATGCCAGTCCCTCATCACTTCTTCCAACTGCTGGCTTTCATGGCAGTAGCAGGCCTTGTGCTTCTGCTCCAGGACTGAGGTGATGTCGACCCAGTCCGTCGGGTGGAACAGCTGGGTCTGGGTCCCGGTCATAACCTCAAAATAGTAGAGGTCGAAACAGCGGCCGAGGCGGCGCCACGCATCGACGACCAGGAGGCCGCAGACAGCATGGTCCCGGTGACCGTCGATCGGCCAGTGGGTCAAGACGACGTCCGGCTTCTCCCTTTCCAGCAGTTCGCGCATCTCGCGGTACCGGTCCAGGTTGATTTCGGTACTCCCGTCGATCTGGTCCATAAAGATATGCCTTGCCCCGGTGACGGCGCAGGCACGCTGGCTTTCGACGACGCGGATCGCGGCGGCTTCCGTATGGGTCTTGCCGGGAATTCCGGCTTCCCCCCGGGTCAGGTAGACGCATACGACTTCATGTCCGGCTTGCGTGAGCAGGCAGATCGTCCCGCCCGCTCCCGTTTCGGGATCGTCGGGATGGGCTCCGATAACAAGGATTTTTTTCTTTTCGGCAGGAACGGCCATCTCTTTCGAAGAGAGGGGAATTCCCCCGAGAATCGTCAGTGCAGCCGCACTTGAGGCTGCTTTCAGTGCTTCTCTCCGGTTCATGGACTTATACTTTGAGGAATACTTTCTTGCGGTAGAGGAAAAGGAGGAAAAGCCAGCAGACAGCGACATAGCCGGCGGCGAGGATTACCTTCCCGACGGGTTCGGGACACAGGCCGGCTAGTCCGCCGAGGAAGAATTTGTTGACCGAGGAGAAGGGAATGATCCGCTGGGCAAGGTAGATGGTGATCGAATTCATCCCGATAACCTCGAAAAAGAAGGTCCATTTCTTCCAGCCCTTCACGTCGATCAGCCAGTAAAACAGGGCGTACATGGCGACGCTGTAGGCACCTACGACGAGAACGAACGTGCTGGTCCAGAGTTTCTTGTTGATCGGGAACCAGAGGCTCCAGACAAGGCCGACGGCAAGTAGGGCTGCTGCGGCAAGGAGCATTTTCCCGGTCTTGTTTTTCCGGTCCGAGCGGACGAATTCGCCCGTGAACTGTCCGAGCATGGCTGTTACGACCGCCGGCAGGGTCGACAGCAGTCCCTCCGGGTCAAACTGGCCTTTGGACAGCAGGTGGTCCGGCATGATGATACGGTCGATGTAGCCTACGAGGTTGCCTTCATAGGTCAGCGGACCGGCTCCGGCCGCATCCGGCGCCGGAATCAGCATAAGCAACTGATATCCAATGAGGATTCCTGCGGCGATACAGGCGCGCGTTTTCCATCCGAAAGCGAGGAACAGCCAAGCGGCCAGCATCCAGGCCAGCCCGATCCGCGCGAGGACGCTCGGGAACCGCAGGGTGGCCAGTTTCAAGTCGAAGAATTTGTTATAGACAAGTCCGAGTGCGACAAGAATCAATCCGCGCTTGAGCGCAAGGAGGAACAGATCCTTGTTTGATGCCCCTCCCAGCCGGCGCTTGTCGGCAGAAAAAGGGAAGGTCATGCCCGAGATGAAAAGGAACAGGGGAAAGATCGTATCGTGGTGCCGGAGTCCGTTCCAGTCGACGTGCCCCATCTGCCGGGCGAGCCAGCAGGAGTCTCCGTCCGGGAACAGCTGGCAGATCGCGACGATAAGGCCTGAGAGGCCCATGATAAAGAGCATATCGAACCCCCGCAGGGTATCGATCGAGAGCAATCTTTTCTGATTCATGGCGTTTTTTCTTCAACTCTACGAAGTTACATCCTTTTCCCCGGAAATCAAAAAAGAAACCGGCCCTTGTCGGGCCGGCTTCTATAGCAGGATGAAAAGGATTAGTCCTTATATCCCGGATTCTGGTAGAGACCCTCAGGGTTGAGGAGCCACTGGGCGTGAGGAATCGGGAGGAGGAGGTCGGCGTTGTCGAACTCGGTCGCACCGTCAGCCTTCATGATCGAGGTGATTTCAGAAGCATTGTAACCGCGCTTGAGGTCGGTCCAGGCCTTGAACTCGTAAGCGAATTCACGCTGACGCTCCTTGTAGATCACATCGCGGAGAGCGGTACCGCTGGTCGCCGTGGTGTTGGCGAGTCCGGCACGGTTACGGATCAGGTTGACCCACTTGACAGCTTCGGTCGCATTGCCATTGTGATAGTTGGCTTCAGCCAGCATCATGGCAACGTCGGCATAGCGGAGCACGACATTGTTGCAGCCGTAGTAACCGGAAGCGTCGAGATCCTTGTACTTGACCGTGTAGTAGCCGGTAAGGCCACCGGAAGTCTTTCCTTTACCCATCAGTATGTCGAAACGCTTGTCACCGGCTTCGTCCCAGATGGACTCGGCCTTGGGAACCGACATGAAGAAACCGCCAGCGGACTTCTTGGCGTTGACCTCCTTGCTGTCGTCATCAATGTTGCTGGTTCGGAAAGAGGTGTTGTAAGAAGAGTTCGCCGCGTTGGAACCACCGACGAAGTCAAGCTGGAAGATGCTCTCCTTGGCAGCGGCCTGGTTCGCGACGTCCCAGATTTCGGTTACGTCAACCGTCGTAAAGTCTCCGAAAGGCTTCTTGTTCCAGGCTGCAGTCAGCTGGCTGATCGCCTTGGAGCAGAGCGAGCTCTTCTCGGATGCGAAATCAGCATCGGTCGCCTTCTGGAGAAGGGCTTTCCCATAAAGGGTCTGTGCCGCAACCTTGGAGGCGTGGCCGACACCGGCCTTGCCCTGCAGGTCGGGCAGCGAGCTGTTGCTGATTACCCACTCGCAGTCATCGTAGATGGCCTGATAGACATCAGCCTTGGGCTTACGGAAATTGGCGGCTTTTACCTCAGCGAGGCTCTCGAGCTTTGAGAGGACGACGGGAACATCACCCCAGTCGCAGACCAAAGTGTAATAGCAAAGCGCGCGGATGAAACGGGCCTCGCCTTCGAGATTGTTGCGAACCGAAGCATTGGTATAGGTAATGTCATCCAGGTGTTTGAGAAGCACGTTGACACGGTCGATGCACTTGTAGATGATATTCCACCGGCTCAGTACGAACTGGTTGCTGGGAACGACGGTACAGTTGTCGAAAGAGGCATTCTCACCGGCGTTGACACCGGTATCCGGATAGGTCAGCATACGGGCTTTGCACTCCTCGAAATAAGGATTTGAGCTGCCCATGAAGTTGCCTTCCTTGAGAACGGCATAAGCTCCGTTCAGGGAGTTTTGCATGTCGGTCTCGTTCTGGTAGTAGTTACCTGTAGTAACTGCGTTCGGATCGGACAGGTTCAGGAAATCCTGGCAGGAGGCCGAAAGAAGGGCGATAGCGGTGATCGCGAAAATATGGTTGAGTTTCATAATCTTGTCTCCTTTTAGAATGTGAGTCTGAAACCGAGAGTATAGACACGGGCAACAGGATAGGAACCCCAGTCGAAACCAGGCATCATGTTACCGTTGGATTTGCGCTCACCACTGGTTCTGTTGCCCTGGGAGTTGTACTGGTCAACTTCGGGGTTGAAACCGCGGTAGTTGGTGATCGTAAAGAGGTTGTCACCGTTGACATAGACGCGGATGCCCTGGACCTTGAGTCTCTGGCAGACGGTCTTCGGGAAGTTGTATCCGAGGCTGGCGGTAGACATACGGAAGTAGTCGGCGTGATCGAAGTAACGGTCGCAAACCTTCATACCGGTATTCTTGTTCCCGTGACGGAATGCTCTCGGAACGTAACCGTTGCCGGGACGGCTCTCGTCAACGTAACGCTCGCGGACGATACCGTACTGGTTGCCGGATCCTTCCATGTTGTAGGCATAGTAGTCGTTGAAGTTGACGACGAGGGCGCCCATGGAATAGGTGAAGCCCATCGCGAGGTCGAACCCGTTCCAGGAGAGGGAGGTGTTGAAGCCGCCGGTGAAATCAGGATAGGCATCGCCGATGATCTGGCGGTCCGCATCCGTAATCTTGTTGTCTCCGTTGTAGTCGTCGTAGATGACGTTACCCGGGGAGAGATACTCGAGGGAGTAGTCTGCAACGGCAGGACCCTGAAGCGTATAACCGGCAGGGAAGGAGTTCCCGTTGTTGATATAGACTTCGCGGTCTTTCAGGGTGTTCAGGTAGTCGGCCTGGGACATGATGCCCAGGGTCTTGAAGCCCTGGAAGGATCCGATCGGGTAACCGACTTTGGTGATGTGGGTCGGTGACGAACGCATGGTGTTGTTGGTAATCTCTTCTACACCTTCGGAGATGAAGAGAACCTTGTTGCGGTTGAGCGAGAAGTTCGTACCGACGGTCCAGGTGACGGGACCCTGAAGGATACGGGCGTCGAGCTGGATGTCGAAACCGCGGTTGCGGATCTTCGAGTCACCGAGGTTCGTCGTCGTGCTGGTAGAACCGGAAATCGACGGGATACCGAGGCTGTAGAGAACGTCCGTGGAGATCGAGTTGTAGTAGTTCGCGATGAGGTTGACGCGTCCGTTGAAGAAACCGAGGTCGAGACCGAGGTTGGTCTGCTTGGTGGTTTCCCAGCTCAGGCCGGCGTCTACGAAGGAAGACTCGTAGGAAGTCGGAGAGATGGCTCCGCCCATACCGGTGGTACTGGTGGAGATCGTCGCGATGGATGCGTAGTTACCGATATTGTTGTTACCGCTCATACCCCAGCTGGCGCGGAGACGGGCCGTCATAATTCCGTCGAGGGCGTTCTTGAGGAACGGCTCGTTGGAGAGGGTCCAACCGGCGGAGATGGACGGGAAGTAACCCCACTTGCTGCTCGCACCGAAACGGGAAGATCCGTCAGCGCGGAAGCTTCCGGTAATCGTGTACCGGTCGGCATAGGAATAGTTGAGACGGCCGAGATAGGAAACGAGGGTATACTCGTAGCGGGTGACATCATATTCGCGGACGGCGTTCGGGTCGATCGTCGCGGAGATATCCTCGATGCGGTTGTCGGAGAACTGCATGGCCTGGATACCGATGCGGTTGACCGTATGGTCCTGCATGGTGAAACCCGCGAGGGCATCGATACGGTGGTTGCCGCCGAAGGCCTTCTTGTAGTTGACGGTCAGCTCACCGAGGGAGTCCTCATCCTTGCGGGTAGAGGAAATCGCATAGTGGTTGCTGGTTTCCAGAGCGGCGGAGTACGCATAGTTCTTACCGGCACCGATGCTGTTCGGGCGGTACTTGGAGTACTCTTCGTTGTTCCACATACGACCGAGCTGAAGCTTGATCTTGAGGTCCTTGACGGGCTCATAGGTCGCAGCCATGGAGAGATTGTTGCGAACGCGTACGCGGTTGATCTTAAGGTCATTGGCGACAACGATCGGGCTCTCGGAAGAGTTGAAGTCGTACTTGTTGGAGAAGAAGTTCATCCAGGAACGGGCCATGGTGCCGGGGGTATTGTAGGAACCCCATACATCGGCCGTGAGGACGCCGGAGTTGCCGTCGATCGCCCAAGGCTGGGAACCTACGTTTTCGATGGTATTCCACGCCGGGAAGTTCGGGATTGCAACGAGACAGCCCTGGGTAGCGCCGTCGTAACCTTCACTGCCTTCACCACCGCTGTTGCTTCGGCCGTAGGACTTGACCTCACGGGTCTTGGCGTCCGTCATTGCGTAATTGACGGAAACGGAGAGTCTCTTGGTGACCTGGGCATCGAGGTTGATACGGGCGTTGATCTGCTTGTGGCCGGACGGGGAGATGATACCATCCTGATCGAGATAACCGAGGCTGGCCATGTACTTGATGTTCTTCGAACCGCCGTTGACGCTCACGTTGTGGCGGGCCATGCCGGCTCTGGAGAAGTATTCGTCCTGCCAGTCGGTATCATACATGAAGGCCGTGCTGGCGTAGTCGTTCTTAGCGAAATCCCAGAAATACGGGGAAACGATAATCGTGGAGCTCTGGTTGATGCCGACGGCGGCGAGTTTTGCGATACGGGTCGCATTGTCGTCTCTCGGATCATAGGTAACGCCGCCCTTCTGGCAGTAGGCCCAGTAGGAGTTGTTACGGGCTTCGACGTAGAGCTCTGCGAATTCGCGGGCATTCAGGAGGTCGATCTTGCGGCCGAGTTCCTGGAGACCGTAGGAGAAGTCGTAGGTAACGGAAGCCTTGTTCTCATTACCACGCTTGGTCGTGATGAGGACGACACCGGAGGCGCCGCGGGAACCATAGATGGCCGCGGAAGCGGCATCCTTCAGGATCTCGATGCTCTCGATATCGTTCGGGTTGATGAGGTCATCATCGGCAACCGGATAACCATCGACGACGTAAAGCGGAGCCGTGCTGGCAGTCAGGGAGTTGACACCACGGACGCGGATATTGACACCGGCACCCGGAGCGCCTTCGCTCTGACGGATCTCAACACCGGCGACGCGGCCGACGAGGGCCTGGCCGAGGGTAGCCGTAGAAGACTGGAGCTCACTTGACTTGACAGAAGCGATGGAACCGGTAAAGTCGCTCTTACGCATCGGAGCGTAACCGACGACGATGGTCTCATCGATGAGGCTCGTATCCTCATCAAGGACGACATCGACACGGGTCGAGCCGGTGAGGACAACCTCTTTCGAAGCATAGCCGAGGCAGCTGACCACGAGGGTCTCTCCCTTGGCTGCGGGGATGGAATACTGACCGCCGGCATCAGTGACAACGCCACGGGTGGGAGCACCCTTGACGACAACGCCGGCTCCGATAATGGGTTCGCCGTTCGCTGAGACGACGGTACCCTTGACCACAACATTCTGGGCAACCAATGAGAAGCTCATCAGGAAGATCGCGCAGAAAGCCATGATCGCTTTCAGTAGCTTGGACATATAAAGAATTATTAGTTAGTAAATAAGGATTACCTTAATTTTTTGCTGCGCAAAGATAATACTTTTATTCCATAAACAATAAATAACATGTTTTTTTTAAGCGTAACTAATTCAGTAAAAGATAATTTCAAAGGTTTAACCGTTCCTTGTCATCTATGTTAATCTTCTTCCAAAAGGATTATCTTCCCAAAAAGTGTTATCTTTGCAAATCAAATCGTTGATATGAAACCTGGAACCTCTGTACATATCTTTCCTGTCCTGGACAGGCGTACCCTGCTTAAATTTATCCGTTTCCCTCTTGACCTCTACAAGGACTGCCCCCAGTGGGTCCCGTCTTTTGAAGATGATGAGATCAAAACCCTTTCCGACCAGAACCCATCCCTCGCTTTCTGCGAGCGGGCGCTCTATCTGGCCCTCAAGGGCGGAATGATTGTCGGCCGTGTTGCCGCGATAATAAACCGGAAAGCCAATGAGAAATGGGGAGAAAAGACGGTCCGGTTCGGATGGATCGACTTTATCGAAGACTTCGAGGTCGCCAAGACCCTCATCGATGAGGTCATCGCGTGGGGAAAGGCCCGTGGAGCGGAGAAGGTCAAGGGCCCTCTCGGGTTTACCGATATGGACCGGGAAGGACTTCTGGTAGAAGGATTTGAGCATGACAGTCCCTTTACGGTTATCTATAATTTCCCCTATTACGGCGAGTATCTCGAGCGGATGGGGTTCCGGAAAGACGCCGACTGGACCCAGCGGATCATCGAGCTCCCCGACAAGTTGCCGCCGATGTTCCAGTACGCGGATCTCGTCGAGAAACGCTATGGACTCAAGATCTGGCGGGGGCGCAATATCCGGGAGATGTCCAGGCGCGGCCGAGAGATGTTCCATGTCCTCAATGACGCATTCGCCCCGCTCTATGAGTATTCCAAACTGACGGAAGAGCAAATCGACGGATATGTCAAGCAATACGTTCCGATTATGAACAAAGATCTTGTCGCCTTTGTCGTCAATGAGGAAGACAAGCTGGTCGGTTTTACGGTCACGATGCCTTCTATCTCCAAGGCGGTCCGCAAGGCGAAGGGCCGGCTGTTCCCCTTCGGGTTCATCCCCATCCTTCGTTCCCTCAGGAAGAACGATACAATCGAAGCGCTGCTGATCGGCGTTCTCCCCGAATATCAGGGGAAGGGTGCGAACGTTCTGATGTTCAAGTATATACATGAAAATTGCATCCGCTTGGGAATCAAACGGATGCTTCTGAATCCGCAGCTGGAGGAGAACTACAAAGTCCAGTCCCTTTTCGGGGAATACGACCCGCAGCCCTACCAGCGCCGCCGGAGCTATGTAATGGATCTGAAGGCTTAGGAAACGAGTCCGGCCACAAAATCACAGACCTCGCCGACCGTCGTGAACGGAGCCTGTCCGTCCGGGAAGCGCATCTGGAACTTCTCTTCGATAGCCAGTGAGAGCAGCATCATCGACAGGGAGTCGATGCCGAGTCCGCGGACCAGTTCCGTGTCAAAATCTACGTTTGTCAGGTCCGTATTCGGACGGAGGACCGAAAGGATTTCTTTCAGTTGCTCGAAAACTTGTTCCTTTGTCATATGCGTGCGACTTTCATACTGCCCGTCCGCTTGAAATCTTCCGTGCGGACGGTCGTTTTCATAATCTGATGGGTCGTCGGGAGGGTCGCATTGATCTTTTTTACGAGATTTTCCATATAGGCGACAACTTCTTCCCAAGGCTTTCCGTCAAAAGCGGGCATCAGCGGGAGGATCTCCACTGCGATGCAGGGATGTCCGTTCAATTCCCCTTCCTTGACCATGGCATCCTTCACGCACGGATCGGCGTAGAAGGGCTCTTCAAGGCTTTCCGGGCTGACATTCTCGCCGTTGGAGAGGATGATCAGGTTTTTGATGCGCCCTGTGATGTAGAGGAAGCCTTCTTCGTCTATATGGACAAGGTCTCCCGTCCGGAGCCACCCGTCTTCCGTCAGTGCCTCGGCTGTCTTTTCAGGATCTTTATAATAGCCGGAGAAGAGATTGTCTCCCTTGATCCAGAGCTCTCCGTCCACGATTTTGACTTCCTGGCCGGGGTAGACCTTTCCGATCGAGGTCGGTTTCTCAACGGCATTGGCATTGGCGGAGGTCAGGTTTGCCGTCTCCGTCAGGCCGTATCCGAAGCAGAACTCGACGCCGAGTTTGGTGAAGATATCGACAAGGCGCGGAGGTACGTTCGCCGCCCCGGAAATAATCATTCGGAGGCTTCCGCCGAGGAACTGCGGTCCATAAAGCTTGCACAGTCCGGCGAGGATGTCGCAGATTCCCGGAACGATAACAAGGATGGTTGGCTTGATGACCGGAAGCTTTCCGATCGTCGCTTTCATGTCCTCGCAGGTATAGATGAGATTGCCGGTATAGAAACAGCCCATCGTTCCCGCGATCAGGCCGAATACGTGGCTGAGGGGAAGCAGGGAAATGTACCGGTGGACACCGATAACCTTGCCAGGCTTGAAAATGGCATTGTAGGATCCTCTCATGAGGGCCCTGTGACTGAGGACGGCACCCTTCGGGGTCCCCGTCGTTCCGCCCGTAAAGAAGATGGCGGCAGGCTGCTCCTTGTCCACGACTGTAACGGGCGCGCCGGTTTCGGCGATAGAGGAAGCAGGGAAGACTTTGACGCCCTCGAGCTTGGCGCAGAGAGGCGCGAATTCATCGCGCACGAAAATCGCGGCTATGTCGAACTTGCGGCATGAACCGATGACGGCCATCTCAGGCAGGGAAGCCGGGAAGTTCATGGCTACGTATCCTGCCGAGGTAACGGCAAGGAAGAGTTCGATGGCGTCCTGGCTGTTCCGGTCGAAGATCGCGATATGCGATCCTTTCGGAAGACCGGTCGCTTCCAGGAAGGCGCGGCGGCGGGCAACCCGCTCTCCAAGCTCTTGGTATGTAATGGTATGGGCGAGATCGGAGATGGCGGGCTTGTCGGCGTACTCCTTCTCCATCCAGGTAACGAATTCTCCCACGGTCGGAAGGTAGGGCATGCGCTCCAGTTCCTCCCGGGGAATCATGTCATAGAAATAATTGGACATTGTTGATGGTTTAAGTATTTAGAACAAAGCGCTGACGGCACGGACGACTTCTTCTGCGGGAAGATCGGGCGACAGGACGAGGTCCGGCTCCTTGAGCACGAATCCCCTGGACAGGGCGCCCAGCGTACCGCCACCTGTGCAGTTCAGCATGATATATTCGTCTTTTTTGACAACTCCTTCCCGGACCGCTTTCGAAAGGGCGGCAACGGCGACGCAGGCCGCCGGAAGAAGGTCGTATCCCTCCCGGTTCCGGAACTGGAGCAGCCAGTAGATAATGTCATTGTTGGAGGCGAGGAAGAAGTCTCCGCCGCTTTCCTTGAGGACGTCATACAGACCTCCGGCGAGGCTGTAGGGCGGCTTGCGGTTGGACAGAACGCTGGCGAGGACGACCTCCGCCTTATGTCTTCCCTCATCGGGATCGAGGTCTACCAATGCGCGGGAGTCTGCCTTCCAGGAGTCGTACATCAGCGTAAACGGATCATTCTGGGCAACATAGACTCTCATCTTGTTCTCACCGAAACGTCCGTCATCGCCGAGACGGCAAGCGTTCTCCCAAGCAGCGATGGCTCCGGTACCGGAACCGACGGCCTGGAAATAGGCATCCGGAATCCGTCCCATTTTTTCGACGCAGCTGAGGAGGGTCGTCCCCATTCCGTCGCGCCGGGCGATATTCTTCGCCCCGCCCTCCAGCATGAAACGGGGATCGGTCGCCAGTTTCTCGCCGAGGGTGATGGCATCGAAATAGTCGCAGCCATGGGGCACGGCAACCAGTTTTACGCACTTGTTGAGCCGGCGCCGGAACCAAAGGTCATGCAGGTTGTCCTCCGGGACGCAGATTACAATCGGAATCCGGTTGTCGGAACAGACCTGCGCGAAGGCGCGGGCCGTATTCCCGGCTGACTGGACGACGAGGATCCGCTTCTCGTCGGCATCCATCCGTGCGAGAACCGAATAGGCTTCGGTCTCCTTGAAGGATCCGGTGCGCATCTTGGCTCCGATCCGGGGATTCCAGCCGGAGAAGGTAATATAGAGGTTCTCCAGCCCGAGGTACTGGGCCAGTCCCTTGGACTTATACGTAACGGGAGCGCAGGACTTGCGGAGCACCCGGCTGATCGGCATCCATTCCGCATAACGGTAGATACCGTCCAGATCTTCCCGTGGGGTAAATTTCCGGTTCTCGTAGACCGCCCTTACCAGGGAAGGGGTTTTACCGGCAGGATCGCTCAGAGTCCAGCCTTTGTCTTCGAATTCATGTCCGTCCGCGACGTTGACAAGACGGTACTTGGTTTTCTCGAATTTCATATCGAATCAGTTTTTGTTATTGTTCCGACTGTTTGCATGTCCACGATCTCCGCGATGTCCCGTACCGGGCGGTCTGCGTAGCGGCTGAAGGTGGTCTGGCAGAGCGGGCAGGCTGTCACGAGGGCATCCGCCTTGGCCGCATACAGGTTGTCCAGGGCGTTGCGGGTCATCTTCTCCCGCTTGGCGAATGAGAGGGTGAGAGAGCCGAGCGATCCGCCGCAGCAGATACTCTCGCTCCGGTTCTTCGGCGCCTCGGCGATACCGGCAATCCGTCCGATCAGCCTGCGGGGCTCCTCGTACATGCCCGCCCCGCGTCCGAGTTCGCAGGGATCGTGATAGACGTAGCAGAGGTCGCTCCGGGTGACCTGCAGCCGACCCGCATCGATCAATTCTTCTATATAATTGATATAATGGACGATCCGGATACCCGGAAGCGTATATTTCTCCTTGAACATCTTATAGCAGATCGGACAGCTGACAACGAGCGTGCCGGCTCCGGAGCCCAGGATGACGGATTCGTTCTTCCGGACGATCTCCTCCGCTTCCTTGATCCGTCCGGACAGGAACATCGGGCGTCCGCAGCAAATGCCGCCGTCCCGGTCCATCCACTTATAATCGACACCGGCTTTCCGGAAAATAGACTCCATGCTCCGGCCGATCGACGGGACCAGCTGGCTCATGCAGCCGCCATAATACAGTACCTTGCTGCCCTTGGCGGCCTCGGTGAGCGACTCGACGGGTATGCTGGAATAGTCCTGCGGGAGAGCATATTTGCGCTCTGCTCTCGTCATGATCCGGAGCGCCGGCCCTTCGACACCGACCTGGCAGACTGCCTCGCATTTTCCGCAGAGCAGGCATTTGTCGCTGATCTCCTCTATCCGTCGCTCATTGCCCCGGCGGATCTGGCGGGTCAGGTAGACGGTGCAGTCCTTGATATTCGCTTTGTCGACGCTCATCGGACAGGCGTCGATGCAAACTCCGCAGTTCGGGCAGGACCAGACCTCGACCCGGGCAAACCCTTTCCGCGCGTTCCGGATTTTGATCCCGGCATTCCTCAGGGGAATCAGCATCATTTCCGCGGGGATATGCATGTACCGGGAGAAGGGGAGGACGAACATGAACACCCCGAGTGAGATGGAATAGGCCCACCACGTAGGGAGCATATTAAGATTGTTCCCGAGGAACTGCCGGAAAACCCAGTTGGCCGGTTCCGTCAGGAAGGATCCGCCGCTGATGTGGGCGGTGAAACTTTCGGCAAGAAGACGCAGCGGGAAGATCGCCCATAGAGCGTAGAGCCCGATCTGGTTCAGCAAGGAGGGCCTTGCCGTCCGCCGCATGCCGAAAAGGCGCGAACGGACCCGCTTGATCATCGCGAGGGCGATACCGCTGAGGATGATCAGCAGGAAAAAGTCCATCAAGAAGAACAGCAGGGATCCCTGGATCGTAGAGTCCGTCTCGGCAACGAAGAAATTGAAAAAGATCGGATAATAGAAAAGATGGATCCTGTGCGGCAGGAAAAGGATGACTTCGATATGCCCCAGCACGATTAGCATGAACCAGCCGAAGGCGATGCTCGAGTGCATGTACCCGAGGAGGCGGTTCCGTTTCCAGAGCTTGACATGCAGCAGGCAGTCGCAGAAGATATCCCGGATGTTCTTGAGAAAGGTCTTCGGCGTCACCAGAGAGATGAAAAAGCGCTTGCGGTCTTCCGCGGGAAGCTGGACGAGGATTTTGATGATCCCATACAGGCAGTACCCCAGCACGAAGATCATGCCGGCGAGGAAGGGAAGTACGAAGGGGTGGAAGCCCGATGAGATACGGTCAATCATAGATTCTGCAGAGGGTCAGGATTAAGTGTCTGGTATTGATTCCCCGGGGACAGACCATCGAGCATTTCCCGCAGAGCATGCAGCCGGAAAGCATGGACCGCACATCCTGTCCCCGCTGCAGGCCGAGAATGACTTTTCTCAGGCTCATCCCGCTGTAAGGGCCGGCCGTGCAGGTTGCGCCGCAGGAGCCGCAGTTCATACAGATGCGGGCTCCCGGCTCTGCCTGGCACAAGCGTTCGTAGAGGCTTGTGTCGACTTTGTCCAGTTCGATAGCTGAACTCTTGCTCAGCTTGAATCCGAAATCCGTCATAGGCCTTTCTGAAGATAACGGTGGATGTCCAGAGCGGCGGCACGGGCTTCCGCAAGGGTCTCGGGAACGGTTTTGGTCCCTGTACAGGCACCGGCGAAGAAGATGCCGGGACGGTTTGATTCATTGATGCTCCGGATATTGTCCAGACTCTTCAGGAAACCGTCGCTGTCGATATCGAGCCGGGCCATCCTGGCGAGCCGGGTCATTTCCGGGTTGCAGGACATACCGGACATCAGTACAAGCAGATCGAGCCGGACCCTCAGGGGTTTTCCGGTCAGCGTATCCTCGGCCTTGACCTGGATTTGGCCGCCCAGCGCCTCGCTGACTTCCGAAATGCGGCCGCGGACGAACTGGACCGCGTAGTCCTGCTGGGCGCCGATGTAAAAGTCTTCGTATTTCTTCCCGAACAGGCGCAGGTCCATATAAAAGCACCAGACCCGTGCCGAAGGGAAACGTTCCTTGATTTCGATGGCCTGCTTGACGGCCGTCATGCAGCAGACTTTGGAGCATTGGCTGTTGCCGGCCTTGAGGTCACGGGAACCGACGCAATGGACAAAGCCTACGGATTCGGGCGCATGGGGGATCCGTGGGTCCGCATTCCCGTTGAACCAGGCCTCCAGGTCTGCGTTGGTAATGACATGGTCATAGACTCCATAGCCGTATTCCTCTTTCCGGGTCGCGTCGAAAAGCTTGAATCCGGACGCGATCAGGATGGCACGGCAGGCGATATTGACCCCGTTCGAAAGCATGACCTGGTATCCTTCGCGGAGCCGGTTGATGGAATTGACCTTCGTCTCAAGGAAGATATTCGCTTCGGAGATGTCTTCTTCCATCCGGCGGACCAGATCCTGGGCGGAGCTCATGTCCGGGAACAGGCGGTGCCATTTGCCTACATGGCCGCCCAGCTGTTCTTTCTGCTCGACAACAATCGGGTTATAGCCCAGCAGGAGCAGCTGCCTGGCCGCTTCCATTCCGGCGATACCTCCGCCGATGATGACAACATTCTCTTTCATCGTCAAAAACATTTGAGGTTCGTGGGAAGTTCCGGTTTAAGCAGGTCTTCCTTGTTGAGGCCCAGATACTTTGCCTTAGGGTCATATTCAACCCCGATACGGTCCAGGAAAGGCTCGACCGCAACCTGGTGCAACTGCAGCCCGAGGTCCCAGGGATCATAACCGAGGACCAGTCCGGCCAGTTCCTCATAGGTAAAGACGGGAATGCCGAACCCATCCTTGCCGTAGGTCTTTCCCGTCTGCTCGGCGATAACATACTGCCAGCGGTCCATAAAATAACAGCATCCCGGGCAGTTTGTCAGAATCGCCTGGATCCCGTAGGGCTCCATCGATTCGAATTTCTTATGGGTGTTCGAGACGCAGTAACCCCGGTTCGCTTTCATATGGTACTGCCGGAATCCGTAGCCGCAGCAGTGCCGGCGTTCGGGATAGTCGACAACCTGTCCGCCCCAGCTCTCGATCATTCCGGCGAGCACGTACGGATACTCGGCGCCGCCGATGCTTTTCGAGGGAAACATCTTGGCATAATGGCAGCCGATATGCTCCGCCATCCGGAGGGGCTCTCCCGTCTCTTTATCAATGAGGCGGTGGGCCGCTTTTTCGGCAATTACGTTCCGCCAGTGATAGATCAGATCGCTCGTATGGGCGATGTATTTGGGCTTGTTGAATTCCCGGCGGCAGGCCTTCCAGAGCTGCTCCCGGATACGAGCCTCCAACTCGGGAAATTCCCGCCAGGTCTCCAGAATCTCGATATAGTTGCCGAAAGAAGTGACGCAGCTCGGAACATAATTCTCATATCCGGTTTCCGTCATCAGGGCGAACTGCCGGGCCACGATCGTCATCGCCGTCTCCTGCGGGATGGCGTCACAGTGATAGGCTATGCCGCCGCAGGTCGTATGGTACGGTGTTTCGTAGACATCCTTGCCAAGGATATCCTTTGTGATGTCCGTAAATTTCCGCTCGCTGGCCGGGAAGAAATTCTGCCGGATGCAGCTCCGGACATAGTACCAGTGGTCGTCCGGAATCTCTTTCTGGTAGTCCTTCCAGATTTTTTGTTTGCCCTCGTAAATCATTCGTTGAAATGTTTGTCCGAACTGAATTCGAATGCGTTTCTCTCATATTCCTCGAGGCTCATCCCCATCTCCCGGGCTTTCTCCTCGGAGTATTTCTCGACAAGCCGGATCCGCTCGGTGGCGCCCGTCACGTCGAAAATCGCCTGGAGCTCATCCAGAGACTCCTGCGGGATCTTTCTCAGGACGCCCGGTCCCTCTCCCTTATAATTCGCTCCCTGCCGGGCAAGGCTTTTTTCGAGGTGGTCCATATGCCATTTCCAGACCGGACCGGATTCTTTGTGATCATTCCAGTCAAAGGTCTCGGGATAGACACAATAACCGTATTGGAGGATATTGCGGGCGAAGGTATGGGTAAGCGGAAGCATCTGGCGGCCTTTTTCGGAGCGCGTGAACAGCCCTGTCCGGATACTGAGGTCCCGCAGGGCCATAATGACCATCCCCGGTCCGTTTTTGCGGGGGCATCGGGTGACGCAACTCATGCATTCACCGCAGTACCAGATCGTATCCGATGCCAGCAATTCCTCGATCTGCCGGTCGTCCCGGGTCTGGACGATCGAAACGATCTTCCGGGGGTCGTACCGGTAGAACTCGGCGGCAGGACAGACGGCCGTGCACGTCCCGCAGTTGATGCAGGTGTGGAATCCCTCCTTGAAGCGGTAGTCCTTCTCCAGTTCCTCAAATAAATGATCCATAGGCTTATACCGGTTTTATTTTTCGTGAAAGACGGGCGCAGAGTCCCGGGAAGAACCGCTTGACATGGACCATCAGCAGTTCTTTCCCGCCGACGAGAACCTCACGGCGGCCTTTAGCGATAGCTTTAATGATTTTACGGGCGGCCTTATCGGCGGAAATCCCTCCTTCCTGCCCCGGGTCCATCTTTCCGTGCGGCTTCCCGCCCTTATCGAGGGCGCGGAGGGAAATATTCGTCCGGACGCGTCCCGGGCAGACGATCGTCACCCGGATGCCCTTCTCCCAGGCCTCCGCCTGGAGAGTCTCGAAGAATCCGTACAGGGCGAATTTGGACGAGCTGTAGCCGCAACGGAGCGGGAACCCGAACCTGCCGGCAATCGATGTCGTGACGGCAATATGACCGCCCCCCCGGCTCTGCATCAGCGGCAGCAGTTCCCGGGCGATGGCGGCGGGAGAGAAGAAATTGATTTCCATGATCTCCCGGATCATCTCCATCGAAGTGTCCTCCACACCGGTCCGCTGGCTGATTCCGGCGTTGAGAAAGGCCGTGTCGATCCCCTCGAATGCATCCCATGCCTGTCGGACCAGACCGGCGATCCCTTCAGACGACCGAAGGTCATATGGAAGTACGACAACGCCGGGAGATCCTTTCTCCCGGCATTTCTCAGCGACTATTGACAACCGGTCGGCAGAGGATGAAGTCAACACAAGATTGACTCCTTTTTCCGCCCACCTGCAGGCGCAGGCCTCTCCGATTCCCGAGGAGGCACCCGTAATCCAGACGGTCTCCATCCTCTTATGATTCCCTGATCTTTTCGCGGGAAACAAGGCCGATCATCCGCAGGAGGAATTTCGGAAGCGGTTTCCGCGGATCCCGCTTTTTCATATCGATGAACCATCCCAGTTTCTTGACGACCGGAATCTTATGGGTCTCAACGAACTCGATCAGGGTTCCGTCCGGGTCTTCTATGTAAGTGAAGTGGCCGGAAGCGTCGCCCATATCGAAACTCACATCCCCGGGGCAGCTGTCGACGGTGAAAGGATGGCCCTTTTCCGCGCAGAATTTCCCCAGAGCCCGCATGCCGGAAACGTCGTAGCAGATCTGGATGAAACCGGGATCTCCCCAGTACCGGCCCTCGAAAATCTTCCGCGGACCCCGGTCCAGCGCCTGCACCAGTTCGATGCAGTCCGGCCCCATGAGCTCGGAAAAGGCACCTTCCCTCGGATGCGAGGTCGTCAGGAGAACCCTCCGGTAATGCTCCCCGGCTCCGGGCAGCGCCGCCCAGTCCTCAAATACGCCGGTCTGGTCATATTTGACCGTGTCATATCCGAAGATATCCCTGTAGAATGCGACGGAGCGTTCCATATCCGTGACGCCGACCAGCGTCCCTCCCATACCGCCCGTAAGACGGTGCTGGTCGAGATAGAGATAGTCGGTCTGGACGACCTGGAACCAATTGCCGTACAGGTCTTTGACCCAGAAACAGGGCGTGCCGTCCGGGAGGGTGGAGACGGGACTCACACCCTCCCATTTTGCGGCAATTTCCTGATGGAACGCAGGAACGTTCCGGCAGTTCAGTTTCGCGGCAAAGACTCCGAGATCGCCTATGCCGACTGCGAACGGGATCGGCTCCGGCTTCCTTTCGGAATACTGCCAGATCTCGAACCCGCCGCCGCCCTGCAGGTTTACGGCGATGCAGGCATGGCGCTTATGGGGCTGTCCTCCCGTATAGGGAAGCATCCGTTCCGCGACGGTATCGTCTTCCAGGATCTTTACGTCGATCCCGAACATATCGATGAACCAATTCCAGGATCTCCTGAAGTCAACGGTCCCGACACCCACTTGCTGGATGCCGGAAATCATGAATCCATCCATCTATTTCGTTCCGAATATCCGGTCTCCGGCATCGCCGAGGCCCGGAACAATATATGCATTTTCGTTGAGGTGGTCATCTACGGCGGCGACATAGATGTCGACATCCGGGTGTTCCGCCTGGACCTTGGCAATCCCTTCCGGGACGCTGACCAGGCACATCAGGCGGATATTCGTGCATCCGCGTTCCTTGAGCATCGCAATCGCGTCGCAGGCGCTTCCGCCGGTTGCGAGCATCGGGTCGGTCACGATGACCAACCGGTCCTGGATATCTTCAGGCAGTTTGCAGTAGTAGACGACGGGTTTGTGGGTTTCCTCGTTGCGGTATAGGCCGATGTGTCCGACCTTGGCGACGGGGACCAGCGTATGCAGGCCTTCTACCATGCCGAGTCCTGCCCGCAGGATCGGTACGAGAGCCAGTTTCCTTCCGGAGACGATTTTTGCCTTCATCGGGCAGATCGGGGTCTCGATCTCCACGTCCTCGAGCGGGATGTCCCGGGTTACCTCATATCCCATCAGGAGCGCGATCTCCTTCAACAATTCCCGGAAATCCTTGGATCCGGTGTTCTTGTCCCGCATGATCGTCAGTTTGTGCTGGATCATCGGGTGGTCGATAACATGTAGTTGGCTCATAATATTTTAGTGTTCTTTGATTGTCTGATTAGAACTGAAGGGCGAAGGTCATGCCGGCGACAGCCTGGGCACCGTTTGCCGTAGAGGCGACATGGACGGAAGGGTACAGGTCGAGCTCCATCGAGCGGCGGCCCTGCAGATCCTGGAAATACATATTCTTCACCTTGGCGACCTTGACGGCGTCGCAGATGTTCCAGATGTCATAACCAAGGGAGACGGCTCCGAGTCCGATGAGCGCTCCGGCCCATCCCTTGAATGCTTTTTCATCGGTCACGACATACTGGCCGTCGGAGCCTTTGACGTATTTTCCGGCAGCGTCTTTCTCAACATAGCTGAGTACTTTCCGGGCGGTAAGGTTGCCGGCGACTCCGATGGCGACATTCCCTGCAAGAATCGAAAAACCCCGGCCGACTTCTCCACAAATCATCTGACCGAGACCGGGAACGACGAACGAACCGATACCGGCCCAACCCGGTGAGTACGGATTACTCGGCATTTTTACATATTCCCTCGTGTTGTACATATTTTTCAGCTGTTTGTACTTCAACCCGCTGGGAACCGTCTGTGCGGAAAGCGTCGCTGCAGTCATGATAACTGCGGAAAGCAGAATGATAATTCTTTTCATAATAATAGTTTGTAAAATTTCCCAAAGTTAACGATTCCTCCTTATTTCAACAAATTTTCTTCCCCTCAATCCGGGCCACAATTCCCGAGGCTTCAAAAAATCGAAAAAAGTTTTGGAGAAAAGAAAAAATGTCGTAACTTTGCAATCCCGAAACACCAAAAGCGGGTATAGAATTGCGGAAATAGCTCAGTTGGTAGAGCACGACCTTGCCAAGGTCGGGGTCGCGAGTTCGAGTCTCGTTTTCCGCTCAAAAAAGCCTCTCAGATGTCTGAGAGGCTTTTTTTGTCTGTTGTATGACGGTCGTCAGAATCGCCAGCCGAAACCGGCATGGAATAGCGTCGCGTAGGGACTCAGGGGCACTTCAACGAAGAAATAAGCATCCTCACTCCGGTATCGGAAGGCAATGGGAGTGATGGAAGGTACAGGGACAAAGGCCGC
The DNA here is from genome assembly GCA_902789395.1 of uncultured Bacteroidia bacterium. Taxonomy (GTDB): domain Bacteria; phylum Bacteroidota; class Bacteroidia; order Bacteroidales; family UBA932; genus Cryptobacteroides. The sequence goes on along the minus strand of CADANY010000008.1, from coordinate 9,178 downwards.
GAGACCGGCGCCGAAATCGGAATAAAGTTCGACAAGTCTTCCGGGATTCCACAGGTGCCGCCAGTGGACGGTCAGGCTCGGGATGAAGGTAGAGTCCTTCCATCCGATGGCGGAACCCTTGCCCAGATCATATCTTATCTGCCCTTTATGGTCGATTCCGAAAGGTTCGTACTGGATTAGTCTGTGGTGGCTCCATGAGAGGCACGCCGTCAGGACGAATTCCGTTCTCATGCTCCTGCGCCAGACTCCTGAAAGATTGATGACGGGAAAGAACCCCTTCCCGAGATCGACATCCTGCCCTTTGTCGGCCAGATCCCGAAGCACATCCCATGACACCCCGATGAGTCCCATGTGGAAAGGGGGCAAACCGCTTCCGGATTCTATCGAAAAGGATCTTCCGGGAAAGGTGTAGCCCTGTCCAAAAGCGGCCGCAGAAAGACCCAGCATGAAGATGGCTGCCAGTAAACGCGTCCTCATTCCGCAGCCTCCATCTTAATCAGGATATCCCGTTCCCGCAGATCCGCCAGGACCGTGTCCTTGGTCATATACGTCCCGGTCGAGTCTTCGAAACTGATGACAGGTCCCGGACGGTTCCTGTAATAGAACATCTCGACATGGCACTTCCCGTCGGATCCGGTCGTCCCGATCAGCCGGGGGGTCTCCCATACCCGGGATTTGATCTTGATCCCCTCCAGCGGCTCTCCGGTTGCGTGGGAGACGAGGGAAAAGGTCATAGGTGCGAACCCCTCTGCCTCCTCGAGCGGGGTCTGCGGGGTCCCGTAACAGGCCTGGAAGACAAAGAGTGCTCCCGTGAGCGAGATCCCTTTCAGAAGATTATGCAGCCATTTCATACAAAGTCACTTTTCTATAATAAACCTCTCATCCCGGATTATCTTGCGCAAAAATAATAAAAAGGTTGTACATTTGCGGCAAACTGTTGTACGAGACTGATGAATCCGCTGCTTTTCCGCCTTTTCAGGGACAACGAGATCCGGGTGCATGAACTCAACTATCTGTTTTGGGAATGCACCACCCGCTGCCATTTCCACTGCCGTCACTGCGGGAGCGACTGCTCCGTCCAGAGTCGGGAGAAGGACATGCCCCTGGAGGACTTCCTGGCAGCCCTGGATACGATACCGGCGGACCACCGTCCCAAGGACTTCACGGTCGTCCTGACCGGGGGAGAACCGCTCCTGCGGCCGGATATCGTCCAGGCCGGAGCGGAAATCCGCCGGCGGGGATTCGGGTGGGGGATGGTCACGAACGGATGGTTCTATGACGCGTCCATGCACGAGCGCCTTCTCGGGGCCGGGATGGGCGTGCTGACCGTAAGCCTGGACGGACTGGAAGCGTCCCATGACTGGATGCGCGGCATGCCGGGCAGCTACCGGCGGGTCCTTACGGCCATCGGCCTTTTCACGAAAGAGCCCCGGCTGAACGCGGACGTCGTCACCTGCGTCAACAAGCGGAACCTTTCCGAACTTCCGGAAATCTACCGGATCCTTTCCGGGCAGGGAGTCCGGCAGTGGCGGCTCTTTACGATCATCCCGATCGGCCGGGCGGCATCCGATCCGGAAATGCATCTGACAGATGCGGAGTTCGTTTCCCTGATGGACTTTATCAGCGAAAAGCGGGAGGAAGGCGGAAGGATGAAGGTGACGTTCAGCTGCGAAGGCTATCTCGGTCGATACGAGGAAAAGGTCCGGGACGTACGTTATTTCTGTCATGCCGGGATCAATATCGCCTCCGTCCTTATCGACGGGCGCATCTGCGCCTGCCCCAACATCGACCGGGACCGCTTCTCACAGGGAAGCATCTATAAAGATAATTTCTATCAAGTCTGGGAAGAACGATTCGAGCCTTTCCGCAGGCGCGAATGGGCCCGGACAGGGCGCTGTGCAGACTGCCGCCAGTGGCGGAACTGCCTCGGAAACGGGATGCACAATTGGCACGGTGACTCTCCGGAAGTCCTTCAGTGCCACTATAGTAAGGTCTGTATCCCTGCCGAATAGAATAAAAAAATTTGGTGTAATGGAAAAAAACTGATAATTTTACCAAGTTGAACGAGAATAGTTTTTTTAAACATCTTATTATCATGAAGAAATTTGCTTCTATCATTCTCAGCGGACTGATCATCCTCAGCGGATGTGGACTGTCCAAGACTGCCTCCGGTTCCCTTATCGGATCCGGTGCTGGTGCAGCAGTCGGTGCCGGACTCGGCTATCTGATCGGTAAGGACGGCAAGGGCGCCGCTATCGGTGCTGCGATCGGAACCGCCATCGGCGGCGGTACCGGTGCCGTTATTGGAAACAAGATGGACAAGAAGGCTGAAGAGCTTGCAGCTCTCGAGAACGCCAAGGTCGAAACGGTCGAGGACGCCAATGGTCTGACCGCCATCAGGGTTACCTTTGACAGCGGAATCCTCTTCCCGAAGAACGGAACGACCCTTTCCACCAGCGCCCAGAAGGAACTGACCAAGTTCGCCAGCGAGATGTCCGATATGACCGATACGGATATTACCATCTTCGGCCATACCGACAATACCGGCACCCGCGAGGTCAACGACCGTATCTCCCTGCAGCGCGCCCAGTCTGTAGCGAAGCTTCTCAACCAGAAGGGTATCGCCGAGAGCCGCATGCGCGTCGAGGGTCATGCCTATGACGAGCCGGTTGCCTCCAACGAGACCGCTGAAGGCCGCGCCCAGAACCGCCGCGTCGAGATCTACATCTCCGCAAACGAGAACATGATCAAGGCTGCCGAAGCTGAAGCTGCTAAGAACTAATCGCTAAATTATTGAAAGTTAGTCTTTTGTGTTTTTCCTGTGCGCTTTCCGGCGCACAGGATTTTTGTAATATGCCGGTACTTATGGGTGGAGTCTCGAAATTATTCCGTATATTTATAAACTTTTAGCGTTATGAGATTCCATTCTTTGATGATATTGGCTGCGGTGCTGGCGGTCGCTTCCCCTGGTTTTCTCTCGGGACAGGAAGCCGGCAAGGCGCGTATGGAAATCCTCGCCGATCCTTATAGGGGAGGAGGCGTTTATAACATGTACCCCGAATCCCCGGCTCTGCCCGGTGCGCCCCCGAAAGGGTACAAGCCTTTCTATATCAGTCATTTCGGTCGTCATGGAGCGAGGTATGGTCTCGGAGGATACGAGACGCTGTACCACCGTTTCGACAAGGCCCATGAGCAGCATCTGCTGACCCCTTACGGGGAGGCTTTCCGGCAGCGGTACCGCCGGATGTACCCGAGTATGCGAGACCGGGCGGGCGACCTTTCCTACAAGGGGCAGCGCCAGCAGTTCGGGATTGCCCACCGGATGGTCCGGAATTATCCCGGCGTTTTCCGGGAGACCCCCCGGATCGTTGCGGTTTCTTCCACTTCCCAACGTTGTGTCCTGACAATGAGCGCCTTCTGCCTCCAGATGGCAAGGGAGATGCCCGGGGTAGATATCCGGATGGACCAGGGAAATGTCTATATGGACTATATGTCTGCCCAATCCGATTTCAATCCAGCCTATGCCGCGTCGAAGCATGTCCGGGCGGACTCCCTCCGGAACGCCGGTTATCGCAGGGATCGGGATATACTGCGCGGAATAATTGATGCTGAGGCGATTATCGGAAGACTTTTCAAAGACCCCGAAACGGCAAAGCCGCTTTGCAACGGTCGTCTTTTCAGCTTTGTGCAGGACCTGTACTCCCTTGTCGCCTCGACCCAGTGCGTCGATTACGATGAGGATTTCCATGACCTCTTTACTCCGGAGGAGTGGTATGCCCTTTGGGCGGCGGACAACTTCCAGTTTTATGCCCATTTCGGCCCGGCTCCGTATTTCGGAGGCCTCCAGTGGGCGACGGCCGGAGTCCTTCTCCAAAAGATCCTCGACGATGCCCGGCAGGATCTTGGGGAGGGGAGTGTGGGACTCCGCTGCCGGTTCGGTCATGACGTAGGCCTGATGGCCCTGCTCTCCCTCCTGCGTGCCGACGGTTTTTCTTCTGCTCCGAAGGACCCCGAAAAGGTTGCGGACAGCTGGCAGACGTATCATTTCCCGATGTCGGTCAACCTGCAGTGGATTTTCTTCCGGAACCGGCAGGGAAAGGTCTTGGTCCATCTCCTCCTCAATGAGTCGGAACTGTCCCTTCCGCTCCCCTCCGAGGTCTCGAAAGACGGCGGAAGATACTATGAGTGGGACCTCCTGCAGGCCTACTGCGAAGAAAGAATCGCGGAAGCGAAACGTTTAATTGAAAATGTAACTATCGGAATATGAAAAGATTTCTTCTTATTTGCCTTGCCCTTTCCGGCGCCTTTTCGGCCGTAGCCCAGGAACTGTATTATCCCCCGGCAAGGGAGGCCTATCAAGCCGATCCGACGATTATCCGGGGCAATTATACCCTGTATGATTTCGATACTCCGGCTCCGACTCCCGCCCCGAAAGGCTTCAAACCTTTTTATATCTCGACGTACAACCGCCACGGGGCCCGGACCTATGGCTCCAGTTCGGGGTACGATTCATGGTATCGTGTCCTGACCGCAGCCGCCGAGGATGACCAGCTGACCCCGGTCGGGAAGGAGCTCTATGATACGTTTATGACTTTCTACCCGGACGTGCAGTTGCGTGGGGGCGACCTGACGGAGACCGGCCACCGGCAGCTTCGCCGTCTCGGAATGCGGATGTATAAGGCTTATCCGGAAGTTTTTAAGAATCACCCCGTTATCGATGCACGTTCTACGACGGTCCCTCGCGTAATTCTGTCAATGGCCGAATTCTGCGACGGGCTTAAGACCTGCGATCCGACCCTCGATATTACCCAGACGGCTTCGACGACGGACCGTTACTATCTCAATCCCCACTCTTCGACTAATCCGCATTTCCGTCCCGAAGACAAAGAGTTCGATAGCGGCCGGCATACCTGGCGTGAGCAGTACCTCGCCCTGATGAACGACCATATCGACGCCGAGGCTATGCTGGGGCGGTTTCTGAAGGATGTCAGTTATGCGGATAAGGGAGGACGGTCGACCCGGATGGACCTTTGCCGGCTTCTCTACAATCTCGCCGTCGACGTCCCCTGTGTGACGGACAAGATCGATCTGGAGCACTTTCTGACCCCTGACGAACTTTTCTATTTCTGGCGCGCCGAGAACTTCCGCTTCTATTCCGTCGCCGGACGGACTCCGGCCCACAAGGGACGGAACTGGGCGCTTGAAGAGACCCTCCTGAAGAATATCATCCAGACGGCGGATGCCGATCTTGCCGACGGCTCCGTCCAGGTCCGTCTCCGTTTCGGCCACGATTTCTATCTGATCGGACTGGCGACGATTCTGGATATTCCCGGCTGGAACATCGAGGAATCGGACCCAGAGAAGGTCGACGCCGTTTTCCGGCACTATTGTTCCCCGACGGCGATGAATATGCAGTTTGTCTTCTACCGGAACGATCTCGGAGAGATCCTCGTCCGGGCTTCGCTCAACGACCGGGAAGTCCGTTTCCCTATCGCGGGGTTCGAGGGACCCTACTATCCATGGACCTCGTTCCGCGCCTATTGCCAGGCCCGCCTCAGTGTTGCCAAAGAAATCCTTTCAAGCACCAAATAACCGATGATGATGAAAAGAGTCCTTGTTTTCTGTCTATCCCTGATCCTTTCGGTCCAGGCTTTTTCGCAGGCCGATCCATATAAATACGGTGGGATCTATTATGTCAATGATTTCACAGACCGGGACTATACCCCGGCTCCGAAGGGATACAAACCGTTTTATATCTCGTCCTATGCCCGCCATGGCGCCCGCTATATCCTGTCCGAAAGTCAGTATACCCGGATCCATGAGGCACTGACCCGGGCCCGGAAAGAAGGGAATCTCACGTCCTTCGGGGAGGATGTCTGCGCCCGGTACGAAAAGATCTATCCGCAGCTAAAGGACAGGGCAGGGGAACTGACCCCGCTCGGAAAGAAGCAGCATAAAGAGCTGGGTGCTAGGATGATAGAGACTTATCCCGAGGTTTTCAAGGGGGCGGCCAAGGTCCATGCCTTTTCGACCGACGTACCCCGTACGATCCAGAGTATGGCCGCTTTCCTGGAGGGACTCCGGGAGGCCAATACCAAGTTGGAAATCAAGTCGGACGCCTCCCTCGCCGACAAGCATTTTCTCAATCCGCAGTCCAGGGACCACCGCTATGCCAACGAGTGGTACTGGACCGAGGTCCGGGAAGACCGCGCTCAGTGGCGGCAGGAAGTATTCAATCCCATGCGAGAGGAACACATTGACTGGCAGTCGATTCTCGGGCGCATGTTCAAAGATCCCGGTAAAGCCCTCGGCAAGGTCGATCCTTTCAAGCTGACCTATGACTTTTTCTTCCTGGCGATGAACATGACAAGCCTTCCCATAGAGGCTGACTTCATGGACCTTTTCAACGAAGAAGACCTTCTTGCGCTCTGGGAGTGTGACAATTTCGAATATTACGTCGAAAAGGGGCCGGCAGTCTACAGCCAGGGCGTCAGCCGGGCCCTTGCGGGCTATATGCTGGATGATATCCTGACCCGTGCGGAGAAGGATATCGCTTCGGGCAAGGTCCAGGCGGATCTGCGTTTCGGCCACGACGGCTGCCTGATGAGCCTGCTGACTTTGATGAATATCGGTACCTGGAATGAGGTCGTCGAGCCGGAACGGGTAAAAGACGTCTGGCAGGTTGCCGACATTCCCATGGCCGCCAACCTGCAGCTGATCTTCTACCGGAATAAATCCGGCGATATCCTTGTCAAGCCGCTCTGGAACGAGAAGAACCTCGTCCTTCCGATCGAACCGGCCGAAGGACCATATTACCGCTGGACCGACTTTCTCGCTTACTACCGGCCGATTACAGAAGAAGCCAAAGCGCTTCTCGCGGCTGGAATACCTTATAATATAATAGGGCGCGTAACAGATGCCGACGGGCGTCCTCTTGAAGGCGTCGGCGTTTCCGACGGTCTCCAGATCACCCGGACGGATGCGGACGGGCGCTACCGGCTCTATTCGAGAAAAAAACGGGGAACCGTATTCGTCATCCTGCCGTCAGGTTATGAGCCCGGATCGGCCGACGGAATCAAACCCGACTTCCATGCCCGTCTTGAAAAGCCCTATTATGAGCGGGAAGAGCATAATTTCATCCTGCATCCGGTCGATCAGGAAAAGTATTCGATGGTCTTTCTGACCGACGTGCATCTGTCGAACGATCCGATCCGTGGTGACCTGCAGATTTTCCACGACTTAACCATGCCTTTCCTCAAGGCGAAGATCGACTCCCTCCGGCATGAGGCCCCGGTTTATACGGTCAATCTCGGGGATTTTACCCACGAACTTTTCTGGGGGAAATGCAATTATGGTCTTGCCGACGGTTACCGAACCTTTGTGCAGGAGGGCTATCCGACGATGATGTTCAGCATTCCCGGCAACCACGACAATGATCCTGCCGTGATGGGTCCCGACACGGATTTCCGTGCGGAGCATATCTACCGGGAAGTCATGGGCCCGACGTACTATTCCATGAATATCGGGAAGCAGCATTGGATCATGATGGACAATATCATCTATGTCAATACCCCGGGAGAGGGGAAGAAGGCACCCGGTGTGCGGGGAGCACGGAATTATGAGCGGGGGTTCACGGAAGACGAGTGGACCTTCCTCCGGAATGATCTGGCCCTGCTGCCGGACGACGCGGAGATTATCCTCTGCACGCATTGCCCCGTCATCAAGGACGATGGGACCGGTACCTATCATAATAATCCCGAAGAGACGGCGAAACTGGATGAGGCCTTTGCGCGGTTCGGAAAGGTCCGGGTCTTTTCCGGTCATGTCCATGATATCTTTTTCTGTGAGAATGAGAAATTTCCGCACATGACCCAGCTTATGCTGCCCGCCCTGTCGGGGAATATGTGGTCGACCCGGTCGAATCCGGTGATCTGTATGGACGGCGAACCGGCGGGGATTTTTGTCGGACGGTTTGCCCCGGAGAGTTCCTCCCTTGAGTTCCGGAGCCAGATGTACGGGGATGTCGCGATGCGGATCTACGACATGAACGCCGTACGCGCCTTCTACCAAAACGATCCTCAGATGCGGAAGGAAATTGAAAAGTACGGAACTCATATCGATTATGCCGCCAAGGAGTATACGAATTGGATCTACGTCAACTATTGGCAGTTCCGTCCGGGAGAGACGGTTGAGATCCTGGAAAACGGCAGGCCGCTTGCGGTAGAGCGGACGGCAGACGAGGATCCCTTGTTCTCTGTCAGCTTCGCTCCGGTCTGGGCCGGCGTCGAGGGCGCGAAGATCTTTACTTCGCACAAATCCCGTTCGAGTAACCATATGTTCCGTGCCCGGGCGAAGACGGCGAAGGGGAAGATTCTGGTCCGAGTCCGGAATGCTTCGGGCGAGGTTGTCCGGGAGGAGATGCTGACCCGTCCCGGGACGTTCTCTCGTGATATGCAATAGAATAAAGGAAAAAACACGCATTCAGTGCGTTGAAACGCACGAAAATTTGCATATTTTTTTAGAAATATTGTTTGTAATTAAAAAAAACTGATTAACTTTGCGCATAAGTATGTTTGTGGCTACCCATGAGCGGTGCAGAATTGTCCGGCATGGTGTGCCCAAAAAAACAACGAATAAAGGTTATAAATAAATAATATTTATTCACATTTTTAAACCATTTTTTGTTATGAACAAAAAAATCAAGAACTTGTTCCTCGCTGGAGCTCTCGTATTGGGCTTCGCAGGAATGGCAGTGTCTTGCAAGGACTATCAGCCGGATATCGACGCTCTCGATAGCCGTTTGACGAAAGTTGAAAGCGCACTGCAGGATCTTCAGAACCAGATCAAGGCTGGATACCTTCTCACGAATGTATCCCAGGCTGCGAATGGTGCTGTAACCCTTACACTCAGCGATGGTAAGACCTACACCATTCCTGCAGGAAAGGATGGTGTTGCCGGCGCCAAGGGTGACAAGGGCGAGAAGGGTGACAAAGGTGACAAGGGCGACAAGGGTGATCCCGGTGCTCCCGGTACCGTAGTCACGATCGGTGAGAACGGCAACTGGTTCCTTGACGGTAAGGATACCGGCCTCGCTGCCCAGGGTAAGGACGGCAAGCCCGGTGAGAACGGTAAGGATGGCCAGAACGGTAAGGATGGCAAGGACGGTGGTTACTACTAT